>CAVYVC010000018.1:0-350840 GCA_963771845.1 uncultured Alphaproteobacteria bacterium | reverse complement strand
AACTCGGTCATATGCAGTTCTAAATTGATGCACCGCAAAATGACCATTACGTCGCATTTCGCAATTCGCAAATTCCTGTTTTGATGGGCTTGAGTTGAAAGCACGAATTGGCGGCACCCCGAACCTGGGGGTAGGCAATGCGAAGACGCGATTTCATTGCAGGAATTACTGGATTAGCGGCGGCGTGGCCGGTCGCGTCGCAGGGGGAGCAGAAAAAGATTGCTCGGGTCGGTTTACCTTGGCACCTCCTCACCGTCTTTGGAGCGCCCTCAGGTCGACGCGTTCCGTGGGGCGCTGCGCAAGCTGGGCCACGTTGACGGCGAGCATCGCCTTCGAGTTCCAATGGGCGGAGGGGCGCGATGAGCGCCTCCCAAGGCTTGCGGCCGAACTGGTTCGCCTCAAGTCTGACGTTATCGTGACAACAGGTACCCCGGGCACACTCGCGGCCAAACGGGCCACCAACACCATTCCCATTGTGTTTGCCTCGAGCGGCAATCCTGTCGATTCCGGACTCGTCGCAAGCTATTCTCGGCCGGGCGGGAATATCGCCGGGTTCACGATCCTTGGGCCGGAGCTGGAAGGCAAGCGTGTGCAAATTCTGAAGGAGGCGGTGCCGGGGACCTCCCGTGTTGCGGTGATTTGGAACTCGGCCAATCCCGCTATCATCGATTTCTATCACCAGTCGAGGGCCGCGGCCGCAGCCTTGAACCTGACGCTAAAACCCATTCAGGAGGTTCGTCGCATCGATGATTTCAAAGACGCATTCTCCGCCATTGCCAGCGCGCGCCCTGATGCAATTATGGTATTGGTGGATCGTTTCTTGCTCGCGCATCGCATGGAGATCGTGAATTTCGCGGCAAGCAACCGCTTACCGACGATGTACGGATACAGGGAATATGTCGAGGCGGGAGGACTTATGTCGTATGCCCCGAACGACTTCGACCAGTATCGCCGCACCGCCGGCTATGTCGACAAAATCCTCAGAGGTGCGAAACCCGCCGACCTGCCGGTCGAGGAACCGGTAAAATTCGAACTCGTAATCAATTGAAGACCGCCAAGCTGCTCGGTTTCGACCTGCCGGCGGAAATACTCGCCCGCGCCGACGAGGTGATCGAGTGAGACGGCGCGAGTTCATCACGCTGCTCGGTGGCGCTGTAGCGTGGCCGCTTGCGGCGCGCGCAGCCATCAGCGATGCCGGCAATCGGGTTCCTCAACACGACCTCCCCCGAAACATACGCCTTCAAACCGAAGCATTCCGCGAGGGTCTTCGCAAGCTCGGCTATGTCGAAGGACAGAATGTATCATTTGATAATTAGCGGGACGAAACCGCACTCACACTGGTAAAGAGGTAAAGAGGTATTCAAGTCGTAATAAGCGTTCTTCCGACCCGGAAACCCAAGTTGAAGTCGCGGCCGACGGTGGTAAACCTAACGCGGAAGGCCGAGCGGACATACTGCGGTTCGAGGTTCCACGCACCGCTGCGGACAACATGGATGCTGCAATCTCCGCTGGTCCACGCCGAGCCATCCACGGGCGCCTCCTTGTAATCACCGTGATAGCAGTCCTCTAGCCATTGCCACACGTTGCCATGCATGTCGTAGAGGCCGAACGCGTTCGGCTTGAATGAGCCAACGGGTGAAGTCTCCCGGTTGTCCACTGGCTGCCGCACCCTTTGCAATTGGCGTTCCCCACGCCGATATCGTCGCCCCAGGAGTAGGCTGTCGTGCTGCCCGCGCGACCCGCGTATTCCCATTCGGCCTCGGAGAGCAGGCGGTAGGGCTGGCCGGTCATTCTGGAGAGCCACCCCACGTACTGCTGGGCGTCTTCCCAGTTGACGTTAATGATCGGCTTTGTGCCCCGCCCAAACCACTGTCGCTAGCCTCAGGACACGCGCCTACCGACACACAGGCATCCCAATCGTCAAACGTCACAACGAACTTGGATACGGCGAAGGGCCTGGCGATCGCGACCGCGTGCTGCGGGCCTTCATTCCCCAAGGGGCCCTTTTCATTCGCGGACGATCCCATCGTGAAACTACCAGCCGGAATGACGATCATTTCGGGACAATGCTTGGCACACTCACGAAAGGTCGCCAGCGGCTTCAGTGCCCGCTCAGCCTCGGGCTTGAGCACATAAGGGTCAACATTCGCGAGCCTTGTAGGGCCGCATCGTAATGTACCAATTCATCTGCTCCTTGACATAAGCCTGATTGATCCACCCAACGAGACCGGCAATGATGGCGACCAGCAGCACGTAAATGAGGGCCTGCACACGGCGCGTCCGGCCTGTTGCCGCCGCCTGTGCCTTCCGGCAGACCGCGAGGTACTCCCGATCCGTCGGGTCAAGATTTGCCGCGAGGTCCGGTCGTTCTCGCAGCCGCTCCGCCGCTTCCAACCGGCCGCTCGAATGTACGAGCCAGATGGAGTTCTTGCCGTTCGCAGCCCAATCCCGAGACGCGCGCTTGACACCGTCAATCACGCTCAGGAGTCCGGCATCTTCTGCCAGCCAGCCCTGTAGCAGTCCCCATTGCCGCAGCAGTGCCTCATGCACCGGCTCTATGGTCTGCTCACCCGTTTCCTTAGAAATGTCCGTTGCAAGCAGCCGCTGCGCGACCAGGTAATTGATGAGTGGCCGCGCTTCTTGCGGGGATTTCCGACTTTCGCGCCACGCGCCGGCGTGGGCTACCAAAGTCGGGATCGATCCCAGCGAGCCAAGGGATCAACCCACGGCGAAGCAAAGCAAGCCGCGCCTGGCGGTCTTTCGGAATCGCAGGGTCTTTGTCAGCCTCCTTGAACGCCAGTTCGACCGCCGCTTCGATCGATCCTTTGATGCCTTTCAGCGCTCTATAATCCGAGAGCATCAGCTGACCGCGCCCGCCGTATTCGAGATAAAGACGCTCAAGCGTGAATGCGAGCAGCGCCAATGCATCCTTTCCTCCGCCTTCCTCAATGTCGGCGAGCAGGGTTTCGATCAAGCTGCTTTCGAGCTTAAGAGGGCGTCCCGTGCCCTTCATCCGCAGCGCTGGTCCCTTGATCACCTCGGCATATGAACCTTTCGGTATGGCCGGAAGGCTGAAGGTTTCCTGACGAACATCGTCAAGTTCCTTAGCGAGCTGGAGCGGTTCATAGGCATCCGAGCAAATCGTGAACAGTGCGACCAGCGAAGGACTATCCTGGCGGAGCAAATCCCGCAGCAATGTGAGAAAGGCTCGCGCCTCATCTTGCCCCTCTCCAAGAAACAATTCCTCGCCTTGGTCGATGGAAATAATGAGCGTAGGTGGCTTTGTTTTGATGTCGTGATCGAGAGTTGCCGGTGTTGCCTGCTCGGTGAGCGCTTGTAGCATAGGGCCGAGTGTTGCTGCTTCACCTTCGATCGCCGCACGCAAATCGGCGCGTGCCGTAGTGATCTTGAAAGCCCGGCAAACCTCTTCGAGGGCACGCAGCAACCCGTGGTCGCCAAAGATCACCGCGCGCTCCGGCCGGATGATCGGTAATGGCAGGAAGGTCTGGTCGTCGCGTGCGAGCCGAGGAAAGAGGCCTGCACGCAGGAACGATGATTTGCCCGCACCCGACGCGCCAAGGATCACGAACAATCGCGGGGGAGCCGCTTCGCGCAAACCGCGCAATCGGTCGAGTGCCTCGACTACCGGCGCATCGCGGCCAAAAAAGATGCCAGCATCCTCTGCTTCGAGTGAACGAAGACCACGATACGGCGGCCGGTCCGGATCGTCGGCAGGGGGCCAAGCAAAATACTTTGGATCAAGGCCTGCTTGCTCAAGTCCCTGCTTGAGACGTTGCAGCCCCTCCTGCGAGAAGGTGACGTGGACCTCTTCGTGCGTGATCGGCACGACCGCGTGCAGCATCACATGATCGCGGCCGCTTGCAAGGCGGACAAGCTGCCATTCGCCGCTCAGATCCTTTGGAATTTCCTCGACTGTCAGGTCCTCGATCAGGACCCCGAACAATCGCTTGTTAAGTCGGTGAGCGAGATTGAGTTCCTTGCGGCACCAGCCTGACGCAATCCACGCCTTCGACACGAGAAACAGCACCGCTTCGCAGCGGTTCGCCGCCTCGTTCAGCGCCCGCTCCCACCGTTCGCCCGCCGCAATGCCCCGCATCGGGTCGAGGTCAAGGAAGATTTCGTCCTTCCAGCCCTCGCGCCCTAGCCAATCGTACAAAGCGACAGCTTCGTCATTGTTCTGGCTCGAATGGCTAAGAAAGATGCGCGACATGAAACTGCCCCGAAGGAGCCACTGCCTCAGAGCAAAGCGTAAAGATGCAGCCGGCGATTGTCACGATGCAGCACGGCCAGCAAGCGCCATCTATCTATTCAAGCACGCTTGGGCTAGCATACTGACATCGGCGATAGGCAGCCCCAGGCATCGCCGGCTGGGAGAGCGTCCAATCCGCTCCCGCCTGTTCGCGCAATGGCCCTTGCGTATCGAATCATCGGCAAGGCCGCCTTCAGTCCAGACACCTCTTGCCGCGCCAGGACCGCAGGACCGTTTGACGTAGCGCACCGGCGACGGACGCAACTCGTGGAGAACGATTCATGCTGGGGTTTAATCGCTGGCATCTGCTCAAAGGATTGGCCGCGATCCTATGCATCGCAGGCATTGTTTCGCTGGCGTTGATCTATTTCTTTCCCGCGCCGCCATCGAAGATTGCAATGGCCACCTCGGTCATCAAAGGCACCACCTACGAGCTTTTACGCCCAGCGATATCGGGAGCGATTCGCGCGTGCCAATGTGAAGCTGGAGTTTCGCGAATCTCCGGGATCGGTGGAGAATCTCGGTCTTTTGCAAGATGCGGTTTCCGGCGTTCAATTTGCCTTTATGTATGGGGGCACTTCGGACGGCGAGCATGCGCCCGGGCTGCTATCGATAGGGATTGTTTATAACAATCCATTTTGGGTTTTTTACTCGTCGGCCGAGGCGTTTGACCGTCTTTCGCAACTCAAAGGCAAACGCATCGCCGTTGGGCCGGCGGGAACCGCTGTCCGGCAAGCAGCCGAGCACGTCCTTGGTACGGATGGCGTCACGGCCGAGACCGCGACATTTCTGCCTATCGCGGGAACGGCTGCGGTCGAGGCGCTGAGGGATGGCAAGGTGGATGCCTATTGGATCGCCAGCGCGCCGGAATCACCAGCCGTCCAAACCATGCTGCGAATGCCCAACGTCCGGCTCATGAGCTTCGCAAGGGCGGAAGCGCTTACCCGTATCTTCCCCGATCTTGTTCGGCTGACATTGCCCCAGGGCGTGTTTGATATTGCAGCGAACATTCCACCGAATGACGTGACACTCATCGCGACCACTGTCCGCATACTGATCCGCGACGATCTCCATCCTCAGATTGTAAGTCTGCTGTTGCAGACACTGATAAAAGAACATGGAGGACCGGGGATTTTCCAGCGTGCCGGCGAATTCCCCACGCAGACCGACCCGGAATATCCCATGGCTGCGAGTGTCACCGATTTCTACAAGAACGGCCCATCGCTTCTGCAAAGGCATTTGCCTTTGTGGCTAACTGTCCATGTGCAAAGGGCGATCGCGGTGCTGGTCACAGCCATAGCGATCGGCATCCCGCTGTTCAATTTTGCACCCAAGCTATATCGGTGGTTTTTGCACGACCAGATGCGTAAATTATATCGCCGCCTGAGGATTGTTGAAGAGACATCGCAAACAGAACTGACCACTCGTCAAGTGGTCAGCCTCCAAACCGAATTGGAGGATATCGACCGCGCAGCGAGAGTCCTTCCACAGCGACACTCGGATTTGTTTTTTATCCTGGAACACCACATTACTCTCACACGAGCGCAACTCGCCTCGCGTCTGGTTGAGGTGCGGAGCCGAATAGCCAAGGTTGTCTAGAGCGAGAACTCATAGAAGGGCAACCCATGGGTCTTCCATTGCGCTGCGAAATAGGCCATAGACCCCTGACTCCACAAACTTTAGACTAACGTAGTCACAGGACGATTCGGAAGCAGGGAGGAGACATGGCCAAGTTGATGTCGAAGTCGGAGCTCATTCAAAAAATCTCTGAGCATCATCCAAACAATATTGCGCGGAAGGACGTCAAGGGCGTCATCGAGTCGCTCGCGGAAATAGGCTATAAAGAACTCAAGAGAACGGGAGCCTTCTTTGTGCCTGGATTCGCGAAATTTGTCGTCGTCAAGAAGCCCGCCACAAAAGCGCGCAAAGGCATCAATCCGTTCACAAAGGAGCCAACAATATTCAAGGCGAAGCCGGCTCGGAAGATCATCAGGGCCCGGCCGGTAAAGGCTGCCAAAGACGCAGTATCGTAGCGTCGACATCGATGGAGTATGATGGCCAGCGTGGTGCAATGGACCACGCTCCGACGCCGGAGTTATCCGCGAGTCCGCTCATGAACCGCATTGAACGGGTCGTCGTTGACGAATGCGTTGGCCAGGAATCCCCACTCGTCGGGCAGCTCCGCCAGCGCTTGGGCGAGCGGCCGGTCAAGTTTGTATTTCTGGCAGCCGAGCATCCGGGGATTCCAGACATCGAGATCCTCGATAAACTGTTGGATGCGCGTTCCGCGCTGCTGACGCAGGATCGGGTGCTGCACAACCTCGCCATCGGCCGCGGCTTCCGGTCATTCGTCCATACCCCGGAATCCGGCCTGACCGACCGCCGTCTTGTGCATGTTTCAGCGCCGGACAAACACCTTCCTGTCGGCAGTGGCGCTTTGCGGAACAGCTACCAGCATCAATCGAGCCCCGAAGCGCGAGCCATTACGGAATGTCTGTACGGCTTCCTGTCCGCGCATCAATTGAAGCAGTTTCGCACCAAGCGCCGCCGCATCCGCGCCCATTTCGGCTCTCCCGACAATATCATTGCCGCTGCGCTCACCATCGGGCAACGGCGCACCGCGCAGGGTATGGTCGGCGGCTACCTGCTGAAATTGGACGCACGCCATGGCGTCAAAAGCCTCTTCCCCGCCAGCGAGAGCTATTTCCTCGATCGTGCCGGCAACGAGCCATTGCAAGCAACGTGCTGGGCATTGGTACATCTATTTCATCTTCAGCTGCAGAGCTATCCGCTTACCCTCTACCATCTTGACGGCGCAGCGTTGACGCGGTGCATCGCGCTGATCGATGACCGTGGCGCGGCCGCGACCGCTGTCGAGCGGATGGCCGCCCGCCTCCTTGCGGCCGTCTCCCGACCCAATGCGGCAGAATGCACGAAGGGCCGCTTCTTCGACCGCGCGAGCGATAAACTGAGCCAGCTGACAAGGTTCGCCACCAATGAGTTGGTGTCGTTTGATCTGCAGGCCATGGCCTCAGCACTTACTGACGACGGCGCGCTCAGGTCGACGATACTTCGGCGATAGCCGAACAAAAAAGATGGCGGAAGTACCCTGGCATAGCGGACCTGCTGCGCCCCCGCTATCGGGTCAGGGTAGTGCCATGAACGGACCTTCAATCTGACTGTCCTACTGGCCTTATCAAGAGGGCAGAGATCAAGAAATTCAAGGGCTAAGCGACCTCGCGACCCGGAAGCCAAGGTAGTTACGACGGGAAACCGGCAAACTCCCGTTTCGGTGGGCTGAGCGGAGGAAGTATGGATCGTTTGACCAGGCACCGCCGCGATTGACCCTGTTATTGCAATCGCCGGCCGTATTCGCTGACCCATCCGTGGGGGCTCCGTCGTAGTTGGCGTTGAACGGAAAGCAATCCTGCAGCCACGCCCAGACGTTGCCATGCATGTCGTGGAGACCGAACGCATTCGCAGGGAATGAGCCGACTGGCGCCGTCTGCTTGTTGTCCCATCGGCTGCCGCAGCTGTCACAGTTGGCGTTCGCGTCGCCGATGTCGTCACCCCAGGGATAATTCGTCTGCGTCCCCCGCGCGCGGCATATTCGAACTCGGCCTCGGTCAGCAGTCGATAGGGCTTGCCGGTCAGCATCCGTAACCAGGCCAGGTATTGTTGTGCCTCGTCCCAACTGGCGTTGATCGCCGGCTGCGAACCGCGGCCCCAGCCGGAATCATATGTTATTGGGATGCACCCGCCGTGTGCAACGCAGGCGTCCCATTCGTCGAAGGTCAATGCAAATTTGCCGACTGCGAAGGGCCTGGAAATCTCGACGCGATGTTGTGGGTGCTCGGACGCCTGACCGGAGCCATCGGGCGAGCCCATCACGAACGTACCTGCCGGCACAACGATCATGTTGGGACAGTCCGTAATTCTTTGAATGCATCCTGAGGGCGCAACACTGCTTCCTGCGCAGCAGTAAGAACGTGGCTACGCACGTGGCCATACCAATATATATGCTGACCGAGCACCTGCTGATACCGCCACGCCAAGGCGGCAATTATGGTCATAGCAATAACTCCGAGCACGCTCGCCCGCGCACGCAAAATTCGTCGGCTTGCGTCGCGGCGACTTGCGTCAATGAAGGCAAGTGCTTCGTCCGTCGGTGGGGGCGCGGCAACCGGGTGGTCGCCGATCCAATGCTCGGCCTCGTCCAATGCCGGCGAGCGCAGCAATAGCCCACTCGGACGCCGTGCCGCCTCCCAACGACGGGCTGCTTCGCTGAACTCCGTGTGCTGTCTGATCCAATCAATGTCAGTCCGCAGCGCCTCGGCAAGTTGATCAGCGCTCGCCTCGAAGCGAGTCGGGTCGTCAAAAAAAATGAAATTAAGTCGCCGTAACGCCTCAGGGATTGCGTCGTCCTTAACGCGCCGATAGACGATCGGCGCGAACCGCTTATTGAATGAAGCCGCTTGTATGACCTCTTTGAGCGCCACATCGGAGGCGACCGAATCGGGGGACAGCACGAACACAACGGTGTCGGCACGTCCTATAAGTGCCTTGATCCGTTTCCACCAATCTTCGAAGGCGAAAATCTCTGCGCGATCGATCAGTGGTTCAAACCCGCGCGCCGTGAGCGCAGCTTCGAGCCGATCCGCGAACGCCATGTCCTTGCGCGAATAAGAGATGAAGATTTTGGCCTTCGGCTCAGTGTCAGGCGCATGCTCGGCATCCGCCACCATGGCGCGTTTCCCAGTTCCGCTGGGAGATTAGCAGGCACAAAGTCGGGCAGGAACGGCGAGTTGCAATGTCGCCTAAAGTTCAATTACCCGCATTACCGCGCCGCAGCATCGCTGTCCGCTTCACCCCAGTTAGCGGAATCAATACGCGCAGCCAAGCGCTTCAGAGTCGTGCCATTAGCTGCCGTGAGCAGATGCAGCAACATGCGTGTGCAAAGCCAGGCCTATTCGATCACCTCATCCGCGCGGGCGAGCAGCATTGGCGGCAAGTCGAGGCCGAGCGTCTTGGCGGCCTTGAGATTAATCACTAGCTCGAATTTGGTCGGTTGCTCGACGGCCAACTCGCCCGGATTCGCTCCTTTGAGAATCTTGTCGACGTATATTGCCAGCCGCTGGAATACAGCTTTGAGGTTGGGTCCGTAGGTCATGGTGCCGCCCGATCTGGCGAATTCGGACCATCCAGAAATAACGGGAATACGCTGCAGTGCTGCAAATTCTATGATTTTCCTGCGATGCAGCATGACCAGCCCATCCGGCAGAACGATCATTCCTTCGGCCCCCGCTTCACGTATGCGCTCTAACGCCGGCTCGATTTCAGCGACCGACCGCATTTGAGCATAGGAAAGCTCGATACCGAGCCTCTCGGCGCCCTTCTCGGATTCTTTCAGCTCGCTGGGCTCCCCCGGATGCAATGGATTGGACAATATCGCCAAGCGCTTGACGTGCGGAAACGCCTCTCGCAATAGTTCGACCCGCTTCGCATTCAGCTCGTAGGACATGAATGTTGCACCGGTGAAATTACCGCCTGGCCGGCTGAAGCTATTCACTAGCCCAGCCTCCACCGGATCGCTGCTATAACCGAACACCACGGGAGTCAACTCGATTACGCGGCGCACTAGGGGCACAATCGCTCCCTGGGCCACAATAACCTGTACATTGAGGGCCAGCAGTTCGCGCACGAGTTCTGGCACGCGATCACCGATGTCGGCCGGCCAACGCGGCTCGATGATGACGGATTGACCCTCGACATAGCCTAACTGCCGCAGTCCCTGCCTAACGGCTTCAAAGAACTCCGATCCTTGGGGCGTGCCGATGGAAATCCATCCGATGCGCGGCACCCTTGCCGCCTGCTGCGCGCGTGCCGCGAGCGGCCACGATGCCGCTGCGCCGCCAAGCAGCGATATGAACTCGCGTCGTCTCATTGCATTCCCCGGAACACGCCAAATTTGGCTTTCAACTCGGGCATCTTCTTCGCGCTTGCGCTGTTCCTCCGCCTTGGCCTGCCGGTCAGCGTCAACCTGTGCCTGCCGGTGCACCTCGACTCGTCGAGTGCCTGCTGGACCGCTTTGATCAGGCCCTGCGCGTCTGCCCGGAAGCGTTCGTGTGTCAGACGGACGGCGTGCCGCCGAGCCAGTGCCCGTATGGCTTCGGGCAGTTCGTCTGGCCGCGGCATTTGAGTTCGTGCGGCAATACGGGGATGACGCGCTTGCCTTGCTTGAGCGCCAATTCAATTTCGATGCGAACGAAATCGTCGGGCCTGTCAAGTCGACGGGCGCCCGCTGTGTCACGGGCGTCAACCCAATTCCTACCGAGTACTGCGAGTAGGACATCGCATTGTGCGACTTGCTCACTCAAAAAATCCACGAAATCAGTTCCGGCCGGAATGCTGTCCACGTCCATGAATATCTGGTCCGGAGGAAACGCCTGTTCCAGGCGGGCCAATAGCGCCTGCGTAAAAGCAAAGTCGTCACCGCGACGGTAATTGATAAAAATCTTGCCCGGCATTGGAACTCGTGCGTTTTGGGATGTATGTCAGTACCAACCAAATATCAGAATATCTGGCCGTTAGCTCTGGGAATAGTGGGTTAGCCGCTTAACACCCGGCAGCGTGGCAGCGCCCGCTGCCAGATGCAGAAATTGCCTACGGGGAAGTTTCATGGCGTTCCCTCCCAGGAGTTAAGAACACCTACATCGGCCGGTGCCTGTATTTAGCGCACAGGGACTGCTGCGCTGCGGGATTTAGACCCGGGCTATGTCGCAGATGGGTCAATAGTTTGCCCTACCGCGCCGCAGCATTGCTGTCCGCTTCACCCCAGTTAGCGGAATCAATTCACGCAGCCAAGCGCTTCCGGGTCGTGCCAGAAGCGGACAGGGGCAAATGCACGCTTTAGTTATGAGGTGCCGATTTAGTCGATGGCCCGTCATGTTTGCCCGCCCTTGCGGATTTTGTTTATCTCGTCCGCTGCATCCGTCGCGCCAGCGGCACGCAGCGTATTGGCCAATACACGAAGATATTCGTCCTCGCTTGTAACCGCTTCGTGACCGCCGTGCCGCCAACCCCAAAAGTAGTAAAGTCTCACCTGTCCCGGCCGATTGTTCGGCGACTCGGGGTCATTAGGGTCATGATAATTGACTCCGCAACCGGAATCATCGCTGCCAATGCCGTGGTGACCTTTTGCAGCTTTGACTAGCCAGTCCGGCGAGACCGAATGGACCAGACAATGGACTAGGCTTTCAACACTGTCGTCGACTTTCATCATCCACGGCCTCTATTTCGCGCTTTACCGAGTGGTATGAAAATTACCACTCTTTGACCGCTTCCCGGCAATCCAATCGTGCAGAGGCGAATGGCGGCTTTGGGTCAAAAGCACGTATTACCGCAATGCAACAGCGATAACCGCTTCGCCCCAATTAGCGGACATGCCGATGCCACTACACGTCGAGTATCGATAACACGCATTCTCGGTACAAATTTCCGTGTCACGCAGTGATGTTGGCCGATACAAGGAGTGATCAGCAAACGCCAGCCGAGGATATATCAGAGATCCCGTCGTTCCTTGCGCACAGATTACTGCTCATTCCGGAATGACCTCGCCAATGAAGCCGCCGTCAAAGGCAGTGAAGAAGAGGCGACCATCGGGCCAAGCGGTGATACATCGTGCCCCGGCATTCGCGGCGGGAATGGGGTATTCGCCAACGATGGCACCATTCGGTTTCATGCGGCCGATACGGTTGGCGAAATTGGCGGTAAACCAGAGATCCCCGTCCGCGGCCACGCAGACGCCTCGGAGTGATGAGTTCGGCGTGGGGACTGCATGTTCGGTGATATGACCGTCGCGATCGATTCGACCCAATGCGTTGCTATTGGTCTCTACAAACCAGAGGCTGCCGTCGGGATGCGCTGCCATAGCCCGTGGCTGACTGTCATGGCTTGGGATCGCAAACTCCGTGACGTGACCGTCAAGGGTAATCCGGCCGATGTGGTTACCCGCGGCTTCGCTGAACCACATGGCGCCATCGCGTGTCGCTATTGACAGTGGCCGACTCCCAGGAGTGATCCCATCCCTGAACTCGGTAATCTCTCCTTCCGGGGTTATGCGACCAATCTGGTCGGCATCGGTTTCAGAGAACCACACATTCCCATCAGGCCCCACCAATGTGCCATCGAGGCCGGCGTTTGGCGTTGGAATCCCAAATAGCTTGATATCGCCTTGCATGCTCACGCGGCCGATCTTGTTTGCCTTCTTGGCGCAAAACCACATATTCCCGTCCGCACCCGGAGTGATGCCAATAGGCATCGCCTCGCTCTCGGGAAGATCGAATTCGCTGATTTTTCCACTATTCACGTCGAGCCGGCCTATCTTCGATGTACCACTTTCACAAAACCACAAGCCGCCATCCGGACCGCCGATGCAGATGTAGGGTCCACTTTTTTCGCTCGAGATCTTGTGTATTCGAAACGCCATCTGTCTACACTCGCGATTGAAATGAAAGTTTTGTGCCCGGCATATCCCCAGTAACTCTGCCTGCTATCAACCCAACCATCACTATTCAAAATACCGGAGAGAGAGTTAATCAAACCGGCCTGAAGGTCGCAATCCGGAGCGCCTGCTGATCGAAGGTCACCGTGTGAGAACACCCTGCCTTGGTGCCGAGCGCTCCAATGAGCGCATCCGCGAAAGAGCCAAGCCCTTCCTTAACAGCGATCATGGCCGCGAAGACCTCCTGCTCGCTTTCGAGAACGAGAACATCGACCTGTAGCATCCGTTCAATCGCGGCGGCCAATTCTTCGCCCCTGAGCCCGTATAACCGTTCAAGAACCCATGCAGTTTCCGCCATCGCGACGATGCTGACGAAGCCAGGATTCTCTGCTCGAAGTCGCCGTTCGATCAGCTCAGTCGCCTTTGGCGATTGAACAGGATCGTCTTGGGTGAGGTAGCGAACGATAACGTTGGTATCCAACCCAATCATTATCGCCTGCGCGGCGGCGCGTTCGCAGCCGCACCGGCAGCGGCCGCCTCGCCCATCTCTTCGATTGTCACTCGCCGACGGGACTTAACAATGCCGCGCAGGATGGCGGCGGGCCGCTTCGGCAAGAGGACCACGCTGCCGTCGGGATGCATGAAGAATTTGAGCCGGTCGCCAGGCTTCAACCCGAGATGCTCGCGGATGGCCTTTGGAATTGTTGCCTGCCCTTTACTGGTGACTGCCGAATCCATGGACCACCTTCCCATTCCATTACATTTTGCAAAATGTAATACTCTCCCTTGATTCGTCAACTCCCCACGTGGATCCGCAACAGCCGCTGGCTGGACCCGAGGGATCATGGTACAGCCATCCGGGAGCTAGCTATTAATGCGGCACGTTTCCTACAGCGCCTTTCGAGAGCACCTGGCACAATACATGGACGAGGTGTGCGACAGTCGCGCGGCTCTTCATGTAACGCGCCAGAATGCCCGCACCGTGGTCTTGCTGTCCGAGGACGAGTACGAGGCCATGCTGGCCATGCTGGCGACGCTGCACCTGCTGCGCAGCCCGGCCAACGCCAAGCGGCTGCTTCGCTGCATCCGCAAGGCCAATGCCGGAAAACTGATCGAGCGCGACCTCGGCTGAGGCGAACGTTGCGGCTCGCGCCCGCAGCACGATAGCGGTCTAATACCGCACGTCGCAGCTCTTGGAATCTTCGAGATATGAGGTGGTCAGATTGATCCAGTTCGCAGCAGCGAAAGTGCACACCGCAACCGATTTTTCCTTCTGCAACGTGATCACAAAGAGCTCGCGGTCCGCGCTGGATTGAAATTGACCGCGCGCAAACGTGGCGCTCTTGATGTCGTAGCCCTTGCTGATGATCGTCCTGAACGACTGTTGCTCCTGCGCGGCCGCCGGCGCGGCGAGTGCAAGGCCTGCAACAATAAGCGCGACGAATATCCTCACAAGCTCCTCCTCAATGTGCGCCGTTTTCCCGGGCGCAGCGCAGCGTCAAACGCTGCGCTGCTGACCCGGGATCGTTACACGTAGCGATCCCGGCTCAGCGGTGCACCGCTCCGCAGGAGCTTCGCGCTGCACCGCAGCCGGGATTCACTCCCGCCGAGCGCGAAAGAAGCGACGCATGAGCTCGGCCGCCTCGTTCTCGCCGATGCCGCCATAGATTTCCGGCCGATGCAAGCAGGAAGGGCTGGAAAAATACCGCACCCCGTTTTCGACCGCTCCACCCTTGCGATCGGCCGCCCCGAAATAGAGCCGCCGGATGCGCGCGAACGAGATCGCTGCCGCGCACATGGCGCAGGGCTCGAGCGTCACGTAGAGATCGCAATCGAGGAGCCGTTCGTTGCCCAGCGTTCGCGCGGCATGCCGGATCGCCAGCATCTCGGCATGCGCGGTCGGGTCGTGGTCCGCGATGGTGCGGTTTCCCGTCTGCGCGATCAATTCTCCCGCGCACACGATCACGCATCCCACCGGAACCTCGCCGGCTTGCGCTGCCGCTTGCGCCTGCACGAGCGCGAGCTCCATGAACGTGGGGGTCGTCATTCGTGCATCATGCGCAGGCGTGACCCGCGCACCCGGGGAAAAAGCGTATGATAGGGCCATGCGGGAACAAGACCATAGGCGCGGCGAGCGCATCGCCAAGGTGATCGCACGCGCGGGGCTCGCGTCGCGCCGCGAAGCGGAAACGTGGATCGCCGCCGGGCGGGTGGCGGTGAATGGCGCAGTAATCCGCTCGCCTGCAACGTGCGTAACGGCACACGACGGAATCAGCGTGGACGGCAAGGCGCTACCGCGCCGCGAGCGCACACGGCTTTTTCTGTTGCACAAGGCGCGCGGCGTTCTCACCTCCCATGGCGATCCGCGCGGCCGTCCCACTCTGTTCGACGTCCTGCCCAAGAACCTGCCCCGGCTCATCAGCGTGGGCCGCCTCGACCTCAACAGCGAGGGACTACTGCTGCTCACGAATGACGGCGGCCTTGCGCGCGTGCTGGAACTGCCGGCGACCGGCTGGTTGCGCCGCTATCGCGTTCGTGCCCATGGCCGCATCGCCCAGCATGAGCTTGATCGGCTCGGCGAGGGCATCACGATCGACGGCATTCATTACGGACCGGTCGTGGCAACCGTCGATCGCGTGCAAGGGTCAAATGTCTGGCTGACCTTCGCGATACGGGAAGGCAAGAACCGCGAAGTAAGAAAGGTGCTGGGCCATCTCGGGCTCGCCGTGAACCGGCTCATCCGGGTATCATTCGGGCCTTTCCAGCTTGGCGACCTGGCGCCGGGCGAAATCGCCGAGGTGAAGACGCGCATGCTGCGCGATCAATTGGGAGCGCGCATCGCCGCACTTGCCGGAGCGGATTTTTCCGCGCCCGTCGAGCGGGTAATTGCTCCAACACAACCCGGGCTTGCGCGGATTGCGCAGAATAGTGCGCAAGTCGGGCAGGCCCGACTTGCGTCGGGGCAAGGCAGTCGAGCGCAGCGAGGCCGGGCGAAGGCGGCGACCGCAAACAGCGCGAGTGAGCCTGCTTCGCATAATCCGCCGCCTGACCACCGGAGCCCGCACCCGGACGGCGCCAAGCGCCGATCCGGGCGCCGGCGCCCCTCCCGCGCAAGCGGGGGACCCATTCGCGCACGGCGCTGATGCGTGTGGTCGGCGGGCGCCTGCGCGGCCGGGCGCTCGCCGCTCCCAAGTCGCAGGCGATCAGGCCGACGGCGAATCGGCTGCGCGAAGCGTTGTTCAACATTCTCGCGCATGCCTACGGCGATCCCGTCAGCGGAGCGCGAGTGCTCGATCTTTTTGCCGGGACCGGGGCGCTTGGTATCGAGGCGCTCTCGCGCGGAGCGGCGTTTGCGCTCTTCATCGACGCGGGGGTAGAGGCGCGCGCACTCCTGCGCGAGAATGTCAGCGCGCTCGGCCTTGGCGGCCAAAGCCGCATCTTTCGCCGCGACGCCACAAAGCTCGGCGCCATCCAGGCGGTTGCTCCGTTCGCGCTGGCCTTCCTCGATCCCCCCTATGGCCAAGGACTGGCGGAAAAGGCGCTCGCGTCCGCGCGTGAAGGCGGCTGGCTCGCACCCGGCGCGCTGACGGTGGTGGAGGAAGCGGTGCATTCCCGATTTGCCGCGCCGGAGCATTTCGAGGAACTCGAACGGCGGGGTTATGACGAGATGGAGTTTGTCATCTTGCGCGCAGCGCATCCGGGCCCGGCATCTCTGACGCAAGCTAATCCTTCGCAATGACAACGTAATCGCCTGTCGGGTTCGTTTTGGCGTTTTGGCAGAAGACCAAAACTGGTTGCGTTGTTATTCTTTGACATTGCACAATTGTCGAAAGCTATGCATTCGGTGCAGAGCGCAAACATTGCGCTTCGCCGCGCGATGGCTGCCTCATTGTAAACAACAGGGAAAATGCGGGGCCGCGTGCAAGAAGTGCCCGTCAAATGTGGAGTTGCCGGAAAAATAACAGAAAAAATAACAGGGACGCGAACAGGGGATTACTGACAGTAACAGGGGGATAGCGGGTAAGCCGGCGCAGGTTGCAAGCCAGCCCTCTGCGATTTTGATCCTCAAAAATTGCATGGCTTGCTTTGCGAGTTGGCGGCGGATTACGCGCCATCCGCCTTCGGCGGATGAACGCTAATCCGCCCTACGACGACTACGACGACTACGACGACGAAAGCTAATCCTTCGCAATGACAACGCAAGCACCGGTCGGGTTCGTTTTGGTGTTTTGGCAAAACGCCAAAAATGGTTGCGTTGTTATTCTTTGACATTGCGCAGTTGTGCCATTGTCGAAAGCCATGCATTTGGTGCAGAACGCAAACGTTGCGCTTCGCCGCGCAATGGCTGCCCCATTGTAAATAACAGGGAAAATACAATGGCCAGTGCAAGAAGTGCCCGTCAAATGCGAGTTGCCGAAAAAATAACAGGGACGCGAACAGGGGGATTACAGACAGGTAACAGGGGGATAGCAGGCAAGCGGGCGCAGGTTGCGAGCCAGCCCGCTGCGATTTTGATCCTCAAAAATTGCATGGCTTGCTTTGCGAGTTGCCGGCAGATTACGCGCCATCCGCCTTCGGCGGATCAGCGCTAATCCGCCCCACGAACGCGTCATGACGCTTTGCTCAGCTCCACGCACGAAAAAGCCCGGCACGCTGCGCGTCCGGGCGTCAGATAACTTTGGAGATTGGTATTTTATGTATCAGAAATGTTTCCTAAATGCAAGTAACGTTTTGTTGCACCCGCAGTAGCCGTAGCCTGGATTGAGCGTAGCGAAATCCAGGGTGTTGCTAACGACAGCGTCTCTCCCGGGTTTCGCTTCCGCTCAACCCGGGCTACGTTGCTTCGGCGCCGACGGCCGCTACCTTCTCGTTGGTGCCCGATTCGGGAACCGCGGCGGCATATTTGAGCCCTTCCTTCACCTTGGGGACCGTGCGTTTCACGTCGGTGATCGGCAGCCCGTGCGTGGGCGCGATGGTCTTCACCCCCAATCGGTTAATGAGGTGATCGAGCCGCTCGCAATAGGCATCCATGTTGGCGAACTTGGTCCAGAATAAAGCGAGGTCCGCGAACACCGCCGAGACATCGGGCAAATCGAGCGAGACCGCTTCCTCGGCGACGAGCCCGCAGTGGCCGTCCTCGTGATAATGGCTGTAGGCAAAGCCGTCGCCCGGAAACAGCACGCGCTCGCGCGTGTCGAAGCCCCACCAGGTCGTGCGCAGGTCACGGATGACGGGCTCCACCGCCATGAGAGTGCGGCCGCCCAGATCGATCTCATCGCCCTCATTCATCCAGCGCATGCGGTGCTCGTACTGCGGGAAGGCGAGATGATAGTCGCTCACGTCGCCGCACAGGAGCGCGTCGGGAAAACGCTTGAGAATGCGCCCGAGGCCGCCGCAATGGGGCGTCTCCTGGTGCGTGACGAACAAATATTTCAGCGGTGCCACTCCGCGCGCGAACAGCTCCGCGAGGTGGCGCTCGATGACGGGAAAATCCTTGGGATGGCCGGTTTCCACCAGTACCGAGGCGGTGGCACCGGCGACCAGGAAAGCGGCGTTGTAGCCGTGATAGACCTTGCCCTTGTGGCGCTGCGCCAGGCAGTCGCCGATCCAGAACACGCCGGGCGCGATCTCGCGCGGCATTTTATTGCCCATGGCTCAGCGCTCCTCGTCGCGCGAGACGTAGCGCGACACCGCTACGCTCTTGTCCAGTCCTTTAAGGATTTCATCCAGCATCGCGACATGGCGCGCGACCACCTTGCGGCCGTGCAGGATGCAGCCGTAGCCCGGCGCAATCGTCTCCACGTCGCATTTGTCGAACACGTCGAGGATGCCACGGCGGATCGAAGCCGTCGGCGCACCTTCGAGCCACCAGTAACGCGTATTGAGCAGGAACGAGCGCAGCGCGCGGGCGGATGTGGTGTCGTCCTCCTCGGTCACAATCCACGGTCCGTCCGCGTCCGTGCGCCAGACATGCGTGAACATGTCGGAGGAAAACAGCGTGCGGGTTGCACGATCGTAGAGCCAACGGGTGGCAATCAGCCGGATCGGCGCCTGCACGACATCGATCGCGCGGCCCTGTTTTCCAAGCTCGATCGTGTCCGAACGCGTCACCGCGGTGACCGGCATGGAATCGAGAATGCTGCGGCCATCCGCCTTGGCGCCGAAATCGAACCACAGCGCGGCATCGATATTGCTGGTGTAGCATTGCTCGACATTGAAATGGGCCGCGAAGGTTTCGACGTTGTTGATGGACATGAACTCGTTGAGCCGCAACGGGAACAAGGACAGCGGCAGTCCGGGCGCGATCAGGCGCTCGATCTGTGCGCGGATTGCCGGCTCGTCCTTGCCGAAGCCGGTATCGATCAGCATGGCGGCATCGCTCTGGGTGAGGAGATAGCTGTTCGCCACCGAAAATCCGCGCGCGCTTGCAGGATACGAGCTCACCCGCCCATCGAGCGCGAAGGGGTGCTGCAAGGCGTAGAGCTTGCCTTGCGCGAGCACCGTGGTGGCGCCGGTCAATCCACCGGTTTGCGGGGCTGCCCGAACCTGCGGCTGCGTCAATAAGGACATGCCCAAACCTTATCGGGTCGGCTTGGGGAAGGGAACAGGGTGGCGAACGCAGGCGGCAGCGCTTGCGGCGCGTCACCGCATCCCGCCCAACGGCCGTGACCGTGCCTCCGGACGGGTAAAATCGTCATGTCTCAGACAGCTGCAACGCTACAGGGGTAGCTCGTCCTGCGCAGGTTGCGGTTGCGGCCCGCCTTCGCTGCGCAGGAAAAAAGTCTGCAGCGCCGGCACGACGATTAGAAACATGATCGGGCCGATAAGCATGCCGCCTACCACAACGGTGGCGAGCGGGCGTTGCACCTGACTGCCAATGCCGGTGGAGATTGCCGCCGGCAGCAGGCCGATGCAGGCCGACAGCGCCATCATCAGGATCGGCCGCATCTGCTCCTCGACCGCATGAAACATGGCATCGACCACGTTCACTCCGCTGCGAGCGACACGATTATAGCCGTTGATGATCAGAATGCCGCTCATCACCGACACGCCAAAGAGCGAGACGAATCCGATCGCAGCCGAAATGCTGAAGTCCAACCCCGCGATGTAGAGTCCCAGGACACCGCCACAAACCGCGAACGGGATTCCGACAAGCGCCATGATGCTGTCGCGAAAGGAATTAAACAGACCGTACAACAGGACCAAGATCAGGATAAAGCTGATCGGCACGATGATCGCGAGCCGTTTCTGAGCTTGCTGGAGCCCTTCGAACTCGCCGGCCCACTCGATATGATATCCAGCCGGCAGGTTCACGTTTTTCGCGATCCGCTGCTGCGCCTCCTCGACCGTGCCTGCGAGATCGCGGCCGCGCACGCTGAACTTGATCGGAATGAAGCGCTCGTTACGCTCACGAAAGATGTAGGTCGCGCCGGTTTCGAGCTTAATCGAAGCGAGATCGCTCAATGGAATATAGGCATTCCCGTTGGGACCCTGAACGCCAACCTGGATGTTGTCCACAGACTGAAGGCTGCCGCGGTATTCAGGCGCCAGCCGCACGGTGACATTGAATTGACGGTCCGACTCAAGCAGCATGGTTGCGACCGTGCCGCCCAAGGCCGCTTGCACAACGGTATTGACATCGCTGACGCTCAGCCCATAACGCGCCGCCTTTTCCCGATCGATTTTGATGTTCAGATTGGGCTGTCCCAAGACCCGAAAAATGCCGAGATCGGCAACACCGTGTACCTGGCGCATTTCGGCTGCTGTCTGCTCCGCAATGCCTTCCAGAACCCCGAGATCGCGGCCGACGATCTTCACGGAATTGGCACCTTTGACGCCCGAGATGCCTTCCTGGACATTGTCCTGGATATACTGCGAAAAATTGAAGTCGATGCCGGTGAACTCGTTGGCGAATTCCTTTTGCAGGTCCTCGATGAGGTTTGCCTTGACTTTGCCGCGAGCCCATTGCTCGAATGGCTTCAACGGCACAAAGAACTCGGCATTAAAGAACCCTGCCGCGTCGCTGCCATTGTCCGGACGGCCATGCTGAGACACAACCGTGATCACTTCGGGATGGCGCGAGAGAATCTCTCTGATCCGGTTGACCACCGGCATCCCGGCCTCCAGCGAAATGGTGGGCGGCATGGAGGCCCGGATCCAAAGATTGCCTTCTTCGAGCGCCGGCAGAAACTCGCTGCCAAGCCGCGCGCCAATCAATCCGCCGCCTGCAACGAAGATCAATCCGATGGCGACGGTTGCTCCCCGGTGCGCAAGCGACCAGCGCAGCACCGGTGTGTAAATCGAACGCAGCGCGCGCACCACAACGGTCTCGACCTCGCTGACATGCTCCGGCAGCAGCAGTGAGGCGAGCGCGGGCGTGACCGTAAAGGTCGCGATCAGCGCCCCAACCAGCGCATAGCCGTAGGTCCGCGCCATCGGACTGAAGATCTGCCCTTCCACGCCCTGCATCGTGAACAGGGGAATGAACGCTGCGACAATGATCGCGGTCGAGAACAGGACTGCCCGGTCGATTTGAAGAGCACTGATGAGGATGATGCGCAACCGCTCGGTCCACATTCGCGCGCTCCCATCGGCGCCGCGGGTGGGATCAGGACCCCATCTTCCCTCGCCGAGATCGTGCAGAAGCTGTCGTCTTTGCTCCGGTTGCAGCTGGAAATTCCGATAGATGTTTTCGACCAAAATAACGGCCCCATCGACAATGATGCCGAAATCAACCGCACCGACCGACAACAGGTTCGCATCCTCGTTCCGAACAACGAGAATGATAATGCTGAAAAACAATGCGAACGGAATGTTCGCGCCGACAATGATGGCGCTGCGCAGATCGCCGAGAAAAATCCATTGAATGAAGAAGATCAAAATGCAGCCAAACAGCAGGTTGTGCAGAACCGTGCTCGTGGTCACCGCAACAAGTGTCGTGCGATCATAGAACGGGACGAGCTTCACTCCGGCGGGCAGGCTGCCATCGCTGTTCAGCCGTTCGACCGCGGCCTTCACCCGGGCCACAACGTCGTTGGTGTGGAGCGTGCGGTTCATGATGACGATTGCCTCAATCACATCATCCTCGTTGTCGCGGCCCGCCTTGCCGAGCCGCGGCACGTTGCCGACGTAGACTTTGGCGACGTCCTTCACCATCACGGGGAGTCCGCGCGACTCGGAGAGCAGCACGTTCTCGATGTCACCGACCCTGAATCCTTGCGTGACATCGGCGGCTCCGCCGCTGTCCATCAGACCCACGCCGCGGATATTCACGGACTGCTGCCCCACGTTGATCGTGCGCCCGCCGACGTTGAGGTTGGCGTTAGCTATCGCGCTAACGATCTGGGGCAGCGTGATGTTGTAGGCTTCGAGCTTGTGCAGATCGACTTCGACTTCGTATTCTTTGGTGGTGCCTCCCCAGGTATTGACCTGCACCACACCCGGGACCGTCAACAGACGCCGCTGCAATACCCAGTCCTGGATCGTGCGCAGATTGGTCAAGCCGAAATGCGCAGGGCCGACGAGCTGATAACGGAATATTTCGCCGACCAGGCTCGTCCCCTGGATTTGCGGTGTAACTCCGTTGGGAAGATTGACGTTTTGCTGCAGATTGATCTGCGTCTGAGTGAGGGCAAAGTAGTAATCGACACCGTATTGAAACACGACTCGAACGAAGGAGAGGCCGTAGAACGATGTCGACCGGATGACATCGACCCCAGGGGTAGCGGCCAGCCCGACTTCGATCGGAATCGTGTAGTAGCGCTCCATTTCCTCGGCCGATTGGCCAGCCGCCTGGGCAGTGATTTCCAGAATCACGGGTGCCGGATTGGGATAGGCCTCGATGTTGAGCTTCCACAGAGCCGCGAGCCCGGCGCCGATGAACACGAGCAAGCCCAAAAGCACGATGGGGCGCCGCGTCAATGCAAAGGTGACAATGCCTTTGAGCACAGTTTCAACTTTCGAAAAGAATGCGGGCCGGCTTGAAGCGGCCCAAAGCGCCGAAACCCATCAGGCTGCCGCCCCCTGCCCAGGTGGAAAGCCGACGCGAGAATTCACGATACGAACAGTTGCCATCACGAGCCGCTGCGACTTGTACTGTATTCCCAATCCGGTGGACAACAGCCGCGCGTGTTGCCTCCCGTAAGATTGGTGTAATCTTCTGGAGCGGGCGGCTGCGCTGGAGTTAATTGGGGGTGCTCACGCCGGTTCAATAAGCAGACGCAATGAAGGAAGTGACAAGGCTCAGTCGCACCAGCTTTGCCTGGCGCCTTCCACTTACTCGATCACCTCATCGGCGCGCGCAAGGAATGACTCCGGGATCGTGAGGCCCATAGCCTTAGCAGCCTTGAGATTGATCACCAACTCGAACTTCGTGGGCTGCTCTATGGGAATGTCTTTCGGCTGCCTCCCCAGTAAAATCTTCTGTATGAGTTTGGTAGCGTGGCGGAACGCTGCGGGGCCATCCGCCCCGAATGACATGAGGCCTCCAATGTCTGCAAATGCGCGCGTGGTTGAGGCCATCGGCAAACGGTACTTAATAGCCATCTCGGTCAGTGGTTTTACCGCCAGGCTGCCTTGAACGATCACGGCATCTGCTTGCTCTTTCACCATAGTTGTAAGGGCACTTTCGAACTCGTCAGGTCCGCGGACCATGACGACTGGCTGTATTTCCAATCCAGTCGGGCTGCCGGCGAGCAAAACTTCGTCGAGCATGGCCTTCGCAAATACAGGATTGGTGGAGTGGCCCAATACACCGACGCGCCGCGCCGATGGCAGCATGTCGCGGAACAGTTCAACACTTTTTCCAGCCAACGCCGAAGCCATGAGAGACACGCCAGTAATGTTTCCACCGGGACGCGCCAAGCTGGACACGATACCAGTTTCAACTGGATCGCCCACGATGGCCACGATGGGGATTTCACGCGTTGCGTCCTTCGCCGCCAGCGAGGGCGGGACGTAGAGCGTCACAATGACATCGACCTTGAGCTGCACCAGCTCGGCCGCCAAACCGGGAAGCCGATCCAGCTGTGCTTGCGCAGAACGAAACTCGAATGCAATGTTTTTCCCCTCCACGTAGCCAAGTTCACGCAGCCCTTCCCGGAGCTCCTTCTTGAAGGATTCCGCGTCCGCGAGGCCGATATACAGCGTGCCTATGCGAGCGATCTTAGGCTGCTCAGCTCGCGTGGTGAGCGGCCTCGCGACCGCAACACCGCCGAGCAGCGAAATGAACTGGCGCCGCTTCATGGGCTTCTTCCCGATCGCCTCCTTAGCCCTCAAGACTGCATGCCCCATTTGCGCACGGTTGCGGCTTCGATGTTGCGGAAGATGAAATTTTCCACAAGCAGCCCGATCAGGATGACGGTGAACAAGCCCGCAAACACGGCGGGAATGTCCAGCATGTTCTTGTTCTCG
Source organism: uncultured Alphaproteobacteria bacterium (assembly GCA_963771845.1). Lineage (GTDB taxonomy): Bacteria > Pseudomonadota > Alphaproteobacteria > Rhizobiales > Xanthobacteraceae > VAZQ01. Next base: position 326,655 of record CAVYVC010000018.1, on the reverse strand, counting down.
TAGATGTACCAGCCCAGCCCGCCCTTGCCGGACGAAACGCCGAAAACGAGCTCGGCCGCGATCAACGTGCGCCAGGCAAAGGCCCAGCCGATTTTCAAGCCCGTCAGGATCGAGGGGAAGGCAGCCGGAATCAGGATCTTCGCGATATAGCGCACGCCCTTGAGTCCGTAGTTGCGCCCCACCATGCGCAGCGTGTTTGAAACGGATCTGAAGCCGGAATGGGTGTTGAGCGCGACCGCCCAAAGCACCGAGTGCACCAGGACGAAGATGATGGAGAGATCGCCCAGCCCAAACCAGATGAGCGCAAGCGGCAGCAGCGCAATCGCCGGCAATGGGTTGAACGCCGACGTGAGCGTCTCAAGCAGATCGTTGCCGATCCGCGACATCATGGCGAGCGCGGAGAATATCAGAGCGAGCACGAGGCCCAGCGCATAACCTTTGAGCAGCAGTTGCACCGAGTTCGCGACCTTCTGGAGAATTTCGCCGTCGGCGATCCCGGTCCAGAATGCTTCGAGCGTGGCGGAAAAAGTGGGGACCAGCAGCGCGTTGTTGAGCTGCCGGGCGTAGATTTCCCAAGCGACGGCGATGACGAGGAGAATGAATGTTTTGCGCAGCCAGGCCTGATTTACCAGCTGCTGCCAGAGCGTGAGCGGCTTCTGCACCACTCCGATGTTGCCGCTCGCCACAGTCTCGCGCAGATATTCCGGGCGCACCGGCGGAGCGGCCGCCCATTGCGCCGCGCCGATGTGGGTCTCAGCCATGACGCACAATCTCCTGTTCCTCGATGCGATCGGCAAACAACAGCTGGTGAATGCGGTCCGACAGCTTGCGCCCGCTGGCGGGGTCGGCGGGGTCGGGGGTGTCGCTGCCGTCGCTGTTGAGCTCGCCCTTGACCTGACCGGGATGCGGCGAGAGCAGAAGAATGCGGTTGCCGATCAGCACGGCCTCGGGAATTGAGTGGGTCACGAACAGCACGGTGAACCGCGTCTCGCTCCACAACTGGAGCAACTCCTCTTGCATCTTGCGCCGCGTGAGCGCGTCAAGGGCAGCGAACGGCTCGTCCATCATCAGCACGTCCGGCTCCATGGCAAGCGCACGCGCGATGGCAACGCGCTGCTTCATCCCGCCGGAGAGGGTGTGCGGATAGGCATTGGCGAATTTCGCGAGATTGACCTTCTCGATGTAGCGCATCGCCTGGGTCTCGGCGGCCTTGCCGCGCAGCTTGCCCGATGATTCGAGCGCGAAGATCACGTTCTGCTTGACCGTCTTCCACGGCAGCAACTGATCGAACTCCTGAAACACAAACACCCGGTCGGCGCCGGGCTCGCGTATGGGGCGGCCCTTGAGCCGCATGCTGCCTTCGGTCGGCGCCATGTAACCGCCGACTGCCTTGAGCAGCGTCGATTTCCCGCAGCCCGAAGGACCGAGCACGACGAACCGGTCCGCGCCATAGACATCAAAGCTGACGCGATAAGTCGCTGTGACCAGATGCTTCTCGGTCTTGTATTGCAGGGTCACCCCTTCGACCTGCAGAAGCGGCGCGGGAGGCGTTGGAGCGTTCATGCCGATGTTTACCCAAGTATCTTGCCGATCACTCCTTTAAGGGCGGTGTGGTCGGCGGCGGCAAGCTTGCCGAGCGGGCGAATGATCAGGCCTTGTTCGAGGGTCGCAAACACCGGCTTGATGGCAGAGGGCTTGAGGAGGCCGGCGGCTTGCCATTGGTCGATCCAGACTTCTCCGAGGGAGCGACTCGGACCGAATTGGCTGGTGATCGCCATCACAACGACATCAGGTTTGGCCTGATTATAGGCGAGGCCGCTGACGATCACGGCAGGCCGCTGCTTCGCTGTCGTTTGATCGGTGAACGGGAACGGCACCAGCACGACGTCGCCGAACTCGAACGGCATGGCATTCACAATGCGTCATAGACGCTGTCCTCGGGGTTGTCCCAAATTGCGGCGAACGCGAGTTTGCTTGTCTCAGTGGCGGCGCGGGTCAGCGACCGCTCCTGTTCGCGTGCAGCGATGAACTCGACAAAATCTTCGATTTCCGCGATACGCTCGGCCGGCAGCGCTTCAATCTTTTCCAGCAGAGCTTTGGTGTTTGGCATAGCGGTTTCCTCGACCGTATTCTTCGGTATGTATCACAGCCACCCTAAATGCGGAACCGATTACGCCGGAGCCTGCCATCGGGCCGCGCATAGCGCGGACCCTTTGGGCCAATTCGCGTAGTCGTTGCTCGCCATGACCTGAACGCGACGCATATAGCGCGGCTGGTCCGGGCCATAATCGGCAACTGCATTGTGCATAGTCCCGACATTGTCCCACATCAGCACGTCGCCTTCCCTCCAGTGGTGAGCATAGAAATATTTTTCCTGCTCCTGGTGCCGGAACAGAAAGTCAAGCATCTCGGCGCTTTCGGCCTCGTCCATTCCATCAATGCGCATGGCATAGCCCGGATTGCAGTAAAGGACGGTGCGGCCGGTAATGGGATGGGTGCGGAAAACGCCCTGCGACACCGGCGGCTTCCTGGCGCGCTGCTCCGCGGTGAGGGTCGCACGCCGCGAGCCGGGACGCGAGCGCATCATGACCCAGAATTTCGCGAAGTCGTGCGTGGCGGTGCGTCCGGCAAGCCGCTGTTTGATCTTCGCCGGCAGATCCGCATAGGCAGCATGCATGTTGCGGAACTGGGTATCGCCGAGCGGCCGGCCAGCGCGCGTGGGGACCCTGATCGCATGCAGCACGCTGGCGAGCGCGATTTGCGCGCTGTAGGACATATCGGTGTGCCAACCCTGTCCCGCGTCGGCGAGCCCCGCCGGTTTGTCCTCCACCCGCATGTTGGACAGCACCATCACTTCGGGAAAGCCCGGCTCGTGAAACTGATTGGCGATGTTGATTTCCAACTCGCCAAACATGCGTCCAAAGCGTGCAAACTCTTGCGTTTCGAGGCGCTGAGCGGGGAAGCAAAGTACGCCGTACGCGCCGAGCGCCCGCAGGATCCGCTTGCAGTCGTCATCCGAGAGCGGCTGGGCAAGGTCAATGCCTTTGACGGCCGCCCCTAATATCTTGCCGCTGGAGCTGATCTCCATCGCACTCCTCCCGGTGGAGTTCTATCACGAACTATCCTAACGTCGAAGCCGGCTATCGAAACAAAGAACAACCGGAGAGAGGAATGCCAGGAGGAAGTACCACTGTTACATGCCGGCGAACGAGCCTTATAACGAGCCTTGCGGTGGCGCTGGGCCTCATTGGTCTCCTCGCCACTGCGGAAATCGCATCCGCGCAGACCCCGCTCAAGGTCCGCTTCGTTGAGCAGCGCGGGCTTCTCTACCTTCCCATCGACCTCATGGTCAGCGGCGGTATCCTGCAGCAGGAAGCAACCAAGCTTGGCCTGGGCAAAATCGAAGCGACGGCCACAGCGCTCAGCGGTCCCGGTCCCATCATCGATGCCCTGCTCTCCGGAGCTGCCGATTATGGCACCGCCGCGCTGCCCTCCTTGCTTACGCTTTGGGAAAAGACCCGCGGCAGCGCCAACGAGGTGAGGGCGGTGAGCGCCGTGTCGAACGGCGCAATGACGCTCTACACCATCAACCCCAACGTGCACTCGATCGCCGACTTCACCGAGAGTGACCGCATCGCAGTGCCCACTATCCGGCTCTCGTTCAACTCCATGATGCTGCAAATGGCGGCGGAGCAGCAGTGGAACGAGCCGTTCCGGCTCGACCATCTCACCGTCGCGCTCGGCCACCCGGATGCGGTGACGGCGCTTTCCGGCGGCTACGGCAAGGCAAGCATCACCGCTCATATTGGCGTCCAGCCGTTTACCGACCGCGGCCTCAAGCTGCCGGGCGCCCACGTCATCACCGACAGCCGCAAGGTCTTCGGCGGGCCGTTGACGCAGATTACGCTGCTCGCGGCCAGGCCGACCAAGGAGAAAAATCCGCTGCTTTTTACCGCGGTTGCCAACGCGCTCGAACAATCGATCCGGATCGCCAACGCCGACAAGCGCGCCGCCGCCGTTCTTTGGAAGGACGTTCAGAAGGCCCCGGAGCCGGTCGAGGAGCTGGTGTCGCAGCTCAACGATCCCGGTTTCGAGTTCACGTCACAGCCGCACCGCATTGCTTATTTCGCGGCCTTTCTCAATCGCATCGGCACGCTGAAAGCGAAAGTCGGGGATTGGAGGGAGCTGTTCTGGGAGACGGCGCACCAGCATGAGGGCGATTGAGGCAAGCTCCATGTTGCGGATCAGCAATCGAGCAATCGGCGGCCTGGCGACAGCGGTGGCGATTCTGCTTGCAGCGGCACGAGCGCAAGCGCAGCCGGAACTCTTCAAGGACAAGAGCATCGATCTCTACATCGGCTACAGCGTCGGTGGCGGGTACGACCTTTATGCACGTGTCCTGGCGCGGCATCTCAACAAGCATGTGCCCGGTACCCCAACGATCGTGCCGCGCAACATGGAAGGCGCCGGAAGCATGCGGCTCGCGAACTGGCTCTACACGGTGGCGCCGAAAGACGGCAGCGCGATCGGCACGGTCAGTCGTGCTGCTGCCTTCGAGAAACTACTGGGCCGCCCCGGGATATCGTTCGATGCCAGCCTGTTTTCGTGGATCGGAAGCGCGAACGATGAAGCGAGCGTGTGCATAAGCTGGCACACCAGCGGAGTAACGACTTTCGCCGATCTGCTGCAAAAGGAACTGATCGTGGGCGCTGCCGGAGCGGGCTCGGATGACGATCAGTTTCCGCGCGTGCTCAACGGACTGTTCGGCACGAAAATGCGCGTGATCAACGGCTACCCCGGCGGGAACGAGGTCGTTCTGGCCATGGAGCGGGGCGAGGTTAACGGCCGCTGCGGCTATTCCTGGTCAAGCATCAAGACCACGCACCCGGAATGGCTTGATGGGCACACGATCAACATTCTCGCCCAGTTCGCAACATCGAAGCATCCGGATCTTCCCGCAGTTCCGCTCGTTACCGAGTTCGCAACCAATGACGAGCAGCGCAGCATCCTACGATTGATTCTTGCGCGCCAGGCGCTCGGGCGGCCATTTCTCGGGCCGCCGGAAATTCCATCCGACCGAGTTGCTGCTCTGCGCGCGGCCTTCATGGCGACGATGCAAGACCCGCAGTTTCTGGCGGATGCAGACAAGTTGAAGCTCGAGGTGAGGCCGCTCCCGGGTGAACAGGCGGAGCGCATGGTCAAGCAAATCTATGGCGAGATCTCGCCTGCTGTAGCGAAACGCGCCGCCGCGCTTTTGTACTAGGGGCGGGTCGCGATGAAGTCGAATTCAGTCGTAGGGTGGGCAAAGGCGCGCGCAAGATGATTTGCATAATGGATAGAACCTCGACCGCGCGCGCCGTGCCCACGTTGTAATTCGGTTATGGTGGGCACGGCGCGCAAAAGCGCGCCTTTGCCACACCCTACGGTACTAAGGGCGGGCAGCAAGCATTTCTGATCCGGCGCATAAGGAGGGGACAACAATGGCGGGGCTTCTTGAGCGACACATCGCAGTGATCACCGGCAGCGGCTCCGGCATCGGCCGTGCGATTGCGCACGGCTATGCCCGCGAGGGCGCGCACGTCGCCGTGGTCGACATTGACGCCAAGGCCGCCGCCGAAACCGTCGAGGCCATCACGGCAGCGGGGGGCAAGGCGCAGAGCTTTACGCTCGACGTGACCGATCGGGACAAATGTCGCGAAATTGCGGGAGAGATCAGCCGACAAATCGGTCAGGTCACAATCCTCGTCAACAATGCCGGAATCAACCGCCGTAACGCTTTCACCGCGGAGCCGCAAGCCGTGATCAAGGACTGGCAAGATATCATGGCGGTGAACCTCAACGGCGTGTTCAACGTGACCCACGCCTTGCTCGAACAGCTGCGCGCGAGCAGGGGACGGATTGTCAACATCGCTTCAATTCAGTCCTTCATGCACGTGCGCACGCCCAACTCGCTGGCATACACCACCTCAAAGCACGGGGTGCTCGGCTTTACCCGCGCGCTCGCGGCGGAGCTCGGCAAAGACGGCGTGCGCGTGAACGCAATCGGGCCCGGCCTGATCGAGACGCCGCTCAACGCGAGAGCGCGCGCCAATCACCCGGAGCTCGTGAAGATCTTCCTCGATCACACGCCGCTGGGGCGCACCGGAAAGCCCGAGGACATCGTCGGCCCGGCGATCTTTCTTGCCTGCGACCTTTCCGGCTACGTTACCGGCTCGATCATCATGGCGGATGGCGGGTATCGGGTGGTCTAAATACTTTGCACCCATGATGAATTTGGCCCCCTCACCCGGCCGCTTCGCGGCCGACCTCTCCCCGCTGGGGAGAGGTGGAGCGTGCCCGCGGCGCTACTAATCGCCCGGCAACTGCTGCGCCTCGGGAAAATACATGTCCTTCCAGGACTGCGCCTTCGTCCTGATCGTCCCGGTTTTGTTCAACATCCTGAGCGCCGATCCAACCCGGCGCGGCGTTCTGTCGAAAATGTAATCCGGCGCATTGAGGATCGCCATGAGATCATCAAGCGACATCTTATCCCTGGACATTTCGAGATAGAGCTGCCCGGCGCGCCGCTTATCGGCGTTGATCCAGACAATCGCTTCATCGAACGCAGCCACCACGGCGTCGTAAGTGATCGGGTTGGCTTTGCGAAACTGTTCGGTTGAAACCAGATTGAGCCCGGTGACGGCGCCGCCTTCGACCGCATAAAGGTCGGTGATGGAGTGCAGCCCGGCCTTGCGTTCAAGGTCAGCATAGGGCGAAGTGGCAGCATGGACCGTTATTTCGCCGGAAGGATTGAGCACCGCGGCCATGGCATCGGGGTGCGGCAGCGAGACCGTCATGAAGTCGAGCTTGCCCCATTGTCCCTCGCCGAATTCCTTCTCCGCCGCGGTCCAGAGAAACAGCGCCTGGGTCGAAGTCTTGACCGAGGGCACGGCGATGCGGTCCTTGTCGGTCAGATCACGCAATGATTTGAGCTCCGGCTTGCGCGTCATCATCCAGATGTTCGAGGCGGTCATTGCGGACACCGCCTTGGCGCCGATGCCGTTGCGCGTGCGGTCCCAGATCAGGGCCGTCGAGGGGACGCCTTGGCCGGAGAAATGAACGACACCGGCGAGAAACGAATCGACGATTGCGGAGGGGCCCGCAAGCTTGCTCCAGACAACGCCGGTTGAAGCAAGCCCCTTGGCCGCCAGGTGCTTCTCAACGAGCTTCTGCCCCTGCATGACAAACAGCGGCAGATAATTCGAACCGTTCTGCGCGACGATCCTGACCTCGGATACCTCGGCCGCCGCGGCCCCCGACGGCGCAAGCGATGCCGCAAGAAACAACGTCATCGCAATCGTCGCAATAATATGGATAGGGAGCATGTCGGCACCTCTGGATGTGCTCTCGTCGCGAGCGCGGCGAGCCGTGCGAGAATACGTCAAGGCCCTCGGAAAAAAAGACCCATGCCCCACATCACTCAGCCGGAATGATCGGCAGCAGCAGAAAATTCTCCCGATCGCCGCCGAGATGGATCGTGGTCCTGCCGCCATAGATCGCGACTGGACGGTCGCGCGGATCGTCGTGCAGGAACGGGCCGCACCCAGTGAATTCGTTCTTCATGTTGGAAAGCCGGCCGCCCGAGCCGCCGGGATAGACATAGTCGCGCCCGCGCACGCTCAGTCCCACCCGGTAGCCTTTCGGCGCCACGATGCTGGTCGGGATGATCTCGATGTCGAGTTGGTACACCGTGCCCGGCTTGAGCGGCTCTTTCTCGTCGTGGCGGTGATAGGGTCGATAGGGCAGCGTGCGCTTCCCGTCGAGCTTGCGGTGCGAGGCGCGCAGCCAGCCCTGTCCAACCGGCGTGTGCGGATCGAGCGCGCCCTGAAACACGACCTCCTTCATGTCCGGCGCGAACACGCGCAAGACCAGAAAGATGTCGGCATCCTCGGTCGAGGACGAGATGTTGAGTCTGGCCGCGACCGGGCCGGTGATCTCGGTGTCCGCCGCCATTGGTTGCGTGAGGAATGTCACGCCGTCGCCGAGTGCGTCGAACGTCACGGTCCCCGCACGCTTGGGCGGCTCGGACGCGAGCTTGTCGCCGCCGCAGAGATGGAACTTTGTCCACCGCGTGCGCGGAATTGGCCAGTCATCCTCGTGGCGAATGACGAATTTCTCATCAGGGTAGCGGACGTTGAGTTGCACGCGTGGCTGCTTGTCCCAGCCGTTTTTCTCGCCCTTGAGGAAATAGCCGAAGAACTTCTTCTGAAGGTTGACACCGTAGTCCGTGTAATAATGCGTCCAATGCTCGATGCCGTGCACTTCCAGCCATTTACGTTTCGACGCCGATTGGGTGAAGCCTTCGAAATTGCCGCGTGGGTGCAGCGGCTGTCCGCCCCAGTTCGCGGCCGAGAGCAAGGGCACCTTCACCTTCGACCAATCCGGGAACATCGCCTTGTAGTAATCATCATCCAGCGGATGGGCGAAATAGGTCTTGCCGAGGTCATAGCGGTTGCCGCCCATTTCCACGTCGGTGAGCGTTTGCGGGCCGGAAACCCAATCCCCGGTCATGCGGCTGCGGTGGCCTTTGCCGCCAAGGCCGTGCTGCACGGTTTTCACCTGCATGTCGTACCAATTCTGCGCAAAGGTATTGTAGATGCCGCCGTTGTGGCTGAGTTCGCGGTAGAAATCGGCGAAGCCTTCCCAGACGCAGATGGCGGCGAGATGCCTGGGCTGCATGCTCGCGACCTGCCATTGATTGATGGCGTAGTAGGAAATGCCGCTGAGGCCGACCTTGCCGTTCGACCACGGCTGGCGGCCCGCCCATTCGATGCAATTGAAAAAGTCCCTGGTCTCGCGCGGCGACCAATGCTCCACGTAACCGGGCGAGCGGCCGCATCCGCGTGAATCTATTCGCACGCACACGTACCCGTCAGGCACCCATTTTTCCGGATCGCAGATTTCCCAGCTCTGGTACTTGTTGGTCGAGCCTGCGGCCACGCTCGGATGATTTCGCGTCATCCGATCCCAGGCGGTCTTGTAGCCGTCCTCGAAATGCAGCCACTTGCCATAGGGGCCGTGGCTAAGGATGACCGGGAAACGCCCTTTCTTGATCGGCCGGAAGATGTCCGCGCGCAGCACGAGCGCATCATCCATCTCGATCGGCACATCCCAGTCGATCCGCATTCCATCGCGAATTTCGCTGACCTCGCGATAGCTCATGGTTTCTTTCCCTTGCACGAATGTTGTTGAATCCGCGTGCGATAAGCTTCTCCCGCTCACCTCTTTGGAATCACCGGCAACAGGACATGGGCGGGACGATCGGGACCGGCATGGAGCGTCACGTTGCCGCCGAACACCGCCGGCGGGCGGTCGCGCGCATCGTTGTGGGTGAATGGGCCGACGCCGGTCCACACCTTGCCGAGCGTTTCCAGACCTTCTCCGGGTTCGCCAGGAAAGACGTAGTCGATGCCGCGCACCGACAGCGCAAGCCGGTAGCCCTTCGGTAAAACGATGCAGGTCGGCCAGACCTCGACGTCGCATTCGTAGACCTCTCCCGGCGTGAGCTTCTGCTCCTCGTCATGGGTGTGATACGGCCGATAGGGCAAGGTGAGCTTGGGATGAAGCTTGCGGTGCGAGCAGCGCAGCCAACCTTGCGCAATCGGCGTGTGCGAATCGAGCGCACCCTGGAAGGTGACCTCCTTGAGATCGGGCGTGAACGCGCGCACCACGACGAAGAGATCGGCGTCTTGCGTTGCCGAGGACACCCACAGCTTCGCTGCGATCGGTCCGGTGATTTCCATCTCGTCCACAAGCGGCTCGGTCAGGAAGGTGACCCCGTCGCCAAAGCCCGCATAGGTGACCGAGCCGGCGGAGGTTTGCGCGTCGACCGACATGGTCATGTCAGATGGATGCAGGTGAAATTTGGTCCAGCGGGTGCGCGCCAGCGGCCATTCGTTCTCGTGCCGTTCGACGAATTTCTCCCCCGGATGACGCACCTGCAGCAGCACTTTCGGCTGCTTGGCCCAGCCGGTGTCCTCGCCCTTGAGGAAATGGCCGAAGAATTTCTTTTGCAGGCTGACGCCGTAATCCGTGTAGAAGTGCGTCCAATGCTCGATACCGTGGCATTCGAGCCATTTTTGCTCCGAGGCGGCGCGCACGAACCCCTCGAAATTGCCGCGCGGATGCAGCCCCTGCCCGCCCCAGTTGGCGGCCGAAAACAGCGGCGTCTTGACCTTGCTCCAGTCCGGCATGCGTGACTGCCAATAAGGATCGGTATCGAGCTTGCGGGAGATGCAGTCTTCGTAGAAGTCGCGCCGGTTTTGGCCGAGCTCCTCTTCCGGCAAGGTCTGCGGGCCGGACACCCAGTCGCCGTTCATCCGGCTCCTGAACCCGCGGGTGCCGCGACCGTTCTGAACGCTGTAGACCTGCGCCTTCGACCAGTCCTGCACGAAGCCGCGGTTGAAGATGCCGCCGTGGTGCGCCATGTCGCGGTAGAAATCGGCGGCGCCTTCCCACAGGCAGATCGCGGCCAGGTGCTTGGGTTGCAGCGCGGCGGTCTGCCATTGGTTTTGGGCATAGTAGGAGATGCCATTGAGGCCTATTTTTCCGTTCGACCAGGGCTGCACGGCTGCCCATTCGACGCAGATCGCAAGGTCCTGCGCCTCGCGCCGCGACCAGATGTCAATAACGCCGGGCGAGCGGCCCGCGCCGCGGCTATCGACGCGGATGCAGACATAGCCGTCCGGCACCCATTTCTCCGGATCGACCACCTCCCAGCATTGATATTTGTTGGTCGAGCCGGTCGGCACATCCGGGTGGCTGGCGCACATGCGCCGCCACTGGTCGGTATAAAGGTCCTCGAAGTGCAGCCACTTGCCGTAGGGCCCCAAGGTCATGATCACCGGATAGCTTCCCTCGGCGATCGGCCGGTAGATATCGCATCGAAGCACGATGCCGTCGTCCATGGTGATCGGCATATCCCAGTCGATACGCATGCCGTCGCGAATTTCGCTTTTCTCGCGGTAGTCCATGGCTCGCCTCGACGCCTGGGTTGGTGATCAATCCACGAGCTGTGCTTGTCCGTGCCCGATCCGCTTGCCGTCGGCGCCGAACAAATAGAGCCGCTGCGGGTCGAGCGAGAGCGCCATCGGCGCGCCGACCTTAACGTCGGCCATGTTGAGACCTTTGCTGACGGCAACGAACGCCCGCTCGCTGCCGGGATCGAAATAGAGCAGCGTGTCGCGGCCGAGCGGCTCCACCAGGCGGACCGCAAGCCTGAAGTCGCCGCCCTCGCCCGCGGTGACGCCCACATGCTCGGGACGGATGCCGAGCGTCGCCTGACCGATTTTCACGCTCCGAAGATGCCGGGGCAAGGCAAGCTCGAAACGCGGCGAGCGAAACCGCGCGACCCCGTTCGTCTGCACGACCTCTCCCGCAATCAGGTTCATCGACGGCGAGCCGAAGAAGTCGGCGACGAATTGGTTGACCGGGTCGGAGTAGATTTCCATCGGCGACCCGATCTGCACGATCTCGCCTGCGCGCATGACGATGATGCGGTCGGCGAGTGTCATCGCCTCTTCCTGATCATGAGTAACGTAGATGAAAGTCCGCTTAAGCGCCTGATGCAGCCGGTCGCATTCGGCGCGCAGTTCGCGTCGCAGCTTGGCATCGAGGCTCGACAGCGGCTCATCGAGCAGAAAGGTGGACGGGTTGGTCACCAGCGTGCGCGCGAGCGCGGCCCGCTGCGCTTCCCCGCCCGAGCACTGGCTCGGCATCTTCTCGAGCAGATGGGCGATGCGCACCATATCCGCGACCTCGCGCACGCGCAGCGCCCGCTCCGCCGCCGGCATCTTCTTCATGCGCAACCCGAACTCGATGTTCTGCGCGACGGTCTTATGCGGAAACAGCGCGTGCGTCTGGAACACCATGCCGAGACCGCGATCGCGCGGCTCAAGGTCGTTGACCGAGCGGCCGTCGATGCGAATATCGCCGGAGCTTGGATCCTCGAAGCCGGCGATCATGCGCAGCGTCGTCGTCTTGCCGCAGCCGGAGGGGCCAACCAGCACCACGAACTCGCCGTCCTCGATCGCCAAGCTCAAATCCTTCACCGCGGCCACGGCGCCGAAAGATTTGCTTAAGCCGATGAGCTCGATGCGGGCCACCGCCTATCTCCGCACCATTCCGAAGCTGAAGCCGCGCGCGAGATGCCTGCGAATGACGAGCCCGACGATCATGAGCGGAATCGTGATGCCGACTGCGAGCGCGGCCTGCCGGCCATAGACGCGGCCCTCCGTCGTTCCCTGATATTTCGACAGCTCGATCGGCAACGTTGTCACCTGGGTCTTGGTGACAATCAGCGCCAGCAGATACTCGCTCCAGGTGAGGATGAGGATGAACAGGAAGGTCGCGACCAGGCCCGACCGAATGAGCGGCAGCACGATCTCGAATATGGTCCGCCAGCGCGTCGCGCCGAGAATCTCCGCCGCCTGCTCGATCTCGCGCGGGACCTCGTCGATGAAACTCTTCGTCATCCACACCGCATAGGGCAGAGTGGTGAGGAAATAAATCAGGATGAGGCCGGTCATCGAATCGAGCAGGCCGAGCGCGGAATAATACAGCGAAAGCGGCGCCACGATCACGATCGGCGGGATCATGCGCAACATGAGCAGCTGGAACATGCGCGTTTCGGACAGGATACGGTAGCGCGAAACCCCATAGGCAATCACCGAACCAAAGAGCACGGCGAGCAGCGTCGAAGTGGTAGCGATGACGGTGGAGTTGAGCAGCGAGATCAGCGGCTTCTGCGAGGAGATCGCATACTGGGTGGCGGCATACTGCTCGGCGCCAAACCATACGTTGAGATAGTTCGACAGCGTCGGGGGATGCGGAAAATAAACCGGCGGCCATGCGAACCATTGAGTGTCGGGTTTGAACGAGGTCGCGATCATCCAATAGATCGGGAAAAAAGCGACGACCGCCCAGGCGGTGAGCACGACATAACGCACGCTTGCGGATATCCGCCGCCGCCGCGACTTCGTGATCATGCCGTTGCCTCGGGCGCGGCCGACGCCGAACCATACAAGGCATCGAGCGTGCGCTTTTCCCGTCGCAGCAGCCGGATCGCGAACAGAACGATCGCGATCATCAGCAGCATGACGATGTACGACATCACGGCACCTTTGGAGATTTCGAAATACTGCCAGGTGGTCAGAAAGATGTAGACCGGAAGCGTTTCGGTCGCCGTTCCCGGGCCGCCCTGCAGCAGCGCCCAGGTCTTGGGAAATTCCGCCATGGCTTCGAGGAAGCGCAGCACCAGCGCCAGAAAAATGACGGGCCGCAGCAGCGGAAGCTGCACTTCCCAGAACACGCGCCATTTGGACGCGCCCAGGATCTCGGCGGCCTCGATTGGTTCTTTTGGGATTGCGGACAGTCCCGCCAGCAGGATGATGAACGAGAACGGCGTCCAGTTCCAGATTTCCAGCAGCATGATAGTCGGAAGCGCGATGTGAGGATTGGTGAGCCACATCGGCTTGAACTCGTAACCGCTGACGCGGCTGATGAGATCGTTGAGCGGGCCGCTTTGATAGAGCAGCATCTCCGCCGTGTAGGCGATGACCACCGGTACCGTCAGCATCGGCAGAATGAAAATGATGTAATAGACCGCCTGCCCGCGGAACGGCTTGTGCATGAGGTACGCGAGCGCAAATCCGATCAGAAAGCAGCCGATGGTGGAGCCGGTGGCGAACAGCAATGAACGCACGACCGCCCAACCGAAGCGCGGATCGGTCAGCACTTCCTGAAAGAGGTCGAGCCCGACATATTCCGCCTCCCACCAGGTCCCAAGATACACCGTCCACTGGTGGAACGAGAAATAGAGCTGCAGGAACAGTACCGGCATGAGCACGAAGGCGAGCAACGCGATCAGCGGCCCGAGGATCGACCAACGGAAGCGCCTGATCGCCCGTTGCCGCGACCGCTCGCGCGGTGAAGGCTTGAGGGGAATCGCACCAGCCGAAATGGCGGCCACGCTCATTGACAGGGCTCGCCGGACGAGACGGACCCGCGCGCTATCCGGCCGGCTCGGTCGGACGCAACCGCCATAGTTGTGGAAGGGCGCGTCACGCCGGCAGGTTACGCTTGGGCATCAGCGCCTTGTAACTTGCCAGTTCCTCCTTGAGCTTGGTACGGCCGATGCGGCGAACAATGGCGCTCCACTCGTCCTGGGTTTTCTTCAGGACGTCCTTGGACGGGAGCTGGCCGACATAAGCCTCTGACAAATTCTTGCCCAACGTATCCTGGAACTCCAGGTAACCGGTCAGATAGGTCGGCGGCGAGACCACCTGGAAGTTGGTCTCGATCGCCTTGAGAGCGGGTGCGCTATAGGCCTTGATCACCTGCGGCGCGGTCAGCTGTTCCTTTGCCCAGACATCATGGAAGGTGTTCACCGGGTCGCTCACGATCGGGATGCTGTTCTTGCCCGAGCCGAGCCACAGCGCGAGATAGGCAGCCTGCGCCTTGCGCGGGCTGTACTTGTTGACGAGCAGCGCGGCCAGTGGCGAGGAGATGGAGCGATGAATGCGCTTGCCGGAAAAGTTCGAGCCCGGCACGAGGCCATAAAGCCACTTGCCGGTGGTCTTCGATTTCTCGGGGTTCTCGTTGAGCTTGGCAGTTCCATCCCAGTACTGGCAGCTCACCACATGTCCCTGGGCGATGCGCGGGATCATCTGCGGCGTGCCCCAACCTGCTGATTCGGGATGCGCGACCTTCTTGTCCTGCAGATAAATGTCCACCGCGTAGTGGCCGGCCGGGGTGTCCAGCGTCGGGTTCATGTCGTCGTCGAAGGTGAATCCGCCCGCGCTGTAGAAGATCATGTACCACCAGGTCGGGCCATTGGCGCGGTTGCGCAGATTGCCCGAGCCGTAAAGATCCTTTGAAGGATCCATCAGCGTCTCCTGGACCCGCAGATCGTCCTCCCAGGTCTCGGGAAACTTGAGCTCCTTTGCGTGCTTGTCGGCGTACTTCTTCTTATTGTCCGGGTCTTCCAGGAGGTCCTTGCGCACGTATTCGATATGCACGTTGCCGTCGGTCGGAATCCCGTAGGTTTGGCCCTTATAGGTCATGAAGGTGGCGTAGTCGGCCACCGCCTCGATCTTGAAATCGGCCTTCTTCATGTACTCGTCGAGCGGTTCGAGATAGCCGGCCGACGCGAGCGAGGGAATCATATTGGAATCGATATGGATGAAGTCGAACTGCGGGGAGCGCGACAGCGCTTCCGCCATTGCCCGCTGCGGGGCGTCAAAGATCGAGATATCCTGGACTCCTCCAACCCCGATGCCGGTCTGCTTCTTGAATTCAGCAATGACCGGCTGCATGGGCACGAGGTATGGCGACCAGATCATTCCATAGACGTCGACCGCTCCGGCGGCTTTGGCGGCCGCGATGGTGCGCTCTTCCATGGTTGCCGCTAGCGCAAGCGGGGACGTGCCCGGCACGAAGTTTGCGAGCGTCAGCGCGACACCGCCTTCGACAACCGCCCGCCGCGAAATCTTCGATTTGGTCATGACTACCTCCCTCGCGAATTCATTGCCGTTCGTTCGCCCATTGTGTTTTGCCGGCACGCCGACGTCTTCTCGGCATCGAATGATAAGGTCATGGAGACTAGACCTGGCCTCGGGATAATTCCACTGCCCTCGTCCTCAAGGATGGCGCACGCGCAACGGTGTGCGTCACATACTTGCTCGGTCGCGTGCTCCGTGTCGAAGAAACAAGTGTGGCTGAGTGGCGAACGGTCGCTGTTTCTAGTCCGCTTGATCTAACTCACCGTCTTGGCATTCTTTGGTAAGGAATGTTGTCCTAGTCGATTTGACCGCGCCCGTACCCAGGCCAGTAAGTGGGGGTGCGACATCGTGGCCGAGAGCCTTGGTAGTGTTGATGTTGATGACTGGGGTCGTCCATCTGCTACCTTGTTAAGGAATACGGGAGCGCAAGGCTGACACGATAATCATAACTTGCGACAGCCAAGGAGGGATGATGCCATGAAAAAGCTTACCTTCATTCTCGTCGCGGCCGTAGCTGCATTGTTCAGTGCAGCGCTTTCTGCCGACGATTATCCCTCGCGGCCGATCACCTTGATTAACGTGTTCGGTCCGGGCAGCGGCAGCGACACGGTTTGCCGCATCATCGCCGACAAGCTCGGCCCCCTGCTCGGCCAACCGGTCGTCGTCGAAGATCGCCCGGGGGCGGATGGAGCGCTGGCTGCGCTTTACGTCCATCATCAGCCAGCGGACGGCTACACGCTCTTGATGGGGACCAACTCGCCGCTGTCTGCCGACCCCTTCATACACAAGGACCTGAACTACGATCCGATCAAGGATTTTGTGCCGATCACGCGGGTGGGTAGCTTCACGCTGATGCTCGTCGTCAATCCGAAACTGCCCATCCATTCGGTCAAGGAGCTGGCCGATTACGGGAAGGCCAATCCCGGCCACTTGTCATTCGCCAGCGGCAACACCGCCGGCATCGTCGGCGGCTACACGGTGGCGAAATGGGCCGAAATCAGCATGCTGCATGTGCCCTACAAGACCACAGGACCAGCGCTTATGGATGTCATCGCTGGCCGGGTGTCGATGATGTTCGCCGATTTCACCACAGCTATGCCGCACGTTAAAGCAGACACCGTGCGCCCGTTGGGGATATCGCGCATTCGGCGAAGCTCACTGTATCCGGACCTACCAACATTGGACGAGGCCGGAATAAAAGGCTTCAATCTGGATGCTTGGGCCGGCATCGTCGCGCCGGCCGGAACGCCGCCGGCGGTCGTGACGAAACTCAATGGCGCGCTGCGCGAGGTGATCGACAGCCCGGACACCCAGGCGAAATTCAAGAACGTGGGCTTTGAGGGATTTTCGAGCACGCCCGAGGAATTGGGAGCTTTCATCAAGGTCCAACTCGGCGTGTGGGGAAGGATGACCAAGGACGCCGGCATCAACACGAATTGACACTAGAGTTTTTTTGAAAAGGCTCGCGTCTCAACCCCCCCATCGGCGCGACCGATCCCGAAGCGATGAAAACGCCGAGGCAGACGGTCCGCTTACCCTCGGTGTTGGTAGTATTAGATTTACATGGCAGCATCGATGATGAACGCGCGGGCGATCAAGGACTATTTAACGGGAAACTACGGCGATTGAAGCGCCGGAAAACTGGGCGCCACTTCCTTGCGGGGCTCACGGCAGGTTCGCAGCACCTCCGATACCGGGCATGACGATAATGTGCTCATCGAGCTGAAGATCGCCGATGATCTGACCTGCGTCGGAGAGAACAACTAAGCGGTGAACACTTGCAATCCGTCGACCTGCTGATCGCCGACATCGACTGGCTGATCACTGTAGATCCCGGTCGCCGCATCATCCGCGATGCGGCCATCGCCGTGGATCGGGGCAAAATTGTCGCCATTGGCAAATCCAACGAGATTGCCAAGAGCTTTTCCGGCGCGCGTAACGTCGATGGCCGGCACACTGTGGTGACGCCAGGGCTCATCGATTGTCACCTTCATGCCTCGTTCCACTTGTCGCGCGGGCTCGCCGATGAAGCCAATGCGCAGTCGTTCCTGTTCGACCGCATGTATCCGTATGAAGCGGCGCTCGACCGCGACGACGTTCGCGTGTCGGCGACGCTCGCTGGCGCCGAATTGCTCAAGCATGGCGTGACGTGCTTCATTGATCCCGGCAATTATCACCCTGAGGCGTCGGTCGAAGGTGTGATGTCGACCGGCATCCGCTGCATCGTGTCCCGCTCATCGTTCGATCTGACCAAATCGGTGCTGGGCATCCTGCCCAAACGCATGATCGAAACGACGGCGGAGGCGCTTTATCGCGCGGAGGAGGTGCTGGAACGTTACGCCAAATCCGGCAACCCCCGGCTTGGCGCCAGCGCGTCGTTTCGCGGGCTCAACAATGCATCCGATGAACTCATCATCGGCCTGAGCTTGCTCGCCAAGAAATACGGTACGCTGCTGCAGACCCATGCGTGCTTCAGCTATTCGACCCACGATTCTAGCGTCGCGCGCACCGGCATGGCGGAGATCGAGCGGCTGGAAAAGCTCGGCGTCATCGACGAGCAAATGTTGATCGTCCATTCCGGCTGGCTCGAACCGGAAGAGGTCGCGATTCTGACAAGGCGGAAGCCCTCGCTTGTCTGCGCGCCCAGTTCTAGCCTGCACAACGGTTACGGTAATTTTCTGTTCGGCAAGCTGCCCGAGCTTCTGGCGCTTGGCGTCAACGTGACCGTTGGTTCAGATCATGCCAGCTCCGGGATTGTTGACATGCCGCAGGAGATACGGCTTGCCTGCTGTTGTTACAAGGAGACGCGCATCAATCCGCGTGTCATGCCGCCGGAAATGGGGCTCGAAATGGCGACGATCAATGGCGCCAGGGCGGCGCTGATGAGCGACCGCATCGGTAGCATCGAGGTCGGCAAGGAGGCCGATATCGTGCTGTTCGACACGCGCCGGCCGGAATGGCAGCCACTGATCAATCCTGTTGCCAATCTGGTCTATAGTGCGACTGGCGATTCGGTGCGCGACGTGTTCATAGCCGGCGAGCAGGTCGGCGGCGGCGGCCGTCTGACCAAGGGCGACGAAGAAAAGCTCTACGAGGAGATTCCGCTTGCCGTTGCACGCTTCGGTAAGCACCTGAAATTCAAACAGATGGTACAATTGCGCTGGCCGGTGTCCTAATCGGACACTCTACGGCGCCGCTGTGCTGCAGCGCGCGGCAACTATTTCGGGACCGCGAAGCTTTGGAGGAGCGCAGGATGAACACCGAAGTCCGCAACGTCAAGGAACGCGTGCCGAAGGCGCAATCCAACGGGAAGCATTGAGCGACGGTTCGATGGCGGCTGACGCCGATGCTGCGACTGAGCTCCGGGTATTGTCGGCCGGAGCTATGCGCGAGATTTGCCTTGAGCTCGGCGCGGCCTTCAGGTGCAGCACGGGAATCAAACTGTCGAGTGAATTTACCCGATCACCGCTTGTCACTGATCGCGTTCGAGCTGGTGAGGCCTTCGACATTGTCGTCACGACACAATCGCGCATCGAGGAGCTGGCCAAGGCGAACAAGATTATTCCTGACAGTGCAGCGGTTCTGGCGCGCTCCGGCATCGGCGTCGCGGTGAGGGCAGGGAGACAGAAGCCTGATATAGGCACGATCGAATCTTTCATGGCGGCGTTGCGGCGCGCGGATTCGATTGCATGTGCTGATCCGGTATTTGGCACGGCAAGCGGGCTTTACCTTGCGGAGCTGTTCGACCGGCTTGGATTATCAGCTGAGCTGAAGCCGAAGCTGCATCTGATCGGCGCTGCAGAGGGCCGGCCACTCGTGGTCTGCGCCGCGGTCGCCGATGGTAATGCGGAGCTTGGCATTCAGCAGATTGCCGAGATTGTTGCGGTGCCGGGGGTCGACGTCGTGGGTCCGCTGCCGCCGGAGATTCAGCACACGACCGCGTTCGCGGTCGCGGTTACGTCGGCGGCGCCATACCCGGATTTGGCACGTAAGTTCGTCACCTTTCTGACCGCGAACTCGGCGAAGAGTGTCATTGCGGCACATGGGATGGACCCAGCTTCATAAGCGGCTACCGCAAGTACTCGGGATGGCGCTTTACATGGGAGCCGGGTCCCGCGGTGATGTATGCAAGCCAGACTGGATGCCTTTACGCAATTTGAAAAGCAAGGCGGTGCCACCTGTCGCCAGTTAGACTCCGAAAGTAAAGCGGCTGCCGACATTGGAGGTCACCAGCTTTTCGGGCATGCGGCGGCGCATCGAATCGATGAAGTTGGCGCCGGAACAATGCATCGGCAATACCACATCCGGGTTGAGAGCCAAGAGCTCATCGATCGTGTGCTCAACATAGTCGAGTGGCGATGGGGCGAGATGGAACCCGCCGACCACGGCGTGCAGCTTTGACACACCGGATACGGCCATCGCCGTCTTGACGGTGTTAATAAGGCCCACATGTCCGCACGAGGTGACCACCAAGAGTCCCTTGCCCTTGATGATGTAGCAGGTTGCATGCTCGTCAGGGTGATCATCTTTGACGAGCTTGCCCTTGCGCTCGGCTTGCGTGAAATGGTCGTACGCTTCCTCAACCATCGAGCCGCCGGTCACGGTCTCGAACGTTTGACGCGCAATGAACCCCGTGGTGAAGGCATGCTCCAGCAAATGCGGGCTATCGCAGCATACGGGTGCCACTTTTTGGGCTGTCAGCATGATCCGGTCGACCGCGCCCCACGAAACCGGCGCCTCCTTTCTCCCAATCCACTTCTCGCGAAAAGCCTGCTCCCCGCCGACATAGAGGGACAGGTCCGCTCGCATGCGGCTTCGATACTGCGTGACGAAGCCGGATAGTCCGCCGAAATGGTCGCGATGGGCGTGGCTTAAGATCAGGCCGTTAATTTTTGCCGGATCGATGTCCAGTAAGTCGAAATTGCGATTGATTATCTCCGGCGTATATCCGAAATCGAGCAGGTATTGCGCTTGCTTGCCATTGAGTTGCGATATCAAATGCAGAGAGAGTCCCCACTCGCATGCGAGGGTCGACATCTGGCGGTGGGGGACTTGCCGAACGTGATCAATGCGCACATGGGGATGAGTGTGCTCCGGCAAAAACCGCTCATAAAATGAGTCGACCACGACACGGATCTGGAGCTGGTCAACAACGGGGGCAGCAAACGGCCTCTGCGGGAGGAGCTTTTCATCCATTGGACTGACACCTCGCTGAGTTTTGAGAAATCAAGTCGACGAGGCCGGTACGTCAGGAAAAGGCTTGGGGGAAGTAATTTCTCGTCGAAAGCTGCCGCGTCCATCGAAAGCTGCCGCGTCCACCAAGATCAGACGATCGTTTCGGCGGCAATGGGGTAGAATTTAGGCAATGTCGCTTCATCGCTGTCAGGGCGCGCAAATTCAGAGAGGATGCCGCCATTGAAACATTTGATACAAGTCAATGATGGACGTGCTCTGCGATGCGATGCAGCCTGCTGGCGCGGCTTACACTTGGCAAGAGGAGAATGCGAATGCGATATGTGCGGTTGTACGCCGATCCCAAAGGTGAAACTCATTTTGAGCAGGTCCCCGAAAAGTTCGATGAGACCGATTATCGCCCCCCTGCGCCGCCGATCTTCGTTTCGCACGCCTTTCAAGCCGAAGCGCTGCAATTCGTGAGGGCGCCGGCTGGCTGGGTCGGTGAGAATATTTATCCGCCGCAGCATCAGTTCTTTTTCTGTCTGCAAGGACAACTCGAATTGCGCGCGAGCGACGGGGAAAAACACATCCTCCGTCCCGGCGACGTGATGCTGATGGAGGATCGCTCGGGAAAGGGTCACAGTTCACGCGTGACCGGCTCAAAAGATCTGATCGCCGCGATTGTCTCCATTGAATAGCCGCTTGCGGCCCGAGTTGATTTTCTTGGCGAGCATAACCGGGAAGTCCGAGCGCGGTTACGCCGCGATCTCAAACTTATCGCGCTTGACCTTGGTGAGGTCGGTGCCCTCGATCCGGATCAGGCGCGTGTCGCTATCTCGCCGCGGCGAGTGCAAATCGCCCTCGCCGTAGAGATGAGCCATACCCGGCATCAACTGATAGGTTCGCACCTTCGCGACTTTGCCGGGCTGGCCGTTTGCCGGTTTTTCGACGAGACGCCAGTCGGTCATTCCAGTCACACCGACGGCTTGGCCGTAGACTGCCCAGCTCGTGCCATGATCGTGCGGCGAGCTGTTCTTCGCTCCTTTGTAAACATGTCCAAGAATACAGAAACGTAGATCGGGATCTTCGTAAAGAATCCTCCGTTCGACCTGCACATCCGGGCCGAGATGCTTTGCCACGAACTCTGGATCGGAGCAGGCTTTTTCGGTGCATTGGCGGACGAACTCACGACCGGCAGGTCCGGGATCTTTGAGCAGTGCTGCGCGGCAATCGGGTGCGAATTGCTCAAGCGTATAGGGCATGGTCAAAATCTCCCTGCAGTTCCGTGGCGCCCCGTTGGGCTTGGTTAGACAGCGGTTGAAGCCTTGCCATTTTGGCTTTTGAATTGCCTGAACGCCTGCAATGCGTGGCTCGCGGACATTACCGACCTGCCCACGCCCATGCAAATCGCCATACCGTGCAGGACAGTCTACATCGGAGCGTGCGGCCAGCCTGGGAGGACTGAATGTTGATGACCGGCAATGAATATCTCGACAGCATCCGCGACGGGCGTCGTGTCTATATTGGCAGCGAAGTAGTCGAGGACGTGACTACGCACCCGGCATTCCGCAACGCCGCGCATTCGTTCGCAATGATCTACGACCGCAAGCGAGCAGCCGAAAACCGCCATGTCATGACGTTCGAGGAGGACGGAGACACGTTCTCGACCTACTTCCTGCTGCCAAAATCACTTGAAGACCTACAGCGCCGGTACGAGACCCATCGGCGCATCGCGTCCTGGACGTACGGCCTGCTCGGGCGCGGACCCGACAACTTCCCGAGTTATGTGAGCGGGGCTGGTGATGGATCCGGCGATGTTCGAGCGCATCCGGCAGGGCTTCGGCGACAACATCCGCAACTACTACCGCCACATGCGCGCAAACGCCCCAACTGCCGCTATGTCTACGGCGCGCTGCACTGGTGCACAAACAATCACGCCGACATCGCGGACGCCATCCGGGAGTTGATGGGAGCTGGTGTCTTCCAAATGCCCGCCGATGTGTCGGTCCTGAGCGACCCGACGCTCAACGAGAAGTTCGAGACCTACTGGTCGACGCCTGGCCAATGCGCCAAGGATCGCATGAAGCTCAGCAAGCTCGCGTGGGACCTGCTCGGTTCTGACTTCGCAGGCCGGCACATGCAGTACGAGAAATTTTATGCCGGGCCGGCCTTCGTCATGAACAGCTATAGCTATCTCGCTGCGCCATGGAGGGATTGGGCTTGGACTGTTGACCAGTTGATGGCGAGCTACGTTTAAGTCAGTGTGACCTGGCCTCGGCATAATTCCACTGCCCTCGTCCTCAAGGATGGCGCACGCGCAACGGTGTGCGTCACATACTTGCTCGGTCGCGTGCTCCGTGTCGAAGAAACAAGTGTGGCTGAGTAGCGAACGGTCGCTGTTTCTAATCCGCTTGACCTCGATGACTGGCCATCAGTTAGTCGGGATTGGGGGCCCCCTTCGGTAATCCGGCGCAAGAGGGACCATCGCCAGGCGCGACCTTTTGCCAAGTGTGACGGGTTCCGGCTGTGGGATAGAACGTGAATACCGAGACAGCGGGGAGACCAACATGCTCACCCGTCGGCACTTGATTGCCCTGTCAGCCGCTCAGGCATTCGCGCCTAACCTTTTCATTCGGGAGGGGCGCGCGCAAACGTCGAATGCCGATTTCCCAAATAAGCCCGTGCGCATAATTGTGCCGGTCGCAGCGGGGGGCCCGACCGATATTGTCGCGCGCATGCTCGCCGACAAGCTTTCAAAGATGTGGAACCAGCAGGTTTTCATTGAAAACAAGGGAGGCGCCGGGACCAACATCGGCAATGAATACGCCGCACGGTCCGATCCTGATGGATACACGATCCTGTTCGCCACCGCGTCCCTTGGAGTGAACACCAGTCTCTATCGTTCGCTCAGCTACGATCCGGTTGCGGATTTTGAGCCAGTCTCGCTTGTTACCCAGCTTGTCTATTTCGTCTTCGTGCCGAACTCCTCGCCGGCTCGCTCGATCAAGGAGTTCATCGATTATGCCAAATCCCTTCCCGGCAAGCTCACGATGGCATCACCTGGCACCGGCAGCGCGCCGTTTTTGGCCGAGATGTTGTTCTTGCAGATGGCCGGCATTCAGATGACACATGTCCCCTATCGCGGCGCTTCGCCCGCCTTCGCGGACCTCATACCTGGTCGCGTGGATTGCTATTTCGGCAGCGGCACATTGCTTTCCTACTCACGCTCAGGCCAGGTTCGCGTTTTGGCGACCACCGGAGCGAAACGAGATCCGGCAGCCCCGGAAGTGCTCACTATCGCAGAGGGCGGCGTCCCCGGTTACGACGTGACGGGATGGCAGGCCCTGTTCGTTCCGGCCAGGACACCGTCTGAGATCGTCCGCAAGATCAGCGCCGATACCAACACGGCCCTCGCCGACCCGGTGATCAAAGACAAGCTGGCCCAAACCGGCTATTTGGCTGGGGGCTCTTCGCCCGAGGAGCTTGCAAGACTGCTTAAATCGGAAATCGTGAAATGGAGCGCGGTTATCAAATCGATCGGCATTAAAATCGATTAACGGCTAATTCCGCTGACTCATCGTCTGCTAATCCAGGAGGAAACAGATGAAATTCACTTCGTTGCTTGCCGCGCTGGCCGTGGCCTGCAGCTCAAGCGCAGTGCAGGCGCAAGGCTATCCCTCACGTCCGATCACGATGATCGTGCCGTTCCCCGCCGGCGGCCCGACCGACACGCTCGGACGCATCATAAGCGAAGGCATGCGTCCCTCGCTCGGGCAGACCATCGTAATTGAGAACGTGACCGGCGCGGGCTCGACTATCGGCGTCGGTCGCGCCGCTCAAGCGGCGCCCGACGGCTACACGCTCAGCCTCGGTAATTGGACGAGCCACGTGGGCGCCGGCGCGCTCTATCCTATTCAATACGACTTGGTCGGGGACTTCGAGCCGGTGTCGTTGCTCACCTTTGCCCCAATGCTGATCGTCGCTAAGAACGAGATGCCGGCGAAGAATGCGAAGGAGCTCATTGCCTGGCTCAAGGCCAATCCCGACAAGGCATCGGCAGCCACTGTCGGCGCCGGCAGTGCCGCGCATGTGTGCGGACTGTACTTCCAGGACAAGACAGGCACCCGCTTCCAGTTCGTGCCCTATCGCGGCGGGGCGCCAGCGATGCAGGATTTGGTGGGCGGGCAGATCGATCTCATGTGCGCCGAGGCGTCGCAGACACTCACCTATGTGCGCGGCGGCAAATTGAAGGCGTTTGCCGTTATGGCCAAGACCCGCTGGCCCGCGTTGCCCGACGTTCCGACCACGGACGAGATCGGCGCGCCGGGCATGTACATCTCGTTCTGGCATGGCCTGTGGGTGCCCAAAGGCACGCCCGAGGAGGTGATCGCCAGGCTCAATGTCGCAGTCGTTGACGCCCTGGCCGATACCGTCGTGCGCAAGCGTCTCACTGACCTCGGCCTCGTGATCGCGCCGCCCGAGCAGCAGACTCCGGCCGCGCTTGCCGCGTTCCAGAAGGCCGAGATCGAGAAATGGTGGCCGATCATCAGGTCTGCCAACATCAAGGTGGAATTGCATTGAATGCCGGGGCCCGCCCCGCCGCGGCGATTTATCGCTGTGCCAGGCTCGTCGGCGAAGATAGGATCGAGGAGGCTACCGCGAGACCAAGCCACTAACCGGGAGTTACCGCCATGGGTCCCCTCAGGCATGCCATCCGATCGCGAACGGCGTCCGCCGCATGCGCCTGCATTGCACTGCTTGCGCTCACATTCGGCGCGGCGCGGGCGGACGACAAAACCTATGTGATGAAGCTCGGCACCGCCACGAACAATGATGCGCAACACGAATGGTGCAAGCGGTTCGTGGCAATGGTGGAAAAGGATTCTGGCGGCCGAATAAAGGGCGAGATTTACCCGGCGAGCCAGCTGGGACCAATAGCCCGCCAGATCGAAGGCGTTCAGTTTGGCGCGATTTAAGGGTACATCGGCCCGCCCGAATTCTTAGTCGGCGTCGACACTCGTTACGAGGTACTCTCGGCCCCCGGTCTCATCACCGACATGGCGCATGGAATCCGGGTTGCGACTGATACCGAACTGCAAAAACTGATGTTCAGCTTGAGTGCGAATAAAGGCATCCACGGGGTTGCCCTGTTTGTTTCGCAACCTTCGTCGATCATCGCCCGTAATCCGATCCGTCACCTCGCCGATCTGAAGGGCAAAAAGCTGCGCGTTCTCGCCGCCGAGATGCAGCAGGAGATGCTCAAGCGGCTTGGCGCGTCGCCGGTCGCGATGACGCTCGGCGACGTGCTGCCGGCGATACAGCAAGGCGCGATCGACGGCGCTGTATTAGCCGTGACAGTCGATACGACGATGCGTTTCTACGACGCGGCGAAATACATCACGCAGACCAATCAGCCTTTCATTTTCTCGATGGCCTTTCTCAGCAAAAAATGGTTCGACGCACTGCCCAAGGACTTGCAGACGACCCTCGACACGGACGCGGGCAGGGCGGCAGCAGAGATCAATCCCTGGGAGGCTGATTTCTACATCCAAGCAAAGCAGACTTGGTCGCAACACGGCGAAATAATCGATCTGCCTGCGGACGAGCAGGCCGAAATGATGAGCAGCCTCGAAGCGGTTGGCCAGGACGTGGCGAAGCAAAAGCCGGAGCTTGCGGCAGCGTACAAAGTATTCGCCGCGGTGGCAAAGCGGACGAAATAAAGCCCTCGGCTGGACCGTACAAGGCACGCCGGCGGTTACTGGATTCTGGCGGTTACTGGATTCCGGGCTCGCCGGAATGACGGGCGCTGTCTGGTTCCTTCCCCGCCTTGCCCAGCCAGTGATTCAAGAACGCCGTGAGCCAGGCGCGGCCCGCGGGATCATAGACCGGGCGATCGGCGAAATGGGCAACCCGCGGCTTCGCGTTGGGCAACAGGGTGCGCTCGTGACCGCGCGTCGTCCACCGGCACATCATGGCGTGGGTGACGTCGGGATGAAATTGCAGCGCGAAGGCCCAGCCGCCGTAGCAAAACGCCTGCACCGGAAAAGAATCCCCTTCGGCCAGGAGATCGGCCCCGAGTGGCAGATCAAATCCTTCACGGTGCCACTGATAGACCTGCTCGGGCCACGGGTCGCACACCTCCCGCCCGATGTCGGTCGGCCGGATCGGATAGTAACCGACCTCGGCATGACCGTCCGGATGCTTATAAACCCGGCTGCCTAAATGATGCGCGAGCATCTGCGCGCCCAGACAAATCCCTAGGAGCGGTTTCTTTTCGCGCAAAGGCACCGCCATCCAATCGATTTCGCGCCGGATAAAATCGTCCGTGTCGTTCGCGCTCATCGGCCCCCCGAACACGATGGCACCGTCGAAGAGAGCCATGCTTTCCGGCAGGGGATCGCCGAAACGCGGGCGGCGAAGATCAAGCTGATAACCGCGCTGGCGCAACGCGTGCCCGATCCGGCCGGGCGTCGACGTTTCCTGATGCAGCACAATGAGAATGGGTTGCGGCATGACGCGTTGGGGTATGGCCGCAATCCAATGGCGTGCGCAAGAAGCGATTGCAAGACGCTGTGCGTGGACCGCCAGGCGCAACGCCCAGAAGCTCAGCCCGTGCGCGCTTTCTGATGCGCATGGACCAGTTGCAGGACGAGCGACTGCGGCGCCAGGCGCATGAGCAGCGGCACCATCTTGTTGAGAAATCCCGGGATGACGATCAGGCGTCCCTCCTTGAGGCCGCTATAGGCTTCCTTTGCGACCTCGTCCGCCGAACGCGTGAGGAAGGAAGGAAAGGCGCCAGGAGGAATGCCGGCACGGGCCTGAAATCCGGTCGGGACAGGACCGGGACAAAGCGCCGTCACCCGCACGCCGCGCGGCTTGAGCTCCGCATGCAGCGCCTCGCTGAATGAAACCACGTAGGCTTTCGTGGCGTAATACACCGCCATGCCGGGGCCAGGGAAAAAGCCGGAAATCGACGCCACGTTGAGAATGCCGCCCTTGCGGCGTTCAAGGCTGTCAATGAAAACGAGCGAGAGATCCGTCAACGCACGCACATTGAGATCGATCATCGCAAGCTGCTCGGCGCGATCGAGCTTGTCCGCCGGGCCAAGCCGGGCGAAGCCGGCATTATTGACGACCGTCTCCGGTTCCAAGCCGCGGCGGGCCAGCGCTTCGGCAATGTCGCGCGCAGCATCGACGCGCGCCACATCCATGCGCAACACGGTTGGGCGCGCGTGGCCTTTGGCCGCGATCGCATCGGCAATACCGGTAAGCGCCTGTTCCCGGCGCGCGATGAGAACGAGCTCGTGCCCATGGGCGGCGAACTCGTGTGCGAGCGCGGCGCCGATTCCGGCGGAAGCGCCCGTGATTACCGCTACCGGGCGGCGCTCGCCGTTCATTGCGCTTCGTGGCCGCGTTCGCTTGCGACGCGCCGGCCAAGCTCGATGCGCTCGCGCGAGGAAATGCCGAGGAGGTCCGCCGCACGCCAGATCAGATTGCTCTCGAACTCGGTGACGCGCCCGTCGGCATAGACAATTTCCCACATCATCTCGACCACGCGCCGGCGTCCATCCTCGTTCAGCGAACGATTAATCAGGCTGGTGAAATGATAAAGATCGATGGCCTCGTGCTCGGCTTCGGTGGCTTCCGCAACCAGCGCATCCGTTGCCGCCTCGTCAAGTTCAAAGCTGCCTTTGATGACGGAATGCAGCTTGTGCCGCTCCACATCGGAAATATTGCCATCGATACCGGCAACATGAACCAGGAGCGCTGCCGCCGCCAAGCGGTAATCATTGGGCGCGAAATGGGCGGGCTCTTTGCCGCCGCTGGAAACCTCGCTCAGGAATTTGCGGAACGCGTTGAACATGGGAGGACAGACGACGGAGGACGGAAAGACAGCAGACAGAGATTAGAGGATAGGACGCTGAGGTCCAATATCCGGCGTTTGTCGTGCGACGTGCGTCTACTGTATCGCCTTTCCCTTGCGGAAGCTCGCTTCCAGCAACTCGATATTGTTGCGGATATAGGGATTGCCGGGATCTTGCGCTTGCGCCTGCAGCAAGGTCTCGCGCGCGCGGCGATAATCGCCCCGCAGCATGTAGGAATAGCCCATATTATTCAGGATTTCGGGCGTCGGGCCGGCGATTTTCATGGCCTGCTCATAGGCCCGGTCGGCGAGATCGAACCGGCGCAGGCGATCATAGGATGCCGCAAGTCCGATCCAGGCCTCGAGATCGCGCGGATGCAGCTCAACAGCGCGGCGGAAATGCCGCTCGGCCAGGCCAAAATCGGCGGCACGGAAGAATTTCTTGCCGCGGCTGAGGTCATCGTTGGGGTCGTTGCCGAGCAACCCCTTCGGAACCGCGTCCGGCTGCGGCTCTGGCGGCAACGGCTGTATCGTACCCGTCGCGTCGGCCGGGGCAGGCGGGCTCTGGGTCGTGCCGCTCGTCGAATGGAACAGGTCGCCGAGCTTGGTCGAGGTTTCGCAACCGTTAAGACTCAACAGGCAGGCAGCCGTCGCAATGAGGACTCGACCCGCTCGCGTTGCCATTGGCCCATTTCCCCGGCGACCAAGCTGTCGAATTCAGCCCGCCGAGGCGAAAGCACGCGCGCAATGCTCCGGTACGGCCGCGACAACAACCGTTTGGGCCAAACTAGGTGAGGATGGTTAAGAATTTCTGCCCAGCGGGCGTCTGCGAAGGCAAACCGGCACCAGCATAAGCGCGAGCGGCGCGAGCCATGTGAGCCGGGCGCCGTACCGGTCATGCGGGTTGGAGAGCGCGCCGCACACGAACGCATTCGCCAGAACCGAAACGGCGATGGTGGCCGCCAACAGGCTCAGGCTATTGAGCTGCGGCCATCGCCAACGCGCCGCAATGACGGCAGGCAGCAGCGCAAATGCTAACAGCGCCACCGGCACATGAATGTGATTGATCAGATCGAAATGGAGTTCTCCACGCTGCTGGTATGCCCGGCGCATGGCGGGAGCGGCCGCAGGCGCATAGCGCTCCATGATCGCATAGGTGTGCCAGAGCGTGTTGACCACGCCCTCACCGGTGGCAACTCTCGCGAGCTGCATGGCGGTCGCCCTGAGCGCTGCTTTTGCCTGCAACAGCGGATATTCGCGCAGGCTTCCGAGCACGATGGACCGCATTTCGTCCCCGAGCCCGTCAAACCGCCCAAGGCGATTGAACACGCCGTTGTCCCAGAGAAACTCGTCGGCGGTCGGGGGCAGCTCGGTTCGGAATGGACAAAGCTTCAGGTTCGCCTGCGGACAATGATCGTCCAGGTAGCGACTTACAATGCCATCCTCCAGCATGCGCCCGAATACGATCCCGTAGCCGCCAGGCGTGAATTGGAGCCGGCCGGAAATGACGGCGTTGGCGCCAAGCGTCGTCATGACGGCGAGCACCAGCGTCACTGCCGCATCGCCACGGCGCGCCGGCGAAATGATCCTGCGCGGGAGCGCAACAATAACGCAGACCAGGATTGCCACGAGCGCAAGTGTCGCGCTGTGGCTTGCCGCCGCGAACGCGACGAACGCACCAAGCGCGCAGCGTTCCCGGATGCTGACGTTCTCGCCGAAGAGGAGCAAATAGATCGCCAGCACCGCAAGACCGGCAAAAATGTCCGTCAGCAGGATACCGGTCAGCCACGGCAAGGTCGTAACAACCGCCAGCAACGAGACCAGGCCGGCGAGCACCAACGGACGATCGCGAACGCCCTGCTCACGCATCAGCAGGGCAAGGATCCAAATCGTAGCGCTCGCCTGCGCTACCAGAACAGGCCAAAACTGGAAGCGGACGGCCGCTGCGAGCAGAAGGCCGTAAGCGCCGGGACGGCTCGGAACGAGATAGCCTTCGAACCAACGCGCGAGATAGCCGCCGGTATCGTATTCAAGCAATGCAAAGCCGTTCCAGATTGCCGGAGCGAGCAGCACGACAGTCATCAACAAACAGGCAATGCACCAGATCGCGCGGCTTTCCACGCGGGAGCGATCATCTGCGCGGACAGCCGTGACTGCGCAACTCACGTCCGGTCCTCCAAGCGACCCACTGCCACCTCAACACGCGGGTATATCGGTGCGGTCGAGACGTGGCGAGCCAAATAGATCTACCCTGCAACTAGGGCGACAATTGGCAGCGACGCCTGTCGATTTGTTCATTGCGTGATAGCAAGGCCGCCATCGGAGGGTCATACTCGACTTGCGGTACCGAGCCCGGCAATGACAGAACTGATCGCCTGAGGTTGAAGAGTTGTGAGCCCCACCGGCACGAGTAACAAACCGCTGATCGCGCTCACGGGCGCAACAGGCTTCATTGGTCAATACCTGCTGCAGGAATTGCCCAAACGCGGCTACCGGCTGCGTGTCTTGCTGCGGCGGCCGAGTGCGGCGCCAATTGCGTCGGCAAGCGCGGTGGTCGGGGACCTCGCTCGACCGCAAAACATGTCAGCCGCGCTGGCCGATGCGGAGGCGGTGATTCATTCCGCCGGCATCGCGCATGCGATGTCCGGCATGCCGGAAGACGATTATCGCGTGCTCAACACCGAGGCGAGCGTACGCCTTGCACGCGCGGCACAGCGCGCCGGCGTCAAGCGTTTCATTTTTCTTTCCTCGATCCGGGCGCAGTGCGGACCAGCATCCGACGACGTTCTGAGCGAAGCGTCTGAGCCGCAACCGACAGATGCCTATGGCCGCTCGAAGCTCGCAGCGGAGCAAGGACTGGCGGAGATTGATCTCGATTGGGCGGCCTTGCGCCTCGTTGTCGTCTATGGACCGGGGGTGAAGGGCAACATGGAGGAGCTGCTTCGGGTCGCGCGCTCACCCTACCCGCTGCCGCTCGGAGCCCTGAAGGCAAAGCGATCCATCCTCGCGCTGGAGAATCTGGCTGCCGCCATCGATACCGTGCTCACTACGCCGGATCGGCTGCGGCGCCCTTTCATTGTCGCGGACCCGGAGCCGGTAACCATTGCGGAAATGATTGCAATCATGCGCCGCGCGCTTGGACGCAGGCCGGCTCTCGTGCCCGTTCCGCCGCGATGGCTCGAGCTGATGCTGCGCGCAGCAGGACGTAGCGAGATCTATCCGCGGCTCACAGGCTCGCTGGTGGCAAATCCGTCCGCTCTCATGCGGCTCGGCTGGACCCCACCGATCACCACCGCCGAGGCGCTTCGCGCGCTTGTGCGTTCTGCGTAGGCCCACGTCAACGCGCGAGCACGATGAAATCGGTGCCTTTGCCGGTCTCAGGTCCAAGTCCCTGGTCCGAAATGATCAGCGAGGCTCCCGCCGACATCAATTCGGAAATCCGGTCGACTGCATCCGCAGGAATAGTCACGCGCGAAAGCGCCTCGGAGGCAGTCGAAGGCGGAGCGGCTGGCGCAGCTTCGATCTTTTTGCCCTTTTTGTCCTTGCCGGCGGGCTTGGTCCATCCGGTCGGGACTGTAACGACGTTCCAGCGCAGCGTGTTGTCGTCCTTAAGGCCGAGCGCCGTGAACACGTGCGTGCCAAGCGGGCGATCCGGCTGATCGAAGGTGACAGGCGTGTCGAAAACGGGGTCGAAGCCCTTGCGTACAAACAGCTTGCCTTCCCTGCGGCTGATGAAGACCGAGACTGGCCCGGGTTTGAGAGGCTTTGTCGCAGCTGCTGGCGAGGCCACAGGTGCTGGCGCAAGGTTCGCCGACCGCACGCCCTCTGCCGAAGGCGTTTGTGTTTCGCGCGGATTGAGGCGAGCGTAGGCCATTGCATCGAGCGCAGGATCACCGGGTTTGACTGCCGGGGGCGATTGCTGGCTGGCAGGCGTGTCCGCGGGAGGAGCCTCGGAGGGCTTGGAATCCGCCACGTTGGCGGCGGGGGCGACGGGCTCAGGCTTACGCGTGAACAGGCGCCCATCCGCAATCTCCGCTGGGGTAACTTCGCCGTGCGTGACGAATACTCGGACGCCGAGCTTGGTGGTGCCCCACAATTGGCGAGCAAATGCACCTGGCAGCCGGATGCAGCCGTGCGACGCCGGATGATTGGGGACGACACCTTCATGCATCGCTACTCCCGACCAGGTGATCCGCTGCATGAAATACATGGGCGCGTTGCCATAGATATTGGAATGGTGATAGCGATCCTTCTGGATGATGCTGAAAACGCCGGTCGGTGTCGGATGACCACCCATGCCGGTCGAAACGTGGGAATGCGCAATCGGAACGCCATCCGAATAGAGCGTGAGCTGCTGCTTATCGATCGAAATCGCGATGGTCAGCACTCCTTTGGCCTTGCTCGCAAGCTCCGGCTCTTTTGCGACTGCTTTCGCTTTGTCGGCCGCCTTTTCGCGCGCGGACACCACGATGCGCCCAGAGGCTGCCTCGCGGGCGGGCGAGATACCCTGCCGCCCGAAATCGGGCCGGCGCAAATCCGTCCGGGACGGCCAGTCGAATGGGAACGCCGCGGCGGAAGAGGCCAGCCCCGCGAGCAAGGCAAGGCTCGCGGTCATGGACAACAAAAGCTGCTTGTTGCGGGAAAGTACGGATTGACCCGTTGCGGGTCGCGCTTCAATCGGCACGGACGCCCCCTTGTTTTCCGTCATGGCGGCAAGCCCGTTTTGGCGGGCCCTCAATGGGTTAGTCGAGCTTCGGTTGCAAAAGGTTCGATTGCGGTTTTAACCATAGCGATTGGCTCGTGTGCGCAACGCGTCGAGCGCCCAACCGCCGGCACCGCGTGCAAACAGGACGAGCAGCCCGCCCGCAATCGCCAGATCCTTCTCAAAATGGAGAAGCTCGTTGCGATTGCTCCAATTCCAGTGGAACATAATGGCCGTCGTGACACAGAAGACGGCGAGCAGCAGCGCACCGGCGCGCGCGTAATAGCCGAGCAGGATCGAGACGCCGCATCCGACCTCAACAGCAATCGCAATTGGCAGGAGTTGCTCCGGCACACCGAACGCTTTTGCATAGGCGATCGCGGCGGAATAGGCCGTGATCTTGCTCCAGGCCTCGTGCAGGAAGAGTGCGGCAAGCAAGCAGCGGCCGGCAAGCGCCGCTGCCTCTGCGGCTGGGTACCACATCGCGTCCCTCAGTTTACTTTGACGCCGGCCCCAGTGACGGCCTTTTCGAGATCTTCCAACTCCTCGCAGCCTGAAGGACACAGCTTCTGCAGGCGCACCATGTTCTCCTTGGCTTTCTCGAGCTGCCCGGTCTCGACATAAAGCTCGCCCAGATATTCCAGCGCGCCCTTGTGATCGGGGTCGAAATCCAGCGCCTTGCGATAGAAGGTGTAAGCCTGCTGATAATCTCCGGTCTTGCGCAGGCTGAATCCGATCAGATTGTAGACGTCGGCGTGCTGATACTTCGTCAGCATCGGCGTGAGCTCTTCCAGCGCTGCCTTGAAGTCCTTGGCCTTGATCTTGGCGCGCACCGAAGTGAGATCGGGCGCGTCCCGTGACGTGATCGTATCGACAGCAAGCGCAGCAGGCGAGCCGATGACGGCGAGAGTAGCCGACAGCAAAAGACAAAGCGCAGACGGGCGCATGACGATCTCCTTTTCGTTGCGCAGTTCGGGTCGAAGATGGGCGACCGGGCGGGGCTTTTTGCGCCAGCCCGATCGCTGCAGGCGGGCTATGCCTTCATGACGGTCAGGGCGTAGCCGGCGCCGTCTTTCTCGATCTTGCCCGCCCCTGGGAACGGGAAGTGATAGCCGCAGATCATGATTTTGTCGGCAACAACGCGATCGAGCAGCTTGCGGCGCGAAGCTTCGGCCGTGTTCGCATCCTGATCGTACTGCCCATGCCACTCGGGATGGGCTACCACGAGTGCCGGCGTATATGCCGTGTCGTTCGAGATCATGAGCTGGCTCGAGCCTGATGAAAGATGGAAGGCACGGTGCCCCGGCGTGTGTCCGGGCGCACTGACGAAGCGAATGCCGGGCGCGACCTCCGGCTCACCCTCGACCTGGCGAATGTTCTTCCAGGTCGGAAATACCGCTTGAATCCTGCGCGCCAAGCCCTTTCTGGCTTCGGGCAGCCGGTCAATCACCGATGGATCGGTCCAGAACTTGTATTCCACGTCGGACACAATGATCTCGACATTGGGGTACACCGGTTTGTTGGTGTCTTTTTCCATCAGACCGAAGATGTGGTCGGGATGGAAGTGAGAGATGAGAATGACGTCGATCTTGGCAGGATCAATGCCCGCCGCTTTCATGTTGGTCATCAGCTTGCCGGCAGTATAGACCGGCACCTGACCACCGGTGCCGCTGTCGCACAGGATGGTCTTGCCGCCATTTTTTACCACCACGACTGTGACCGGGATGGAGACAAAATCGGCTGGCAATCCCGCCTTCACCATTGCCGCCTTGACATCGTCAACCGACGCGTTGGCGATGAAGGCCGGATCATGCGGCTTCTCCCAAATGCCGTCATACATCGCGGTGACTTCGGCGGAGCCGACCTTGTAGGTCACGAACCCCTTTGGGGGATCCGGGGTTTTTTGAGCGAATGCCGGCACCACCAGCCTCGCATTGAGACCGAGCGCGGCCGCCAGTCCGGTTGATACGACGAAGTCCCGTCGCGATAGATCAAGCATAGGTTCCCTCCAGGCCAAATTCCGGGTGCCGGCATACCCGCCGACGCAGCTCAAAACTCCAGGCGAGGGCCATTTATTCCCGAGCTATTTCCGGGGGCGCGCCGCACTATGCCGTAAATGCCCAGGCGCCGTAGCCCACCACCCGGCGACGGTCGCCGGCGGTGTCCCCCGAGTTACGGAGCGCGAGACGGTGCACTTTGAGGCCGCGGCGCACGCCTTCGATGAGCATGCCGGCGATCGACAAAAAGCCGCAGGCATTGTTGGAGGTGAGCTCGTCCCATGCGTAGCGCTCGATGCTGGCCGCCGTCGCGGCATCAAGCCGGCATGCAGCTTCATAGTCGTAGTAATGGGAGAGATCGGAGCTCACGACGGTCAATGTATCCACGCCAGCCGCAAGCGTGCGGAGCACCTCGGCCACTTGATCAGGCGTGGCATCTGCGACCAGGAGCGGGATGATTTCGAACCGGCGAAGCAGCATTTGCAGGAACGGCAACTCGACTTCGAGTGCATGCTCGGGAGCGTGGGCAGCATCGTTGATCGAAACGAAGGGCAGATCAGCGATGCTCGCGAGCGCCTCCTGCGCCACCGGAATACGGCCAAGCGGCGTCTCGAATGCATGCGCCGCCGGAACTGCGATACCGCGAAACGCCACGTAGTGCGCGGGGCCGATCACCACCACCCGGGTGATTTGGTGTGCGCTCTGCCGCAGCGCCGCGAACGCGCTTGCCGCGACCTGCCCGGAATAGATGTAGCCGGCGTGCGGGGCGATGATCGCCTTGACGCCGCTTGCCTCGACGTCCGGCGCATTGCTGGTCAGTTCGGCGAGCTCGGCCTGCAAGGCCTGGGCGCTGCCTGGGTAAAACATGCCGGCGACGGCAGCTGGCCGTATCTTTGCCGCTTGCATTGGCATTTGCACCGTTGCCCCGTAATGGCCTTATGCCCAAATAGTAACTCATGAAAGAATGGGTGCATTGATCCGATGGCACAAGACACCGTCGAGGGGCTGCCGGCGCGCTATTGGCATCCGCTTGCGGACGGCCGGCTCCAGTGTGATGTCTGCCCGCGCTACTGCAAGCTCAACGAGGGGCAGCGCGGGCTGTGTTTCGTGCGCGGGCGCGCGGGCGATCAGATTGTGCTCACGACCTATGGCCGCTCGTCCGGCTTCTGCATCGATCCGATCGAGAAAAAGCCGCTCAATCATTTTCTTCCCGGCACGCCGGTCCTTTCCTTCGGGACGGCCGGCTGCAACCTGACCTGCAAGTTCTGCCAGAACTGGGATATATCGAAGGCTCGCGCGCTCGACCGCGTGCAGGATCGTGCTTCGCCCAAGGCAATCGCGCATGCCGCGGCGGCGAGTGGCTGCCGCTCGGTCGCGTTTACTTACAATGATCCCGTCATTTTTCTTGAATACGCGATTGACGCCGCGCAGGCCTGCCGGGAACGCGGCATCAAGACCGTCGCGGTAAGTGCCGGCTACATCTGCCCGGAGCCGCGGCGCGAGTTTTTCCGCTGCATGGACGCGGCCAACATCGATCTCAAAGGGTTTACCGAGCACTTCTACAAAAATCTCTGCTCCGGCAAGCTTGCCTGCGTGCTCGACACGCTCGTTTATCTCAAGCACGAGACGAAGGTCTGGTTCGAGATTACGACCTTGCTCATTCCGGGCGAGAACGACTCGCCGGACGAGATCGAGGCTCTGTGCCGCTGGGTGATGCAGCATTTGGGTCCGGATGTGCCGCTGCATTTCACGGCGTTTCATCCGGATTGGAAAATGCGGGATAAGCGGCCTACTCCACCGGCCACGTTGCAAATGGCCAGGCGGATCGGCAAACAGGAGGGCCTGCGCTACGTCTATACCGGCAACATCCACGACCCGGCCGGCCAGAGCACGTATTGCCATGCCTGCGGCGCGCTGCTGATCGAGCGGGATTGGTATGATCTCGGGGTGTGGAATCTCACCGCGAGCGGGTGTTGCTCGCGCTGCGCTACGCCGTGCGCGGGCGTGTTCGAAGAGGGCGCCGGCCGTTGGGGCCGGCGGCGCGCCGCGATCAATGTGGAGGCGCTTGCAGCATTTCCTTTCACATCGGCTTGAAGGCGCGGTCGAGCTCTACGTCGATCAGCATAGGCCCCGCGTCCTTGAGCGCCGTCGCGAGGAGATCGGTCGCCTCACGCACGGTCCTTGCGCGATCGGCCTTGATCCCGAGCGAGCGAGCAAGCCCCACGAAATCGATCTTCGGGTCGGTGAGCTCCATTCCGACATAGTTGTCGGCTTGTTCTGACAAACCCCGCATTGCGTGCAGGCGCTGCTTGAGAATGCGATAGGAGGAGTTGTTCAGGATCACGAATATCGCGCCGATGCCGTAATGCGCCGCGGTCCAAAGCCCCTGGCAGGTATACATCGCGCTGCCGTCGCCGATGAGTCCGACCACGGGGCGATCGGGCAAGGCCAACTTGACCCCCATGGCCGCCGGCAAGCCCCAGCCGATTCCGCCGCCGCGCAGGCCGAAATAGCTCTGCGCGTCGTCGCTGCGGATGAGCTGGCGGATACCCGGCGCAGATGAGAGCGCCTCCTCGATGACGACGCTGTCCTTCGGCAGCATCTCCGCGATCGCATGCAAGAGCGCGAGCGGCACAACCGGGGTCAGTTCCGCGAGCGCGCGGGCTTTGGCTTTGAGCGCGTCGCGATCAGCCGCGATCGCTTTCGTCATGTCAGCGAGCCGTTCGCGTGCAAGGCCGCGCGCGCCGCTCGTCATGCGTTCGCGCACTGCCGCGGTGATCTCGGGCAAGGTCGCTTTCGGATCACCGAGAATGGCGGTCGTCGGCGGATAATTCTTTCCCAGCTCCCAGGGATCAATATCGAGATGGATGAGCGTGATGTCCGGCGGCATGGGATCGACGTCGGACGGCAGCGAGAGCGTGAAAAGATCGCCGCCGACCGAGAACAGCACGTCGTATTGATCGAGCACTTTGCGCACTTCCGGCGCGAGCCGGATCATCGAGCCGCGGAACAACGGATGCGATGAGGGAAACGATGCGGTGTTCGGAACGAACTCGGCGTAGACCGGCGCCCCCAAAAGCTCGGCAAGCTCCACGAGCTCGGTGTGAGCCCGGCTTTGCGCCACCGCGTCACCGGCCATGATCACGGGCCGCTTGGCACTGGCAAGGATGGCCGCAGCCGCCTCGACCGCCTGCCGGTCGCCGCGTAACCGCGGCGCGACCCGCGTGGGCGCGAGGAGGTCAATGTCACCGTCGCTGCGCAGAATATCGCCGGGAAGGGAGAGAAAGACCGGCCCGGTGGGCGGGGCAAGCGCCGTTTTGGCGGCGCGGTGAACGAGGCGAGGCAAATCGGCCAGCCGGTGCACTTCCGACGACCATTTGACCAATGGCCGCGCAATGGTCGGCAGGTCCGCCCATAGAATGGGCTCGGTCGCGTTGAAGCTCTGATCGTGCTGACCGGCGGTCACCAGGATGGGCGAGCCTGCCTTCTGCGCGTCATAGAGCATGCCCATGGCATTGCCCAAGCCGGGCGCGACATGCAGATTGACGACAGCGAGCTTGCCCGAGGCCTGGGCGTAACCGTCCGCCATGGCAATCACCGCCGCCTCCTGCAGCCCGAGCATGTAGCGCAGCTCATTCTCGGTTGCGAAGGCGTCCATCAGGGGCAATTCCGTCGTGCCGGGATTGCCGAACATGACCTCGACGCCTTCCTGTTTGAGGAGCGCAAGAAAGGCGCGGCTTCCGGACATCGCAGGCAAGCAACCCTCCCATGAATGACGTGGCCGGCCAATGTCGCATCTTGGCCGCCTTCGGGAAAGCGAAGAAAGCGGCGCAAGGCACGCTCATTTGCGCCAATGGTGAACGCAGCCGGCATGGGCGGAGCAACCATCCATGCGGTTGGCAGTGGGGAAAGTTACGAATAGCATGCCGGCATGTGAACAGCGGCCAACCCAAGGAAGAACGCATGACTGCTGCAACCCTGACGACCGCAAGATTGCGGGCATTCAATTTCCAGAACTGGATCAAGCAAAACCAGCACCTGCTCAAGCCGCCGGTGGGGAACAAGAAGGTCTTTGAAGATGGCGAAATGACCGTGCAGATAGTCGGCGGACCAAACGAGCGCACCGATTATCACGACGATCCGGTCGAAGAGTTCTTCTACCAACTCAAAGGCGATATGGTGCTCAAGGTCAGGGACCACGGCCAATTCTATGATGTGCCGATTCGCGAGGGCGACGTGTTCCTGTTGCCGCCGCATGTGCGCCATTCACCGCAACGGCCAAAGGACTCAATCGGACTGGTCGTGGAAGCGGCACGTCCCGACGCGCTCGATGCTTTCGAGTGGTATTGCTTCAATTGCGGGGCACTCGTTCACCGCATCGCGGTGAAGGTGCAGCATCTCGTCAAGGATCTGCCACCGCTCTACGAATCGTTCTACAACAACGAGGCTGCGCGCAAGTGCAAGCAGTGCGGCGCCGTTCATCCCGGCAAGAAGCCGCCGGCGGGATGGGCCAAGATAGGTGAATAGCGAATGGCGAGTGGCGAATAGGGAATAGAGCAGCCGCGAATTACCATTCGCTACTCGCTATTCGCTTCTCGTCACCTCCTGACTTTCTGAGTCACACATGCAGGGAAAAGTCACGCTCGAGGATCACTTCGCCACCGAGGCAACGCTCGGCGATTCACAGCCGTTCGGCGCCCATGTCTGGCCGGAGCTGCGCTACCGCCTCCTGGATTTTCATGACCAACGGCTCCGCCTGATGGACGCGGCCGGTGTAGAAATCATGATCGCCTCCCTCAACGCGCCCGCGATCCAGGGGATTGCAAACAGCAAACGGGCCGCGGAGGTCGCGCGCGCCGCCAATGACGTTCTGGCGGAGCAGATTGCAAGCCGGCGCGATCGATTCGCGGCCGTGGCGGCGCTGCCCATGCAGGATCCGGAGCTTGCAGCGCGCGAGCTGCAACGCTGCGTTCGCGATCTGCGAATGTGCGGCGCGCTGGTAAACGGCTATTCGCAGGTGGAAGGCTCGAACGTTCCGATCCACTACGACCTACCGCAATATCGTTCGTTCTGGCGGACGGTTTGCGACCTCGATGTGCCGTTCTATTTGCACCCGCGCCCGCCCGTGGCAGGCACTTTGCCGCTCTATGAGGGCCACTCCTGGCTGTTCGGGCCGACATGGAGCTTTGCGGGCGATACTTCGCTGCACGCTTTGCGGCTCATCGGCAGCGGCCTGTTCGACGAGTATCCGCGCTTGCAGATCATTCTCGGTCACCTGGGCGAAGGCTTGCCGTTTTTTATCTGGCGCATCGACAACCGCAACAATTGGATGAAAGCCGCGCACAAATATGCCGCCCGCAAGCGCGTGGTGGATTATTTCCGGAGCAATTTCCATCTCACGACGTCGGGACATTTCAGTACGCCTGCGCTCGTCAATGCGATCACCGAAATTGGCCCCGAGCGGGTCATGTTCTCGGTCGATTATCCGTTTGAAGATTTCAGCGACGCCGCCGAGTGGTTCGACAATGCGCAGATCAGCGAGGCGGATCGCCTCGCCATCGGGCGCACGAACGCCCTCAAGCTGTTCAAGCTGGGCGGTAATGGCCGCTCGGCGTAGCCCGGATTGAGCGAAAGCGAAATCCGGGACATGTCTTCCAGCCCTCCCCGGGTTTCGCTCCGCTCAACCCGGGCTACTCCGCGTAAGCGGGGCGAGAACTTTAACCCCTTCATCTGCCGTCATTCTTGAAGCCTTAACCGCGGCGCCCCATATTTGGGCAGGACCCTCCGGGTTTTCGGAAAACCCAAATCCCGGCGGGCCTTTGAGGGGTGCCGAAAGGGCCCCGTCAAAGTCGCTTGCGAGGGCTTTGAGACCATGTCGCGAGTTCCGTCTTTGTCCAGTCCGTTCCTGCTTGGATTTGACGAGATCGAGCGGGCACTTGATCGCGTATCCAAGGCTGCCGACGGCTACCCCCCGTACAATATCGAACGGATTGCCCGCGAGAACGGCCAACCCGAGCGCCTGCGTATTACGCTGGCGGTTGCCGGATTCACGCGCGATCAACTCGATGTGACAGTGGAGGAGAATCAGCTCGTTATCCGCGGCCGGCAGCAGGACGACAAACAGCGGCAATATCTCCACCGCGGCATTGCGGCACGGCAGTTTCAGCGCTGTTTCGTGCTTGCTGACGGCATGGAGGTCTTGAATGCCGACCTGAAGAACGGACTGTTGTCCATCGATCTCGCCCGGCCCGAACTGGAACGGATCGTGAAGACAATCAGCATCAGCAACAGTGACTGAACCCGCCCAGGGCTCGACGCGTTATGAGAAAGGAGTCGAGTGCCATGACAAACAACGATATCACCTCCAGAGACACCCGAATTTCACCTGAGGCGCTGGCGCTGCTCGGTG
The DNA here is from genome assembly GCA_963771845.1 of uncultured Alphaproteobacteria bacterium. Lineage (GTDB taxonomy): Bacteria > Pseudomonadota > Alphaproteobacteria > Rhizobiales > Xanthobacteraceae > VAZQ01. The sequence continues at coordinate 284,969 of CAVYVC010000018.1, read as the reverse complement.
GCGGCAAAATCGCCTACGTCAAGACCATCCGCTCGGAAGACGTTCAGAGACAATTCCCGCAGGCGCCCCAGCTTGCGCCGGGGACCCTGCTTTATGCCCTGCACGCCGCCGACGGCACCCCGATCATGCTGACCGACAGCCGCGAGGCGGCGATCGCAAACGCGTGGAGCCAGGAGCTCGAGACGGTAAGCGTGCACTAAGCGCGCAAGCAGCGAATGGCGAACAGGCAAGGCCTGGCCACTCGCTATTCGCCACTCACTCTTCGCTTGTTAGAGCCAATTTCGATGACGTTCGATCACCACGCGATGGTGCAGCCCGCGGTACCTCTCCCCGGGAGGGGAGAGGTCGGATCGCGCTTGCGCGATCCGGGTGAGGGGGATCAGCTTTACGAGTAGTAGCCCCCTCACCCGGAATGGGCGCGAGACGCCCATTCCGACCTCTCCACGCAACCCGGGCTTGCCCGGGTTGCGCAGTGTATTGCGCAAGTCGGGCAAGCCCGACTTGCGATGGGGAGAGGTGGACCTGCTGGCTCGATCTCAGCGAAACACGCGCTAAGCCGCACTCGCCGGCGGCAGGGCCAACACCGCATAGAGCGCTTCTGCGTCGCGTGAGGCGCGCAGTTTGCGCGCGGTTTCGGGGTCGCGCAGCAGTCGTGCGACGCGCGCGAGCGCCTTGAGGTGATCGGCGCCGGCGTTTTCAGGCGCGAGCAGAAGAAACACAAGATCGACCGGCTGATCATCGAGGGCTTCGAAATCGATCGGCCGGTCCAAGCGCGCGAAAAGGCCGAACAAGCGGTCGAGCTTCGCGAGCTTGCCATGGGGAATGGCAATGCCGTTGCCCACTCCCGTCGATCCGAGCTTTTCGCGTTGCTGCAGAATCTCCAGGATTGTGCGTTCGCTTTGTCCGCTGAGCTCGGCCGCCCTCGCAGCTAGCTCCTGGAGCAGCTGCTTCTTGCTATTGACCTTCAACCCCGCAATTACGGAGTTCGGCGTAATGAGGTCGGTCAGTGGCATTCGCGTCCTTTGTGTTTCCCTCGGCATTGCCCTTGATCAAGCATCCGGCAAAGCGGCCGAGCGGGAGGCCTCTCCATCACTTTGCGTCGCGCGACCCGGGGTGATCCTTGTGCCGGCGCTTGTAGCGGCGCAGACGTTTTTCCATCCGCACGGCCGCCTGATCGGCGCTCGCATAGGCATCGGCTGCGAACGCATCCACTTCAAGCACAACGCCGGAATCGAGATGGATGACGCAATCCGTCCGGAAGCCGAAGCCATCCTTTTCGACCGTCACATGGCCGGAGAACCCGCCGTCGAAATACTTGGCGGTCGCCTCCGACACGCGTGCGCTGATCCTGCCACGTAACGCCTCCCCAAGATCGATGTTCTTGCCCGATACGCGCAACGCCATGATGCTCTCCGCTCGATCGGCGCCGCCGCGGCGCATATGCCGCGCCCGGCGAGGTCCGTGTACTCCACGAGCTTGCGTCAGGAAGGGGTGTTCAGGAACGCTTGCTTTTCCCGTCTTCGCTGCACTGAGGAGGGAATCCGCATTGCCTCACGATACTTTGCGACAGTGCGGCGGGCAATGTCGATGCCGGCGGCGTGCAGCCGGTCCACAATGGTGTCATCGGAAAGGACGTGCTCGGCGGCTTCCTCATTGATCAGCTGGCGAATGCGGTGACGCACCGCTTCCGCCGAATGGGCTTCCCCGCCGTCTGCCGCCGCAATCGCGGACGTAAAGAAATATTTCAGTTCGAAAATACCGCGACTGGTCGCCATATACTTGTTGGCCGTGACGCGGGAAACCGTGGACTCGTGCATACCGATCGCGTCAGCGATCGTCCGCAGATTGAGCGGGCGCAGGTGCTCGACACCGTGAGCGAAAAAGCCGTCCTGCTGACGCACGATCTCAGTCGCAACCTTCAGGATCGTCTTCGCACGTTGTTCAAGCGCGCGTACGAGCCAGGTCGCAGTTTGCATGCAATCGGCAAGGTAGGTTTTGTCCTGCTCGGTTTTGGCCGATTTGACGATGTCGGCGTGATAATCCTGGTTGACGAGCACGCGCGGCAGCGTGTCCGAATTGAGCTCGACCGTAAAGCCGCCGTCCGGCCGGGGGCGCACGAACACATCGGGGACGATTGGCTGCACGACCACCGATCCGAAGGCTAACCCGGGCTTGGGATTGAGCCGGCGGATCTCGGCGATCATTTCGACGAGGTCTTCCTCGCTAACGGCGCAGATTTTCCGCAACCCGGAAAGATCGCGTTTGGCCAATAGATCGAGATGTTCGACCAGCGCCTGCATGGCAGGATCAAAGCGGTTGCGCTCCTGCAGCTGGATGGCAAGGCATTCGCCGAGATTGCGTGCGCAAACACCGGAAGGATCGAAGCCCTGCAGAATCGCGAGTACAGCCTCGACCTCTGCCCGGCCGGCGCCGAGCTTCTCCGCGACCGCGTCGAACTCCGCGTTGAGGTAGCCGGCCTCGTCGACCATATCGATGAGGTATTGGCCGATCATGCGCCGCGCCGGATCGCTGATGGAGAGCGTCAGCTGCTCTGCCAGATGGTCAGCCAACGTCTTTTCGGCCGAGACGTGAGCTTCCAGGTTGTAATCATTTCCATCCCGCCGGCCGCTGCCGATCCCTGCCCATTCTGAATAGCGCGGGGGATCTTCGCCGTTCGATCGGGCGCTTGCCGTTTCGCCATCTGCGGGTGCGAACTCCTCAGCCTCGGGCTGCGAGCCCGCCGTTCCATCACCCGGCCGATCGCCCTCGACCCAGGTTGATTCGATGCGCTCACCCAATTGCGTTTCGGCGCCACCAGCCGGCGGTTGACTGGTATCGCTTTCATCCTCGCCGAGATGTTGCAGAAGCGGGTTGCGCTCGAGCTCTCCTTCAACATAGGTGGCAAGCTCGAGATTGGAGAGCGCCAGCAGCTTGATGGCCTGCATCAGCTGCGGCGTCATGACGAGCGCGTGGCTCTGCCGGAGTTCTAGCCGCTGGGTCAACGCCATCGGGTACGCGCTCTGACTTCTTACGAAGACGCTATCCGGGTTAAGCCCACCGCCGGTCGGGCGGGTGGACTTGGACTCAAATGGACCTGGGCTCAGATGGACTGGGCTCAAATGGTCCGATTCTTGCTTTCTGCTTAGCCGGTTCCCGGGCTGCTGTATACCGCCCCAGTCCGTCGTCGTTAATTATTGTGAGGAAAAGGCCAAGAAAGGATCGGCTAAAGGCTCGATCAAACCCGGAAGTTTTCTCCCAGATAGAGGCGGCGAACCTCGGGGTCGTTGACAATGTCGTCCTTGCGTCCCTCCATCAGGACCTTGCCCGAATAAATGATGTAGGAGCGGTCGGTCAGATCGAGCGTCTCGCGCACATTATGATCGGTAATCAGCACGCCGATCCCGCGGGTGGTGAGGCGGCGTACGAGCCTCTGGATTTCGACCACTGCCTTAGGGTCGATACCCGCAAAGGGTTCATCAAGCAGCATGTAGTTCGGCCGGCTTGCAAGTGCCCGGGCAATCTCCACCCGGCGGCGCTCGCCGCCGGAGAGCGCAATCGAGGGCGTCTTGCGATGCCGCGTGATCTCGAACTCATCGAGCAGCGCCTTGAGCTCGGCCTCGCGCCGGCGGCGGTTCGGCTCCACGACTTCGAGCACGGCGCGAATGTTGTCTTCGACATTGAGGCCGCGAAAGATCGAGGCCTCCTGCGGCAGGTAGCCGATGCCCAGCCGCGCCCGCTGATACATCGGAAGGTGGGTCACGTCGCAGCCGTCGAGCTCAATCTGGCCGCGATCAGCCTTGATCAAGCCAGTGATCGTGTAGAACGCGGTGGTCTTTCCCGCCCCGTTGGGGCCGAGCAGACCAACAGCTTCGCCGCGACGGACGTAAAAACTCACCCCGTTAACGACCGTGCGGCCGCCATAGGTCTTTTCCAGGTTGTGGGCGGCGAGATAGCCCTGCTGCGGCTCCCGCCGGGGGGAAGGCGCCTCGTTGCGCCGGCGTGATGCAGCAGGCTTGGCTGCCTGGCGGCGGGCCCCGATCGGCTCGTCCACAGTGGCCATGTCGCGCCAGGCGCCATTGCCGCTTCTGATCCCGGTTTTGAGGCTCGGCCGGGCAGGACGGCGGCGTCGAAACAACGCAATGATGTTGAGCACGCCTCTGCCTCGAAGCCCGATTGATCCCACCACCCGCCGCTGTTGCAAATTATCAGGGCGGAACGGGAAGCCGCATCATTTCTTCTCGGAGCCGCGCGCGGCCGATGGAAACAGCCCCTCAACGCGCCCGCCGTCCATTCTCGAAACGCCGGTGGTCAGATCAACCACAAGCCGGTGTCCGCGGAGGACATCGTGTCCGCGCGTGACCACGACATTGCCCACAAGCGTGACCGAGTTCTCGCGCATGTTGAAGGTTGCGCTGTCGCCGGTAGCGTTTTGATCCTTCTGCACGACAGTGACACCGCCCTTCGCCTCGATCCGCCGAATCTGATTCTGCCCCCCTGCTCCCGGATCGGGGACTTTGGCGCTGTGATTGCCCGCCTCTTGCTCATAGTAAACCAGCAGCACCTTGCAACGCATTTCGGTGTCGCCCTGAAACACCTCGACATCGCCACTGAACGTGGCGAGCTTGTCCTTCTCGCGTACTTCAAGGGAGGCTGCCTGGATCTTTATCGGCTGATCGCGGTTCTGCGAAAAGCCTTGCAAGGCATTCGGAACGCCCTGATTTTTCTGCGTGGTCGTGGGTTCGGCGCAGGCCGCGCGCGCAAAAACAACGAGGACGAGCGCGACGGCTGCGAGAGCGGGTTTCCGGCACATCACGCCTGTCATCGACTGCGCGCCTCCAGCCGCGGCGCAGCCGAGGCAATCAGCTCCACGTTCACCCCGCGTTCGAACCGGATCACATCGCCGCCGTCGAGCACTTCCATGCGGTTGGCGTTAACGGTCGCTGTCGATGTCTTCACGTAGACCGGTTTCTCGGAACTGATCTTGTTGCCCCGAATGTCGAGAAACGCCTCACTCAAGAGCGCTCTGTAGCCGTTCGTGGAGGTGACCACGATGTTGTTGGCCAGGGTGAGTTGCTCCGACTTGCTGTTGTAGAGGCCGTTCTGCGCGGTCGTTTCAAACACCGCCTCGTCCTGCATTTCCATGGTGGCATGAATGCCCTGCAATTCCACCAGATCGGGCTTGGTGACATCCTGGCCGGCGGCTTGTGCCGTGAGATCATAACGGCGGTTATCGCGGGTAAAGCCGGCGATATGCGGCTGCTGCATCATGATCTTCGTCCCGGAAACAACCACCGAGCCGAGATCGACCGGGAGCTTGGAGAGCGCACGCAACGGCTTGATCACGGCTGAAAAAGCAAAACCTCCGATGATGACGGCAACTACTGCTGCGGGAATTGCAATCCGCAGGACACGCACGTGGCGGCTATGCCGGCGCGCGGCGCGGAAAGCACGATCCCCGTTCACCCGCCCGGCAGGCGTGAACGTCGCTCGCCCTTGGATATCGGAAAATGCGGTCACGCTGGCATCCCCCGCAGCGCCGCCCGAAAGGAGAATCAGGCGGTCCCCATCGCATCATACCCGTTCGCCGCCCCATAGTCGCCCCCAAATGTGGCCCGGCCGCGGCATGATGCCGGATTAGCCTGATCGAAAAAACAGCAGTGTGCCAACAAGTTAGGAGTGGGCGAAGATATCCTCGCTGGCCCAGCCGGCAAGATCGAGCCGCGCGCGGTCGGGCAGGAAGCGGAAACAGGCCTCGGCAAGGGCGCTGCGTCCCTCCCGCGCAAGGAGCGCATCGAGCCTCTCCTTGAGCGCGTGGAGATGAAGCACATCGGAGGCGGCATAGGCCACCTGCGCGTCGCTCAGCGCCTGCGCGCCCCAATCGGAAAGCTGCTGCTGCTTGGAGAGATCGACGCCGAGGATCTCGCGCACGAGATCCTTGAGGCCATGCTTGTCCGTGTAAGTGCGCGCCAGGCGCGAGGCGATCTTGGTGCAATAGACCGGCGCGGGCATGACGCCCAATCCCAGCTGCAGGGCAGCGAGATCGAAACGCGCGAAGTGGAAGATTTTGAGAATGCCGGCATCGGCCAGGATCTTTGACAGATTGGGGGCATGACGCTCGCCCGGCGGGATCTGAACCACGTCGGCCGATCCGTCGCCGGGCGAGATCTGCACGACGCACAGGCGGTCGCGATGATGGTCGAGCCCCATGGTCTCGGTGTCGATCGCCACCGATGCGACCTGGTAGCGCGTAAGATCAGGCAGATCGCCGCGATGCAGGCGGATGGTCATTGCGCGTCCGGGTCCGATCGTTGTTCAGAAGCCCGATATAAGGACAGGTGTTGCGCAGAAGCTCAAGATCGCTCGAGTGACCCACAAGCTCGATGTGCGCGCCACGGCTGCGGTGATCTGAGGCCGTCGAAGAACCGACAGCCTTGAGATACCCGAGATCGCGCCTGAAGATGACGCCTCCGAGCAAAGAGGTCTTAAGCAGAAAAGGCCGCTAATCTAAAGAGGCCGCATGATGACTTGACGGTAACTTATATGTGACTATATCAGAATGCCGCTCAAGCTTGTCGAGTACGTGCGAGAGAACGGCTCCAATCCCTATCGGACTTGGTTCACGGGTCTTTCCGCCCCGGCAGCAGCCAAGGTCGCGACCGCGGCAGTACGACTCGAAATGGGCAACACTTCGAGAGTGAGGTGGATCGGCGTCATTGGAGAGTATCGCATTGATTGGGGCCCCGGGTATCGCATTTATCTCGCCCGCGACGGCGATGCAGTAATCGTCCTGCTTGGCGGCGGGACGAAGAAGGGCCAACACGGCGACATCGAACGGGCAAAAGTTTTGTGGGCTGAATACAAGGCGCGCAAAGCGGCCGCCGCGAGGACAAAGGGGAGAAAGTAAGACATGGCACTGACCCGGGATTTCAAGCAAACCATTGTTGAACGCGTGCGGCGCGATCCAGCCTTTGCCCGGGCGTTGCTCGATGAGGCCGCCACGTTGTTCCTCAACGGCGAACCAGATACTGCTCGTCTCATTCTCCGCGATCTCGTCAATGCGACCGTCGGCTTTGAGAAGTTGGCGGCCGAAACTGCAAAGCCGAGCAAGAGCCTGCACCGGATGCTGTCCAAGAAAGGCAACCCGAGCATGGACAACCTCGCGGCAATCTTCGACGTAGTGCGCAAGCGATTGGGGGTGAACCTCCAGGCTCAAACCGTGGAAGCTGCCTGAGATGACGGCGGCGAGACTGCGTACCGTCGGCCAGCGCCCTACCAGTCGTGTTGACGACCGGACCGAAGATACCAAACGCCGGGGATGAAAACAGACACGAGTGAAAAGGGTCTTTTTTTAGGTATAACCAACACATGGCTCCCAAGTCGGTAACCGTCAAACCTAAAAGGCGTAGGCGCCCGGCCACCGCGAAAGATCCGCTCGTTGGAATCAGGCTGCCGGCCGAAATGCTTGCGGCGGTCGACCGCTGGGCCGCAACAAACAATGCAAGCTCCCGCTCGCAAGCCATCAGGGGGTTGATTGATGTGGCACTTGCAGCTGCCGAGTTGCACGGACCGATGAGCCCCAAAGCCCGATCGATGGCCCTCGAATTGGCCGGCAAGCAACTTGATAAGCTTCTCGATCCGTCGGCATCCGACGAGGAGCGAGCGGAACGCAAACGGCGACTTCTGAAAGGCCCGAAAGAGTTCCGTGAAATGCGCGACGAGATCCGCTCCAAATCCAGGAGCTGATGCGAGGAAGATCAGGAGGTCGAAAAAGGTTTGGTGCCAGGAGAGGCATCGAATTTGGTCATTATCTGCATGTTTTTATTAGATATTTTTTCAGTCGGTAATTAACAATACCAACAATGATACCAACAGATTGTCGCGCAGCTCGCTTCTTTCGACGTAGTCCAATCCAAACTTGCGTCACCTTCACCGACACCGCCAGCGGAACTGCGATATCCTCACCGTTCACGCCCTTGTGGCGGCAAAAAAGTGCCACCGGACACAGTACGACGCCGTAGACCGACCCAGCGCGAAAGCGTGTGCATGTGGTGATCGCCGGCCGGTTCCGCACGGCCCTAAACAACCGGCGGAGGAAAACAAAGGGGGGCTCCCTGTTGCGAGCACCGACAACCTGAGGCGGCGATTTCGTCGGTGAGGGTTTGCTTGTCGGGAATGCGGCGGTCGAGGCACTGGCACGATAGGACGCCGAGTTCGGATTCCGCCAGATCGAGCCAGCTGCCGTGCTTTGGGGTGTAGCCTGGCAGGCACGCTACGATGAACGATCTTACCATCACTTTCCTTGCAGAAAGAGGTCAATATTTTCCTTGGCATTGGCGATAGCGCTCGCCCGGTCCGAAAACTTCATCGTGATTTCTGCAGGCGGCATCGATGTCGCTGTCGTGGTGCGGATTTGAACTTGCCACGCGTCGCCATCCCGGAATGGCACAAGTCGGTATCCCCGATGATCGATCTCATCGACAGAAGTTATGTCTCGCCTTCCCGCGTGTCCTTTGCTTTCAGCGCGAAATGCGTCTCCCTTTTGCGCACGTGCAATTGAAGTTTCGACAATCCGTTCGATTATTCGATCGGCTTTCTTCCACTTAATCACAAGCTTACCAGTATCCATCCCGAACTCGGCGACGATATCCTTCAGCTGTTCAATCGAAAGAGGCGCAAGCCGTTCTCTCAGCCTGTTCTCTCCTAGCCGTGCAAGCTCGATGGGGTCCAGAACCGGGGCGGGCCGCCTGTTCTTCGCTCGTAGGGTAGGCGCTGTGCTACGCCCTTCGGAATCTCGTTTCGCCGATACTTCCAGAGTCTACCCAGCCCAGCACTGCCGCAATGCGGTTTGCAAATTCTGGATTCCGTTCTGCTTCGTCAGCAACCACGCGAACGAAGTCATTGAGCGCTTTGCGCAGCTTCACAGCCCACCTTCCAACTTGATGAGAATCTCACTGGCGAGGCTTGCGAACGGCTCGGCCAGTCCGTTCGGATTGGCTCCATATTTCTGTTTAAGTGTTTTAGAATATGGCGTCCATTCTGCGGCGTTCGCCACTTCGTTCGCCTGCCGAATTTCCGTTTCGAAGACGGGGGCGTCGCCCGAGCTCCGCAATTGTTTGATAATGTTGTTGTGCAATGTCATTTGCTTTTGATATTTGCAAATGACGATGCCCAAGGGTTCGATATCTTCCGCAATTTCTTTTGCGAATTCACCGACCCGTGTGACGATCTGCGGGATGCCATACGTGGAGAGATGGTCAGGAATAGTTGGGATAACGTAGGCTTCAGAAATCCGCAGGCCGTTTTGGGTGATTTTGCCCAGATTAGGCGGGCAATCGATGAGAACCAAATCGTAGTCTTCAATTAGCTCTTTGGTCGCCCGCCAAAGAATATCGAAGGGGCGCACAGCTCCATATTTTCCAACAGGTGTATTGACGAGCTGATCCTGAACATCGATGAGGTCGAGGCTGGAGGGCAACAGGTCAATTGTACGTGCGCCTGTTACATTCGACACTCTGTGTTGAAGGGTCGCGTCGAGATTGAACTTGCTCTCCTCAGGTTTAAGCGCATCCTTGAAGAGCCGAGCGAGAGTGTGTTCCTTGGCATTTAGTTCGTGCCACTTCTCTTCGCCGATGACCATCGTGGTGGCGTTCGTTTGCGGGTCCAAGTCGATGAGTAGCACCCGCTTCCCGAACACGGCTGAATAGGTCTCAGCCAAGGCTACCGTCAGGGTCGTCTTCGACACGCCACCCTTGAGGTTGATAGTCGACAACACGTGAGTCATCGGGACTTTCCTTCGTCTCAACCAGGATTTCACTTGCGAGCGATGAAAAACGGGGCCAGACGCCAGGTTTGCTGCAGGTGTCGGAAAGTCGGTGGAGCGTGCGCGCCAGTTTGTGACGGCCTGCTTTGAGACTCTTGCCATCTCGGCGATTTCATTTACGCCGACGAGGTCCTTTTCATCCGCTGCCATAGTGCCTCTTGTGTACATCGTACACAGATTTTGTGTACATCGTACACGGCGACATGGCAAGCCCTTTTTGCGGGCTAGTGGAAAAAATCCTTCCCGTTCGGCAAGCGAGTCAGTGCCCGGTCGGGGGTTAGGCAAAATCGGCAGCTTGAGCCCTGTCGGCGCTAGTGTTGCTAGTGTATCGCTTTAATTCCGTGAGAATCGGGCTCAGGAGGGTCACTGATGCAAAGCGGATTCTCGCCCGGATCGCTGGTTCGGGCCCGGGGGCGTGACTGGATTGTCCTACCCGGGCGTGAGCCGAGCGTCCTGCACCTGCGGCCATTGACCCGGGGCCAAGCCGACGAAATCGGCATCTATCTGCCCCTCGAAGGCCGCCAGATCACGTCCGCCGAATTTGTGCCGCCGGCGGCGGCGAGACCGGGCGATGCTACCGGTGTGATGGCGCTGTTCAATGCCGCCCGCCTCAGTCTTCGTTCCGGCGCGGCTCCGTTCCGTTCGCTTGGCCGGATATCGGTCACCCCGCGCCCGTACCAATTCGTGCCGCTGATCATGGCCCTGCGGCTCGATCCGGTGCGGCTCTTGATCGCGGACGACGTTGGCGTCGGCAAGACCATCGAAGCCGGGATGATCGCCCGCGAACTGCTGGATCGGGGCATAGCGAAGCGTCTCGCCGTGCTCACGCCAGCACATCTCTGCGATCAGTGGGAGCGGGAACTGCGCGAGAAATTCGCGATCGAGACCGTGCTCGTCCAGCCGTCGCAAATGGCGCGCCTCGAACGCGAGCGCTCGCGTCAGGATGTTTCGATCTACGGGTATTATCCCAATTTCGTCGCGAGCATCGACTTCGTGAAGTCTGATCGAGGTGGCCATCGTGACGCATTTCTGCGCGATGCTCCTGACCTAATCATCGTCGATGAGGCACACATTGCGGCGCGCCCGCGCGGCACCGATAGGCGAGTTGAACACCAGCGTCACGAACTCCTACGCGACCTCGCCAAGGACCCATCGCGTCACGTCATCCTTGTCACAGCCACTCCACACAGTGGGATCGAGGAAAGCTTTCGCTCGCTACTCGGCCTTCTCGACCCCGATCTGGAGGGGGAGAAGGACAGGAAGAGGCTGCTTCCGCATGTGATTCAACGGCGCCGTCAAGACGTAGAGAAATGGCTGGGCAGCGAGACACCGTTCCCGGAGCGCAAATCCGAAGAGCGACGCTATGAGCTTGCCGGCGACTACCTCAAGCTCTTCAACGACGTTCTTGACTACTGCCGGGAAACTGTCGAGGCAGGCCGGCAGCTCCGGGCCCCACAGCAACGCGTGCGCCATTGGGCGGCGATTGCGCTTCTACGCTGTCTGCTGTCGAGTCCCGCTGCCGCAGCCGCCGTTCTCGATGCGCGTGCTGACCGTATGTCGGATTTGGCCAGCGACGACGAAACCCAGGACGATGTTGACCGGACCTATCGGCCGCAAGTGTTGGACGCACTCGACGATGAAGCGGCGGGTGATTACGCACCGACCGGCCCCCTGGAGGACGCGGGAGCGGAATGGAGCGACCCGGAGCGCCGGCGCCTAATACGCTTTCGGGATCGCGCGCGGAGTCTCGGCGGTCCGAAGGCTGATCGCAAGCTGCAAGCGTTGCTCGAAGTTCTCAAGGCCCAATTGAAAGAGGGCCATCACCCGATCGTCTTCTGCCGGTTTATCCAGACGGCGAATTACCTCGGCTCGTTGTTAGCCGCAGAGCTGAAGGGTGTACATGTGACCGCGGTGACGGGAGAGATCGATGACGAGCAACGCCGCGAGCGAGTGGCGGAGCTTAGCCGCAGCACTCACCGCATCCTGGTCGCGACCGACTGTCTCAGCGAAGGCGTCAATCTGCAGGAGCACTTCGACTCAGTCGTGCACTACGACCTTCCCTGGAATCCGAACCGCCTGGAACAGCGCGAAGGCCGTGTCGACCGTTTCGGCCAGCCCCGCGGCGAGGTGAAGATGGTGCTGCTCTATGGCGCCAACAATCCGGTCGATCAGGTCGTGCTTGAAGTGCTGATTCGTAAGGCGCGCAAGATTCGACGCGATCTCGGCATTGCCGTGCCGGTCCCGATGGATGCGGAGCAGGTTATCCAGACGGTGGTGGATAACGTGCTATTGCGAGGGCGCGAGGAGGTCCAACTTGAGCTGGCGCTAGCTACACCCGAAGCGAGCCGGCTGCATGAGGCGTGGGATGCTGCGGCCGAGCGGGAGAAAAGCCGCCGTGGTTATTTCACTCAGCATGGCATTCAGCCCGACGAGGTCGCGCGCGAGATCGAGGCGACCGACGCCGTGCTCGGCGATCCGCAAGCAGTGCGCCGTTTTCTGGCTGACGCCTTGCAGCGTTTCGGTGGCAGTCTCGACCCCGCAAGAGGTAAGGACAGCGTCTTTACCCTGTCCGCCGGGTCTCTCAAGCCCAAGCTGCAGGACTTCGCAACGGCGGCGAGTTTCCGATCGCGATCACGTTCGACCGCCGCAAGGATGACGAGGCGCTTTATCTCGGTCGCAACCAGCCCGCTAGTCGCACGTGTCTGCGATGCCGTGCTGGGCGAGGCGTTTTCGCTGGAGGGCGACGAGCGCTTCGCTCGGGCGGGCGCGAATGTTCACGGACGCGGTCGCTAAATGGACGGCTTTAATGCTGTTGCGATTCCGATATCGCTTGGTCGAGGCAACGGAAGAATTTGCCGAGGAGATCGTGCTTGCCGCTTTTGAGCGTGACGGCAGTGGCCTTCGCTGGCTCGAACCCTACGCCACTGTAGGGCGCGAACTTGCGGAAAAAGCCTTGCCCAAAGCCAACATCTCTCGGGAAGAGCGAACCAGCAACGTCGAGCGCGCTCTGGGCCTACTAAAGGACAATTCAGATTGGTTTCGCCCGATTCTCGATTGGCGCGCGGCAGAGCTTGACGCCGCCCACAAGCGTCTGCGCGCGTTGCTCAAGGAGCGCCCGCTGAAAATCCAACCGCACACGCCGCCGGATATTCTCGGCTGCTTTGTTCTGCTGCCGGTGAAGGGACGCGGCTGATGGCGCATCTCGCCATCACGATCGAAGGTGGACTGATCAGCAGCGATCTGGTCGAGCAGATCGCTGCTACGCCGCAGGACGTGTCGGGCCAACGTCCAGCGGACTTCGGCCTCGATAGCCGTCTCAGCGATGAAATCCAGAAGGCATTCTCGGAAGCGCTGATCCACTGGAACGCCTTCAGCGTCCGGCTTGCCCGCGGCAAGGAAAGCGCGACGACCATTACCCGCGAAACTTGGGTACTTACCGCTGCTGGAGGAACTCGGGTTTACGCTTGTCTTCCAGCGGCCCGCCGCCGAGGCCGGGGGGGGCACCTTCAAAATCTCCCACCGCTTCGGGACCGAACCCACAGCGACCTCCGGTGCACATCGTCCCCTGCGAGCAGGAGCTCGATCGCAAGGGTAATGCAGCAGCGCAGCCCCCACGCGCTGGTGCAGGACTATCTCAACCGATCCGATGCACTGTGGGGAATTGTCACCAACGGGATGATGCTACGGCTCCTGCGCAACACCGTCCGTTTTTCCAAGCCGAGCTTCATCGAATTCGACCTTGAAGCGATCTTCGAGGGCAACCTCTACAGCGAGTTTGTCCTGTTCTATCGCCTCGCCCATGCTACGCGCCTGCCGCGCGGCGCCGGCGATGCGCATGAGTGCTGGCTGGAGAAGTACTACCAGCAAGGTATCGAGCAAGGCGGCCGCGTGCGGGAGCGCCTACGCGACGGTGTAGAAGTGGCGCTCGACAACTCTCGGTACTGGCTTTCTCGCTCACCCTGAAAGCAGCGCTCTACGCGAGAAGTTGAACAGCAAGGTGATCTCGCACCTGGACTATTACCGCCAGCTTCTTCGGTTCATTTACCGGCTGCTTTTTCTCATGGTCGCCGAGGAGCGGCGGCTCCTATTTGTGCCTGACGGCGAGAATGAATCTCGGCAGGATGTTTATGACCGTTGGTACTCCGTCGAACGACTGCGGAAACGCGCTGATGGCCGGCTGTTCGACGACGCCCACAGCGATCTTTGGGAAGGATTGAAACAGACATTTAGCCTGTTCGAAGACTCCCACCAAGCTTCGCAGCTCGGGCTAACCGCGCTCGACGGTGAACTCTTCGGCCGCTTTGCCTGCGCCGACTTGATCGACAGACAAGGCGAACCCGGACCACGATTAAGCAATGCAAACCTGCTGGCTGCTATCTGGCATTTGTCGACATTCGAAGACGCTGATGGCCACAAGAGCAAAAGCGGCGTTCGCCGACGCGTCAATTTCGGCGGCCTCGATGTGGAGGAATTCGGCTCGGTTTATGAAAGCCTGCTTGACTACCATCCTGAGGTAAAGATCGACGGTGAGCGCTCGACATTCGAATTGATCGTTGGCAGTGAGCGCAAGACGACCGGCTCATACTACACTCCACCGGAGCTGGTCCGTGAACTAATCAGGAGCGCGTTGGAGCCGGTAATTGAGGATCGGCTGTCCAAGGCTCCGACACGCGACGAGCAGGAACGGGCTCTACTCTCCCTAAAGCTTTGCGATCCCGCTTCCGGCTCCGGTCATTTCATGCTCGCCGCGGCGCGGCGCATTGCCCGTGAACTGGCGCGCGTGCGATCCGGCGAGGCTGAACCTAATCCTGCCGATTATCGTCATGCGGTGCGAGATGTAATCCGCCGCTGCATCTATGCAGTCGACAAGAATCCTCTCGCGGTTGACCTGTGCAAGGTCGCACTGTGGATTGAGGGACAGGAACCAGGCTTGCCCCTCTCGTTCCTCGATCATCACATTAAGTGCGGTGAAAGCCTGGTGGGCGTCTTCGACCTTAAGGTGTTGGAGGCGGGCGTGCCCGATGACGCCTACAACAGCGTGACCGGAGATGACAAAAAAGTTGCTACCGAGATCAAAAAACGCAACAAGGGCGAGGCCAAACGGGATTCCTTGTTTCGGCATAGCGTCCAACAGGACATCGCCCGGATTGCCGGCGCGTTCAGCGCCATTGCCGATCTGTCGGAGACAAACCCTAATGAGGTCCATGCCAAGGAAGCAGCCTATAGCGCACTGCGTCACAGTGCCGATTGGGAGAAGGCGAAGTGGGCGTGTGATCTTTGGACCGCGGCATTCTTTGCGCCGCTAACGACGGATGGTGCGGACGGAGTGCCTACAACACGCTTCGTATGGGATGCGATTGGTGGCCGGTTGCCACAAGGTCGCGTAGCTGGCACCTGTACCGATCTTGCTGCTGCCCGACGGTTCTTTCATTGGCCCCTCGAATTTCCTGAGGTTTTTGCCGCTGGTGGCTTTGATGTCATTTTGGGTAATCCCCCATGGGAGGTTTCCCAATTCTCCGACAAAGAGTTCTTTGCAATCCACGCACCGTCGATTTCTGGGCTTCCCGGTGCAAAAAGAAAGCAGGCGATAGAAGCGCTAAAACCAAGTAACCAAGTACTTTGGAAAAGTTATCAATATGCAAGACAGGCAATCGAGAAACAAAATCATTTTGTGCGCGGTAGCAGAAGATTCGTGCTGAGCGCTCACGGGAAACTGAACACCTATGCATTGTTCTCTGAAACATTCAGTGCATTGGTGACGCCGCGCGGTCGCGCTGGACTCATAGTGCCTACTGGAATTGCTGTTGAAGAAGGGAATGCAGATTTCTTTGAAAAGATGTCTGCGGGGGGCGCTTGGCAACGCTGTACGATTTCGAGAACACCGAAAACCTGTTTCGATCAGTCGCCACGTTAGTGCGATTCTCTTTGGTAACTTTGTCGAGCGATGTGAAAGCAACGGATTTCGTATTCTGCGCATCTAACATTGAACAACTTGCGGATTCCCGCCGCCGAGTCAGCCTAACAGCGGATGACATTTCACTCCTGAATCCTAACACCAAGACCGCTCCGACATTTCGAAGCAAGGCAGACGCCGAGCTTGCGAAGAGTATCTACAATCGTATTCCCGTTTTAGTGAATGCCGCCAACGCTGAGGCTGGTAATCCATGGGCCGTTAGCTTCAGGCAGGGCTTGTTCAATATGACCAGCAGTAGTTCGTTGTTTTACACGTCATCACAGTTGCTTGAAGCCGGAACTACACAAGACGGCGCATCGTGGAGATCACGTAACGGCGAGCACTATTTGCCGCTGTACGAAGCCAAAATGATGCACGTCTACGATCATCGTTTTGGCAGCTATCCGTCAGGCCAGATTGCAGACACCCGTGCGTTGCCGAGACTGACCATCGCTCAGTATGGCGATACCCGATTTGAGGTAAATCCACGTTATCATGTGGCCGAAGCGGAGATTAGGACTCGACTAGGGGACGCCTGGAACAGAAAATGGTTTCTATGTTTTCGAAAGATAAGCAATCATACAAATGTAAGAAGATTCATACCGGGTGTGCTGCCGTATTCTGGTATCAGCGACAGTCTCAATGTCGTGTTTCCGCAAAAGATTGGGGACAGTCGCCTATTTGCGTGCCTATACGCAAATTTTGCATCAATGATTTCTGACGCCATCGCGAGATGGAAAATTAGCGGCACAAATATAAACTTCTTCTATGTCGAGCAGCTGCCTATTTTGCCGCCGTCCTCTTATGGTGAAGATGAGCTGGGCTTCATTGTCCCGCGAGTAGTGGAACTGACTTTCACAGCGGTCGCGATGAAGCCATTTGCGATGGACCTAGGTTATAGCGGCGATCCTTTTCTTTGGGACCCTGGTCATCGCGCTCAGGTGCGCTCGGAGCTAGATGCCTATTACGCGTATCTCTACGGCTTGACCCGTCGTGAGTTGGAATACATTCTCGATCCAAAAGCGGTAATGGGCGAGGAATATCCTTCCGAAACATTTCGGGTTCTGAAAGAGCGAGAGAATGATGAATTTGGCGAGTACCGGACACAACGTCTGGTGCTCGAAGCCTGGGATCGATTCGCGGCGGACGGGACGTTCGATCCGGTGCGCCTGCGCGAGCCGCAATATATCGATCGGGTGGCGCAGGAGCTCACAGCCACGCGCGCGAAACTACAGCACGTCCCGACCGCAGTGAATCGGGATTCCCAAGACACGCCGGAGGTGCGAGTTTAACGCATTGATTCGCCGGAGGGCTGGCCAATGCATGGACCGTATCCTGGTGAGTTGAGAACGCGCGTCATCGACTTCGTGGAAGAAGGAGGATCCCGACGGGAGGCGGCCGAACAGTTTGATGTCAGCGTCAGTTCTGCGATCCGGTGGGTGCAGCACTTTCGTGAAAACGGGACTTTCGAACCCATGCGCAGTGGAGGGAGTACTTCGCCACTGGAGAAGCACTCGCGGCAGATCCTCGCCCTCGTCAGCGAGGAATCGGACCTCACGCTGAATGAGATCGTTTCGGCGCTTCACAAGCGGCGAATCCCAGGCAGCCGCAGCGCGCTGTCCCGCTTCTTTGCTCGCCATGGCATCACGATTAAAAAAAAGCCTGCGGGCGGCAGAGCGGAAGCGAGCCGACGTCGCCCGCGCGCGCCGACGCTGGATTCGGGAGCAAGGCTTTCTTGATCCGGCCCACCTCGTATTTATCGACGAGACGGCAGTCACCACCAACATGCTGCGGCTCAACGGTTGGAACCCACGCGGCGAGCGCTTGGTCAGCGATGCCCCGATGGGACACTGGGAGACGGTGACGTTTATCGCCGGGCTGCGGCAAACCGGCGTTGTGGCTCCGATGCTGATCAAAGGAGCCATGAATGGAGAGGCCTTCCTGGCTTACATAGAGCAATGTTTGGTCCCAACGCTCAAGCGCAGGGACATTGTGGTGGTCGACAACGCCCCCTTCCACAAGGTTGCAGGTGTGGAAGAGGCGATCCAGGCTGTCGGTGCAAGCCTCCGCTACTTGCCAGCGTATTCTCCGGACCTTAACCCTATAGAGTTGCTGTTCCATCCTCTGAAGACATGCCTGCGCAAAGCTGCGGAGCGCACAATGGAAGGACTGCACCGATGTGTTCGTTCGTACATTCGGGCGCTCGATCCTGCGGAATGCATCGCTTACTTCAGACATTCGGGGTATGAACCACTATGATCGGGACGCGCTGTAGAACAGGCCGAGCAAAACTCGAAAGCGCTGCTTGCGCTCGCCAGCGCCACGCCCAAGCCCACCCTATTCGTCGAGGGCGTGACCGACGCAAAAATCATCGAGGCGGCGTGGCTCGTCTTCTTCCCGAACGAACCGATGCCGGTGAAGGTAATTGCGGCCGGCGGCACCAAGGAAATGGGCAGCTTGGCCGGAAAGGGGAAGGCGCTGCGCGAGGTGTTGGGTGAGCGTGTTGTGTTCGTGCTCGCTGACAACGACTCCGCTGGTCGCCAGCTAACTGAGGACGGTCACGTCCGCAAGGGCGGGGCATGGCGGCAGCTGCCGAACGGCATCCACTGGTGCCTGTTAAGGCCGACCGCCGCCTTTGCGACGGCGATGAAGGCGCACAATGTCCCCGCCGACTACTGGCCGTTCACGATCGAGGCTGCCTTCTCGCCGGCGCTGCGACGGCATGCTGAAGCCGCCGGGGTCTGGCGCTTCTCCGGCCCGCCGCAGGCTGAGTTACTCGACAATTTGGACCTCGCCCGCCGTCTGTTTACGCTCGTCCCAAAACTCGGCCCTGCCGACGATGCCTATTGGTACCTGATGGCACCGCATCCTGAGGCCAAGGAGACCTTTGCGGCTTGGGTCACCGACGCCAAGCAGCAGACCGAGGAAAACTACGCGGCCTTTGAGGAGATTGTGCGGGGGTTACGTGCCGCCCTCGCTCGCGTCGACAATTCCGAGTCTACAACCAACATCCGCGGTGCGGCATAAGTTTGGAATGAGTTTCATGTCTGACAAACTTAATCCTGAGGATGTTGCCTACTGGTATCTGCGCCTAATCGGATTTTTGTGCCTTAGAAATCTCCTGGTACACGGTGACCGAAGAGGCGATGACAGAACTGAGATCGACGTTGTTGGCGTGTGCTTCCGATACCGGCGCGAGCACCTTGACAATCCGATGGTTGATGATGATTGGATCGAGCGTGTGGAACGCACGATTGTTGTATTCTGTGATGCAAAAAAGGGGGCGCATGGCTTCAATCGTGCATGGTCGAACCAACGACGGAGGATTATGGAGAGCTTTCTAGCTCTCGTCGGTGTCATTCCTGATGGACTTTGGGACCAAGCTGCTCGCGAACTGTACGAAAGGGGTCGAAGCGAGCCTAGTCCTGATCTCCTAATTACCGCATTGCTCATTCATCACGATCCGCAACAACAAGCGCTGCTGCGCTGGAAGGGTGCGGAGATCGTCCAGCTTGGACACGCATTCCGATTCGTGCACCGAAGATTCAGAGCATATGATGTCATAAAGAGGTCCCATGAGCAGTGGGAGAAATCCGGTCATTCGCTTTGGCGGCTTTATGATCGGTACCGGTGGTCGGAAGATGAATTCGTGAGAGCTGGATTGAACTGCATTGGAAGCAGTACCACCGATATCGCCCCGGCAAGGGATAATGCAAAGCAACCATTGTCGCTTTTTGACGAGAACCGGGGCTAGGGGCGGGCAATGGCCTTCGATGTTTTCGGCCTGCGCGGACATGTCGTCCGTGAATATCGCGAGTATGTGGAAAGCTTCATCCATATCCGCGATGAGCGCATCGAGCGCTTCGTGCAGGAAATGCTGGAGAGTGGTGAGCTCTGGCCTGATGCGGTGTTGCAGCTCAATCCGGCTTACGAGCCAGCCCGTACCCTTGCCGACCTCGCGGCAGGCGGTGTGATCGGGAAAGAAACTGCGCGCTTCTTCGGGCCGAATATCCGGCTCTACAGGCACCAAGCCGAAGCCATCGCCGCCGCGGGCAAGAACGAGCCCTACCTTGTTTCCACCGGCACCGGGTCAGGCAAGAGCCTGACCTACCTGGTGCCGATTGTGGACCACGTGCTCAAGAACAATCCGACCGATCATTCCGTTCGCGCTCTCGTCGTTTATCCGACGAACGCCTTGATCAACAGTCAGCTCAAGGCATTACAGGACTTCAAGAAGAATTGGCCAGATTGCCCGATCACTTTCTCGCGCTACACCGGGCAGGACCGTGGCAAGGACCGCGATCGGATTTTGACCGATCCACCACATATCCTGCTGACCAACTACGTGATGCTCGAATATGTGCTGATTCGTCCGGCGGATCGTTCGCTTCTGCATCAGGCGACTCGGGCACTAAAGTTTCTCGCGGTCGACGAGCTGCACGTCTATCGCGGGCGACAAGGTGCGGATGTCGCTATGCTGATGCGCCGAGTACGCCAGCGGGCTGGCCGTGACGATCTTTTGTGCATCGGCACGTCGGCCACTCTTGCGACGGGCGAGGATCGCAATGCGACGCGCGCACGCATTGGGGAGGTCGGCAGCCGGTTCTTCGGCGTGACGATCAAACCGGACAATGTGATCGACGAGAAGCTGCGACGGCTTACCACCGCCGAGGTGCCAACGACGACCGAAGCTTTGCGCGCAGCCGTACTCGCGCCGCCGCCCGAACCGACAGTCGCGTCAGTTACGAGCCATCCCCTTGCCGCTTGGGTTGAAACGACATTCGGGCTCGCAATCAGCAGTGATGGCCGCCTGGAGCGCCGCAAGCCTCTGGCCTTTCAGGACGGCTTAATACAGTTAGTCGAGAAGACTGGCTTTACTGAACAACAGTGCAATGCGGCGTTGAGAGCCGTTCTCGACGCTGGCAACGCGGCCGAACAGCGGCCGGGCGAGCCAGTGTTTGCCTTCCGGCTCCACCAGTTTCTCTCATCGGGAGGCAGTGTTTACACAACATTGGAAGCGCCAGATGTGCGGTCGTTCTCTTCAGAAGGGCCGTTCTACGCGCCGAGGGAATCCGGCAAGCCTGAAAACCGGGTCATGTACCCACTCGCATTCTGCCGCGAATGCGGGCAAGAGCATTACCTCTGCTCGCTCGCTCCTGGAAAGGACGGCCTTGAACTCCTGCCCCGTTCGCCATTGCTGCATGTTACCGACGAGGACCTGCGGCGACCCCGGATTCATCTCGCTTGAGGATGGCAGTCTCTGGAGCGAGGACGAAGATTTGCCCGACAATTTTGTCGATATGCGCCGAAGCGGTTTGCGCGTCAAAAAGCATTATCAAGCCCACGTCCCTCGACGCATTTGGGTGACAGTCGACGGTAAGGCGAGCGAGACTGAAATCGCCGGCGCGCTTGCTGCCTGGTGGCAACCGCGGCCACTTATGCTGTGCCTTCGCTGCCGTGCAGCCTATGATCTCCGCGAGAGTGACTTCCGCAAGCTGGTGACTCTCAGCCAGACTGGCCGCTCTACCGCCACGACCGTGGTCGCTACGACGGCCGTGACCAGTCTTCCGCAATTTGGTGTACGCGAGACAGGCGAGCCGCCGCGCCTGTTGAGCTTTACAGATAACCGGCAGGATGCCTCGTTGCAGGCCGGGCATACCAACGATTTTGTTCAGGTGGTCCAACTCCGAGCAGCCCTCGTCAAGGCGCTGCGATCCGCGCAGGGCCATACACTGGCGTTCGATGCGCTCGGAGAAGCAATTTTTGCTGCGCTCGACCCAAAGCCAGAGCACTTTATGAAGGAGCCGGTCGAAGCCGGCCCCGGATTTGCTAGCGCTCGAAATGTAATGATGCAGGTTCTTCACTACCTTGCTGTGGAAGATTTGGCCCGCGCTTGGCGCGTGGCACAGCCAAACTTGGAGCAAACCGGCCTATTGAGAATTGAGTATGCCGGGACTCGATGAGCTCGTCGCAAACGAAGCGCTTTGGTCTCATTCAACCATTGGAGGTGTTTCACCAGCGGGACGCAAAGCCGTCTTGACCGCAATTCTGGATCATATGCGCAGCGTTCTAATTCTCGATGACCGTGCGCTGACGGACGATGAGACACGACGGCTTGTGCAGCGTGCCAACGCTGTGCTGCGAGAGCCTTGGGCATTCGATGAGCAGGAGCGGCTGCGTCGAGGAGGCATTGCGGTCCTCCCGCAAGTGACACCCACAGATCGTGACCGCGACGTGGCGCTTCGCCTAGGCCCGCGTTCGGCAATCGCTCGTTATCTCCGCTCCCGGCGCACATGGGGGATCGATGAAAATCTTTCAGCCGAAGACGTTGAAAAGCTGATCACGATCCTGCTGGCCGCGCTAAGAGGGCATATCCTTCGGATTGTTGAAAGAAACGGCCAACCGTTTGGTGTCCAGATCATGGTGAGTGCATTGCGCTGGCGGCTGGGCGATGGCGTGCCGCCTCCGCCAGACCCTGTCCGCGGCAAGTCACTCCATTTGCGCCGGGAAGATGAGACAAGGCGCAATGCCAATGCTTATTTCGGGGCCCTCTATCAGCAGGCACTGGGAGGGAATGGCAATCAGCAGCGGAAAGGGCAATTCAAGGGCCTGATAACGGCGGAGCACACCGGACAAGTACGATCTGATCGGCGGGAGCTGCGAGAGAGGAATTTCAATTCTGGAGAGCTGCCGATCCTGTACTGCTCACCGACGATGGAACTTGGGGTCGACATCAAGGACCTGTCGGTCGTCCACATGCGCAATGTGCCGCCAACGCCCGCAAACTATGCTCAGCGCAGCGGCCGAGCCGGTCGCGGCGGCAAAGCGGCACTGGTTATGGCTTTCGCGAGCCACGGCAATGTCCACGATCGATACTTCTTTCACAAGGCGCAAGACATGATCGCCGGCGTGGTTGCGCCACCACGAATTGACCTCGTCAACAAGGAACTCGTCGAGGCACACCTTCAGTCGACTTGGCTCTCGATCGTGAAGCCTAAGCTTGGGCAATCGATTGCCGAGGTTCTCGACCTCGATAAACCAGGTCATCCAGTCCGGGAGGATTTGGCGGAACAGCTCAAATTCACAGAGCAAAGTCTCAAAGAAACTCTCGATGCCTTTCGCAGAGGTAATCTCCTTCTGTGGGCCCGAGCTGGCTCAAGCGCATTGGTATTCGCAGGCTTGGTTGGAAGACATTGCTCGATCGGCACCGCAAAGGTTCGATCAGGCATTCGATCGCTGGCGCGAGCTTTACAAGGCGGCGACAGAGCAGCGCGATGCCGCTCGCAAAATCATCGACAATCCACGTGCAGCGCGCAAAGACCGGGATACAGCCGAGCAGCGTGAACGGGAAGCCAAGCGAGAGATTCAACTTCTCCTGAATGAAGGTGATAACACCGAGGCCGACTTCTACGTCTATCGGTACCTCGCCAACGAGGGATTTCTTCCGGGCTATAACTTCCCGCGCCTTCCGGTCCGAGCGCTTGTTGCTACGGGCGAGCAGGCTCAAGCCATCGATCGTCCCCGGTTCATTGGCTTGGTCGAATTTGGGCCCGGCAACTACGCTTTATCACGAAGGCCGCAAGCATCGCATTGCTTCTGTTGTTGTACCTGCCGGTGGCATCGAGGCACGTCTAACCCGGGCAAAATTGTGCAATTGCTGCGGCTACGTACATCCCTCGTGATGAGGCCGATGTTGATCTTTGCGTCCACTGCGGAACGCGGCTCGATGGAGCGACATCACAATATCCGCAATCATTGTTCCAGCAGCCGACAGTACGGGCGCAGCGCTGGACGCGTATCACCTCGGAAGAAGAGGAGCGGGTCCGCGAAGGCTACTCGACTACAACGCATTTTCGCACTGGAGGAACCGCAACACGAGAACGTCGCATTCTCGTCGAACCGGAGACGGGCAAGCCGATCCTGTCGGCGCTATATCTGCCGCAAGCCCAGCTGTGGCGCATTAATCACGGTTGGCGAAAGTCATCCGAACAAGTTGGCTTCATCATCGATAGCGCGACCGGTCGTTGGCGGTCGAGGGATGATGCGGACGACGCAAACAATGCCGATGGCGGTGGTCGGAACTCTGATGACTGGCATCAGGCCATTTGTCACGGATAACCGGAATCTCCTTTTGCTGCAGCCGAGTTCAGAAGCGGCGAACGATGAGGGCTTCCTCAGAAGTCTAGCCTACGCGCTTCGCCGTGCATTGCAGATCGAATATCAAATCGAAGAGCGAGAGATCGCAGTCGAGCTTATTGGACGCGAGGAGAATGAAAATCTTCTATTTTGGGAGGCGGCGGAGGGCGGCATTGGCGTCTGGGAACGGCTTATTGCTGAACCTCGTGAGTTCAGA
Organism: uncultured Alphaproteobacteria bacterium; assembly: GCA_963771845.1. Lineage (GTDB taxonomy): Bacteria > Pseudomonadota > Alphaproteobacteria > Rhizobiales > Xanthobacteraceae > VAZQ01. The sequence continues at coordinate 260,843 of CAVYVC010000018.1, read as the reverse complement.
AAATTAGCCGTCTCGCGCGCTCGAAATCCTTCACTTTGATCCGTCCAGTGGTCAAGCGCTGCCCGATTGGGAAGAGCGGTGCACAGTAGCCTGCTACGATTGTCTCTTGAGCTATTCCAATCAACCGGATCATCGGCATCTCGATCGACATAAGGTGCGTGACTTCTTATTTGCACTCTCGCGCAGTGAGATCGCGCCCATTGCAAATGGGCCAAGTTATAATGAGCAATATCGACGGCTGTTGGGCCTCATCGATCCTGGTTCAAGCTTCGAACGCGCATTTCTCGAATATCTCTACAAGAACGGGCTGCGCCTACCGGACCATGCGCAACACACACCTGCAGATGGCATCGCCGTTCAGCCCGATTTCTATTACGAGCGGGACGGTATTCCCGGTGTCTGCATTTTCATTGACGGTCCCCACCATGATGAGCCGGCCCAAGCCGAACGTGACCGCACGGTGCGCGAAGCGCTGAAAGATCAGGGCTTCCGTGTCGTTGCTATAAGGTCAGGACGGGCGATTGCAGATCAGGTCTCGGAGCATCTGGACATCTTTCGCCGTCAGTAAAACAGGAGTTGCGCGCTAACCGGAAACTGTCGCATTCCCTCACACCTAAACCCAAGGGCGAGCGGCTCGCCTGCTTGTCCTGGGTCAGCCAACGCGTGCTGCAGGAGCGTCGGGCGTGAACCACTCGCTCAGCCGGCAAGTTCCCTTACGTCTGACGAACGACTACTCTTTTCTTCTCATTTGGAGAGTCCGCAATGCCGAAGTCACGGTATCTCACAGGACTTGACGCCGAGCAGAGGGCAAAGCTGGAGCAAAAGCTTCTGACACGACAGTCGGGCCGCTGCTTCATCTGTGATCAGCCCGTCGATCTTATGTTGCACAAGGGTCAGCTTGATATCGACCACATCGATCCTCTAATTGAAGATGGGCTCGACGCGGAGAACAACTTCGCCATCACACACGCCTCATGTAATCGCAGCAAGGGAGCCGCGAATCTCGAAATCGCGCGTCGGCTTGCGGAGTTCGAGCGCCTTCAGGAAAAGGCGCAGGACACCGGAAGGCGCATTTGCCTGCGGCAAGCTCGCGCTGCGAAATCGCGTGCAGTGGCTGCGGAGTTACGCCGGATGGCAAAGGAGTATCAGAAGCGAGCTGCCGAGCTTAGCAGCGCGAACCTCCTTGCCGGATGAAGTTGCGTCAACTGGGGCATCGACGCGGATCGTGCCCTTGCAGATGGTCGGGCTAGAAACCATTCGAGCGCTGGCGCGTTGATCCCGTGCGCGGACAGTGAGCAGAAGCAGGCCGCTTCATCGGCGCCACACCGGTAAAGGCAGTGCCGTCCCTGGCATGCTCACGCAGTCCGCGCCTTCTATGGCCAGGGCACCAGCAATCTGGCCCGCGACTGCGGAACAACCATCATCGCCAGCCGTTCTCACCAAAAGGGAGGTGACTGCCGTGCCGACTTCGCTTCAATACCCACTTGAACGAGAGCGCGCTTTAGAGCGCAGGTGGCACCGCTCATCAGAATCATGCCGGTCGAAGGGCGGGTTGCTTCCGGGCACGGAGCTTGCCTTCACCGCTCCGGTAATGTGCAGTGCAGTGCACGCGGGCAGTTGCTCGGGTGGAAGCCCGAGGTGCTCAAGCACACCACGGCCATCTTTTCGGCAAGTGAACAAGGACAACCCGCGAACGCATCACGATGCGTTGGAATTTCCCGATGGAAAGATGGTGCTGCTGACCCACGTGTTGAAGGGTCAGGAAGCAATGGTGCTTCAGCTTCCTGCGCAACCTGTCACAGCGGCTGAAACCAAAGCCCAAGAACGGGTTCCGCACATTTGATTTGCCGACTGGGAGAGTTTTCCTTTAAGCCGCCTTCACGCCGGAGGCGGCCTTTGTTTTCGGCTTGTCGAGCATTCCGATTCCCAATCCATCCAGAGGCCGCCGTCAAGGATAAGCGCCAACCTTGTTGATTTTGCCATTGGCCCTATGATTCAGGCCGTCGATGCCGAAGAGCAGACCCCAGGAACTTTATGACAAAGCCGACGAAGAACGGCAGCGGTGTTACCATTGGCTGCTTTCATTTATGCGAGACAATCAACCAAAGTTCCTGACCAAAGCCGAATTACGTGACGCAGCGTTGCGCGAACTCAAGGTCTCGAAGAATTCCTTCGACTGCGCGTGGATAGAGGCAATCGAGCAGACTGGACGTTACGATTGGTATAAGCCATTACGCCGAAGACTGCGCGTCAAAAGCTGACTGCCTCGCCGCCGCTCGGACGGAAGCCGGAACATTTGCACCGACACATCGGCGCTGATTTGACGAGGATGATGACGAGGAAGCGCGAATGGAGCAGGTTCAGCCCCACACGAAAGAGCGGCCTAGCTCACGGATGCTAGAGGACCTTCTCCATCAGGCACCACCGGAGTGCTTCACTCTTGGCTGGCTGATCTCAACCTTACACCAGCGTTCGTTCGGCATCGTCCTCCTGTTCCTTGGCGTGCTCGCGACAACGCCGATAGGTTCGACAATACCCGCTCTTATGCTCGCTGGCGTTGCGCTCCAAATGATCGCGGGTCGTCGTGAGCTTGTTTTTCCGCAATTCATCACCACCCGAAGTTTGTCAACGCGTTATTTGTTCTGGGTTGGTGGGCACGCTATTCCCGTAATGCAATATCTTGAGAAGGCAGTTCATCCTCGTTGGCCGACTGCCTTTGAGGCGGCCAAGCACTTTGTTGGTGTCGTGATCCTGTTGCTGACTGCCGCGTTGCTTCTTACTCCAGTGCCATTGAGCAATATCGCACCGGCGACTGTGATCGCACTGGTTGCCCTTGCGTACTTAGAGGAAGACGGACTGCTGCTTTGTTTCGCCTTTCTTGCGGCGGTCGTCCTGATAAGCGTCGCGTCAGCGGCAGTTTGGGGAGCGATTGTTGGGGCAGCCCTTATCAGCCGCATATGGTAGCTATCTTGGGTCCGAATGAATGGTGAGGATTATCGGCAATATCCCCTTGAAAAGCGCAAAGCGAAATTAGAAAAAATCTTGGAGCGACATGACGGGTTTCGATTTTCGGATCACTTGGAGGGTGACGGGGAAATGATATTCCAGCATGCTTGCAAGATAGGATTAGAAGGGATCGTATCGAAGCGGCGTGATCTTCCGTATCGAAGTGGTCGGTGTAAAAGTTGGCTCAAGATGAAGAATCCAGCGAGTTCCAGCGGTGCTACGGATTCAGGATCGGAGTTGGTAGACATCCTATCCTAAGGGGCGACCGTTATGAGTGTAAGCTTGTCGTTCCCGTCTCGCACAAATGGATTATCAATGTTGACGGTCAAATCCGGCACATAGAACTTCGTCATTGGCTTCGCCTCGAACGGCACCATGCGGCTATCGGCATCCTAAATCCCCGGAGTATTCGGAAAGGCGGGCGCCTGTGTAAAATCCAATCAGCGCGAGACTGATAAGCAAATTGCTGTTTGCTTATCAGTCATCTTTTAGATGGTGAAATTCGCCTCTTTTATTGTTCGAGCAGGCTCGCTGCTGTATATTTGACTAAAGAGCCGACAATGCCAGGCAAACGAGCGAAAATACTATCCACTACGAATGTCGGCGACCTCCTCGTCTACGCCAGCTGCACCCGGTGTCGGCTGCGCAACACCGTGATGGTCCTGCTGTCGGCCAAGGCCGGGTTGCGGGCTGGCGAGATCGCCAACCTGACGTGGGACATGGTCCTCGACGCCACGGGCCAGGTCAGCGGCTTGATCGAGCTGCATGACGGCGAAGAAATGCAGCGGCCGGTCAATTCCGCTTCACCCCGATCTGGCTGCCGCCTTGGCAGCATGGCGCCAGGTTGCGCCGCCATCGCAGTACGTGATCGCCTCTGAGCGCGGCGGCCGTATGCAGCCGCTGAGCATTGTCGTGTGGTTCAACCGGGCGTTCAAGAACATCGGCTTGAGAGGCTGCTCGTCGCATTCAGGCCGCCGCACGTTCGTCACCCGGGCCGCTCGCATCGTCCATAAGGCGGGCGGCTCGTTGCGCGACGTGCAACTGCTGGCAGGGCACCGGTCGATCCAGACCACGCAGCGGTACATCGACGGCGACACCGATGCCCAGCGCAAACTCGTTTCGATGCTTTGAGCGGCGATGGCTCTGACGAGCACAATTTCTGGGGCTCGGCAGACCAGGCACCCAAAAAACACCAAAATTCAGAACAGGCGAGACGCCGCAATCAATCATGCCGTTCGGCTGATCCATGCCATTTGTGGCCTCGCGGGCTCGCCAACGCTTATCGATGAGGTCCGAGCAGACCTGCGGGCCGACCAGGTCAGAGCGGCGATCCGCAGCCGCGATACCGGCCCTGTGTTTGATTGGCTGATGGCGGCTCTCAGCTACCAAGGCATCTCGGACCAGGTCGCCTATGAGTATATGGAGAAGCACGGCCGGGCCAGGTGGCGCGGCATCAAACAGGGCCTGGATCGTGGCGCCCGTTGTCCCAAGCTGAAGTCCTACTGGCATTTCCACGATTGCCGATACGACAAAATCAGCCGAACCTGTGCCGAGCCCGATCACATCAGCCGGTGTCCGTTGCCGAACCTTGATTTGCGGAACGGCCGTCTCAACCAGACGGCGTATTGCCTGTTCCTGTTCATTCGCGACATTGCCGATGACGATCTGGTCGGTTGGATCGACCGACAGTTGAAGACAGCCGACGGTCCGCGTAGCCCTGACCGCCTGGCCAGAATGCGCACTGCCCTGATTGCGCCGCTGCGCGAGGTCTACGGCGTATCAGACAAGGTTTTGACAATGGCCCTGTCCTGCATCCTGCTCGGTGCTCCGAAGAGGATGGAGCATTGGATCGAGGTCGGCGGCAGCATGATCGCTATCGACACGCTGGTTCACAACTTTCTGCACCGGATCGGGATCCTGCAGCGGTTCAACGCAAATCACCAGTATGGCGTGGCTTGCTACCAGCCCGGCGGCTGCGCCGATATTATTCAAGCTGTGGCAGAACGGATCGACGCCCGGCAGTTCAATCCGTGCTATCCGCAGGTCTTTCCCCGGTTCGTCCAGCACGCCATCTGGCGGTACTGCAGCCAGAGCGGCCTCGATGTCTGCAACGGCAACCGCATCGATGATGAGAGGCGTTGCGAGAACAAGAGTTGCCGAGTACGCCTGATGTGTGATCGCGTGGCGTTGCGAAGAAGTTGTGTCTGAGTCTGCAATTGATCTAATAACGGTCGTAATCCACAGCAGAAGAGTTTGCCATTAGCTGACATTCCAATCGCGATTAACGCTTGAGGTCGTCTCTCTCAAAAAGCGCCATCAATGTACCGGTCATTGTCGCGACAAGCTTCTCTTCGCCTCCGTCTAGTGCGAACGCTTTTGCCTCACAGACAGTAATTGTCCGACCCGGCTTCACCACTTTGCCCCTAAAAATAAATTGCTCACCTCTCGCAGGTGCGAGCAGGTTGGTCTTGAATTCAACCGTGATTACCTCTGCATCGTCGGGCATAAGCGAGAAGGCTGCATAACCACATGCACTGTCGAGCACGGTTGCTATCATACCGGCATGGATGAAGCCGTGCTGCTGCGTGTAGGCTTCGGCGTAGGGCATCATCAGTTCTATTTTTCCGGGCTGTAGGCTCACGATTTTGACACCGAGCGTTTTCATCACCTGTTGTTGGTTAAAGCTTGCCTCGACGCGTGATCCGAACTGAGGGTCTTTTGGCGTGAATGAAACCATCGATACGCCCTGCTAGGTTCGAAGGATTGGTAAGATCGCTATGGTAACAACCCTTTCACCTCTTGTCCGCGGTACCTCAGTAACCGGAATTAGTTTGTGCGCTTAGACTTGTTCCGATCCGTGCCACTTGCGAACATTGACACCGCGCTTTATTCGATTACCTCATCCGCGGGTATTTGGAGGTCTCTTATGTCGTTTCTCGGCCCGAGGACATCGATCTGAAATAATGCTCGGCGTGCTGGTAGTAGTTTTCTGCCCCGACTATATCGCCGGACTGGGCTTGGGCTAGCGCGAGATACCGCTCATAGTTCCTTTGCGCGTTTCCAGAGCCCCTCGGCTCGGGGCGGGCGACAATCGATGTCCACTGCTTCGAGCGGTTAGCAAATGGCCTCACCGATTTGAGGCGGTGCGTACTCATCATTATTTTTTTGGCCATTCTGCATGGCTCACTCCTTGGTAAATGGCAGGTGAAATATGCCCCGTGCGGCAGGACGGAAATCAGAGCGAGCGAAATTTATTCGCGAACCTCGCTCATAAGCTGTCGTTCCGGCCGGATGTCTCCAAGGGTGATTTTATTGCATCCGAGCCGTTTTGTGGCATCGGGTGGCGGCGGCGTATCCCACGGCGGAGCGCGGGCCGATCCCGCCCTTGGACAACTCAAGCATATTCATCGTCAAAGTGTCGATCTTATGCTTCTCAACCGGCAGTCCAATCGGAATCAAGTTGAATTGGACAGTCCGAACGCGTGGGTTGCAGGCCGTTCCAGGCCCTTTCAGCAGCAGCCGGGGAATGTCCGCAATTTCGCCGGCCTCGTACACGTTATCGATTCCGAGGCCTATCTTGATGCGCTCCTGCACTGTGGGATCGAGACCGACAAATCCGCCAACAGGAAACGAATTAAACGCATAAACGTACCGGATCCTAGCGTCCGTGTAAGCCGTCGCTTCTGCCAATCCTCCGCCGAGCGAATGACCGACAGCAACCATTCTTGTGCCGGCACGGCGGCAGCCAGTCATCGCTGCGATAGTCTCGATTCGTGCGTGAACTTGTTGATAAGGATCGAATCGTGGAGCCAACCAACGAAGATACAACCAATCACTAGGGTCCAGTAGATTGACGCCTCGAAACGCAATGACAAGTTCGCTGCATAACGGATCGTCGCGTCTCCACACCTGCAAGTCGGGAAGACCCGTCGAGTTGCAATTGAGATATCGACGTGGGCATGGCAATGTTTCCGACATCCCTAACAGACAATTCCACTTCCTCGCGTTCAGTGAGCGCATCCACGCGATCGCCTCTGCATCTTTCTGTCGATCGAACGACGCAGGTTCGGGACAAAGGTCCGGGTTGAGATTTTGTGGCCGTGTGTAAGCGAGCGAGGTCATCATCGCATACGACACATAGAGCGAAGCATAGGGCTCGGCCCGATACGTGTGGAAGGGTTGGGGCCCGACCCTAACACGAATTTCGTCTCTGGGTTGATCACTGAGGATAGCGCAGGCACCAAGCTGAGTTCCGAGAGCAATTGCAAACAACAGCTTTGCTAGTCCGCGGACAGCGCCTCCGCACATGACCAACCCCCCCGTTAGTCGCTCAGTCAACCTAATCGAAGCGCGGGGGGCGGGTCTGTGGTATTTGGCACACAGTGCCAGAGAAAAATCCGCCGCTTCTTTCGCGTGCAGCCGATGCGGTCAGTTCGCGAACGGGCTGGTTGCTACGATGGCTGATGCAGGTTTTGTGGCGCTGGGCCGCCGATCTGGGATGTTAGCTTCACGGAGAGTGCTGGAACTATGCTTTAGCGAAGGAACGAACAATGCTTTTGCACCGCGAAACGCAATATTGATAGCTGCTTGACCTTCGTCAGCAGATATTACGCGAGCGAAGCCGTACAACCCTTCGTGGCTCCATCCATGAGTTCGCTCGATTTGCCAATCATGTTCGGCGTTTTCGGCATTGGGAAAATCGTATCGTAACAGTATGCCGACGCGGCGCAGCGACGGTGCAGTCCGGCTTCGCCGCACCGTTGGCACCAGGCAGGCATAGGCGTCGATCAGATGCTGGGCACTGAACCTCGTCCTCTCGAACGATACGCGCACAATCTGGAGAGGGCGATCCGTGCGCCGGACCATGCGTCCCTCCATCGACGGTGGGTCGCGAATCAAACCGCCGATGCCACATCAATTCGTCCGCAAATACTCCGCCTTGTGCGGCAAATTGACTCAGTCGGCCTCGATTCTCGTTCAAGCCCCGCCCTGATTTGCTGCTCAACGAGCCGCGATGAATTACCCTCGACCACTCAAAATTGGCAGGATTGTACAAACGTGCCTTGGCGCTTTTCGGACGCCGGCCGGCGGAGCGTGTGGTCAGGTCAGTGCTGCCGGCGTCCGAAAACCTGCACATAACCGGCCGTGAGCAGATGCAGCAAAGCGACTTACTCGATCACCCCGGCCCCTGCCAGGATCACCCTACAGCCCCGCCTGACGCGCCACCGTGGGCCGATATTCCCGAAAACGCGAGCAAGCTTTTTACTGTTCACTTAAGAAGCCTTTCGAGCCATATAGCGCGCGATAAAAAAGAAGCCCTAGTTCAGGACCAGGGCTTTCTCAGTTCAGTCCAGGGATGCCGCCGGTCCCGAGGAGAATCAGCGGACGCTCAACGATGCCGGATGTATGATCCGGGTCAAATTTAAATGCGGGTTTTTCCCCGGAAATCCCAAGCGGTTTTGGGGCTTACGACAGACACCCAACCCGGTTTTGGATCGATACCAATGCTACCTCGGCGCAGCGATCAGTCGCGTAGCTGACCGAACAGCTTGTGGAATACGTCCCCGGGTCTCCGGTTGACCCTCTGCACCGCCCGACGGTGGCCCCAACTCTCAAAAACGTAGAAAGCAGCAAACAGTGCGAGCGACGCGAGCACTATCCCCACAATAGCAAGCGTGGTCTCAAGTATCACGGCAGCCTCCTATTCATTAGTGGCGGGTCGAGACGCTCCCACTGTGCTAACCGGGCTGCTCCGTGCCCCAGTAATGCCGGCGCCGAAGCCAGACACGGTGGTACAGCCCGCAACGATCGCAAAGCAACTCGGTCGGGAAAACACCGAGGTCGTCATCGATGCGGCGCCAGGAGCCGTTGTGCAAAAGCTGGCATCTCAATCGGCGGAGGGCGGCTCGAACATTGCACGCAACCGCATGAATGGGGCGCTTTGTGGTTGTATCCTCGCTAGTTACTTGTGTCATGGCCCCGCTCCTTATTGCCGCGGCGATCTCGTGAACAATCTGCATATCGACAATGGGTTGCCCTCGGCTGCACACTCCCAAGGACTTCAAGGGAATCAATGTAGGTAAGGATCGACGCCCCCTAAGGCTTCCGCAAGTGCAAGCTCCGTTATTCACAGTTTTGCGCGCGAAATTGTTCAAGCGGATCCGACGTCCCCCGGCGGCTATCTGCTTTTTTTGCTGACCCAAAATCCGCTGAGAAGTCTGCTTTCCCCAGCTTCGGACATACCGCCACAGGACTTATGTACGATGCCATGAGCTGCCGTGAGCAGATGCAGCAAGAACATCCCCTATTCGATCACCTCGTCGGCACCCGCCGAAAGTGACTGTCAGCCCTGCGGGGCAACGGCATCAATGACGTTGTAAACTGCAATTGGCCGGCGGATGCCCTTGAGCGTCAACTCGCCTGTCGGCTCGACAGTCACAGCATTTTCCACTGCCAACAATACGCGAGGGCTGATCAGGATTTGCCCGGACTGGGCTTCGTCGCATAGGCGGGAGGCCACATTGGACACCGTCCCAATCGCCGCATAGTCGAAACGGCCCTCGAAGCCGATGGTCGCGAGCGTCGCGTAGCCGTGCGAGATGCCAATGCCGAACCCAAGTTCATGCCCCAAGCGGCGCCATTTTTGCACCAACGCCCCAATCGCGGAGCGCATCTCCAAGGCCGTCATAACAGCGACGAGCGCGGGGTTGGGTAGTGGCACCGGATCGTTGAAGATCACCATCGCGCCGTCCCCTGCGAACCGCTCTAACGTACCCCCGTGCTTGTAGATGATCTTACCAATAGCTGCGTGATATTCGCGAAGCAGCGCCATCACGTCTTCCGGATCGGCGCTTTCGGAAAAACCGGTGAAGCCGCGCAGGTCGCAGAATAGCGCGGTGATTTCGCGGCGGTGGCTTTCGAGTTGCTGCTCAGTTCCTGATGCCACGATGAGATCAGCCACTTGCGGCGGAAGGAAACGCCGCAGTCGGCCCATGCGCTCGATTTCACCGACCTGATCCGCGACGCGCTGCTCAAGCTGTTGATTTAGCGTGCGTAGCTCCTGCGATTGCTGCTCCAATTGGCTCGCCTGCTGGCGCACCATCCCATAAGATTGTTCCAACTCGTCGGTGCGCTGGCGCAGTTCATTGAGCAGGCGCGTGTTCTCGATAGCGATGACGGCCTGTGCGGCGAAATTGGTCAGCAGCTCGATCTGCTTGTCGGTGAAGGGCCGGATTTCCTGCCGGTAGATAACGATAACGCCGATCAACACATCGTCCTTGAGCATTGGGACGCAAACGCGGGATCGCGCGCCGCCGAGCATTGCTGGCGGACCAGGGACAGCTTCAACGGCTTCGTCGGCGGTGTTGTACACCTGCTTCGTCCGCATAACGCGATCGAGCAAAGTGCCAGGACCTTCCTCCGGGATCAGCTTGGAGGATGTCCTGAGACTGACCAAGCGGCATCCGGCATGTAGGCGGCGCGAAGCTCAACCAGGCTCTTGTATGGAACGTGAGAACCTATGCGGCGATGCGAAGGGAAAAGGCGCAAGCGGCTCCAACCGCGAGGCCGAAAGTACCGATGCGCCGTCTAGGGGCGGACTGCTTCGTAGTAGCGTTGAAGCGGGGTAATGCCCGTGGAGCGAAGGGAGCGGGTCATCGCCATTTGGTTCGGGTCAACCGGCAACGGGAGGAACCCGATGTCCAGTGGAAGGCGGCAGCCTTCGTGCGGTGGCACGAGCCGGATGACGCGAGAGTGTCAAGTCCGGTTCTGTGAGAGGCTCGGGGTGAAATTCCCCGGGCCTACTCGGCATAACCTGAGATTACCGCAATGCAACATTGGCGACCGGTTCACCCTGATTAGCGGACATTGTTTGCCATCAGTACCAACGTCTTTGCGCAACAGAGGGACTGTGCGCGTTCGTGCTGCGGGCGTCGGTGCACCCTAGCGGCGCTTCCCAGCCTTTAGCTGCTCCATCGGCGGATAGCCGCGTTTTCTAAGCGCGAGATCGATCCCTTGCAGGACGACATCATGGATTTTGCGCCGCTCTTTGAAGGCGATCTCGCGTAGAGCCTCATAGACGCCCTCAGGCAGATAAAGGCTTGAATGCACGATGTCCGGCCGGGGTTGCCGCCCAGCGGCCTGTCGGGGCGCTTCCGAAGGCGGTTGCGGCATTTTGCTGCGCTTGGCCATGCTTCCTCATTGTACGGCCTTCCCAGGGCCTTGGGGGGGCCATTCTAGCGGCAGGCGGTCGACGGTGGTAGCCTCGTAAATGCATACCGCTGCAATAGTGTAGCACTACAACATTGACGTCCTATGGTGGCTTGTGTAACATGCAGACGTCCTATTGCATGTAACGGGAGCTAGGCATGTCCCGGCGATTTGTCGCCTATTATCGAGTTTCCACTGATCGCCAGGGTCGGAGCGGCCTTGGCCTCGAGGCCCAACGCGATGCGGTCGAGCGGCATGTTGCCGGTCACCACGGCGAGCTGATCGCGGACTTCTGCGAAATCGAGAGCGGGAAGCGCTCGGGTCGGCCTCAGCTCGCGGCTGCCATTGCAGCCGCCAAGAAGGCCAAGGCGACCCTAATCATCGCGAAGCTCGACCGCCTCGCCAGAAACGTCCATTTCATTTCGGGGCTGATGGAGAGCAGCGTGGACTTCGTCGCGGCGGACAACCCGCAGGCGAACAAGCTCATGGTCCATATGCTGGCGGCCTTTGCCGAACATGAGCGGGAGCAGATCAGCCAGCGGACCAAGGATGCCCTCGCAGCGGCCAAGACACGCGGGATAAGACTCGGCCGCAATGGTGCTGATCGATTGGCGCCCGCCTATCGCGCGGAAGCGCTGGAGAGGGCGCGGCAACTCGCGCCTGTTCTTGCCGAGTTGAAAGACGCCGGCATGTCCGCGCGGCGGATTGCGGCAGAGGTAACCGCGCGCTGGATTGCAACCCCGAGTGGCGGCCGGTGGCATGCTCAAACCGTCTTGCGGATGATTCATCGCTCTCTAGCTCAGCCCACGCGCAGCACGCACATAACAACGGAAGTTGTCGCTCCGCCGAAAGAGCTGCATAATGGTGCTCGATGACACCACCGCGAATACATATCACCTGGGCAGTGCTTGAGGCTGCTAAGGACGCTGGCGACGAAATGGTAATTGCCGCTTGCCGCCGCATCATCGTGGCCGAGCGTGTCGGCTGGCGCAGGCACGGCAATCCCGCTGATCTCAGGCTTGTTTACAGCTTTGCCGAGGCGCCGGGTACGCCGAGAGCTTGGCGCGGCCCGGCCGCAACGCGACCGGGTTCATGGTCAACGAATACAGTCTGCACGCGAAATATCCGGAGCTACTCAAAGAAATGCGCCGGGGATCACGCAAGTGGCGGTCCTCCGGGATGCCAGCCAAGGGGCGGGATCCGGCGATTTTGCCGTCATACAGGCCATGGCGCCATTGGAGCTCTGATCATGCCGGGGAGCGCGGCCGGAAGGCACTATCGCGATCTTATCATTGCCCTTCCGGTGATACCGATATGCATATTTCTTTATGGGCTTCAGCGGCCTCGGTCTCAACGGCCCCCAGGATGAACCAAGGAGAGCCTGAAGAAGCCTACGCCTTTACAACGCCGGTTGCGGCGATGCCGCGTCGCCAACAAACATTGCGGGTATCGATTACCAGTGGGCAGGATTGCACCAGGAGCTTGTAGTCGACTGTATCGTGGTCGGTGCAAATGATGGCGAGCTCGAATTCAGCCAAGACCCTCTTTGTCCAATCTATTCCGCGCCGCCCGGCAAATTCGGGGTGTTCTCGCAGCTTTGGAATTTCTGCAACGAACGGGTCGTAAAAAGATAACTGAGCGCCCCGCTTTTCAAGCAACTCCATGATCTTGAATGCGGGACTTTCGCGAGTGTCATCGACATTCTTTTTGTAGGCGATCCCCACTATCAGGATGCGCGCACCTTTGAGCGCCTTGCCGGCCCGTTCATTTAATGCCTCAATCGCCTTGTCGACGACACGCTGGGGCATCGCTGTATTAATCTCACCGGCCAATTCGATGAAGCGCGTCGCTATGTTGAACTCTCGCGCCTTCCATGTGAGATAAAACGGGTCGATCGGTATACAGTGGCCCCCCAAACCAGGGCCGGGATAAAACGGCATATAGCCAAATGGCTTGGTCTTCGCAGCCTCGATCACTTCCCAGACGTCGATCCCCATGGCTTCAAACACGACTTTGAGCTCATTGACGAGAGCAATATTGACGGACCGAAAAATGTTTTCCGTGAGCTTTACCGCTTCAGCTACTTCGGCCGAAGATACCTTCACCGTCCGTGTTACGATTTGATCGTACAGCACGCTTGCCAGATGCAGCGCATCGGGCCCGTCGCCCCCAACCACCTTGGGAATATCATGGGTGCCAAATTGCGAATTGCCCGGGTCTTCCCGCTCGGGCGAATAGGCCAGGAAAAAGTCCGTTCCTGATCGCAGACCTGACCGTTCCAAAACGGGCCGCATGACTTCGCGGGTGGTTCCCGGATAGGTGGTCGACTCCAACACTATCAGTTGGCCGCTGCGCAAGTGGGACGCTACGGATTCGGTTGTGCGGACAACAAAGCTGAGGTCTGGCTCACGCTGAGGGCTAAGCGGCGTCGGCACACAGAGGATGACCACATCAGCCTGCGCAAGCCGTGAGAAATCATCAGTGGGATTGAATTGGCCGCTTTCGCATAATGCCGCAATATCTTCTGCGCGGATATGTTTGATGTAAGACCCCCCAGCATTGAGAATGTCAATCTTGGCGCGATCGACATCAAACCCGAGCACACGAAAGCCGCGATCAGCGGCAGCCATGACCAAAGGCAGGCCCACATAACCTAGTCCTATCACGCCGATCCTGGCAGTGTGATCCCGAATGCGCTGGCTGAGCTGATCGACGACAAGACTGGCACTGTCCTTGCGCTTGTCATTATAAGCATCCGATGACGCAAGCGAATTCAGCTGTGATTCCATACATCCCAGGTTCATTTAGAGTTGTCACGTTGTCCCAAATGCGAGCCACGTATTTAGCACGGGGCGCTAGCTAAAGAAACCTCACCAAACAAAGCCAAATTGAAAAACCATAGATTAGCTTATTGGTTATGTGTGAAGGCTGGTTCACATCCGCGCGGCCAGCGCCGCAAGGAGGAAAATTGCAGTGATCGCGGCCGCTGCGCCTCTCTTAGGGTTTCTCGTCCCGCGATATTGAAACGCCTCGCAGGCCAGCAAGGCTTTCTTGGCATCTGCCAAGCTTGTTTAACCCCGGCCTGCGATCCGCGGGAAGGCTCCGTTCGCGCGCTCATCTAGTGCGCTGGTCTGATCGCTATTCCTGCACTTTTCGTCTGCGCGAGAATGAGGCCGCAACGGCTCATGCTCAAAGACACCCCGCAGTCGAGCATGTCATTATGATCGGCTTAGGATTGAATAAGCTTGAGCAGCCCGCACAGCCGCATGGTACTGTCGCGCCAATCGGGACGGCGCCGTCTGTGGTTTTACCGAATTACTTCAGATTTAAGTATGTTATGGACTTCCTCATTGCGGCAGCGCTTCTTATTCTGGGCGCGCCACTGCTTATGCTTGTGGGCGGGATTGCCGTAGTTGACGCCGGATGGCCCATTCTATTCTGGCAACAACGTTTGGGCGTCGGCGGCCGGACCTTTGTAGTTCGTAAGATCCGCACGCTGCGACCGCCGTTCGATCAAATGGGGGCGCCGATTCCGGAGAATAAGCGCCTCTCCAAGGCCGGCAGTATTCTGCGCAAGACTCGGCTGGACGAGCTTCCCCAGCTGCTCAACGTGCTTGTGGGAGATATGTCGTTGATCGGTCCCCGCCCCCTCCTGCCGCGCGATCAGCCGGCCGGCCCTTCGGTCCGGCTTCGCGTGCGCCCCGGCATAACCGGATGGGCGCAGGTGAATGGGGGAACCTTGCTATCACCCTCGGAAAAGGATCGATTGGACGAATGGTATGTGCGGAACGCTTCTTTCTGGCTCGATCTGCGGATCCTCGCAATGACTCTGCGGATGATGGTTTGGGGACAACGGCGACCAAAGTTCATCGCCGGCGCATTGGCAGCGTGGGACAATGCTGTTGTTGAGCCGCGTCTCTCGCACAGTGAGGAACTGGCTCCAGTCTCCGTCCCCCAGGTGAGTCGACGCAGGGGAGCTGGTATTGAGAGCAATGCATGAACTTGGCTGACCCGAACGGCCGCATTTACGGACATCGGGCGCGCATCGGTTACACCTCTCCGCCGCGCACAACGGAAATCTTTCCCTATGAATTCTACAAGATCGTTCCGGACGGGGTCACGCTGGTGGTGACGACGCTTGCCATTGTGGAGCGCAGCAAAAGCGAGGTGGAGCAGTCCTACGCGATCAGCATGCAGGCAGCGCGCGCCATGGCCGCGGCCGGCGTGGACATTGTCGTGCTGGGCGGCGTGCCGATCAATCTTTCGCGCGGGGCGGAGCAAGCCGAAAGAATGACCAGCGAGCTTGCAGCCGAGCTCGGCGTCAAAGTCTCGACCAGCGCGTCCGCGCAGGCGCGGGCCGCCGCGACGCTCGGCTGCAAAAAGGCGATCGTGGTCCAGCCCTATGCGGCGACCGAGACGGATCGAATCGCCGGTTATGGCCGGCATTTCGGATGCGAAATTCTGGGTGCCGCCGCGTGCGGAAGCGCCTTCAATCAACTCGGTCGCATTCCGGTGCACGCCGCATTGGAAATGGCGCGTGCACTCATGCGCGAGCATCCCGCTGCCGATTCGATTCTGCTGCCTTCTCCGCACTGGCCGGTGATCGGCGCGATCGATCCGCTGGAGCGGGAGTTTGGAGTGAACGTGGTGAGCGCGCTGGCGGCTATTGTGTGGGATGCGTTGCGGCGCGTGGGCGTGGACGATCGCATCGCGGGATACGGGCGCCTGTTGCGGGAATTTTAGCCATGGGCGCGGGAGGCCGATGGCCACGACTCGCGGCTGCGCACGGGGCAGGGCGTAGGGCGGGTTAGCGGCCGAAATCGGCGCTTGCCGATTTCGGCCGCGTAACCCGCCGATCCGCTCAGCAACTCTTGGCATCGCGTTCATAGGCCGAATTGGCGGCGGATTACGCGCCATCCGCCTTCGGCGGATCAGCGCTAATCCGCCCTGCGCTTTGCCGTCGCACGGGGAAGTGATTTGACTACAAAATGTGAGCGTGTTATAAGTGGCTCATGTCATTCCTATTGCCGTTTCTTTTGTTTGAATTCGCCACCGGATTCCCTGATATCCCTCTGTTAACTGCCCTGATCGCCCCGGTTCGCGCCTCTGTTCTTTTTTCTGCGAAGCCGCATTTTTCGGCTACTTCTTGCGCGCCCCATTGTATTTTTCCTGTTATTTACAATGAATACAGTGGTGGAGTGGAACGCAGCGGTGGCAAAACGGACCCGTTCGCGCTCTGCACTCACGTCATCGCCGAGGACGCTTCGGCTGCGACGCGGCCAGAGCTCGTGCTGCTGACGTGCAGGCATGAAAAAACCCGGCACGCTGCGCGTCCGGGTCTCACCTCTGGAGGAGGCCAATTTCTCTACTAAAAATGTTTCTAAAAGTCAAGCAAATTCTTTGGGGCAAACGGACTTCAACAGGTCAGACCCCAAACTTCTGGAGCAGCAAACAGGGTCGTCAGGTTGCGCACGGGCCAGATACATGACGGGGCGGGTTTCAAACCCGCCCGGCGCAATAAACGCGGACCGTGAGGTTGCGCATACACCGCGCTGATTATACGCATACGCGCGCGCAGCCGGCCGGCGCATTGACCGCTCGCGGCGGGCTCTCTAATCAACGGGCAATCAGCAGGGGCGCAGCTTGTTCGGATTGGTCAGTGTCGCGCATCTTTTTGAGTCACGCGAGCAGCGACAATGCCCCGGCCGTCGCCTTGCGCGACTGGCTGGAGAGAGAGGGCTGGGATGACATTTTTCTTGATCTCGACCCCGAGCGCGGGATAGCCGCCGGCGAACGCTGGGAGCGTGCGCTAAACCAGGCCGTCAATCGCTGCGAGGCTGTGCTCTTTGTCGTGTCGCGCGCCTGGCTCGATTCGCGCTGGTGTCAGCGGGAATTCAACCTCGCTCATAAGCTCAATAAGCGGCTGTTCGGACTCCTGATCGAGCCGCTGCGTCCTGCCGAGCTGCCAGCGGACCTCAGCGGCACCTGGCAGCTTACCGATCTGGTTTCCGGGCACGACCATACATCCTTTCGAGTGAAATTGCCGCGCACACACCAGGAAGTGGATGTCAGCTTATCGCAGGAGGGACTGAGGCGCCTGCGCGCCGGACTGGTGAAGGCCGGCCTTGATCCACGGTTTTTTGCCTGGCCTCCCGCAAACGACCCGGAGCGGTCACCCTATCGGGGGCTGCGGCCGCTTGAAGCTGAGGACGCCGGTATATTCTTTGGTCGCAACGCCCCGATCCTGGAGGCGCTCGACCGCCTGCGTGGACTGCGCGAGGCCCCGGCTCCGCGCTTTCTCGTCGTTCTCGGTGCCTCCGGCGCCGGAAAATCGTCGTTCCTGCGCGCCGGTTTGCTTCCACGGCTCGCGCGCGACGACCGGCACTTTCTGCCGCTGCCGATTATACGGCCGGGCCGGGCCGTGATTTCCGGCGAAGCAGGACTTCTTCGTGCGCTCGAGGGTCCTTTAGCAGCGGCCGGCATTAACGCACCGCCCGCAGATCTCAACGCCGCCCTGCAAGCTGATGCGACAAAGCTCGGACCGTTGCTGCAAGCCCTCGCGGACAAGGTGGCAGCCGGGATGCTCGATGACGCCAAGGCAAATCCGCCGACCCCGGTGATCTTGATCGACCAAGCCGAAGAGCTTTTCCGTGCTGAAGGTCAAAGCGAAGCTCACACCTTTCTCGCGTTGCTCCGGCACCTGCTCAGCAATGACGCGCCGGGAGTCATCGTTGTGCTCGCGATCCGCTCGGACTCATACGGTCACTTGCAGGAGGCAAAGCATCTGGACGCGATCGCGAAGATTCCCTTCGATCTTGGTCCCATGCCGAAAGGGGTCCTACACCGAGGTGATAAAAGGACCGGCAACGAGATTGGAACGGACAGCGCGGCCGCTCAAGATCGAGGATGTCCTGGTCGATGGGCTGCTTGGCGATATCGAGTCCGGTGGCGCAAAAGACGCGCTGCCACTCCTCGCCTTCACGCTGGAGCGTCTCTATCTCGAGCACGGCACCCAGGGCAGGCTGACCCTTGCCAAGTACCGAAGCCTCGGCGGCATCAAGGGTTCAATCGAAGCTGCCGTGGAGCGCGCTTTGAAGGCGGCGGACGCGGATCCGGCGATTCCGAAAGACCCCGGCGCGCGGCTGGCGCTGCTACGCCGGGGGCTCATTCCATGGCTGGCCGGCATCGATCCGGAGACCGGCGCCCCGCGTCGCCGCGTCGCTCGTCAATCGGAGATACCTGCCGAGTGCCGGCCGCTTATCCAGAATCTCGTCGAGCAACGCCTGCTCACGACCGATCTTGCGAAGCAGACCGGGGAGCTCACCGTCGAGCCTGCGCACGAGGCACTGCTGCGGCAATGGAGTTCTGCTTGATCGCTGGCTTGCAGAGGATGCCGTGGTTCTCGCGTTTCTGGAGGGTGTCAAGCGCGCATCGCGGGATTGGGAGGAGAATGGCAAAAACGCAACTTGGCTCGCGCACACGACGGACCGCCTGGTCGCCGCGGAGCGGCTGAGCAAACGGCCCGATCTGGCCGCCAGTCTGGAACCACGCGATCACGAATACATCGCAGCCTGCCGGAGGGCGGAATCAGCCGCGCGGGTCAGGAGGCGGCGCATCCAGGCCCTCGTCTTTGCGCTTTTACTCGGAATTATCGGCGGTCTCGTCGGTTGGATCAATCAGGATTATGTGCGGGAACGTTTCATTTGGTTCACGGCCATGCGGCCCTACATGCTTGCGAATTTCCGCCCATACCTGCTCACAGCGGACGCGGAGCGGAAGTTGCAACCGAGAGGCACTTTCCGAGAGTGCGCGAAGGACTGCCCTGAAATGATCGTTATTCCGCCCGGCGAATTCCTGATGGGATCGCCTGATTCCGAGGAGGGTCGCGCCAGGAATGAAGGCCCGCAGCATAAAGTCACAATCACCAGGGCATTCGCCGTATCCGTGTTTGATGTGACCTTCGATGAGTGGGACGCCTGCGTCGCAGTCGGCGGCTGTCCCGCGGTTGGCGACAGCGGATTTGGGCGAGGCACAATGCCCGTGACCAATGTCACCTGGAACGACGCGCAGACCTATGTCGCATGGCTCTCGAAGATGACCGGCCGGAGCTATCGTCTGCCCACGGAGGCCGAATGGGAATACCTGGCCCGCGCCGGGACCACGACAACCTATTACTGGGGCAATGAGCTGAGCCAGGGAAACGCCAATTGCATTGTGTGCGGCACCAAATGGGATAACGTCAGTCCTGCTCCCGTCGGTTCTTTTAAAGCAAATCCGTTCGGCCTTTACGACGTGACCGGCAATGTATGGCAGTGGCTCGAAGATTGCCTGCACAGTACGTACGAGGGAGCGCCCACCGATGGCTCGGCATGGACGACCGGAGACTGCAGTCTTCGGATCGACCGTGGCGGTTCATGGATTAGCAACGCCTCGAACCTTCGCATTGCATTCCGCGGCAGTTATCCCGCCGGTAGCCGAAACTATAGCCTCGGCATTCGGGCGGCGAGGACGCTCACGCGCGAATAACCGGCCA
Source organism: uncultured Alphaproteobacteria bacterium (assembly GCA_963771845.1). Taxonomy (GTDB): domain Bacteria; phylum Pseudomonadota; class Alphaproteobacteria; order Rhizobiales; family Xanthobacteraceae; genus VAZQ01. Next base: position 241,096 of record CAVYVC010000018.1, on the reverse strand, counting down.
ACAGGAAAACGGTAGCGCCGTTGCAGTCCCGGCGGTCCAGCAGGCTCCTCGCGCGCAATCTCCGCAATGCATCAGTAAGCGGACCTACAACAACGCGACTCGGCCATGCGGCAACGCCCCCGTTTCCCATCCTTGCTCATCGAACCGGACTTTGCGGATTTCCCGCATCCGGCTCTCCGACTGACTTCGTCGTAAGCACGCGAAACAAAGCACTGATCGCAAGCGTCATCTCTGCTCGCCAAAGACGTCGCTAAGTGGAATTATTTCAGAGGCTGCTCGCCGTAACGCTGACGATAGAACTCCTGGATCTTTTGTAGCTGCTCCTTGGTCATGCCCTCCTGCAGCCACTTGTGGCCCGGCTGGCTGAACACGTACTGGTCTAGGCCATGAGCGGAATTATGCACCGCAGCAAACAAACCTCTTACTCGATCACCTCGTCGGCGAGGGAAAGGAGATTGTCGGAGATTTTTAATCCGAGCAACTTGGCGGTCTTCACGTTGATCACGAACTCAAACTTGGTTGATTGCATAATTGGCAAGCCAGCTGGGCTGGTTCCTTTGAGCACAAGCCCGGTATAGACGCCTACTTGATGATAAGCATGGGTAAAACTGATTCCGTAGGCCATAAGACCACCGGCATCGGCAAACTCACGGAAGTGATAGATCGTCGGCACTGCATTGCGCCGCGCCAATTCAACGAGCATGTCGCGGCGCGTGTCAAAGAACGGACTCGCGCCGACCGCCAGCGCAGGGATACGCTGTTGTGTGATGGTTTCGAAAGCCGCGTTGACTTCGCGATCCGTGTTGGCCCGCAAGACATCAACTGGCAGATTCATTGCGCGCGCTGCGTCCTGCATATCAGAGAGTTGGCCCTCGGAGGCCGGAAAGCTTGGGTTCAGCAGAAACCCGACTTTATTCGCATGCGGCACCAACTCGCGTAATAGCCCGAGGCGTTTGGGCTCCAGCTCATTGGTCAGGAGCGCGATCCCGGTGGCGTTGCCACCCGGTCGGTTGAAGCTCGCCACGAGACCCTGCTTGACCGGATCGCTGCCAACGGTGAAGACGATCGGGATGGTCGAAGTCGCCGCCTTCGCGGCTAGCGCGGACGGCTCTCCGCCCGTCGTCGTGATCACCGCTACCGGCCGCTGCACGAGGTCGGCTGCCATCGCTGGCAACCTGTCGTATTGCCCATCCGCGAAGCGATATTCGACGGTCACGTTCTGACCTTCGATGTAGCCAGTTTCCGCCATCCCGCGCTGAAAAGCAGTGATCAGATGCGACGTGTCCTCCCGTGACCGGGCGCTGAGATACCCGATCACTGGCATCGCGGGCTGCTGCGCGCGCGCCGCAAGCGGCCACGCCGCCGCGCTGCCGAGAAGGCTAATGAACTCACGTCGCCGCATATCCGCACCCAAGCTCAGGGGAACAGCATTGTACCGGTTCGAAGGCCAGAAAACAGCACGTCCGGTTTGGCTCTGCTTAAGGTAGTGCCAACTTGCGGCCTTACCGGGGTGCACAGCGCTGATGAAACGCCTACCATAGGCGACGCTCGCCCGCAGGATCTGTCCGTTCTGATTGGAGGTCGCGGATGGCTGATCGATTGCTGCCAACTTCGCTGGTTGGCTCCTATGCGCAGCCCGATTGGCTAATCGACCGCAAGGCGCTCGCCGGCCGCTTTCCCCCGCGGGTGCGCGTGCAGGAACTCTGGCGCGTCGCCCCGGAATTCCTTGAACAGGCGCAGGACGACGCCACACTCGTCGCCATTCACGATCAGGAGCGCGCCGGCCTCGACATCATCACCGACGGGGAGATGCGACGTGAGAGCTACTCCAACCGCTTCGCCACCGCGCTCGAAGGCGTCGATATCGAAAATCCGGGCACTGCGCTCGACCGCTCCGGCCATCCCAATCCAGTGCCGCGCGTCGTCGGCAAGATACGGCGCAAGTATCCGGTCGAGGTGCGTGACGTGGAATTTTTGCGCGCCAATACCAAACGCACGATCAAGATGACCCTGCCCGGCCCGTTCACCATGTCGCAGCAGGCGCAGAACGATTTCTACAAGGACGAAGAGGAGATGGCGCTCGACTATGCGGGGGCGGTGAATGCCGAGATCAAGGCTTTGTTCGCCGCCGGCGCCGACATCGTACAGATCGACGAACCTTACATGCAGGCGCGATCGGAGAAGGCGCGCAAATACGGCTTCAAGGCGCTCAATGCCGCGCTTGCCGGCGTGAACGGCACGACGGCAGTGCACATCTGCTTTGGTTATGCTGCCATCATCCACGCGCGGCCCTCGGCCTATTCGTTTTTGCCGGAACTTGCGGACTGTTCCGTGCATCAGGTCTCGATCGAAACCGCGCAGTCCGGCCTTGATTGCTCGGTACTCAAGACCCTGCCGGGCAAGACCATCATCCTCGGCACGCTCGACTTGTCCGACATGGCGATCGAAACACCGCAAACGGTAGCGGCGCGCATCCGCCGCGCGCTACCGCATGTACGTGCAGAGCAGATCGTCGTGGCGCCGGACTGCGGGTTAAAGTACCTGCCGCGCGCTGTAGCCTTTGGAAAGATCTATGCCATGGTCGAGGGAGCAAATATTGTTCGCAGAGAACTGACTGGACATAATGCGACTTAGCGACTGAAGACCGGCCCGACCACGAGCACCCACATGAGAAGGTGAAGCTTCCGCGTCGCACGTTCTTATATCGGTGTGGTGCACGTAGCCACCTTCAGACTTCGCCGAAAATCCTTTCGAAGGATGGCCCCACCGATCCATCCCAACACCAAAGGAGGGAGGCAATGATCAGGAGATCAGGATTGGCGGCCGCCGGTCTCGGTGTTGTTTTTTGCATCGCGACCATGGTCGCCCCGCTGGCCGCCGACACTCCCAAGCGCGGCGGGATACTCACATTCATGATCCCGGCAGACGCGCCGCCCAGCCTCGACGGCCATCGTGAGACCACCTTTGCGACCGTGCACGCGGCCGCGCCGTTCTACAGCGTGCTGATCAGGGTCAATCCGGACAATCCATCGTCGACCACCGAATTCGTCTGCGATCTGTGCACCGAGATGCCAAAGCCGACCGACGGCGGCAGGACCTACACCTTCAAGATCCGGCAGGGCGTGAAGTTCCACGACGGCTCAGCGCTCACCGCCGCGGACGTTGCGGCGAGCTGGCAGGAGATCATCCATCCCCGCCAAGGCGTGTCGAGCGCGCGCGCGAGCTACTACATCATGGTCGACAAGGTGGAGGCGCCCGACCCGACCACCGTGGTGTTTCGCCTGAAGTTCGCGACGGACGCATTTCTGCCGGCGCTTGCCGATCCCTTCACCTGGATCTACGAGAAGGCGATCCTCGACAAGGATCCGCGCTGGTACGAAAAGAACGTCATGGGCTCCGGCCCGTTCAAATTCGCGGGCTTGGAGGTCGGCCAGTCGATCAAAGGCGTGCGCAACCCCGATTATTATCACCCGGGGCTGCCTTATCTCGACGGCTTCACCGGCATCTATGCGCCCAAACAGGCGGTCCGCGTCGATGCCATCCGGGCCGACCGCGCGGCGGGAGAGTTCCGCGGCTTGCCGCCCTCGGCGCGCGATCAGCTCCAGCAGGAGCTGGGCGACAAGGTCGTCATGCAGAGCAGCGATTGGAACTGCGGCAACGTGATCACGCCCAATCACAAGAAGAAACCCTTCGACGACATCCGGGTGCGACGGGCGCTCACGCTCGCGATCGACCAATGGCGCGGAGCACCGGCGCTCGCCAAGATCGCCAACGTCAAGACGGTCGGCGGCATCGTCTTTCCGGGCTCGCCGCTGGCGGCCTCCAAGGAGGAGTTGCAGCAGTTGGCCGGATACTGGCCCGATATCGAGAAATCGCGCGCCGAGGCGAGGCGCCTTTTGAAGGAGGCGGGCGCCGAGGGGCTCGCATTCGAGCTCCTGAACCGCAATATCGACCAGCCGTACAAGTTCGTCGGCACGTGGTTGATCGACGAGTGGAGCAAGATCGGGCTGCGCGTTACGCAGCGCGTGGTGCCGACAGGTCCGTGGTACGAAGCGATGCGCAGCGGCAATTTCGACGTCGTCGTGGAGGCCAGCTGCAACAGCGTGGTGAACCCGCTTTTGGACGTCCAGAAATATCTGCCGCACTCGGTCTTCAGCGAGAACTACGGGAACTACGACGATCAGCCGGAGATCGATCTGTACCAGAAGATGCTGCACGAGACCGACGGTGCGAAGCAGCGGGCGCTGATGCGCGATTTCGAGAAGCGCGTGCTCGACACCGAGGCGCACGAGATGGTGATGACTTACTGGTACCGAATCGTTCCGCTGCGCTCTTACGTGAAGGGATGGAAGATCAGCCCGAGCCACTACCTCAATCAGGATCTGGCCAACGTGTGGATCGAGGTGCGTTAGATTCCATCGAGGTGGCAATGTGCCTCGGCGGCTCTGATTGCGCGCCGGATCGACACGGATCGGCCATCACGCTTCGCGCCGCGCCGCTGACCGGCTTTTCGCGTCTGCCGCAGATCAGTAGGATGGGTTGAGCGCTTGCGAAACCCATCGCTCGCGCTGTGGCTGGATCCCGAGGGGGTTCGCCTTGCTCAATCCATCCTACGCAGCGAGTCGATGTAATTCGAACCTCGCCGCAGAAGGAGCCGCCGGATGACCATCGCCACAGCGCTTGCGGAGCGTATCCGCGCTTTCACTTATGACGGATTGCCCTCGGCCGCAGTGGATTGGGCGAAGATGGGCATTCTCGACACCGTCGGGGTCACCCTCGCCGGATCGCTCGAGCCTTGCGCGCAGATCGCATTGCGGGTCTCCGCCTCCTCCGGCCCGGCGCTCGTGTTCGGCACCGCACAGCGCCTGGCGGTGACCGACGCGGCGCTCGTCAACGGCACCGCTTCCCACGCGCTCGACTTCGACGATTGCAGCAATACGCTCGGCGGCCATCCCTCGGCGCCGATCCTGCCGGGGCTGTTCGCGCTCGCCGATACGGTGCAGGTGAGCGGACGCGACTTCATCACCGCCTATGTCGCGGGTTTCGAGACCGAGACGAAAATCGCCCATGCGGTCAACTTCCACCATTACGACAAGGGCTGGCACCCGACGGCGACGTTAGGCGTGTTCGGCGCCGCCGCTGCTGCGTCACGGCTCATCGGACTGACCACGGCGCAGACGGCGACCGCGCTCGCCATCGCGGCCTCGTTCTCGTCCGGCCTCAAGGCCAATTTCGGCACCATGACGAAGCCGCTGCATGTCGGCCACTGCGCCCAGAACGGCGTGAGGGCCGCGCTGCTCGCCCGCGAGGGCATGACCGCGAGCCTCGACGTGTTCGAGCACCGCCAGGGCTTCTTCGAGGTCTTCAACGGCGCCGGCAACTACGACGCCGACGCGGTGCTGCGCGACCGGGCGGAATCGCTCGACGTCGTCACGCCCGGCATCGCCATCAAGCGCTATCCGTGCTGCGGCAGCACCCATCCGGCGATCGACGCCATGCTCGACCTTGTCGATGCGCACGGGCTGACGCCGGACAACGTCGCCCACGTCGTGTCCTGGACGCATCCGCGGCGGCTCGCACACACCAACCGCCCGACGCTGCGCAGCGCGCTTGATGCGAAGTTCAGCGTGCAATACTGCCTCGCCCGTGCGATCGTCGACCGGCAGGTGGTGCTCTCGCATTTTGACGGCGACGCCTATCTCGACCCGGTTGTGGCGCAGGTGATGGGGCGCATCGAGGCGGCGCCGCATCCGCGGATGTCGCCCTCGGATACCGCGCATTTCGGCGCCGAGGTGACTGCGACCACCACCGACGGGCGGCGTGTCGCGAAAGCCGTGGACGTCGCGGTCGGACGTACGTCGGAAAGCCCACTGCCTCGCTCCGTGCTGGAGGCAAAGTATCGCGACTGCGCCGGCCGCGCGCTGAGCGCGGAGACGGTCGATCGGTCACTCGCACTTCTGGCAAACCTGGAAACGCTCGACCGGGTTACCGCGCTGAGCGACGTCTTGGCCGCCGGATGCGCCTGCGCGTCGCAGTCGGACCGGCCGGCTGCCCTGGCGCGCGCAAGCTGACGCGGATCGCCTATGCCGGGGCCAATCCGGCCAAGATCAACATGGCGTCGTCGGGCAACGGTACCTAATTCGTGCCGGGCTACGAGGCGAGCTCTTGGTACGGCATCGGCGCGCCCAGGGGTACGCCCGCCCAGCGCATCGACACCCTCAACAAGGCGGTCAATGCCGCCCTCGCCGACCCCTAAGTCCAATCACCGGGATAGTAGGCTGCTGTGCTTCGACTGCGTGGGGTTGAAGCAGCGAAGCCATCGCCGCCGCGCCGCCAAGCAGCGTGATGAACTGCCGACGTTTCACTCGATCACCCCGTCGGCGCGGCCGATCAGTGGTAGCGGAAAGGTGAGCGCAAGCGTCCTGGCGGTCTTGAGATTGATCACGAATTCCACTTTCGTGGATTGCTGCACCGGCAAGTCGGTTGGTTTCTCGCCCTTAAGCACGCGACCGGCATAGACCCCGGCCTGGCGATACGCGTCGGCGAGGTCGGTCCCATAGCTCATCAACCCGCCGTCCTCGGCAAAGGCGCGGAAAAAATAGATCACCGGCAGCGCGTGGCGCGCTGCCAGCGCGATGATCTGCTGACGCCGGGGCAGATAGTACGGCGAGGAGGTCACGAGCAGGGCTCCGATCTGCTGCTCGGCCACCGCCGCGAATGCTGCGTCGATCTCGCTGTCATTGCCTGCCCGCAGGATTTTGATCTGCTGACCCAACGAGCGTGCCGCTTCCGGCAGATCGCGCAACTGGAGCTCGGTGTCAGGCGAATTCGGATCGACTATCACTGCGATCACAGCGGCACCCGGCACCACCTCGTGCAACAGCTCCAGCCGCTTGGCCTCCAGCGCGGAGGTCAGCATGTATATGCCAGTTGCGTTGCCGGTCGGCCGATTGAGGCTGGCGACGAGGCCCAGTTGGACGGGATCGCCACCGGTCACGAAAACAATTGGAATCGTCGTGCTTGCCGCCTTGGCCGCAAGCGCCGATGCGGGTGTACCGACCGCCGCAACTGCACTCACACCGCGGCCGACAAGATCGGACGCAAGCGACGGCAAGCGGTCGAACTCGCCGCGTGCCCAGCGGAATTCAATCGCTACGCTCTGACCCTCGACATAGCCAGCCTCGCCCAGGCCCCTGCGAAAGGCAGCAACTTCGCTCGAAAATGCTTCGGGCGAAGTGAAGCCAAGAAAACCGAGCACCGGCAAATTGGCCTGCTGCGCACGAGCGGCGGGCGGGCAAGCGACTGCGCCTCCAAGAAGCATGATGATCGCGCGCCGGTTCATTCGACCACCTCGTCGGCGCAGGCGAGCAGCGGAAAAGTCCTGCACAACGACCTCATTGCGGTGCCGATAACAAAATCCAGGCGCCCGCGGCGACACAAGCAACGCCGGCAGCGCGCGCGATCCACCATCCGAATGGAGTAACTTTTTCCAAAAGGACAAGCAGCGCCAGGAGCGCGATCCAAAGCACGTTCATCACCCCGCTCACAAACAAAAGCGCCATCAGCACCCAGCAGCAGCCGACGCAATAGGTTCCGTGGCGAAACCCCAGCATCAGGCAGCCCGGCAAATCGCCGCGAAAGCCGCCGTAGCGCATCAGGAACGAGAACGGCGACCGGCATTGGGCGAGACAGACGTCCTTGAGCGGTGTCCATTGGTAGACGCCCGCCGCAATCAGCACGATCGCTGCGAGCACGTTGCTGGCGCTTGCCATCTGCGAATTGAGCAAGGCCGCCCGTTCGATCACCCATTGGACAAGGGTCGCTGCCAGTGAAAAGCCGATCCACACGAGGAAATAGCCGGCGGCAAACCAGCCGGTCGCGGCGAGTGGCCTGCTCTGCGCCCTCGCCTGTCGACCCACGCGGGCGTACATGAGGATCATCGGTGCCGCCGAGGGCGCCATCATGCCGACCATCATCACCGCCCACATGGCGAATACGAACGCGAACTCAATGGGTTTCCATGGCGCATTCGCCGGCGCCATGATTCCCATGCCGGCCGGGATCATGCGGAACCCGGTCATGTCCATGCCGCCCATGTCCATGTCGGCAGCGAGCCAGAGCACGTACCCCCACGCCAGCGTGGCGATCAGTGCCAGTGCGCCGGCAACGACCAGGCGATCTCGCCGCAGCACCGTCTCAAGGGTGCTGTCGGTCATTGCTTACGAATGTCGCCGGCCTGCCGAGGGGCCGGTTCACGAAAATGCATCAAGCCTGATTTGACCAGCGGATCGGCGCGTAATGGCTGTTCTTGCCGGAATTGTCCCAACGCATGCCATGATCGCTAAACGTATTCCCGGGGGCTCCCATGGCGAACGCCAACTTTTCCGGACTGACCGGATGGCCGATGTTCGCCCACATCTCGCCGCTCGGATGCGCCGTCGGCAGCGGATCAACAGACATGTGCAGAATGCCGGGTATTTCTGCGGAGCGCTTCTTGCCTTCGATGCGATAAGTGATCGGGACCTTCTTCACTCCGAGATTCTTGCCGATGAGCGGCGCGAACACCGCCATGGGCCCGCCCGCTGCGCCGGTAAAGATCGCACCCAGCGCCTCGGTCTGCTTCTCATCGGCGCGTTGATCGATATAGGCGGCCACCGACCAATTTCCTTCTGCCATCGGCCCAGGCGTATGGACGGCGAGTGCCACGTTAAGGCCGTCGAGCGGGATGCCGCCATAGCTACCGCTTTCGATGTGGAAGATCAGCGGCACGTTGCACACGCCCTCGGTTGGCCGTGAGGTCAGGGGGGTGGCCTTCGACACGAGGCACGGACATACAACGCTGCAATTGCAGTTCTCGAAATAGTCGCCCGAAAGGTGCCATTGAACCTGGTCTGCCATCGCTCTCTCCTTCTGGATTGAATCCCGGACCGGTTGGATTGAAGCCCACACTACTTCGCCAATTCCTTGAGTGCCAGTTCTGCCTGCTGCATTGCGTGGTTACCCGCAGGCGCGCCACAATAAGCAGTCGCCTGGATGATGATCTCCTTGAGCTCATCCTTAGTGAGGTCACCCTGGGTCAGGCCGGAACGCACGTGCAAACGGAATTCGTCCCATGCGCGCAGCGCGATCATAATCGACATGGCCATGAAACGGCGCGTCTTTGGATCGATGCCCGGCCGCGTCCAGACTTCGCCCCAGGCTTGGCGGGTGATCTGCTCCTGGATCTCAGCGTTGAAGTCGTTGCGGTTCGCAAGTGAACGGTCGACCCAGGCGTCACCCAGCATCTTGCGCCGAATCTGCAGGCCGTCTTCGTAGCTATCCCTCGCCATGGCGATCTCCTCTTGCCACGAATTGAGTTATGTTCAGGCATGGCAGTTCAAATGTTCGATTGGGTAAGTATGATGGCAGGCGTCCGCGATCTTGATGCAACCATGGCCTCGATCTTGCTTTGGGTTTGCCTGCCTTAGTAGCGCGTTTCGAAGTTGCACAGTCACGGAGAGATAACATGCATCAACGACAAAGGAACGTGCCGTTGCAGCGGTCAAGTGTTGCAGTTGGAATCATGCTCAGCTTTGCGGCGACCATTATCGCTGCAATTCCGGCAGTTGGACAGCAAACGGTTCCTTTCAGGATCGGCATGCAGCTTCCTGCCATTTTCGAGTACCTCTATGTCAACTATGCAATTGAGACCGGCCTTTTGCGAAACGAGGGCATCGACGGCAAGATTATCGGCTTTACCGCTGGGCTCACGGCTACGCAGGCCGTGGCGGGCGGCAGTCTCGATGCCGCATGCGATGGTTTCACCAGCAGCGTCAGCGCGATCGCGCGCGGTTCGCCGGCGAAGACGGTGTACAGTGTCAACGCCGACAACACCTACGTCATCGTCACGCGCGATACCATCAACAAGCCTGAAGATTTGCGCGGGAAGAAATGGGCAATCACACAAATGGGCGCGATCTCGCAAACCTACGCTGCCCTCTGGCTCAGCAAAAAAGGGCTGCCGGACGGTTCGGTCGACTGGATCCCCATCGGCGGCACCAGCGCACGCGCGCGCGCAGTCATTGCCAATCAAGTCGATGCGGCGCTGTTGACGGCCGGCGAGTGGATCCGGGTCCAGCAGCAGAAGGGCATCCATGTGCTGGCCACCCTGTCCGACAGCGTGCCGCCATTGCCGCTGGAAATCTGTGTCGTAACAACAAAGATGATCAACGACCGCCCTGACGTCGTACAAGGCTTCGTCAACGCGATGCTCAATGCGGCTCGTTCTGCGCGAACGCCCGAAGGCAAGAAGGCATACATCAAGATCGCGCGCCAAGTCGACCCAAGCGGATATACGGATGAACAGTACGAGCAGCTTTACGATTTCTATTTTGGTCCAAAGTCGAACCCCTTGGCCATGGATCCGAATGGCGGCCTTTATCCCGAGATCTACGTCGCCAATATGAAGTCGATGGTCGAAGAGAAGACGCTCGATGCGATGATGCCCATTGCGAAGCTGGTCGACACGCGTTTCGTCGACCAGTACCTTGGCAACAACGGCTGGTATGACGTTACAACCAACAAGGGCGGCAACTTTTTGCGGGACCTGCTCAGACGATGAGGCGACGGTAACGCACCTGCTAATCCTCTGGAGACCAGGCGCCAGGGCCGCTGGCCCAGGTCGAGCCACGGCTATAGTTTGGTCCTCTCCCTGAAGCCCCATGCCGCGACATTGTCTGGTACCGTAGCATGTGCGATCTGCGGCAACCGATGCGATGACAGCGGCCAAACTGTCCGTCGACAACATCCACAAGACGTTCTTCAAACCGGTGAAGAACGACGTGGTCGGCATCCCTGCTCTCAACGGTGTAAGCCTCTCCGTCGCGGAGGGCGACTTCGCGTCGGTGATCGGCCCAAGCGGATGCGGCAAGTCGACGCTGCTTCGCATTGTCGACGGGCTGATCAAACCCGATCAGGGCCGGGTCCTGGTTGACGGTCGGGTCGTGGATAGACCGGGCCCTGACCGCGCAATGGTCTTTCAGTACTTCGGCCTTTATCCGTGGCGCTCGGTGTTGCGCAACGTCGAGTTCGGGCTGGAGCTCAAGGGGATGCCGCAACGGCAGCGACGGGAGATTGCCCTTTCAAACATTGCACAGGTTGGTCTTCAAGGTTTTGAAAATCACTTTCCGCATGAGCTCAGCGGGGGGATGCGCCAGCGCGTCGGATTTGCGCGTGCATTGTCGCTCAATCCTGAAATCATTTTGATGGACGAACCCTTCAGCTCGGTGGACGAGCAGACACGGGAGCTGCTGCAAGAGCAGTTGCTTGAACTGTGGCGTGAAACCCGCAAAACGGTGCTCTTTGTCACCCATAGCATTGACGAGGCGGTCTATATGGCAAACCGGGTCGTAGTCATGGCGGCTCGGCCTGGACGTATCATCGAGGATATCAACGTCGATCTACCCCGGCCGCGCACCAGCAGCGTTCGGACGCTACCGCGATTCGGCGAGATCCGATCCCACGCCTGGGAGCTTCTGAAGCAGGGTATCCGCGAAGCGACGGAGCCTGGTGCGTTGTCATGACGCCGGCTGAAGACACGGTCTTGCGCGCCGTCCGCGCCCGCATCCACAGATCCAGGATCGAACGCCTTTTGATTGTGGCCGCGACACTCGCCGGCTTCCTATTGCTGTGGGAATTCGTTGGCCATCTTACCAATCCAATGTTCTTCGCGCCGGTTTCAGAGGTGCTCATTGTGTTCTACCAGCAAATCGTTGATCCCACTCACAGCCTTCTTAACGGACTTATTGAAACGCTGGCCGTTCTGGTGCCCGGCTTTGTCATCGCATCCGTGCTTGGCGTAGTGCTTGGCGTTCTGATGGGCCGCAGCAATCTCGCTCTGCAAATTCTCGACCCCTACGTGACCATCTTCTACAACATGCCTCGTATTGCGTTGATCCCGGTGTTGCTGCTTTGGCTCGGCGTGGGCGACACTCTCAAGATTGTCATCGTCGTGCTGGCTGCGATCTTTCCCGTCTCCGTCAACGTGACAGCCGGAATACGCGACGTCAGCGCTCAGTTGACCGAACCTGCGCGGTCGATGAACGCGAGTGAAGGACAGCTGCTGTGGAAAGTCATCTTGCCGGCAACTTTTCCATACCTGACGGCGGGGTTGAAGCTTGGTCTCGGCCGTGCATTGACGACAGTGATCGTTGCCGAGTTCTTTGTCTCGCTGTCGGGATTGGGCGGTATCCTGCATGCCGCATCGAGTACGTATCAGATGGCGAAAATGTTTGCTCCCGCGATCATCCTTGCCACGATGGGTATCGGGATTGACGGCCTATTGACCTATCTCGAGCGCAGAGCGCTGCAGCGATACAGGGCTTAATATGGTGGGGTCCTTGACTGCCGCGACGGTCCGCGAGGCAGCTATTCGGCGCGCCGCGAAGCGCCGAGACCTTGCAATCCGTGTGGGGTCAATCGTCTCGCTTTTATTAGTATGGGAGATCTGCGGGATGCTCACGCCGCGGATTTTCCTCTCGCCGTTTCACGAAACCGTTGCGGCATTCTGGCGTCTGTGCGGGGATGGGACACTTCTCAGAGTAACTTGGAGCTCGCTTTCGGTATTGCTTGCTGGCCTGGCCATTTCGGTGGTGCTTGGGGTTCCCCTAGGATTAATCATGGGGCGTTATGTTCGACTCAATTGGGCGCTCTCGCCCTACATCAACGGCCTCTACGCGACGCCGACTGTGGCGTTTCTGCCGGTACTGTCACTTTGGCTTGGACTTTACGTCGCCCCCAAGATCGCGATCGTTGTACTTCTCGCGATCTTTCCGGTCATAAAGAATACCTATGCCGGTGTGACCACGGTCGGTCACGAGTTGCTGGAGCCCGCCAGCTCGATGCAGGCATCGGAATTCCAGATTGCCCGCCATGTTCTCGCGCCGGCGATTGTACCTTTCGTCATGGCCGGCCTGCGGCTCTCGGTAGGTCGAGGGATTGTCGGCTTGGTGGTTGGCGAGTTCTTTACAGCGCAAACAGGGCTCGGCGGATTATTGATTCGATATGCGAGCAACTTCCGGACGGCAGAAATGTTCGTTCCTATTTTCGTTTTGGTGGTCCTTGGCTATGGCCTCACCGCTTTGGTGATCGCCCTGCAAGAGCACATCGCTCCTTGGAAGGAAACAGAGCGCGACCTGAGCCAATAGAAGGGCACCCGGTGTCGTCGAGAGGCAACTCCATGACAACAAAGATCGCTGCCGGCACTGTGGTCACCGCGAATGGCCGCATGGACGTGTGGCAGCCCGGCTACGTCATTATTCGGGACAGCCGAATTGTGGAAGCCGCGCCCGGACCTGGGCCAAACGGAGATTTTGACGAATGTATCCTCGCAACCTCCAGCATCCTGATGCCCGGCCTGGTGAATGGTCATTCGCACTCACCGTCAAATCTTCTCAAAGGGACCTGGTCGCGCCTGCCGCTCGAGATATGGCGGCAATACATTCGAGCCGCCTGGCGCGAATATTCGGACGAGGCGATCTACGTCAGCGCGCAGCTTGGCATCGTCGAGATGATCCGCACCGGTTGCACCAGCGTGATGGATCACTTCTACACGGGGTCGCCGCAAGCTCACATGGGGGCTTTGAATGCCGTTGCAGCAATGGCCGATGCCGGAATGAGAGGCGGGTTGGCGCTGACCCTGTCGGATCGGAAATATGAGGCAACTGTCGGCCTTGACACGAAAAACCTGTCCGCTGCTGCGCGCGCGGAGGTCGAGCGCATCTCGCGGCTCGAAAGCACGCAGTCTCTGGAAGATTTTATCAAGTTTGGGCAAACGGTTCGCAGCCGCACGCATCTGGTATTGCCGATCGTCGGTCCCTCGGCGCCCCACCGCTGCACGCAGGAGCAGCTGCGACGTTGCCAGGCGACGGCGGTCGAGCTCGATACCATGGTCCACATGCACGTTTGCGAAACGAAGGGTCAATTTCTCCAGGGCAAGCTTCTGTTCGGCGTGAGTCCGGTCTGCCACCTCGACAAGATCGGTGTTTTGACGGATCGCCTTTCCATGGCGCACGGGGTTTGGGTCACCGACGAGGACATCGAGCGCATCGCCGCTCGCGGCACGATTGTTGTCCACAATCCGGCCAGCAACGGCAAGCTTGGAAGCGGACGCATGCGTTTTGATGAAATGCTCAAACAGGGCGTGCGGCTTGCGCTCGCGACGGACGGCTCTGGAAGCAACGACACCCAGAATATGTTCGAGGCTTTGCGGGTCGCCGGCCTCTGGCACAACCGGCCGGATCGAGATTATACGCAATGGCCCGCGCCAGAGGACATTCTACGGGCTGCGACCTCCGGCAGCGCGCACGCTCTCGGACTGGGCGGCGATGCCGGGGTCATCGAGACTGGTCGACTAGCTGATCTCGTACTGCTGACGACCGACTCCTATCACTTCGTTCCTCTCAATAACGTCATCAATCAGCTTGTGTATTGCGAGAATGGCATCTCCGTCACCGACGTCATGATCGACGGGCACTGGGTGCTGCGGCAGCGAAAGCTTCTCACAGTTGACGAGCAGCGCCTCTACGCACGGGCGCGGGCACTCAGAGAGGAGATGGAAGACCGTCTCAGGGAGCAGTTCCGGCAGACGGCGGAGATCGAGCCGGCACTACGGCAGCAATACTTGAAGGCAGCACAAACTGCTTGGTCCAGGCAGTTTGGAGCCTGATCAAGGGGGCAGCCGGCTGCACCGCACTTCATGAAACTCCCGAACTCTGCGGCGCAGCGTGAAGCATGGCTTCACGCTGCGCCGGAATGTGGAGCTCTCATTTCGCCAAGTAATTGCGGTGGACCCAAGTGTCGGCCGCGCTCGGGGACGCAAGCCGTGCAGTCTCGAACAGATAGGCCTTCTCGCCCTCGCGCGTCTTCAGGCGAACGCCGGCGGGCAGCGTCTGTTCGCTCGAGTTGCCGGCTTCGGCTGCGCGCAGGAAGGTTCCCGCTGCCTCTGCCGGCGGCGGAGCAACGGCGGGCGCAGTGCGATGACCGATCGCCTCGATGGCGCTCGCTTTCAGAAGCTTGGGCCACATCTTTCGAAACAAGCCATTCGAAGGATAAACGTCGGCGCTGTTGATCTCGCCGTTCACCGCAAAGGCAAAGCCGACGATATCGTCGTCCCGCTCGCCGGCCGGCAGGAGTGCGTTCATATAGCCCTTCTGCGCATCCAGGAGTTTTTCGCTTTCGAGCGCAAGTTGAAGACTCGAGGCGGACTGCATCGATCTCACCTGAGCACCTAAATTATCGCTCAAGTTGTTCTGAGTCGCCCGCACGCTTTGCCAGACCCGCATCTGCCTTACTCCGGTTTCCGCGACAGGATTGGAGCTCCCGGACGCCGGGCGCCGTGACGGATCGGCGTTGGGCGCTTGCGGTGTCGGCGCTACGGGCACAGGTGCTTTCATCGCGAGCTTGAGTTCACGCGAGGGAACCGAAGCGGACGCGGCGGAGAAGTTCCTCGCATCTTCACGGCCGCGCGCCGTCCAGCGCCCTTCCTCCACGCAGAATGAGGCGATGGGGATGGCCCCCGAATGGGGCGGCAGCAAAAGGCTGACCATCAACGTGCGATCCTGTTTTCCGCCTTTCACAATGTCGCCGGACTGCACGAACACCTCGTGGTCGCCGAGATTCTCGATTTCGAGCTGATTGACATTGCTGGTTTCACGGACCTTCACGGCGCCGCTTGCCATGGCTTCCTCCAACGTCAGCGGCACCTTCCCGGGCGCCGAGCTGCCGTGAATGAAATACACAGCGAGATTTTCATGCACCAGCGGTCCGCTGATACGGTTGGCGTCGAGCGTCTGCGCGACCGCGCCGGCAACAAATGAGGCCGTCAGCACGCCCGAGGCGCAGACGGCAGTAACGAATGAAGAGCGCATGCCTATCCTCCATACGTCACCCCTTGGGCAGGAGATTGTCATGCATCCGTGGAGGATCTACGGCAAATGAATGTCAGTTTGTTGCGTGCACGCAGCGCAGCAGGGGCCGCATGTAGCCCGCATGAGCGAAGCGATATGCGGGAAGACCGCCCCGGATGTCGCTTCGCTCATCCGGGCTACGGCAAATGAAATGTCAGTTCTGGAATTGCAAGCGGGCAAGACGCGCATAGAGGCCACCGGCCGCGGCGAGCTTGGCGTGCGTGCCCTCCTCGACGATTCGGCCCGCCTCCAGCACGAGAATGCGATGGCATGATAATACAGTGGCAAGACGGTGCGCGATTACCAGCGTCGTGCGAGCCTCCATCAGTCGTTCGAGCGCCGCCTTGACCAGGGATTCACTCTGCGCATCGAGGGAAGACGTCGCCTCATCGAGAAGTAGAAGCGGCGCCTCGCGCAGAATGGCGCGAGCAATCGCGATGCGCTGGCGCTGTCCGCCCGAGAGCGTGACACCGCGTTCTCCAATCGGCGTGTCGAGCCCTTGCGGCAGCGCTTCGATGAATTCGCTGGCGAGCGCCAGCGCAGCCGCGCGCTCGACCTCTCCATCACTCGCCTCTGGTCTGCCGAACCGGATATTCTCCCGCACCGGCCCCGCAAAGATGCTGACGTCCTGCGGCACCAGCGCGATCCGGCGGCGCAGCGCGAGCGGATCGACTTCGACGAGCGGCGTGCCGTCGAATCTCACAATTCCGGATAACGGATCGTAGAAGCGCAGAATGAGTTGAAAGATCGTACTCTTGCCGGCGCCGGACGGGCCGACGATCGCGACCTTTTCACCCTGCCGGACTGCAAACGATACCCCGTCCAGGACCAGGCTCTCGGGCCGTGCGGGGTAGGAAAAACGGACGTCCGTGAATGCAACCTCCCCGCGGGACGGTTGCGGGAACGCGCGCGGGCGCGCGGGCGGCACAATCGTGGGCCGCACGGCCAGGATCTCGAACAGCCGTTCTGCGGCGCCGGATGCCTGCGACAGTTCGCCCCAAACTTCAGAGAGCTGGCCAAGACCCGCGGCAGCCAGAACGGCATACAGCACGAATTGCGAGAGCCGCCCCGCGCTGATGCGCTCTGCCAGCACATCCTGCGCGCCGACCCAGAGCACCACGACCACGCTTGCAAACACAAGGAAGATCGCAATCGCGGTAAGAATGGCGCGCGCCCGGATGGAGTTTCGCGCCGCGGCAAACGCGCGCTCCACCGCGCTGCCGAAGCGGCTTCTCGCCAGGCTCTCATTGGTAAACGCCTGGAGCACTCGGATCGCCCCGATCAGTTCGGAGGCGTAGGCCGAGGCGTCGGCGAGCGTGTCCTGGGCGGTGCGCGAGCGCCGGCGAACCGCACGGCCGAAACCGTAAAGCGGCAGAACGATCACGGGTATGACCGCCAACACAAATCCCGAAAGCCGCGGGCTTGTCACCACCATCATGGCACTCGCCCCTGCGAACAGCACCATGTTGCGCAGCGCAATGGAGATGGAAGCCCCGACAGCAGCCTTGATCTGCGTCGTATCGGCAGTGAGCCGCGAGATCAGCTCTCCGCTTTTGGCGACATCGAAATAAGCGGGAGAAAGCGAAACGAGGTGCCCGAACACTTCCTCGCGCAGATCCGCGACGATGCGCTCGCCCAGCGTGGTGACGAGATAAAAGCGCATGGCACTCGCAATCGCGAGCACGGCGACCACCCCGAGCATCACGCTGAAATAGCTGTCGATCAGGTTGGCACTGTCGCGCGAGAACCCGAAGTCGATCATGCGCCGGATCGCGACGGGCACCACCAACGTTGCGACTGCCGCGGCCAAGAGCGCAACCAAAGCAGCGATTGCGTGCCAGCGGTAGCCCGCGACATACGGAAACAACGAGACCAGCGGCCGCAGGCGCCGGGCGCGTGGCTGCTGCGCGGCCGGCGCGGCGGGAACTTCCGCAGCCGCAGGCACCCTTTCGGCCTTAGGCGCCGCGATGTCTCGCTCGGCGACGTTCATTTCGCAGGCTGCGGAACTTCATGTCACGTGGACTCGGCGCGCAGAATGCACTTCACTATTGCGTTGCGCAATCGCGGTTCCGCGCTGCTTCCAATGACTTAGCCCCGCTCCGGCGGGGCTTTTTTAGCGGCGAAGGACGCGAGCTGCCCGTCACCGCTGTCGAGCCACAGCGCGATGTGAGTGACGAGCAGAAGCCCTCCGTTCACCGTTCGATTTCTCAACGGCAGCCTTGTCTCTTCCGCCCGCCCCCGCTATAGAGCCGCCGCTAGAGCGATCGGGCTGCAGGTGATTGAACAATCATGAAGCAAGACATCCATCCGGACTATCACACCATCAAGGTCGTGATGACCGACGGCACCGAATTCACGACGCGCACGACTTGGGGCAAGGAGGGCGATACGCTGCATCTCGATATCGACCCAAAGTCCCACCCGGCTTGGACCGGCGGGCAGCAGCAACTTGTCGACCGCGGCGGACGCCTCTCGCGCTTCCAGAAGAAATTTGCAGGAATTGGATTAAAAAAATGATCGGCCTTCCCGGGGTACCTCAGATTTGCAGCCCGGGTTGAGCTCGACGGTTGTGCAGCGTCGTAGTCGTAGGGCGGATTAGCGCTGATCCGCCGAAGGCGGATGGCGCGTAATCCGCCGCCAATTCGCCGTATGAGCGCGATGCCAAGAGTAACTACACATGCCAAACTATCGAGGGGCATGGGTGGCTCGCGGTTGCTGGTTTTTTTTATCATCAATTTGCTCGACCGCCGCGGCACACTTGACTGAGCGAATCGGCGGGTTACGCGACCGAAATCGGCGAGCGCCGATTTCGGCCGCTAACCCGCCCTACGGATCTGTCGATCGTCCTACTCGTGCTCGAATGCGGCTCGCAGGAGGCCGAGCTGGCGTTCCACCGGATTGTTGCAGGTCACCCGCACGGGAGCCGCGTGCATGGTGGCATCGAGCCGGCGCACCGCTTTTTGCAGCGCCTTCGATCGTTGGACCAGGACCCGCAGGCGCTCTGGAAGCAGTATGATAGCCTGCTCGTCATTGTGCTCGCCCCCCGACAATTTTACCTTGGCCTTTTCCTTGTTGGCCTGGGCGAGCGACATCTCGCCCTCCTTGACGGCGCGGTGAAGGAGAAGCCAGGAGGCAAGCTGCATCAGCCGGGTGGTCAGGCGCATGCTTTCGGTCGCATAAGCAAGCGCGCCAGCACGCGCCAGCCGTTTTGATTCCGTCCGCCCGGGACCATCGAGGTAGGCAGCCGTCTCCTCAACCAATGCCATGCCGTCGCGGAACAGATCCGTAAACACCTGTGAGCTGGCGAGCTTCTCCCCAAACGAAACCGCTTCGTTGACCGACTGCTCCGACATTCCGGACGCCTCACACGACCCAACATTCTTGCTATTGCGCCAACTGGGCGAACTTGAAGCATTACCCAGCGCACGGGCCGAGTCCAGCGCTCCCGCAGCAAAGCTTGCGACATAGTTGCCGGGCGGACAAGCGGGTTTCCCGCGACAAAACTGCGCGAAGCCATCGCCGCGTATTAAATTGGGACGAAAAAAAGAGCCGCCGTCGCCGGCGGCTCTAAGTTATAACAGGGAGGCGTCAAACAGAGTGGACAGGAGCCACTCAATGTCCAGAAGATGGACAGTCAGAGTAATGGCCTAGAAAGCTTAATAAGGCCTTAACGTCTTCAATACGTTTGAAAAAGACGCGCGGCTGGCCGGGTATGACGGTCGAGAGGTCGTGCGAGCGAGGAGTGAGGGCCGCCCCCTATTTCTTGTCCTTGAAGAATCCAGCGGCGGCGTTGCGAGAAGCCTGCTTCCTCGCAATTTCGGCATCGAGCCGGCCGATCTCCTCCTTCAGCAGCGCGATGCGCTCCGCCAGCTCATTGACCGAAAGGAGCGCGAGGTCCTGACCCATTTCGTGCACGATCTTCTTCTTTGGGCGATCGTCTTCGTCTATCAATGGCATCGCACTCGCCTCCAGGGTCAAAGGTTCTGGGTTGGGTCGAGTTCTTCACGAGGCCCAACATTGAGCAGCGCGGGAAAGCTGTTGGGTCGCGCAAATCGCTCGACCCAACCAACCGGCTTTGACGCCCTCGGTACCGGGAAAAATAGCGGCGGGTCGCGCAAATGTCACATAGCTCCGGCGACTGACGGTCGCCGGTGACACGGAGGCGGAAGTGGGTGCATTGCCCGAAACAATGACCGCGATCGGCATCAAAGCTCCTGGTGGTCCGGAGATGCTGGTGCCGCAGCTTCGCCCCTTGCCGCAAGCCGGCACCGGCGAGGTGCTGGTTGCGGTTGCCGCGGCAGGCGTGAACCGCCCTGACGTAATGCAGAGGCAGGGCAATTACCCGCCACCAAAGGGCGCGACCGATATTCCGGGCTTGGAGATCGCGGGCGAAGTGGCCGCGGTCGGGGAGGGCGCTTCGCGTTGGAAGGTCGGTGACCGGATCATGGCGCTCGTCGTCGGGGGCGGCTATGCGCAGTACTGCGCGGCGCACGAAAGTCATGCCCTGCCGGTGCCCTCGAGCCTTACGCTCGTTGAAGCGGCCGCCGTGCCGGAGACCTTTTTCACGGTATGGCACAACGTGTTTGCGCGCGGCCGGCTGCAATCGGGAGAGACGTTGCTCGTGCACGGCGGGACCTCCGGCATCGGGACGACTGCCATCCAATTGGCCAAGGCCTTCGGCGCCCGGGTGATCGCGACTGCGGGCTCCGAGCCAAAGTGCGACGCCTGCCGCCGGCTCGGCGCCGACCCCTGCATTAACTATAGGTCCGAAGACTTCGTCGCCGCGACCAAGGCTGCGACCGGCGGCAAGGGCGCGGATCTCATTCTGGATATGGTCGGCGGCGACTACATCGGACGCAATTATGAGGCCGCGGCGGTTGAGGGGCGCGTCGTTCAGATCGCCGTGCAGGGCGGTCCCAAGGCAACGGTTGATTTCAGCCGTCTCATGCTCAAGCGGCTCACCCACACGGGTTCGACATTGCGCGCTCGCTCCATTGCCGACAAAGCGGCAATCGCGAACGCGGTCGAGGCGCATGTCCTGCCGCTTCTCGCAGACCGGAAGGTGCGGCCGTTGATCGACAGCACGTTTGCGCTCGCAGACGCCGCCGCCGCGCATTTGCGCATGCAATCGGGCGAGCATATCGGAAAGATCGTGCTGATCTGCAAAGACTGACCTCGACGCTTGCAATGATCTGAATTTCCTGTCTTTTCTGGGGTGCATGGGCGCTTTGGCGCTCGCATGGGAGTTTGCTCCTCGTCCGCGCGGGCCGCGAAATAGACGTAAAGTTGGCTAGCTTCTGCCCATGCGCGCATTGGGTCGCTCCGGCAAGGCTCGGGGGAGGCAAAAGGGGTGAAGCTCGGAGGACGATGCTTGCGTCTCACCCGCGCCTGCGTGACGGCCATTGTGATAATGGCCGCTATCGGCTCTTCGCCCACCCGGGCGGTCGAGGCGATCAATGTGCGCTCCGACGCAGCCGCAATCGACCTCACCGACGCCGCTGAACGCCAGCGCAGCGAGGGCGACCGCATCCTCGTTTCGGCCGCCCCGGGTCCTGACGGGATCATCCGCCGCATGGATGTGCGCGCCCAGCAAGGCAACACCAATTGGGCCGTGTTTGCGCTGGCCAATTCCGGCGACGAGCAGATCGAGCGGCTGATTGTCGTCCCGCATTACCGCATGGTCGGATCGGGCGTGTTCTGGCCCGATCTCGGCCGCTCGCGCGTGGCCAGCATTACGTCGAGCGGTGAGCGCCCGGATCGCCAGGACAGCGCGACGGCGGACATCTTCCGCATTACGCTCGATCCCGGCGCGGTCATGACCTACGTGCTGGAGCTGCGCACCGACAAGCTCAACCAGCTCTATTTGTGGGAACCGGAAGCTTACAAGGACAAGGTCAACAGCTTCACGCTTTACCACGGCATTGTCATCGGCATCGCCGGATTGCTGGCGCTGTTTCTGACCATCCTGTTCGTGGTGAAGGGAAGCATCATGTTCCCGGCCGCCGCCGCGCTCGGCTGGGCGGTGCTGGTCTATATCGGTGTGGATTTCGGGTTCTGGGGCAAGGTGTTCGCGCTGTCGGCCGATTCCGAGCAAATCTGGCGGGCGTCGGGTGAAGCTATTCTTGCAGCGACGCTCGTGGTGTTTCTTTTCGCCTATCTCAATCTCAATCGCTGGCACGTTCGCTATGCCCATATCGCTTATGTCTGGCTCGCTTTCCTTGCCGCGCTCGTCGCGCTCGCCTGGTTTGACGCGCCGATCGCGTCCGGTATCGCGCGCATCTCGCTCCTCCTGATTGCCTTCCTCGGTTGCGGGCTTATTGGCTATCTCGCCTGGCATGGCTTCGACCGGGCGGTTCTTCTGATCCCGACCTGGTTGCTGCTCGTACTGTGGGTCATGACGGCGGCGCTTGCAGTCACCGGCGCGCTCACCAACGACATCGTCGGTCCGGCGCTGCTCGGCGGACTTGTGCTCATCGTGATGCTGATCGGCTTTACGGTCATGCAGCATGCTTTTGCCGGCGGGATCACGACCGGCATCGTTTCCGATGTTGAGCGCCGCGCGCTGGCGCTCACCGGCGCGGGCGACATGATCTGGGACTGGGATGTTGCGGCCGACCGCGTCTTCACCAGCCCCGAAACCGAAGCGCTCCTTGGACTAAAGCGCGGCTCGCTCGAAGGCCCCGCCGCGGGCTGGCTCGAAGTGCTGCACCCGCTCGACCGCGATCGTTTCCGCGCCGTGCTCGACAGCGTGGTGGAGCAGCGGCGCGGCCGGCTCACGCAAGACTTCAGGCTGCGTACGCCCGATGGGCATTATCTGTGGTTCGCGATCAAGGCGCGTCCGGTGGTGGGATTCTGACGGCGAGGTGGTGCGGCTTGTCGGCACACTTACCGACGTGACCGAGTTCAAGAATGCGGAGGAGCGGCTCCTGCACGACGCCGTTCACGACAACCTGACTGGGCTGCCTAACCGCGAGCTGTTTGTCGATCGCCTCGAAAGCGTGCTCGCCTTCTCCAAAGCCGACGTGGCCATTCGGCCCACCGTGATCCTGATTGATCTCGACCGCTTCAAGCAGGTCAACGATTCTGTGGGGATCGCCGTCGGCGACTTTATCCTGCTCACGCTCGCGCGCCGGCTCGGGCGGCTGCTCAAGCCGCAGGACACGCTCGCGCGCCTTTCCGGCGATCAGTTTGCGGTCATCCTTCTCTCGGAACGCGAATCCGAGCGCGTGATCGCGTTCGCGGAGAGCCTGCGCAAGGCGCTGCGCGCGCCGATCACCTTCAACGATCGCGAGATATTTCTCACTGCCTCGATCGGGGTTGCGCTCGCCGATGGACAAGCCCATCGCACCGAGGAAGTGCTCAAAGACGCCGAGCTTGCCATGTATCATGCCAAGCGCATCGGCGGCGACCGCATCGAGCTGTTCAAGCCCTCCATGCGGGCGCGCAAGACCGACCGGCTTACGCTCGAATTGGAGTTGCGCCGCGCGCTCGAGCGCGACGAGATCACCATTCTCTATCAGCCCATCGTGCGCCTTGACGACCGTTCGATTGCCGGCTTCGAGGCGCTGGCGCGCTGGGATCATCCCAAGATGGGCCGCACCTCGCCTTCCGAGTTCATTGCGATTGCCGAGGAGATCGGGCTCATTGTCGATCTCGGCATGTCCGTCCTGGAACGAACGGCCCGGCAGCTCAGCACCTGGCAACGCACCGTGCGCCAGCGCAATCCGATTTTCGCCAGCGTCAATCTCTCCTCGCGGCAATTGCTGCGCCAGGATCTCATTCACGACCTGCGCACGGTCATGGCCCGTTCATCGCTTGCCCGCGGTACCCTCAAGCTCGAGCTCACCGAGTCACTGGTGATGGAGAATCCCGAGCATGCCGCGCAGATCCTCCAGCGCATCCGCGATCTCGGGGCCGGGCTTGCGCTCGATGATTTCGGCACCGGTCACTCCTCGCTCGCCTATCTGCAGCGTTTTCCGTTCGACACCATCAAGATCGATCAGTCCTTTGTGCGCGCGAACGGAAAGGGCAGCCGTCCCGTCATCCTGCGCTCCATCATTGCGCTCGCGCACGACCTCGGCATGGAGGTGGTCGCCGAGGGCGCCGAAACCGATTCAGACGCGGTCGAGCTCTCGCAGCTCGGCTGCGAATATGCGCAAGGTTATTATTTCGGCGAGCCGATGAGCGCCGACAACGCCCGCGCGCTACTGCTGGAAGACAACAAGCGGCAAGCCGGCGAGGGCGCTGCCCGCAAGCATACGGTGCATTGAGAGGCCCGTCATTCCGGGGCGCCGCGTAGCCCGCGTCCCGGGATGACACCGCGGATTGCTGCCGCTCCTGTCGGGGATGGAGCAGGGCCCCTACGCGTGGCCCGCCTCGCTCGACAGCATGGCGAGATCGATGCCGATCTTCCTGAGCGCCAATTGATACTTGCCGCCGGTATCGGAGCCGAAAATCAGCTCGGCATCGGCTGGGCAATGCAGCCAGCCGTTATGCTGAATCTCGTTTTCCAGCTGCCCCGGTGCCCATCCCGCATAACCGAGCGCAAGCAGCGCGCTGCGCGGGCCGGACCCGCGCGCGATCGCTTTGAGAATATCGAGCGTCGCGGTGAGGCAGATCCCCTCGTCAATCGGCAAGGTTGAGTTCTCGATGAAGAAGTCGCTGGAATGCAGAACAAAACCGCGCTGGGTATCGACCGGCCCGCCCTTGAGCACCTTGATGCTGCCGGCGCGGGGAGCGACCTGGATGAGGTCCGCCGCGGGCACCACATCGAGCTGCACCAGCAGATCGGGAAAGCTGATGTCTGCCGCGGGCTGATTGATTACAATCCCCATCGCGCCTTCGGTCGAGTGCGCGCAGACGTAGATCACGCTCCTGGCGAATCGCTCATCGCCCATGGTCGGCATTGCGATCAGCATTTGCCCGTCGAGATAGCCGCGCTTCGGTGTCCTGCGCGCCGACGCCTTGCCGCGCGGCGCCTCCGCTTGCACGGGCTTGCCGGTGGATGCCTCGGGCTCGCCGGGGCCGCCGCTCTCACTGCGCATGCCTGATTTGGGGCCGAGCTTCATATGGAAATGCTACCTGATTGGATGGCGATTGCAAATGCGACAGTCCCTTGCTTGTCACTGCTACAAGCATACCTCGTGCCACAATTCGCGATCCCCGAGGTTCATCGAATCGCGCAATCACGATATGTGACTTTTTGTTGAGCGTTCCAGATGCGGCCCATCCGCGGGCTTGCTCACGATGAATTCAATGGCGCGGAAAAAGTTTCGCCCCTAAATCGGGCGCCATGATCATGCCCGGATTTGACCGGCTGCGACGCAGGGCCGCAGCGGTCGCGATTGGGCTCGCTGCGGTTTGCGGCATCGGCCGGGCCGCCGGCGACGCATCGCCCTGGGACGGTAACGACCGCACTGCCGTGCGACTGATTGCCGGCTCCTCGGGCGCGCAAGATTTCATCCGCGCCGGAATCGAAATCAAACTCAAGCCGGGCTGGCACACCTACTGGCGCTATCCCGGCGACGCCGGTGTTCCGCCGCGCTTCGACTTTACGGCTTCACAGAACGTCGACACGGTGCGTGTGCTGTGGCCGGCGCCGCGGCGCCTCACCGAGGAAGGCCTGAGCGTCATCGGCTACGCCGAGGACGTGATCCTGCCGCTCGTGGTCGTGCCGCGGGATCGCACAAAACCTGCGATGCTGCGTCTTACCATCGACTATGCGGTATGCGAGCGGCTGTGCGTGCCGACGCAAGCAACGGCTGAGCTTGCGCTCACCGGCGCCCCTTCGTCCCATGATGATATGCTCGTGCAGGCCCTGGGGCGGGTGCCCAGGAGGCTCGCCCTTGGTGAGGCTTCCCCGCTTGCCGTCAGATCGATCGCGCGCGCGAGCGCTGCGAAGGGAGCGCGCGTGATCATCGAAGTTGCCGGACCTGCGAATGTCGATGTGTTCGCGGAAGGACCGACTGCGGAATGGGCGCTGCCGCTCCCCAGCGCTCTTGCGCCATCCGCTCCCGGGGTCGCGCGCTTTGCGTTCGCGCTCGACGGAGCACCGCCGGGCGTGCGCTACGAGGGCGCCCTGATCACGATCACCGCCGTGACGGCGGGCGAAGCAGTCGAGACCGTCGTTCCAATTCCGTAGCCGCGACGGGCCCCACTGGCATAATCTGCCGGTCGCGCTAATTTGACGGCCTTCAGCCGCGCGGCAGCGCGGGGGCGTCCCCAGGCTTGCCTCCCCACACGCGTGGGGGAGAGGCAAACGGTGGGGTAAATGAAATTAATGGGGTAAATTAAAGAGAGAGGATGACGACATGTCTATCAAAGTGGGCGATCGGTTGCCGGACACAAAATTTCGCGTGATGACGCCGGATGGGCCGGCGTGGAAGAGCACGGACGACATCTTCAAGGGAAAGAAAGTGGCGCTGTTTGCGGTGCCGGGCGCTTTCACCGGCACCTGCCACAAGATGCATGTTCCTTCGATCCTCCAGAATGCAGACGCGATCAAGGCGAAGGGCGTGAACACGATCGCCGTCACCTCCGTGAACGACGTGTTTGTCATGGACGCCTGGAGAAAGGCCAGCGCTGCCGACAAGCTCGAATTTCTTGCGGACGGCAACGGTGAGTTCGCCAAGGCCATCGATCTCGCTTTCGATGGATCGGGCAACGGCCTTGGCATGCGCTCGAAACGCTACGCCATGCTGGTCGAGGACGGCGTGGTGAAGAAGCTCAACATCGAAGAAGCGCCGGGCAAGGTGGACGTCTCCGGCGGCGACGCCCTGCTCAAACAGTTATAGCGCATCGTGTCGCGGGCGCAGCGCAGCATGCAATGCTGCGCTGGTGACCCTACCCCCGGTGATCTACGAGGGATTGCGCGGGCGCCTGCTTGCAGCCGTGCTGGCAACCGCACCCGGCAGGCTTGATCGCGCCGCCCGTGCAGGCTGCGGCGCGAGTGCTCCGGCAGCGCCCGATCGCGCCGCCGCAATACCTTCGCGCGCGAGCTGGTCGGCCCGTTCGTTGAGGCTGTGGCCGGCGTGACCTTTCAGCCAGTGCCACCGTATGCGGTGCTTGGCGCAGAGCTCATCCAGCCGTTGCCACAAGTCGACATTGCGCACCGGCTTCTTGTCCGCCGTGCGCCAGCCGTTGCGCTTCCATTGGTGGATCCAGCGCAGGATGCCGTTGCGCAAATATTCGCTGTCGGTATGAAGATCGACCAGGCAGGGGCGCTTGAGCGCTTCGAGCGCGCGGATCGCAGCCATCAGCTCCATGCGGTTGTTGGTGGTGTGGAGCTCGCCGCCCTTGAGCTCTTTCACGTGCGAGCCGAAGGCGAGAATCGCACCCCAGCCGCCAGGGCCCGGATTGCCGGAGCAGGCGCCATCGGTGTGGATGACGACGTGCGGCTCGCTCATTTCTCCGCAATCCCGTAGTCGCGCACGCTGCGCACCTTCTGATGGAAGCGCAGCTTGCGGTAATATTCGAGCGGATCCTTGGGCCGCACCAGCGCTCCCGCCGGCACGTCGAACCAATCGACGAGCCGCGTGAGAAGAAAGCGCATGGCGGCGCCGCGGGCCAAGAGCGGCAATGCGTCACGCTCCTGCTCGCTCAGCGGTCGCACGTGCGCATACGCCTGCAACAGGCTTCTTCCCTTGGTGACGTTGTAGGAATGGTCGGTCTCGAAGCACCAGGCATTGAGGCAGATCGCGATGTCATAGGCGAGCGCATCCGTGCAGGCAAAATAGAAGTCGATCAGTCCGGAGAGCTTGTTGCCGAGAAAGAACACGTTGTCCGGAAAGAGATCGGCGTGGATGACGCCGCGCGCCAAATCGCGCGGCCATTCGTTTTCAAGCCGCCCAAGCTCGCTCGCGAGAAATGGCTCCAGATCGCGCTGAAGCTTGTTGACGCGGTCGCGGCAGCTCTCGTAGAGCGAACGCCAATCGTCCACCGACAATGCGTTGGCGCGGCGCTTGCCGAAATCGAGCCCGGCAAGATGGAGTCGGGCAAGCACGTCTCCGAGCGCCGCGCAATGAGCGGCGCTCGGCCGTCGGATCCACATTCCATCGAGAAACGTGATCAACGCGGCGGGGCGGCGCGCGATCTTGCCCAGCACCGCGCCCGCCTTGTTCTTTACGGGTTGCGGACAGGTGATGCCGCGCGCGTGCAGATGCTCCATCAGAGCGAGAAAAAACGGCAGGTCCTTCGCCGCTACCCGTCGTTCATAAAGCGTGAGGATGAAATGGCCCACGCTGGTATTGACGAGGAAGTTGGAGTTCTCGACCCCTTCCGCGATGCCTTTGTAGGAGAGTAATTGGCCTACGTCGTAATCGGCGAGAAAAGCAGCAAGCTCCTCAGCCCCAACGTCGGTATAGACAGCCACCTCGTTCCCCTCGACTCATTCTGCCGCCTCGTTTCCCCGCAACACCCGCGGTAACGGGAAGAACATATCTTCGTCGGCGGTGGTGATGGTCTCGACGGTGACGGTGTAGCAGTGCGCGAATGCCCCGATCATCTCCTCGACCAGCACCTCCGGCGCAGACGCGCCGGCCGTAACGCCCAGGCTTGCAATCGACCCGAACACGGACCAGTCGATTTCCGATGCGCGCTCGACGAGCGCCGCGCGCGTGCAGCCCGCGCGCTCCGCCACTTCCTTCAGGCGCTGCGTATTCGAGGAATTCGGTGATCCCACCACCAGCATGGCATCCACCATGGGCGCGACCCGCTTGACCACCTCCTGCCGGTTGGTCGTGGCGTAGCAGATGTCCTCCTTGTGCGGGCCATGGATATTGGGAAACCGCATCTTGAGCGCCGCCACGATATCCGCCGTGTCATCGACCGACAGCGTGGTCTGGGTGACGTAGGCGAGATTGCCGGGGTCGCGCGGCGTAAAGGTCGCCACCTCGTCCACGGATTCCACCAGCGTGATTGCACCGGGTGGGAGCTGTCCGATCGTGCCGACCACTTCCGGATGCCCGGCATGACCGATCAGCACAATGTGGCGGCCGCGCTTGTGATGGATCTGCGCCTCGCGGTGAACCTTGGTCACCAGCGGGCAGGTGGCATCGATTGCGAACAGATTGCGTCGCTGTGCCTCTCCCGGGATCGACTTCGGCACGCCGTGCGCGGAAAAAATCACCGGCGCCCCGGTGTCCGGTATCTCGCTCAGCTCTTCGACGAAGATGGCGCCTTTGCGCTTGAGGCTTTCGACGACATAGCGATTGTGTACGATCTCATGGCGCACATAGATCGGGGCGCCATAGCGGGCGAGCGCCTGCTCGACCGTCTCGATTGCCCGCACGACGCCGGCGCAGAATCCGCGCGGCGAGCACAGCAACACCCGCAGCGGCGGTTTTTCCCCTTTCGTTTTCGCGTTCAAGGCGGTCATCTGGATCTCGGTCGCGACGGTTCTGCGCACATGGGGGTTGCGCCGCCGTCCTGTCAAGCAAGGGGGCGTCCCGCCGTAGCCCGCGTTGAGCGCAGCGAAACGCGGGGCCGCCCTGGATTTCGCTTCGCTCAATCCAGGCTACAGAGGCTACAGATGCTATTTCCCCTCCAGCCACGCCTCATAGCGCCGGTAGAGCTGCTCGGTGTGGGGCGAGCCGTCGCGGTAGATAACGGGCGCGAGTTGACGCCCCGCCGCGATGAGCCGCGCGGCCATGTAACGGTACGCCTCCGGATAAGCGGACAAATCCGTGGTTGCGAACAGCTGCTCGAAGTTTTCCGATGGTTCGACGGGGTCGAGCCGGTCGCGCTCATAAATGGCCGTGCGCTCCGTGATACGCCAGTTTCCCTCGCCCTCTTCCAGCCGGTCGAGAAAGCGCGCATAGGAGGTGAGATCCGTGAGAACGCCGCCGACCCTCTGCCGCACCAGAATCACCACGTTCGTTTCCGCAATCGCCCGCTTGGCTGCAACCCGGACCACCGAAGGAAAAATTTGATGCTTCGATCGCTGCCCCGCCTCGAAGCTCTTGCGGCAGTGCTCGACAAATTCGGGATAGTCGCCGCTGAACCAGGAAACCGAAATCTGGCCGCCGGGATTGAAGGTCGCGAGCAGTTCCGGCCACTTTCCCTGGTCGCGATAAAGGCCCCAGGCCTGGATGCGCTCTGCGCAGGCATATTTGTCGTTCACGTCCACACCGTTCCGCATTCGTCGTCATTCCCCGCCACCGGGCGGAGCGCGGGAGCCGGGAATCTCAGGTACCACAGCTTATGTGGCAAGGTGTTTACTCGATTGCGCCCTCGCTGGCGATCTTGGGTGAAGGCGAGATCGCCCGCGCCCGCAATGACGGCGCGGACCGGTAATCGATGTTGACTGCCTCGCGCCGAACTAGGAGCGACTGCATGCGCGCCATCGTCATTCATCAATATGGACCGCCCGACGTCTTGCGCTACGAGGAGGTCCCCGATCCGCAACCGCGTCCGGGCGAGATCCGAATCTCCGTTCACGCGGCCACGGTCAATCGGGTGCTCGACGTGAACCTGCGCGCCGGCAAGCAAGGCGCGCGCGAACCCGTTCTGCCGCTCATTCCGGGCGTCGATTGCGCCGGGGTCGTTGACGCCGTTGGTCCGCAAGTCACGCGCTGGCGAGTGGGTCAGCGCGTTGCGGCGGCAGGCGTCATGCCGCTTGATCCGTGCGCGGAGGGTGGCGACGGCTACACCGGCCCAACCGGCATGATGGGCATCAAGCGGCCCGGCGGCTTTGCTCAGATGGTGGTTGTCCCCGCCTGCGCCGCCACCGAGATTCCACTGGAACTCGATTTTCATGCCGCCGCTGTCGTGATCCGCCATTTACCGACCGCCTGGAACTTGCTTGTTAATGTCGCTGCGCTCAAGCCCGGCGAAACCGCGCTGATCATGGGCGCCGGCGGCAATCTCGGCAGCATCGGAATTCAAATCGCCAAAAACGTCATCGGCGCGAGAGTCATTGCGATTGCCGGCTCCGATGAGCACGTGCAAACCGCGCTTTCGCTCGGTGCTGATCACGCTGTCAACTACAACAGCACTGATCTTCACGGCGCGGTCATGCGGTGCACCGGCGGCAGAGGCGTTGACGTCCTCTACGACAATATTGCCAATCCGAAGGTGCTGCCTTCGGCGTTTCGCACGCTCGCAATGCAGGGACGTCTCGTGACCGCAGGCGCCCATGGCGGGCCGAATGTCACGATCGACTTCTCGCATCTCTATCACAAGCGCATCACCATCAAGGGTGAGCCCGGCCACCGCGCGGGTGATGTCGCCAAGTGTTTCGCGGCCGTGAGCACCGGGAAGATCAAGCCGCGGATCGAGCATGTTCTCCCGCTTTCGCACGCCGCCGATGCCCACCGCATGGTCGAGTCCGGAGAAGCCCGCGGCAAGATCGTGCTCGATCCAACGCTCGCTTAAGCGCGCGCGGCTCGGGTTGCGCGGGGTGGGGGTGAATGCCTATATTGTAGCCACTTCCGTCATCCCTGATGGTATTGCGCTTCGCCGGCGAGGGCGGACGAAGCAAACAGGAGATTTACCGATGGTTGCAGCCCCGATGATGCCCAAAGCGACTGCGGTGTGGCTGGTTGAAAACACCGCGCTGTCGTTCGATCAAGTCGCGGAGTTCTGCAAGCTTCACCCGCTCGAAGTAAAGGCGATTGCCGACGGCGACGCGGCGCAGGGCATCAAAGGGCTCGATCCCATCCTCACGGGGCAGCTTTCCCGCGACGAAATCGAGAAGGGGGCTGCCGATCCGAAGCCACCGCCTTAAGCTGCTCGAGCCGAAGGTCCGTCTGCCCGAGGCAAAAAAGAAGAAAGGTCCGCGCTACACGCCGGTATCCCGCCGCCAGGACCGCCCGAATGCCATTCTGTGGCTCGTGCGCAATCACCCCGAGCTCAAGGACAGCCAGATCATGCGGCTGGTGGGAACCACGAAATCGACCATCCAGGCGATCCGCGAGCGCACGCACTGGAATGCCTCGAATCTCCAGCCCATGGATCCGGTGACGCTTGGCCTGTGCTCGCAGATCGACCTCGACCTCGAAGTCCATCGCGCCTCGAAGGACAAACCGGTCGTCACCGAGCCCGCCGGTGCGACGCTTCTTCCCGCCTCCGAAACCACCGCGCGCCGCGAGCCGGAGCCCGAGGAGAAGAAGCCCGCCGACGACCTCAACGTCGACGCCGTATTTGCCAAGCTCAAGCAGATCGGGGGCAAGAGCGAGTAGTCCCCGCCGTCATCGCCGGATGACGGGTTGAAACTAAAACTCGACCGAATTTCTCAACCACCTGCGAACCAACAACCTTCAGAGTTCCATAATCTCTCAGGCGCAGTTTGCGCGGCGCACCGGTTTCGTCATCGGACCATGCGTCATGCAGGAACGCCGTCAATCTCCGCGCACGCGCACGCTTCGCGCCGGTAAAATCCTGTTCAACAACAAGCGCTCGGTCATCGATTGCATGGTGCGCAACATCTCCGCGTCCGGCGCGTGCGTTCTGGTCGCCAACGTGGTCGGGATTCCCGCGACCTTCGATCTCGTGATCGATGGGGAAGCCGCGAGTCGCCCCTGCGCCATGGTCTGGCACGCCAACAACCGGCTCGGCATCGAATTCCGCAGTTAGACGGCGCTAGGGCGCGTCCTCACAAATCGAGCTTGATCGGTGCGGCTTGATCGATGTGCGCTATGCCCCGGTAGCAACCAAATTCAGCAGCGCCAGCGAGATGACGCGATTTGCCATGAGCGAGCGGACATTCGCATCAGTCAACCCGCCGGAGCAGAGAGTTCACTTAGGCGGGGCTGCGGCTGCTGAGGTAACGACCGGAGATCTCGCCCCAATCCGCGATCAAGTCACGAAATTGGAGGTAACTCCCATAGACTTTCTTGGAAAGCTCGTCGCGTGAGCCAATCTCAGCAACGACTTCTTTGCTGACTTTATGGACGGTGTTTAACACCGCCTCATTGAATTTCGTGATTTTGACCTTGCCTTCGTCACGCAGTCGGCGTAGCGCCCGTGCATTGTTGATATCGGACTCTGCCAGTGAGCTGGCGTACTCTGCAGCAGCGACAGCCTCGATGAGCGCCCGGTCACTGGCGTTGAAGCTTTCCCAGACGCTCTTGTTGATGCCAACTGCGATGCCGGTGCCCGGCTCGTGCCATCCGGGATAGTAGTAATAAAAGCCGACTGCTTCGTGCAAACCGATTGCCATATCGAGCCAGGGGCCTGCAAACTCGCTGCCATCGATTGCGCCGGATTTGAGCGATGAGACTATCTCACCGCCAGGGACAACCATAACAATAGCACCCATCCGCCGGAGCACCTCAGCGCCGGGCCCCGTCATTCGATAGCGCAGTCCTTTGAAGCTCTCCGGCGAGGTGATCTCACGAGCAAACCACCCGCCCATCTGCGGACCAGTGCTGCAGGCGAGAAGGGACTTGACGTTGAATTGACCGTTAAGCGCATCCCACAGCTCTTGTCCCCCGCCGTACCGGACCCACGCGAATAATTCAGTCGGAGTCAATCCAAAGGGCAATGCTGTGAAGAAATGCAGCGTCGGTGACTTCGCTTCAAAATAACCTTCATACGTCTGGTACATGTCAGCGACACCGGCGCTCACCGCGTCGAAGGTTTCGAACGGGCGCACAAGCGCGCCGGCTGGAAATACCTCGATCTTGATGCGCCCGCCGCTGGCAGCCCCGACAGTCTGCGCAAAGCGAACTGCACTGGCCTGGAGTTCCTGGCAGGCTCTCCGGCCAGTCGGTAACCATCTTCAACTGCCGAATACCCTGCGCAATTGCGGGCGAAGGGAAGCCCGCAGCCGCGTTGGTGGCCGCTACTAGCTAGCGCCGCGCCAGCCAGAATATCTCGCCGCCTCATGACTGTTCCTTTTTTCAAATACGCCATGATCTGCCAGGCCCTCCCCATGGCGGCCGCCGATATCATTCGATCACGCGTCACCCTCGGCTGCAATATCAATGGCCGCAGCCGTGGCATCACGCGCAGTTCTTGGCGAAGCCCGCTCTGGGGTCATTAACTCCGAATCGGCAACGGCACCCGCTAACCTGTCTGCCGCACGCCCTTCTCGTGCAACACCGCCCCAATCTCGTCGAGGATGACGGGATCGTCGATGGTGGCGGGCATGGCCCAGGGCTCGCCGTCGGCAATCTTCTTCATCGTGCCGCGGAGAATTTTTCCCGATCGCGTCTTCGGCAGCCGCGCGACCGTAATCGCGAGCTTGAACGCCGCGACCGGCCCGATCTTCTCACGCACGAGCTCAATGCACTCGCGCTCGATCACGGCTATCGGCCGCTCGACGCCGGCCTTGAGCACGACGAAACCGCACGGCACCTCGCCTTTGAGCGCATCGGCCACGCCAATGACGGCGCATTCCGCCACATCCGGATGTCCGCTGAGCACTTCTTCCATCGCCCCGGTCGAAAGCCGGTGGCCGGCCACGTTGATAATGTCGTCCGTGCGGCTCATCACATAGACGTAGCCGTCCGCGTCCTTGTAGCCCGCGTCCGCGGTCTTGTAACAGCCGGAAAATTCGGTGAGGTAGCTTTGCCGGAACCAGTCGTCCTGCTGCCACAAGGTGGGCAGGCAACCGGGCGGCAATGGCAGCTTGATCACGATTGAGCCCATCTTGCCCGCGGGCAATTCGTGACTCGCCTCGTCCACGACGCGCAGGTCATAGCCCGGCATGGCGACGCTCGCCGAGCCGTGCTTGACCGGCAGTTCCCCCAGTCCGACCGGATTGCCGGCAATTGCCCAGCCGGTCTCGGTCTGCCACCAGTGGTCGATCACCGGCCGCTTGAGCAAATTCTCGGCCCACGCCAACGTGTCCGGATCCGCCCGCTCGCCGGCGAGAAACAGCGTGCGGAATTTGGAGAGATCATAGCGTGCGAGCAGCGTGCCCCGCGGGTCCTCTTTTTTGATCGCGCGGAAGGCGGTCGGTGCCGTGAACATGGCGGCGCAGCCGTGCTCGGCGATCACGCGCCAGAACGCGCCCGCATCGGGCGTGCCGACCGGCTTGCCTTCGTAGAGGATCGAGGTGCAGCCGTGCAGGAGCGGCGCATAGACGATGTAGGAATGCCCGACGACCCAGCCCACGTCGGAGGCTGCCCAGTACACCTCGCCCGGCTCGACGCCATAGAAATTCTGCATCGACCATTTCAGCGCGACCATGTGGCCGCCATTGTCGCGCACCACGCCCTTCGGCCGCCCGGTCGTTCCCGACGTATAGAGAATGTAGAGCGGATCGGTGGCCTTGAGCGGCGTGCACTCGTAGACCGAGCGCGCGAAAACGACGGCCTCGTCGCGCAGCTTTGCCCAATCGTGGTCGCGCCCCGCAACCATGCTCGCTTGCGCCTGCGGGCGCTGCAGAATGAGACAGGCGCTCGGCTTGTGCTGCGCAAGCGAAATCGCCTCGTCGAGGAGCGGCTTGTATCGCACGATGCGGCTGGGCTCGAGACCGCAGCTGGCGGAGAGGATCACCTTTGGCTGCGCGTCCTCGATGCGGGTCGCGAGCTCTTTTGCCGCAAAGCCGCCGAACACGACGGAATGGATTGCGCCGATGCGGGCACAGGCGAGCATGCCGATCACCGCCTCGGGGACCATCGGCATGTAGAGCACGACCCGATCGCCTTTCTCGACCCCGAAATTGCGCAGGATCGCGGAGAGCACCTGCGTCTCGGTTTGCAGCCGGTGATAGGTGAGCGAGCGCCTTTGCCCCGCGAGCGGGGAATCGTAGATGATCGCAGCCTGCTCGCCGCGGCCGCTCATCACGTGGCGGTCGACCGCGTTCCAGCACGTGTTGCAGACGCCGTCCACGAACCAGCGGCCGTAGACGCCTGCATTGGGATCGAACACACGCTTGGGGGGCTCGATCCAATCAATGGCTTGCGCGGCCTCGCCCCAGAATCCGACGGGATCGCGCTGCCAATGGGCGTAGGTTTCGTAATAGCGGCTG
This sequence comes from uncultured Alphaproteobacteria bacterium, assembly GCA_963771845.1. Lineage (GTDB taxonomy): Bacteria > Pseudomonadota > Alphaproteobacteria > Rhizobiales > Xanthobacteraceae > VAZQ01. Next base: position 205,234 of record CAVYVC010000018.1, on the reverse strand, counting down.
GTGCGGGCATCCATCGCACTGCTCCCTGGTGACAGGCGGCCGAACTCGGTCGCCCGGATGAGCGAAGCGAAATCCGGGGCGGTCTTCCCGCATATCGCTTCGCTCATGCGGGCTACCCGATGGTGACAGGCGGCCGAACTCGGCTCTCAATTGTAGCTCCGGAGCGGTATAGCGCAAAATGCTGGCGCGCGGCGGCGGGCTGCGCTTTGATCTTCCTCAATCGGCCCTCCGAATGGCGAATGCGATCGGGGCGTTCACTATTCGCTACTCGCTATTCGCCACTCACGGTTTCCTGACCAGTGATGACCGACCCGCTGTTTTATCTGCTCGCTGTCCTCGCGGTCGTTCTGCAGGGTCTCTCGAAGGGCGGTTTCCTCGGCCTGGGACTCATGTCGCTGCCGCTGATGTCGCTTTACGTTCCGCCGCTGCAGGCAGCCGCCATCATCCTGCCGACGGTGCTCGCCCAGGACGCACTCACCGTGTGGACCTTTCGGCACACCTGGAGCGCCTGGAATCTCAAGATCATGGTTCCCGCCATGGCTGCCGGAATTGCGACGGCGGGATTGTTTGCGGCCTCCCTGTCCACCGCCCATGTGCGGCTCGCCATCGGGCTTATCGCAGGCCTCTTCGTGTTGCGGCACTGGCTCGGCAAACGCTTCGAGCGCTTGGTGCCGCGCCCGAGCCTGTTCACCGGCATCGTGTTCGGAACAATTGGCGGCTTCACCACCATGCTGGCCAACGCCGGCGGCCCGATGTGGCAGATGCATCTTCTGCCGCAACGTCTCGACAAGTTCACCTATATCGGAACTTTCAGCGTTCTGTTCGCCAGCAGCAATCTCTTGAAAACGCCGGCCTATGGGGCGCTCGGCCAGCTGACGGAGGAAAATCTCCTCGTCGGCGCCATTCTTCTGCCCATCGCCGTCATGGCCAATTACGCCGGGATCTGGCTGGTGCGAAGAATCTCGACTGAGCTCTTCTTCCGCATCGCCTATGTGCTGATGTTTCTCATCTCGGTGGAGCTCATCCGCAGCGCGCTCACCGAAATGATGCACGCCCCGTAGCTCCGGTAGCCCGGATGAGCGAAGCGATATCCGGGTAAAGGTGGTCCCGCATGTCGCCCGTCTCCGCTAAAGCTTCGACGGGATCATGCGGGCTACAAAAACATGGCCAGCCGCGCTACCTTGCACGGCTATGACCCCTTACGACATCGGCCTTGAGCGCAATCGCGCCAATTTCCAGCCGCTCACTCCGCTCTCGTTCCTGGAGCGCGCGGCATCCATCTTTCCCGATCAGACCGCAATCATCAACGGCAGTCTGCGCCGGCGCTACAGCGAGTTCTACGCGCGCGCGCGCCGCCTCGCCAGCGCGCTCGCGCGGGCCGGGATCAGGCGCAATCAAACCGTCTCGGCTCTGCTCGCCAACACGCCCGCCATGCTGGAATGCCACTATGGCGTGCCCATGTGCGGCGCGGTGCTCAACACCATCAACACCAGGCTTGATGCTGCCGTCATCGCCTTTCAGCTCGATCATGGCGAAGCGCAGGCCTTCATCGTCGACCGCGAATTCTCCAAGCTCGCGCAGGATGCGCTCACGCTCGCCAAAGCAAAGCCGCTGGTGATCGATTACGACGATCCGGAATATTCCGGGAGCGGTGAGCGCATCGGCTCGATTGAATACGAAGCGTTCCTCGCGCAAGGCGATGGCGAATTTGCCTGGCAGCCGCCGCGCGACGAATGGGATTCCATCTCGCTCAACTACACTTCGGGCACGACCGGCGATCCCAAAGGGGTCGTCTATCATCACCGCGGCGCCTATCTCCTTGCCATCGGCAATGTGCTCACCGGCAGCATGCGCAAGCACTGCGTCTATCTGTGGACGCTGCCCATGTTTCATTGCAACGGCTGGTGCTTTCCCTGGACCATATCGGTCGTTGCCGGCACCCATGTGTGCCTGCGCCAGGTGCGCGCGCGGGCGATGTACGATGCGATCGCCGATCACAAGGTGACGCATCTTTGCGGCGCGCCCATCGTGATGGCGACGCTGCTCAATGCGCCGGCCGCGGAAATGCGGCCCCTTCCCCACGCGGTCGAGTTCTTCACCGCCGCGGCGCCGCCGCCGGAAGCCGTGCTGGCTGCGATGAAGGCGGCCGGCTTCAACGTCACCCACCTCTATGGGCTCACCGAGACCTACGGCCCCGCGACGGTCAACGAATGGCAGATCGCCTGGGACGCGCTTTCGCCCATCGAGCAGGCCGCGAAGAAGGCGCGTCAGGGCGTGCGGTATGTGCCGCTTGAAGCGCTCGACGTGCGTGACCCGCAAACCATGGCGCCCGTTCCCCGCGACGGCGAGAGCATGGGCGAAGTGATGTTTCGCGGCAATATCGTGATGAAAGGCTATCTGAAAAACAAAAAGGCGACCGAGGAGGCCTTCGCCGGCGGCTGGTTTCATTCCGGCGATCTCGGCGTCATGCATCCCGACGGCTATATCCAGCTCAAGGACCGCTCCAAGGACATCATCATTTCCGGCGGCGAGAATATTTCCTCCATCGAGGTCGAGGATGCGCTTTACAAGCATCCCGCCGTGGCGGCGGCTGCCGTGGTGGCAAAGCCCGACGAAAAATGGGGCGAGACGCCCTGCGCTTTCGTCGAGATCAAGGCGGGCGAGAAGGTCACGGCCGACGATCTCATCGCCTGGTGCCGCGACAATCTCGCAAGCTACAAATGCCCGCGTCACATCGTCTTCACGGAGCTGCCGAAGACCTCAACCGGCAAGATCCAGAAATTCAAGCTGCGCGCAATGGCCAAGGAGGCATGATCGGAAATGATCGTTTGTCTACGACGCCGGTTCATCCTATCGGTTGCAATCTCCCTGAGCTTGCTCGCTGCTTGCGCCCCCGCACGCAGCCAAGCGCCGGAGCAAAGCTCGGTGCGGCTCGCAGTCGGCGGCAAGCCCGCGTTGTTTTATCTTCCGCTCACGGTCACCGAACGGCTCGGCTATTTCGAGGGCCTCGGCCTCCACGTCGGGATTTCCGATTTTCCCGGCGGGGCGCGGGCGCTGCAGGCGCTCATCGGCGGCAGCGCCGACATCGTCGCGGGCGCCTATGATCACACCATCCAGATGCAGGCCAAGAATCAGGCCATCGTCGCGGTGGTCCTGCTCGGACAATTCCCGGGTTACGTGCTCGGCGTCCTCAACAGCAAGGCCGCGAGCTATCGCTCGCCGGCGGACCTTAAGGGCCTGAAGATCGGCGTGACCGCGCCGGGATCGAGCACCCATTTCATGGTGCAGCATCTCATGGTCAAGCACGGCTTGCAGCGCGATGATGCGTCCTTCATCGGCATTGGCGCAAGCGCGAGCGCGGTGGCCGCGGTCAAGCGCGGCGCGATCGACGCCCTCGTCAACGTCGACCCCGTGATCAGCTTGCTGGCGAGCGAGAATTTGATCAAGGTCGTCGCCGACACGCGCACCCGCGAAGGCACCGAGGGGGTTTTCGGCGGCCCCTATCCCGCGGCAGTGCTCTATGCCGCGCGCGATTTCGTCGACAAGAATCCCCGCACCATCCAGGCGCTGGTGAATGCGTTCGTGCGCGGGCTCAATTGGATCGCGACCCATCGCGCCGAAGAGATTGCCGACTTCATGCCGGAGGAATACGCGCTCGGCAACAAAGCGCTCTACGTGCAATCCATCGCCAAGAGCTTGCCCATGTATTCGCGTGACGGCCGCTTCGATCCTGCGGCCGGCGAGACCGCCTATGCGGTCCTCAAAGCCTTCGATCCCGCCGTCGCCGGCGCAAGCATCGACGTCGCCACGACGTATACGAACAGCTTTGTCGAGAACGCCCGGTAGGTTGAGGTCGAGCGGGCAGCGAGACCCAACACTTCGGAGCGAACGCGTTGGGTCTCGTGAAGCACGCGACCTAACCTCCAGCCTGCGCGAAGCGCAGAACTTGCGCCTCCCGCACCGAACGGCGTATTCAACGCCACGATTTGGCTTCCCCTGCCCCTGGGAGAGAATTCAATGAAAAAGCTGGTGCTGGAAACGACCGCCCCATTCCAGGGGTTGCCCGAGCTTGTGGCCTACGATGAAGGTCTCTTCGAGCGCGAAGGCCTGGCCGTGGAATGGGCCGACCGCGAGAAGGGCGTGGAGAAAAAAGTCGAGGCCAACGTTACCAGCCCCAAGGGCGTCGATCCGTTTGCGAGTCACGGCCGGCTGTTCGAGCAGGGCAAGGCCGACATGTACAACGCCTGCGAATGGGGCAACTACTGCCGGGTGGAGGAGACCGGCGCCCGCAGCCGCCAGCTCGGCCGCCGCGCGATCGTTGCCTATTCCGCCCTCGTCGTGCGGCCGGACTCGCCGGTCTACACGCCGCAGCAGCTCGCCAACAAGACGATCGGCGTGCCGTTCTATTTCGGCACCCATTATATAGCGCTCCACATGCTGGAGGGATTTCTGCCGCGCGGCCTGATCAGGCTGTGCCGCGCGCCCAACGGCTCGCGTTATCGGCTCGATGCCCTCATGCGCGGGCAGGTGGAGGCGACCACGCTGACCGAGCCGCACGTCACGCTCGCCGAGAAGAAAGGCTGCCGTATTATCTGCTCGGCCTTCTTCCACGGCACGGAAGTGGCATCCGAGCGGGTGGATGCCGATACCTATGCCGCCTTCAATCGCGCCGTGCGCGAGGCGGTGCGCCGCATCAACGCGAACAAGCGCGGCTATCTGCACTATTTCATCGATTACTACGCCAAGAACGATCCGGAGATCGCCGCGCTCAAGCTGGCAGACCTGCGCGAGAGCCGCCTCGTCGTCTGCGATCCTGCGCCCATTCCGCTCGACGAGCTCCAGCGCACCTACGACTGGCTCAAGAGCTGGGACATGCTGGAGGAGACCGCTTCCCCGCTCGCCCTCGTCAACATGGAGGTGCAGCAATACGCGCATGGGCCGGCGGAGTGACATCGCGCGTCGTCCGGACCGTCGTCCGCATCCGTCGAGGATGTTCGTCATGCGCAACGGAAATGGTGATGTCGCGGTCCTGATCGAGCCCGGACGGGTGCACCGCGACGTCTACACCGATCCCGAAATCTTCGAGCTGGAAATGGAGCGCATCTTCGGCCGCGCCTGGCTCTATGTCGGCCATGCCAGCCAGGTGCGGGAGCCCGGCGACTACATCACCACCGAGCTCGGCCGCCAACCCGTGATCATGGTGCGCCACCGCGACGGTGCCATCCACGTGCTGCTCAACCGCTGCACCCATCGCGGCGCCCAGGTGGTGAACGAGCGCCACGGCAACGCGCCGCGGCTCATCTGCTGCTACCACGGTTGGAGCTTCGATACCGACGGCAGGCTTGCGACCGTTCCCGTGCCGGAAGGCTGCGCCGCCGCTTTCGACCAGAGCGCGTTCGGTCTCGCCCGCGCGCCGCGCGTTGCGGAGTACCGCGGTTTCGTGTTCACGAGCCTTGCCGAAAACGGTATGAGCTTCGAGGACCATATCGGCCCGATGAAGCGCAACATCGACGACCTCGTCGATCGCGCGCCCGCGGGCGAGCTTGCGCTCGACGCCGGCATGCACCGCTATGTCTACGCCGGCAACTGGAAGCTCCAGGTCGAGAACGTGCTCGATTCCTATCACGTGCCGTTCGGCCACGCCTCGACCGTCAACAAGCAGGGGGCGCAGTTTGCGCGCCGCGAGGGCGACCGCAAAGGCGCGACCGTCGTCGAGACCGAGAAGAAGCAGACCGCCGCCTCCTGGAAGGAGCGCAAGAGCTACATCGCCGGCAACGGTCACGGCTGGACCAGCAACACCACGCTCGACGAGGGCACGCGCTCGAGCCCCGCATTCGACGAGTACAAGCGCGTGCTCGCGGACAGGGTCGGCGCCGAGCGCGCGCAACAGATTCTCACGCCACGGCTGCACAATTCGCTGATCTATCCCAACATGTCGATCATGGGGCTCAATATCCACGTGCGCGTGATCAAGCCGGTTGCCGTCGACCGCACCGAGGTGACGATCTATCCCGTCCGTCTCGTCGGGGCGCCGGCGGCCATGAATTTCGGCAATATCCGCCTGCTCAATGTCACGCACTCCGCGGCGTCGTTCGTGCAGAGCGATGATCTTGAGTCCTTTGTGCGCGCGCAGAAGGGGCTGCGCAGCCGGCGCACCGACTGGGTCGACATCTCGCGCGGGCTCGGTGACGAGGAGCCTGACCGCGAGCTCAACGCGACGCGCGCGCTCGCGACCCACGAGATGGTGGTGCGCGCCCAGTACAAGGCCTGGCTCGGCTATATGCGCCAAGCATGAGCGCCACGCAGAGCGAGCTCGAACAGTTTCTCATTCACGAAGCGCGCCTCCTCGACGAGCGGCGGTTTCGCGAATGGATGGAGCTCTTTGCCGACGACGGCACCTACTGGGTGCCGGCAGTGCTGGAGCAGAAAAGCCCGTTCGATCAGGCCTCCCTGTTCTATGACGATCGCGATCTCATGCGCACGCGCATCGAGCGGCTCGAACATCCGCGCATCCACGTACAGACGCCGCCGTCGCGCACGGCGCATCTCGTTGGCAATGCGTTGGTGGAATCAGCCGATGATGCAAAGGGTGAATACATCATCGGCTCGACCTTCATCATGGTCGAGTATCGCGACGAGCAGCAGCGCGTCTTTGCCGGCCGCCAGCACCATCATTTGCGCCGCGAGGGGGGCCGCCTGCGCATCGTCCAGAAGCGGGTCGACCTCATCAACTGCGACAGCGCGTTTGAAGCCATGGCGGTCCCGATCTGAATCCCTCCCCCGACGCAACCCGGGTCGGAAGCGTGGGAGGAGGTGTCCCCGCGGCGACCCTCGGACTCGGCGCAATAGCCACCCTTCGAAGCGGGGGCTATTGTGCGGTCCGCAATGATCGCGGCCGATCCGCCTCGCATCCGCGTTTTCATTTCCTCGCCTGCCGATGTCGCGACCGAGCGCGACCTCGCCGAGCACGTAGTCGCACGCCTTGGCGGCATCTGGAAGGCGCATGTGCATATCGAGAGCGTGCGCTGGGAGCGCGCCCATTACGACGCGGCGAAGAGCTTCCAGGAGCAGGTCGGGGAGATGGCGCAATTCGATCTCGTCTGCGGCATCCTGTGGAAGCGTCTCGGCCAGCCGCTGCCGCCCGATCTGTTCCAGCGGCCTGACGGCTCCGGTTACGAGAGCGGCACCGTCTTCGAGCTTGAAACCGCGATTGCGTGCGGCGGCAAGCCGCGGGTCTATCTCTTTCGCAAGATGGCGCCGGTGCTGTTCGCGGCCGAGAGCGTCGCGCAGGACAAGCAGCAGCACGACGCGCTCCTCGACTGGTGGAAGAAGACCGTCGGCGACCCGCAGGGCTATTTCCGCCGCGGCTATCAGGAATTCGCCACGCCGGCGGAGTTCGAGGCAAAGCTTGAAAGCGTGCTGGAAGATTATCTGCGCGCCGAAGGCCTCGTTCCCTCAGGACCGGCCTGGGACATTGACAAGAAAGGCTCGCCCTATCCCGGCCTCGTTCCCTATGACGACGCCTACAGCACCGTCTTCTTCGGCCGCGGCCTCGCGCTTGCGGAAGCGCTGCGCGAGATCCGCGCCGCCGCGGGGCGCGAGCTGCCGGCCCTGTTCATCGTCGGCCCGAGTGGCTCCGGCAAATCCTCGCTCGTGCGCGCTGGCATGATGCCCGCGTTCAGCGGCACGCAGATCCCGGAGGTGGATGCCTGGCGAACGGCGCTGCTCGAGCCCGCGCAGGCGCCGCTCGATGCGCTTGCCGAGTGTCTCTATCGCAAGGACGTCCTGCCCGAGCTTGCGGGAAGCCCGCAGCCGGCGCCCCGGCAATTCGCAGACGTTGCGCGGCAGTCGCCGCAAGCCGCCGCGCATGCGGTGAAATGGGCGCTCGATCGCGCCGCCGATGCAGAGCGCCGGCGCACGCGCGCGCAGGCGCCGGTCGTGCGCCTCCTGCTCGTCCTCGACCAGCTCGAAACCGTTCTTGACAGCGCCGATTGCAGAGCCGTCGCGGCGCTTGCGCGCGCACTGGTCGAGGACGGCTCGACCTGGCTGATCGCGAGCCTGCGCAGCGACCGCTATCCCGACCTCCAGCTCGATCCCGATTTTCTCCATCTGCGCCGCGGCAATGCGCTGTTCGACCTGCCGCCGCCCGGCGCGAGCGAGATCGCCGACATCATCGCGGGACCGGCGCGCGCGGCGGGCCTTGTGTTCGAGGAACGCGCGGGCAAGTCGCTGGCGAAGACCATCGAAGCGGCGGTGGGCGGCGCCGACGCATTGCCGCTCCTGCAGATGACGCTCTCGCAATTGTTTGCCGCACGCGAGCGCAACACGCTCACCTACGCGGCCTATGAGGCGATGGGCGGGCTTGAAGGCGCCATCGCCGCGCGCGGGAGAGGTGTTCCGTTCCGCCTCGCCTGCGGCGCAGCGCGCCTGCTGCGCTCGCTGGTTGCCGACATGGACGAGAACGGGCAGCTCACCATTCGCACTCCCGACCGCTCGGCGTTTGCAAGCGACGTCGCAACCTCCGAGCTCGTCGACAGGATGACGGAGGCGCGCCTGCTCGTGAGCGCCGACACCGGCGTGCGCGTGGCGCACGAAGCTCTGCTGCGGCGCTGGCAGCGCGCGATGGCGAGCCCGGCACTGCGGCCGGAGGCGATCCGGCTGCGCCGCCAGATCGGACCGAACTTCGATGTCTGGCGCAAGACGCGCCTCGAGGGCGATCTGCTGCAAGCCGGCACCGCGCTCGCGCAGGCGAGCGCGATCGTGCGCGAGCATCCCGGCGCATTCCCGCCACAGCTCGAAGATTACGTCAATCGATCCGCCGATGCGGTCGCAGCCCGCATTGCCGCGGAAGAGAAGCGCGCCGCGGTCGACGCGCGCCGCGCGCGCTGGCTCATGCGCGCCGCCGTGATCGTCGCGCTGGCCTTCATGGGCCTCTCCGCCCTCATCTACGCCTTCTACAATCGCGCCCAGGAGAGCGAGCGCGAGACCCGCCATCAGGCCGCTGCTGCAACGTATCGCACGGCGCTGCAGCAACAGCAGCAGGGCTTTGACGAAGGGGCGCTCGCCTATCTCGCCAGGGCGGTGCGGCTCGAGCCCGCAAACTCCGCAATCTCGAGCGCGCTCCTGATGCTGCTCTCCAATCGCTATTGGCCAACCCTGAGCAGGCCCGATCTGGCGCATGCGCGCACGGTCAACAGCGCGCACTTTTCTCCTGACGCCAGGCGCGTGATCACGGCCTCCGCCGATGGCACCGCCATGATGTGGGACGCGCGCACCGGCGCGCCGCTCACGCCGCCGCTGCGCCACGACGACGTGGTGTTCGGGGCGCAATTTTCTCCCGACGGCACGCGCGTCGTGACCTGGTCGAACGACAACACCGCGCAGGTGTGGGACGCGCAGACCGGTGAGCGCGTCGGCAAGCCGCTCAAGCATCGCGGCTGGATCACGAGCGCAGCGTTTTCTCCCGACGGCAAGCTCGTTGTCACCGGCTCGTTCGACTGCTCCGCACAAATGTGGAACGCGCAGAGCGGCGAGCATGTAGGCGCCCCGTTCCCTCATCTCGGCTGGGTCGACAGCGTCGCCTTCAGTGCGGATGCAAGCCGCATCGTGACCGCGGCCGATACCAAGGCGCGCGCCGATCCGGAAATCTGTCCCACCGTGCTCGCGGCAGCGCCGGAAAACGCCGCGCAGATCTGGAGCGCGGCGAGCGGCGAACGCCTGGGCAATCCGATGCAGCATGGTAGTGGCGTGCGCACCGCCTATTTCAGCCCCGACGGAATGCGCGTCGTCACCGCTTCCAATGATGGCACCGCGCGTCTGTGGGACGCGCGCACCGGCGCTGCCATCGGGGAGCCGATGGTGCACCAGGAGCGCACCTATACCGCCGAGTTCGATGCGTCCGGCCGGCGCGTCGTTACGGCATCGACCGACAAGACTGCGCGGGTTTGGGACGGGATAAGCGGCAAGCCGCTCACGCCGCCGCTTGTGCATGCGCGCGAGGTCAAGAGCGCGAAATTCAGCCCCGACGGCAAGCGCGTGCTCACCGCCTCGGAGGACATGACCGCGCAGGCCTGGGAGAAACTTCAATTCCTTCGCCTCGAGCGCGTCGGTGGCCTGAAAGAATTTTTCCAGCTCTTCGGTCGACCGGCGTGGCAGATGCCGGATATCCAGCAAATCACTTTCGAACGTCGAGCGGTCGGGAACCGCGAACACGCGGTCGTTGCGCTGCTTCTTTCTATCTTTGGTTTGCTCCACTTCCAGGATGCCAATCGCTGTGCAGCGAAGCACCAGTCCCGGATAGGTCGCCGCGTCGTGAATGATCAGAACGTCGAAGGGTCGCCGTCGCGAGCCTTGGTGGAGGGAATGAAGCCCCAATCGTACGGGTAGGTCAGGCCCGAGACTTTCGGCCCAAAGGCCCTGAGCACTGGTGCAGGAGATTGCGCGGCCGAAACGCGTAGAGCATATGGTTTGGATCGCGCTCGCCTTTGATCTGGGTCAAAACATTCGCAAGCGCTTCTCGTTAGAGATACTCGTGCAATGAATTAATCGCTCCTAAAAATGGCCTGGTCGTCGTCGGATGCTGCATACATGCATGAGAACATCGCAAAAGCACTCAAGGTACGGCTTTCTGAATTGACCGGTCGCGTTGCCGAGATCGATAGCGAATTACGCAAGCCGCTGTCCGCTGATTCCGAAGAGAGGGCAATGGACCTCGAAAATCAGGATGCGCTCGAAGCCATCGAGAGTTCCGAAATGCACGAAATCCATCAAATTCAAGAGGCGCTAAAGCGGATTTCCCAGGGTACGTACGGCATTTGCATCCAGTGCGGCGCCGATATAGACCCCAAACGATTACGGGCGCTGCCCACCGCGACCCGATGTATTTCATGTGCGGCGTGAAATACTCGGCTGTCGCGTATGGTCGAATATGCCGCTTGTATGTACTGGCCGCTGCTCTTCACGATATTGCTGTCCTGCTATTGCCCTGGCGATACGGTCGCGCCAACCCGGGGGTTACTGTCTAGGGAGTTTCAGATGACCACGTTCCCACACTGCCGTGAAGCGTGGTAAGTCGTTGTATGACGCCCATCCCCGATTAACCTTCCGCTATCACCGGTTAACGACACCGAGCCGACTTGATCGCAGGAACCGCATTCCCCAAGATCAGTCGCTAGCATGAGGGTATATAGCTCTGATACAGGCCGTGCCATCGCTCGAAGCCTCCGTTCTGCTTTTTGTCGCTGGGTTTGTAAGTTGGACAATTAGCACGTTTTCAGGTGCAGCAGGCAGCATCGTTCTACTTGCGGCAGTCACTCATCTAATTCGCGTGAAGGCGATTGCTCCCGTTGTTACCATTGCCAGCCTGTTGGCAAGTCCTACACGGATTGTGGTTTCGTGGAAGCTTATCGAATGGCCGGTGGTCCGTTGGTATCTCCCCGGCGCGATTATTGGCGCAGTTGCTGGAAGCTGGATCTTTACATGGGCTAATGCAACCTGGCTGGGAGTGATTGTCGGGATTTTTCTCGTCTCAACGCCTGTACAGTATCGACTTGGTGGCCGCGCTCGCTCCTTTCCCATGCGGCTTCCATGGTTTACACCTGTGTCGGTCGCGGTCGGTATCGTTTCCGGGGTGATCGGTGCGAGCAGCCTTATCTCAGTGCCATTTTATCTAAACTACGGTTTGACCAAGGAGCGGATGCTCGCGACTGCGGCGGTGCACTCGCTTTTTATTCAAGTCACAAAGATTGCGGCCTACGGATCCTTCGGTGTGCTCAATCTCGAATCGGTCATCGAAGGCGCTTCTGCCGGAGTTGGCGCCATAGTTGCCATCTGCGGTACGCGTCGATGGCTGGATAGCTTTAAAGAAGTGTGGTTCCGTCGTCTGGCCATTCTGCTGATGCTCGTAAGTGGGCTTTTGATGTTGTTTCGAATGTTTGATGCGCCGCGGACTTAGAGGCCGTACAGATCGACGAGCTTCTCTTGCAACGCACGGCCGGAGACTCGTGCACTGCGACAAAGATGCTATTCAATTGGCTCCCGTCCGCACGGGCGGCGAGGCGAGGTGCCTCGCAACCGCTACTATTTCCCTGTTCGCGGCAACAGCCAAGCGATGACCGTTTGGTACCGGTCGCCGCTGCATCGGAACTGATGCTTTTCTAACACTTTCTTTGCAAAGGCCGCGGTCTGTTCCTCAGTTTTTCGTTTGTCCCGCGGAAGGGACATCCATTCACGGATGATAGTTCGCCGCACGGCATGCTCGGGTTTCATGTCAGGTTCCTTCGATGGTCAAGGAGATGTTGTGTATCGGGCATGGGAATTCCAGATGGAATCGGTGGTTGATCGTGGCAGCGATACAGTACACAAAGCAGCTTCCACTCTTGTCACCGATCCAGCATATATGCCGCTCTTATGAGATCGTGCTGGGCTATCTCTCGAATTTATATTCACTAATACATACCTTGGCCGGAGTATCAGAAGAAGGAGCAGGCCAGCAGCGGAAAGGCATTCAAACCAAGACAGCGCGTGGGGCCGCGGAGTATTCCAGCTGCATGATTGGCGATGTGAATGGAGCGGGCCGCAATCGCATTCTGTCAATTGATCAGGCCCGAGCTAAGGCAAGATTGGCAGTCGTTCCTGGTGGCGCGAGTTGAGAGATGCGCGTTTTCCTTGCCGACCCAACATCCAAGGCTCGAGCGGTCTGAAATAGGTTCGCAGCAGCTACTGGCCGTCTCAGAGAAATTATCCGCCGGGCCATTCGATTACCTTGGCAGTGGCGAATAGTCCAACCGGTACGTCGATGCCGAGTGTGCTTTGGCTATCCTGAGGTTTCATGCGCCAATCAAATCTGATCGGCTGATACCCTGCGCCTGAGCACAAACCCTCTAGGTTCAGTGGTTCATCAACTGGAGACGAACAGGACCGAACGGTCAGAATGTTCGAGAACAGCGGCCGCGACCCTGCCGAAGAACAATGTCTCACCTGCGGGGCGGCCCACTCCCATGACGATCAGGTTGTAATCGCCAAGACGAGCTTGTCGCAGGATCGCGTCTTCCGGCGCGACGTTGAGGCGCAACGCGCTGCGGATCGAATGCCCGCTGCGGTCGGCCAGCTCGACAATCTCCTTGAGAACCGTCTCCTCATGACGGTGCGTCGGGGTCGCTCGCTTGAGCCGGCGCTGCGCCGAACCCAATCCGACCGTGCTCAAGACATAGAAAGCCGTCAGTGGACGGTCGCCGGGCCGCAATAGCGCGAATGCGACCTCCGCCGCACGCCGGGAAACCTTGTTGCCTCGAACCGGAAGTAGAATATCGAGACTGCCTTGCTCGGGAGAGTGCATATGCGCTCCGCGAGCAACAACAACCGCGAGCGGCCCCTCATACATCGCAACCATGCGGGAGATCTGGTCATGGAATCCACCGTGGGGAGCCGTAATGTTCGCGATGCCCACGATAAGGAGGCCGTAACCCTTTTGTACTTCCCTTGTGACGGCCGACTCGGCCGGCAGCGCATCAGTCCGCAGCGTCAGCTGAATCTTCTCTCCTCGTGCCCCATGCGGCCGAATTAAGTTGCCGGTCTTGCCGATGGCGGCTCGTACACTTGCTTCCGTATTCCCACTTCCCAGCTGAAGGACTGTGGTGGTGATCCCGCGCGATCCCGCGATCAGGCCTGCTAGACGCACGGCGAGCCTGCCATTGGCGCTGTCGTCGGCCGCAACCAGCAGGCGCTCCACGTTGCTCACAAAGCCTTTTGCCTCGAACGCTTCACGGGCGAGGCGCGCCTGCTCTTCCTCGTGTATCGGAAGTCTCGCAAGTGCCCAGCGCAGCGTTGGCGGCATCGCGAGCGTTGTCACAACTGCCATGGTGACGATCATCGTGAAGAGGTCCTGACTGATGACCCCCAGCGAAAGACCGATGGACGCGATAATGACTTCGGTCGAGCCGCGGGCGTTCATGCCGCAGGCGAGCGCAAGCGATTCTCTGGCTGTGAGCCGACCCAATGCGCCCCCCAGAAACGCACCGGTGAACTTGCCGATGCTTGCAACCGCGATCAGCCCAAGCGCGAGCCAGAAAAATTGCGGATTCTTGAGCACGGACAAGTCCGCATGCAGGCCGGCAAGGGAAAAAAAGACCGGCATGAACAGGGCAGTAACCAATCCGCGCAACTGCTCGCCGATGTGCCGGGTGAGAATCGGGGATTCCCCGATCAGAATTCCTGCAATAAACGCTCCGAGCACCGTGTGAATCCCGATCGCGTGAGTTATCAGCGCCATTGTTCCCATCACAATGAGGATGGCAGTGACCACCGGCACCTCGCTCACGAACGTGTCGTTCGTCCAGCGTATCAATCCAAATACTAGACGGCGCCCGATCGTGAAGCTCGCGAGCAGGAACAATCCGGTTCCGAGCACGCCTTTCGCGACAGTCGCCGCGTTCACGGAACCATGCAAAGCCAGGCTGGAAGTGATCGCGATAATGGTCCATCCGACCGTGTCGTCGATGATGGCGGAGGCGACGAGTGTCATCCCGATTTTCCGGCGCATGAAATTCATTTCGCGCACCACCATCGCGACGATTTTTACCGAGGCGATCGATAGCGCGGTTCCGAGGAACATCGAGGTAATCAATCGCTGATCGGGCCGCGGCAGCATCGTGTCAGGCAGGAATTGGCCGAGCGCGAAGCCACAAACAAAGGGGACGAGGATCCCGGTCACTGACACGCTCACTGCAGCACGGCGAGCGCGTTTGACGAGCCTGAGATCGGTCTCCATCCCGGTGAGCAGCAGAAGCATCAGAATGCCGAGATCGGAGACGGCCTCGATCATCGCCTTCTGCTCGCCTCCGGCAGCGAAAATCGCGTGCTGCGCCTCGGGCCACAGTAGGCCGAAAACGGACGGGCCCAGCGCAATGCCGGCGAGCAGCTGTCCCATCACAGCCGGCTGGCCGATCCGCTGCATGATCTCACCGAACAGGCGGCCAACCAGGAGCAGCAACACAATCTGCGCGATGAAGAGCGCCTCGGATGGCTCCGTTGGCACCTGTTCGGCCGCGAACGCGGTAGAATTCCAACCAAACGTTATGGCGAGCAAAATAGCGAGCGCTGATGCCGGCAAAGCAGCCTCCCAGGCGCCCCAAGGTTGGACGTGCTTTGAACCATGACGGCCGCACGGGATGGATGTTTTGATTTGCATCAAGACGGCGACGTTCAATCGCCGCCTGACAAGATTTCAACCGGCGTCCTCGAACGGCTTAGACCCGCGTCCTTTATCTGCCGGTCGGCGGCGTCTGGCCTTCCGATTGTCTGCTCATGTCTTCCAGAAGCCCGCGCATGGCATCGAGCTCCGCGCCGAAACCGGCCCAGTCTCCGGATTTCAGGCGCTCGATCGCCGTATTATAAAGCTCGAGTGCCTTGCGCGCCTGTTCCGCGGCGGCGCCTGCAAGCGGCGTGGTCGTGGCGCCGGCTGCCGGCGACTCGGTGCCACCTTCCGCAAAGAGCGCCGACAACGCCGCGGCGAGCGTCTCTTTCATCACGACGTGATCGCCATAGGCTGCAATCACCCGTTTGAGCTCCGGCAATTGTCCCTGCTCTGCCCGCAGATAGAGCGGCGATACATAGAGTATCGAGTTCTCGATCGGGATGACCAGCATGTTGCCGCGGATCACGCGCGATCCCAGCTGGTTCCAAAGCGAAAGCTGCTGCGAAATGTCGGTATTCTGATTGATGCGCGCCTCGATCTGAAACGGTCCGTAGACGAGCTTGTCCTTGGGGAACTCGTACACAATCAGCTTTCCGTAGTTCGGCGGGTCGCAGCGTGCGGCGAGCCATGCGATCATATTCTGCCGCTGGCTCGGCACCATCGGCAGCATAAGAAAGAATTCGGCCTTCGATTCGCCGGGCAGGCGCATGATGATGTAGTAGGGCACCATCACCGCGTTCTCCCCGCCCTCCGGCTGGCGCGGGAATTGCCAGAGGTCTTCGCGGTTGTAGAACACCTCCGGGCTGTCCATGTGGTAGGCGCGATACATCTGCGCCTGAATGCGAAACAGGTCCTCCGGGTAGCGAATGTGCTTCTGCAGATCCGCCGGCATCGCCGGCAGCGGCTTGAATATCCCAGGAAAAATCCGCTGGTAGGTTGCTGCGATCGGCTCTGATGCATCCATCAAATAGAAGTCAACAGTTCCGTTATAACTGTCGACGACAACCTTCACCGAATTGCGAATGTAATTGAGACCGCCGCGTTGAACGGGCTGCGCATACGGAAAATAGCTGCTGCTCGTATAGGCATCCTGGACCCAGAATAGTCTTCCCTCGCTGACTACCAGATACGGGTCATGGTCGAGGCTCAGAAACGGCGCAATCGCGCCTACGCGCTCCTGAATATTGCGGCGGATCATGATCCGGCTCGCGTCGGTGATGTAGCTCGAGAGCAGCAGGTTCACGTCGCTGAAGTACCAGGCAAACAGCGCTTTTCGCGCAAGCCCGCCGACCGCAACACCGCCCGTCCCGTTGTAGAGCGCGTAAATGTTGTCTTTGCCCTTGGGATAGTCGAATTCCGGCGTGCTCGCCTTGACGACGACGTAGCTACCGGTTTCCTCGCCGTAGTAGATGCGCGGCTCGCTGATCTCGGGGCCGCCGGACGCAACCGGGGGAATATCCCGCAGATAGAAAACCGGCAGCCCCTCCGCGCTCTTGCGCGTGACCGGACTCATCACCACGCCGTTGCCATGGGTGAACAGCAGGTGAGTATTCACCCAGGTCTGAGCATTGGAGGGAAGCAGGGAGGATTTCAGCTCGCGCGCCGACAGCATCACGGCCTGGTACGTGTCATCGAGCCAATACCGATCAATGTCCACGTCGTGAAACTTGTAGTAAGTCCTGATCTCCTGCATTTGACTGTAAGTGTCCATCAGCGGCTGCCAGTCCCACAGCCGGACGTTGTCAATCGTGACTTTGTTGGCCGCCAGCGTCTTCGCGGTGAGGCTTTGTTCCGCCGGGAACGCGTCGACCGCAACCTGATGAAGGTTATAGGCGAGCTGCGTCGAGGCGATGTTGCGCTGGATGTATGGGCGTTCCAGCTGCAATTCGTTGGGTTTGACGTACACGCGCTGGATAACCGCAGGAACTATTTCCGACAGCAGAAGAGAGCTTCCAAATAGAATAGCCGCCGCGGCCGCGGGAAGTTTGTAGGTTCGGAATCTTACGTTCGCCCAGCAGCCGAACGCGACGAGGACAGCAATCCCGATCAGCACCCAAAGGACCGGCAGTTCAACGTGGATATCGGTGTAGCCGGCGCCCACTACCACGCCGTTATCGCCATAGAGCAGCAGATAGCGATCGAGGCCGTAGGACCAGGCCTTCACCGCAAAGAACAGGCCGAGCAGCACCGAGCCATGGGCGATCGCGGCTGGCGAGACCGATCGGCGCTGGCCGTGATATTCGATATCGCCCCTGATCCAGTACACCACTCCCGCGAGCAGCGCGCTCAAAAAGAGGGTCCACAGCAGCCAGTTCTTGATAGCCAGATAGGCGGGCAGCGAAAACAAATAGAAGCTGATGTCGCGACCGAAGAGCGGATCGCTTGCGCCAAACGGTGTTTGATGGAGGTAACGCAGGAACACTCCCCAATTGTGGATCTCTCCCCAGCCGACAAGCATGGCGAGAACAATCGCGCTGCCGTAAATGACAGGAGACCAAGGCAACCGATGGCGCATGGCATCCAGAACGTCCGGCAATGTGACAGCGCCTGCGTTTGTCCACTCGAAATCTGTCCGGCGATGGAGGCCTGCACTTTGCGATAAGCCAAGCGCGACCCATCCATTCACCCAAAGGATGCTTGCGGTCACCGTGAAAACCACCAGGAAGACGACGCCCTTTGCGACGATAATGGTCCAAAAGACGTGCAAGTACCCGATGGCTGAGAACCAGAGCCAGTCGACCACAAAGCTTGCCATGCTTCCCAGCAGAATGAGGCACCCCACCAAGAGGACGATGGCGATCAGGAGCGCCACCGCAGTGCCTCGCCTTAACGGACGCCGGCTGATCAGGAGTGTCATGGCTGCATCTTAGCTCGTGGCTTCGCCGCGTGAGAAAGGTTCAGGACCAGCCGGAGCCAACAGGTTGAACAACGATGTTGTCAACGACGCTTCGGACGCCAGGCGTGAGTTCCGCAACAAGCCGGGCCGCTTTCTTCTCCTCGCTCGAATGAACGAGCCCCCACAGATCGACGGTGCCATCCTGAACGGTAACGGTAAGCATGGTCGGGCGCCACTTCTCGTCAGCCAGTCGGGCAATCACTTTCCTTCGCAGCTCCGCATCAGTTTCGCTTGCAAGTGAAGGGAGCTTCTTGGTGGCGCTGGCCAAGGCCTGCAGAATGTTCGCGCGGCTCACGATGCCGACGATCTTGCCGGCCTGCACGATGGGAACACGCTTGATCCGGTTGCGCTCAAGCAAGGCCGCTATATCACCCAGGGGAGTATCAGGGCTGGCGGTTACGACATTGCGACTCATCACGTCCACCACCTTTCGGGAGTGCGATTTGATGTACTCGCTTGCGAGCGATCGTTCGCTCGAAATCAATTCCAGCCACCAGGAAGGGGGCTTCGCCGTGCCAGTCTCCGGGCGCCGCATGAGATCGCCTTCGCTTACGATCCCGACAAGTTCACCCTTCTCCCCGAGCACGGGCGCGCCGCTGATGTGATTGTTCAGCAGGATGGCAGCGGTTTCTCCAATCGTGGCAGTGATCGGAACCGTAATCACGTTGGAGACCATTACGTCGCTGGCTTTCATGGAGCATCCTCCTCGATTTTCTCAAACATAATCTAGTTTCGAACCACACCCCCAGCGCGGAGGCGACATTGAAAACGCGGCCAATCAGCTGTTCTCCGTGTGGACGTTGGCTCTTTTGTTGCGTTGTGGAGAGGGTGTCGCCAGAACCTTGCTGATCCGTGCCCCATCCATTTCCGTGATCTCGAAGCACCAGTCACCGTGGGACAATTGCTCACCGGGGCGGGGAAGGTGATCGAGCTTGGAAAGAACCAATCCCCCGACCGTCACGAACTCCTTTTCGGGCGCCTCGCTCAGTCCAAGCAGCTCCGCGACATCGGAGATTGATGTCGCCGCGTCGATAAGAATCGATCCATCCTCCTTGCGGGTAACTTTGCCGTCACGTCTGACATCCACGTCAGGCAAACGCCCCGCTACTGCTTCCAACAGATCCGTTCGCGTCACGATGCCCTGAACAATGCCAAATTCATCCACGACCACCGCCGTATTGACGGGCGTCTTCCTGAAAAGGTCAAGCGTGCGCAGGATCGAGGTGCGCTCGGGTATGGTCAGAGGAGTGTGCAAGGCTTTCCTGACATCGAGCTCCGTCGCAGCAAGAGCCTGGTTCAAGAGGTCCTGCTTGCGCACCACGCCCGTGAAGTTGTCGAGCGACCCACGGCACACCAGGAGCTGCGCATAGGGGCAGTCCCTGATCGTCTTGCGGATCACATCCTGCGGATCGTCGAGGTTGATCCAGGTCACTTCGGGTCGCGGCGTCATGATCGTACGCACTGTACGGTCGGTCAGATCCAGCACGCCCTCGATCATCTCGCGTTCGGCCGCGTGGATCAGGCCGGACTTTTCGCCTTCGATGATCACCCCAAGAATGTCCTCGTCGGTGACTCGGCGCTCGAAACCCGGCCGCAATCCGAGGAGCCCGAGAATCGAGGCGCTGGATATATTGAGCAGCCATACCAGCGGCGCTGCCACTCGGGTAAACCACGCAAGCGGCCTCGCCACGCGCACCGCGATCGCCTCCGGATTTTTGAGTGCGATCTGCTTCGGTGCAAGCTCGCCGACGACCAAAGAGAGATAAGTGACAGCGATCACAATCATCGCGATCGCGACGGGCTTGCTGTAGGGGGCGACCGCCGGAAAAAGATCGAGCCAGACATCAAGCCTCTGCGCCAGCGTCACGCCGCTGAAAGCGCCCGCGAGAATACCGATTGACGTGAGCCCCACCTGGACGGTTGCGAGAAAGCGACCGGGATCGTCGGCGAGACTCAGCGCCGCACGCGCACCCGCGTGTCCATCCGCTGCGAGGCGCTCCAGCCGCGCACGGCGCGACGAGACGATAGCCAGCTCGGACATGGCGAGAAAGCCGTTCAGAATAACGAGCAGCAGGACGACGATGATTTCAACGGTAGTCATGCCCAGTTCGGCTATTCTTACGGGCGCACGACCAGCACGGGGCACGGTGCGTTGCGCATCACGCCTTCGGCTCGATTTGCATTTCTTCTCGATCCTCAGGCAAAGGACGGATAACGCTTTCCGCGAAGTAGACGAGCCCGGCGCAGAGCAGGAAAAGCCCAATCAGCAGCACGAGCAGCGATAACTGAAGCAGCATTGTCAAGCGCCTTGACTGTGTGATTTGGGCGGCGGACCCTTTTATTCCGGGACCTTCAATGTCATCGGGGTATCGCATCGACCTTGACTTAGATCAAATACGTTTCCTGCGTCTGGCGCGCGAGCCGACGCTATCGCCTGCTTGCAGCACCGATACGGTCTATTTCCCGCGGATCACACGTGAGATTGATCCGGGGCTGGCAACTGAAATGTGCCGCTCAGCGCTTTTGTCAGGCCAAGCGGAGACTTGACCGCCTCAGCTCGTGAGCGCGGCCAGAATGAACAGCCCAGCGCCGATCAGGAGAGCAAGCCCTATGCCGCCGAGGATCGAGAGAGCACGATGTGCCCGATGAGTAGATTTGCTCTTGGCTGCGGCAGTCTGCGCCGCAGCGATATCCATCCAGAAATTACTCATATCGCCTTCTACCTTAATGCCATCTCTCCGTGTTCGAATTTAGAGAGCAAGAAATAAGAATTCTATGTGAAACGTCCCACGCTTTTCATATGAATAAAATATGGAGAGCATCCTTGGGGCGAGGACCGCCCAGTGCGTACGTCAATCCTCTATGTCGAACCGCACGCCCTGCGCGAGCGGAAGCTGCGTCCCGAAATTGATCGTGTTGGTAGCGCGGCGCATGTAGGCTTTCCAGGAGTCCGAGCCGGCCTCGCGCCCGCCCCCTGTTTCCTTTTCGCCACCGAATGCTCCCCCAATCTCAGCGCCCGAAGGCCCAATATTCACGTTGGCAATGCCGCAGTCGGAGCCCATTGCCGAGATGAATGTCTCTGCCTCACGCATATCGAGCGTAAAGATGGAGGAGGAGAGGCCTGCACCAACAGCATTGTGCAACCGAATTGCCTCGTCGAGCCGGGAATAACGCAACACGTACAGAATAGGCGCAAAGGTTTCGCGCAACACTGGACCAGCGTGCTCCCGCATCTCGCACAGAGCGGGACGCACGTAATAGGCGTTCGCGCCTCCGATTCCCTCGATCCGCTGCCCGCCGCGCACGATGCCGCCAGCCTCGCGCGCTTCTTCCAGCGCCCGCTGCATGCTCTCGAATGCGCGGCGATCGATAAGGGGTCCGACCAGAGTTCCTGGCTCGCGTGGATCCCCGACTTTTATCGACGCAAAGACTTTTGAAAGGCGCGGCACCAGCCGGTCATAGACACTCTCATGGACGAACAGCCGCCGCAGGGTCGTGCAGCGCTGGCCGGCTGTCCCCATCGCTGCAAAAGCGATGGCACGAAGGGCGAGGTTGAGATCGGCCGAGGGCGCGATAATGGCGGCGTTGTTACCCCCAAGCTCCAGGATTGCGCGCGCAAAGCGGGCGGCAAGGCGTGGGCCTACGGCGCGTCCCATAGCCGTCGAGCCGGTTGCGGAGACGACGGCCATTCGGCTGTCGTCGACGAGGGCCTCACCAACATCCTTACCGCCGATGAGAACCACCGACAGGTTCGCGGGTGCATCAGCAAACCTGTGCATCGCACGCCTTACGATGGCCTGCGTTGCGAGCGCAGTCAGCGGAGCCTTTTCAGAGGGCTTCCAGACCACCGGATTGCCGCAGACCAAGGCCAGTGCGGCATTCCAGGACCATACCGCCACTGGAAAGTTAAACGCGGAGATGACACCGCAGACACCAAGCGGGTGCCAAGTCTCCATCATTCGGTGGTCGATGCGCTCCGTCGCAATGGTTTTCCCATAAAGCTGGCGTGACAGTCCCAGTGCGAAGTCGCAAATATCGATCATTTCCTGCACTTCACCGACACCCTCGGACGCGATTTTGCCGGTTTCCAAGGTGACGAGCCGACCGAGATCGGCTTTGGCGGCGCGCAGTTCTTCCGCGATAACTCGCACCAATTCACCACGTCGGGGGGCGGGAACCGTACGCCAAGAATTGAAGGCCTTCACGGCATCGCCAATGGCCGCACCTGCCTCTTCCGCGCTCGTCGCTCGGACGTGGGTTATGAGTTCGCCTGTGATCGGTGATGAGGCCGGAATTCCCGTGGCTGCGAATGCAGTCTCGGGCACTCCAAACCGGGCGAGCATGGCCAAGGCTTCATCACGAACCCGTGCTGGTCGGAGCAGGTCAGTGTTCATGTTCAGACCGATGCTTCGAAGACGCGTTCGTGGGGAATGCTCGTCTCACGCTTGGCAAAGACATGTCCGAAGCGGTTGTCCAGAAAAAGTTTCAACGGGACATCCTCCTGACGGATGAACCCGCTTTGCGGCAGTTGCTCCGACACAAGCAGATCAAGCACCGTGCAAATCGCGGCGGATGTCGTCACCTGAATGGCGCTCAACGTGCGGCCATCCACATCCCGGCTGTAGATCTTATTCGCATAAGTTTCCTGGACGAATTGCCCTTTCTTGCGGCCACTGACCGTGACGAATATGATCACCACGTCCTGCAGCGTTGTTGGCACCGCATGCTCCAGGATGTCTTTCAGCACATGACGGCGGTCGCGCAGACGCAGATCGTTGAGGAGCGCCCGCATAATTGCCGCGTGGCCTGGATAGCGGATGGTTCGATAATTGAGAGTGCGGACCTTTCCTTCGAGCGTATCACAGAGGGTTCCAAGCCCGCCTGAGGTGTTGAACCCTTCGTAGAGAACTCCGTCCAGTGAAAATTCCTCACGCTCCTGTAGCGCCGTCACTTCGTGGCGGACGCCATCCACAATCGCTTCGCACGGCTCACAGTATTCGTTGATGACGCCGTCCGTACTCCAGGTAAGGTTATAATTGAGGGCATTGGATGGGTATTGCGGAAGTGCCCCCACGCGCAGCTTGACGCTATCAAGCACTTCAAAGCCCTTCGCCATGTCGAACGCGACGATGGACACGAAGCCGGGAGCGAGCCCGCACTGCGGGACGAAGGCGGTGCTGGCATCGACGGCAAGCTCTCTGACCCGGCGCATGCTTGCGACATCTTCAGTCAAGTCAAGATAATGCGTGCGGGCTGCTCGGGCTGCCTCAGCCACCATGGTGGTCAGATGGAACGGGGCGGCGTTGAGGACGGCAAATTGGCCATTGAGCAGATCCACCAATTCTGAGCTGTCTTCGACATCCGCAGTGACACAGCGGATGTGTTCGTTGCGATCAAGCCGGCCGAGAATTTCCGCAGAGCGATCTGCCAGGGTGATCTGGTAATCCCCTGCTGAGGCGAGCAGGCTCGCGATCGTTGAGCCGATCTTGCCCGCTCCAATGACGATAACGTCCTTCATGAAGCGCTCCGAAGGCCGGCGTGCGGCCATGTCGACGGACACAATCACGCCTCCGCCAGGCATACGCCTCTACAGAAACAACCGTTCATTTAGGAAGGGATGCTGCGGCTATCCAGTGGGCGGGTGCGGGCGCCGGAGCGGGCGCTGCCGCATTGGTTGTGTTCGGCGTGACCGCAGTTGCGCTTTGCTCCCGGATGCCTCAAGTTCCACTTCCCAATCGCTGTCGAAGCCAAATGAGTGGCCTTCAACAGTTCGAACGTTCCTTCTGCGGGTAGTAGTTGTACTGGCATCTTCGATTCTCAACCAGGCAGGACGAACGTTGCGGTCTGATCGAAGGTCTAAATGCCATAAGTAACTTTGTCGAACGCTCTCGAATGACATTATCGAATAAAGCTACCTCAGGATCCAGCGTCTCCCAGCTCAAAATTGAAGTGCGCCGTATCCATCGTCGTGATCTCAATCGCGCCTGGAAATTTCTTAAACTTGTATTTCGGGAGATCAACCGCAGGACAGTCGAGTATCAACGACCACGTTCCAAGCGTCGATTTTTCGAAGGTCTACGATGAGGAAGGTATCGAACAACTTCTGTTTGTTACAAAGGAAAGTAAGCAACAAAAAATAGTGGGCTATCTGGAATGCGCCTACGAGATTTCGGGCAGCGACAACTGGCTCAATGAGCGCTATTTCCACACTCACGAGATGCGGCCGCTCTTCGTTGAGGAGTTGGCAGTTCACCCTGACCTGCAGGGCCGCGGCCTTGGCTCATTCATGTTGGAGCAAGTTGAACACCTGGCTAGGCTGCGGGGCTGCACTCACATCGTGTTGGAGGTTGCAGAAAACAATCCCAGAGCGTTGGAGTTCTATCGAAAACGAAATTTTCAGAAGCTCGATGCTGCCGTATTTCTCGCGAAAAAACTGGCAAGCGAGCCCGAGCTTCTGCCCGCCCGCGCATTAAAGCCTACTCGCCGCGCCAAGCAGCCAACCGAGCCATCCGACTGCGTTGCTAAACCAAAACGTCAAACAACGTCGGCAGAGGCCACTCGAAGACCATCACCACAAATCAAAATAACAAAGTGAGTCCTTGTTCATCCTCACACTGTTCGACACGGGCGCGGTATACGGGCCGTATTTGTTTCCGATCTAATGAGCGAAAAATACAAATTCTATGTGAGACATCTCGCACGCTTTATAGGGATAGAATATACGAGCATGCCTGAAACCGGATGCCATAAAAAATTCGAGAGGATTGGATCAGCGCTAACGTAAAAACCGCGCAGATCGCGACCACTATTGACCGCGCCATATATGCCTTTCCTATAACGCTACTCTGCCTTCCACCTCGAAATCTTATGGGATGAGGAAACATATTCCGGCAGAGCCTCATTCGATTCGCGCATTGCAGGCGGCCCGGAATGCGGCTTCGCCGAAGCCCTGCCGCGGCAACGTCTGGAGGACGTCATGACATGTCGTTTCGTCGTGAATGGCCTCGCCGCAGCGTTTCGCGCCAACTTGAGATGGCTCGGCATGGCTCGGAGCCTCGTGATTTACGCCTTCCTGATGAGCGCAGTTGCGAGCATAGGAATTTCCTCGGTGAAGGCGGAAAACAGCGAGATAACGCTTCGCCGCAGCCTCGAACGCACCTATTACACCGACAACGAGATCCTGGATGGGTTCTTCAAGATCGCCTTCGGGGCGGAACTGCAGCTTGGTCAGCATGTGGAACGCATACGTAAGTTTGATGAGCCTGTCCGCGTCCTCGTAATCGACCAGTCGCATCCCAAAAGAGATCTTGCGGCTGTCGTCAGCGACATCGGCGCCCGGGTGAACCATCTCGATATCGCGCTGACAAACGATGCGCGGACTGCAAATGTTATCGTCACGCTCGTGCATGCGCGCGATTTCAAGCCCACGGTTCGTCGGATATTCGGAGCCGAGAAGGCAACACAAATCGAGCAGACGCTCACGCCCGAGTGTCTTTCCGGCTTCGGCAAGGATCAATATTACCGCATCCGGCATGCCGAGGTGATCCTGCCGGTTGACGCGGGGGAATTCACCTTCCTCGACTGTGCCTACGAAGAGCTGCTGCAGGCGCTTGGACCGGTCAATGATGATTCCTCCGTGCCCTGGACCATGTTCAATGACGACGTCCAGATGGGATTCTTCGACACGTACGACCAGTATCTGCTCAACATTCTTTATCACACTCGTATTCGCCCAGGCATGACAAAAGAGGAAGTCAGAAACAGCCTGCCGAAAGTCTTGCCGGCGGTACGCAGCTGGGTGGCAAGCACAAATCCTTCACGCATTGGGACAACCAGCGGCGGCTCCGGCATGAGGCTCGATAAGCGATGCTCCTGCCTGGTGCCAAGCTCCGGCATCGCTCCCCGATGAGCATGATGGATCCCGCGGATCGTGTTCGCATGGCTGGCGCTGACGCTTCCCATGGCGAGAGGCCGGCCACGACCGGGACGGTCCTCGCCGAAGAGCGCCGGCGAACCCGCGCATGCCCGCCTGACGCGCGAGCGTCAAACCGAGTGCAAATCACCTCGGCGCAGATCAGAGCCGCGCGCGCCTTGTTGAATCTGTCGGGCCGTCAGCTCTCGCAGCGGTCAGGCATTTCGCCCTCCACGCTCCATCGCGCCGAAAACGCCGAGGGCAAACCGAACATGCACGCGAGCACGCTGATCGCAATCAAGGCGGCGCTGGAAGCACTGGGAGTCGAATTCTTGGACGACACCGGCGTACGCCTGGTGCGAACGAGCATAGCAACGTGGGTTATGCGTAAAGATTCGTTTGTTTGATGTGATCAGAATGTCACACCAGAACTTTCTTACCGCGTAGGCCGCTGATTCGATATAAACGATATCACTTCCATTCCGCCCCGCCTTGATGGGGTCCTTACACTGAGCTTACTTCTTGTTTCCGACAGAACCGGTCGGAGACCGCGTGCAGTTTGCTGCGTCAGCTGGTGTGGGGGAATTCATGACGAGGTTCGTGCTTCTCGGCGCATCCTTGATTTTGCTCGCGACGTCCAATGTTGCTCTGGCCGATGGCTCGGTGAGCACGTGGCAGGCAGCCGCCGCTTATAGTTGGGCATACCCTCCCCCCTATCCGAGAGACTGGGAAAGGCGCATCGGCTACGATTTCTGGACGCGGCTCATTAATTACTACGCGCTCGAATGGGGACACGACGGGCCTCCGCCAGACCCGACCGCTCCGCTTGGCCGCCGCGCAGGTTGGACCCCGGCGCCGCAGAGCACTCCGCCATACCCGTTCACCGAGTGGCCCTATGGCGGGGCAACGTCCATCGGCGTGACGCGGCCGAATTCCGTCGACAGTCCGCTCATGGTCGCGCTCGCCAACACCTATGTCGGCAAGGCGCTCAATGACGCTCACATCCAAATCTACGGCTGGGTGAATTTCGGCGGCAACGTGAGTAGCAACTCTGTCAAGCCGGGCGGAAACTGGCCAGCCGCCTACATGTACACGCCCAACACGCTGGAATTCGATCAGGGCGTCATCTATGTCGAGCGCCTGCCTGATACCGTGCAGAAAGATCACGTGGACTGGGGCTTCCGGTTCTCCGCGCTCTATGGCGAGAACTACCGCTACACGACGGCCTACGGCTTGGCGAGCTACCAGCTGCTCAACCATAATTCTGTCAACGGCTACGATTTCCCGATGGTCTACGGCGAGCTCTACATTCCGTTCCTCGCCGAAGGACTGCTGTTGCGGTTCGGTCGCTTCATCTCATTGCCGGACATCGAGGCGCAGCTTGCGCCCAACAATTACATGTACTCCCATTCAATGGCCTACAGCTTCGACAACTACACCAACACGGGCCTGCAGGCGACGCTGGCGGTCACCAAGAACTGGTTCCTGCAACTGGGCGTCACCGTCGGGACAGAGGCGATGCCATGGCACCTTGGTCAGAAAATTCCGAACCCGTTCCCGAATCCGATCTTCCCGGATACAACCATGCTTACCGATCCCGGTGCGCGGCCATCCATCACCGGATGCATGCGCTATCAGACCGACACCGCCTACGACAACGTCTACGTTTGTGCGGATGCCATCAACACCGGTACCTGGGGCTACAACAATCTCCAGTGGTACGGCATGACCTGGTACCACAAGTTCACCGAGAAGTTTCACGTTTCGTTTGAGGCTTACACCCTCAGCCAGAAGAACGTGCTGAACATAACCGATCCAGGAGGCATCATCGCCAACAGCGGTTATCCCTTCGCTCCCGGCATCATCCAGTTCAACGCGCCGAACTTTGCGAGATGCAGCGATCCCAATGTGCTGGCGTGCACGGCGCGGGTGGTCACGGCGCTGGCATACTGGAACTACAAGTTCACGCCGTTGGATAACCTCTCACTGCGCACCGAGTATTATCACGACGAGCAGGGGCAACGGACCGGCACAGCGACGCGTTATGCCGAAGTGGGGCTCGGCTGGCAGCACTGGTTCTCTCCTCAGGTCGAGATCCGTCCGGAGGTGACTTATTACAAGTCCTACAACGCGCCCGCCTTCAACGGCAATTTCAACGCCACGCCGGCCATCGCGCCCAACAGATACTACATGTGGCTGTTTGCATCGGACCTGATCTGGCACTTCTGATGGGATCTTAAAGGGTGGGCAAGATTGCTTGCTGTGGGGATAAAGGGGTGGCGTCATGAGAAAGCTTTTTGCGGGGACCATCGCGCTCGTTGCGCTCGCAGCAGCGCCGGCACTGGCCGCTGACATGGCGGCGACCAAGACACCGGTCGCCAAGGAGCCGCCGTTCGTGGTCTACACTTGGAATGGCTTCTACATCGGCCTGCAAGGGGGCGGCGGCTGGAGCCACGTCGTGCAGACCGATCCGCGGCCGTTCAACAGCGATGCTTATCAGCCGAACGGCGGCGTCATCGGCGGCACGCTCGGCTTTAATGTGCAGTACAGCCACCTCGTGGTCGGCCTCGAAGCCGACGGCTCCGGCTCCTGGATCAAGGGCTATACCATCGGCACCGATCCCTTGGCGGGCAGCTGCGGCGGCTTACCGCAGCGCTGTTTCTCAAATCTCGAATCGTTTACAACATTCCGGGGACGCGCCGGAATCGCCATGGATAACGTTCTGCCTTACCTGACCGGCGGCCTGGCGGTGGGCTGGCTGAACGGACAGGACGGCGATGTTCCCGCCAACGGCGCGTTCGGCGCCGGCACGAGAACAGTCGTCGGGTGGACCGTCGGCGGCGGTGTCGAGGCGATGTTCAATCAGAAATGGTCGGCGAAGGTAGAGTATCTCTACATCGACTTTGGCAATCGCACGATATTCAATGACAATGTCGGGGGCGTGATCTTTCCGGAGAGCCTGCGATATACCACGAGCATCCTGCGCGTCGGCGTGAATTATCGCCTCGGATACTGATTGCGCGCAGAGCGTCAGCATTGCTGTGATTTCCCATCAATCTTTGCCGAATAAAACAAACTGATGAAAGTCTTCGCAGGCTGACCATTTTTTGTGCGCAGAGGAAAGGCCGGCGGAGCTGCCTGGTTCATTCCTCTCGCATCCTGCCAACTGGCACGCTGCTTGATTGGGCAGTCCCCGGTGCTGCCGGCGTTTCCGGCGAGGGAAACCAATCATGACGTTCAAGAAACTGCCATTCCTTGCGTTCGCCTTCGGGCTGGTCCTCGCGCTTTTTCTGAGCAACACCGCTCTTGCCGAGGCGGCAGCGACGACATCGGTGCCGCCGGCTTGCGCCGCGAATGCCGACCCCAAACTGGCGGTCCTCGAGAACTGTTCGCCCAGTCCGGGCGACACCGCCTGGATGCTCACGTCCGTTGCGCTCGTACTGATGATGACCGTACCTGGCCTCGGCTTGTTCTACGGCGGCATGGTTCGCAAGAAGAACGTCGGTGATACCGTGATGACGAGTTTCGCCATTACCAGTCTCGTCAGCATGCTTTGGCTGGTGTGCACCTATAGTCTCGCCTTCCGCTCCGGCAGCGCGTTCATCGGCGGCTTCGACCGCGCGTTCCTGCAGGGAATTGTGAGCGATATCAGCACAGGCATCGGCAACCCCAATCCGCTGGCGCCGACCATTCCCGAGACGGTCTACATCTGCTTCCAGCTGACTTTCGCCGTCATCACGCCTGCGCTGATCGCGGGCGCGTTTGCCGAGCGCATGAAATTCTCAGCCATGCTGTGGTTCACCGGACTGTGGGCGATCTTCGTTTACGCGCCAGTGGCCCATTGGGTTTGGGGACCGGACGGATTTCTCTCCGCGAGCAATTCGCAGGCGTGGAGAAAGGTGCTCGACTTCGCCGGCGGCACCGTGGTGCACATCAATTCCGGGGTCGCGGGCTTAATGGCCTGCATCATGCTCGGGAAACGCAAGGACACCGGCCCCGGACACAACATGGTTCTGACCTTTATCGGCGCCTCGCTGCTCTGGGTCGGCTGGTTCGGCTTCAACGCGGGTTCGGCGGTTTCGGCGGGCATGCAGGCGGGCATGGCCATGCTGGTGACGCACATGGCCACCGCGGCCGCGGCGTTCGTGTGGATGCTGGTGGAATGGGCGATGCGCGACCGGCCGACCGTGATCGGCATTTGTACCGGCGCCGTGGCCGGCCTCGTCGCCATCACGCCCGCTTCCGGTTTTGTCGGTCCGGCGGGAGCCATGGCCATCGGCGCCGCCGCCGCCATCGTCTGCTATTGGGGCTGCACCGGGCTCAAGCACATGCTCGGCTACGATGACGCGCTCGACGCATTTGGCGTGCACGCCCTCGGCGGCATCGTCGGCGCGCTGCTCACCGGCGTGTTTGCCGTTGAAGCCTATGGCGGCACCCCCGGCCTGATCGAGGGCAACGCCATGCAGGTCCTCAATCAGCTCACGGCCGTCATTATCGTCTTCCTGTACGATGCCGTCGTTTCGCTGATCATCCTCAAGATTGTCGACGTGTTTGTGGGGCTGCGTATCAGCGAGGAGGTGGAGGAGGAAGGGCTCGATGTCGCCATCCACGGCGAGGCCGTGCACTGACGCCGATGCAGTTAATGGTTGCGCGAGAACGCGATTTCGATCATCTTAAAGTCGAACTCAATATTAATGCCCATGATTTCAGGCCCTTGCCAGACGTCGAGAAAGTACGCGAATGCTGGCGAGCAGCAGCCACGCCTCGGCACTCGCGATGGTTTTCTCGAAATCTTTGGAGAGGCGTCGGCAGCGGTTGAGCCATGCAAGCGTTCGTTCAATGACCCAACGTCTTGGTTGGACCTTGAACGTACCGGCATTCTCGGATCGGGTGATGATCTCAATGGCCCACCTGCCGAACTCGGCGAGCGCGTCGGGCAACTTCTTTCCGCGGTAGGCACCATCAGCAAAAATGTGACGCAGCTTCGGAAACAGCAACCCAATATGCTTCAACAGCGGTACCGCTCCATGGACGTCTTGGATATTGGCGGCGTGCACTTGCCCGGCAAGCAATGATCCTTGTGTATCGGTGACGATGTGCCGTTTGCGCCCCTTTATCTTCTTACCCGCATCAAACCCGCATGGACCGCCGCTTTCCGTGGTCTTCACGGTCTGACTGTCGATAATCCCAGCCGATGGCCTGCGCTTGCGTCCCGCCGCACGGCGTGTGCGCTCTACCAGGAGACGATTGATCCGCTGCCAAACCTTGGCGTCGCGCCAATTGTAAAAATAATACTGAACCGTCGTGAACGGCGGAAAATCTTTCGGCAAAGCGCGCCATTGGCAGCCGGTCGCAAGCATATAGAAAATCGCGTCCATAATGATGCGAACATCCCACTTGCTTGGGCGTCCAATATCCATTCCGCATCGGCAACAGTGGTCGCAACGTCATCCACTCTTTCGCCGTCGTGTCGCTTGCATAGCGCAGCCCATCACGCCGATACTGCTTACGGGTGGTTTTGGTCCAAGCCATGTTGTGCCTCCTCGTCGAATCGCAAACACGAGGGAATCACAACAGGGCCGAAATCACCTGCTTTCTTTTCCGGTCAGCCTCTTAGGAGCAATCAGGGCGAAAGACCCAATCCGCTGAGGAATGTCCTTTAGGCCTCGGACCAGGAGGATGTGATGTCTAGGAGCATCGTGATCATCGCCGCGGTAGCTGCCATCTTCGCGGCGGGAGTATCCGGTCGTGCCGACGCGGGGGCCTCGTCCAGCGCGCCCAGCAAATATGCCAAGGCCAGCGCCGGCTCGTCGCAAAGCTCGGCCGTCCGGTACGGGAGAGGCCGCTGGTTGACCGATTTTTCCTCCTCAGCGCGCAGGCGCTGAATAATCGCAACCGTCCCTAATAAAGAAGAATGACATCTGCCGCGACGATCACTTGATCTTTCTTCGTGCCGCGGTCGTAGGCGGGGGCGTTGTATGAGTGCTCGTAGCGCAATTCCGGCCGGAACAGGCCGCTGTTCTCGCCCCATGCATTGAACCAGTGTCCCCAGCCGATGCTGTGGGTGCTGTATCTGGTTTGCGTTCCCGTGCGCTGCCCGCGCGTGTCATCGAAATACTCGTTGCGCATGACCAGATAATCCACTTTCGTCAGCTTGAAATTCTGGTAATTGACGATCGCCCAGGCGGGAGCAAAGCAGCTGACCTCGCCGAAAGGACAAGCTGCGCCATTCGTATTCGGCTCAATCGGCAGCGGCCCGAAGATGCTCGGCACGTCGCGCTGATAGGTGTAATACGCCTCGGTCTGCATGTTCCAGTTGCTGCTGAACTTGTGGCTCCAGGTGCTCACGAACATCTGGATGTTGTCGTAGGCGTATTTGCCGTTGTTGATGGAATTGACGCAGGGATAGATGGAGTCGTTGTTGTCGCGCGAGGTCCAGCGAATGCAGGCCATGGGGGTGAACTTCGCGTCCTGTTTTTCCCACGCCGCGACGTCGTTGCCGGCGTGCGCGCCGAACTGGATCATCCATTGCGCATTGAGCTTGATGGTGTTGACGATGCCCATCTGGGTAAAGGGGTCGAAGATGTAGAGCAGCGAATGGGTATAGAGATAATTGCCCGGCGCCATCTGCGTCTCGATGTCAGGCACCGAGAGAAAACGCCCGATCCGGACATTCATGCCTTCTGCGATCTGGGGGAAGTAAAGCTCGCCGTAGAACGTGGGCATGTCGTAGCCGTAAGTGCGATTCTTGCTCAGAAGCTGATCGCTAAAAATGCCTTTCATGATGGTGTAGCGATAGTCGAGACCGTAGACGTTGGTGACGTTGAAGCCCCAATCGACGTGGTCGCTTTGAACCGTATCGGGCAGCCGCTCGATGCGAAAGACAAGCTGGTCGAGCTCCAGTCTGTTCGGGCGAATGGGATAGCCCGCCGGTGCGAGCGAGTCGCGTGAGTTGCTGCCGTTCGCTGCGATCTCTCCCCAGCCGTAGATCTTGATGTGGCTGTCCTTCCAGGCCTGGCCATTGGGGCCGTCGTAGAGCCATTTCATCAGCGGACCGACGGCGGTATCGGGAGCGCCGATCACCTGACTGCCGCCGAGCGGCCAGTCCCCTGACGGGAAGGGCGGCGAGTCGAGCGGCGCCGGCAAGCCCGTGCGCTGCGGCTGTGGCTCGCTCGATTTTTTCTGGGGCGCAGTGAGCGGCATCCAATTGCCGGGATTGAACAGATAATTGAGGCCGAGCTTGACCTCGTGCGCCTTCTGCCGGACGAGAATGTTCTCCGCCAATTGTCCCGTCGCGATGTTGCTCATGGCGACGGACTGCGAGCCGAAATCGAGATAGTCGTACTCCAGGCGCATGGTCCAGCTGTTCCACAGCGCGTATTCCATGCCGAAGCCGGCGGTTCCTCCTATTCTGCGGCTCGTGCCTCTCTCATCGAGCGGCGAGGGGAGTGGGGCGGTGATGAAATGTTCGCTGCGGGTGAAAGCAGCGCCGCCTTTCACATAGAACAGGGCCGTGTCATACGTGACGCCGATCCGGCCGGTGACGGTCGCAAGCCAGTTCTGCCGGATCCAACAGGTGTTAACTCCATCCGGGCAGAAATTTTCATCCTTCAGATTGCCCCAGGAGCCGTCGGCCTCGACGCCGGTGACCAACTTGCCGATCTGATAATTGAACCCGGCTTGACCGCCGAGCAGGACGGCATCGCCGGCCTCCGTTGTCGCGCCCGTCGCAAGCGTCCAGTCGCGATAAGAGAACCCCGCACCGACGTGACCGCCGAGGTAGAAGCCGGTCCAGTCATAAGAAGAAACAAGGGCCGGAGCCGGGCGAGACAGCACGCGAGCATCAGCCGCCGCCGCGCCCTGCGCCGCGACCGACAACCAAACAATAACGCAGGCGACCCGACGCAACGCGTAATGCTCCCACCGCTTCGCGCTGGTCAAACTAGCTTTGGTTTGGCTCGCCGCAAAACAGTCAGTTTCAGGAATGGCCTGTTTTCAGGCGACTGCGCTGCGCAAAATTAAAAAAAAGAACCTGCTGTGGCATCCGCGCCACATGATTTCCGAGAAATTTGCATTGTCAAATCGCCACGACGTCGGTCTCGCCCGTGCGAATGCGTACAGCGTTTTCGAGGTCGAGGACAAATATTTTACCATCCCCGATCTGCCCGGTCTTCGCGGCCGCAATGATGGCCTCGATGGTTCTGTCGGCCAGCACGCTCGGCACTGCCACCTCGATCTTGATCTTGGGTACGAAAGTAACTGCATACTCGGCCCCGCGATAGAGCTCGCTATGCCCTCTTTGGCGCCCGTAGCCCTTGACCTCGCTCGCCGTCATTCCTGGCACGCCGATCGCATTGAGAGCATTGCGAACCTCTTCGAGCTTGAATGGCTTGATGATTGCGATGATGAACTTCATGAGTGCACTCCTCGCCTACGGCTTTCGCTCCCGCGCACGCTGGCGGCAGCGGCGCGGCGGGCGCACCCTCGTGATGATGCCTCCGGAATCAAGCTGCGTGCCAGTTTCCTTTGAAGCCTAAAACGTCAGATCGACGCAATTTGTTATCTCGCCGGCGCTTCACCGGGTAAAAATCAGGCAAAGCAGTGCTCATAATTTCAGCGGAAGCTTAAGCCATCCCCTGCCTGCAATGCCTAGCCGTGGGCGCCGCCGCAGCGCTCAACCTCGACAGTAAGGTGAGAAAGGCCGCGCACATCTGCGAGCAGCTTCTTATAATAACCCGGACTCTGCGGATGGTCCGACACCAATGAAATTATTGCGCCGATGTGACCTGGACCAAGGCGCCACAGATGAAGATCTGAGATGCAATCACCCTGCTTCTCAAGGCGCGCGGCGATCTTTGCGGGAAGAGCGGGATCGGGAGAAGCATCGAGCAAAACGGCGCCGGCCGCCCGAACGAGGCTCCACGACCAGTTCAAGATGACAATTGTAGCAACGAGACCCATCATTGGGTCCATCCAAATCCAACCAAACTGACGCCCAGCAACAAGCCCAACGATAACCAATACTGACACCGCAGCGTCTGCCAATACGTGCACAAATGCGGCTCGAAGGTTGTGGTCACGGTGGTACTGCCCGCTTCGGCCGTGATGATGTTCGTAGTCATCGTGCTGGTGTTCGTGGGCATGGTCATGATGGTCGTGGTCGTCACGCAACAGAAAGGCGGTGAGGAGATTGACGCCGAGCCCTAGTATTGCGATCGGAATAGCTTCATTAAAGGCAATTGGGACGGGATTAAAAAACCGGCTGAGGCTCTCATAGCCGATAAGCAGCGCGATCATCGCCAAAGCGATCGCACTCGTGAATGCAGCAAGGTCTCCAAGCTTGCCTGTTCCGAAGGCCAAATGATGGTGGTGCGCATATCGCCTCGCAAATGTATAGGCCAGGGCGGCTATCAGAAGCGCACCGGCATGGGTAG
The DNA here is from genome assembly GCA_963771845.1 of uncultured Alphaproteobacteria bacterium. Taxonomy (GTDB): domain Bacteria; phylum Pseudomonadota; class Alphaproteobacteria; order Rhizobiales; family Xanthobacteraceae; genus VAZQ01. The sequence continues at coordinate 169,799 of CAVYVC010000018.1, read as the reverse complement.
ACATATGAAGACCATCGGCGATCAAAGCGACTGAACCAAACCAAGCCCCGCCAACAATCTCGGCAACCATCATCGCTGCACAAATTGCGATCACGATCCACACTTTGCGCTCATTTCGCTCGTGCGCTTCCCCGAGGAAAATGTGCTCATGCTGAAAGTCATCAATCGAGTGCGAATGCATGGTTTCGCGCCTCCCTGGCGCATCTGTTGGCTAATCGCACTGAGTCAGAAGATTTTCCGTCGATAGCGCATGAGAATCAGATATTTGTCGAGGTTCACTGGCCGGCGGAGGGCTGCGATGAATCTCGAAAGAACGGAGGATAGTGCATCTCGATTTGCGCGTTTTGTGGAACAGCTGACGAGCGTGATCGGCCACGCCGACCGGGAGCGGCCGCTGAATGATTACTGTGCCGGCCTTTTGGTCTCAGAAGGCCGCAGGAGCGTGGAGCCGATCGCGGCGGTGACGGCGCCGCACGAGACTTCGGTGCAGCATCAAAGATTGCTGCACTTTGTTGCCAATGCGCCGTGGTCGGACGCGTCAATGTTGGCCAAAGTGCGCGAGCTGATCTTGCCGGTGATCGAGCGGCATGGACCGATTGAAGCCTGGATTGTCGACGATACGTCTTTTCCAAAGTGCGGCTCCAAATCGGTCGGCGTGCAGCATCAATATTGCGGCCAGCTTGGCAAGCAAGCGAATTGTCAGGTGGCAGTGACGCTGTCGATCGCCAATCATCACGCCAGCCTGCCGATCGCGTATCGGCTTTATCTGCCGCAGCAATGGGCTAAAAACGCTGCGCGCCGCAAGAAAGCGCGTATTCCCAAGGAGATCTCGTTCAAGACCAAACCGCAGATCGCCCTGGAGCAGATTGCGAAAGCCTTAGCGGCGGGGGTACCGCGCGGGGTGGTGCTCACAGATGCGAGCTACGGATCGAACTCAGGGTTTCGCACGGGCCTCAGTGCGCTGGGGCTCGAATACGTGGCAGCCATCATACCGACAATTATGGTGCGTAGAGTAACCGATGATGGCGGGATGGGGCCGCGCTTGAGCGTGAAGAAGTTGGCACTCAGGCTGCCAGAAAAAGCTTGGTGCACGATCACCTGGCGGGAGGGAACTAACAAAAAGCTGCGCTCGCGCTTCGCCCGCGTTCAAGTGCGAACGGCGCCGATCAGGGGTGCCGCGGCACGAGGTGAAGAAACGCTTCTCATCGAATGGCCCAAGAGTGAGCGTGAGCCCACCAAATATTGGCTTGCCACCCTCGATAAGAACATTTCATTTCATGCGCTGGTCGATCGCGCAAAAATGCGGTGGCGGATCGAGCGCGACTACCTGGAGCTCAAACAAGAGATCGGGCTCGGGCACTACGAGGGGCGGGGATGGCCGGGCTTCCACCATCACGCGACGCTTTGCATCGCCGTTTACGGCTTCCTGATCTCCGAAAGGGAGACAATTCCCCCCTCAGGACCTCATTGCGCCCGGAGAGTCAAAAAACTTGCCATTCCCGATAGTTACCGACCCCGCGGCGCCGCCAATCCGGCCCCAACGCCACGTTCCCAACTCGATCGCTACGCTCCATCATCAGCTGATCGTCGCAATCGCAAGGATGCTGCCAAGATGCCCCTATTGTGCAACCCGATACAGAAGGAACATGCGTCTCAGGTTGTGACGCAGTAACACTAACCGACCGAAACCTCCCTAGGCTCTAGCGTTTTCGTTCCTGGTTCTTGTCCTGTGTCGGCAGGTTTCATGCAAAGGTCCGGCGTGCCGCCAAGCAGTCTTATGAACGCGCGCCGTCCGATCATTCGATCACCTCGTCGGCGGCGACTTGCAGCGTCAACGGTACTGTGAGGCCGAGCACCTTCGCGGTCTTCAGATTGATCACCCGTTCAAACTTGATCGGCACTTGAACCGGAAGCTCCGCTGGCTTTGCACCACGGAGTATGCGATCGACGTAGGACGCGGCACGGCCAAATATGTCTGCGTTGTCTGGCCCGTAGGAAAGCAATCCACCATCTCTGGCAAAGACAGCGTGAAAATACACCGCCGGTACGTTGTTGCGGGCTGCCGCAAAAATAATAGGTTTTCGGTGGGCCACCAAAAAGGAATCTCCAATAACGACAAGTCCACTTCCCGGCTTGTCTCCGAGCGAGGTTACGACGGTTTCGATTTCGGCGTCGCTACGAACGGGCTCCGTGATCGGCTCGATGTTGAGGGATCGGGCTGCGGCCTCGAACGAGGGCAGATAATGTAATCCTCGACCGGGTGCCGTGTCGGGATTGAAGATCATTGCTGCCCGCTTGACGCCTGGCGCGATCTCCTTAAGCAACTCCAGCCACTTGCCCCCCATCCCCGCCTCCGAGAAGAGGAAACCAGTGATATTCCCACCCGGGTGGGGCAGGTTTTCAACGAAGCCTTCGCCGACCGGGTCGGCAACGGCCCCAAATACAATCGGGATCATCTGTGTTTCCCGCCGCAGCGCGGCGGTCACCGGGGTCCCGTGTGCGAGGATGACGTCGGGCTGCAGGCTAACCAATTCTTTCGCGAATATTTTCTCCCGTTCGGTATTCGAGGCGCTCCACCGAACATCCATTCGCACATTTAGGCCATCGGCCCACCCCAACTCTTGGAGCGCTCGCGCGAAGCTGGAAAGCCAGAGCGTTCCCTCGGTATCGTTTTCGCCGAACCCCATGAGCACACCAATCCGCCGCGTCCGCTCGCCCTGCTGCGCGCGCGCCGCGAGCGGCCACGCTGCCGCGCCGCTAAGCAGCGTCATGAATTCGCGACGCTTCACTCGATCACCTCGCAGCCGGGGCCGGATTGCACGATATCGATATCACAATCACAATGGCGGGGGCCCCTGGGTATGCTTTTGGATGTTGGGATTCATGTGATCCCAAGGCTGCGCGCTTGAGGTGAAGACATCCATCACCGGCCGGTAGATCGATGGATCATCCAGGCTTCCCGCCTGCAATCCCAGGACATCCGGCAGCCTTTCCAATTTCACCGTGACTTGGTTGCCGCAGGTAGGGCAAAAACCGCGTTCAATTGCCTTTCCAGCTTTGCCAACTACCTTGTAATAACGCGGCTCGCCTCGCATCTGGACAGCGTTCTTCGGTACTGCCACGACTGCAGCATAGGCACTGCCGCTCGCCCGTTGGCAGTCGCGACAATGGCAGTTCAACATTACGACGGGATCGGCGTTACACTCGTAATGGATGGCCCCGCAGGCGCACCCGCCCGATATCTTCTGTGCCATGGGCTTGTCTCCGAGGGATCAACACCAGCTAAATCCTACGCAAAAAATCGCTAGCGTGCACGCAGTGTTGCCCTTAAGGATGACCTTGGAGCGAGGTTACCGCCAACGCCGAAAGCAACTCTGGGGCTGAACCTCTGGATGTGACTAAGATGCCACACAGCCGAAGGACCACCAGCCACACCAGGAACACTCAAATCGGCAGGTCACAGAATCGATGCTATGGTCATCGCCGGGGCAGGACCCGCGCAGGCGTGTCAAATGCAAAAGAGTGTTGTCGTCGGCATCGCTTTATTCCTTTTCGATGCCGGCAATTGGGCCGTGGCAGCGGACCCTTCTACGGCCACGTTGCGCAAGGCCGCGCCGGTCTCGTATGGGCTTGCTTCCGCGTATGACTGGAGCGGGTTTTACGTGGGTGCCCATCTCGGTTACGCATGGGAACGGTCGAATTGGTCGCAAGCGCCCGATTTCCTCTCCAACTCGTTCAGCCTGTCGAAACCCATTGATGCCTTCCAAAACACGGGAAGCTTCTTCGCAGGGCTTCAGGCCGGCTATGACTACATGTTTACGAACCGCCTCGTCTTCGGCGTCATAGTCGATGCGTCGGCCCCAAGTTTCCGAGACCAGGACGGCATCTCCATCGGAGGCATGTCGTTGTTTAGCTCGGCGTCGCTCGGTCCACAGACATTTGGCGAAACGATGCTCATGTCCGGCACTGTCCGGGGTCGCATTGGTTATGCGCCGGGCAACTGGCTCTTCTATGCTACCGGTGGATACGCATGGACTCGCAACCAATCCACAGTAAACCAACTGGGCAACGGGCCAACCGACTCGCCCTTGTTGTATCGGTTCGGTTGGGCAGCGGGCGGCGGCGTCGAGGTTCCGATCAAGCCGCACTGGATCGCGAGTCTCGAATATCTGTACACGCGCTATGGCCACACCGGCACGTTCTTTCCAAACGCAGGGCAGGGATACGATTCCGATTTCCCCCTGCAACAAGTGCGCGTTGGCTTGAACTATCGGTTCGACAGTATGACAGGTAAGCTGCCGATAAAGGCGCAGGCGACGCCGGATCCTGACCTCGTCAATTTCCACGGCCAGGCGACCTTCAGCGCGCAGACCTATCCGGCGTTCCGCGCACCATACGATGGCGCCAATAGCCTGCCCGGCCGCCCGAGACCCCGTGAGGTCTTCGACACGACGCTCTATGCCGGCCTACGGTTGTGGCAAGGCGCCGAATTCTGGTTCGTGCCCGAGATCGACCAGGGTTTCGGGCTTGCATCGACCCACGGTGTCGCCGGATTTACGAGCGCGGAAGCCTACAAGGTCGGCGCGGTCTACCCCTATACGCGGATCCAGCGCGCGTTCATCCGCCAGACGATCGACCTGAATGGCAAATCGGAGAAGGTGGAGGCCGACATCAGCCAGTTCGCCGGAAGACAGACGGAGAACCGACTGGTGCTGACGGCCGGCAGATTTTCCATTGCCGACATATTCGATACCAACAAATACGCAAACAACCCCAAGATCGATTTCCTGAACTGGTCACACGTCAATACCGGCACGTTCGACTACGCCGGCGACGGCTGGGGATACACCTACGGCGCAGCCGCCGAGTGGCATCAGGGCCGCTGGACGCTGCGCGGCGGCTTCTTCGACCTGTCGAAAACTCCGGCAGGCGGGGACAGCCCCGACGGTCTCAATCTCGACTCCAGCTTCCATCAGTACCAATTGGTGGGAGAAGTCGAGGAACGGCACGAACTGTGGGGACAACCCGGCAAGCTCAAGATCACGGGCTTTCTCAGCCGTGGCCGGGCGGGAGAATTCGCAGATGCGATTGCGCTCGCCCAAGTGACCGGGCAACCCGCTGATATCAACGCTGTGCGCGTCTACCGGAGCCGCCCTGGAGTGAGCGTCAATCTGGAGCAGCAAGTTTCTCAGTATGTCGGCGTGTTCGCGCGCGCCGGCTGGGCCGATGGCAACGTCGAGCCGTGGGATTTTACCGACATCGACCGGACGCTAACTGCAGGCGTCTCGCTGTCCGGCAAGCAATGGGGGCGGCCGAATGACACTGTCGGCATTGCCGCGACGGTCAACCGCATCTCCTCTATCCACCAGGAGTTTCTCAACGCCGGAGGTCTGGGAATCCTTATCGGCGACGACCAGCTGCCCGATCCGGGCCAGGAGAAGATTCTGGAAACCTATTACAGCCTGGCCCTTTCCTCCTGGCGGGTGACCTTCGATTATCAGTACATTGCCAATCCCGCATACAATCGCGACCGCGGATCAGTTTCGGTGATCGGAACGCGCCTGCACACACGGTTCTGATATTCGTCATTATTTCATTGTGCCCTGATATTCGCCTCCATGATCACAGCGCCCCATTTCTCCATTTCGGAGTGCAGAAACGAGGCGAGAGCATCGGGCGTCGAGCCGCTCACCACCGCGCCGCCTTGCTCGAGCTTCGTCCTGATCGCCGGATCCGACAGCGCCGTAACCGTGTCGGCGTGAACCTTCCCGACGATCTCGATGGGGGTCTTTGCCGGAAGAAAGAATCCTGCCCACGACCAGACCTCCACGCCGGGAACACCCACCTCCGCCATGGTCGGCACGTCAGGTGCGATCGCGAGCCGCTCCGCGCTCGGTGTTGCGAGCACGCGCAGTGCGCCCTGGCGGGCGAGCGGCAGGCTCGACGAGGCGAAATTGATCATCGCGTCCACACGCCCGGGGATGAGATCGTTGAAGGCCGGTCCTGCGCCGCGATAGGGCACTTGCGTCATATCGATGCCTGCCTTGCGCTTGAACAGCTCGGCGGCGAGATGCAGCGACGTTCCGTGGCCGGAAGAGGCATAGCTGAGCCGCTTGCTCTTCGCATAGGCGATGAATTCCTTCACCGAGTGCGCCGGCGAGGAAATCGGCACCACCATGATGAGGGGATAGGTGGCGATCAGCGTGACCGGAGCGAAATCCGCGACCGGATCATAGCCGAGCGAAGAATAAAGGAAGCGATTGGTCGCGTGGGAAAAGCTCGCGATATAGAGGGTGTAGCCGTCAGGCTCGGAACGCGCGACATACTCCGCTGCAATGTTGCCGCTTGCGCCGGTCTTGTTCTCAACGACGACCTCCTTTCCCCAAATCTCCGAGAGCCGCGCGGCAAGGATACGGGCGGTGGCGTCAATTCCGCCTCCGGCCGCAAGCGGCGAGATGATGCGCACTGCCCGCGCCGGCCATGTCTCTCCCCGCGCAACGCGCGGCGCCAAAGCAGCGGTGGCAAGAACGACGAGTTCACGCCGGTTCATCATGTTTGAACAGATGTCTCACGGCAGGTCTGCCAGCGTCTTGGCACCGGGTCCGGGCGTGATCAGCGTGGGCCATTGATGCGATCCGAACGGCACAAGCGGCGGCAAGGTCGGATTGATCTTGCGCTTGGCGTCCTCGTCAAGGACGGCCTGGCGTCCGTCGCCGCCCATGAGCTCGAAATCCATCAGCCGGTCATTGCCAAAGAAGATCTGCCCCACTGGGCGGTCGGCAATGATGCGGGTGAGCGAGTCCAGCATCTCCTCCGGTGTCGTGGTGAACGAGATGGTCTCGATCAGAAGCAATCGATCATTGATGACGTCGGCCCCGAAATACTGCGCAAGCACGCTGAACAGAACATTGTTCTGGCGGGCGACGTAGATGGTGTTGCTCGCGGCATAGGTCTTGTCCCAGTCGGCGCCAAGCATGCTTTTCCATTCGCCGACCACGCCCATCCAATGGCCGACCTGGGTCTGCGCCGCCCAGGCGATGTTCTTTCTCAACAAAGGCGCTTGCTTCTTGGCAAAGGCCGTCAGCGCATCCATGCGAATCGCGTTCTGCGCAAGGCAATCGTCCATGAATGCAATGTTGTTCTGCAGGACGGCGCGGCTGGTCGGCTTCCAGTCGTCCCGCATCGGCGCCGCATCGATGCCGTCGAGCGCCGATTGCATCCGGCTGCGATAGGCCGCGAGCGGACCGCGCCAGCTCGAATCATTGGGGCTGTCGATGTAAGGCATCACCACTTCCGCCAATGCCATGGTGCTGTGGCCGACCGACTTGAGCAGCTGATAAACGATCGGCACGGACGCAGCGTCGATTGGCGCCATGCCGGGCCGATATAAAATGAAACGTCCGCCCGCTCCCGAGAACAATCCAAGGATCACGGGATGCTGGGCCAGCAAATTGCGCTGGAAGATCCTGGACGAGGCATCATAGAGCTCAAACATCGAGGCGTTGAGCTGCAGGATGTTCTGTGTCCCGACGTCCGCCGGGCTTGCCGTTTGCGTGCGCAGGATCGGCTTGAGTGAAGGTGCCGCCTCCTCGGCCCGCGCCTGCGAGCTGCACAAACCGATTGCGAGCGAAACGACCAGTGCACGAGCGCCGGCACTCGAGTTCGATTTGATTTTCACGAATTTCTCCTGGATAAGATAAGGTTCCCGCACCGAGCGTGCGCCGCGTACGACCATGCGCCACAGGAACAGAACTACCAGCAACGCGCGATATTGCCCATGCTGGTCGAACAGGATTCGTCAACAGCGTTAAATTCGGGTCATAATTGCGGCGGAAGAATCGGCTCGTTATTGTAGCATTGCTAAGTTTGCGAATGGCATGAGAGTGCAATCGGGAATTGCAGGTGCCGTACACTGATGCGGCCGCCCAACAGAAGGTAGCAGCATGCGGCTTTCCCGGCGCGAATTCGTAAAGTGGAGTACGGCAAGCGGCATTGCGGTCGCTCTGTCGCGTCTCGCGCCGGCGCAGGAAGGAGCTTTCGCAGCGCGCGAGACCCTGCCAGGAGCAGGTCGCTGGAACCCGGCCGCCGGCGGCAAGGGCAGAATTGACGGCGTCGCGAAGGCCGCAGGGGCCAAGCTCTACGCGTCAGATTTTCGCGCCGCCGATCTCCCGGGCTGGCCGGCGAACACCTCGCACGCGCTGCTCATCCGCGCGCCTGACGCCACGCATGTCTACACCGGCATTGATCTTGCTCGCCTGCAAGGTGCGCTCAAGCCCTCGGTCGTGGTGGATGCAAGCGACCTCGCCCGCATCGGCGCCCGTGTTCCACAGTTCTATGCCGGCGACTTGTTCTGCCCGACCGGCAGAACGCCACTCTATCTCGGCCAGCCGGTCGCGCTGTTGATCTTTGAAAAATTCGATACGTTTGATCAGGCGCGCCTCGCGCTCCGCGATGGCGGCTTTGTGCAATTCGGCGGCGAAACCGGCCCTGTATCTCTCCCGAACTACGGCGCGTTCCGCTTCACCCGCATCGCCGGTGCAAGCCCTGACGCTCCCGACATCTACTCACCAGCCCAAGCGGGCTGGGTGAATCCGCCGCACGTGCAAAATACGCAGCTTCCGGCCTGGTCGCCGTCGGCCGCAGCCCCTGGATCAGCGTACGCCAAAGCCGCGCAATACGGTGAGGAGACCCGCGCAGAGCTGAAGGATCACAAGACGGACCTCTTGGTGCTCGAGCGCGAATTCCAGACCCAATCGGTGGACCCGATGTTTCTCGAGCCCGAGTGTGGGCTCGTTTGGTATGACGCGGGCCACGGCGCCCTCGAGCTCGTGCTCGGCGTGCAGTCCCCGTACGAGGCGGCTGAGTCGATCGCCTATCTCCTGGGCGAAGCGCGCGCGCCGTTCAAGCCCAGGCGCATCAACGCGCAGTTTGCCTATATCGGCGGCGGCTTCGGCGGGCGCGATCACACGCCGTTTCCGCTCTATGTCGCTCTCGCCGCGATGTTCTTTCCGGGCCGTCCGGTCCGGCTTGCGCACGATCGCTATGCGCAGTTTCAGGCCGGCATCAAGCGGCACCGTTTCGACATGCGCACCCGCATCGGGGTCGATCGCGCGACCGGAAAAATTCAAGCCTTCGCCGCCGACCATATTTTAGACGGCGGCGGCCTCGCCAATCTTTCCGCCCAAGTGGCGACAGTCGGGGCGACCGCCGCGATCGGCATCTACGATATTCCCAAGGTCGACATCACAACCGTTGCGCTGCACACGCGTGGCGTGACGGCGGGATCGATGCGCGGCTACGGCACGCTGCAGACCATGACCGCGCTTGAAGTGTTGATCGACGAGCTGGCCCACGCATTGCCGCTCGACCCGATCGAGCTGCGGCGGCGCAATGCGCTCAAGCCCGGCGGCCGCACCATGACGGGGAATCCCTATAGCGCCTCGGTGCGCACGGCGGAGATTCTGGACAAGCTTGCGAAACATCCGATCTGGCAGCAGCGCGGGGAGGAGCAAGCACGCGCCCGGCAGGCTGGCAAACTCGCCGGCACGGGCGTCGCTTGCGCCACCAAGGATTACGGCACTGGAGCGGACTGTTCGCTCGGCCGCGTGGAGATCGACCCCGATGGTCACATCGCCATTTACTGCGATCACGTCGAGATGGGGACTGGGATCGGCACGGCGCTGGCGAACCGGGTGGCGGCCCAGCTGGGCAGCGTGGCCGACGAAGTCTCGGTCGCGCGCGTCGATACCTTCGGCGCGCTTGCTCTCGTCACCTCCGGTGATCCCTATACAATGACGCAAGCGGCCCAGGATGCGGCGCAGCGCAATCCCGCTTGGGTCCCGGCCATCAGCACAGCCACCACCGCCTCCATCGGTGCGCACGTTGGCACCCATGCCGCGGCAGCCGCGGCGCGCGTCATTTTCCGGTTCGGACTATGGCCTGCGGCGCTCGACCTTTGGCGCATCGCGCCGTCGGACGCCAAGGCGAGACAATGGGACGCGGCGCAATGGAGGGACGGGCAGTTGCTCGTGCCCGGCCTGGCGCCAATCGCGCTGCCGGCCATCGCGCAAAGGGCGCACGCGCGCAATTTCGTGACCGGCGCAATGGCGCACGCTTTCTCGCGCTGGGCCTGGTCGCAAGGGAGCTTCGCGATTGACGGACAGCCATGGACCGCCGACATCGATGCGCTCGCCGTGCGGCGAGGTGTCGGCACCTTCAGGCGGCTTGATCGCACGAACGTCAAGTTTCCGCCCACCGACTTCAACCGTTTTGGCACCACCTATACGTCGCTCTGCGGCACGCTGGTGCGCATTGAGATTGAGCGCGCGAGCGGGGCGCTCCGCATCGCCAAGGCCTACAGTGTTTTCGAATGCGGGCAAGTGCTGGTCCCGGAGGTCGTAGTGGGACAAGCGCAGGGCGGCTTCGCCATGGGCGTTGGTTATGCCTTGCTCGAATCGCTGCCGCCGTTCGAAGGCGGGCCGGGCAATGGGCAGTGGAATCTGGGACGATACCTGATCGCACGCGGATCGGACCTGCCGGTGCGCGACCTGGAAATCGAGATGCTGCCGCCTCTGCCCAACGAAGCGCCGAAGGGCATCGCGGAAGTCGTCATGATTCCCGTTGTTTCCGCCTTGCTTAACGCCATCTTCGATGCGACCGGGCATCGCTTCCATTCGTTGCCGGTGACGCAGCCGATGATCAGGGGAGTGTTGTCGTGACGGCGCTGCGCATCACCATCAACGGCCGCAGCTATGGCCCGGTCGAGGTGTACGACAACCTCTCGCTCAACGACTTCCTGCGCGAGTATCTCGGACTGACGGGGACCAAGTTCGGCTGCGGCGCCGCGCAGTGCCTCTGCTGCGCAGTCATTGTCGATGACTCCGAGGGGACGAGCCACACCAGCCCAAGTTGCGCAGTTTCCGCCGCGAGCTTCAACGGCAAGAGCATCCGAACGGTTGAAGGCCACGCCAAAGACGGCGAACTTTCCGCTCTGCAGAAGGCGTTCATCGAGCATTTCGCTTTTCAGTGCGGATATTGCACCCCCGGTTTTCTCAATGAGGCGCAGGTTTTATTGGAGCGTCTGGCCAGGAAGCCCGTGGCCCGTGCGGAGCTTGAAAAAACCATTGCCGAGGCGCTCGACGGTCACCTCTGCCGATGCACCGGCTACGTGAAATATCACGAGGCGGTGCGCGACGTGATCTTGGCCGAGCCGGCGCGTTATCTCCTGGCCAAGGCTGCGGGCGAACAGCAATGAGCGGTGATCCGAAAGGGCGCGTGGTCGCAACCCTGGGATCCAGGCTCCATGTTGCGATCGTGCTCGCGCTTGCGACGGTGGGGCTGACCGCGCTGACCGCGCACGCAGTCGACAACGCCGCCTCCGGCAGTCTCGCTTCGCCCGAGAGCTTCGCCGCAATCGACGATACCGCCGCGCGCTCGGCGGCGATCTTTATCGAGCTCGGCAAAGTCCTCACGCATGCGCGCTGCGTCAACTGTCATCCGGCCGGCGACCGCCCGCGCCAGGGTGAGCAGGGCCGGCTGCATCAGCCGTCGGTCGAGCGCGGTCCGGACGGTCTTGGTCTTGCGGCCATGCGTTGTTCGAACTGCCATCAGGAAAAGAATTTCGACCCTGCTCGCATGCCCGGCAACCCCCATTGGCAGCTCGCGCCGCGCGCGATGGCGTGGGAGGGCAAATCGCTTGGCGATATCTGCGCTCAGATCAAGGACCGCGACCGCAATGGTGGCCGCTCGCTCGAAGATCTCGTCCATCACATCGGCAGCGACAGCCTGGTTGGGTGGGCATGGGCTCCCGGATACGGCCGCCATCCCGCGCCCGGCGCTCAGAAAGAAGCCGGGGCCCTTGCCGACGCATGGGTGAAAGCCGGCGCCGTTTGCCCGAACTAAACGAATCGATGCTCCGCATTGTCATTCCAGCTCCCTCGCTGCGCTCGGTCCCGGGAATGACGCCGCGCTATGATTTCAATTCACACCCGCCGCTTTCAGCATCATCTCGGTATCGGCGAGCCAGACTGCGTCATCCTGCTTGAAGCGCGAGAGAACACGGCGCATTGCGGCTGCGCCGTCGGGGGTGCCGACGACAAACGGGTGCAGCCCGATCACCACCGTGGTCGCCTCACGCGCAGGGTCCGCCCGCGCCTCGCTGGCGAGCTCCAACACGTAATCCAGCCAGAGCGTCTCGATCTCGTTTGCTGACTTCATCCGGGCCAGATACTGACCCATGTCCACGGTCACGGTCGGATAGGGCAGCAGCACGAGCGCGCCGTCCGGCGTCTTCAAACGCGAGATGGTGTCGGAGTCCATCTGGTCGAGATTATAGGCGATCCCGGCCGCGGCCATGGCCTGCATGGTGTCGCCATTGGAATAGACGCTGGGGCTCGACCAGCCGGCCGGCCGCACCCCCGTCGATGAGGCGATCAACTCCAATGTCCGCTGAATATAATCCTTCTGCTCAGCGAGACCGCGCCCGAGCGGCAGAATGTCGTTGCTGTTGTTCATGCCGTGAGCGACGATCGGCGCCGTCGGCTGGAGCGCGCGAAATTCCTTCCATACTGCAGGATACGTGACGGGGAACCTGGCGTTCAGCACGATGCTCAGCGGCACAGCCAATTCCTTGAACAGCCGCGCCACGCGCAGGTTGCCCGCGCTGATGGCGTATTGGCGGAAGGCTTCGTTCACGAGATCGGGATTGCGGCTCATCAAATCGGGGCGCAACACCGGCCCCTGACCGAAGCCGAACACCTCGACGAACAGCGCAAAGCTTACGGCTACTTTTTTCCCGCCGGGCCAGGCGGAGACGCGAATGGGTTCACGCGGGAACTTGGTGACCCAGTCGGTTGTCTCCTGCGCAAACGTGACGCTGGAGAAAGGATGGATCGCAAACAGGAGGACAAGCCCGACGACGAGACGGGCCTGCCGGCGTTTCCAATTCATGGGTTCCTCATCGGAGCGGACGCTTTCGCCTCGTTTCGCGATCATTGGCGTGAGCGGTTTTGCACATATCCACTTACCAACTGGTGTGTCGAATGCTTGCCTTTCAATTCATAGGGTCGGGAAAAGCCGGAAGGCAAGCGCTCGCGTTTGCCCCCCAGTGGCACTGCGATTCGGGGGTTGACAATTTGTAAGCAGTCACTTACGGTAAGTTATGACTTACGGTAAGGCGCTGGCTGCATTGGCCGACCCAACGCGACGGCGGGTGTTCGAGCGGCTCCGCAGGGGGCCGAAATCGGTCGGCGCGCTCGCGCGCGGGATGCCGGTCAGCCGGCCGGCGGTCTCGCAGCATCTGCGGGTACTCAAACAGGCGGGCCTTGTGGACGAGCGAGCGGAGGGGACACGCCACGTCTATTTCATCGATCCGCACGGGCTCGCGGCCGTACGCCGGTGGCTCGATCAGTTCTGGGACGAGGCGCTCGCCGCGTTCCAGACGGAAGTCGAACGTGAAGCAAACGGCCAGAAGGAGAACAGGCGGTGACAGCGACCGTTGTAAAGATCGCGCCTGTGCGCAAGACCATTCGGGTCAAGGCAGCGCAGGCGCACGCATTTGAAGTGTTCACCTCGGGGCTCGGACGCTGGTGGCCGCGCGACCACGGCATCGGCAATCTGCCGATGAAATCGGCGGTCATGGAAACGAGACTTGGCGGACGCTGGCTCGAATTGGCCGAGGATGGGACGCAGACGGTGGTGGGCCGGATCATCGCCTGGGCACCGCCCAGCCGGTTCGTGATGACCTGGGACATCAACAGTGAGTGGAAACCTGACGCGACCATCAGCTCCGAAGTCGAGGTCACGTTCATTGCCGAGGGCCCCGACGCGACCCGTGTCGAGCTCGAGCACCGCAATTTCGAGCGCATGGGTGCGCAAGGTGGCGAGAAGATGCGCAAGGATGTCGACGGCGGTTGGCCGGGAATGCTGGAGCGCTTCAGAACCGAAGCCGAAAGGGCCTAAGCTGGAAGCTATCTCACCACCGAAACCAACTTTCAGAAAGGAGTGCAAACCATGATCGACCTCTACGTTTTCCCACCGAGCCCGCGCGCTTTCAAGGTGATGGTGATCGCCAATCATCTCGGCATTGAAACCAACATTCGCCCGCTCGATTTGATCAAGGGGGAGCAGAAGACCCCCGAATACGCCGCACTCAATCCCAACATGCGCATGCCCACGTTGAAGGATGGCGACTACGTGCTCTGGGAGTCGAGCGCAATCGCGCAATATCTTTCCGGCAAGAAACCGGACAGCGGCCTTTTCCCGAAGGACGAGCGCGCGCGGCTCGACGTGACGCGCTGGCAATTCTGGGACGTCGCCCATTGGGACCCCGCCTGCGCCGTGTTCCTGTTCGAAAACGTCGTCAAGCCGGTGGTGCTCAAGAGCGGCGAGCCCGATCCGGCCGCGCTGGCCAAGGGCGGGGAAAATTTCGAGCGCGCGGCCAAGGTGCTTGATGCTCAGCTCACCGGCAAAAAATTCATCTGGTGGTTCTTGATAGGGGCGGGTTTCAAACCCGCCCTCGTTCGGCATTCACGGTGTGTGACATCACCCAAACGCAAACTCCGTCCCCGCCCTTGGCCGAACGTTGTTCTTGTGCCTGATCCATACGAAGCCTTCGCCCCGCGAAATCAAGCGCTGGTATGCGAGCATGCGCGCATTGCCGGCCTGGCAGAAGACGCTCGCGCAATGCGCGCTGCCCGCCGCAGCAGCGGCGTGAAAAATTCGGGTGAGATTGATACATGAGCGCAAGGCAAACTCGATCGGTTTCCCCTCCCCCTTGTGGGACCCTTGTGGGGAGGGGAACCGCATACGAGCAAGCCGTCCCCCAAACCGAGGCCGCGAAGCGGCGCTACGCTGCCCAAACGGGGCCACGCACGCCGTCATATCGTGACCGACATAGATCTCGCCCCGCTTGTTGAAACGCAGTTTGCCTGCGGCGAGGGTGCCAACGTGATATTCGTGGCAGGCAGGAAATAACTCCGCCTCTCCGAGCCCGGCGAACACAATTCCACTCAGATCGGCGGGATGAAACCACAGCTGCGTAAACATCAAACGCGCCACCGCGCGCAAATCCTGCCTGCTCTGCGGCGATATCGCAAGCCGGCCGCATCGCTCGTTCTGCGCGAACAATTCGTTTTCCAGCTCGTCGAGGATCTTCCCGTAATCGGCAATGACCTTATCCCCGTAACCGGCGCCCAGGTCGTGCATGGGTTGCGACCGCTTCCAGTCATCGATATCGTTCTTCAGCAAGGCCGTGAGCTTGCGAAGCCGGTCCTCACCAGGATCGGTCATTTCCAGCGGCCGCACAAATTGACCGTACCAATACCATCCGACGGTGTCGCGGAATCTCCTCTCCTGCAACGTGGCTGGAAAGAACACATTGTTGGTTTCGATGAACCGGAGAAAATCCAATGCACATTGCTCGACACGCTCGAATTTTTGTCCGCCCAGCTGCCGGCCGTAACTCTTGATGACGATCTCCCACGGCACGCCCATGAGATTCGCGTTGCCGTACGTCATCACGCCAATGGGCATTGATGGCGAAAGCGCAAACAGTTTTTCCGCGCCGTGGTAGATTTTTTCCCCGGCTCCCAGCGTCACGGCGCTGTCGGCCGCCAAGGCGATACCGTGCTTGTTCATGACGGCCACTTCACAGGTCATCCGCGTTCCTCCCTTGAGGCATCAGCTCCGTAAGGTGCGCACGGCGCGACGATCCGCATTCCACCCACAATCAAATGTTTTGCGCCGCGCCTTTGCGCACGCTTACGATTTCCCGATCAATGGCCCGTCCGCCGCCAGCCCCCGCACGGCGTCCAGTACTTCATCCGGCCGCTCGCTGATCAGCATGTGCCCCGCGCCGCGCAGCACTACAACGCGCGCATTCGGCAGAGCGGCGGCGAGCGCCCTGCCCGCCTTCGCGGGTGTCATCAGGTCGCGTTCACCCAGCACGAGGATCGCCGGCGCACTCACCTTTGCGGCCGAGACGAGGCCATCGCGGTACTCGTTGCAGGCGCAGAGGTCGCGAAAAAGGACACCCGGCCGCGCCCGCTCAAGCAGCCGCTCTGCGCCGCCCGCCATCCAGAGTCCCGGCGCAAGCGAACCGCCGAGGCCGGCAGCAAAGCCGTGTCCCCAGATGCACATCATCTCGATGGCCGCGTGATTGCCGGCTTTCGCGGCATTGAGCAGATCGGGCGTGACCGGCATGGCCGCGGCGGTGCCGATCAAGGCCAACGCGGCGACGTCGTGCGGGTGTCGCGCCGCCGTCTCCAGCGCCACCAGCGAGCCCATGGAGTGACCGATGATGCGGGCAGGACCAGCTTTGGCAGCCTCGATCAGCCCCGCTATCCAATTCGCAACGGCCGCGATGGTTGCGAGTGGCTCGCCCGCCGAGCGCCCGTGTCCCGGCAGATCGGGGGCGAGAACCGCGCAACCGTGATTTGCAAACCAGCGCGCCAGCAGCGCCCACACACTGTGATCAAGGCCGGCACCATGGACGAAGACGGCAAGCGGCAGCGCGGGGTCGAACTTGCGTCCGCCAGTGCCCGCAAATGCTTCGACGCCGTCGACGATCAGGCGCATCACGCCCTCTGCGAGGCGCGCAATGCCTGCGCGAGATCGTCGATGATATCGCTCGCGCCCTCGATGCCGATCGAGAGCCGCACCAGCTCCTCGCCCAGGCCGGCGGCCTTGAGTTGCGCCGCGTCCATCTGCTGATGGGTCGTGCTCGCGGGATGGATGACCAGGGTCTTGGCGTCACCGACATTGGCGAGGTGGCTCGCGAGCCGCAGCGAACTCGATGAACTTGCGCCCGGCCGCGCGGCCGCCCTTGATGCCGCAGCTGATGATGGCGCCCGCGCCTTTGGGAAGCAGCGTTTTCGCCAGCTCGAAATCCGGATGGGACGGCAGCGACGGATGCCATACCCATTCAACGGCTTTGTCCTGCGTGAGAAAATCGAGCACTGCGGCGGTATTCTCGATGTGGCGTTGCATGCGCAATGCGAGCGTCTCGATCCCTTGCAGCAAATGAAAGGCGTTGGTGGGAGAAAGACAGGCGCCGAAATCGCGCAGTCCCTCCGTCCGCGCGCGCATGATGAAAGCGGACGGTCCGAATTCCTCCGCAAACACGATGCCGTGATAGCCGGCATACGGCTCGGTCATGGTCGGAAATTTGCCCGCGCGCTCAAAATCGAAGCGCCCGCCATCGACAATGGCACCGCCGATTGCAACGCCGTGGCCGCCGATCCATTTGGTGATGGAATGCATCACGATGTCGGCGCCAAGCTCGATCGGGCGGCTCAGATACGGCGTGGCGAAGGTGTTGTCGATCAGGAGCGGAATGCCGGCCGAATGCGCGATCTCCGCGACCTTGGGGATGTCGAGCACTTCGAGGCCCGGATTGCCGATGGTCTCGGCAATGACGAGCCGCGTTTGCGGCCGGATGGCGGAGCGAAAACCATCGAGATCGCGCGGCTTGACGAAGGTCGTCGTGATGCCGAAGCGCGGCAATGTGTGGGTGAGCAGATTGATGGTGCCGCCATACAGCGAGGTCGATGCGACGATATGCTCGCCTGCACTCACGAGCGTGGCGATGGCAAGATGCATGGCGGCCATGCCGCTCGCGGTGCAAATGGCGCCGACGCCGGTCTCGAGCGCGGCGATGCGCTCTTCCAGAACGGCTGTCGTCGGATTCGAGATGCGGGTGTAGATGTGCCCGGCGCGCTCGAGATTGAACAGCGCGGCCGCATGATCGGTGTCCTGAAAGACGTATGAGGTTGTCTGGTAGATCGGAACGGCGCGCGCGCCGGCAACGGGATCGGGATGTTGGCCGGCGTGCAGCCCTAGCGTTTCGAAGGCCGGGGGCTTCGGTCCCGTCATGTTTGCCTCATGCGGTGGTGGCCTCTCCCGGCACGCTGGTCCGGTATTTTCCCTGTCATTTACAGGGAGCGAGCTGGAGTGCACCCGTTCTTGGGCGAACCCGACCCCACTTGCTCAGCGTCAGGCACAGCCTCTGTATTTTTACGCTGACCGCGCCGCGGCCCGGCGGCGACAACAATCGCGCCTTCCCGTTCGAGTGCAGCGATCTCGTCGTCGCCGAAGCCATGCTCGGCCAGCACCGTGCGCGTGTGCTCGCCGTAAATCGGCGCGCCGGTGCGCACGCGGCCCGGTGTTTGCGAGAACTTGACCGGCAGACCCAGGCTCTGCACGCGACCGAGCGTCGAATGCTCCACTTCGACGACCATGTTGCGGGCGCGCGTCTGCGGATCGGCAAGCGCCTGAAGCATGTCATAGACCGGTCCGCACGGAACCCCCTTCTGCTCGAGCACGCAGAGCCAATGCGCAGCCGGCTTGACGCGAAAGCGCGGCGCAAGCTCGGCCGCGAGCTCGTGCAGGTGTGCCATCCGATCGGCGCCGCTGACGAAACGGGGATCGCTTGCAAGCTCGACCGCATCGAGCGCTTCCAGCGTTCGCAGCCAATTCTTCTGGTTCGCCCCGCCGACGACAATCCAGCCGTCGCTCGCCTCGAACGCCTGGTATGGCGCATTGAGCGGATGCGCGGAGCCCATGGCGCGCGGCGCCACACCGGTTGCGAGCGCAATGGCGGATTGCCAGTAGGTCTGTACCAGGGCGGCTTCGAACAGCGAAGTGTCCACGCACTGCCCTTCGCCGGTCTTGAGACGGTGGATGTAGGCGGCAAGAATGCCCATGGCGGCAAGAATGCCCGCCGTGATGTCGGAGAGCGGCGCCCCGCATTTGACCGGCGGTCCATCGGGACGCTCGCCCGTAAAGCTCATGATCCCGCTCATGGCCTGCGCAACAAGATCGAAGCCGCGCCGGTGCTTGTAGGGGCCGGTGCGCCCGAACCCCGAAAGCGAGCAGTAGATCAGCCCCGGATTGTCGGCGCGAAGATCTTCATAAGCAAAGCCGAGACGCGCCATCACGCCTGGCGCAAAATTCTCGACCAGAATATCGGCGCTCCGCAGCAGCCGCCGCAGAACCTTGGCACCACCGGCGGTTTTCAGATCGATCACCACGCCGCGCTTGTTGCGATTCATCATCAGGAAGGCCGCTGCCTCGTCGCCGACCTTCGGGGGCACGGTCGCGCGGGTGTCATCGCCCTGCGGCGTCTTCTCGATCTTGATCACATCCGCGCCCATGTCGGCGAGCATGAGGGTGCACGTCGGCCCAGCCATGACATGGGTGAGATCAATGACTTTCAATCCGGCCAGCGGGCCCATTGATCGGCTTCTCCGCACAAAAGTAGAGGAGGATCACACGTCGCAGGCCTTCGCTGCGCGCAGAGCCGCGTAGGCGTCCTTTCTGGTCTTGTACGCGGTGGTCCCGCTGACGATCACGACCGTCTTTCCCTTCGGCTTCTTGGGCAGGACCGAGCATTTGAGCGTCTTGGTGTTTTGCACGACATAATAATTTCTCGCCGAAGCCGGACTGGCCAATGCGATCAGGATAAATCCGGCGAGCAACGGCGTGATTTTCATATCGGGTTTGTGGTCCGGCTTGGAGCCGCCATATTGCACTCCCGGCGGTTACCGCTGCAATAGCTCACGGACCGCACGCTGGGCCTGGTCGATGGCAATATGGGCATAGGCGTCGCCGCCAGCATCAGAGTTGGCGATCGCGATCCGGCCGAAGGGCCGGCGCGCCAGCTCGACGGTGCTCTCGTAATCGTCAGTGTCAAACAATGAGTTTGCAACGTAGCTGTAGCCGTGCGGCCAGCGGTTGACGGTAATGGCGGCGATGTCTTGCGCGCTGGAGAAGCCGCCGGGACCCAGCATGCGGTCGAGCTCATCGCGAATTTTTTCCTCGAAATCGGAAAACGTCATGGCGAAAAGCTTGGCGGCACCAATGCGAAATTGGCTGCGCGCATCAATTCCCGAGTTTGACGCGCCGGGCACGTGCACGAGATGAAGCAAGATCGGCTCGCTGGGATCCTGTGCGCAGCGGTATCCGCCGAGACTTACCGGAAAGTCGAGCGCGACGCGGCTGTGAAACGACATGGGCGCGGAAATATCGAAGACCTTGAGGTTGACCCACGGTTGCCAGTTGCGAACAAGCACATTGGTGTAAACCAGCGGTGCCTTGACGTTCTGCGCGAGCGCCCGCCGTTGTGCGCCCGGCAGATCCGGGGCGATGTGCGGAATCATCATATGATAACACGCAAGTACAACGTGCTTCGCCTCGGCCCGCTGCGCCACGCCGGCGCGAACATACCTCACGAGCACGCCGTCACCCGCCTCGCGGACATCGATGCAGGTCGAATCGAGACGGATGCGGGTGCTTTGGCCGGGGCGATCGAGCTCGCCGTAATCAAACCGGGCAAGCACAACATCGTCCATGCTGCCGCCCGATGCAGCAACTGGGACCAGTGCACGCACGAGCAGGCGGGCAAGCGCGGCGTTGCCGTCGGGGAAGTGATAGATATAGGGCTCCTTCCACTCCGGGTGCTCCTCGACGGGCAGGCCGAGGCCGGCGAAACCGGGATAGCCGAACTCCCGCAAATCTGCCGCCGGAACGGCATCGGCCGCGAGCGCGAAGAAGCCGAGCATGCGGCCTTGAAAGCAGTTCGCCACTTCCTCGCTGCAGCCGCAGAACTTGGTGAGATAGTCGCGGTAGCTGGTGGTCTTGAGCAGATTGAGCTTTTCCGGAACAGACCGGCCCGCGAGCGGATCGCGTCCGCTATCATAAAGCGCAAGCAGCTGTGCTTTGCTCGCCTGTGAAATCGGAATTTTTGCGATTGCTTCGGCACGCCGATTCGCGTCCACGACCGCAGCAGCGTTGCCCGCCACTGGCAGAACGTCGGCGGGAACGAGCGCGTCGCGCCCGAATGCCTCGCGGCTGAAGAAGATGCCGCGCGCGAGCCCAAGTGACGGATAAAGGTTGCGATCGAAAGCACTCTCAAAGCGCGCGAACTCGACACCAAGCTCAGCGAGAAGACTCTTGGCCGCATCGCTGTAAAGCGTCCTGGGGGACTGCATCGACTGGCTGCCGCCGTAGCCGATGATCAGGCGTCCATCGAGCGTGAATTCGTTACGCTTGGCGTGGCCGCCGAAATCATCATGATTGTCGAGGACGAGGATGCGCGCATCGGCGCCGGCTGCTCGGCGAAAGAACCAGGCAGCGGCGAGACCACTGATCCCGCCGCCGACCACGACCAGGTCGTAAGCTTCCTCGACGGCCAGACTGTCAACGGGATACCGTTTGCCCGCGCGGCCAATCTCGTGTGCCACTTCGAACGACCCCGGATGCTGGCCGCGCAACCCGGTGAGCACGGGCGGGTAGCGTGCCGGCTCGGCCGCGAGCTGGGCCGCGGGGGTCACGCCTGCCGCAATGGTGAGCGCCATGCCGTTGAGAAAGTCACGACGGGAAACACCAGGCATGCGGCCACACTCGAACTTTCTCATTCAGAACCCACGCTCGGCACAGGTAGTTCGATCCAGTTGACGCACTGCGCTATTGCGTTCACAAAACGTTGTATTTCCGGTGCGTTCTCGCACGAGCAAAGGCCGGGAGGCAGATGAGACTGGGCTATTTCACCATGCCGGTGCATCCCATGCATCGGGACTGGGCACAGACGCTGCAGGAGGATCGCGAGGCCATTATTCTCGCCGATAAGCTCGGCTTTTACGACGCATTCATGGGCGAGCACCTCACCGACGCTTGCGAGAACATTACCAACAGCATGATGTTCCAGGCCTCCCTCATCCCCGAGACCAGGCAGATCAGGCTCGCGACCGGCACCGCGAACCTTTCCCACATGCATCCCGTTCTCATCGCTGTGCAGGCGGCGATGTTCGATCACCTGGCGCAAGGCCGTTTCATCCTGGGCGTGAGCCCCGGCGCGCTCACGTCGGACGCCGAAGCGCTCGGCATACTCGAGGAAGATCGCAACAAGATGTTTGCTGAGGCGATCGATGTCATTCTTGCGATCTGGGAAGGCGAGCCTCCTTACAACATCGACCTGCCGGGCAACCGCTACAAGGTTTCAACCGCGCGCACCATGACGCTGGATCTCGGCGTCGGTTATATGGGCAAGCCCTACCAGAAGCCACGGCCGGAGATTGTCGGCACCGTCGTAGCGCCATTCTCCCCCGGCGTTGTGCTGATGGGAAAGCGCGACTTTCATCCCCTCTCCGCCAATTTCCTGCTCTCGCAGCATCTCAAATCCCATTGGGAGAATTACTGCAAGGGCAAGGCCGAGGCCGGCGCCGAAGCAAAGATAGCGGATTGGCGCGTGGCGCGCGCGATATTCGTTCACGATGACGACAAGGTCGCCGCGCGCTATGGCCGCTACGACGAGAACAGCCCCTACCGGTTCTACTTTCATCAGATGCGCGCAAAGATGAAGCGCGGCAAGCGGCTCTATGTTTTCAAGTCGTACAAGGATCAGCCCGACGACGAGATTACACTTGATTACGTGCTCGACCATTGCGTGATCTACGGCAGCGTGAACAGGGTGGTCGATCGCATTCTCGCGTTACGCGGGGAAACCGGCGATTTCGGGGAGCTGGTCTATGCCGGCATGGACTGGGTCGATCCCGCGCTCAACAAACGCTCCATGCAGCTGATGGCCGAGGAGGTCATGCCGCGCGTAAACGCCGCAATCGGCAAATCCGCCGCCGCGGCTTGAACGTCCTTTTTTGCGCCCGCTCCCCGCTTGCGCGGGGGCGAGGGCGCATTCACGTGCGTCGAGGTGCCGCCGTCACGACCTTGGTTGCGGCACGATGCGAATGTAGGGCCGCGGCGCCTTCCAGCCCTGCGGGTACTGCTTCTTGGCTTCCTCGTCGGAAACCGATCCCGCAATGATGACATCCTCGCCTGACTTCCAGTTCACGGGGGTCGCAACCTTGTGCTTGGCGGTCAGCTGAAGCGAATCGATGACGCGCAGCACTTCATCGAAATTGCGTCCGGTGGTCATGGGATAAATGAGGATCAGCTTGATCTTCTTGTCCGGTCCAATGACGAAGACGTTGCGCACGGTTTGATTGTCGGCAGGCGTGCGTTTGGTCGGATCACCGGAAACGGCAGCAGGCAGCATCCCGTAGAGCTTGGATACGTTGAAATCGCTATCGGCGATGATGGGGTAATTGGGTGCGAAGCCTTGCGTTTCCTTGATGTCATTGGCCCAGCGGCCATGGTGATCGACTGGGTCGACCGACAGGCCGATGATCTTGACCCCGCGTTTGTCGAATTCGGGCTTGATCTTGGCCATGTAGCCGAGTTCGGTCGTGCACACCGGGGTGAAGTCCTTGGGATGGGAAAAAAGCACGACCCAATTGTTGCCGATCCAATCGTGAAAGCGAATCTTGCCTTCGGTTGTCTCGGCCTCGAAATCCGGCGCAGTATCATTGATTGCGAGAGCCATCACTCCACCTCCGTCGCCTGAAGCCATGATGCGGAATTGCAACGCCCAATATAATGGACTGCGCCTGCGACGGCCAGAAGCTTAGGCGCTATTGATCTCGCAGCGCACTCGCCACCGGGCCGAACATCGCCAACTCTCAGCGCCTCCTTTCTCCGCAGTTAACCGTTGGGATTTCAGGACTTTTGGGAGCGCCGCAACTTCGCCCCATCCCCGCCGTCACCCGAACGTGCTTTCCGGCCAATATGATTCGAACCGGAAGGCACCCAGCCGCGACTATTATTGTGGTTGGGAGGAACCTGCCGGTCCCGGCCGGCGTTGCCTTTGCGGGTTGATCGGTTCCTATCCAGTCAGAAGGCCCCAGAAAGAAGGGGCGGAGGCCCCACAAGAAGGGGCGGGAGAGCGTCAATGGGTTGCCGGATTACATCCACCGGCCGGTTGCGAGACCTGATCGCCGCGATCAGGAACTCGCCCATTGTCGTGCGCCTGCGCACGGGCTTTCTCACAGCGTCGGAATGGGCAAGGATCCGCAGATCGCCGGAGGTGGACGCTTTCGTGCTGGCGTGGATCGCCAGCCACGTGCGTGAGCCCCGCCGCCGCCCGCGCCACTTCATGTAAGCTCGCCGCAAAGGCGGCCGCGCGTTGAGCGCTTGTGCTGAGCACGGCACGGAATCCGGGTTAACGCTCATTTGAGTTGAAGAATTTCTAGCAAGAAATCCGGGTTCCAGCCGGCAGTTTTGCGTCGTGTCTTGACGCTCCCCTTGGCCTTATTGGCACGCACGAGGCCGAGAGCGAAGCGGCGGACGATAGTCATGTTCTTGGCTCCGTGGCCGGTCCGATAACGCGACAGATCGTCCTTGAATTCGACATCGAGCAGCCAATGCATGCTCTCGACGCCCCAATGACCGCGCGCGCCCCTGGCGATCCGTTCGATATCGAGCGGCGCGGACGAGATATAGTGGTGGGTATCGAAGCTGCAGCGATCGGAATATTCAGCACGTGCGTGGACCTTCGCGATGGTTTTGATGTTCTTGAAGCGCGGCTGGCCCGGGTAGCTTCTCTCCGACGTTATCCAGTCGACCTTGCTGGAGGCGGTGTAGGTGCGCGTCTCGATCCGGCCATGTCCCTTCTCGACCGTAGTTTTGCTGACGAACTCGTCGGCGGGCGCGGTGCGGAAATAGTCCTCGACATCGGCTTCGAGCGTGGGTTGGTTGCCCTTGAGGGGCAGCAAATAATCGGCCTTATGAGCAACGATCTTGTCAGCAATCTCGACTTGGCAGCCCATGGCGTCGATGGTGACGAGCGCGCCCTCAAGCTGTTTGGTCTCGGCGAGTTGATCGAGAAGATCGGGGATGGCGGTGATCTCGTTGGTCTTCTCCGGAACGCTCAACTGCGCCAATGTCAGCCTTGCATGGGTGGCGTAGGCGCTGAGCGTATGCAGAGCTTTAAGCCCTTTGCGCTGGTCGTGGGTCCGGCGTGACGTTTTGCCGTCGATGGCGATGAATTCGTGCCGGTTCGGCCACAGTGCGGCAATCCAGCTGTTGAAACAGCGGCCGAACAGGATCGGATCGATCCGATTGAGGAGGGCCCGGAGCCAGCGCTCGCAGGGAATGCCGTGATGAAACTCCGAGAAATGCCGCAGGAAGGCAAGATGGTGTTTGCCCCAGGCGACAATGTCGTCGAAATCATCGCAGGAGGCAATCGTGGCGCAGGTCACCAACAGCAAGACCTCTTGCAGCGGATACACAATGCGCCACGGCTCGCGGTTATCCTTGAGCTCGGAAAAGTGCCGCAAAAGCAGGGCAAGACGCGCACGCGGGACCTCTCCGTCGAAGATCGTGTCCATGATGGCGCTCCAGTGCGAATCAGAGCGCCCACGGAATCATGATCGCTGCGTCAACACAAAATTACGCCGATCAGGCCGTTAACCTGAGTTCCGAGCCGTGTTGTGCTGAGCCGCACTGATTGACTTTTTGCTGATGACGCCGCAAGCCTGAGGCCGGGGTTCAGCGCGGCATGTTCAAGCGCATTCTGATCGCCAATCGCGGCGAGATCGCGTGTCGCATTATGCGCACCGCACGGCGGCTGGGCATCCAGACCGTCGCGGTTTACTCCGAGGCCGACCAGGATGCTCTGCACGTGGAGATGGCGGACCAGGCCGTGCTCATCGGCCCGCCACCCTCCTCTGAAAGTTATCTCGTCATCCAGAAGATCGTAGCAGCCTGCAGAGACACCGGCGCCGAAGCCGTGCATCCGGGCTACGGTTTCCTGGCTGAAAACGAAGCGTTCCCCAAAGCCTTGGCAGAGGCCGGGATCGTGTTCATTGGCCCGCATCCCGGCGCAATCGCCGCCATGGGCGACAAGATCGAAAGCAAGCGGACCGCCGCTGCTGCAGGAGTTGCAACCGTACCGGGCCACCTCGGTGTGATCGCGGACGAGGAGGAAGCGGCAAGAGTCGCTGATGAGGTCGGCTATCCCGTCATGATCAAGGCGTCTGCCGGCGGCGGCGGCAAGGGAATGCGGATTGCCTATTCACGCGACGACATCGCGTCGGGATTTGCCCGCGCGCGCTCGGAAGCAAAATCTTCGTTCGGCGATGAGCGCGTTTTCATCGAAAAGTATATTCGTGACCCGCGCCACGTTGAAATTCAGGTGCTCGGTGACAAGCATGGCAATGTCATCCATCTCGGCGAGCGGGAGTGCTCCATTCAGCGCCGCAATCAAAAGATTATCGAGGAAGCGCCAAGCCCGCTGCTCGACGCAAAAACGCGCGGACGCATGGGAGAGCAGGCGGTCGCGCTGGCAAAGGCCGTCGGCTACGATTCCGCCGGTACTGTCGAGTTCGTCGCCCAACAGGACAAGAGCTTCTATTTCCTGGAAATGAATACGCGGCTGCAGGTCGAGCATCCGGTGACGGAACTCATCACCAGCATCGATCTCGTCGAGCAGATGATCCGGGTCGCGGCGGGAGAGCCGCTCACTTTCAAACAAAGCGACGTGAAACTTTCGGGCTGGGCGGTCGAGACGCGCATCTATGCAGAGGACCCCGCCCGCAATTTCCTGCCCTCAATCGGGCGGCTGGTGCGCTACCGACCGCCAGCCGAAATGTGCGCCGACGGCATTACGGTGCGCAACGATACGGGGGTCTACGAGGGTGGTGAAATCTCGATCTTCTATGACCCCCTCATTGCGAAGCTCATCACGCACGGTCCAACGCGCGACGCGGCGGTGACGGCGCAGGTGGCTGCGCTCGATGCTTTCCTCGTCGCGGGCATACGCCACAACATCCCGTTTCTCTCGGCCTTGATGCTAAACGAGCGATGGAAGTCCGGCAAATTGTCGACGGCATTCCTGGCAGAGGAGTTTCCCGGCGGCTTTGCGCCGATTGTCCCGGCAGGCGAGGCTGCCCGAACTCTGGCGGCAGTGGCGGCCGCCATCGACAACGTCCTGGGAGATAGAAAGCGCCGCATTTCCGGTCAGCAGTCAGCTCACCGGGTCACACGCGAGCAGGTGCGGTCGGTCCAATTGGGCGAAAACCACATCAAGCTCAAGATCACGCATGCTGCTGTTCACGATACCGGGCCTTCCGATCATAAGGCACGCGCCGCGCAGTTTGAGGTCCGGTTCGCGCAGGACGATGAGAGTAAGACGCATGTCGTGATCTCGCGCTGGAAGCCGGGAGACCTCGTCTGGTCGGGAACCGTGGACGGCCGGTCAGTCTCGGTGCAGGTGCGCCCGGTGCTTAATGGTTTCGACCTCTTTCATCATGGCGTGGAGACCCGCGCTTACGTCTACACCGAGCGTGAGGCGCAAGCCGCCCGGCTCATGCCGCCGAAGAAAACCGCGGATTCCGGGAACTCCGTGCGCTGTCCCATGCCGGGGCTTGTGGTCGCCATTGCGGTTGCTGAAGGCCAGGAGGTCAAGGCAGGTGAGACGCTTGCCGTTGTTGAAGCCATGAAAATGGAGAATGTGCTGCGCGCCGACCGCGACGGCATCGTGCGCAAAATCCACGTCAAGCAGGGTGACAGCCTGGCGGTCGACGATATCATCCTGGAGTTTGCCTGAGAGAGCTCACAACCCGGGCAGGGTGAGTATCGTATCATACGAGCGCCCGCGGATGTCATAGACGCGAGCATAGGTGACACCGCTACGCGCGACTTCAACAATGAGCGGAGCATCGAGTTGCATGCAATAGAACTCGCCCAGCGTCATCGCAAAGTCGGCTCCATTCGGGTCCCAGCTGGTTTGAAAATCCGGCCCAAGCTCGACCTGCGGTGAACGGTGCGGCCCGCACACGGCAATCTTCCAAGGCCGTTCCGCGGGCTTGCTCGTCCGCGCGTTTGCGAGTGTCTGCAGCAATCCTTGCGAAGCCTGTTTGAGCGACAGCCCCCAGTAGTCGAGCATGTAGCGGTCGCGCGCGTGTTTCACGCCGCCCGAAGCGTCGTTGAAATAGGTGTATTCGTACGGGTGCAGGCGTCTCATTTCGATGACTGGGAATACGAGACCAATGGCAAGAACTGCCGCGACCCCGAGCGGTCCGAATGAAATAACGCGCGCAGCTTCGATCATTCTCGCGCCTGCCATGCCGCCCAGCACCGCAAGCGGCGGCAACACGAAAACAAAATGCCGCAACCCGTTGTACATCGCCGGGCGCAATACGATCGTCGCTGCGGGCGGCAGCAGGGCTGCCGATGCGAGAAGGAGGAGGATTGCGCGGCGCTTCGTTGCCACAGCGGGCCTGCACGTCAGCCACAATGCCCATGCTGCCCCGGCTAATCCCAGTGCGAGGAAGATTTCGGGGAGCTTGAGCGCGAACAGCGTCGGCAAATAGCTGCGCGGCATGTCGGTTACCCGGATCACGTCGCCGTCGAAGAGCTCGGACCAAGGCTTCTCGAAAAACCGTGAAAAATATTCCAGCGCGCGAAAAGGATTGAGGGGATCAACGACAGCCCAGGGCCACACCAGGCCCATGAGTGCATATCCGAGCACGAGAGCAGGCAAGAGGCGTCCACAGAATTGCACGAGCCGCGATCCGGCGGATGCAAGACCTTGCGCTCGCGCCTCTGCTGCAAAGACAAAGGTCAGCGCGACCAGCGCCTCGATCGCGCCGAAGGCGGCCATGACACGCGACCCGAATGCGAGGCCCAGTCCCAAACCAAGAACTAGCGCGCTCGCAAGCGAAGGCCGCGGATACTCTTCCATGGCGAGAACGCTCGCCAACAAAAGAATAGCCATCGCAGCCGCGAAGGGCGCGTCCTTCGGGTTCATGAACATATGGCCGTAGTAGAGGGGGCAGGCGGCAAGGATGATGAGCGCAAGCAGGCCCGCAGGCGGCCCACCCACGCGGCGGCCAATTCGCCAGGTGACGAACAGGCCCAGAATGCCGACCGCGGCACCCGCAAGCCTGCGAGTCTCGAACAGACTGAATGGCAGAACCTTGGCAGCGGCGGCGGCCATGAGATCAAAGCCGCCGCCGTAGTAATACAGATTTACCCAGGAGAGAGCGCGCTGATCATGAAAGCCTGACGCATAGAGCTGCAGCAGAAGCTCGCCATATTGGGCATGGGTATAATCGTCCCAGCTTAGCCCGTAATCGCGGAAGCTGATGAAGGCGATAATGCCCACGCCGACAAGCACGCCCGCCGCGAGCCGATCATAGACGCGGCTCCCAACGGATGATTTGGACCAGCTTGCGCGACGGAGCGCCCCGGAAATCACGATCCGCTCTGCCGCCGACGCGCATCTGGGCGCGCCGGCTTCACGCGCAAGGTCGGGCCACTGCCTTCATTTCATGGCAGCGTCGAACATCTTGGCTACGTGTTCCCAATTGACCAGATGATCCATGAAGGCCTTGAGATAATCGGGCCGGCGGTTGCGATAATCGATGTAATAGGAGTGTTCCCAGACATCGCAGCCCAGAATCGGCTTGCCGGCGTGCACGAGCGGATTCTCGCCGTTCGGAGTCTTGGTCACGGTGATCTTGCCGTCTTTGACGGCCAGCCAGCACCAGCCGGACCCGAACTGTGTGACACCGGCCTGAATGAAATCTTCCTTCATCTTGGCGATCGACCCAAGATCGGCGGCGATTTTCTTTTCAAGATTGCCCGGAATCTTGTCACCGCCCCCGTTCGGCTTCATCCACTGCCAGAAATGAATGTGGTTGTAGTGTTGGCCGGCATTGTTGAAGAATCCTGCATTCTTGCCGAACGAGCCCTTCACCACTTCCTCGAGGGATTTACCTTCCCACTCGGAGCCCTTGAGGAGATTGTTGCCGTTGTTCACATACGCGAGGTGATGCTTGTCGTGGTGATATTCCAGAGTTTCGCGTGACATGTAAGGCGCAAGCGCATCGTAGGAATAGGGAAGATCAGGCAGCGTAAAAGACATCGGCTTACTCCTGGGCGGATGGACAGCGAAGAGCGCGAGGGAACAGCCGTCTGAAGTGGCTAACTCCCGGGCGCAACGGAACGTGCCAATTTGGGGCAGTCAGTGCACCGCCCAACGGCACAAGAAGGATCAAGCTCGCTGGATGAGGACGATTCTCCTTCTCAGAACCAGCCTGAACAGTGTGGGCGAAGATTGCACGGTTGTGGCCGTGGCCGGCCCTTGTTAAGCAATATAGAAGTCGCCCGGCAGCATGCCATAATAGTTATTGCGGCCGCCGCAGAACAGGGCCAAAATTGTTTGGTAACCATGGCAGCGGGGCTGTTGCCGAGCGTAGCATGTCGGGTGTGGCGTAAGCGTATGTCTGTCGTCTTGTTGGTGCTGGGTATCGTGGTTGCCGCTTCCGGTGTGGCTGCGATCGGATTCGGCATACCGCTCAACGAGTTCACCCTGGGAACCACCCTCATGGTCGGGGGCACGACCGCGCTCACCGGCGGTTTTATCCTTTTGGGGTTGTCAGCAGTCGTCGGCGAGCTCAGCCGCCTCTCGGAAGAACTGGCGAGAACCGGCGTTCGCCCACATCGGGCGGGCGACGCAGTGGAACCCGTTGTTCCCATGGCCGTGGCGGTCGGAAGCCCTCTGCCAGTCTCCGGGACCGGCTCCATTCCTCGCCAGCCGCCGGCGCCGGTGGCGCGCCCAAGACCGGAAATTCCAGTGCGCGAAACGCGCCCCCCACCGCCGCCTTCTCCCTCTTCGGTCGAAGTGTCCGCTGCGGCAATCGAGCGGCTGCGATCAAGCATCCCACGCGCCGAAGGGTCGCGGGTCGAGCCCCCGCTCGAAGATATGGCAGAAGCACCGCTTTCTCCGAACGGGGTGACGCAGCCTGCTCCCGCACCGCGCATTAGACCGGAGGTGGTGGTGCCAGAGCCGATGGTGACCCCGGAAGACCGGGGGGAGGGTTCAGCGGCCGAAGCGTTGAAGTCCTCGCGGCTTGATTTTCTGTTCCGCTCCAGGCCGGTGCGTCCAATGCCGCCTCCGCAGAATTTTGATGCGATCTGGTCTGACCAAGCGCGCGCAGCCAAGACCGCGCCCGTCGCGCCGGCCGAGGCTCCGGCGCCGCCGCCGGTCGCGCAAGAACCGGCCACTGCGCCAGTCCGGGATACGAGCGTGGAACCCGCGCCAGAAGAGCCGCCGCCCTCGCCGGCTATCCTCAAATCCGGCGTCGTCGACGGAATGGCGTACACGCTCTACGCCGATGGATCGATCGAGGCCAAGCTTCCGGAAGGGACCGTCAGGTTTGGCTCGGTGGCGGAGCTGCGGGCCCATATTGAGAGCAGCTCTTAGGGAGTACGGCTGCATTCCGCCAAGCTCCGGCTAGGCCGACTGGGGCATCTCCCGGGACATCGCGAGCGCAACGCGTGCATCCGACCGGATGCGCTCCACCATGGAACGGAACCCATTCGAGCGCTGCGGCGTGAGATGCTCACGTAGTCCGAGATGCTCGAAGATCGCATTGGCATCCGTCGCCAGGATTTCACGCGCGTGCCGGCCGGAGAACAGCGCAAACAAGATGGCGATTAATCCACGTACGATGTGCGCATCGCTATCGCCGGTGAAATTCAGGACTGGTCCGTCCGCGCCATTGGGTCGGACCACGGTTGCGAGCCAGACCTGGCTTGCACAGCCCTGAACCTTGTTAGCCTCACCGCGGTCACGTTCGCTCAGAGGAGCGAGTGTTTTGCCCAGCTCGATGACGTAGCGGTAGCGGTCATCCCACTCCTCCAGCAGCGAAAAGTTCTCAATGATCTCGTCGATGCTCATGCGTTCCGCGACCGAGCCGCTTTGGTGATGCGAGTGCCTGCATCACATATAAGCCGGGAGAGCATCGGGGGGAAGGAAAGCCCTGGCAACTCGCAGCACGGGCTGCGGGGAGATCCCCGGCCCGAAATGCGAGGCCGAGGGAGAAAGCGCTGGCTAATTGGTGTGCGCGAGCTGCGCGTCCCTCCGCGGCCTTGGACCACGCCAGGGTGGCGCGAGGTCGGAGGGCATAAGCGTGTCACGACCAGCATTCGATGCGCGCCGTGCAGCGATGCTGGTCCGATCGGAATTGCCCGCATCGCGCGCGGAGGAACCCAGATATTCGGTCAGATAATCGTAAATGAGCTTTGCCCCCGACTGGGCACGCTGACCAAGGGCGACGGCCACGTGTGATCCAGTGGTGCAGGCTTCGGGCTGACGGTCACAAAAGGACCGCATGTCAGTGACGGTCGCTTTGGCCGCCGACATGGCATCGCTCGGGCTCAGCCCACCGTCCGACGCATTCGGCTGCCCACCCCTGGGCAGGAATACGAGAACGACACCCAGCCAGAATATGATCCGAAACAAGAACCGCATAAGCCTGCCCCCGAGCCCCGTAGCGGCTTGGCCGCACAACTGGGAGCCTAGCGACAAGCTTTGAAACCTCGGTTGGATTTCGGAGGCATTTTTTGCCCAGTTTCGCCAAGAATGAGCATTGATTTTTCACAGGATTTGCAACCAATTGTAAACATTGCCGCAATTGCGCTCGCAATCCTTAGCATTCGTTTAAGTGCGCTCTGACAGCATCCCCGAGAATAATCAGGGGGAGCACGTTCGAATATTCGGACGCGCATCAAGGCGTGGCTCTTTTCGCTCAATTTCGAAGCGAGGTCGGCGCCCGCGGGCGAGCTGGCAAAGACGCCGGCCCGGGGCAGGTACGCTGCGTGCGAGCCAGCGCGCCAGAGTCGCAGTGAAAGAAAATGCGCAGTCGCGGTGCAGCTGGTGAGGCGGCGTTGACGCGCGACAACGATACGCGTGCACCTTTTCCATTCCAGCTGGTGGGATGGACGCGGCGCGATTTTATCGGGTTCCTGGTGGGCGGCGTTGCGGTGACCGCGATCGTCGTGAACGTGTTGTTCCTACAGTCGGGCTCACATCCCGCGCCAATGTTCAAGGCCGCTGACACCGGGAACAAGAGCCCACCCGGCCCTGATCAAAGGCCGGCCATGTCCGTGCGAGGGGCTGAGCCCGCCGTTAGTCCCCCCGGCAAGCCGCCCGTGGCGCGCATGCCCGGCGAGGTCATCACGGATATTCAGCGCGAACTCTCGCGCCGGGGTTATTACGAGGGGATCATCGACGGCCTATATGGGCCCAAAACCGATGCAGCCATCCGGGAGTTCGAGAAGAGCTTTGGTCTTAGACCAAGCTCGCAGCCGAATGAAACCTTGCTGCAGACAATTATGCGATCTCCCGGCAAGGCTCCCAAGGGTGTCACTGGAACAATTCCCCCGCCCAGCCCGATGAGAATACGTACCGGCAATCCGACCGAGCCGTCTCAGCGGGTCGTGATGCTGCAGCGTACCCTTGCTGAATTCGGCTATGGCCAGATAAAACCGAGCGGTGTCCTTGACACGGACACCCAGCGGGCAATCGAGAGATTCGAACGTGAGCACAAGCTTCCGGTTACCGGCCAGCCATCGGACCAATTTGTCCGGGAGCTTGCAGCTGCCACGGGACAGTCGTTCGAGTGACACTTAAAGGATGAGGCTGAAATCGGCGATCTGGGTCGCGGCGTATATTCGCCGCTGCAACGTCGAAGGCGCGTTTGCGGCGGTGCGCAGGCGCGGCGCCGAGGAGGCCGGAGCCATTTTCGTCAAGCTCAATCGGCTGGATGGGACCGCCGAGTTGTTTGGACCGGCGCCGCAGAGCTTTTTCGATACAGCACGGCCGGCCGACCGCCTGTTCAGCAGGTGCCTGCCGGAGACGCCGGAAGCGAAGATCGAGGAGCGTTTGACGCGCGAGCTGCGCTTTGATCCCGACATCTGGATCATAGAGGTGGAGGATCGCGCCGCCCGCCACTTCCTGGACGATCTGGTGGCGTGAAATCGGAGCCTCGTGCTCCGGCCGGGGAAATCGGGCGAGGTTAGCGCTGGCTGAGCCGCAGATGCGCATCGCGCGACTGCACAGGCCGACGCGAGACTTCCGACAGCGCCCTGCGCGCATTTTCTGCGGCCATGCGCCACGGTACCGGCTCGTGTCCGGCTCTGGGCCGTTCAACTTTGTCCGACGCACGCCAGATCGCGATCAGTCGGCGCGCTGCATCAACGCTGACCTCGCCATAAAGCTCGGCGAGCGCAAAGACCCGATCGACCGATTGACCGATGCGCGGATTCATGAACAGCAGAACGCGCTGTAACACGTCGGCGGGCAGTCCCAGAGCCTTGGCGGCGACGACAATCGGCTCGCCTAACTCATCGCCGATGATGCGCCGCGCCTGCGCGCGTGAGATGCCAAGCGCGCGCTCGAGCTCATGGATCACCTCCTCGGTGTTGTGTTGCAGGGCTGCCGCTTCGAGGCGCCAGGTGTGGGCACGGACGATGGAAGCCGCGGGTTGCGCGGGTGTGATCGGCGCGTAGTCCAAGCTGATCAGAATGAGCCGGCGCTCCGCGGATCCCGCAGCATAGAATAATTCCGAAAGCTCGCAAAAATTTTTGAGCTCACAATGCTCACTACGGCGCGGTTGCGGCGCGGACGAAATTGTGGAGCGCCGTTCGGCGATGATATCGGCGTGTGCACCGCCGTACTCGGCTGCGATTGCCGCAAGATCGGAATCCGTCAAGCGCGTCGAACGGCGCAAAACGGGAGCTGCAACTTCAATCACATCGCGCGCCAGGCGCTCCATCACCGCACGCGGCGCGGACGAGTACGACGCCAGCCTTTCCGCCAATGCCGCGCGCGCCTCGCAGCCTGTGGCGGCGATGAGCCGCAATGCAAGTTCAGTATAGTAGCGCTCGTCTTCGGGCGGATGAGTATCGCGCTGCAGATAAAGATCAGTGAGCACGCGCAGCAACGTCGGACGCATGTCGATTTGATTGCCCTGTCCCGGATCGACCAAATCTTCGAGACCAGGGAACGCCGATGGGAATTCCATCATCGTCACTGCGCCTTTATTGCAACACCGCGAGATTGAAATAACCTACAGTTGCTGTGTTAGCGGACCGTTAACCTTGCC
Organism: uncultured Alphaproteobacteria bacterium; assembly: GCA_963771845.1. Lineage (GTDB taxonomy): Bacteria > Pseudomonadota > Alphaproteobacteria > Rhizobiales > Xanthobacteraceae > VAZQ01. The sequence continues at coordinate 135,015 of CAVYVC010000018.1, read as the reverse complement.
CATCTCAAATTGTGGCAGGAGCCGAGCTAATCATGGTGTCTCGGGGCGGGGAAAAGAAAATGGGTACCGTCATCAGCTTTCCGGCAGCAGCACGTGTTGGACGCGGGGCAAGGTCACTGGCCGTCAAACCAGAAACGGCGACGGTGATTATCCTTCCGGTTATCCGGATCGAGCGCTACGCCGCCGAGCACGACACAAAGGGTTCGGAGCCCGATACCAACCCGGGTTCACGCAGGCGGCGGCGACCGCGAGCCAATCGCTCTTAGAGAGAATTACTGGGGCGCGCAGCGCGCCGCTGCGAGCGCATTGCGCGCCGCGGGAATCCATCCAGCTTCAGGGGTGAGCGCCCTGATCACAATCAAGCCCGTTCTCGTCGGCGAAGTGACAATCAGCCGGTCTGCTCTGGTGATGTCCTCGTTGTCGGGCAGGTCCGCCCTTTGCGCGCCGGTCATGAGATCAAGTTCGATGACGCGTCGTCCTGCGGCGCGATCATTGATGGCGTAGTAGGCGACGTCGCCGCGGGAATAGAACGATACCGATGTGTAGGCTTGGCTGATCGGCACTGAGAATTTCAGCGGCCCGCGCGCGAGATCGTATCGGCACACCGATGTCGCAAAAGCCGGATCCATGAACGGCATCACGGCATTTTCCGGTGTCGGCGCCGGCACTGGGACCACCGCGTTCACCGGCGCGATCGCGGCCACCCGGGCGTAGGCATCCTGCGTGGCCAAGCTCGGAAGCAGCAGGATTGTTACGAGGTGCACCACGCCTGCAAGCAGGAGCGCACCGAGGAGCCAGAGCCCGAAGCGGATCATTGGCATGGCCCCTTGCGCAGCGTGGGCATTGGAACCTCAGAGCTCGAGCGGGTTGCCATGCCGATCGGCGTATCATAAAGGCGCAGCACCAGCTGATATCTCTCGGCTCCCCCGGTGGGCAGCCAATTGCCCGGCCGCGCGCGCGGGCCAACCATGATGTCGAAGCTGCCATCCGATTTTCGGATGATTTCCTGGCTGGTAAAGCCGTGCCGCCGAACAGAGTTGGCGACCAGGTAGCCGTCAAAGTCATACAGCGTGACCGTCCAAAAGCGCGCCTGCGGGGTAATTCCGCTCAGGAGCAAATCGCAACGCCCGTCGAGTACCTGGCCGGAATCATCGGCGCGCGCATAGAAGGCGACCCCGTCGCCTGAGCCGACCGGCAGTTCTCCCGTGCGCGCCACGATCGCACGCGCATAGGGATCGATTCCGGAGGTCCCGTTCTTAGGCCACGCGGTCCACGCGCCGATGGAAACACCCCCGTAAGCAATACCCTGCGTTAACGCCATCCAGGTCGTGCCAAGACCGATGGCCGCTGCCAACGTCAACGCGAACACCATTCCGAAAAGTAGCCGCACGCTCGATCCAATCAGATGCAGTTAGCCGGATGCCGCAACACTTATCGCCAGCTCAGTCACCCGCAGGTGCTTGCTCGGTTTGCGCTGCTGAAGCTTGCTGCCGTTGTCCTGAGCTGCCCTGCGCGCCAGTCGTCTTGCTCCGCCCGGGCGGGCTCGTCGCTAGCGCACGCGTGGCATCATCCATCATGCGCTCTACCCGAAGCAAAGATTCGGTGCCGCGCCTGGTCAGGATTGCCGGCCGGCCGCCTTCGGTGGGGACGCTTTCCTTTTCCTTGCGTGCATCGGAAACGACCGCGCGTCCGGTGGATCCAGCAATGCCTGGAATTTGTCTTAGCTCGATGCCTTCGTGGGAATAAGCCATTATCTCGTGCCAGGTCTGTGCCGGCAGCGAGCCGCCGGTCATCTGGTTCATGGTTTTATAGTCGTCATTGCCGAACCACACGCCGCAGACGAAATTCCCGGTGTAACCCACAAACCAGGCATCACGATACGCGTTCGTCGTGCCGGTCTTGCCCGCCGCCCTGATGCCATCGAGAATGGCACGTCTTGCCGTTCCTTCTTCGACCACCTTGGTCATCATGTTGACCATGTCGGAGGCAACCTGCGGCGGAATGACCTGGACCGGCTTTTTGCCGTCACGGTCCCAGCGCCAGATAAGCTCACCTGCTCCGCTGCGGACCTCGAGAACGGCATGTGGAGTGTATGCTTTGCCGAGATTGGCAAACATGGTGTAGGCGCCCGTGTGATCGAGCACGGTCACCTCGTCGGCGCCGATCGGCATGGAGGGCGTATCGGGCAGCGGCGTGCGGATGCCGGCCTTGCGCGCGACGTCCCTGATCATGGCGCGGCCCTTCTTCGGATTGCCATGGCCGATCGCGATTGACAGCTTCACCGCTATCACGTTGACCGAGCGTTTGAGAGCGTCCGTCAGCGTCATCGCACCGCCGAACCCGCCGCCGTAGTTCTTGGGACACCAGTTGCCGATGCAAACGGGAGAGTCGACCACCACGGAAGTGGGCTTGAAACCATTCATCAAGGCCGTGGCATAGACGTACGGCTTGAACGATGAGCCCGGCTGACGCAGCGCGTCAGTAGCACGGTTGAACTGACTTTCACCGTAATCACGCCCGCCGACCATCGCACGCACCGCGCCGTCGACCTCCATCAACACGGAGGCACCCTGCTTGACGTTGTATTCACGGCCATATTGCCGCAGCGAGTTTTCGACCGCCTTCTCGGCATTCTTCTGCAGGTCGGAATCAAGCGCCAGTCGCACCACGAACACGCGCTCGTGCACGGACTTGGGCAGCGTCTCAACGAGCTTCTTCATCTCGTCGAAGGCCCAATCGAGATAATAATTGGGGGAGCGTTCGTCGCGGCGATCGACCGGGGTGGCCGGATTGCGCCGCGCGCCGAAGACCTGACCCTCGGTCATGAAACCCGCGTCCACGAGGTTATCCAGCACCACGTTTGCGCGTGCACGCGCCGCCGGCAGGTTGATGTGGGGTGCGAATTTGGATGGAGCCTTGAACAGCCCCGCCAGCATGGCCGCTTCGGCCAAGTTCACGTCGCGCGCCGACTTGTTGAAGTAATATTGCGCAGCCGCATCGACACCGAACGTGCCGCCGCCGAGATAGGCACGGTCAAGGTAAAGCTTGAGAATTTCATTCTTTGGCAGTCGCGTTTCGAGCCACAGCGCAAGGAACGCTTCCTTCACCTTGCGCTCAAGGGTCCGCTCATTCGAGAGGAAAAGGTTTTTCGCAAGCTGCTGGGAAATAGAGGAGCCGCCCTGCACGACGCCGCCTGCCCTCGCGTTTGCGGTCATCGCTCGAAACAGACCGGGGATGTCGATGCCGAAATGGTCGTAGAACCGGCGATCCTCGGTGGCCAGCGTCGCCTTGATGAGATGATCGGGAAATTCTTCGAGCTGCAATGAGTTGTTATGCTTGATGCCGCGGTAGCCCACCTCGTTTCCGTAGCGGTCAAGGAACGTAACGGCGAGCTCCGACTTCTTGAGCCAGTCGTCATCCGAAGTCTCGCGGAAGGCCGGAATGGCAAGCGCCAGCATGACCAGCAGGCCACCACTGCCGAGGCTCAGACCTTCTGAAATCGGCTCGACGAAATACCAGCGGCGCCAGCCGGCAACATGAAACCGATCCATGAAGACGGTGAAGCGCTCATAGAGCTCGCGCCCCCAGGTCTTGGCCTGATACAGTCCAAAATCGATGCGCGAATTGAGGTCGAGGAAGAATTGGCGCCACCACGCCTTCCAGCCGCCGCGCTCATTGTCGTGGAAGAGGTCGCGCAAAGTTCCCTCGGGCAAAATCCCAATGGCGGCAGGACGGGGCCGCCCAGCCGTGGGGCGATTGTTTTAACCGAAACAGTGGTTCCAAACTATGACGGGAGAGCCACAAGGTGAATGGAAATCGTGCAATACTACATTTCGCGCCCGGGACTCGCGGCAGGGCGAGAGGCAAGCGAGCACGACGAGCGGGGACAATTGCGCAATGACCGCTGAGGATGTTCCGTTCTGGCGCCGTAAGTCCTTGCGGGAAATGAGTGATTCCGAGTGGGAGAGCCTCTGTGACGGGTGCGGCCGCTGCTGCCTGGTCAAGCTCGAGGATGAGGATGATGCCTCGCGCACCTATTTCACCGATGTGGGTTGCCGGCTGCTCGATGGCGAGACTTGCCGCTGCCGCGATTATCCCCATCGGACCAGCCGGGTGAAGGATTGTGTCCGGCTGACCCCGCGAAATGTCGGCCGGATCGTTTGGCTGCCATCGAGCTGTGCCTACCGCCGATTGGCGGAAGGCAAGGATCTCCTTTGGTGGCATCCGCTCGTTTCCGGGGATCCGGAAACGGTCCATCTCGCCGGCATCTCGGTCCGCGGGAAGGTCGGCGCGACCGAGGACGAAGTTCCGGATGATCAGCTGGAAGGCCGCATCGTGAGCTGGCCGGCGACGCTGCCGCGGGGAGCGCGAAAAAAACCGCCTCAGGCGCGCTGAAGCTACGCCTTCACTCGGCTAAAGCCGCCAGGATCCGTGCCCAGCTGCGCGTTCCTTTATGGAATGACGTCAGGTCATATTTTTCGTTCGGGGAGTGCACGCGATCATCGTCGAGCGCAAAGCCGACCATGATCGTGTCCATCCCCAGCACCCGTTTGAAATCGGCGACAATGGGGATCGAGCCGCCTTCCCCGACAGTGACGGCCTTCTTGCCCCATTCGGCGGAAAGCGCTTCGCGGGTTCTCGCAAGCGCAGGACTGTCGAAAGGAAGCTCGGTTGCCGGAGCGAGGCCGAAATTCTTGAAATCGGCGTTCGCGTCCGCGGGCAGACGCGCTCGCACGAACAAACGGAAGGCGTCACGAATCTTTTCCGGATCCTGCGCGCCGACGAGGCGAAACGAGACTTTCGCCGTCGCCTGGGCTGGAATGACCGTTTTTGCTCCTTCTCCGGTATAGCCCCCCAGCATGCCGTTGATCTCGGCTGTGGGCCGGGTGGCAATCTGCTCGATCAGCATGCGGTCGCTCTCGCCGGCGGGAACCTTGAGCCCGAACGGTCCCAGGAAATCGTGCGGATTGAGATCAAGAGCAGCAAGATCTTTTTGGATCTCTGGCGGCAAGTCGTGAACGCCCGCGTAGAAGCCCGGAATGGTCACGCGTCCATTCACATCGTGCATGTCCGCCAGAATACGCGCGAGCACGCGAAGGGGATTTTGCGCAGCCCCTCCGAACAAGCCGGAATGCAGGTCGCGGTCGGCACAGGTAATCTTCACCTCCTCGTATACGAGCCCGCGCAGCGACGTGGTCACCATCGGTGTCACCGGATCCCACATGCTCGTGTCACATACGAGGGCGAGATCGAGCTTGAACTCCTGGGCATGGTTCTTGACGAAGTCAAACAAATGAGCGGAGCCGCACTCCTCCTCGCCCTCGATCATGAACGTTATCGGCAGCGGCAACTGCCCCATCACGGTCTTGAAGGCGCGGCACGCCTCCACGAAAGTCATTACCTGCCCTTTGTCGTCACAAGCACCGCGGGCGACGATGGCTTTGCGGCCGTCCGGCTGCGTGATCAAACGCGGCGCAAACGGAGGGGCATCCCACAGATTGAGGGGATCGACGGGCTGAACATCGTAATGCCCGTAAAACAGAACCCGCGGCGCGCCGCGAGACCCACTCGAGCCGATGGCACTGCCCACGACGACGGGATGGCCTGGCGTCGGCCGGATGCTTGTCTCGAAGCCAATTGCGGAAAGCTCCGCGGCGACAAATCGGGCCGACTCCAGGCATTGCTCCCGATAGGCGGGGTCGGTTGAAATCGACGGGATGCGCAGGAAGTCGAACAGGCGATCGAGGCTTTGCGGCAGATTGGCGTCGATTTGCGCCAATACGGCCGGAAGCGCTTCCGACGGGGTCATCATGTTTACCCGCCCGCGTTCCTCAGCGCCGCAGGATGCCACCCATGGTACCGCGCACAATCGCGCGACCGACCGAGCCGCCCATCTTCCCGCCAAGTGATTTTCCGATATCGCGGGCGACGCTATCGGTGACCGAGCGCGCGACTTTTCGTGCTGTGGCTTGGCCGGGCGAGAGCCGCTGCCCGCGCGGCCGGTTTGTACCGAAGATGATGGCAAGCGCATCCAAGAAACCATCCCACGCCCGAGCAAACCAACCCGATGCGGGTGCTTGCGCCGGCTGCTGGGAAGGGGCCGGCTGCTGCGAGGGGGGTGCCTCGATCGGGTGGGCGTCACCGGACGAAACGCGCTTCTGGAGCACCTCGTAGGCGGATTTCAGAATTGATCGTCTCGTCGTATTTGCCTTTGATCGGGCTTTTGGCCATGAGCGCCTTGCGTTCCTCCGCAGTGATCGGACCCACACGCGCGCAGGGCGGACGGATCATGCACCGCTCGACCATTGAGGGCGTGCCATTTCCTTCAAGGAACGAGACCAGCGCCTCTCCCTTCCCGAGCTCGGTGATGACCTTGGCCACATCGAGCTTGGGATTGGGGCGGAAAGTTTCAGCGGCCGCCCGCACCGATTTTTGATCGCGCGGGGTAAAGGCGCGCAGCGCATGCTGAACGCGATTGCCCAGCTGGCCGAGCACCTTGTCGGGAACGTCCAGCGGGTTTTGCGTGACGAAATAGACCCCTACGCCCTTCGAGCGGATCAATCGGACGACCTGCTCGATCCTGTCGAGCAAGGCTTTGGGGGCATCGCTAAAGAGCAGGTGAGCTTCATCAAAGAAGAAGCATAGCTTGGGCTTGGGCTGGTCGCCCATCTCGGGCAACTGCTCGAACAGCTCGGAGAGCAACCACAAAAGAAATGTGGCGTAGAGCCGCGGGCTTTCCATCAATTTGTCGGCGGCGAGGATATTGATGTATCCGCGCCCATCCCGATCGGTCCGGACGAAATCCTTCAGTGACAGCGCAGGCTCGCCGAAGAACTTGTCGGCACCTTGATTCTCCAGAACGAGGAGCTGGCGCTGGATCGTCCCGATTGTCGTTTTGGATACATTGCCATAGCGAACGGTCAGCTCCGCGGCGTGGTCTGCGATGTATCCGAGTACGGCACGCAAGTCCTTGAGATCGAGGATGAGAAGCCCCTGCTCGTCAGCGACCCGAAAACAGATATTGAGCACGCCTTCCTGAATGTCGTTGAGATCCATGAGCCGCGCGAGCAGCAGCGGTCCCACCTCCGAGATGGTGGCGCGAACGGGATGGCCCTGCTCACCAAACAGATCCCAGAAAATCACCGGGAACTGATCGGCCTCATACTCGAAGCCGAGGCCCTTCGCCCGGCTGACGAACGCCTCCTTGGCTTCACCCTTTTCCGAGATCCCGGAAAGATCGCCTTTGATGTCCGCGGCAAAGACCGACACACCGGCCCGCGACAAGCCTTCGGCGAGCACCTGCAACGTAACGGTCTTGCCGGTGCCTGTCGCCCCGGCAACGAGCCCATGGCGGTTGGCAAGCGCAAGCGTCAACACTTCGGGCTTGGAGCTCTTCCCGACAAAGATGGTGCCCTCTTTATCAACATTGGCCATGCCGTGACCCTCGTCTTCGATTTTGTCCATTGTCGCCGTTCAACGGCGGCGGTTCAACCTTGCGTCCGTTTTGGTAATTTCGGGCGGCCATTTTGCCTGCGGACATGATTGCAGGCTCAGGTCATGGCCTGTGCATTGCGCGAAGCCGGGAATGTAAAGCTGATGCTCAAATGCAACAGCGCTGCTCACTTTGCGTGGACCTGCTTGTTTTATCGAGCTTTTGGCGCGTATTATAACGGTTAACCTGCCGTAAGTGCAGGGCGGGGCGAGGGGCACATGGACGACTTCATCGGACGTCTCGCCGCCAGTGCAGGCGTGCACGGCAGGGCTGCGGCAAGGGGCTGCCGCATATTGCTATTTTTGGATGCGCTGGGGAAGACGCAGTTTGTGCGAGCGTCGGCGCGATCCCCGGTCGCGGACAGCTGCTTGGATTAGGGCTGGCCCGCGAGCGAGGAAAATTCGATGACCTATCCTCTCAGCATGATCGAAGACCTCGATGAGGAGCAGGCTACTGCCCTAAGAGCGCTAGGCATCAGAACGACCGAGAAGCTGCTGGAAGCCGCCAAAAGCCCAAAGGGACGCAAGCTCCTGGCGAGCCAAATCGACATTGATGAAAAGACATTGCTGCGCTGGGCCAACATTGCAGACAAATTGCGCATCAAAGGGATGGGCAAAGAATATGCGGAGCTGCTGCGCGAGGTCGGGGTGGATACGGTCAAGGAATTGAAATACCGCAATCCGCGCAAGCTCGCCCAGTCCATGGCGGAGACGAATAGGAGACGCAAACTGGTCCGATTTCTTCCCTCCGTGAGCCTGGTTACTCGCTGGATCGAGCACGCGCGCAAGCTGACGCAAAAAATCACCTACTGAGCGGCGCACCGGCCGCCTTGCATCCCTCCAAATTTTCAGCGCTTGACAGCTGTCCTTTGTGGGGCCCAAAGCCACGGCATGGTTGTCGCGCCTCCTCCTTCCAATGTGGAAGCTGATCAGCGGCCCGGCCTTAACCGGCTCGCACGGTTGCTTGCGCGGGCGACACCTGCGGTCATGGGCGTTCTCAATGTAACGCCGGATTCGTTTTCAGATGGTGGCCGCTTCATAGAGCCGCCGAACGCGCTGGAGCAGGCGCGGCGGATGATAGCGGAGGGCGCCGATATCCTGGATATCGGCGCGGAATTCGACCCGCCCGTATGGCGGCGCAAAAGCAGTGGCGATCGATGAGGAAATGCGGCGGCTGGCCCCAATTCTGCCCGCCGCGGTCGCGCTCGGCATACCGGTCTCGATCGATACCATGAAGGCCAGCGTTGCCGAGTGGGCGCTGGCAGCGGGCGCGGCAGTCATCAACGATGTGTGGGGCCTGCAACGCGACGCCGACATGGCGGCAGTGGCAGCAAAGCATGGGGTGGCGGTCATCATCATGCACAATCGCCAGCATGCCGATCCAGCAATTGACATCATGGCTGACATCAGCGCCTTCTTTGCGCGCTCGCTGGCAATAGCAGAAAGCGCGGGAATCGCCCGGGATCAAATCGTGCTCGATCCGGGGATCGGATTTGGCAAGACGCCACAGCAAAGCTTGATCGCCATCGCGCGATTGCGCGAGCTCAAATCGTTCGGCCTGCCGCTGCTTGTGGGTGCCTCGCGCAAGCGCTTCATCGCGAGCGTTTGTCCAGCTCCGCCGGATCAGCGGCTCGGCGGATCGATTGCCGCGCATGTCCTTGCGGTAGCAAACGGGGCCGCAATCATTCGTACCCATGACGTCGCCGAAACCGTTCAGGCGGTCCGGGTAACCGCCGCCATTGCGAGCATGCGATGAGCGATGCCGTGTTCATTTCGGGGCTTGCGCTCCATGCCTATCACGGCGTGATGCAGCATGAAGCGAAAGTCGGCCAGACCTTCACGCTTGACCTCGTGCTGGACATCGATCTGACCGAAGCATCGCGTTCCGACAAGCTCGCACATACCGTCGGCTACGATGAGGTCGTAGCGATTGCGACCCGGACGTTTTGCGCCCGTCGCTACCGGCTGGTGGAAGCTGCCGCAGGCGCCGTCGCCGAGGCCGTGCTCGGCCGTTTCCCCTTGATCGCGAGCGTTCGCGTCACGGTGCACAAGCCGCATGCGCCTATTGCCGCAACCTTTGCCGACGTCGGCGTAAGCATCATTCGCACCCGCCGCTCCAAGGGCTGAAGTCAAATGGTCGAGGCGTTGCTTGGGCTGGGAGGCAACGTCGGCGCCGCGCGCAGGACGCTCGATGAGGCGATCACGCTGCTTTGCGGCAAGAACGGCATACGGCTCCTGGCACGCTCTTCGGCCTACCGCACGGCCCCGTGGGGTGTCGAGGATCAGCCGGCGTTCATTAATATCTGTATTGCGGTCGAGACCAGCCTCACGCCCCATCAGGTCCTCGAGCGGGCGCAGGCAGTCGAAAATGCGCTCGGGCGCGACCGCGGCAACGAGCGCCGCTGGGGACCACGCCCAATCGATATTGACCTTCTCGCCTATGACGACCTGAAACTACAAACGCCGGAGCTTACTCTGCCGCATCCCCGCCTGTTCGAGCGCGCGTTCGTGCTGGTGCCGCTTGCGGAAATCGCGCCGGAGCGCATCATCGGCGGCATGCGAGTGCGCGAGGCGCTTGCGCGCCTGGACAGATCGGGCGTCGAACGCCTTGAGTGACAAAAAGACTTAGATCATGAGCGATGCATTGCGCGACGACTTCACGCTTGGCAGCGAGTTTCCCCGCGCCACGCGCGAGCAATGGCTCAAGCTCGTCGAAAGAGTTCTCAAAGGCGAGTTGTTCGAGAGCAAGCTCGTCGCCAAAACCTATGACGGGCTCTCAATCGCTCCGCTCAGCCCGCGCAGCGAAAGAGCATCGCCCATCGCTGCACGTCCGGCCGGCACGGCCTGGGCGGTGATGCAACGCGTCGATCATCCCGATCCGGTCGTCGCCAATGCGCAATGTCTGCATGATCTCGCGAACGGGGCGAATGGTCTCTCGCTCCAACTCACAGGAGCCGTAGGAGCATACGGCTATGGTCTGGCTGCGAGCGAGGAGGTGATTGCTCGCGCAATTGAGGGTGTCGATTTTCGCAGCGGCATTACGCTTGATCTCGACCTTCCCGCCGAGCCAATCGCGCTGGTGCAAAAACTGGCGGCGTCGTTAAAGCGCAACGCGGCAACCGCGGCTTGGGGCAAGGTTGCCTTCGGGATTGATCCCATCGGCGCCGCGGCTGCGGCCGGTGGTGGCAGCCGTGCCTGGAATTCCATTGCCCCCGACTTCTCTCGACTTCTCACCGATCTCGCCGCGCAAGGACTGCGGGGGCCGTTTGCGCCTGCCGATGCGCGCATCGTGCACAATGCCGCAGGGTCGGAAGCACAGGAACTCGCCTACGCTCTGGCGGTCGCCGTCGCGTATCTGCGTGCACTCGAGGCAGGAGGAGTTGCGCTCGATACTGCGCGCCGGATGATTTATTTCCGCCTCGCGGCGGACGCCGATCAACTGTTGACAATCGCCAAGTTTCGCGCGGCGCGCAAATTATGGGCGCGCATCGAGGAAGCGTGCGGGCTTACCCCCGCGTCCGCCTTCATCGCGGCCGAGACTGCGTGGCGGATGATGACGCGACGCGATCCGTACGCGAACATGTTGCGAGCAACCATTGCGGTCGTCTCGGCGGGTATTGCCGGTGCGAATGCCATCACGGTGCTGCCTTTCACCCTGGCACTGGGACTGCCGGACCCTTTTGCCCGGCGCATTGCGCGCAACACTCAGCTGGTCCTCCTGGAAGAATTGAATCTTGCGCGGGTGAGCGATCCGGCAGCAGGATCGGGCTCGCTCGAAATGCTCACCGATCAGCTTTGCCGCGCAGCATGGGCCGAGTTTCAACTGATCGAGCAAGCGGGCGGAGCGTGGACCGCCCTGCAGCAAGGAATGATCCAGCGAAAGATCGCCGCTGTTTGCGCGCAGCGCCAGGCCGCGGTGGCACGACGCAAAGATGCATTGATTGGGACGAGTGATTTTCCCGATCTTGCGCAAGCGGCGGTGGCGGTGCTCGATGTGCCGCGCGCACAGATGCCCCCCTACGCAATTTCAATCCCCTGCGAACCGCTGCGGCCGGTTCGGCTCGCCGAGCCGTTTGAAGCCTTGCGCGATGCCTCCGATGCGATGCTTTCGCGCACCGGAGCACGGCCCAGGATATTTCTTGCCAGTCTCGGGACGGTTTCCGACTTCGGTCCGCGTGCGAATTTCGCCAGCAACTTGTTTGAGGCCGGCGGCATCGAAGCTCTGACCAATCCCGGCTTCAGCGAGCGGGGTGAGATGATCGCAGCGTTCCGAGGGTCGCCCGCCAGGCTCGCCTGCCTGTGCTCGTCGGATGAGATTTACGCGCGCGAAGCGAGCGCAGCCGCCGGGGAATTGCGCGCCGCGGGCGCGGCTGTATGGATGGCCGGGCAGCCGGGGGAGTTGGAAGCGGCGCTTCGGCAGGCTGGCGTCCAAGGCTTCGTTTTTCCCGGTTGCGATGCTCTCGGCATATTGCAAACGATCCATTCACTGGTGGCCCATTAGAGCCTACATTCACCTCGAGAGCTGGGTTTACCGCCTATGACGCGCATTCCGGAGTTCGGTAAAGTCGAGTTCACAGAGCCGCTCCTGCCGCCAATCGGGGCGGGCGCGGCCCCCTGGATCACGCCCGAAGGCATCGCAGTAAAGCCGGCCTATGGTCCGGCGGACGTGAACGGCCTCGATTCTCTCGACGGCTATCCCGGCATACCGCCCTATCTGCGCGGTCCCTACCCCACGATGTACGTCACGCAGCCGTGGACCATCCGGCAATATGCCGGCTTCTCGACTGCCGAAGCGTCCAACGCTTTCTATCGCCGCAATCTCGCTGCCGGCCAGAAAGGCCTTTCGATCGCCTTCGATCTGCCGACGCACCGCGGCTACGATTTCGATCATCCGCGTGTCGCCGGCGACGTCGGAATGGCTGGCGTCGCGATCGATTTAATCTATGACATGCGCACGCTGTTTGCGGGCATCCCACTCGACCGGATCTCGGTATCGATGACGATGAACGGTGCTGTGCTGCCGGTGCTGGCGCTCTACATCGTGGCCGGTGAAGAACAGGGCGTGGCCCCGGCACAGCTTTCGGGCACCATTCAGAACGACATCCTCAAAGAATTCATGGTGCGCAACACCTATATCTATCCCCCACAGCCATCGCTGCGCATCATCTCCGACATTTTTGCTTTCACCGCCGCGCATATGCCGAAGTTCAACTCGATCTCGGTGTCGGGCTATCACATGCAAGAGGCGGGCGCGACCCAGGATCTGGAGCTCGCCTACACGCTTGCCGACGGCCTTGAATACGTGCGCGCCGGCATTCGAGCAGGCCTTGATGTCGATCGCTTTGCCCCGCGGATTTCGTTCTTTTGGGCAATCGGCATGAACTTCTTCATGGAAGTGGCGAAGTTGCGCGCTGCGCGATTGCTCTGGGCGAAGCTGATGAAGCAGTTCGAGCCCAAGGATACACGCTCGCTTGCTTTGCGGACCCATTGCCAGACGTCGGGCTGGTCGCTCGCCGCGCAGGACATTTTTAATAACGTCGTGCGGACCGCAATCGAGGCGATGGCGGCGACCCAAGGACATACCCAGTCGCTGCACACGAACGCGCTCGATGAGGCGCTGGCACTGCCGACCGACTTTTCCGCCCGGATTGCACGCAACACCCAAATCGTGCTCCAGCGGGAGAGCGGCATAACCCGAACGATCGATCTGTGGGGCGGCTCGTTCTTCGTCGAGCGCCTGACCTATGATCTTGCGAACGCCGCGTGGGCGCATATCCGCGAGATCGAAGCGATGGGCGGCATGGCAAAAGCCATCGAGGCGGGACTGCCGAAACTGCGCATCGAGGAATCCGCCGCCAAAACCCAGGCCCGTGTTGATAGCGGTGGGCAGGCCGTCATCGGTGTCAACAGATATCGCCCGGAGCAGGAAGAACCGATTGCGCTGCTCAAGGTCGACAACGCCGCAGTTCGCCAGTTGCAGATCGAGAAGCTCAATCGGCTGCGCCGCGAGCGCGATCCGAAAGCGGTCGAGGAGGCGCTCGCCGCGTTGACGCGCACTGCCGCCGGAGGCAACGGCAATCTGCTCGCGCTTTCGATCGATGCCGCGCGCGCCAAGGCGACGGTCGGCGAAATCTCCGCCGCTCTGGAGAAGGTCTTCGGCCGGCACCGCGCGCCCATCAAAGCCATCACGGGGGTCTACGGCCGGGAGATCGGCACCATGTCTGATGTTACGGCGCGCGTGCAAAGGCGCGTTACCGAGTTCGAGCGCGACGAAGGCCGCCGGCCCCGGATCCTCGTGGCCAAGATCGGCCAGGACGGCCATGACCGGGGGCAAAAGGTGATCGCCACGGCCTTTGCGGATATCGGTTTCGACGTCGATATCGGTCCCTTATTCGCTACTCCGGCGGAAGCCGCGCGTCAGGCGGTGGAGAATGACGTGCATATTATCGGAGTATCGTCGCTTGCCGGCGCCCACCTCACTTTAGTGCCGGAGCTCAAGGCGGCGCTGGTCGAGGAAGGCCGCGGCGATATCATGATTGTGGTCGGAGGCGTCGTACCACCGCAGGATTACGAGGAGCTCAGGCGCGCCGGAGCCGAGGCGATTTTCCCGCCGGGCACGGTGATCGCGGAGGCTGCCGAGACGCTGCTCGACAAGCTCAACGAACGGCTGGGCCACCGGCGCGAGGCGGCGGAATAATCAGCCAATCTCGCTGAGCCGGATCGAAAGTTTCGGCAGCGCCGGCGTCGTCAGCGTCTCATTGGCCGCGCGCTCCACGATTGAGGACCATATCTCGCCGGTCGGACCGGTGTGGATGAAGGTGACGCGCTCGTTGGCATCGATGACCCAGAACTCGCGGATGCCGTGGCGGGCGTAAAGCCGCGCTTTCACGCGCCGATCATAGTTGATGCTGGAGGAGGCGACTTCAATCAACAGCAGGATGTCTTCTGATCGCGGCCGAGCAAAAGTCTTCGGATCGGCATTAAAGACGGACTGCGAGATCACCGTGATGTCCGGCTGGACCAAAACATTGCGGGCAAGCTGGATGCTGCTTTCGACGCCGACAAACACGTCAGGAGGCACCACCCGAGCAAGCGCCATGTTGAGGGCGTTCTTGATGCGCTCGTGCGCGATGTGCTGCGGGCTCATCATGACGAAATCCCCCTCGATCAACTCAAATCGCTCGTCCTCGTCGAAGATGCCGGCTTCCATCATTCGGGAAATATCGTCGACGGTGAATGCGCGACGGGGCAGATCATCTGCTGCTCGGGTGACCGCAACGCTCATAAGCGGGTCCTCATCAATTCGAGCCCTGAGGGTAGAATAAGCTCTTGATCAACTCATGCGCGTAGCCTTTTGCCGCCATCATCACGAGGTCCCCGTCGATCAGCTCAAATGGCTCGTCTTCGGCGATGATCCCCGCTTCGACCATGCGGCGGATGTCATGGACCGTGAAGGCGCGGCGGGGCAAACCGTCGGCTGCGCGGGTCAACGCAATGTTCATCTGTGCGCTCCCGGTTGTTGCCCGGATATAATAACAGGCGCCGGCACATGCGATGGCCCGGGAAGGGGACTTATGGCTCCCGTCACTTAGAGCGTGTTTCGCTGAGATCGGGCCAGCAGGTCCACCTCTCCCCGCAGGGGAGAGGTACCGCGGACTGCACCACCGCGCGGTGATCGAACGTCATCGAAACTGACGCCGGTGCTGAAGAGAGATCACTGTGCGTTGCCTTCGACGACGTCCTGCCTGGCAGGCGGCTTGTCCACGATGGCGCGCACGTGCCGCACCACATGATCGGCAACGATGGCATGTGCCTCAGCGGTGGGATGGATCGCGCCGCTATAGAGCGCGGCATAGGCGGGTTGCAGAATGTCGATTATCGGGGTGCCTTCGCGATGGGTATTGGCGGTCAGGAAAGCATCGTTTGGCGTGCGGAACAGGCGCCAATGGTGCGCATAGGGTAGCGTCGCCGCCGGCGAATAAGGCTGGAAGGGGTCGCCGTTTGCAGGCTTGCGCGGCATCCGCATCGCAATCGCGTCTGCCAGCGCACGTTTGGGATCGCGCGCGCATAGTCCCCGCTTGCCGAATTCGGGAATGTGATCCGTCACGAGGCGAAAACCGGTGCCCGCGCCGGTCGCGAGGCCGGCGGGACATTTGGCGTTGCTCTTGCCGCCTGAAATGCATTCGAGCCGCGCAAGCAGCTCGACGAGAAAGTCCGCCGTCTCGTGCAGCCGCTGCCGATTGAGTTGCAGTCCGGGGTGCACGTCCATACCCAAGGCCGGCTGCGCGCCGCAGAGCGCGCCGGTCTCGTCGTATTGGATCGGCTCGTAGGAAGATTGGACGACGCGTTCGGGCGCAACCCCAAAGCCATCGCGGAGCGCATCCTTGACGGCTTTCATGCGCTGATCCAGCACACCGAGGTAAGCGCGTGCGAGCTGCGGCCCGTAGCGCGCCCCGCGGCCGGCAAGCGCAGCAATCGGTGCGAGATCTCCAAGACTCTCGGTCAGGGAAAATGCTGCCAACGCGCCAAATCCCACATCATTGCCGCCGATGGACATGAGCACCACGTCGATCGGACGCTTGCGCAATTGCGGCGGGCACCAGCTCTTGCTGATTCTCTGCTCCGATATGTGTGTGCTGCCATGTGTGTAGATCGGCAGCGTATAGCTGGCGTTGTGCGAGCGGGGCCCGCGGCACAGCAGATCGCTCAATTGATCAAGCTGCGCGCGAACCTTGCCGCCGGGGATTTCGCTCGCGCCTTCGCGCGCATCCATATCCACAAAGAGACCCTCGGCGATGTCGGCACCGGAGCAGGCGAAGCTTGCAAGGCTTACTGACCGGTGGCGATTTTCCAGCGCGAGCTCAATCGCTACGCGAAATGGATAGCCATATTGCGAGCGATGGCAGTCGCGGCTGAGCCAGCGCGCCGCCGCCTTCTCGAACGCGGCGGCAAATTCGGGTGACCCGAGCTTGTAGTAGCGTTCGCGCGCCTCATCATCCATGAAGCGCCGCGGCAAGACCTTCGGATTGTAAGGCTCATCATTCGACGCCAGTCCGAAGCTAGGCATCTTCACCGCCGCACGCTCTTTCAGGTAGACCTGCGCGGTAAGCACGATCGGGTCGTACACCATCTCGCGCGCCGGGCTGAACTGCACCGGCCGGTCGGGGTTGCTCTCGCCTGAAGCAAAGGAATCGCCCAATGCGACGATGAAGAGATCCTCGACCACGACCTGCTCCGCGAGCTCGCGGCCATCGGGCAACTTGACCGTGACCGCAATCCCGGAACTCTTCTGATCAAGAGCAAACGGGACACGTGCGATCGTCAGCTTGTCCTTGCAGGGAATACGCTTGCTCTCGCTCTTGCCGCCTGCTCTGCGCGGCTGCCACGTCCACGCGCAGTCGCCGGCCAGGTTCAGCTCCGGCGCTATCCGGATGAGGACGGTGTGAGCATCGGGCAGAACGTAATCCTCCCGTACCGTGCCCCAGCTGTATTTACGCTCGCACGTGGGCGAATATCGGCGCGGCGATGCGCTGGTCTCGTAGCAGGTTTCTGCGAGCGTCTGTGCTGCCCAGCCAAGCCGGCTCTGCTGGTAGCGTTTGCCCGCAGTTGCCGCGCAGCGATCAGGCGTGGAGCTGTCCTTGCAGTCGGGATCGTTGAGTGCCCTTTCGGTGCGCCAAATGATGTCCGGCGGCAGCGGTCGCGACGGATCGCCCCGTGCTGCGTGGAATGCCGCCTCGTGCAGTGCAAATGATCGGCTCGGCTTGAAAAACCGGAAGGGATTCTCGACTTCCCAGATGAGGTCGGCTGCGCTGGCGGTCTCGCCGGCGGCGCCCAGAAAGAGTGAAGCTCCGAAGACAAGAATCGCTAATAGGGATTTCGCCCGAGCGGCCGCTGCCTGTCGCCCCATCCATCCCTCCCGGACCGCGTCGCGCGCTATAATAGCCCCGCATTTGTGGCCGCGAGAAGGAACTTTACCTCTTATGAGTGATTGGGGACGGCCTGCTCCAGGTTCCAGGTACCCCCACCCTACCCTCCCCCGCTTGCGCGGGAGGGTAGGGTGGGGGCATAGAAAATATCCGCTCCACATGCCGCCGCCCGAGCCTGCGCCGCCCAACATTGCCGATCTCCTGCGCGGCGTGCGCGAGCGCGAGCGCGCCGTCATTGCCCGCGCCATCACGCTCGTCGAGAGCCGCCGGGGCGATCACCAAGCCGCGGCCCGCAGGCTCGTCCAGGAATTATTGCCCTTTACCGGCAAGGCCGTGCGGGTCGGCATTACCGGCGCGCCCGGCGTCGGAAAATCCACCACCATCGAAGCACTCGGCACGCGACTCACCGGTCGCGGGCACCGGGTTGCGGTGCTTGCCGTCGACCCTTCATCCGCGCGTAGCGGCGGCTCGATTCTCGGGGACAAAACGCGCATGACCCGCCTTGCCAGCGACGCCCATGCATTCGTGCGCCCCTCGCCTTCTTCCGGCACGCTGGGCGGCGTCGCCGCGAAGACGCGTGAATGCATGCTCATCCTCGAGGCTGCCGGCTATGACACGGTGTTGGTCGAGACCATGGGCGCAGGCCAATCCGAGGCGGTGGTCGCCGATATGACCGACTTCTTTTTGGTGCTGATGCTGCCGGGCGCCGGTGATGAGCTGCAAGGGCTCAAAAAAGGCGTGGTCGAGCTTGCCGATATGATCGCCGTCAACAAAGCGGATGGCGACAATGTCGAACGGGCGCTCGCCGCGGCCGCAGAATATCGGGCGGCGCTCCATATTCTCGCGCCGCGCTCGCAGCATTGGTCGCCTTCGGTCGTGACTTATTCGGCATTGACCGGCGCCGGCATCCCTGAACTTTGGGATGCTATCGCCGACCATCGCCGGTGTATGAGCGAAGCGGGGGAGCTTGCAGCACGCAGGCGCGATCAGCAGGTCAAGTGGATGTGGGCCATGCTGGAGGAGCGAATGCTCTCGCGCTTGCGATCGGATCCTGCGCTCAAACAAGAGCTGCCGCGACTCGAGGCGGCGGTGGCCGCGGGACGGATATCGGCTGCCGTGGCGGTCGAGGAGATCGCCGCAAAGCTGAAAATTTGAGCCTGCAAAGTCGAGCCCATGTCGACCACCGTCCTCATTACCGGCTTCGGCCCATTTCCCGGCGCCCCCTTTAACCCGACGGAGATTTTGGCGGGGGAGCTCACGCGCCGGCGCCTTTCGCCCTCGTCGAATGTGCATCGCATGTCTCATGTGTTCCGCGTGAGCTACGAAGCCGTCGATCGGGATTTGCCGGAGCTGATTGCAGCCGTGCGGCCCGATGTCCTGGTCATGTTTGGCCTCGCCGGGCGCACCAAGCACGTGCGCATCGAGACGCGAGCGCGCAACGCGCTCGCCCGCACCGCTCCTGATGCTGCGGGCAGGCTGCCGGCTGCGTCAACGATCGCGGCCGGCGGACCGGCAATAATGCATCTGCGTGCCCCGGTGCAGCGGCTGCTCATGGCGGCAAGATCAGCCGGGCTGCCGGCCGCGCTCTCGCACGATGCCGGGCGTTATCTCTGCAATTATCTGTGCTGGCGCGCCGCCGAGTCGGCCCAACGCGGCACGCCGCGCATTGCTGCCTTCATTCACGTCCCGCAAATTCACCGCGAGCGCCTTCATCTCCCGCGCAGGGCGCGATTGACCTTCGATAATCTCCTTGCTGCCGGCGAAGCCATCGTACGGGCGGCAATCAGCTCGGCGCGCTCCTTCAGTTAGAGCGTGTTTCGCTGGCGTTTGATTACGATGGAGCGGTGCAGCGTGCGATACCTCTCCCCTGCGGGGAGAGGTGCTTCACGGTGCGTTAACGCTAAGCGCATTTCATCTCGCGATCAGTATCAGCCTTGGGCTCGTTGGCCCTAATTTTGTACGCGAGTGCGCGGGAGCTCACACATGCACTTCGACCGCCGTCAATTTGTCGCGCTTGCGGCATTAGCAAGCCCGGTTGTAACGGCAAGCCATGCGGAAGCGGGGCCGGGTCCAGCACCAGCGGCGCTCCCTGGCATTGACGTGACCCAGTTTGGAGCGCGGCCCGGCAGCCCCGACGATCAGACGCGGGTGCTGCAACGCGCAATTGATGAGACTGCCCGAACACGCAGCCCACTTGCGCTACCGCCCGGCATCTACCGCGCGGGTGATCTCAAATTGCCCTCCGGCGCCCACCTCGTGGGTACGCGCGGCGCAACGAGCCTGCTGCTCACGCAAGGGCGGTCGCTCGTTTGCGCAGCGGCGGCGGATCATGTCACCCTGACGGGTCTCGCATTCGACGGGGGTGGCCGTGCGCTGCCGGACCGTCGCGGTCTGGTGCAGCTCGAAACCTGTGCGGCCGTCCGCATCACCGACTGCGAGATCAAGAATTCCGCAGGCAGCGGGCTCGTCTGCGTCGCGGCCGGCGGCGAGGTGAGCAGCACGACGTTCACGAACATTTCCGATGCTGCAGTTCATGTCCTCGACGCCACGGGCCTCTTGATTACGCGCAACCGGATCGATCGCGCGGGCAACAACGGCATCCAGGTCTGGCGCTCCGTGAACGGCGATGACGGCACGATCGTCGTCGACAACAGGATCGAAAATATCGGCAACCGCTCCGGCGGCTCGGGCCAATATGGCAATGGCATCAATATTTTTCGTGCCGCAAATGTGATCGTGCGCGGCAACCGCATCATGCATTGCGCCTTCTCGGCGGTGCGCGGCAATGCCGCCTCGAATCTGCACATCGAGGGCAACAGCATAAACGATGCGCGCGAAGTCGCCCTTTACGCCGAGTTTGGCTTTGAAGGCGCAGTCATCGCCAACAACTCGGTCGACGGCGCCGCAATCGGCATTTCGGTTACCAATTTTAACGAGGGCGGCCGCCTCGCGGTCGTGCAGGGCAATCTTATCCGCAATCTGTTTCCCAAACGGCCGCAGGGCACGGACCCCGGAGATGCGGCCGGCGTCGGCATTTCGGTCGAGGCGGATAGCGCGGTCACCGGCAATGTCGTCGAGAACGCACCGGCCGCCGGCGTCCTGGTGGGATGGGGACGTTATCTTCGCGACGTCGCGGTCACCGGGAACGTGGTGCGCCGGGCCTATATCGGGATTGCCGTTTCCATCGCGCCCGGCGCCGGCACAGCCCTGATCGCGAATAACGTGATCGCGGAGACACCGCGCGGCGCTGTCGTGGGGATGGCGGGCGCAAGCCCCATCACTGGCGACCTGCTCAAGCCCGGCGCCGAGCAATATGCCAACATCGCGCTGAGCGGAAACCGGGTACGATGAGGCGGGGTCGCTATCCCTCTCCCGCAGGCGACCCGCAAGCAGGGAGGATTCATTGACGCGTTTTAATGTGCCGCGATGACGCAGCGCCATTGTGCGGTCACTGCTGGAAGCGCCATATTCCCGGCTGAAAGTTTACGTTCATAAACTGCATGCGCCACCCTGCTCGAAAAGTGCTCACTCTCATCCTCGCCTTCTTCATTTTTCCCCTTGCGCTGCACGCGCTGTTCTATGCCAGCAAGGACCACCCGGCGAGCTACCGTGATGCCGACTGGTCAAGCGTTGGAATGCTGCCGCCGGCAAGCGCAGATCACGAGGCGCGGCTTTTGATATTCACCGGCCGCACCGGCCGCTGGAAGGGCATCTTTTCGGTTCACAGCTGGGTAGTTTTCAAGCCGGAGAATGCATCAATCTGGAGCCGCTACGATGTGGTCGGCTGGGGGCAACCCGTGCGCAGCAACGGCTGGGCGCCCGACGGACGCTGGTACGGCGACACTCCGCGCGTGCTGGTGGACGCGCGCGGGGATAGCGCCGCCGCCCTCATTCCACAGGTCAAGGCCGCCATCGCGGAATACAGCTACAACAATTTCGGCGACTACCGAATCTGGCCCGGACCGAACAGCAATACATTCACCGCAAGCGTGCTGCGCGCAGCGCCCGAACTCGAGGCGACGCTGCCGCCGAACGCGTTGGGAAAGGATTTTCGTGCCTATCCCTATGTCGGGCTGACCGACAGCAGGACCGGGGTTGAAGCTTCGTTGTGGGGTCTGTTCGGTTTGAAGGTCGGCTGGGTGGAAGGCATCGAATTCAATTTCATGGGACTGGTGGCCGGGCTCGATCTGCGCCACCCCGGCATAAAGCTGCCGGGCTTTGGCCGCATCGGCATGGACGACGGCACCGCGATTGCGGCGCCAGTCAGGTGACAGATGTCAGATGTCAGATCAAAGATCTGAGCTCTGACCTCTGACATGCGGCTCTCCATCATCATTCCCGTGCTCGACGAGGGCGAAGGGATTGCCCCGGCGCTCGACGCTCTCGCCGAATTGCGATCGCTTGGTGTCGAGATCATCGTGGTGGACGGCGGCAGCCGCGACGCAACGGTGCAGCGCGCGCGCCTGCGCGCCGATTGCGTAATCTCGGCCGCGCGCGGGCGAGCCGTGCAAATGAACAGGGGGGCAGAGAGCGCCGCCGGCGACGTGCTCCTGTTTCTGCATGCCGATACAAAGCTGCCCTCCGCCGCCGAGCACGTCGTGCTCAATGAGCTTGAACGCAGCGGGCGCGCCTGGGGCCGCTTTGACGTGCACATCGAGGGCACTCATCCGCTCTTCCCGATCATCGCTTATTTCATGAACATGCGCTCGCGGATAACCGGCATCGCAACCGGCGATCAGGCGATCTTCGTGCGGCGCGATGCGTTCCAGGCGGCGGGCGCCTTCCCGCCGATCGCTCTGATGGAAGACATCGCGCTGTGCAAGCGGCTCAAGCGCATCAGCCCCCCGCTCTGCCTGCGCGAACGCGTGGTCACCTCGGCCCGGCGTTGGGAGAACAATGGGGTAGTTTCCACCATCGTTCTGATGTGGGGCCTGCGGCTCGCCTATTTCTGCGGCGCCGATCCAAACAAGCTCGCGCAACGCTACGGCTATGAATGAGCCGGTGTCGATTTCGATCCTTGCACGCGCCCCGGTCGCGGGTTTTGCCAAAACCAGACTTTCTTCTGTGCTCGGCACGCAGCGCGCCGCTTCGCTCGCGGCGCGTCTGATCGAACGCGCCGTGCAAACGGCCGCGCAGGCAGCCACCGGATCCGTCGCTCTCTGGGCAACACCTGATGCAAGCCATCCGGTCTTTGGCGAGCTTGCGGTCCGCTACGGCGTTGGGCTCCGACGCCAGAGCGAAGGCGACCTCGGCGCCCGCATGCACAACGCGATCGCGGCGGCGAACGGGCCGGTCCTCGTCATCGGCACCGATTGTCCCAGCATAACCGCCGAGCATTTGTCCAAGGCGGCAGACATTTTGTGCCGCGGTCTCGATGCGGTGATCTTTCCGGCCGAGGATGGCGGCTACGGACTGATCGGCATGCGCGCACCGCACCCCGGTGTGTTTGAGGGCGTGGATTGGGGCACGCCGCGCGTGCTCGGGCAAACACGCCGGCGTTTGCAAGAGCTCGGCTTTGCGTGGGAGGAGCCGGTGACGGTCTGGGACCTGGATCGCCCGGAGGATCTGCAACGGCTGGAGGAGATTGGTCCGGGATGGCTGGCCTGATCTGATGCACCTTTCACAACCTGCTTGCGGCATCGTCGCGGCTTCGGACCCGCGTCATTGTAAATAACAGTGAAAATACAATGAGCACTGCCAGGAAATGCCCGAACGGCAACGACTCGCCTGAAAAATAACAGGACGATTCGGCCCTGATACAGCGGCGTAACAGGCAGAAAACAGAAACCAAACGACGATCGCATCAGACGATGAAGATGTAAATGAACTCGTCATCGGGGAGCGCCTTGCCTTGCGCGATCATGCGGTCGCGCCGTGCGTCGAGGTCGGCTTCGGTGTCTCCGTACTCTCCGACCACCATGCGAGCACCCCGGACCTCCGGTTTCTTGACGCGTTCTGCGGCTTCCAGCCGTTTGACTATTCTGCCCATTTGCCGTTCTCGAATCTACGCAGATCGAACGATCGTGGTTCAAGCAGGTGCATCGGCATTTGACGACGCCGGGGTGGGCGAAAGAGCAGCAAGCTGTCGCGGCTCCTGCCGCTGCTGAGCCGCAGCTTCCACCCTGGTCAAGCGCTCGTCCAAGCCATGCGTGAACAGTGCCTGCACGAAGCCGGTAACCACTTTCGTCAAAGCGGCGGCTTCAGCGGGTGCGACATCGCCTGCCCCGACAGCGTCGGCAATGCCGCCCATCGCAGTAACCGCGTCGGCAGCCTTGCTGATCGGCGGCAATTCGCATTGCAACGGCTCATGTCTTCGCTTCGGCAACAAACGCTCCATGCATAATCGCAGTGCGAAGGTATTTCCCGCTTTGGCCATTTTCATTGCCTGCTGAAGGATGGCCTCGCCGTCCTCGTCGAGCATGCTTTGCAGGACGATCATCTTCCTGTTGCGCGAGCCGCGCGGGCGCCCAGCCGGGTTTCCGCTTTGGCCTTTTTGAAACGGCATGTGTGTTCTCCTTTGCCATGAGAGACTGATGACGCGGCCACGGCGCGTGGCGCGCCCATAAAAAAGCCCGGCGCGGGACCCCGGCCGGGCGCTCACCCAATTCTGGAGGATATGCTTTTATACTACAGTTACGTTTCGTAGTCAAGGGGGGTGGAACAAAATTTTTTGGTCCCCGTTGGTTCGTGCGATATTTCCGGCTCGGCCAGCACCGACGCAGCCTGCTAATCCGCGAACATGGCGCCCGGCCACAGATTGGGGGCGGCGCGCGCGTATTGCTTCGGGCGCGCCACCTCGGCGCCGAGCACCTTGGCGGCATGCCAGCCCCAATGCGGATTGTCGAGCATGGCACGCGCCAGCGCCACCATGTCGGCTTTGCTCTCGGCGACGATTGCTTCCGCGCGCCTGGGCGTGGCGATCAGCCCGACCACGCGCGTCGCAATCCCCGCCTCGCGTTTCACCTGCTCCGCAAACGGGACGTTCATATTCGCTACCATGTTCGGGCGCGCGTCCGCGCTCACGCCGCCCGAGGAAATGCAGACGAAGTCGAGACCTGCGTCCTTGAGCGCGCGGGCAAACACGACCGCATCTTCCGGCGTGAGCCCGCCTTCGACCCAGTCGTTGCCGGTGATGCGGGCGCCCAAGGGCATTCCTTTCGGAATGGCGGCCCGCACCGCTTGAGCCAGTTCCAGTGGAAAGCGCATGCGCGCTTCCAGCGAGCCGCCATAGCCATCGCTGCGCTTGTTCGAGATCGGCGACAGGAAGCTGTGCAGCAGATAGCCGTGCGCGCCGTGGAGCTCGATCAGGTCGATGCCGGCGCGCACCGCGCGCTGGGCAGCCGCTACGAAGCTTGCGCGCACGCCCGCGATATCGGCAGCCGACATTTCCCGCGGCACATGCCAAGGCGGTCCGAATGCAATGGCGGAGGGAGCGATCGTCTCCCAGGGATCCTCGCCGGGCTTGAGCGGCCTGGCGCCTTCCCACGGGCGTGTGGCGGAGGCCTTGCGGCCGGCATGGGCGAGCTGAATGCCCAGTTTGGCGCTGCCGAAGCGGCGGCAATGGGCAAGGACGCGCGCGAGCGCCGCCTCGCAATCATCGGAATAGAGCCCAAGGCAACCATGGGTGATGCGGCCACGGCGCTCCACGCCGGTTGCCTCGACCACCACCAGGGCCGCCCCTGATTGCGACAGCGTGCCGAGGTGATTGAGATGCCAATCGTTCGCGACCCCGTCATCGGCGCTGTACTGACACATGGGCGAGACCACGATTCGGTTAGCGAACTCGAGCGAGGAAAGCCGAATGGTAGAAAACAGCGCGCTGGTCATGGATTGATCCCTACTCATCACTGCGATTCCGTTTGTGGGGCGGGGGTTAGGCGCAGCCGTAACCCGCCATCTGAGAAGGCGGATTACGCTTCGCTAACCTAATCCGCCCTGCGAGCGCGGCTCGGATTTGCTCGGGCTTGAGCGGCAGCCGGTTGAGCTCGATCTTGAATGGGGCAAGCGCATCGCAGATGGCGTTGGCGAGAGCGACCGGGGGGGCAATCGCGCCGCCTTCGCCGACCCCCTTGACGCCCAGCGGGTTGAGCGGCGAGGGCGAATGCCGGTGAATGAGCTCCATGCTCGGGATGTCGCACGCGGTGGGCAGGATGTAATCGGCGAGCGAGCCGGCCAGCAGTTGTCCCTGCGCATCGTAGGTGAATTCCTCAAACAGTGCTCCGCCGATCCCTTGCGCGGCGCCGCCCACGATCTGCCCCTCCACCAGCATGGGATTGACCACCACGCCGCAATCATGCGCGATCACATATTTCTCGATGTTCACGCGCCCGGTCTCGATATCGACATCGACCAATGCAAGATGGACGGCGTAGGTCCAGGTGACCGTCGGCGGCTCGTAATAATAAGTCTCCTCCAGTCCGGCATCGATCCCTTGCGGGCGGCCGTGATCCCAGCCGGGCCGCGCGGCCTGCGCGATCTTCGCGAGCGGCAGTTCGGCTCCCGGCACGCCAACAATGCCCACTGCGCCCCTGCGCAA
This sequence comes from uncultured Alphaproteobacteria bacterium, assembly GCA_963771845.1. Taxonomy (GTDB): domain Bacteria; phylum Pseudomonadota; class Alphaproteobacteria; order Rhizobiales; family Xanthobacteraceae; genus VAZQ01. Next base: position 109,062 of record CAVYVC010000018.1, on the reverse strand, counting down.
TTCAAGATCGCTGGCCGCGCACTCCAACAGGTTGGCGCCGATCGCAAAGACCTTTTCGCGCAGGCGTTCGCTCGCGCCATGAATGGCCGCCGACAACGTGACGGTGCTGCGGCTTGCTATGGTGCCGAAACCGATGGCGACCGCCGATGTATCGGCAAAGGTGGTCACGACGTCTTGCGGATTGACCGCCCAGGTGTCGGCCATCACCTGCGAGAATATGGTCTCCATGCCCTGGCCCTGCGGGCAGGCGCCCGAGGACACGTAAAGCTTGCCCGAGGGATCGATGCGCACGAGCGCGCTTTCGAACGGGCCGACGCCGGTGCCTTCGACATAACACCCGATGCCCAGGCCGAGATAGCGGCTCTCCTCGCGCGCAGCGCTCTGACGCGCGCGGAAGCCGGGCACGCCGCCGACCGCCGCGAGCGCACTGCGCAAAGCAGAGGGATAATCGCCGCTGTCGTAGATGATGGGCTCGCCGTCGCGATAGGGAATGCCCGCCTTGTACGGCATCTCTTCGGGGCCGATCATGTTTTTGAGGCGCACGTCCGCGGGCTCGAGACCAAGCTCGACCGCAACAAGATCCATCATCCGTTCCATGGCGAGCGCGGCTTCCGGCCGGCCGGCGCCGCGATAGGGCGCATTGGCGACCTTGTTGGTTGCCGCCACCCGCGCACTTATTGCGAGATTGTCGATCTTATAGGGGCCGGGAATATGGACGGCGGTGTTGTAGACGACACCGACGCCGATGGGATTCCATGCGCCGCAATCCACGATGAAGTCGTCGCGCAACGCGAGGATGCGCCCTTCATCATCGAAGGCGATCTCGACGTCGTGGATCTGATCGCGGGAGTGACACGAGCACATGAGATGCTCGCGCCGGTCTTCGAGCCACTGCACCGGGCGGCCCAGCCGGCGCGCGAGAAAGGGGATCAATAGATCCTCCGGGTAGACGTGACCCTTGACCCCGAAATCCCCCGCCGACATCAAGAGCGATGCAGCGCACGCGCGCTTCCGGGAGGCCGAGCACCGCTGCCGCCTCGCGCCGCACCCAGTGCACGACCTGGGTGGACGACCAGATGGTAACGCAATCGGTGCGCGCATCATGCATCCCGACGACGCCGCGGCACTCCATGGGCATGGCGGCGTAACGGTGGTGATAGAACCGGCGGCGCAGCTTGTGCGGCGCGCGGGCGCGCGCGTCATCAACACTGCCCTTCGCGATGGTGAAGCCACCGATCAGGTTCGACCCGAACTTGTCGTGGATGATGGGCGCGCCCGCGCGCAATGCAGCTTCCGGATCGACAATCGCCGGCAAAGAATCGAGATCGAAGCTCACCAGCTGGGCTGCGTCTTCGGCGAGATACCGGCTCTCCGCCACGATGACGGCAAATGCCTCGCCCACGTGGCGGACCTTGTCGTTGGCCAACAGCGGCTGCTGCGGATTGATGAAGTTGTGCTCCACCTGCTTTGCCCATTTGCTCGGGAGCGACAGCTGCGTGTCGGGAACTGGCGGCACCAGGCGGGCAAGCTCGATGCCGCTGAGCGCACAGATCACGCCCGGCGAAGCTGCGGCGCGGGAGAGATCGACCGATACGATCCGTGCATGGGCAACGGGGCTTCTGATGAAGACCGCGTGCGCCGCGTGCGGCAGGTCGAGATCCGCAATGAACTGTCCGCGGCCGGTCAACAACCGGCGGTCCTCGCGGCGCGGAAGCGATCGCCCAACAAAGGGGGATTGCGGAACGACGTTCATTGCGACTCCCTCACAACACGAGGCCTTTTCTTACGAGGATTTAATGACAAAGCAATGCTCGCTCGATGGCGCGTGGCTCGGGCAAGCATTACGCTGATCGAGATCAACCCTGCGCAGCAATGGAAAAGAGAGTGGCGGCATGAATCGACGGCATTTCGGATTGAGCATGGGGGCTGCGGTTTTGCTGGCGCAGCAGCTGCGGGAGGCCGCCGCGCAGGACGCGCGTTCGACCGCGGAAACAGATTCGGCCGCGCGCATGCGGGACGCCGCCATCGCCTTTCTGTCGTCGCTTGATCCGGCAGCGCGCACCGCCGTGTCGTTTCCGCTCGACGCCGCGCAAAGAACAGCATGGAGCAATCTGCCAGTCGCGCTCGTTCCCCGCGTTGGAATCAATGTGGGCGCGCTCGCGATCGAAAGCAGGCGCCGCCTGCACGATCTTCTGCGCGCTTCGACCAGCAGCCAGGGCTATCACAAGATTGCAGCCATCATGCGCCACGATGACGTCCTGCGCGCCGGCGAGCTGGAATATCTGCAACACAATTCGCCCCGGCCGCGGGCAGGACGCAACGCGATCGAGAGCATGGGATCCGCCAACTACTGGGTTGCCCTGTTCGGCGAGCCCGGGCGCGAACAACCCTGGGCCTGGCTGATCACAGGTCATCACCTCGGCGCCACGTTTACCTGCGCCGGCGGCCGGGTGACGGCCGCTCCGTTGTTTCTGGGCGCCCAACCGCTCGAGGATCTCGCCGGACCCTATGCCGGGTTTGTGGTGCTCAGTCACGAAGGGTTGCGCGGTCTTGATCTTGTCGGCTCGCTGCATCCCGACCAGGCCAAGGTGGCGGTAGTGTCGACCGAACCGTTTTTCTCCGACGTGCTCACCGGCGCCGGCCGCCGCACCAGCCTGAGCCGCCACGAAGGATTGCCTGCCGGCGATCTCGATCCGCCGCAAAGAAAATTATTGCTCGCGCTGGTCGACGAGTATGTCCGCAATGCCGATGCGGACGCGGCGCAGAGGCACCTCGAAACGATAGAACAGGCCGGGCTCGACCAGCTGCACTTCTCCTGGCGCGGTCCGACCGATGATTTTCGCAGCCCCTTCTATTATCGGATTCACGGCCCTCGCCTGATTATCGAATTCGCCGTCCAGGAGCCCAACCACGTCCATACCATCATGCGCGATCCAAAAAACGATTATGGGATGGACTGGCTGGCCCTGCATTATGAGGAACATGCATTCGGCGGAGGACGATGAAGACCTCATCCGAAACGACCAGCTCTATCACTATTATCTCGGCGCGCCGATCGAAGTGTTTCTGCTGCACACGAACGGCGAGGCGGAGCGCGTGATTGTTGGACCGGATCTGCGCAGCGGCGAGCGCGTGCAGCTGCTGATCCCGGGCGACACGTTCCACACCGCGCGGGTCATCGGGCGGAGTCACTTGAGCACGGAGATCAAAGCGGACGAGCCAATCCGTTGCGTGCTGGACACGCGAGCCAAGCGTGCCGCTTTGCTGCACCTGCTCCCGGCAGAAGCTGGCACATCGCGTCAGAGGCCAAGGCGTTGAATTTGCGTCAGCTTTCGGGGGAGCTGCGGAAGTTCGGCGATGGACGGCCTTGCCCGGCCGCGACGCGAATGACCCAAACCGGCGGTAGTCCGGGTCGAAATCCCGCATTGCAGCAAGCCCCTGACTTGATCCTCGCTAATCCGCTATCCTGCCGGGCTAGGGCAGTAGATGCAGTTCGGTCAAATAGAACGGCGCAAGTTCATCGCCCTGCTTGGCGGAACGGTAGCTTTGTGGCCGCTCGCAGTGCACGCGCAGCAGTCGGCGCGGCCGGTAGTGGCTTTCATCCAAGGCGGAGCGGCCAATGCCCTCGCGGTCTATACTGCCGCGTTCCGCCAGGGGCTCAGCGAAGTGGGCTATACCGAAGGCCAGAATGTCACAGTCGAGTACCACTGGCTGGAGGGCCATTACGACCGCTTGCCGGCGTTGATGGCCGATCTAGCCCGCCGTCACGTGGACCTCATTGCTACGCCCGGCAACGTCACTGGCTCGCTCGCCGCCAAAGCTGCGACTGCAACTATTCCAATCGTGTTCGGCGTGGGCGAAGACCCGGTGGCTCTGGGCCTCGTTGCAAGCCTCGCTCGGCCAGGTGGCAATGTGACTGGGGTCAATTTTTTCAGCCTGGAAGCGAACGCCAAACGGCTAGGATTGATGCATGAGCTATTACCCAAAGCTAACCGCTTCGCCGTGCTGGTCAATCCGTCCAATGCTTCTTCCATCGCGGCCGTTACGAAGGGACTTACGGAAGCTGCACCCGCTCTCGGTCTGGAAGTGGTTTTCTTCAATGCCACTAGCGCCGATGAGATCGACGCGGCCTTCGCTGCTTTCTCGCGGGAACGGTGCGATGCTCTGTTCATCGGGGGCGATGGGTTCTTCACCAGCCGCCGTGTGCAGCTTGCCACGTTGGGAGCGCGCGACCGGATTCCTGCGAGTTATGCCACGCGTGAGATGGTCGAAGCTGGCTTACTTATGAGTTATGGCGCCAGCCTGAGCGACACATTCCGCCAGGTCGGCGTCTACGCCGGCAACATCCTGAAGGGCGCCAAGCCCGCAGACCTTCCGGTCCTGCAATCAACCAAGTTCGAATTCGTGATCAATCTGCAGACTGCCCGTTCCCTTGGCTTCACTATTCCGCCGATGCTGCTCGGCCGCGCCGACGAGGTCATCGAGTAGGTTAACTGTGCCTTCATCGGTGCGTCTTGCTGCACCTGCTCAGGTCTCCTAGTGGCACTTCGCTACAGTCGCTGATGCATCGAAATTACGGTCGCTATTCGGGGTACTGCGGACATGGATGGAAATGCCTCCTCGACCCGCTGCGTCGAGAATGACCCTGAGCTGCCATTCGGGGATGACTTTTGCTGTGATGCACGGCACGGCCCCAGACCGCTATGATGTGCTTTGTTGCGGCCGATGGATGCTCCGCGGCGAGCCCGGAATCCAGTAACCACCGCCGCTTTTAATTAGCCGCGGTGGGGATTACTGAGTTCCCGGCTCCCTCGCTGCGCTCGGTCCCGGGAATGACGTGGCAAATGATTTCGAACTTTGGAAACGCTGCAGTAGCACGCCAATTCCTTGCAACTGATGCGATCAGCGAATTTTGGGTTCCTCCGAGATCGACGGCGAGCCCTCAATCCAGTAATCACCGGCGTGAAAAAGTGTCGACGATGCGAACTTAGAGCCAGTTTCGATGACGTTCGATCACCACGCGATGGTGCAGCCCGCGGTACCTCTCCGACCGAACTCGGGTTTACCCGAGTTCGGCGTTTTAATAGGCCGGAGCCGGATATATCCGACTTCGGCTGGGGAGAGGTCGGATCGCGCTTGCGCGATCCGGGTGAGGGGGATCAGCTTTACGAGTAGTAGCCCCCTCACCCGGAATGGGCGCGAGGCGCCCATTCCGACCTCTCCCCTGCGGGGAGAGGTGGACCTGCCGGCTCGATCTCAGCGAAACACGTTTTAGCCGCCACGCGTATAATCAGAGGGGACCGACCAAGCGGAACTGAAAAAACCCCGGATGCGACGGAGGAGTCAGCATGAAATTCGGACTTGGTCAGCCCGTGCGGCGCTATGAGGATCTGCCTCTGATCGCCGGGCAGGGCCGCTACACCGACGACATCGTTTTGCCGCGCATGGCGCGTGCCTTCATCCTGCGCTCGCCGGCGGCGCATGCGCGCATCAAGCGCATGGACGCGACGCCGGCGCGGAGCATGCCTGGCGTGCTGTTCGTGGGAACGGGCGAGGACATTCGCGCCGATGGCCTCGGCGACGTGCCCTGCGTGATCCCGCTCAACAATCGCGACGGCACGCCGCGGCGCGATACTCCGCGTCCGGTGCTCGCGAGCGAGAAGGTGCGCCATGTCGGTGAGCCCGTGGCGCTGGTCGTAGCCGAAACCCTGGCCGCCGCGCGCGATGCGGCTGAAGCGATTGCAGTCGAGTACGAGCCGCTGCCGGCGGTCACGGAAGCAAAAGACGCAATCCGTCCCGGTGCGCCGCAATTGTTCGAGCACATCCCCAGCAACATCGTCTTCGACTGGGACAATGATGCCGGCGATGCCAAGGCAACGGACGCCGCTTTCGCCAAAGCCACGCGCGTGGTTGCGCTCGAGCTCGTGAATAACCGGGTGGTGGTCAACTCCATGGAGCCGCGCAATGGCGTGGCCGATTACGATCCAATGAGCGGCCGCTCCACGCTCTATACGGGAACGCAAGGGCCGCACTTCGTGCGCGACCAGCTGGCCGAGCCCGTGCTCAAGCTGCCCAAGGACAAGGTGCGCGTGATCACGCCCAATGTGGGCGGTGGCTTCGGCATGAAGGCTTTCGTGTATCCCGAGCATGCGCTGCTGGTGTGGGCGAGCCGCAAGATCGCGCGGCCGCTGAAATGGCAGGAGGAGCGCTCGGAAGCGTTCGTCTCCGACAATCAGGGCCGCGATCACGCAACGCGCGCCGAGCTTGCGCTCGATGGAAAGGGACGCTTCCTCGGGTTGCGCGTCTTTGTTCTCGCCAATCTCGGCGCCTATCTGTCGCCCTTCGGCTGCTTTGTTCCCACGCGAGCGACCGACCTGGTCTCCGGGCTCTATGCAATCGGAGCCATCCACGTCAACGTGAAGGGCGTGTGCACCAATACCGTGCCGGTGTGCGCGTATCGGGGCGCCGGACGGCCGGAGGCCGCGTATCTCCTCGAGCGGCTCGTGGATGCCGCGGCGCGCGAAACCGGCATGAGCCCCGATGCGATCCGGCGAATCAATTTCGTGCCGCCCTCAGCCATGCCCTATACGTCGGCGACCAAGCTCTTGCTCGATTCCGGCGAGTTCGAAGAAGTGATGAACCGCGCCATGGCGACGGCGGAATGGTCCTCGTTCAAGCGGCGGCGCCGCGAGAGCGAGCGCAAGGGCAAGCTGCGCGGCATCGGCATGGCGACCTATACCGAGCGCTGCGGCGGCGGCTTTCCCGAGACCGCCTCCATCGAGTTCAAGGACGGGCGCATCGAGCTTGTCATGGGCAACCAGGAATACGGCACCGGGCTCATCACGTCATACAAGCAACTTGTCTCCGATCAGCTCGGCGTCGACGCTGATCTCATCGACGTGGTGATGGGTGATACCGACCGCACCCCATCGGGGCTCAGCGGCGGCTCGCGCGCGCTCGCGGTCGCGGGCTCGGCGCTGTACGAAGCATCGCGCAGCATCATCGCCAAGGGCAAGCAGCTTGCTGCGCATGTTCTGGAAGTGTCCGCGCAGGACGTAAGCTTTGAGGACGGCATTTTCCGCGTAAGCGGCACCGATTTGCACGTTGATATTTTCGAGCTCGCGAAAGCCGCACGCGATCCCGCCAAGCTGCCGCCGGGCATGGAGGGAGGGCTCGATACCACGCATCAGCGCGTGCCGGCGGCACAGACCTTTCCCAATGGCTGCCACATCGTGGAGGTCGAGATCGATCCTGAGACCGGTGTCACGAGGATTGAGCGCTATACCGTGGTCGACGACTTCGGCCGCACCATCAATCCGCTGTTGCTCGAAGGGCAGGTCCATGGCGGAGTCGTGCAGGGCATCGGCCAGGCGTTGCTCGAACACGCGGTGTATGATTCGCAGGACGGGCAACTCCTGTCCGGCTCCTTCACCGATTACGCCATGCCGCGCGCCGACGATCTTCCGAGCTTTTCCTTCGCGACCCATAACGTGCCGTCGAAGGCCAATCCGCTCGGCGTGAAAGGCGCGGGCGAAGCGGGCGCCGTCGGCGCGCCGCCTGCCGTCATCAATGCCGTGGTCGATGCGCTTTATCATCGCGCCGGCGTGCGCCACATCGACATGCCGGCCACCCCGCGCCGGGTGTGGGAGACGCTCCACGCCAAGCAATAAATGAAAAAGGCCGCCTCGCGAGGCGGCCTTGTCGAGCGGCCGGATAGCTGCCGCACTCTTTATCCGCAGCGCTCTCCTATCCGAGGTCGTATCTGCGAATACGCAAACGTATCACGCAAGCGGGGGATTTGTTGTGTTGCAAAGGATACAGCGGAAGGATTTGTGCGCGTTAACGTTATGACTGATGCTGCAATGCGGAAGATCAAAAAAACTGTTTGCTGACGCGTTCAATCAGCCGTGCGGTGGCGCAAGCGCAGTGCAGCGCACAACGACGCGCGCGAAAAATTACGCTGTCCTCGCCTCGCCCCGCCGCTCCACCCGCGCGAGCCCGAGATGATCGCGCAACGTGGTGCCCTCGTATTCGCGACGGTAGAGGCCACGCCGCTGCAGCTCCGGTACCACGCGGTCAACGAAATCGTCGAAGGCGCCGGGAAAATAAGCGGGCATAACGACGAACCCGTCCGCCATGCCGCCGGTGAACCATTCCTCCAGAATGTCGGCAATTTTCTTCGGCGTGCCGCAGATCACCCAATGGCCGCGCGCCGCCGCGGTGATGTTGTAGAGATCCCGCAACGTCATCTTCTCCCGGCGCGCCATCTCGAACAAAGCCTTGGAGAAGGCCTGGCCGCGGTCGGTCTGAGGAAATTGGGGAACCGGCCCGTCGAGCGGATAGCCGGAGATATCATGGCCGAGGCGCGCCGAGACGAGCGTGAGCGCATTGCTCGATGACAGCCAGCTTTGCAAGCGCGCGAGTTGCTCCTTCGCGGCTTCATCGGTCTCCCCGATAATGGGCATCACGCCGGGCAGGATGGGCACCGCCTCGGGCGGACGCCCGTGCCTGATCACGCGCTGCTTGAGGCTTTCGTATGCCGCCTGCGCGGAAGCGGGATCGCCGTTCACGACGGAGAACACGAGATCGGCGCAGCGAGCGGAAAGCTCCTGCCCCGGCGGCGAGCCGCCGGCCTGAATGATCACGGGATGGCCCTGCGGGCAGCGCTGCATGTTGAGCGGCCCCGCCACCGAAAAGAAACGGCCCTTGTGATTGAGCGGGCGCACCTTGGAAGCATCGAGGAACGTGCCGGTCGCGCGGTCGGCAACGATCGCGCCGTCATCCCAGCAGTCCCACAGTCCGCGCACCACGTCGACAAACTCGGTTGCGATCTCATAGCGCAGATCATGGTCGTAATGCTGCTCGCGGCTGAAATTGAGCGCCGCGGCGCTCGCGCTGCTGGTCACCACGTTCCAGGCCGCACGGCCGCCGCTCAAGTGATCGAGGGAAGCAAAGGCGCGCGCGACGTGGTACGGCTCGCCAAAGCTCGTCGAGACGGTCGCGCCAAGGCCGATATGGGTTGTGACCGCACTCAAGGCGCCGATCAGGGTCGTGGGCTCAAAGCGCGAAACGAAAGAAGGATGGTCACCCGGGTCCATCGCCAGACTGTCGGAGATGAAAAACAGATCGAATTTTCCACGCTCGGCGATGCGCGCAATCGAGACCATCACCGGAAAGCTGCAGCCCGTCGTCATCGCGCCGGGGTAGCGCCATCCGGCGGAGTGATTGCCGGTGCCGAGCACGAACACACCGAGATGCATCTGGCGTTTGGGCATGTTACAGCTTTGCTACCTCGATCTGCCCGTTTGCGCGCACGAACCAATGCTCGCTGGCAAACGGTTTGCCCGCAAGGCGGTCCGCCAGCCAATCCGCAACCAGAATGGGCGGCATTGGGCCGAGATTTGCCGAAGGCACGTTGCCTACGGAATGGCGCGATTCCTGATAGACCACCATCTGCTTCGGACCTTTGAGGGTCTTCACCAGCCGCTCGGAATGTTCGAGCGGGCTTAATTCCTCGCATTCGCCCGCGACCACGAGATACGGCGCGTGAATTTTTTCCGCGTGGCCTTCCCAGGTGATGGTCTTGCGAAACCGATCGAACTCAGCCTCGTCGGTAATCCCCGACATATACATGAAGCGCTTCTTGAAGGTCGGAGAAGCTTCCTGAAAGATGGTGTGACAGCCCGGCTCATGGCATACCGACATGGCGGCAAAGGCGCGGATGCGCGGCTCGTGCGCGCACAGGACCGTGCCGAAAAATGTGCCGAAGCTCGTGCCCGAGGCGCCAATCTTGTCGGCATCGATCTCGGGCCGGCGGCTCAGCCATTCCACCAGCGGCTTGCCGGCGGCCATCCAGTTCTCCACGGAAAAATGCAGGCCGATCATCGGCGCCTCGTATTGGCCGGGGCCGTCGATGGCGAGCACGGCCATGCCGCGATTGAGAAAGCGGTCGCCGTAGAGCGCGACCTGGATTTCCTTGAAGCTGTCCATCCCGGGAATTGCGATCACCGCCGGAATGCGTCCGCCGGTATAACCGGGAGGCAGATGAAACCAGGCCGGGATGGCCTTGTCCTTTAACGGCACCCACACCGCTTCAACGTGGTGATCAGCGAGCGTGGCGTATTTCAGATAGCACTCGCGCTTCTTGTTGTTGCAGGCGATGTTGGTCTCGTCATTGCGATCGTAGGGCCATTGCGCCGCGCCCCAATGCACGGCCGCCATGAAATAATTGTCACGCGCAGTGACCTTGCGCCCGGCTTGTTCCGCAGCCTGGGCCTTGGTTTCACGCCGGCGCGCCACCGCCTCGAATGCCGGCCCGATGTCGGCCATTTTCTTCACGCGTTCGCGGATACCGGCAAAGTCCGCATTGGCCTCATTGCCGCAGGGGCCGTTCAAATAGAGCGACCGCGGCTGGTCCCAGTCGATGCCGTTGGCGCGAATGATGTTGTCAATGAGCCAGCGCTGCTCTTCGAAGCGGCGCACGCGCGGCTCGCCGCGCGTATCCGGCACAGGTTGTGGCGGGGTGGCGACGGTCATGCGTCTTTCTCCTCTGTGCTCAGCGATCCCGCACGGGCTCATACGCCTGCGCAAGCGCAAGGTATAGGTGCGCAGCGCGCGCGGCCGAAGCATAGGCGAAGGCCGGCGTTTCGCGCGAGCTTTTCGCCCTTGAGAAATGCCGGACCGGGCGCCATTTCAGCGTAAGTCCCAGACAGACAGGTTGGCATGTCAGTTTCCTCCTCCGACAAAGTACCATCCCCTTTTCTCGCCGGACTGTGGGGCTGCTGCCCACGCTGCGGCAAGGGCAAGCTGTTTGCCGGCTTTCTCAGCGTGCGGCCACGTTGTGAACACTGCGGCCTGGATTTTTCATTTGCCGATTCCGCGGACGGTCCGGCATTTTTTGTCATGTTTCTCTCCGGCTTCATTGTTGCCGGGTCCGCTTTGGCCGTCGAAATGATTTATGCGCCTCCCTATTGGGTCCACGCCCTCCTGTGGGTGCCTTTGATACTGATCACCACGCTCGTGCCGTTGCGCCCGGTCAAAGGATTGATGATCGCGCTGCAATATCATCACAAGGCGGCGGAGGGGCGCTTTACGCCCAGCGACGCTCCATGACGGGGAGCCGGCGCCAGCTTCGCAGCAGCATCGTCGTGCCCGTCCTGTTCGCGCTTGCGGCGGTCGCGGCTTTTCTGGCGCTCGGCAGCTGGCAACTCGAACGCAAGGCCTGGAAGGAAAATCTCATCAAAACGATGAATGAGCGGATTTTCACCGCTCCCATCGAGTTGCCGGCGCGCGCGGTATGGCCGCAACTTGATGCCACCGAGGATGAATTCCGGCATGTGCGCTTCTCCGCAACCTTTGTTCCCGTCACCGGCGCACTCGTCTATGCCGGCGCGCCCGCCTCGCACAGCGGTACGCCGGAAGCAGGCTACTGGGCGCTTGCGCTGGCGCGTGTTGCAAGCGGAGACAAAATCGTGATCAACCGCGGTTTCGTGCCCGATGCGCGCACAGACGTGGTCAACGGCGCCGCGCCGCCGGGCGAAATTGCCATGCTGGGGGTAATGCGCTGGCCGCAGGCGCCCAACTATTTCACCCCGAACGACGACCCCGATCACAACCTCTGGTTCGCGCGCGACCACCTCGCCATTGCGGCCGGCAAGGGCTGGGGCGATGTCGCGCCGTTCTATGTCGATCTGGAATCACCCGCGCCTCCCGGCGGTCTCCCCAGCCCCGGCACGCCGACGGTGCAGCTGCGCAACGAGCACCTGCAATATGCCATCACGTGGTACGGCCTCGCGGCCGTTGTGAGCATCATGTTCGGGTATTGGCTGGCAACTCATCGCCGCGCCAAGCGTGCGGCGGCTTCCTTGTAGAAGTGCTGCCTGCCCGTTATGTTTGGGTTCGTTCGCTTGCCGCGAATGCAGGTGTTCGCCAGAACGCAAGTAGAATCAACAAGTTGCGCGGTACCGGGGCTGTGCCGGCGCCGGCCCGCAGCTTCGAGGGGAGCCCGCAAGGCGCGTGCGCTACATCTCGACCAGGGGTGAGGCCCCGCCGCTTGGCTTTCTCGCAGCAACCCTTGCCGGGCTTGCCCGCGACGGCGGTCTCTACGTGCCCGCCACCTTTCCCCAGCTCGATGCGGATGCCATCGCCGCCTTTGCCGGCCGGCCCTATGCCGAGGTGGCGGTCGAGATCATGCGGCCCTTCATTGGCGAGGAGATTGCCGACTACGACCTCGCCCGGATCGCGCGGGAAGCGTATGGAAATTTCCGCCATCCCGCCGTTGCGCCGCTGGCCCAGTTCGGCGTCAGCGACTTCGTGCTTGAATTGTTTCACGGGCCGACGCTCGCCTTCAAAGATCTGGCCATGCAGTTTCTCGGGCGGATCATGGACCACGTGCTCACCGCACGCGGGGAGCGCGCCACCATCGTGGTGGCGACATCCGGCGATACCGGCGCCGCGGCGATGGAGGCGTTCCGCGGCCGCGCGCGCGCCGATTTGTTTGTGCTGTTTCCGCGCGGGCGCATCTCCGATGTGCAGCGGCGCATGATGACCACCGTTCCCGACGCAAACGTCCAGGCGCTCGCGATCGAAGGCACATTCGACGATTGCCAGGCGATCGTGAAAGGCATGTTCAATCACCGTGAGTTCCGCGATCGCACGCACCTCTCCGGCGTCAATTCGATCAACTGGGCCCGCATTGTCGCGCAAGTCGTCTATTATTTCACCGCCGCGGTTGCTCTTGGGGCACCGCAGCGCAAGGTCGCGTTCACGGTGCCAACAGGGAATTTTGGCAACGTCTATGCGGGTTATGTCGCGCTGCGCATGGGCCTGCCCATCGACCGCCTGGTGATCGCGACGAACGTGAACGACATTCTCACCCGGACCATTGCAACCGGCAGCTACGACCTTCGCGATGTGGTCGCGACATCATCCCCCTCCATGGATATTCAGGTGGCGTCCAATTTCGAGCGCCTGCTGTTCGAACTGTATGGTCGCGACGCGCGTGCCGTGCAGATGCTGATGGGTAATCTCGCGCAGTCGCGGCGATTTGCGCTTTCGGCCAGGGCGCTTTCGGGACTACGCGCCCACTTCTCTGCCGACCGGGCAGACGAAAACGAAACCGCGGCAACGATGCGAACCATGTTGCGAGAAACCGGGCAATGCATCGATCCGCACACAGCTGTCGGGATCGCGGTCAGCGAGAAAGAGACGCGCGATCCGTCGGTTCCGATGGTCGTGCTGGCGACCGCGCACGCGGCGAAATTTCCCGATGCGGTACAGGCGGCATGCGGCGTGCGACCGTCGCTCCCCGAGTGGCTCGCCGATCTCGACCAGCGGCCGGAGCGCGTTACGGTACTCCCCGTCGATCAAATGGCAGTTGAGAAACACATTCTATCATTCAGTCGCGCTGCACCCGCAGGAGCCGCCGCATGAGCGTTGAAGTGACCCGCCTTCCGTCCGGTCTCGTGGTGGTGACGGATCAGATGGCGCATCTCGAGACCGCCTCGCTTGGCGTGTGGGTCGGTGCCGGCAGCCGCGACGAACGGCCGGATGAGCACGGCATATCTCATCTGCTTGAACATATGGCATTCAAGGGCACGTCGCGGCGCACCGCGCGGCAGATCGCGGAAGAGATCGAGGCCGTCGGCGGCGATCTCAATGCGGCCACTTCGATCGAAACCACGGCCTACTACGCGCGCGTATTGCGAGCAGACGTTCCGCTCGCGCTCGACGTGTTGTCCGACATTCTCACTGATCCTGCATTTGATGCCGAGGAGCTTCGGCGCGAGCAGAACGTTATCGTGCAGGAGATCGGAGCCGCCGAGGACACGCCCGATGATCTCATCTGGGACCGGCTGCAAGAGGTCGCCTTCACCGGCCAAGCCGTCGGGCGCTCTATCCTGGGAACACCGGCAACTGTGCGTTCATTCAATCGCGCCTCGCTTGCCGCCTATCTCGCGCGCAACTACCGCGGCCCGGATATTGTGATTGCTGCCGCGGGTTCGGTCGATCATGATCGCGTGCTCGATCAAGTCGAGCGCTCGTTTGCAAGCTTCACAGGTCCGGCAGCGCCGCCACCGGCGCCCGCGCACTTTGTCGGCGGCTCCCGCATCGAGCCGCGCGAGCTCGAACAGGTTCATATCGCGCTCGCCATGCATGGGCTCCCGCATCGCGATCCCACTCTCTACAGTCTCCAGGTTTTCGCAAATGTACTCGGTGGCGGCATGTCCTCGCGGCTCTTTCAGGAAGTGCGGGAGCAGCGCGGGCTGTGCTATGCGATCTACAGCTTCCACTCGCCTTACAGCGATAGCGGTTTGTTTGGACTCTATGCCGGCACCGACGCAGCCGATGTGACCGAGCTGATGCGGGTCGTGGTGGATGAAATCAACGCTGTAGCCGAAACTGCGAGCGAGACGGAGGTCAACCGCGCCAAGGCGCAAATGAAGGCGGGCCTGCTCATGGCGCTGGAGAGCTCGGGGGCGCGCGCGGAGCAATTGGCGCGTCAGATGATCTACTGGGGCCGTCCCATTGCGCTCGCTGAAATCGTGGCCAAGATCGAGGCGGTGACAGTAGAGAGCACGCGCGCCGCAGGCCGCGCCCTCATCCGGCGAGGCCGGCCGGCCATCGCGGCGCTTGGGCCTGGCGGCGGCCTGGAATCGGCCGCGGCAATCGCAGACGGGCTTGCCCGGCAGGCCGCATGAGTCCGCAAGACAAGTGTCCCGGATGTGGTGCAGCGCGACGAGGATGAAGCATCCTCATTGAATATGGCATTCTTCCGCACTGTCACGCTGTCCGACCTGACGCCCGCGATTTCCGGCGATGGCGTGCTGCTGCGGCCGGCGCAGATGTCGGACTGTTCGGCATGGATCCGGCTGCGCGAAGAGAGCCGCGAGTTCCTCACGCCTTGGGAGCCGACCTGGCCGGCTGACGATCTCACCCGCGCAGCTTTTCGCCGCCGGATCAGGCGCTATGCCGAAGACCAGCGCAGCGATCTCGCTTATGCATTTTTCATCTTCCGCAAAAGCGACAACGTGCTGGTAGGAGGCCTCACCCTCGCCAATATCCGGCGCGGATGCGCTCAGGCTGGCAGTCTCGGGTATTGGATGGGCGCCGCCTATGCCCGGCAAGGTCACATGACGGCCGCCGTCAATGCGCTCCTGCCATTCGCGTTCGACACCCTCAAGCTGCACCGCGTTGAAGCCGCCTGTATTCCGGCCAACGTCGCCTCCGTACGGCTCTTGGAAAAAACCGGCTTCAAGCGCGAGGGTTTCGCGCGCCAATATCTATGCATCGACGGCATCTGGCAGGATCACCTGCTCTACGCCAAGCTCGAAGGCGACCCTTAAATTCCAGCATTTCTTCGGTTTGCCAAAGGCTTGGCGGTATCGCGCGGAGGCGACGAACCGGCCTTGGGTAGTGGGTCAGTTTGAACCACCACCCGGCCTTAGGCCTGCCACGGTTTGGCTGCTATAAGGAGAATGGGTCAAAGCGTTTGCGTAAAAGAGCTTGAGAAGAGCAATGTCGGGGGAAAACAGCAAGCGAGGGAGCGGCCGGGCAGGGGCACTCATCATCGCGGTCCTGGTGTCGGGTTGCTCGTCAGCGTCCAGCGTAGTGGAGCAATACGAGACCACGCAGTCCACGACGCCGTCATGGAGCGCGCGGATTTCGAGTTTCTTTTCCGGCGCCAAACCGGGCGTGACCCAGCCCGCATCCCCTACCGCCTCCGCTCCGGAAGTGGAATGCCCGGGTGTTGATATTCGCTCCGGTGCATCAACCTTGAACATCACGGTGAAGTCCGACCAGGCAACGGCCGGAGACGTGAAATACCAGCTCTCATTTGGACAAACCGCGCGCGAATGTCAGGTGCAGAGCGGCACCATGTCCATCAAGGTCGGTGTTCAGGGCCGGGTCATTATGGGGCCTTTCGGCGCGCCCGGTTCGGTTGATATTCCGCTGCGCTATGCCGTGGTGCGCGAGGGACCGGAACCCAAGATCATCGTGACCAAATTCAAGCGGGGCGGCGCCGTCATCGGGCCCGGTCAGACGCACGTTCAATTTGTCGACATCGAGGAGGGGCTGAGCTTCCCACTGCCGCCGGCGACGGAGCTCGAGGCCTATGTCGTCTACGTCGGATTCGACGAGGTCGGCGAGCGGAACGAGAAGAAGCCGGCGAGATCCGCGAAAAGGCCGGCGCCACGCCAGCAGTAACGCGCGCGCTACCAGCCGCGCAGTGCAACGACCGTCCCTTTGAGGTGGCGTAGGTCGGCGACGATGGTGCGTGCGCCCGCCGCGATGAGCGCGCCGCCGAGCTCCCCGTGGGCATGGCTCCCGCCGACGAAACCGATCGCATTCATGCCTGCTGCCTTGGCGGCGCTCACGCCGGCAGGGGAGTCTTCGACTACGATACAGTCGCGCGGCTCAACGCCCATCCGCCCTGCGGCATGGAGGAAGAGGTCAGGCGCAGGCTTCCCGTTGGGAACGTCGGCTGCGGAAAACACGTGATCGAAGAAACGGGCGAGCCCCGCCGTCTCGAGGCTTGCGCGAATGCGGTCGGGCGTTGATGAGGACGCGACGCATTTCGGCCCGCGCAACCAGGTGAGGGCATAGGCTGCGTGCGGGACAGGGCGCAGGTCGGCCCGCAAGCGCGCGACAATGGCAGCGGTCAGCCTGCCGGCGAAACTGGGCGGCAGCTTGCATTTCGCGGCGGCCTCCACCATGGCAATCATGTCCGCAGGCCGGCGGCCGAAGAAAAAGCGCAGCACGAGCTCAGGCGTGAGCGCAATTCCGACGCGGCTGAATTCCTCCGCAGCCACTGCGGCGGCAATCGGCTCGCTGTCGACCAGCACCCCGTTGCAGTCAAAGATGATCACGAAAGCCCCGCCCCCGCACCGCTGCGGCAGTGCATGTTCTTTATGTGATTCCCCCGACACGAATCGCTTCGGCAGGATAGGAATCGCGCTTGCATGGCAAAAGTCGGGCACGGCCCGGGGCAGGCGTTGTGCACAGAATTATTGTCCGCAGGGGACAACTACTTCAATTGAACTTGTCTCTGAGCGCGGCGATCCCCTCGGTCAGAAGATCGTCTGCGACCTTGTCCTTTACTTTGCGGCCAAGGATGGTCCCGGCGGCCGCGACCGCGGCGTCGGCTGCGGCAGAGCGGACATCGGCCAAGGCCTGGGCTTCCGCCTGGGCGATCCGCTCCTGCGCCATCTTGGTGTGGCGCGCGATGAAATCCTGCAGCTTGGCCTCTGCTTCCGCCGCGAGCCTCTCCGCGGCGGTCTTGGCGCTCGCAATGATCTCTTCCGCCGCACGCTCGATTTCCTGCTGCTTGCGCTGATACCCGGCAAGCAGAGCCTGTGCCTCTTCCTTGAGCCGGCGAGCTTCGTCAAGCTCCGCCTTGATGCGATCGCGCCGATCGTCGATGCCCTTTACGAGCATCTTGTGCACCTTCAAATAGCCGAGCACCGCCACGAAGATGACGAAGGCGATGGCAACCCAGGTTTCGGCCTCAAGCATTTCGTTGCCCATCATACGGGGCTTTCAGGGCGTCGGCGATCTCATGATCTGCGGCGCGCAGCCCGGTCAGCCGCTCGACGATTGCGCCTGCTGCTTCGCCTGCCATGGCGCGCACATTGCTCATGGCCGAGGCGCGGCTAGCGGCGATGCTTTTCTCGGCTTCTGCGATGCGCGTGTTGAGGCTGGCATCGAGCTCCTTGCGCCGCGCCTCGGCGGCGGCAGAGGCGCTTTGGCGCGCCTCGTTCTCGAGCATCTGCGCGCGCCCCCTTGCATCACTGAGCGCTTGTTCGTGCGCCGCCAGCACGGCCTGGGATTTGGCCCCGAACTGATCGGACTGAGCAAGATCGTCCGAGATACGAGCGCGGCGGGCCTCCAGGATTGATCCGATCCGCGGCAGCGCGATGCGCGACATCAGCAAATAAAGTACGCCGAAGGTGATTGCCAGCCAAACGAGCTGGGCGGCAAAGTAAGTCGAGTTGAACGGCGGAAACTTGCCGCCATGCTCCCCGGCCGGAGCATGCTCGGTCGAGGTGACGGGTTGCGCGCTGCTCTGGGCCATTTCGGTGCCGGCGCCTGCGTGATGGCTTGCCCGCTCAGATCGCGTACAGCAACAAGAGTGCGATCAGGAGCGAAAAGATCCCGAGCGCCTCGGTCACGGCGAAGCCGAAGATGAGATTGCCGAATTGGCCTTGCGCCGCAGAGGGATTGCGCAACGCCGCGGCCAGATAATGACCGAAGATGGTGCCTACTCCGACCCCGGCTCCGCCCATGCCAATGCAGGCGATGCCGGCGCCGATCAACTTTGCAGCCGCAGGTTCCATGACGAAACTCCTTTGGTTCGATTGGGGAGGCCCGCAGCCTCAATGGCCGGGGTGAATGGCGTCGTTGAGATAGATGCAGGTCAGAATGGCGAACACATAGGCTTGCAGGAAGGCGACCAGCAGCTCCAGCGCGGTCAGCGCAACCGTGAGGCCGAGCGGCAGAACTGCGCCGAACCAGCCGATAACGCCGGCGGCGGCCAGCATGGTAACAAAACCGCCGAACACTTTCAGCGTGATATGGCCGGCGAGCATATTCGCGAACAGCCGCACGCTATGGGATACCGGACGCGAGAGGAACGAGAGCACCTCGATCGCACTGACCAGCGGCAGGATATAGATCGGAATTCCGCTTGGAACGAAAAGTTTGAAGAAGCGCAGGCCATTCTTCCAGAAGCCGTAGACGAGGACCGTAAAGAACACCAGCAAGGCAAACGCAACCGTGATGATGATGTGGCTGGTGACGCTGAAGGTATAGGGGATGATCCCGATCACGTTGAGCACGAGAATGAACATGAACAGACAGAATACGAGCGGAAAGAATTTCATCCCCTCTTCGCCGGCGGTGCTGCGCAAGATCGAGGCCACGAAATCATAGGACATCTCCGCCACCATCTGCATGCGCCCGGGCACGAGCGCGCGCGAACGGGTGGCGCCGAGCGTCAAAAGAAGAACGATGGCCAGCGAGATCAACATGAACAGGGCGGAATTGGTGAAAGCAATCTCGACTCCTCCGATATGGCCGATCGGGAAGAGGTTCTTGATCTGAAACTGATGAATGGGGTCCATGGACCGGAATTTGTCCCTATTCGTGTCGGGCCTGTCGCTTCAGCGCCAGCGCCATTCTCTTCTCATTCGCACGACTTATTTCCCCGCGTTGGAACGATCCAGTGTGCGCGCCGGAATAACCCCCGCCGACCGCATCACGTTGAGGACACCGGCAACAAAGCCGAGCAGCACAAAAACAATCATGCCCCAGGGCGAAATTCCGAGCCAGTGATCGAGCGCCCAACCAATCGCCGCGCCGACGAGAACACCGGCGACGAGCTCGCTCGAGAGCCGAAAACCGCGGGCAATCGCACTCGGATCGGCGGCGGGAGGCTCGCCCTGACGTTGTTGGGCGACAGCCTCGGGATGGACGCGCTGTTCACCGAGACGACGGAATTGCGCGGTGAGCGCAGCCTCGTCGTTCGGCGGTTGTTCGCGATCACCCTGTTCGCGCGCGTCCATTCGTTCGACACTCGCGCCAAATAGGGGCACAATGCAACATCCCGTCGCCCGCAAGGCCGGGCGGACCATAGGGACTGCCCTCCCAGGTGTCAACAATCGGCCCGCAACAACGCGCCATTCTGAAAGACAAACCATTGCGCGGCTTATGGACGAGATCAGCAGGAGACACGGCATGATCCGCCTGGCCGCACCAATTGTTGCACTCACAGTCTGCAGCGGTTCGTTGCTGTGGGCGCAGAGCGCGGGCGCGCAAAACGACGACAACCGCTATACGTTCAAACGCGCCGATGAAGGATATCTTCGTCTCGACGGCCGCACCGGGCAGGTATCGCTGTGCACGCGCCGTGTCGTCGGCTGGGCCTGCCAGGCGGTACCCGACGAGCGCGCTGCGCTGGAGGGGGAGATCGCGCGGCTTCAGGGCGAGAACGCCGCGCTCAAGACAGAGCTTCTCGCGCACGACCTGCCGCTTCCCGGCGTGGTGAAACCGGAGCCACCCCAGGCCAAGCCGCCGGAGCCCAGCCTGCAATTGCCCGATGCGACGGATCTCAACAAGCTCATGAGCTTCATCGAGAACGTCTGGCGACGGCTGGTGGAGATGATCACCACTCTGCAGAAAGATATCCTGAGAAAGACCTGAGACGCTTAAGCGCTCATGCGGGTTGCTTTTGCCGAGATGTTTTCGAGTGGGTCTCGGGACGAGGGGGAGGAGCGCTGTGAAAGCCAAGGATATAATGACGTCGCACGTTGTCTCGATCGGACTCGATGCCACAGTTATGCAGGCCGTGCAGATCATGCTTCAGAGGCAGATCAGCGGGTTGCCAGTGACCGATGAAGTTGGCCGCCTCGTGGGCATCGTGACCGAAGGAGACTTTCTTCGACGCATCGAAACCGGAACGCAGCGTCTACGACCGAGATGGCTTGAACTTCTTGTCGGACCTGGGCGACTCGCGAATGAATACACACACTCACATAGCCGCAAAGTTGCTGATGTCATGACGCGTGACCCTATCACGGTGACCGACGAGACTCCGGTTGCAGAGATCGCGGACCTGATGGAGAGGCATCAAGTCAAGCGGGTGCCCGTTCTGAGTGGTCATCGCCTCGTGGGAATTGTTAGTCGAACCAACTTGCTTCATGCTCTTGCCAGCGTCTCTCGCGAAGCTCGGCCGACCACACAAACTGATGAAGATATCCGCAGTCTGCTTCTGGCGGAGTTCGCAAAGCAGAAGCGGGGCTTGCTCGCTCCCATCTATGTAAATCCGATCGTTCGTAATGCCGTTGTCGACCTTTGGGGCACAATCACAGACGAGCGAGAGCGTCGGGCACTCATCGTTGCAGCCGAGAATGTGCCTGGTGTAACGGAGGTGAGAGATCACATTGTCTTAGTTGATCCCGTTTCTGGCATGGTGTTTAGCCAGCCGGAGAATAAGTGATTTGCCGGGGAATGCCGCCGCGCAGGGGCGCCTCTATGCCGAAATCGCGGACCTAGGAGCTTAGCGTCAGTGAGAGAGGAATATTGGGACGGGAGGCCGCGCGAGCATGCTTTTTGTCGCTCCTCCAAGAATGAACTCTCGCAGACGTGAGTGGCCGTAGGCCCCCATCACTAGAAGATCGCCGTTGCGAGACGCGACATGGGACTTGATCGCCTCGCCGATGCTGCGGCCCCCGGCGTCCACGACGTCGAGGGTGACGTTTACGCCATGCCTCGCCAGGTGCTTGGCGAGCTCTGCACCGGATCGCTTGGTGTCGATGACCTTCTCATTCGTGACTGTCAGTACAAAAACCCGCTTCGACTTCTCCAATAGCGGCAGCGCATCAGCCACGGCCCTGGCTGCCGTGCGGCCAAAATCCCAGGCCACAATGACGGTATTGAGAGCAAAGTCGGGACGCCTGCGAGCCTCTGGCAAGATCATCGTGGGAAGGCCGGAACCGAAGATGATCGCCTCGGCATACCAGCTCCCGACGTGGTCTCGTTCCGGAACGGGAACTATCGTCAGGTCGCGAAGCCGGGCATAGTCGACGAGCACACCAGGAACTTCGGACGTCAGGCACGTCTCCAGGATGCGCTCCTGGAAAACGCCGCTTCGTTGTGCACCATCCTCGAACGCGGCCAGAAGCTTTTCCGCGTTCATAGCACTCTTCTTCGCCTCAGCTCCGATCATGGCCGGGATATCCCCGACCGTATGACCCAGTACGCTCCCAGGTACTTGTATCTTCACCTGGCATGCGATGGCTGAAATCCGGGCTCCCAATGCGGCTGACAGGGCAACTGCATCATCTACCGCAGACACCGCGGTCGGCTCGGGATATGTAGTGAGAGCAAGGAGAAGATCCTTGAACGCCATCGAGTTCTCCAGCTAATTCCGGATGCTGTTATCAGGCCAGGTCGATATCACCGAAAAGCATTTCGGATTTGATCTATCGCAATCCAGTAAGCATCAGCAAGCCGAAGTATTATAGGTCGTTGCGGCGAGCAGCCACTGATCCGAAATGCAGTACGGTACAACGGATGCTCGGTGCGAGCCCCACCACGCGCTTCCCCACGCCGAGGTGCTGGTGCGCTTCGAGGTTTCGGTCTCATCCGGCTTGACGGATGCGGAGGCTGGCCGCCGGCTCAAGAGATATGGGCCAAATACGATTGTGGTGCATCGGACGGTTCCCGCCTTCCGCGTGCTGCTGCATCAGTTCCAAAGCGCAGTGGTCTACTTGCTGAGCGCCGCTGCCGCTCTGGCGTTTTATTTCCGAGAATGGGAGGAAGCTAGCGCAATCGCGGTCGTGCTGGCACTCAATACCCTGATCGGATTCGTGACTGAGCTAAAGGCTGCGCGGTCCATCGAGGCGCTGCGCACGCTTGGCACGCGTTCCGCCCGCGTGCGACGCGACGGTCATGTATCCATGATCCCGGCCGAGAAAATGGTGCCCGGCGATATCGTTCTGCTGGAGGCAGGCGACTCGCTCTCGGCCGACGTGCGGCTGCTCGAAGCATACAACCTGGCGGCTGACGAATTATCGCTCACTGGCGAATCCGTCGCGGTAGAAAAGGCGACGGGCCGCGTCCCAGCGGACGCACGGTTGAGTGATCGCAGCTCGATGCTGTTCAAAGGCACCGTCCTCACGCGGGGCAGCGGCGTCGGTGTGGTGGTGGCGACCGGGGTTGCAACCGAGCTCGGCCGAATTTCGCAGCTAGTTGAAGAAGCCGACCTGGGAAGCTCGCCCCTGGAAAGGAAGCTGGCGCAGCTTTCTGCCCAGTTGGTCTGGGTTACGTTGGTCTTGACCGCTGTTATCGCCGGCGTCGGCATCGCCACCGGCGAAGACCCCTTCCTTATGGTCGAAGCCGCAATCGCATTGGCGGTGGCGGCGATCCCGGAAGGCTTGCCAATTGTTGCCACTCTCACGCTGGCACGCGGGATGTGGCGCATGGCTCGCCAGAATGCCCTGGTCGAACGGCTATCCGCTGTGGAGACGCTGGGCGCCACAACCGTAATTCTCACCGACAAAACCGGCACGCTGACGGAAAACCGGATGACGGTCCGGCGGCTCTGGGTTTCTTCAGGGGAAGTCGAAATCGACCCTGATCCAGGTAAGGCGGTTCCGCAGCTTCAGCTCGATCGTCACCCAGAGCTCACACGCTTGTTGGCAATTGCTGTCCTCTGCAATGACGCCTCACTTGAAGGTGGGACTGAGAGGGGGACGGGTGACCCGATGGAGCTCGCGCTCCTGCGCCTGGCCCTCCACGCCGGCATCGAACGCTCCGCCCTTCTCTCGAATGAGCCCACCATTCACAAGCATGCATTCGATGCGTCATTCAAAATGATGGCCACCATCCACCAACATGGCGATCATTTTCTGTTCGCGGTGAAAGGTGCACCGGAGCCGGTACTGGCCGCTTCCGACCGAGTGCTATCGAACGGCGGCGAAATTGCGATGGATTTTGAGCACCCGCAGCAGATGGTTAAAGCGCGTCGACTTGCTCGGTCAGCATGGCCTGCGCGTGCTGGCCTGCGCCTTCAAGACCGGCACGCGGGTGGATGCTCCTCCCTACGCAGGTTTGACGTTCGTCGGTCTCCTGGCCCTTGATGACCCTGTGCGTTCAGATGTGGCGGAAGCCATTGCGGCCTGCCACCAGGCAGGCATTCGAGTGATCATGGTCACGGGCGATCATGCTGTGACCGCGCGCAGCATTGCTCGCGCCGCGAGGCTAGGCGAGAACCTCGCAGTCCTCGAAGGAAAAGAAGTGGCGCGGCTTCGCCAAAGGAAACAATGGCGACCTTTTCAGCGTGGGGATCTTCGCGCGGGTGAGCCCGGCGGAAAAGCTCGACCTCGTGCGAGCCTATCAAGCCGCCGGCGAAATCGTCGCGATGACGGGCGACGGTGTCAATGACGCTCCGGCGCTGCGGCAGGCCGATATCGGGATCGCGATGGGATTGCGAGGCACGGATGTGGCGCGAGAAGCCGCTGCGATGATTCTCCTCGATGACGCGTTCCCGACCATCGTGAAGGCAATCCGGGAAGGCCGGGTTATCTTTGGAAATATCCGCCGCTTCGCCGCCTATCTCCTGGCGTGCAACTTGACCGAGCTGTTGGTGATCGGGTTGGCGGTGCTCGCCACGATTCCGTTGCCGATTCTCCCTTTGCAAATTCTCTACCTCAACCTTGTCACTGATGTATTCCCGGCATTTGCGCTCGCGATGGGTGAAGGCGAGAGCGGCATCCTCAAGCGACCGCCACGCGATCCAAAGGAGCCGATCCTCGGGCGCTCGCAATGGGTGACCCTGGTGCTTCACAGCCTGCCGATGTCTGCCGGCACCTTCGGCGCACTTGCGGCGGCGCGCCTGTGGATGGACTTGGACCCCCGAGAAGTCGTGACGGTCACGTTCCTGACCCTGGCGTTCGCGCAGCTTTGGCAGGTCTTCAACATGCGCCATCCGCGTTCGGGGGTGGTGCGTAACGAAGTCACCCGCAATCCCTGGGTATGGGCATCGCTGCTCCTTTGCACCGGTCTTCTCATCGTGCCGTGTTATCTGGCGCCCATAGCTCACGTGCTTAGTCTCGCATCGGTCACGCCGCTGATGTGGGCGGTGATCCTCGGTCTGAGCGCCGCTCCGCTGCTCGCGACGCAAGCCCTCACGTTGATGCTGTTATCATGGCGTACCCCGCTCTCTATGCGTGGTTGACATCGATCACGACCTGCAGCTCATCACGACCTGCAGGCTCAAAAGGACTTAGTGAAGTCTAGGGCTGACCCGCGCCAGTCGTGTTACTGCTAATTGCCGGCAAATGGCTGCATCCAAAGTCATCCGAAATTTTTGACCTATATCAACGCCAAGCCTCCGTTGTGCGGTATCGGAGGCTGCCATGACAGCAACGGCCGCGACGGTGGAACTGAAGGCTCGGCAGGTGCTCGTTTGGGACCCTCTCGTCCGCATTGGACATTGGGTCATCGTTGCAGCGTTTACGATTGCCTACTCACAGAGGATGAATTGCTCTCAGCCCATGTCCGGGCGGGTTATGTGGTCGGCATAGCCGTCACAATTCGCGTGATTTGGGGTTTTGTGGGACCACAACACGCTCGGTTTGCGGATTTCCTTTTTGGCCCGTCGACAGTGATTTCTTACCTTGTTGATCTCTTGCGGTTTCGAGCGAAGCGATACATCGGCCACAGCCCTGCAGGCGTGCGATGATCTTTGCGCTTCTTGGCGCTTCTTGCCTGCCTTGTTGCGACGGTTGTCACTGGCCTTACCGTGTACGGGGCAGAAAAAAGGCAGGCCCATTGCGGGTTCTATACGCCGCGGAAACATCAGCAGCCCCACTGAGTGTGGCGATCGCGACGGCGAGGGCCGATGAAAAGAGAGAAGACCGGGAACGGGGTCGCACGCGGGACGAAAGCGCAATGAAAGAATTTCACGGGGGCCTGGCGAACATCACTCTGGGCCTCGTCTCATTCACACATGGCTGTGCTCTGGGCCAGTTTAGCGCACCGCGAGAATTTGGCGGGAGCAATGATTACCGGCGCAAGCGCTCAGATGACCACGCTCCATAGATGGTAGCCACTACTCGCCTTCTGAGCGGGAAACACGCGAGAGGATCAGAGGTACGCTGCGAGTCCATTCATGCCGAGCGTTCCTCACATCGAAAAGCACTTTACCGCCTCTGAAGCCGTCCGCGATGTTGTGATCGGGATGGCAGACGGATTGACGGTGCCGTTTGCGCTAGCTGCCGGTCTTTCGGCCGCAGTGAGCAGCACCGCAATAATCGTGACAGCTGGCTTAGCGGAAATCGTCGCCGGCGCGATTGCGATGGGGCTGGGCGGATATCTGGCAGCCAAGAGCGACGCGGAGCACTACGCCGCCGAAGAAACGCGCGAAATCAATTCTTTGCGAGAGCGCGAGGTCGAGGAGGTAAAAGGAATATTCAAGGGCTACGAACTCGGGGGTGATGCCCTCAATGCCGTCGTGGCCGCCATCACGTCCGATCGCCAGCATTGGACTGATTTCATGATGCGCTTCGAGCTGGGCCTTGATCGACCGAACCCACGGCGAGCTCCGATCAGCGCGGGCACGATTGCCGCGTCTTATCTGGTCGGCGGGCTGATTCCGCTAGTTCCGTACATGTTGGCATCGAGCATCGCGGATGCATTCCGCATTTCAGTTGTAACTACGGGGGTCGCGCTAGCTTGCTTCGGAGCAATCAAGGGCCAGTTCACCGGAGTCAACAAGATTAAATCGTCGTTTCAGACCCTGCTTGTTGGCGGTCTTGCAGCAGGTGCAGCGTATTGGCTCGCCCACCTTTTTCGATGAGAATCAAGATCCTAATGCCGAGACGATGGGAAAAGTTAAGACGTGGGCAGCATGAAATCTCAGCCGCAACCTGTGAAGGTGTTCGTGGCCCGCGACCTCTCGAAAATCTATGTGATGGGTGAGGTCAAGGTACACGCACTGCGCGACATCAATCTCGATATCTACGAACGCGAGTTTGTTGTCCTGCTTGCCCCTCGGGTTCCGGCAAATCGACACTGCTCAATATACTTGGAGGGCTTGACACGCCGACAGGTGGCACGCGGCTTGGCGAGATCATGATCTAGTCGGAGCAACTGATGCAGAGTTGACACGCTATCGGCGCGAGCATGTGGGTTTCGTATTCCAGTTCTACAATCTGGTTCCGAGCCTCACCGCTTTTGAAAACGTCGCGCTCGTCGGAGAGATAGCGAGCAATCCTCTGGACCCGCACGAGGCTCTAGCACTTGTCGGAATGTCCGATCGACTAGACCATTTCCCCTCACAGCTATCGGGCGGCGAGCAGCAACGCGTGGCTGTAGCGCGCGCCATCGCCAAGCGACCCGACGCGCTGCTCTGCGACGAGCCCACCGGCGCGCTCGACTACCATACCGGCAAGCTCGTGCTGGCAGCCATCGCGCGGGTAAACTGCGAACTCGGTACGACAATCGTAGTCATTACCCATAATTCATCGCCGGCATGGCGGACCGAGTATTGCGGCTTGGTGGTGGTCGAATTGTCGAAGAGGAGCGCAATCTGCGCCGCTTAGCTCCAGAGGAATTGAGCTGGTGAGCCTTCTCGATCGCAAGCTGCTTCGCGACATCACCGCCATGCGCGGGCAGATCATTACTATCGCGCTCCTAGTAGCTGCCGGAGTGGCGGTCTTCGTCGCGTCGGTATCCACCTATGGGACGCTTGAAGGCACGCGCAGCCGATTTTACCACGACGCCCGCTTCCCCGACGTGTTCGTCACCGTCAAGCGGGCGCCACTGGCCATCGTTTCTCGCCTAAATGAGATACCGGGTGTCACCTCAGTCGAGGCGCGGATTGTACGCGATGTGATTGTGGACTGGCCGTCTTCAGCATTACCGGTTTCAGCGCGGATGGTTTCACTTGCGAACTCCGGGCAGGAAAATCTTAATCGCTTGCATCTGCGACGCGGCGCTGGTCCCCGACCGGGTGATAGCTGTGTTGCTTTGATCAACGAAGCGTTCGCCGATGCAAACAACATCGCACCTGGTGCTGATCTACGCGTCATCTTGAATGGCCGTGTGGAGACGTTCCAAATCGCGGGCATCGCCCTCTCACCGGAATACGTCTATGCGGTCAAGCCCGGCCTGCTGATTCCGGATGATCGATACTACGCGATTTTGTGGGTGGATCGATCGGCTGCCGAAGCCGCTTTTGCAATGGAAGGCGCTTTCAATGACGCCGTGGTCTCGCTTGCGCCGGGTGTGAACAGGCAGGAGGTCATCGAGGAACTCGATCGAATTTTGGAGGCTTACGGCTCGGTTGGAGCGATTGCTCGGCGTGACCAGACCTCGAACCGCTTTCTGCAAGATGAACTCAACCAGCAAAAAGTCGTGTCGACGACGATACCTTACATTTTCTTCGCTGTATCCGCGTTTCTGCTCAATGTCGCACTTGGCCGGCTGGTGACCGCGCAACGTGAGCAAATCGCGGCGCTTAAGGCACTTGGATTTCCGACGATGCCTATTGTTACGCACTATCTCAAGCTTGTTGCCATCGTCGTCGCGTTGGGCTCGGTAATTGGCATAGCAGGCGGGGTAGCATTCGGCCGCGCTATGATCTTCAGCTACCGGGGCTTCTTTCGTTTTCCCGAATTGACCTTAGAATTAGCGCCCTGGTCGGTTGCTGCAAGCTTCGGCATTAGCTTGGCAGCGGCCAGCCTCGGAGTCGTTGCTGCGATCCGAAACGTCATAACGCTTGCTCCGGCGGTCGCCATGCAGCCAGCCCCGCCGCTGCGCTTTCGTCATGCCGCCATCGAAGCCCTGTGGTCCAGCAATCTACGCACGCCGCGACGAGTGATGATCCTGCGCAATCTTGCCGGTCGGCCGGTTCGCGCATTGTTGACGATCGGGGGGATAGCGTTCGCCGTCCCGATGGTTGTCCTCGGTCTGTTCTGGCGCGACGCAGTCGACTACATGATGGACGTACAGTTCAGCTTGATTGACCGTGGCAACACCTCGATCACGTTCCCGCAGCCTGTAGATGCAGACATATTACGGGACCTTGCACGCGAACCCGGCGTCTTGATCGCAGAGGGGCAGCGCTACGTGCACGCGCGGTTGCGCTTTGGCCACAGAAACTATCTGACGTCGGTCATCGGTCTTGCTAGTGGTTCCCAGCTTCGTCGTCCGCGCGATACTTCCTTGAGGCCGATCAGCATTCCACCGGAGGGCATAACACTTGCCCGGGCGCTCGCTGAGCGGCTGGGTGTGGCACCCGGGGAGACCATTACCATCGAAGTCATGGAAGGTCGCCGCCGTACGCGCGATGTTGTAGTCTCAGCACCGGTCGAGGAAATCCTCGGGATGAGCGGTTACATGGACCTCGATACTCTCAATCGCCTCACAGCGAAGACACGTTGTTTCGCTGCCGCGATGTTCGTTGAACCCGTCAATTGCTGAACTCGCGCGCACTTCAAAGAGCTTCCGGTCGTGAATGCGGCGATGAAGCGAATGCCATCACGTCGTTTCTCGACAAGATTGCCGGCTCGTCCTGGTAAGCGCAGCATATTGACGACGTTCGCTGTTATTATTGCAGTTGGATCGTTTACAACAGCGCGCGGATCAGTCTTCAGAACGAGCTTGAACTCGCGAGCCTCCGGTGCTCGATTTACGCGTTCGGAGTTTCACGCATACTGTTCTCGGAGTTCGTGATCGAACTCGCTGTGGCGTGCCGCTGGCTTAGACTGTCGCATGTTATCGTCAACCTTGTTGCTCATTTGCATTCGAACAAGTCCTTTCAGATACCAGCCGTAATCAGCGCGCGCACTTTTGCCGCGGCGACTGCCGTTATCTTAGCAGCGGCAGCATTGAGCGTTTTTGTAGTGCGACGCGTATCATCGTCTTGACCTCGTCGCCGTGCTCAAAGCACGGATTGATCCAATGCGCCTGACTACCCGTGGTGCGGTGTTTGTTTTTGCGTGGCCGCAATCGTCGGGCACTCGCGTGGCTGCTGCTGCCGGACCTATCCCGGTCGAAACCGCGAGGTAACCATGGGCGCTTCGTTGCCACGGTCGACGAGGATGCAAGACGCGCGTGCGCGAACGTTACGTTGTCGTGGCTCCGCTCGCCGGCGCTCGACCCGCATCCCACTAAAGGTTGGCGACGGTGTTGCGACGAATGACGTTATCGTTTCAATCTTTTCGGCGCCGGCCCCGCTTCTCGATCCGCGCAGCCGACGGAAATCGAAGAGCGCCTTGGTGCAGCCGAGCGGCGCGTGAACGCACGCAGCCGCCGTTGAACGCGCTCGGCGCAGGCTGCCCAGCAAAAATAGAATTTGAGCGCACGCGGACGCTGTTCGAGCGAGCGCGTCGACTTCTCAGGCTCTCGAACGAGCCGAGCTTGCGCTGCGGTTGCTGACCGGGACCTGCGGCAGCAGAGTTTCAGGATCACGCAGTGGAGCACGAGGTCGCGCAGCGAAAGCGTTGCTTGCAAGCTACGAGCGAGGCGAGATACGCCGATCGACCATTGGAACGTCACAGCTCCGGTTGACGGCGTCATTCTCAAGGTATTTAAAAAAGCGAGACCGTTGTCGCGCCTTGAACGCCTCTCGTCGAAATTGGTGATGCCCGCGATCTCGAGATCGTCGTTGACGTGCTGAGCACAGATGCCGTTGAAATAAAACTCGGCGCCGAGGTGATCATTGAACGGTGGGGTGGATCGGGTACACTTGCCGGTCGGGTGCGGCGTGTCGAGCCTACTGCTTTCACCAAAATTTCGACCCTGGGCGTCGAAGAGCAACGCGTCAACGTCATTGTCGACGTCATCTCACCGGCACAGAGTTGGGCAGGTCTCGGCGACGGCTATCGGGTGGAGGCCCGCATCTCCGTCTTCGAGCGCGACGCCGCTACCATCGTTCCGACTGGCGCACTGTTTCGTGTTGGGACGGAGTGGTACACCTATGTCGTCAAAAACGGCCGGGCCGAACGACGTCGAATAGAGGTTCTAAGAAGATCGGGCCGCTCAGCAGCTATCGCCGCAGGCCTAGCCGTCAACGAGACCGTCGTAGTGTATCCGAGCGACCGCATTGCGCCGGGCGTACGCGTCGCGACGCGTTAGACAGTGCACTCGTCCTGGCAGTAAACGGGGAGAGTACACGGTGCGGGATCACGTTCCTCGGCGGGAACTTCCGTGTTCGATGCATATGCACCGCCTCTCACCCAATATCGCCGCCCTAGGGTACGTGAGCCTGCTCACGGCCATATCGTCAGCGATGATCTATAGCCTCTTGCCCATTTTTCTGGTCAGAGCACTGAGCGTGAGCGTTGCATCCGTCGGACTGATGGAGGGATTGGCCGAGGCAGCGAACTCATTAATCAAGATTCTTTCCGGAGCGATCAGCGATTGGATCGGGCGCCGAAAGCCCCTTGTCGTCTGCGGCTACGTCCTGTCCGCGGCCGTGAAGACAGTGTTTCCGATAGCTGACACCGCACCAGCCATCCTCGGTGCCCGCGTGATTGATCGGCTGGGTAAAGGAGTTCGCGACGCTCCGCGCGATGCATTCCTGGCGGACCTTACCACGCCTGACGTTCGCGGAGCGGGTTTCGGCTTGCGGCTGGCGGTGGCGGTCAGTGGCTTCGTTGTGGGACCGCTGCTTGCAGTTGGCTTGATGAATTTGAGCGGGGATGATTTCCGTCTGGTGTTTTGGGTCGCGCTCATCCCAGCCTATGCCGCAATCGTCGTCCTGTCAGTCGCGGTCAAGGAATTACCACCCAAAATGGATCGCGGGCCATGGCGTCTTCCGATTCGTCGTGCGGACATTTCGGCATTACCGGCGGCATTCTGGTGGATGATCATAATCGCAAGTCTTTTATCGTTGGCTCGTTTCAGTCAAGCGTTCCTTGTGCTCGTGGCCTCAAACATTGGCATAGATCCCGCTTTCGCACCCTTGGTTCTCGTTGTGATGCACATTGTATTCTCAGCAGCCGCGTATCCTTTCGGTCTTCTCGCAAACCACATCGACAGCCGGCTCCAGCTGGGACTTGGCGCGGTGATCCTAATTGGCGCCGATTTTGTTTTCGGTACTGCAAGCAGCGTCTGGACAACTGTGCTGGGTGCTGGCCTGTGGGGTTTGCAGCTCGGGGTGACCCAAGGGTTGCTCGCTGTCACAATCGCAGACTCGGCGCCCGATCACCTGCGCGGCACGGCGTTTGGTATTTATGATGTCGCCGTCGGGATAACTGCATTCTTCGCAAGTGCCGGAGCAGGTGCTCTTTGGACGATCTCAGGTCCGGTGCTGGCGTTTGGCGTCAGCGCATGCGTGGCTGCTGCTGCAATTCTCGTGCTGCTGATGCAGCCTTCAGTAGAAACAGGCGCGTCAGGCTGAAACTCAACCGGCCAGTGCAATTGATCTGTGTCAAGGCCTTCCCCGCCGCCTAAGGCGATGGTCTCACGTGTAAACAAACTTCTCTTTGCTTCGGAGGGTGTGAACCGTGTCGTATGTCAGTCTGATGGTACACGTCGATTTAGACAGCGAATTGAGCGGACGCGTCGGCATTGCCGCCGACTTGGCAGATCGTTTCCACGCTCACCTGATTGGTGTTGCGGGCTGGGCACCTATGTCAGTCTTTCTTGCTGAAGAGGCCATGATCCATCCAGCCACAACGGTGCCTGACTTGCAGGCAATGAAAGCCGCACTTGATCGCAAAGGGCAGCAGTTCTGCTCTGCCGTTCGTATGCGCGATCGGGAGGTGGAGTGGCGATCCGGGCTAGACTTTCCCACCGAAGTCCTCGCGCGGGAAGCGCGAGCAGCCGATCTGATTATCATCGGAAATGAGCGAGAGAATTGAGACCCATTTCGCAGTCTTGACCCCGCAGGTCTTCTGCTGAAAGCGGGTCGCCCGGTCTTGGTTGTGCCAGCTAGTGCAAGCTCATTTTCGCCAAAGCGGATTGGAATCGCATGGAAAGACACGCGGGAAGCTCGACGTGCAGTTCGTGACTCGCTTCCGTTCTTGCAGGAGGCCGAAAGTGTCACAATTATCCAAATATCTGAAACGAATGAAGGAAAAGACCAAGCTCTACATAATGTGAAAGATGTCGCTCGCTACCTAAATTCGACATCGGATCGAAACCATCGAAGAGCGGATAATGGTAGCTGAGTTCTCGGTAACGGATTTACTGCTTCGCATAGCGCGTGACGAGAATGTCGATTTGATTGTTGCGGGTGCCTATGGACATTCCCGATTGGGCGAGTGGGTTTTCGGTGGGGTCACCCGCGAGCTGTTGGTGAAAAGTCCGATCTGTTGCCTGTTCTCGCATTGAGGCGCGCAGCACGTTACCGGGTTTTCGTGGAACAGGCCCAATGTCCCAGCGCTTCCTGCGATGGTCGCTGGTCACGATCGCGGTCCTCGGACTGGCAGCGGGCATTCTGGCGCACGCCGCAGGCCAGGCCGCTGTCGCGCGTCTTTGCTGGACGCTCGCGACCGGCCCCGTCATCGTGGGTCTCGCCATCTCGATCATTCGGGACTTCCTGGCCGGACGACTGGGCGTTGACGCAATAGCTCTCTTGTCGATGACTGCCGCGCTGGCCTTGGGCGAGCCCCTTGCCGGAGCCGTTGTCGCGTTGATGTACTCCGGCGGCAATGTGCTCGAAGAGATTGCGGTCTCTCGTGCCGAGCATGATTTGCGCTCATTGGTCGACCGCGCGCCACGCCTGGCGCACCGTCGCGTGGACGACAAGAGCGAAGACGTACCAATCGGTGCCGTTTCGGTTGGTGACAGACTCGTGGTCCGCGCGGGCGAAGTTATTCCGGTAGATGGCCTTGTGGAGTTGGATACTGCAACGATCGACGAGTTGGCATTGACCGGCGAGCCGATTCCAGTCGTGAGGCACCGAGGCACGGCAATTTACAGCGGATCATTGAACGCTGGGGAAACTTTCGAGATGGCTGCTACGGCGGTCGCGGGGGAAAGCACCTATGCGGGCATCGTGCGCCTCGTAACGGCCGCACAGACCGCCAAAGCGCCGTTCGTGCGGCTTGCCGATCGCTACGCGCTGGTCTTTCTTCCCTTCACGCTCGCGGTGGCCGCGATCGCATGGTTGATTTCGGGCGATCTCATTCGCAGCCTCGCAGTGCTGGTCGCTGCAACTCCATGTCCTCTCATACTGGCGGCTCCGGTTGCGTTCATTGCGGGCGTCGCGCAGGCTGCCCGACGCGGCATTCTTGTCAAAGGCGGCGCGCCGCTCGAGGCGCTGGCGCGGGCCCATACTGTCCTGTTCGACAAGACCGGAACGCTCACCGTCGGCGGTGCACGTCTTCTTTCCATAGAAGCCGCTCCAGGCGAGAACTCCGAAGAGGTGCTTACCTTGGGAGCGTCGCTCGAACAGGCTTCTCACCACGTTCTCGCTGGCGCCGTGGTTCAGGCAGCGGTCAATCGAGCCCTGCCACTGAAGATGCCGGAACAGGTCCGGGAGTTGATGGGCTCGGGTCTGAGTGGGATGGTCGAGGGAAAGCGGGTGAGCGCGGGTTCCCGTGACTTGATTTTCGCACATAGGCAACTGCCGGAATGGGCGCTGCGAGCAGCGCGGCGCGGCTCGTGGCGGTCGGCCCTGGTCGTGTTTGTTGCTGTTGACGAACGACCGATTGGAGCTTTGCTGCTCGCCGATGAGCTGCGGCCGGAAACGCCCCAGGCCATCCGCATGCTGCGCAACGCGGGAGTCGCCCGGATCGTCATGGTGACCGGCGACCGCGCTGCCGCTGCGCAGGCCATCGGCGCGGCGCTCGACCTTGATTCCGTGCTTGCCGATCGGGTTCCTGCTGACAAGGTTGAGGCCGTGCGCGCGGAGCAGCGGCTCAATCCGACCATCATGGTGGGTGATGGAATAAACGACGCGCCGGCGCTCGCATGCGCTGATGTGGGAATAGCGCTCGGCGCGCGGGGAGCGAGCGCCTCCTCCGAGGCCGCGGACGTCGTCATTCTGGCAGACCGGCTCGACCGCGTTGGCGAGGCGATCATCGTGGCGCAGCGCGCGCGGCGGATTGCTGTGGAAAGCATACTCGTTGGCATGGGCTTATCGACCCTGGCCATGCTCGCGGCGATGATCGGGTGGCTTGCGCCGGTGCCGGCAGCCATCGTGCAGGAAGTGATCGACGTTGCCGTCATTCTCAATGCCTTGCGTGCCTTGCAGCCGGCTCGGGAGCACGCGCGGCGTATCATGCCCGCGGCGACCGGACGCGATCTGCACGGCAGCCACGTCGTACTCCTCCGGAATCTCGACCGCTTGCGATCCATCGCCGATGCGCTCGACGATGCCAATCCCGAGAGCGCGGCGCCCTTGATCGTGGAGGCCAACGCTATCGTTCAGCAGCACGTCGTCGAGCACGAGCGAGACGATGAAGGGAGCGTGTATCCGAAGCTGGCCAAGGTCTTGGTGGATAGCCACGGTCTTTCCGCCATGAGCCGCGCGCATCGCGAGATTCTGCACCTGGCTCGCTTGCTGGCGCGTATTGTCGAGGACCTGCCGCTGGAGAAGATTGACCGTTATTTGATACGCGACGCGCAGCGCGTAATTGAGGCGATCGAAGCTCTCGTGCGCATCCACACAGCGCAGGAAGAGGATATCTACGATGCCGTCACGGCGAGGTAATACATTTCGCGCCGCTCAATCTGGCCTGCCGGTGCGTGGGATGCGGGTGGAGTCAATCAGCTCCTGCTTTTCTGCTGACGGCTTCTTCCCCATCAGCGAGACCGCGACGGTGATCGCAAACCCAACCGCCAATCCAAAAATTCCGCAGGCCTCATTGCCCACGTTGAACCAGCCCACCTTGGAAGCCAGCGGATTTGCGAGGCTCGCCGGTACATCGGCATGCCATCCAGGATCCGCCAGGATGCGTGCTGCGTCAACGAGCGGCCTTCCGCTCGCCGGATCGGAGAGCGTGGTCATGCCAAGCTCGCCCATGGCGGCCTGCGGAAAATAGCGGGTCAATACGACATAAAACAGCGAAATCGAAAAGCCGCTCAGCATCCCGAGGACGGCACCGGCGGTGGTCACGCGCTCCCACCAGATCCCGAGCACGAGGGCCGGAAACAATCCCGCCGCCGCGAGCGAGAACGACCACGCCAGCATGGAAGCTCCTTCGAGCGGCTGGGTTGCGACTGCGTAACCGATACCAGCTGCGATAACGATCATGAGACCACGCGCCGGCAAGATGCGGGGCTTTGCAACACCCGAAGCGCGCTCAGGGGCACGTTGAATACCGGGCGTAAGAGTAGCGGCCATGGTGAAAAGCAGTGCGCTCGCCGCCGCGGCGGTGGCGCTTGCGGCAATTGCCGCCACCAACCCGGTCATGATGCCGCTCGATTCCAATGCTGCGGCGCTATTTGCGAGTCTCACATAGGGCGGGAGTGCAAATACAAGAATGGTGATGAAGAGAAGCGACCAGGCTCCCCATTTGCGTGCGTCATCAATGCTGTGTGTCGTGAGCGGATGCATGATGACATGGGGCAGCGATGCCGTTCCAGCCATCAGGCAAATGATCAATTCAAGATTACCGACCGTGGCACCGACGTGAAACGGGACGCTGCGCGGGCTCGGCGCCGGTACAAGCCCCAGTCCCTGCGCCAGGATATTGACGGCCTCCATGACCGGGTCGTAGGGCGCCGCTGCAGGCGCATCGAACGGCTTCGCCGCAAGGAGAAAAAAAACGGCAAGACTGGCGATGAGCAGTACCATGTACTGCGCCGCTTGTGACGCGATCACGCTGGCCATTCCGCCCACGATCGTGCAGAGCAGAACGACTGCTATCCCGATCACAAGCACGATCCTCGCATCGGCTGCGAGCACACGGGCAATGAATGCCACGGCGGTCGCAAACACCGCCGTCATAAACAAGACAGAGCAGATGAACAGCAATGCGGCTGCGATGAGACCCGCAAAAGTGCCGTAGCGCATGACGATGAAACCAGCCGCGGTCCGCGCACCGCAATTGCGCATGAACGGCGCAATCAGGACGGCCAGCAGGACGTACCCGCCGCTCAATCCAATCAGCATCGGCCGCCCGTCATACCCTGCGGCGAAGAGCGAGGCAGGCGCAGCCAGAAAGAGCGCCGGCGCGCTCCACTGGGCGGCCGCGGCCATGCCGGCGAAATCTGCGGAACTCCCTCGCCCCGCAATGTGGAATTCAAGCGGATTCGCAGTCGATGCGGCGAGGCCGGCCGCGCAATAAAGCGCAAGCGGAAGCAATGTGATGATCGTGGCGGCAAGCTTGCCGCCGATGCCGCGCGCATCGAGCAGCGCCGCAACGATGATGCACAGCAGGAACGCGAGCGCGCAGCCACCGCATATGCGCCTGAGTTGATCCGAGAATTCGCTCCGCAGCGGCGCCATCAGCGCCTCTATTGGCCGCCGGTGCTGAAATGATCCCGGTCGATGCGATCTTGCCGCCGCGCAAACAGGAATATCAGGAGGAGGAACACAATGGGCGCACCTTGCGTCGACATGAGGAAGCCAACGGGAAGATCGAGATACGGAACATTCAACAAATTAAGCGGCGGCAGGAGGATCGGCACTCCGATCGAAAGGACGCCCCACGCGCCGATTGTGACCAGCATCAGCTTCTTGGTGCGCCGCCAATATGATAGAGCATTAGGATCGGCCATCTCACGTCCTCGATGATCGAGCTTGGCAGATTCGAAAAGCGAGAGCTACCATTCCGGCATTGCGGCGCAAAGAACAATGAAGCGGGTAGGGGAATCCACACGGCTTGTGATTGCGGATGATCATCCGCTGTTTCGCGGAGCATTACGCGAGGCAGTGAGCGGCCTGTTTGAGAATGGGGAATTCGCGGAAGCGGGCTCCTTCGAAGAGGTCGTAAAACTGCTGGAACGCGGCCTGGAGATCGATCTTATTCTGCTCGACCTTTCGATGCCGGGGGTGCGGGGATTTTCCGGTCTCATGTACCTGCGCGCGCAATATCCAAGCATTCCGATCATCGTCGTTTCCGCCAACGATGACGCCGCCGTCATCCGCCGCTGCATGGATTTCGGCGCGTCCGGCTTCATACCCAAGACGCTCGGCATCGACGACATGCGCGCAGCCATCGCGCGCGTGTTCGAAGGAGGAATCTGGACACCCCCCGACATCGATCTTGGTACCGGGTCCGACAGCGCTACTGCCAATCTGTTGGCGCGCCTTGCCTCACTCACGCCGCAGCAGGTACGCGTCTTGATGATGCTCTCCGAGGGATTGCTCAACAAGCAGATCGCGTATGAGCTCGGTGTCTCGGAGGCGACCATAAAGGCGCATGTTTCAGCCATCCTGCAAAAGCTCGCTGTTGACAGCCGCACGCAGGCCGTCATCGCCGCGGCGAAAATCGAGCTCGGGCAGTGGCCGCAATCAGCCTCCGCCGAGGGGCATTAGCTCTACGCTCCCGTATGATATGTACTGCGTCATAAATACCTCGACGTCATTCCGGGCGACAATGTCACGCCCCCGTCTCACCACACGGCCTGTAGTTATGGATTCCGGGCTCCGCTCGCTACGCTCGCGGCCCCGGAATGACGGCACTGGTTCGGTTGAATCTCCTGGAAATCCGCCCATATTCCCTTGGCCCACCAGCCCATGAACGCAGCTTCCTTGTTTCATCCCTCGGTTTGCGCGTGGTTTAACGGCGCGTTTTCCGCGCCGACGCCGGCGCAGGCGAAAGCATGGCCGGCGATCAAGGCGGGCCGCCACGTTCTGATCGCCGCGCCGACGGGCTCAGGCAAGACCCTCGCCGCTTTTCTCGCGGCCATCGACGACCTCGTACGTCAAGGACTGACGGGCACGCTGCCGGACGAGACCCAAATCGTCTACGTCTCCCCGCTCAAGGCGCTATCGAACGATATCCAGCGCAATCTTGTCGCGCCGCTTGCCGGGATTCGCGAGCGGCTGCGGGCGCAAGGCCTGCCTGACGTCGAGATTCGCACCTGGGTGCGCACGGGCGACACGCCTTCGGGCGAACGCGAACGCATGCGGCGGCGGCCTCCGCACATCATCGTGACCACACCGGAGTCGCTCTACATCCTGCTCGGATCGCAATCCGGCCGCGCGATGCTTGCCACAACGCGCGCCGTCATTGTCGATGAGATCCACGCTTTGGCGCCAAACAAGCGTGGCAGCCATCTCGCGCTTTCTCTGGAGCGGCTTGCGGCGCTAACCGGGCGGCCATTGACGCGCATCGGCCTATCGGCGACGCAACGGCCGATCGAAGCGGCCGCCCATTTTCTGGTCGGCCATCAAGCGGCCGCTACCGACACGCCCGATTGCACCATCATCGACACCGGGCACCAGCGTGGACGCGACCTCGCCATCGAGCTTCCCGACTCGCCGCTCGAAGCCGTCATGTCGGCGGAGGTGTGGGAGCAGATCTATCGGCGGCTTGCCGAGCTGATCGAAGCGCATCGCACCACGCTCATTTTCGTCAATACGCGCCGCATGGCGGAGCGGGTAACCGGCAAATTGTCGGACCTCGTTGGCGCGGAGAAGATCACGGCCCACCACGGCAGCCTCGCCAAGGAATTGCGGCTCGACGCCGAGCAGCGTCTCAAAGCGGGAGCGTTGAAGGCGCTGGTTGCGACGGCCTCGCTCGAGCTCGGAATCGACATCGGCGACGTCGATCTGGTCTGCCAGCTCGGATCGACGCGCGCGATCTCCACATTGCTGCAGCGAGTCGGGCGCTCCGGCCACGCGGTCAGCGGCACCCCCAAGGGCCGGCTGTTTCCGCTCTCGCGTGACGAGCTGGTCGAATGCGCGGCGCTGTTGCACAGCGTCAATCGCGGCGAGCTCGACTGGCTCAGCATTCCGCAACAGCCGCTCGATGTATTGGCCCAGCAGATCGTCGCCGAAGTGGCGGCGCAGGAATGGAACGAGCGCGAACTGCTCGCGCTCATTCGCCGCGCCTGGCCGTACCGCGCACTGACGCAGGAGGACTTTGGCGCAATTGTCGGCATGCTGGCCGAAGGTTTCACCACCCGCCGGGGACGCCGTGGCGCGCTCATTCATTACGACGCGGTGAACGGGCTTTTGCGCGGCCGGCGCGGCGCGCGCCTGACCGCGCTCACCTCCGGAGGCACCATCCCGGACAATGCCGATTATCAGGTGCTGCTGGAGCCCGAGAACCATTTCATCGGAACGGTGAACGAGGATTTCGCGGTCGAGAGCCTGTCCGGCGATATCTTTCAACTCGGCAATAAGAGCTATCGCATCCTGCGGGTGGAACGCGGCGTGGTGCGGGTGGAAGATGCGCAGGGTCTGCCGCCCAGCATTCCATTCTGGCTTGGAGAGGCGCCCGGCCGCAGCGACGAGCTTTCGCGATCGGTCGCGCGGCTGCGAAGCGAAATTGCGCGACGGCTGGACGGGACGGGGGAGAGCGCCGAGGGCTGGCTCATGGAGAAGACCGGCATCGCAGAGCCCGCCGCACAACAACTCCTCGAATATCTCAGTGCCGGTCATGCTGCGCTCGGCTGCCTGCCCACGCAGGATACCATCGTGCTCGAGCGCTTCTTCGATGAAGTCGGCGGCATGCAGCTTGTCGTGCATTCGCCCTTCGGCAGCCGCATCAACCGGGCCTGGGGATTGGCGCTGCGCAAACGGTTCTGCCGCAAATTCAATTTCGAGCTGCAAGCCGCGGCGACCGAAGACAATATCGTGCTGTCGCTCACCACCGCGCACAGTTTCCCGCTCGATGAGGCCGCGCGTTATCTGCACTCCGCGAGCGTGCGTGCGCTGCTCATTCAGGCCATGCTCGATTCGCCCATGTTCACCACGCGCTGGCGCTGGGTCATCGGGGTCGCGCTGGCGCTGCCGCGCTTTCGCGGCGGCAAGAAGCTCGCGCCCCAGCTTGCGCGCATGGGCGCCGAGGACCTTATCGCGGCGGTCTTTCCCGATCAGATTGCGTGCGCGGAGAATCTCGTGGGCGAGCGCGAGATCCCCGACCATCCGCTGGTGCGTCAGGCGATCCATGATTGTCTCAACGAAGCCATGGACGCCGCGGGCCTGGAGCGCGTGCTGCACAGGATCGAGTGCGGAGAAATCCGCCTCGTGTGCCGCGACCTCACGCAGCCGTCCCCGCTTGCCCTCGAAGTGCTTTCGGCGCGGCCTTACGCCTATCTCGACGACGCGCCGCTTGAAGAGCGCCGCACACAAGCCGTCATGGCCCGCCGCTGGCTTGCGCCGGAAGTGGCCGCCGACCTGGGGCGGCTCGATCCGGAAGCGATCGCGCGCGTGAAAACCGAGGCTTGGCCCGATGCGACCAATGCCGATGAGCTGCATGACGCGCTGGTGTGGCTTGGCTTTCTCACGGCGCAGGAGGCGCAGGCGAAGAACGATTGGATCGCGTGGCTCGCTGATCTCGCTCGCGCCAATCGGGTGGCGCGGCTCTCGCACTCAGGTGGCAGTCTCTGGATTGCTGCCGAGCGGCTGCCCGAATGTCAGGCGCTTTGGCCTGCGGCGGCATTCGAACCTCCGATTACCGCGCCGGCGGCCAGCGCGGCGCGAGCGTGGTCGTCGGAGGAGGCCCTGGTCGAGATCGTGCGCGGGCGGCTCGAAGGCCTCGGTCCGGTTACGCAAGACGCGCTTGCATCTCCGCTCGGGCTGTCGCCCGCGGAAATTGCGGGCGCGCTGGCGAAGCTCGAAACCGAAGGTTTCGCAATGCGCGGCCGGTTTACCGCCAATGCGCACGCTGAGGAATGGTGCGACCGCCGCCTGCTTGGCCGCATCCACCATTACACCATCAAGCGGTTGCGCGCCGAGATCCAGCCGGTCGCGGCCCGCGAGTTCCTGCAATTTCTGGCCGTGTGGCAGCGCGCCTCTGCCGATGCCCGAATGGAAGGGCCGGATGCGCTCGATACCATTCTGCCGCAGCTCGAAGGATTCGAAGCGCCGGCGGGCGCATGGGAGACGGAAATTCTGCCGGCGCGCGTGGCGGGCTACGAGCAGGACTGGCTCGATGAACGCTGCCTTTCCGGACGCCTCACGTGGGCACGCCTCAAGCCGCGCAGTGCCCGGGCAAACGGTGCCGAAGTCAGGGCGGCGCCGGTGCGCGCCACCCCGATCACTCTCATTGCCCGTCGCCATGGGTCGCTCTGGACGCTCCTTTCGCCCGCGCCGCAGCCCTCGCAGGTGAGCCCGCGATCGCAGGTCGTTGCCGACTATATCCGCCAGCACGGGGCGTCTTTTTTCGATGATCTGGTCGAGGGCTGCGGTCTCTTGCGCTCGCAGGTCGAGGAGGCGCTTGCCGAGCTGGTCGCATTGGGTCTCGTGACCGCCGACAGCTTTGCGGGTTTGCGCGCGCTGCTTGTCCCCTCGGCGGAGCGCCCGCCCTTTGCCGGCGCGCGCCGGCGCCGGCGGGTGAGCAAGTTCGGCATGGATGCCGCCGGCCGATGGGCACTTACGCGCCGGCCGCAAATGGCGCCACGCGAGCCGCTCGCGCAAGCCGAGGCCATCGAGCACGTCGCGCGCGTGCTGCTTTGCCGCTATGGGGTTGTGTTCTGGCGGCTCATCGAGCGCGAGGCCGACTGGCTGCCGCCGTGGCGGGATTTGCTGCGCGTCTATCGCAGGCTGGAAAGCCGCGGAGAGATCCGCGGCGGCCGCTTCGTTGCCGGTTTTTCCGGCGAACAGTTCGCATTGCCCGACGCCATCGCGGCCTTGCGTGACATCCGGCGCAAAGGCCCCACGGGCGAATGGATTTCGCTATCGGGTGCGGACCCGCTCAACCTCGTCGGAATTCTCACGCCTGGACCAAAGCTCGCGGCGCTCACCGGCAATCGCGTGCTTTACCGCGACGGCATCCCGGTTGCGTTGTTTGCTGCCGCAGAAGTGCAGTTCCTCGAGAGCCTCGATCCGCGGACCGAGTGGGAGGCGCGCAAGCTGTTGCTGCGCGCCGGCGCGGGACAATCGCGCGGAGCGCACGCGATGCCTGCGGCGCTGCTTGCGCAAGCACGGGGCGATGACCGCGGCGACCGTCCACTGCAGTAACCGCCGCCCGCAATGACGCGCGCCCCACGCATTGCGATCGTCGGCGGCGGCATTGGCGGCGTTGCCGCGGCGCTCGCGCTGGAACGGCGCGGCTTCGCAACCGTCGTCTGCGAGCAGTCACCGGCACTGAGCGAGATCGGCGCCGGCGTCAATCTTACGCCCAACGCGCTGATGGCTTTGCGCGCGCTTGGGGTCGAGGATGCAGTCGAGGGGGTCGGCTGTGAAACGGATTTTCTAACGATTCGCAGCTGGAAGAGCGGACGCGTCATCTCACGCATGCGTCGCGGCTCGTTTCGCCAGCAGTTTGGCGCGCCTAACCTGACCATCCATCGCGCCGACCTGCTCCGCGTGTTGCATGGCGCGCTGAAAACGACGCAGCTGCGCCTCGCTGCCCGCTGCATCGGCATTGAACAACGTCCGCGCGGCGCGGTCGCGCGCCTTGCCGACGGGAGCGAGATCGAAGCCGATGTGATCGTCGGGGCCGACGGCATTCATTCCGTCGTGCGCAGGGACCTGTTCGGCGCTGATGCGCCGCGTTTCACCGGCTGCATCTGCTGGCGCGGCATGGCCGCAAGAGACGCGGTGCCGCAAGACATCAACGTCGCGGAAGGCACGATGTGGATGGGGCCACATGGCCATGTCGTGCATTATCCGGTCCGGCGCGGCGAGCTGATCAACATCGTCGCGCACGTCGACAGCGACGCCTGGACCGAGGAATCCTGGACCTCGGAATGCGACCTCTCCGAGGTGATGACCGCCTACGCTGGTTGGCATCGCGACCTGCTGCGCCTCTATCCCAATAGCGAGCGCTGGTACAAATGGGCGCTCTATGACCGCGATCCTCCAGCGCGGTGGAGCAAGGGACGTGTCACGCTGCTTGGCGATTCCGCCCATGCCATGCTGCCTTATCTTGCCCAGGGCGCCGCCATGGCGATCGAGGATGCGTGCGTGCTCGCAGCCGCGATTGCCCGCCACGCCGATGACCTGGACACGGCATTGCTGACTTACGATCAGCGGCGAATGCCGCGCGCGCGGGCCGCGGTTCTGGGCTCGCGCGAGCGCGCGCGCGAAAACCATCTCGCCTCGCCCTGGGCGCGGCTCAAGCGCGACGTGAAATTTGCGCTGCGCGAGCGCTTTGGCCGCGACCAGACCGTGTTTCAGACGAGCTGGCTCTACAGTTACGACGTCGCGAGCGAGCTGGGATGATCGCAATGGTTACGCAATTCGTCTGAGATCGCTCCCGGATTTCACTTGCGCTGCGCGCAAGCTTCAATCCGGGCTACGTCGATGCGTCGTGCTCGCGATACCAACGCTCGGCACCGGGATGCAGCGGCACATCCATCGGGGTTTCCTCGCTCTCGCGTCCCATTTGCAGGGCATTGCCATTTGTCCCCGCTTCCCACGGGATTTCCTGCGCGCGCGCGGCAATCGCTGCGCAGATATCATAGGCCGCCTCATCCGCCAGCGCGGCGCTCGAATAGATCGGCCAGCCGCTGAAATCGAGAGCATCGATGTCTACCCTCAAATGAGAGAAACGCGCCTTCGGCAGCAACACCCGCCGCCATCCGAGCCGCCCGAGCTGCTCGAACTCGGAAGGCTGGAGCGCGATGGGTGCAAGCTCGCAGGCAAGCGCTTCGTTGAGCCAGGTTTTGATCCCCTCGTCGAAGATTGCATCGAGCTCTCCGCGCCGCAGCGGCTCCATCCGGCGCGCATCGAACGGCGAGCCGCAGACCACAAGCTTGCCGCCCCAGGACTCGATGTCCTTGAGCTTGAAGCCGTACAGCGCGAACGCCTGGTCGA
Source organism: uncultured Alphaproteobacteria bacterium (assembly GCA_963771845.1). Classification (GTDB taxonomy): domain Bacteria; phylum Pseudomonadota; class Alphaproteobacteria; order Rhizobiales; family Xanthobacteraceae; genus VAZQ01. The sequence continues at coordinate 64,724 of CAVYVC010000018.1, read as the reverse complement.
TCAGAACGAGTGTGGAGTGGGTCGGATCCTCGCGCACGGAGACGCGCAGCGGATAGCGCTTTTCCCTGATGTCGCGCAGCGAGCGGATTCCCGTTCGTGGATGGATCATGAAAACGAAGCGATCCCAGCTCGGATAGACCGCGATGATCCGCACAGGAAGCGGCGCGCGAAAGAGGCCCACCCCCCGATAGGCCTGCGTGAGCAGCGCCGATGGATTGACGAATGCGGCTTCGAGCCCGCCTGCAGCAACCTCCTGCGCCAGGATGGCGGAGCCCGTCGCCAGCCGCAGCCATGAGCGAAAGCCCGCCCCGGAGCCGCTGCCGACCGTGATGACCATGTCGCGGTTGCCGCCATAGGGCGTGGCGGGATTGCCGGCGATGTGGAGGCCGATTTCCCACAGCGTCTTGGCGCGCACGAAATTGGCGCCGCGCGGCAGCGGTTCCATGACCAGCACCTCCTCTCAATCAGCTTCGCAATTCTCGCGGCACGGTGCGACCGGGGCACCCTGCGCAAATTCGACCGGATGATAACGCCCTTCGTCGACCGACCATGCCACTCCGGCAATGTGCGGAAGCCGCGCCATCTCCCGGGACATTTCGCGCGTGACGTGAACCTCGCGACCACGCTCCCCCGCCGGATCCCGCTGCTCAATCCTGTAGGCGATGTCCGATCCGAATGTCTTGAGAAACACAGGAATGCCGTAACAGCGTCCGATGTCCTGCGCGATGCGCGATTGACCATTGAGCCTTCCGCCCTCCCGCAATTTTGCGTTCTCGCTGATCACGTAGAACGGAACACTGCCGAGCAATTTCTGGTCGAGCGCGCGTTTGAATCCCTGCGGATTGTTTTTTGCGATGTAGCCGGTGTTTCTTCCCTTGGAGATGATGCCCTGATCTTTGGCGGCGGCGATTGCCGCAAGGTAATCATTGAAGAGAGCGGCGAGGTCCTGCGCGCCCAGCCTGTGCACGTTGTCGACATGCACGCCGATGCTGGCGTTCGCGGGCGCGATCTTATCTGCCCGTTGCACAATCGCGAGAAGATCATTGACGACGATCTTGCGCGTTGCCGCATCAGTAAGATCGAGCCCGCGTTCTCGCTCGCCCCAGCGGTCATCGGTCGGCTGCGAAAATGGAAACCGGTCGCAGTCGGGACCGATGTAGCAGTTCCCTCCGACGTGATAGAGAATGAGGTTGATGCCGGGCGCGAGACGCGCAAGCGGGCGCCGGGGATCGACGTCAAGCCAGCCGGTTTCGTCACGCGCCACTGCCGCGTAAAGGCCCTGCATGATATTTGCATCGACGGCGCGGCTCAAACTCGTCGCCCAATAATGTTTCTTGGCCTCACCGGCCGGACACACAGCCGCGCCCACGGCAGCGCTGACAAACGCGAGCAGGAGCGCCGCGCCGGTTACAAGCTTCGAGCCCCCTCGCATGTCGTGCAGCACCATTTGGCTAATGACGCGTCATTCCGGGGACCGAGCGTAGCGAGGGAGCCGGGAACCCAGTACACTTTGTTCTTGTTGCAAATCCTGTGCTTACTGGATTTCGGGTTCGCGGCCGATCTTTGTGAGATCGGCCGCGCCCCGGAATGACGACCTCCGCGCTACCCCTGCGAAATGAATTTGGTGTTCAGATAGGCGCCGAGGCCCTCGATGCCGCCTTCGCTGCCGTGGCCGGATTCTTTCACGCCGCCGAACGGTGTTTCCGGCGTCGATACGGCAATCGAGTTGACGCCGACCATTCCGGATTCGATCGCGTCCCCGATGGCGGCGGCGGTTGCGTTCGACGTCGTGAACGCATAGGCCGCAAGCCCGAATTGGAGCGAGTTTGCGCGCTCCACGACCTCGTCGAAGGTCTTGAAAGTCACGATCGGGGCAATCGGTCCGAACGGCTCTTGCGTCATCACCTTGGAATCGTCAGGCACTTCAGTGACGACGGTCGGCTCATAGAAATAGCCCTGGTTGCCGTGCCGCTTGCCGCCGGTAACGACCGTGCCGCCGCGGCTCTTGGCGTCGGCGACAAAGCTTTCCATGGCATCAATCCGGCGCGAATTGGCCATGGGACCCATGGTGATCCCCTTTTCCAATCCGTCGCCAAGCTTGAGACCGCGGGCATAGTCGGTGAAGCGGGCGAGGAATTTCTTGTAGACGCCTTCCTGCACGTAAAATCGGGTGGGTGAGATACAGACTTGGCCGGCGTTGCGATACTTGAACGCGGCGATGGTGTCGGCGGCCTTTTCGGGATCGGCATCCGCGAACACCACGACCGGCGAGTGGCCACCGAGCTCCATGGTGGTACGCTTCATGCCCTTGGCTGCAAGCGCGGTGAGATGCTTGCCGACCGGGATCGAGCCGGTGAATGAAATCTTGCGCACCGCATCCTTGGCCAGGAGATGCTCGGAGACCTCCGAGGGTACGCCGAACACCAGATTGAGGACGCCGGCCGGCAAGCCGGCATCGACGAAGCAGCGCACCATCTCGACGCAGGCACCCGGCGTCTCTTCCGATGCCTTGAGAATGAGCGCGCAGCCAGCCGCGAGCGCGCCGCCGATCTTGCGCGCCGGCGTGAGCACCGGGAAATTCCACGGCGTGAACGCCGCCACGATGCCGACCGGCTCCGTCACCACGAGCTGGCGAGTGCCCTTGGCGCGTCCGGGCACGATGCGCCCATAGCTGCGGCGGCCCTCCTCGGCATACCAGTCAATGATGTCGGCCGACGTGATTACCTCGGCGCGCGCTTCGACATAGACCTTGCCCTGCTCCTGGACCATGATCTTGGAGATCGCGTCATGACGCTCGCGCATGAGGTCGGCGGCTTTGCGCAAAATCTTGGCGCGGTCGTAGGCCGATGTCGCACGCCACAGCGCAAAGCCCTTCTTGGCGGCTTCCAGCGCCTCATCGAGGTCGGCCTTGCTGGCATGGGGCAGATGGGCGAGCGGCTTTTCGGTCACAGGATTGAGGACGTCCTCGCCCTTGCGGTTGCCGCCCCCGTTGATCCATTTGCCGTCGATATAGAGCGCGAGATCGGTGTACATGGGCGCCTCTCTTCGTTTTCGATGTCTGCCGGGATCGAGTGCCACGGAATTAGCACCTTTTCATCGACGATTCACGCCCCTCCCGGCGGGCACCCGAGCAGAGTTGGACGGCTTGACCAGCGGATGCTCGCGCGGATCAATGTCCGCAGCCGGTGGAAGGAGACGTGGCGCGGCTGGCTGCGACGCTGCTTTTGACCCAAACCGGAAGATGCATGACCTGATTTGCTGCGACGCACAACAGCTTTTCTTATCGATGTGCTAGGGTGTCGACCTCGGACTTGGGAAAGGCTCATGAGGCGACGGAAATTCATTACGTTCATGGGCGGCGCGGTGGCGTGGCCGCTAGCGGCACGCGCGCAGCAGCCAGACCGGATGCGGCGCATCGGCGTGCTGCTCGGGCTCGCGGAAGGTCCGGAAGCGAAATCACGTGTCCAAGCATTCCGGCTAGGCTTACGCGACCTCGGGTGGATCGAGGGGCGCAATGTTGCGATTGATTATCGATATGGCGCCAGCGATCTGGGCTTGATCAATCGATACGCGAAAGAGCTGGTCGGTCTGGCCCCTGATGTCATAGTTGCAAATAGTACGCCGGTACTTGCCGCGCTGCGCCAAGCCACAAGCTCAATTCCAATTATATTCTCGGTCGTGAATGATCCAGTGGGTCAGGGCTTCATTTCAAGCCTTGCACGGCCAGGGGCGAACATCACGGGATTTACATTTATTGAATTTGAAATGGTTGGGAAATGGATAAACCTGCTGAACGACGTGGTCCCCAACTTGCATCGGGTCGCAGTGATGTTCGATCCGGATACCTCGCCCTATTACGACAGATACCTTCGTTCTTTCAAAGCCACGAAGTCGCCGTTCTTAACCGAAATTGAGGCGGCGCACGTTCACGATGTCGCCGACGTCGATTTGGCGATCGCCAAGTTAGGACGCGAATCGGGCAGCGGCTTGATCGCTCCGGGGGACGTGTTCATCGTCGATCAGCGTGAAGCGATCATAAAATCGGCGAGAGAACATGGCGTACCAATAATTTCCGTTTATCGGACACTCGCCGTTGAGGGAGGTCTGATGTCTTACGGGCCTGATACCAGCGATATTTTTCGCCGTTCAAGCGCCTATGTGGATCGAATCCTGAAAGGCGAATCGGCGGCTGATTTGCCTGCGCAGTCGCCGGTTAAATACGAGCTTGTCATCAATCTGAAGACCGCAAGAGTCCTCGGGTTCACAATCCCGCAGCCTGTGTTGTTGCTCGCCGACGAGGTGATCGAGTAACCGCAACTTTGTTCATGCACGTTGTTGCACCTGCTCAGGTCTCCTCCTGGCACAAAGCACCGCTAGCAATAGGGCAGAGCATGTCCGCTCTGCCCGGACACTTCAGACTTCAACTTGCTCAGCGATGGCAAGTGCATCATCGACCTCGATTCCGAGATACCGGACCGTACTTTCCAACTTCGTGTGGCCAAGCAAAAGCTGGACCGCACGCAGGTTGCCGGTGCGACGGTAGATCAAGGTCGCCTTCGTGCGGCGGAGCGAGTGCGTGGCAAAGATGTGCGGGTCCAATCCGATGCCCGCGATCCATTCTGCGACGAGCCGCGCGTACTGCCGTGTTGTCATGGCCTCACCAACCCGCCGGCGGCTGGTGAAGAGAAATTCGCCGGGCACCTTGCCGGTCGCCTTGAGGTAGTCGTCAACGGCCTGGCGCGTCTGCTCCGTCAACTCGAAGCGGACTGGACGCCCGGTCTTTCTCTGCCGCACCGTCGCACGGGCGAGCGGGTATCCGTTCGGGGCAACGTCTTCGACCCTCAGCGCGACGACATCGCAACCTCGCAGCTTGCTATCAATGGCGAGATTGAACATTGCCAACTCGCGGGCTCGCCTTTCGATTTGAAGCTTCGTCCGAATGGACCAGACGTGCCTTGCCAACAGCGGCGGTTTCGCCCCGATCAGCTTCCCCTTGTTCCACGGCGTGCGCTTCGGTGGGGGTAGGATCGAGTTGTCATCGCCTCCTTTGGGTTAAGTGAGGACGACATGGTGCGCCGGATGCCTAATCCGCTGAATTAGGGTAGCTTTCGGGAGTGGTGCAGACATAGGCTCGGGCTCGGGACCGATAAGGGCCGGTGCTTATGACCCTCAACTGACATAGGCCGGAATGAAGTCCCGCAGCGCAGCAAGCCCCTGACCTGACCCTCGCCAATCCGCTATGCTGCTTCTCCGGCTAGGGAAAGCAGATGCAATTCGATCGCATTAGACGGCGCGAGTTCATCACGCTGTTTGCGGGTGCAGCGGCGGCCTGGCCGCTCGCAGCTCTTGGGCAACAGCCAGCAGCACAGCAATCAAAGTCTCAGCCGCGGGTAGGCGTATTTCTCTACCTCAATGAACAGGACCCAGAGTCAAAGGCCTATGTATCCGCCTTTGAGAAGCAGCTTGGATCGCTGGGCTGGATGCCCGGCACCAATCTCGAAATTCACTACAGATGGACGGGAGGCGACGCCGGGCGCATTCGCCAATATGCGGCCGAATTGGTGTCGCTCGCGCCAGATGTCATATTGGCGGCGGGTGGCTCGCACGTTGGGCCACTGCAACAAGTCACCTCAACCATTCCCATCGTGTTCGTGCAGGTGACGGACCCTGTAGGTGCCGGCTTTGTGGATAGTCTCGCACGCCCGGGACGGAATGCGACTGGATTTACGGTTTTCGATTATGACATCGGCGGAAAATGGCTGGAGCTGCTCAAACAAATTGCGCCAGGGGTTACGCGAGTGGCGGTACTGCGCGATCCGGCAAACCCGTCTGGAACCGGCCTGTTCGGCGCAATTCAGGCCTTGGCACCGTCTCAAAAGGTAGAAGCGAGTCCCCTGAACCTCCGCGATGCGAGTGCTTTGGAGCGCAATGTCGATGAATTCGCAGGTAAGCCGAACGGTGGGTTGATCATTCTGCCAAATTCCTTGGCGATCGTTCAGCGCAAGCAGATCATCACGCAGGCCGACCGACATCGGTTGCCCGCCGTTTACCCGTTCCGGTATTTCGTCGCCGAGGGCGGCTTGATCTACTACGGTCCGGACCCGATCGACCAGTATCGGCAAGCCGCGGGTTACGTTTCTCGGCTCCTCAAGGGCGAAAGATTGGGCGATCTTCCTGTTCAAACGCCAACCAAGTACGAGATGGTCATCAATCTCAAGACGGCCAAGGCGCTCGGTCTGATCGTGCCGGACACGCTGCTCGCTCGCGCCGATGACGTGATCGAGTAGGCGCTCACTTGGGCAAGTTATTTGCTGCATCTGCTCACGACCGGTTGTGGCATTTAGCTACCACAGCCGATCAGACGCTATGTCCGCTGCTGGTGAAAGCTGACGCCGCATCCCCGACGCATCTGTTGGCCAATCGATAAAACCTTGTTTAGCCCGGGGTCATTGCCGGGCTTGACACCGCAATTCGGGCGGTACCGACTTGCGGCACTCGGATTAGTCTCGTCTCGCGGCAGCAATCCCAGTGACTCAAGAACAGGCGTGCGTTCTGACCCCCCTCACCCGGCCGCTTCGCGGCCGACCTCTCCCCAGCGGGGGCCCCAGCGGGGAGAGGTGGAGCACGGCGCGCGGCCAGAGCGAGTCATCAAATGGCTAATCGCTTGAAAGACAAAGTAGCGATTGTGGTCGGCGCCGGCTCGATCGGTCCCGGCTGGGGCAACGGCAAGGCAACCGCGGTGACATTCGCGCGCGAAGGTGCGCGCGTGTTCTGCGTCGATATCAACGCCGCGGCGGCCGAAGAGACCGTCGGGATCATCCGCGCCGAGGGCGGACACGCGCGCCCCTTTGCAGCGGATGCGACGAGCTCAGCCGGTATGACAGGCATGGTCGAGGAATGCCGCAAGATGTATGGCCGCATTGATGTGCTCGACAATAATGTCGGCATTGCCGTCCTCGGTGGCGTCGTCGAGGTGAGCGAGGAGGAATGGGATCGGGTCATGGCGGTCAATTTGAAGAGCTGCTTTCTCGCCATGAAGCATGCGATTCCGGTGATGGAGAAGCAGGGTGGCGGCTCGATCATCAATATCTCTTCCGTCGCCGGTATTCGCTACACCGGCGTGCCCTACGCGACCTATTACGCCAGCAAGGCGGCGATGAATCACCTCACCCGCACGACGGCCGTTCAATATGCGGCGAAACGAATCCGGGTGAACGCCATTCTGCCCGGGCTGATGGAAACACCGATGGTGCTCAAATCAGCCGGGCTTGCCGCAGCCTATGGCGGCGAAGAGGAGATCTGGAAGGCGCGGGCGCGCCAGGTGCCCATGGGCTTCGGGGGCACCGCATGGGATGTGGCCAATGCCGCGCTCTATCTTGCGAGCGATGAGAGCCGCTATGTCACCGGCCTCGAGCTCATCGTCGACGGCGGCCTGACGCTGAAATATGTGTGAATCAAACAGCGCGCGGCATCCACAAAAGTTCGCGCTGGTCCAAAAGCAGAATGTAAGGAGCTATTGCTTCGGGCGGCGGCTGGTGGACTGCAACAGGTTGCGCGCCGCGGCATCCCGCCGCTCGATGAGCGCAGTGAACTGAAGCTGGCGAACCTGCCGCTCCTCCGGCGTTTGCGGACGGCCTGCGGTGATCAGGCGGTCCATTTCCTTTTGCACCACCTCACACTCCCGTCTCCAGTCTTGAAAAGGATTGCTGGCCATCACACGCTCCTGTTACGCAAATACTCAGACTCGACCGACGTGGGGGACGTTAGCAGCAATTTAGGCCTAATTGTAGCCTCGCGTGCCTCCTGGGCGTTCCGGCGCTTGATCAAAATCGCCTGACCGTCATGTGTGAGACACATGCCAGGGCGCGAAGCCGCGTGCAATAACGCTCGCTAATGCAAGACAGCACGCAATCTCGCTTGGCAGAGCCGGGCACCGCCTCCGCGGCGAACGAAGGCACGCGGCGCGACCACGTTCCACTCGCCATCTTTTACATGAATGGTGCCACATTCGTGTTCGCGGCCTCCAGCGCGGCGTCGAAATGGCTGGTGCAGAGCTATCCGATCGGGGAGGTCCTCTTCACCCGAACCCTGGTCTCCTTGATCGTCTGCTCCATATTCATCCTGCCGCAAACCGGGCTTTCCGTTTTTCGAACCCAGCGTCTGCGCCACCATCTCTTGCGAAGCGGCTCGCAGGGTCTCTCACAAACTTTCCTGCTCTTCGCATTCACGATGATGCCGCTTGCGGGCGCCATTGCCATCAACTTTTCTGCGCCGCTGTTTGCCACCCTTGCTTCTGCGCTCGTGCTGAAGGAAGCGGTCGGGGCTGCGCGCTGGACGGCGCTCCTGGTCGGCTTTTGCGGTGTGCTCATCGTCACGCATCCGGGCACCGGCACATTTCAGATCGGCGCGCTGTTCGCACTTGGCAACGCCGTGCTCTATGGTTCAGTGACCGCCGGCGTGCGCAGCATGACCAGGACGGAATCGGCGGAGACGCTCACTCTCTATCAGCTCGCTCTGTTGACGGTTTTCTTTGCACTGTTCATGCCGTGGACCTGGATATGGCCCAGTGCAATCGATGCAGTGTGGATTTTGTTCAACGGCACTTCCAATGCCATCGGGCAGTACTGGTGGACGCGCGCACTGCATCTCGCACCGGCGTCCGCGGTTGCTCCGTTCTATTATCTGTCGTTGATCTGGGCGAGCATTATGGGCTTCCTGATCTGGGGCGAGATGCCGACGGTGAGCCTGGTCATCGGATCTGCCATTGTCGCCGGTTCGGGTCTGTTTTTGCTCTGGCGCGAAACCAGGGCCCGGCGCGCCCGCATGGCCAAGCTAAAGGGCTCTCCGGACGAGTAATTAGGGCACCACTGTGGCCGCAGGCCGGCGAGCCTTCGCTGGTGTGCCCGTTTTGCCGCGCACCAGAGCAATTCGGCGGCTTGAAGCCCGCAAGGGCTTGCCCGCACCCCGGGGACGGACTGAAAATGGAGGGCGGCCTGCAAGGGCTGCGGTACGCGGTTATGTGTTCGCGAGCGTTGCATGAAAAGATTTGTCGTATCGCTTTGGATTTGCTGGGCGGCGTATTGCGGGTATCAGTCCAACACCATCCCGCTCGCCTTCGGCATGACGATTCCGGAATCGGCCGCAGCGCTCGGCGTTCCGCTCTTCTACCATTCCGGACACCACGGCTCCGAGATCTACCTCGCTTATGGCCAGGCCATGGTCGTCGGCGCTTATCCCGTCGCCTCCGCGATTGCGCTCCAGTTCCGCAACGGCCGGTTGACCGGATGGAAGAAGGATTGGCGGCTGCGTCGATTCTAAGAGCAGCCGTGTGAGCGTGGTCCCGCTCTCGGTGCTCGATCTTTCCCCGGTGGCCGCCGGCTCGTCCGGCGCCGTTGCGCTGCGCAATTCGCTCGACCTCGCGCGCTTGGCCGAGGCGCTGGGATTCACGCGCTACTGGGTGGCCGAGCACCACAACCTGCCCTCGATTGCGAGCTCCGCGCCCGACATCATGATCGGGCAGATCGCAGCCGCGACGCAGCACATGCGGGTGGGATCCGGCGGGGTCATGCTTCCGAACCACGCCCCGCTCATGGTTGCTGAACGTTTCAAAGTCCTTGAAGCGCTCTTCCCGGGACGCATCGATCTCGGACTGGGACGGGCACCGGGAACCGATCCGGTCACGTCCTTTGCATTGCGGCGCCGGCAGGACGGCGATGATGATTTCCTCGAAAGATTTCAGGAGCTCATCCTGTTTGAGAGTAGGGCGTTCCCACAAGGTCATCCGTTTCGCGCCGTCCACGCCATGCCGCAGGACGTTCCCCTGCCGCCCATTTGGCTGCTTGGATCAAGCGGCTATAGCGCGCAGCTCGCCGCCCTGGTCGGCGCCGGCTTCTCCTTTGCCCATCATTTTGCCGAGCACGATGCCCTTTCCGCCATGCTGAGCTACCGTGAAGGCTTCAAGCCTTCAGCGGCGCGGGCAGTGCCCTATGCGATCCTGGCCTGCGCTGTGGTATGCGCGGACACAGATGCCGAGGCGGAGCGCCTTGCATCCACGATTGATCTTAATTTCGTGCGCAGGCGCAGCGGCGAATATCTGCCGCTCGCCAGTCCCGAAGAAGCGTCGGCTTATCCCTATTCTCCGGCCGACCGCGCGCTCATTGCGCGCAATCGGGCGCGTCTGTTTGCCGGCAGCAAGGAAACAGTGCGCGCGCGGCTTGAACCCATGGCCGCCGCGACGAAGGCAGACGAGATCATGGTCACCACCATGCTTTACGATCACGGCGCCCGCCGCCATTCGTACGAGCTGCTGGCGCAAGCCTTCGGGCTGCAAGCGCGCGGCTCGTAGGCTCTGGGTGTTGGCTTTGCCGCGGTGAAAGCTTAGAAATTGCCGCACCCCCGGAGCTCCATTGCGCGGGGGCGCAGCTTTGTAGCTCATTCCTAAGCTCTCACAGGAGGTCCTCTTGGGTAAGCAGTTTACGCTCACGTCCAACGACAAGTTTCAACTGGGCGCCTATCGCGCCGATCCGCCCGGCGCGGCAAAAGGCGGCATTGTCGTCATTCAGGAAATCTTCGGGGTCAACCATCACATTCGCGCGGTCTGCGACCGGCTGGCAGCCGAAGGCTATGCCGCCGTCGCGCCTGCTCTGTTCGATCGCCAGGTGAAGGACTTCCAGAGCGGCTATTCGCCCGATGAGATCGCCGAAGCGCGCAAGTTCGTGGCCAATCCCGACTGGAACGCGATGTTGCGCGATGCGCAGGCCGCCATTGATGAGCTCAAGGCGTCCGGACCGGTGGCGATCATGGGCTTCTGCATGGGCGGCACCATTGCTTTTCTCGCGGCATGCCGGCTCAACGGCCTGGCTGCTGCCTTGTGTTATTACGGCGGACAAATCGCGAAGAATGCCGATGAGAAGCCGAAGGTGCCGACCCTCATGCATTTCGGCGACAAGGATGCGTCGATTCCCATGAGCGATGTCGAGATGGTCAAAAAGAAGCGCGGCGCCGATTGCGAGATCTACGTCTATCCGGATGCCCAGCATGGCTTCCACTGCGACGAGCGCGGAAGCTTCCACGAGCCGAGCGCCAAGCTCGCGTGGCAGCGCTCAATGGCGTTTCTGCAGAAGCATATGAAGAAGTAATTGGCTGTGGTTGCCGATGTAGGGGCGGGTTTGAAACCCGCCCCTACCGCGCTCGCAGCGGGTTCCGCCGGATTTCGCTTCGCTCATCCGGGCTACGTTGCAGGGCAATAGCCGCGGAAGGACAACATGAAAGCCCATCGCCCGACCATCATGGGCACGCGCCACATGATAGCCGCGACGCAGTATCTCGCGGCGCAGGCGGGTTTTCGAATTCTGGAGGCTGGCGGAAACGCAATCGACGCCGGCGCCGCGGCTGGCATCGCGCTTGGTGTCGTGCAGCCGGAATTCGTGAATGTCGCGGGCGTGGCGCCGATCATCATCTATTCCGTGGCCGAGGATCGCGTCGTCACGATCCCGGGTCTTGGGCCCTGGCCCAAAGCCATCGAGCGCGATTATTTCCGCAAGCACCACGGCGGCAATATTCCAAACGGCGTCCTGCGCACCGTGGTACCGGCGGCGCCCGATGCCTGGATCACCGCGCTCGAACGTTTCGGCACGATAAGCTTCGGCGAGGTCGCGAAATCGGCGATCGAGTTTGCCCGCGATGGCTTTCCCGTTTACCCGCTGATGTCCGAGATCATCACGGAGCATGAGACCGAGTACCGCGAATTTCCATCGAACACCGCGCTCTATCTGCCGAATGGCCGCCCGCCACAGCCGGGCGAGCTGTTCGTGCAGACGGCACTCGCTGCCACGCTCCAGTACATGGCGGATCAGGAGGCCGCAGCGCGCGTTCGCGGGCGCGCAGCCGGCCTGGCGGCGGCACGCGACGCCTTCTATCGCGGCGACATTGCGGCTGCGATCGTGAAGTTTCAGAAAGAGAATGGCGGGTTTCTCTCGGCGGAAGATCTCGCGACCTATCATTCCGGTATTGATGAGCCGGTGGAAACGCATTTCGGCGATACCCGCCTGTTTGGGTGCGGGCCATGGTGCCAAGGCCCATCGCTTCTGCAAGCGCTTAACCTTCTCGACGCGGCAGAGCTGCGCCGGCTGGGCCATAACTCCGCACCCTATCTCCACCAGCTGATCGAGGCCGTGAAGCTCGCCTTTGCGGATCGCGAGGCCTATTTCGGCGACCCCCGCGCGATCGACGTGCCGATGAAAGAACTGCTGTCGCGCGACTATGCGCAATGGCGCCGCAAGATGATCCGCGCGGATCGCGCCTGGCCGGAAATGCCGCCCCCCGGCGATCCACGCAAGCCTGCGGCCGAGCGCGCAGCCGGCTCACGGCCCGTTGCGGAGCAAGCTTTCATGGCGCCGGAACTCGACACTTCTCATGTCTGTGTGGTCGATGGCCATGGCAACGTGTTTGCCGCAACCCCCAGCGACGGCTCCTACAACGCGCCGGTGATACCGGAGCTGGGCATCATTCCCCTCCTCGCGTGGCAGCCAGAACTGGGGCGATCCGGATCATCCCTCCGGCGTCGCGCCCGGCAAGCGGCCGCGGCTCACGCCCAACCCGGCGATCGCAATGGAGCGCGGCAAGATGAAGATGCCGTTCGGCACGCCCGGCGGCGACGTCCAGACCCAGGCGATGCTGCAGGTCTTTCTCAACATCCACCTGTTCGGCATGGAGGTGCAGGAGGCAGTCGAGGCGCCGCGCGTCGCGTCCTACAGCTTCCCGTCCTCGTTCGAGCCGCATGCTTATCATCCGGCTTGCTCAAGCTGGAGAGCCGCATCGACAAATCAACCGGTGAGCGCCTCGCCCGTCTCGGCCACAAGATCGATTGGTGGCCGGACTGGACATGGCTCGCCGGCGCGGTCTGCACGATTGTTGCCGATGAGGAGACGGGTGTGCTCAAGGGCGGCGCCGACCCGCGGCGGCCCTCGTATGCGTGCGGGCTATAGCAGATTACATCCTGTAGCCCGGATTGAGCGCAGCGAAATCCGGGATGGACCGCGGATGATCCCCGGGTTTCGCTTCCCGCTCAACCCGGGCTACGTTCCTGACATCTATTGCGCCAATTGCTCGAGCCGTTGCGCGAGATTTCCGAGCTCCCATTGCCGCGTCAGGGACGCCGCCTCGTTCCAGGTCGGCGTCTGGTTGCGCAAAGGCGGGAGTGGTGCAGACGCGTCCATGGTCGCGATGCGCCGGTAAAGGCGCAGCTCCTCGGCCTGGTTCGGGAAGCGGCCGGCAGCGAGCGCGGCGTCAAGCGTGCCGTAGCGCGCGAGCAGGGCCGCGGCTCCTTTTTCGCCCACGCCCTTCGCGCCCGGCAATCTGTCCGATGGATCGCCGCGCAGCGCGATGAAGTCGGGCACCTGTTTCGGCTCCACTCCATAGCGCGCGCGCACTTCAGGCGGGCCAATGCGCGCCATCTCGCCTGCCCGCAGCGGCTGGATGACGGTCGTCGAAGCAGACGCGAGTTGAAAGGTATCGCGGTCCCCGCTCGCCACGACGACAGTGCCGCCCCGCTTCTCCTCCTTGGCCACGGCAGCGGCGAGAAAATCATCGGCTTCGAAGCCCGGCGCCTTTGCGTTTGCGAATCCGCATGCCGTCACGAAGGACGGCAGCAAATCGAGCTGTTCGATCAAGGCCTCATCGAAATGCCGGCCGCTCTGATAGCCGGGAAATGCCTTATGGCGATAAGTCGGCGCATCGAGCGTATCCCAGCCGACCAGCACGGCGCGCGGCCGTTCGTTGCGATACATCAACAGCAGGAAATTGGCGAAACCGACAATCGCGCCCGCCTGCCTTCGACCGCGACGCAGAATTGTTTTCGGCAGAGCGTGATAGGCCCTGTGCGCGAACGAATCTCCATCGACCGCGAGCAGCGGACGCGCCTCGCGAGCGATCCGGGAATGTGATCTCTTCTGCGGCATGTCGGGTCAGTCATAGATGAGAGCGCTGACCAGATACATATCGAAAGTGCTGGGCAGAACGTTCCCCTCTTTTGCACCGCAATGCTTCTTTGCGCTAAAGCAGTGAGCGGCGCTCTCCCCGCAGCAGCGGGGCGGGCGCATCAACCGCCGTCTCGCAAACCGCCGCTGAATTTGCAAGAGAACACAACATGGCTGTCGCGGAGGAGCAAAGGTTCGATGCTGAGACGACGGCGCTCGCGACCAAGCGGGATGAGCATCGCCTTGCGGCGGTTGCATGCGGAGCGCACGCGCTCCACGACGGTTTTACTGATCTGATCTACGTGCTGCTGCCGCTGTGGCAGAAGGAATTCGGGCTCGGCTACGGCGAGCTCGGCCTCTTGCGCGCTCTGTTTTCCGGCACCATGGCGGGATTTCAGATTCCTTCGGGACTGCTTGCCGAGCGCCTTGGCGCGGTTCTCGTGCTGGCGCTTGGCACCGCGTTGTCCGGCATTGGTTATTGCCTCGCCGGCGCAAGCGCGGGCCTCGGCGTGCTGATGCTCGCCCTGTTCTCCGCTGGGCTAGGGTCGAGCACGCAGCATCCCCTCGCTTCCTCGCTGATGGCGCACGCGTTCGCCGGCGCGCGCTCCATGAAGGCGATCGGCACCTACAATTTTGCCGGCGACATCGGAAAGATGACGATTCCGGCCATCGCATCGCTGTTGCTGGTTATGCTGCCATGGCGGCCGGTGCTGGCGCTGTTTGGAATTCTCGGAATCGTCGCCGGGGTCGTCATCTATATCTTGACGCCGCGGTTATCAGGACAGAGCGCGACGGGGCACAGCACCCCCGTAAGCGAAGGAAACCGCGTACCGACCGTACACTGGATCGCCTTCCCCACGCTGACTGCGATTGCCATGATTGATAGCGCCACGCGCATGGGGTTCCTGCTCTTTCTTCCGTTCATTCTCACGGCCAAAGGCGCGAGCGTGCCCACCATCGGTATTGCCCTGACGCTGGTGTTTGCGGGCGGCGCGATGGGCAAGCTTCTGTGCGGTTTTATCGGCGCGCGCATCGGTGCCATCCCGACGGTCTGGCTGACCGAAGGTCTCACTGCGGTTTCGATTGTGGCACTCCTGCCCCTGGCGCTCGAACCCGCGCTGCCGCTCCTGCCGCTGATCGGGGCCGCCCTTAACGGCACATCATCCGTGCTCTACGGGTCAGTGCCCGACCTGGTTGCGCCGGAGCGCCGCGCCCGCGCGTTCAGCATCTTCTATACGGGAGCCATCGGCACCGGCGCCACCGCGCCTATTCTCTACGGTATTGTCGGAGATGCACTCGGTGTGATCCCCGCTGTCCTAATCATCGCTGGTCTGGTCCTGCTGACTCTGCCGTTATCGCTCGTGCTGCGTTCATACGGACAGCTCACGCCAGGGCGATCGAGAGTAGTCGAGTCCCGGCCCGTGCCCGGTAAGCGTTCCGCCAGATAGGGGCCGTCTTGGATTCTCTCGTCTTCGCGGCCGTCCTGTTCGCCGCCGCCTGCCACGCAGGCTGGAATGCGGCCATCAAGATTGGAAGCGATACCGTTTCCGCCACGGCCCTGATTGCGGTCGGCGCCGGCATCGTCGGTGTCGCGCTGTTACCGTTCGTCGGTTTGCCGCTCGCGGCAGCGTGGCCGTGGGTTGCTGCGTCGGTGGTCATTCATCTGTTCTATTTTATCGGCCTGAGCGAAGGTTATCGCATCGGCGATCTGGGCCAGGTCTATCCGCTCGCGCGCGGAACCGCGCCGCTCATGACGGCCACTCTGAGCGTACCGCTCGTCGGAGAGGCGCTCGGCCCACTCGGTTGGGGCGGCATTGTTGCGCTCGCCGGGGGCGTCTTGCTGCTGTCCGCCCGCGGCGGGCGCGCGCTTGCGCGCTTTGATGCGCATGCGACCGGACTTGCCTTGTTCACTGCGATAACCATCTGCGCCTATTCGCTCGTGGATGGGATAGGCGCGCGGCTCGCCGGCAGCGCCAATGCCTATACCGCCTGCCTGTTTATCGGCAACGGGGTCGTGCTCGCAGCCTATGCCATGGTCCGCCTGCGCGGAAAGGTTTTTGCCGCTATGGCGCCGTATTGGGCAACCGGGCTTGCCGGCGGTGGACTGCAATTCGTTTCTTACGGCATTGCGATCTGGGCGATGACGGTTGCGCCGATCGCAATTGTCGCGGCGCTGCGAGAGACCAGCGTTCTCTTCGGGACGGCACTTGCGGTCGTGTTCCTAAAGGAACCACTGCGGCCAGTTCGTATTGCGGCAGCCGTAATGATGGTGTCGGGGCTATTGATGATCCGGCTGCGCTGACGTTCACAGATCGTGACGCTCCCGGCGGCGGCATTCTTTGGCGCCGCCTTTTGCAAACTCTACAAATTTCTTTCCTAAGCCACATTTGAGGGAAATAACATCGCTGCTTCCGCCCGCGCGAGGCAGCGGAACGCCACGGACGGCGATCAGTTGGAGTACGACGTCTATGAGCAATGCGAGGAAAATACCGAACACCCGGCGCTTGCAATACGGAGCCCTGCCTTACAGGAAGGGCAACGGGCATCGGGCGGAATTCATGCTCGTGACCTCGCGGGAAACGCGCCGCTGGATCATCCCGAAGGGCTGGCCGAAAAAGGGCAAATCCCCCCATCGCTCGGCTGCGCGCGAGGCGTTCGAGGAGGCTGGCGTAGTTGGCGCTGTTGGCAGACGACCAGTCGGCTCATTCTCCTACGAGAAGCGCCTGAATCATGGCGGCTCGGTCGAGTGCGAAGTGCACGTCTTTCCGCTCGAGGTAAAGCGCCAGAGGAAGGAGTGGCCGGAGAAGCAGGAGCGCCGGGTTAAATGGCTCTCGGCCTCGAAGGCGGCTGCAAAGGTCAAGGACCCGGTGCTGGGCAAAATCATACGACGTGTGGCACGCAAATACGCCTGAACTCCCGCCGCCGTGTGTTTGTTCAGCCGTTAACCTTAACAGGGCACGAGGGTACCGTCCGTTCTGCCATGAACGGATAACCTCCCATTTGCTCACTGCCCGGCTGGGTACTCCAGCCGGGCTTTTTTTGCAGAGGCAAGCCCATCGTGAGTTCGGGCATCGAGTGCAGCGCCTCAGTCTCGTCAACGTACCGCCCCCGATCACAGTCGTGTAAGACAATCGGTCCCTGACACGATCGAACCTGCGCGCTTCCAAACCGGAGCACCGCGCCATGCGCCGAATACTCCCGATTTCGGTCGAGCACTGGACGCGCGCGCTCACGCGCTGGGACGTGTTCGCAATCCTGCTCGTTCTCGGACTGCTTGTCTTTCTCGCGCAAGCGAGCCGCGGTGTGCTCGCGCCGCTTTCCGAGCTGCAGAGAGCTCCACTGTCGCTTGCGCCGGCGCGGTTGCCGGAATATGCGGCGCGCACCACGTTGCGCATGCTGGTCGCGCTCGCCTTCTCGCTCCTGTTCACCTTCACCTATGCCACGCTGGCCGCCAAAAGCAGGCGCGCCGAGCTTCTCCTCGTGCCGCTCCTGGACATCCTGCAATCGGTGCCCATCCTCGGCTTTATCTCGGTCACGATCGTGTTCTTCATGTCGCTTGCCCCCGGCCGCGTTCTGGGCGCGGAATTCGCGGCGATATTCGCGATCTTTACGAGCCAGGCCTGGAACATGGCCTTCAGCTTCTATCAATCCTTGCGCACGGTCCCGACGGAGCTCGTGGAAGCATCGCGCGTGTTCCGGCTCTCGCCATGGATGGCGTTCTGGCGCGTCGAAGCGCCGTTCGCGATGCCGCAGCTGATCTGGAACATGATGTTGTCCATGTCGGGAAGCTGGTTCTTCGTGGTCGCATCGGAGGCGATCAGCGTCGGTAACACCACCGTGCTGCTGCCAGGAATGGGCTCCTATATCGCGCTCGCGATCGAGCACAAAAGCCTCGCTGCCGTGGCATGGGCAATTGGCACCATGCTCATTGTTATTCTGCTCTACGACGCGCTGTTGTTCCGGCCGCTGGTGGCGTGGGCCGACCGGTTCCGGTTCGAGCAGCAGGCGGGCGTAGCGCCGGCGCGATCATGGGTGCTCAACATGCTGCGCCGCTCCGGCGTCGTTGCCTTGATGACGCGACCGGCCGCGGCGATGTGGCGGCGATCTTATCAACCGCGCCGGCTTGATAAACCCCGAGGCAGCACGGCTGCGAATCCGGCTCGGCGGCGCTTTATTGATGTCGCATGGACTGCGCTCCTCGCGCTGGCGGTGGTCGCAGCCCTCGTGCAGGTCTGGCGATTTATTGCGCAGGGACTTTCCGCCGCGGATATTGGCCGGGCGTACCTCATGGGCCTGGCGACGCTCGCACGCATTGTCGTGCTCATATCGCTCGCCAGCGCCATCTGGGTCCCGATCGGAGTTTGGGTCGGAACGCGTCCGCGAGCGACCCTTCTCGTCCAGCCTATCGCTCAGTTCCTGGCGGCTTTTCCGGCGAACCTCCTGTTTCCAATTGTCGTATCCGCGATCGTCGCAGGCGGGCTCAACCCTAACATCTGGCTTAGCCCGCTCATGATCCTCGGCACCCAATGGTACATCCTCTTCAACGTCATCGCCGGCGCGGCGGCGATCCCGTCGGAGCTGCGCGATTGCTGCACCAACCTGCAGGTGCGGGGCTGGCTATGGTGGCGCACGACCGCGCTGCCGGCCGTGTTTCCATACTATGTGACGGGCGCGATCACCGCTTCAGGCGGCTCCTGGAATGCAAGCATCGTGGCGGAAGTCGCCTCCTGGGGAGACCGGCATCTCGAAGCTTATGGTCTCGGCGCTTACATTGCGAGGGCAACGCAGGCGGGCGATTTTCATCGCATCGTGCTTGGGATTGCCGTGATGAGCCTGTTTGTCGTGATCATCAACCGTGGCCTTTGGCGGCCGCTCTACTGGTATGCGGAACGCAACTTCCGCCTGGGATGAAATGAAATGACGACCACGGCGCCACTCCTGGAAGTGCATTCCATTCGCCAGGCTTTCCCCAAGCCGGACGGAAGCCAGCTCCTGGTGCTCGACGATCTCAATCTCGAGCTTGCCGACGGTCAGATCGTTGGGCTGCTTGGCCGTTCCGGCTCCGGCAAATCGACCCTTCTGCGGCTCATCGCGGGACTTGCGCGCCCGACGGGGGGGACCATCACCTATCTCGGCCAACCAGTGGTGGCTCCCGCACCCGGCATTGCCATGGTGTTCCAGAGCTTCGCGCTGTTTCCCTGGATGACGGTGCTGGAGAATGTGCAGCTTGGACTCGAAGCGCTCGGTCTGCCGCAAGCAGAGATTCGCCGGCGCGCGCTTGCCGCGATTGATCTCATCGGGCTGGACGGTTACGAATCCGCTTATCCGCGCGAGCTTTCGGGCGGCATGCGCCAGCGTGTCGGCTTTGCACGCGCGCTCGTCGTGCATCCCAACATCCTGCTGATGGACGAGCCATTCTCCGCGCTTGACGTGCTCACGGCGGAGACCTTGCGCACGGACTTTCTCGACCTGTGGGGAGAAGGAAAGCTACCCATCAAGGGCGTGATCCTGGTCACGCACAATATCGAGGAAGCGGTGCTGATGTGCGACCGCATCCTGGTCTTCTCAACCAATCCCGGGCACATCATCAGCGAGATCAAGGTTGACTTGCCGCAGCCGCGCAACCGTCTTGATCCGAAATTTCGCGATCTCGTCGAGCGCATTTATGTGGCGATGACGGCGCGTCCGCTGGCGTCGCCGCTTGCAGTCCCGGCTGCAGAGAAATTCCGCGCCATCGGCATTGATGCGATGCTCCCTCGCGTTTCGGCAAATCTCATCTCCGGCCTGATCGAAGCGGTAGCCGGCGCGCCCTATAACGGAAGGGCTGATCTCCCGGTCATCGCAAGCGCGTTACACATGGAAGTCGATGACCTGTTTCCGGTGGCGGAAACGCTCCAGCTGCTGCGCCTCGCCGACATCGAAGGCGGCGATATCGCGCTCACCGACCTGGGCAAGCAATTCGCCGAGGCGGACATGGACGGCCGCAAGCAGCTTTTTCAACGCCAGCTCATCGCCCAAGTGCCGCTTGCCGCGCATATCCGCCGCGTCCTGCAGGACCGGGCAAGCCACACCGCCCCGAAGAGCCGCTTCCTGGATGAGCTTGAGGACCACATGGACACCGAACGCGCAGAATCCACGCTGCGCGCGGTCATCGGCTGGGCGCGTTTTGCCGAGGCTTTTGCCTATGACGACCAATCACAGTCGTTCAGTCTGGAGAATCCGACGTAAGGCCAGTCCCTCGCCCTTTTTTCCAGGCGAGGTGGTGCCGCGGGGATGGCAGCGCGTGGCGGCTCGTGAACCAGAACGGTGCCGCGCGCGACAAAGAAAAGGGGCTGGTTTCGGAACAAGCGTTCCGATCCGCCCGCTCGACCTTTTGGGCCTCCTCACGTCGGCCGTGAGGAGTGGCTCTTCGGGGGTCCATGATGCGCATGAGATCGCTTGCTGTTTTGTTCGCGCTTGGTGTGGCGCTGCTGCCGGCGGCCCAAACTCCGGCCCAGGCGCGCGAGACCGTTCTCTCCGGCTATGAGCCCGGCACCATTGTGGTGAGGACGAGTGCGCGCAAGCTCTATCTCGTCCTGGAGAACGGCCAGACCGTCGCCTATCCCGTCGGCGTCGGCAAAGCGGGCCGCACCTGGACCGGCACCGGCTATATCACCGGCAAATTCCTTGCGCCGGCGTGGTCGCCGCCCGCCGATGTCCGCCGCGAAAAGCCGAGCCTTCCGGACGTCATCCCCGGCGGCAGCCCGGAAAATCCCATGGGCGTGGCGGCGATGACGCTCAGCGTCGATCAATACGCGATCCACGGCACCAATCGGCCCAACTCCATCGGTGGCTTCGTCTCGTTCGGCTGCATCCGCATGCACAATGCGGACGTGCTCGATCTTTACCGCCGCGTCAAAGTCGGCACGCCCGTCGTGGTGCTGCGGTAACCGGGATCAGGCGGCTTCCAACGGCGCGCCCATCTTTGCTCGCAGCGCGCGCAACACCAACTCCGGCGTGAGCGGCAATTCCGTCAGGCGCACGCCGACGGCATCGTCGATGGCATTCGCGATCGCCGGCGACACCGCCAATGTCGCCGATTCACCCGCGCCCTTGGCGCCGAACGGCCCGTTGTGCTGATATGCGTCGATTGCCTCGTTCACCATCTGCGACGGGACATCCCGGATTCCCGGAATCTTGTAGTCGGCGAGCGATGCATTGGTGACCTGACCCGCGTCGAGGTGCATTTTCTCGAACAGCGTAAAGCCGAGCTGCATCAGGGCAGCGCCCGATATTTGCGATTCGACAATGCGCGGGTTGATGCGCTGGCCGCAGTCGATCACGTTGACAAGCCGTAGGATTCGCACGCGTCCCGTCTCGCTGTCGACTTCGACCTCCGCGCCTGCCCCGCCGACCATCCAGAACGGCGTGATGTTCGAAGTTTGTCCTGTCGCCGGCGCGCCCGGCACATAGTCCGGCTTATAGGTGCCGCTGCCGACAATATTGCCGGCCTGCATGCCGAACTTCTTCTTGAACAGCTCGGCGATGGAAATGTTGCTGCCCTCGGGCTCATCCATTTCGCGCGCAAGCGCGACGAGCTTGCCGCGCACTTCCTCGGCGGCAATCCGCACCGCATGGCCCATGTGAAAGAGCGAGCGCGAGCCGAGCGTGCCCATGTCATAGGGCGTGACGTCGGTATCGCGCTGCACGACCTTCACGGTTTCCGCCGGGACGTTGAGCAGCTCGCCCGCAAGCTGCGCCATGGCGGTGTCTGAGCCCTGGCCCATATCGACGGTGCCGCAATAAAGCGTGACGCTGCCGTCGGCCGCGAGATTGATCATCGCAACCGACGTGGTTGGCGAGATGGCGGCTTTGAGCGCCACCGCGATGCCGCGGCCACGCCGGAGCACGCCGGCGCCGCCGTCGAAGCGCGAGCGCCAGTTCATGCGATCGCAGATTTGATCAAGGACCGCCTCGACGGGAGCGTCCCGCAGAATCGTCCCGCTCGCCTGCGGTCGTCCTTCGCGCAGCAGGTTCTTGCGCCGGAACGCCAGCGGATCGACATTGAGCGCGCGCGCAACCGTGTCGGTGTGGCTCTCATAGGCGAAGGCAAGTTGCGGCAGACCAAAGCCGCGCAGCGCGCCGGCCGGCGTCGCATTGGTGTAAAGGGCGTAGGAATCGATCGCGACATTATCGATGTCATAGGGTCCGGCTGCGACGAAGCCTGATTTCTGCGTGACCCGCGGCCCGATATCGGCATAGGCACCCCCGTTCCAGAACACCTCGCACTTGCGCGCGGTGATGCGCCCGCCATTGTCGACACCGGTCTTGATGCGAAGCGTGCTCGGGTGCTTGGTGATCTGATAAAACTGCTCCTCCATGGTGAGCGCGACCTTCACCGGTCGGCGCGCGAGCAAGGACAGCGCGGTGGCCAGCGCTTCCAGTTTCACATAGAGCTTGGATCCGTAGCCGCCGCCGAGAAACGGCACTTTGATGCGCACCCGGTTTTCCGGCCAGCGCAGCAGCCGCGCAATCTCGCTGCGCAGAAAGGAAGGATTTTGCGAGCTGGTATAGATCGTGACGCTGGCTGCGCGGGCATCCGCGATGGATGCGAACGGCTCGAAGGCAAGATGCAGGCATTTCTGGGTGCGATAGGTGTGCTCAAACACATGGGCGGCCGATGCGAAGGCCTCCTCCACGTCGCCGCGCCGCAGAACCGCGTCGAGCGCGAGATTGGTGCCCTTGCGTCCTTGCAGATGCTTGAGGTCGGCAAAGCTTCCGGCCGGCCGCAGCTCGTCATGCACGAGGACCGGAGAGCTCATCGCCTCTACTTCATCGTAGAGCGCAGGCAACTCCTCGTATTCCGCGAGGATCTCCTGCGCCGCCGCCTCCGCGACGTGGGGATCGGAAGCCAGCACTGCCGCGACCGGCTCACCGACAAAGCGAACCTTGGCGATCGCCAGAATCGGTTGATCGTGAAAGGCCGGCCCGTAATAGGGGTCGGGGATGACCTTGCGAATGTCATCGGCGGTGACGACGCTGTGAACACCCGGAATGTCCTTGGCAGCACGCGTATCGATCGATTTGATACGGCCGTGTGCCAGCGTGCTGCGAAAGATCTTTGCAAACAGCATGCCGGGAAAGCGCATGGTGTGGGTATATTCGGCGCGCCCGGTGACCTTTTCCCGCGCTTCCAGCCGAGGAAGGGAACGGCCGACCTGCCGGCCCGCAATCGTCATGGTACCCATTGCGCCGCGCTCCCTTTTGTCGCGAGCGTTGCCGCATTCGAAGCCACAGCGCAACCCACGTCAAACCCGAAAGATTAGTGCCGCGAAGAGCCCAAGCGCGGTGCATATTGATGCAGATCAACGCCGATGATTAAATCGCGATGGAGAAAGAGCCATGATCAAGGACATCGTCGTCAATCTTCCCGTCGGCGGCGCAGCCGACAACCTGGCGAAATTTGCGGCTTCCGTCGCAGCCACGCTCGAAGCCCATCTGACCGGGATTGCGTTTCGTTACGGACCGCTCATGCCCCTCATGGTGGACATGTACGGGGTTCCGCCGGAGATGATCGAATCCCAGCGCGAGGAGAACGACAGGGCAGTCGCGGCTGCGATAGCGCGCTTCGATGCGGCCGTGCGCGGCTTGGCGGTCGCGAGCAACGCCCATGCACTCGACGCGCCGGTAGCCGGAACTCCTGACATGCTGGGACAGATCGCGCGCCGCTTCGATTTGTGCATTGTCGCGCAGCCGCGGCCTGAGGAGCCGGCGCTTGCACGCCTTCTGCTCGAAGCGGCGCTGTTCGAATCCGGCCGGCCGGTCCTGGTCATGCCTTACATTCAAACGGCCGGCCTGAATCTTGACCGCGTCCTCGTGGGCTGGGACGGCAGTCGCAGCGCGGCGCGCGCGATCGGCGATGCCATGGCGTTTCTGCGCAAGGCCAAACGTTGCGAGATCGTGATCGTCTCCGGTGAGCCGGCCAAGAGCGACGAGCTGCCGGGCGCGGACATCGCGCATCATCTCGCTCGCCACGACGTCAAGGTGGAGGTCAATCGGATCGCTTCGCGGGAAATCGATGTTGCGAGCACAATCCTCTCGCATGCCGCCGATGCCTCAGCCGACCTCCTCGTCATGGGCGGCTATGGTCATTCGCGCATGCGCGAATTCATCCTGGGCGGCGTGACACGCGGCATCGTAGCCTCAATGACGGTGCCGACCTTGCTGTCGCACTAGGGGAGGTGGTCACCCGTTCTGTGAACGCGTCTCAATCAATGCCGGCTTTGGTTTGAACACGACGGAAGTGCTGCGTTGCCGCAAATTTTGCCTGATGTCTGACCAGAGGAGCAGCTTAAGAATTGGGACCAGAAATTTGGCCGCGAAGACAGCTATGGATTGACGATTGCACACAAAGTATCAGACCGCTTACTTCGTCTGGGCCGCAATCTGATCGTCAAGCCAGGCCAGGAGTTTCTTGAAGCCGGCATTGCCCGGCGCGAGCTTTACCAGCCGCTCCATGATGGCTCGGCCTTGCCGAAGCGCCTCTAGCGCATTGTCGCGATCCTTGGCGCGCACGTAGACCATGGCGATATTGATGTAACTCACCGCGAGATCGCGCTGCCAACCGGCGTTGTCTGGAGTGCCCTTCACCAGACGGTCCCTGATCGCGAAGGCCGCCCGGTAGGAGGCAAGCGCGCCGTCCAAATCGCCTTGTGCGAGCTGCACGCCGCCTACCTTGTTGTAGGAGATCGAGAGGCTGCGCTGCGCTTTCGCATCATCCGGCGCGGCCTTGGCAAGTTTCTCGGCGATGGCGAGGTCGCTGCGGAATGATGCAAGTGCTCCCGCCAGATCGCCCTGTGCCTGCTGTACCTCGCCGAGGCTTTCGTAGGCGACTGACAAATCATGCTGACGGTGGACATTGCTGGGATCGATCGCGACAAGATGCTCCATGATGGCGAGAGCGCCGCGAAAGGATACGAGCGCGTCCGATAGGTTGTGTTGGGCGGACTGCACGTTGCCCACTTTGTTGTAGGAAAACGAGAGGTCGTGTTGCCAGTCCGCATTGCTGGGATCGAGCTTGGCCAGACGTTCGGCGATGGCAAGACCGGCCCGGTAGGATGCGAGCGCACCGTCCAGATTGTCCTGGGCAACCTGTACCTCGGCTATTTTGTTGTAGGCGATTTCGAGATCGCGTTGCCAGGAGGCGTTGTTGGGATCGGTCTTGCTCAACCGCTCCGAGATCTCGACATCCCGGCGATAAGATGTGAGGGCGTCGGCGAGATTGCCTTGCTCGAGCTGTACATTGCCCACTTTCTCGTAGGAGATGGAAAGTCCATGTTGCCAGCCGGCGTTGGTAGAAGTCAGCCTTGGCCAGGCGCTCTCTGATGGCGAGGCTCGCGCGGTAGGAGGCGAGCGCGTCCTGCAAATTTCCCAGCTCGATCTGCACATCCCCCAATCGGTCGTAGGCAGATGTGAGATCATCCTGTCGGCTCGCGTTGGTGGGGTCGGCATTGGCCAGGCGTTCCAAGATGGCGAGACTCGCGCGGTAGGATGCGAGTGCCTCGGCACGATTGCCCTGTGCAAGCTGCGAATTGCCGATCTTGTAGTAGGAGACCGAGAGACTACGCTGGCGGCCGGCATTGGTGGAATCGGCCTTGCTCAGCTGCTCCGCAATGGCAAGTCCGGCGCGGTAGGATGCGAGAGCGTCGGAAAGTTTCCCCTGTGCGGTCTGCACATCGCCAATCTGATCGTACGCAGTCCCGAGAGCATCCTGCCAGTTGGCATTGCTGGGATCGGCGCTGGCGAGGCGCTCATCGATCGCAAGACTTAAGCGGTAGGAGGCGAGCGCGTCGACGAGATTGCCTTGTTTGACCTCTACATCGCCGACATGGCTGTAGGAAACCGATAGTTCGTGTTGCCAGCCCATATTGTTCGGATCGGATTTGGCGAGGCGTTCCATGATGGCGAGATCATTTCGATAGGATTTGAGCGCATCTTGCAGATTGCCTTGCGCAAGTTGCACGTTGCCGATCTTGCTGTATGAAACTGAGAGGTCGCGCTGCCAGCCGGCATTCGTCGGATCGGCCTTGCTCAGCTGCTCCGAAATGGCAAGGTCGGCGCGGTAGGATGCAAGCGCCTCAACGAGGTTACCCTGCGCAACCTGCACATTACCCACTCTCGCGTAGGCCGTTGCAAGATCGCTCTGCCACTGGCCATTAGTCGGTGCACTCTTGGCGAGACGTTCCCGGATGTTGAGGCTCGCCTGGTATGATGCAAGCGCATCGGCGAGATTGCCCTGGCGGTCCTGCGCATCGCCCAGGTGCTCATAGGCGACCGCGAGATTACGCCGCCAATCGACATTGTTCGGATCGTCGTCAGCGAGGCGCGCCCTGATGGCGAGGGCATCGCGGTAGGACTTGACTGCGTCGTCGAGCTTGCCCAGCGCTACCTGCACCTCGCCCACCCGCTCGTAGGAAACCGACAGATCATAGTGCCCGCGGGCAAAGTCAGGATAAGTCTTCGCCAGACGTTCCCTGATGGCAATCGTGGAGCGGTATAAATTCAGCGCCTCCTGCAGATTGCCCCGCGCCATTTGTACATCGCCCAAAATGGTCGATGAGACCGACAATTCGCGCTCAAAATCCGGGTTGTTGGGGTCATTGGCGAGGAGAGCGGCGAGGATTTGCCGGGCGTTTTGGGCCGCCGAGAGCGCGTCCGCCGTGTCGCCGATCGCGAGCAGCGATATCGCAGTTTCAGAAAGGGCAACGGACTGGCTGCGCCGGAGGTCGGGCGACACCTGACCGGATTTTGTGAGCTGCTCCTGCAGGCCGCGTGCGCGGTCGAGAATGTCCTTGACGAGACTAGCCGGGATCCCAACCGTATTGCGAAACCGCTGCGCCAGATCAAACACAAGGCCGTTCGCAGTTTTGGTCGCGGCGGCAAGCGTATCTTCGGCGCGCTGGCGTTGCTCATCTGCCACCTTTCGCTGCGCAACCGCGACTTCGCGCTGCCAGTAGGCGAGGCCAGCAAGGACGAGCGCAACCAGCAGTCCGGCCGCGAGGCTTCCTGTCAGAATATTGCGCCGCTTGGTCGCGCCGCGGCGGCTCTCAGCGATGAAAGCTTGCGTCTCTGCGGTCGGCTCCGGCACGCCGCGCGGGCGTGAGGCAATCCAGCGTTCGGCCTCCTCCAGCGCCGGCGAACGCAGCAGGAGCCCGGCCGGCCGGGAGGCTCCTGACCATTGTCGCGCGGCTTCACCAAAATCGGTGTGCTTTCTGATCCATCCGATATCGGTCTGCAGCGCCTCGGCGAGCTGGTTAACGCTCGCGTCGAATTGGGCCGGATCATCGAAGAAAACAAAGTTCAGCCGTCGCAGTGCCTCGGGCGTCGCCCTATCTTCGACCCGTCGGTACACGATGGGTGCGAAACGCTTGTTGAGCGCGGCTGCGTGTGCAATCTCCTTCATCGCCACTTCTGAGTCGACCGCATCGGGCGACAGCACGAATACGACCGTATCAGCGCGGGCAATCAGCGCCTCGATGCGCTTCCACCAATCTTCGAAGGCATAAATTTCGCTGCGATCGATCAGCGGCTCGAAGCCGCGCGCCTTGAGCGCCGCATCGAGACGGTCCACGAAGGAAAGGTCCTTGCGCGAATAGGAAATGAAGACTTTGGCTTTGGATTGGTTTTCTGGCTCCTGCTGAGCAGCATCGGATGCCATGGCGTTTGGTCCGGCGGTCGATGGCAAGGATCAATGGTGCGCGGATTATTTCGACGATTGCAAGGTGCTGCTTCAGGCACTTTCAGGTAATAGGCGCGTAAGGCGTCAGACAAGCATTCGCCACTTCGAATTCCAGAAGGATGCACGCACTCACACGCAGCGGATGCCGAGCGTCTCGAACGCCTGACGGGTTGCGCGCAGCGAGCCTTCGATATCGAGGCCGCGGCAGGCGTTTTCCACGACCGCCACTGCAAAGCCCTCGCGTTTGGCATCCGCGGCGGAAAAGCGCACGCAGAAATCAAACGCCAGCCCCGCAACATAAACGCGCTCGAAGCCACGTTCGCGGAGGTATCCGGCGAGCCCCGTATGGGTCGTGTGATCGTTCTCGTAGAACGCCGAATAGGAATCGATCTCGCGGTGATAACCCTTGCGCAGGACAAGCTCGGCGTGGGGAATGCGTAATTCGCCGTGGAGCCTGGCCCCATCGGTGTCCTGGATGCAGTGGTCCGGCCACAGAATCTGGGTGCCGTAGGCAAGCTCGACGGTCTCATACGGCTGCTTGCTGGGATGGCTGGAAGCAAATGAATGATGCCCGGCCGGATGCCAGTCCTGTGTGAACACGACGTGCTCGAACTGCGTGGCCAGCTCATTGATGACCGGAACGACCTCCTCGCCGCGCGGAACGGCGAGCCGGCCGCCGGAGCAGAAATCGTTCTGGACGTCGACCACCAGCAGGACATCTTTGCCGCCGGTGGCCGACTTCTCCCGCATGACCGCTGACTTCCGAATTACTCCGTGAAGGTGACCAGCTTGCGGGCGAGCGCCGGATGCCGCAGCTTCTCCAGTGCCTTGGCCTCGATCTGCCGAATGCGCTCGCGGGTGACGCCGAACACCTTGCCGACCTCTTCCAGCGTATGGTCACCGGCGCCGTCAA
Organism: uncultured Alphaproteobacteria bacterium; assembly: GCA_963771845.1. Taxonomy (GTDB): domain Bacteria; phylum Pseudomonadota; class Alphaproteobacteria; order Rhizobiales; family Xanthobacteraceae; genus VAZQ01. The sequence goes on along the minus strand of CAVYVC010000018.1, from coordinate 36,118 downwards.
TGCCGAAGCGCATGCGCAGGATACGCTGTTCGCGCGGGGTCAACTCCGCGAGCGCCTCGGTCATGCATCTTGCAAGCGCGTCCGCCTCGACCGCGGCATGCGGATCGGCGGCGTCCAAGGCCGGGATCAGGTCGCCAAGGGTTGCATCGCCGTCTTCGCCGATGGGAAGGTCGAGCGAGGCGGGCTCCTGCACCATGGAAAGCACCTGTTGCACCCGCGCGACCGGCATGCCGGCGCGGGCTGCGATTTCCGACGGGCCTGCCTCGCGTCCCTGGCGCTGATAGAATTTGCGCCGTTCGCGCTGCACCTTGGCGGCGGTCTCCGTCATGTGAACCGGAATCCGGATGGTGCGGCCCTGATCTGCGATTGCGCGCGCAATCGACTGCCGGATCCACCACACCGCGTAGGTCGATACCTTCACACCGCGCCGATAATTGAACTTCTCGACCGCATGCATCAGGCCCATATTGCCTTCCTGGATGAGATCAAGAAGGTCGAGCTGGCTGTTGCGGCGATACTTCTTGGCAATCGCGACGACCAGCCGAAGATGCGCCTTCACCATCTCCTCGCGGACGCGCATCAGGCTGCGGCGAGCGCGATCCACCGCGGCAGCAGCGGCACGCAATTCCGCGATGGGCAATCCGGCGCGTTGTGCGACGCTGATCAGGTCCGCGCGCAACGCCTGCACCCGATCCGAATGCTGGCGGACGAATGCCTGCCAGCCCCGTACCGGGCGCAAGATCGCCTGGTCCGGCCACTGCGGATCGAGCTCGCGGCCGAGATAGCGATCGAGCATGTCGCTTCGGGTCAAGCCGCAGGACCTCGCGAGCGCCATGAGCTCCTGGTCGGCGGCATGCACAATTCGCTGCTCGCGGTCGAGTTCGCCAACCAGTTCAGAAATCCGATCGGGATGGAGCCAGAGATGCTCCATCTCGCGCATAAAGGCCGGCACAAGACGGTCGAGCTGCGCTCTGTCGCGCTTCGAAAGCTCGCGCCCGCGGCAGAGCGCCGCGATGCGCTTTGCGGTGAGCGAACCGATTTCTTCGGCCAGGGTAGAAATTCGACTGAGCCGCCTCTTCATGGCGGCAAGCAACGCGGCCTCTTGTTCGCTCGCGTGATCCACCTCTTCCAGGTCCGCGGCCGGCAACCCCTCCGCCTTGGCCAAGGCGCGGGCGGCGTCCTCTTCCGCACCTCCATGCATGAAGAGATCGATGAGATTACGCAGAGGCAGCTCGTTGGCGCGCACCTGGCGAGCCCAATGGCCAATGCGCCCGATCAGCACAGGGATTGCGGTGAGAACTCTTTTGAACATTGAGTTGGGCGGCCTCGATGCGCTTGGCGAGCGCAATTTCCTGCTCGCGCGAAAGAAGCTCGCCGTCACCCATCTGACGGAAATAGGTGTCGATGAGGTCGCGCGAGAAATTCCTCTCGCGGCTCGCAACGGCAGCCGCAGCATTCGCAGGCTTGTTTTGCGGAGCCGGTGCGACAACCGGATGCGCAATGACCGGCGCGCCGGCGACTTCGGGCAGCTCGCCCTGCTGCTCCAACACCGCTTCTTCAACATCCTGCTCCGCCGCATCGTGGCGGTCGAACAACTCGATGAGATCGTCCTGGGGAGCGAGCGGAGTACGCTGCTCTCGAACCAGCCCATCCATCTCACAGCCCATGGGATCACACTTCCTAATCACTGCGCGCCAAAAACCCCGGCCAATCGCATCAGACTGATGCGTCTAGCCGGTCGCGACGAATGCTTGGCCCTCGCTCCGAGCTTAGAGCCACACAGGGCGGCGCCGGTCGCAGATTGGGGATTGGCATTCGGGCCGGCGCAAATTGGCAGGACCGCGCCGACCCCTTCGGCCGGAAAATGGGCCCAAAGAGCGGGAAATTCAAGCATTAATCGGAGGTGAAACTTCACATCCAGGTCAATGAATAGAGACCCGCCCGGCGCCCGCCCCGTGGCAGTAGTTTAGTCTAAGCCGCTGTCACGAAAGGAAGAATTGCTTGCAGATCAGCAATCCAGCGTCGTCTGGCGCTCCCACTCGGTGAGCGAGCGGCAATAATTGTTCCAGTCCTCGTGCTTGAGCTTGAGATAGGGCAAGAGGAATTCCTTGCCGAGCCCCGCCTCCAAGACGGACGACTTTTCCAGCGCGCGCAGCGCATCGAGCAGGTTGAGGGGGAGCTGCCGCGCGCCTTTTGCCTTGTGACCTTCGGTGTACATGTTGATGTCGTGGCGCTTGCCGGGATCGCGTTTGTTCCTGATCCCATCCAAACCAGCAACCAGGACGGCGGCCTGCAGCAGGTACGGGTTGGCAGCGCCGTCGGCGAGACGCAGCTCGAACCGCCCGGGCTCGGGAATGCGAATCATGTGCGTGCGGTTGTTGCCGGAATAGGTAATCGTGTTGGGCGCCCATGTCGCCCCCGATAAGGTCACGGGCGCATTGATGCGCTTGTAGGAATTGACGGTCGGGTTTGTGATCGCGCACAGCGCCGCGGCGCAATGCATGATCCCGCCAATGAAATGGTAGGCGGCCTGCGAGAGGCCGAGATCGCCCTTCGGGTCCTGGAAGAGATTCTTCTGGCCCTTCGTTGACCAGAGCGACGCATGCATGTGACAGCCGCTGCCCGTGAGATGAATGAAGGGTTTCGGCATGAAGGTCGCGCGCAGGCCATGCTTCTCCGCAACGGATTTGACCATGTACTTGAAAAACGCGTGCCGGTCCGCGGTGCGCAGCGCCGTGTCGTATTCCCAATTCATTTCAAACTGGCCGTTGGCGTCCTCGTGATCGTTTTGATACGGCTTCCAGCCGATCGTGGCCATGGCATCGCAGATCTCCGCGATCACATCATAGCGGCGCATCAGCGCCTGCTGATCGTAGCAGGGCTTGGACTGCCGATCCGCGGCATCTGAAATGGCGTTGCCGTCGGGGGTGATCATGAAATATTCGCATTCGACGCCGGACTTGAGCTCATAGCCTTCCTTGGCGGCGGTCGCGGTCGCACGCTTGAGCACCTGACGCGGATTCTGCGCGACCTCCTTCCCCTCCATGATCAGATCGGCGGCGACCCAGGCAACTTCCGGCTTCCAAGGCAGCACAATGAGGCTTTCAGGATCGGGTATTGCCAGAATGTCCGGGTCGGCCGGCGTCATGTCGAACCAGGTCGCAAACCCGGCAAAACCCGCCCCGGATTTTGCGACGGCATCAATGGCGGTCGCGGGCACGATCTTGGCCCGCATGGTGCCGAACAAATCGAGGAAGGATACGAGGAAATACTTGATATGCTGCTTTTTGGCGATTTCACCTAACGACGGCATTGTCGGCTTCCTCATTTCAAACTGACGCTGGTTTTGCGAGTGCGGGGAGGGAACGCTCTGGCCGCGCTCGCCGTAATCGCAAAGAGAGCGCTCATTTCACGAAAAACTCGTAATGCCTTCGCGCCTTCGCCTTACGCAATCTTTTCTGCGTCGCGCAGGCACTCGATGAGCGAAGTGCGCATCAAGAATTTCTTCGCGAGTATCGGGGCATTCGCCGCGCGCTGCATCTCCTTGCGATATTCTTGTCGCGTGGCCGGGTCGCGCTGCTCCATATTTTTCTTGTTGGCGATGGTCGCGGTCTGCACGTGCTCAACCGCCACGTGGCGGCGCTGGCGCACGTAGCGGTCGAGCGCGCCCTCGTTCTCTGCGCCGCGCAGCACTCGCAACAGGTTGGCGGCGAGATTGACCGCATCATGAATGCCGCTGTTCATCCCCATCGCACCGATCGGGCTGTTGAGATGCGCGGCATCGCCAGTGAGAATGATGCGGTCCTTGCGAAACGTGGCGGCGACGCGCTGGTGCACCACGTAGGAATCGTAGAGAACGATGTCGTAGGGCTCCGATCGCGGGTGAAAGCGCTGGAACTTGCGCTGGCAGGTTTCGAGGATGCGATCTTCGGCAAGCGCCTCGTCGAGGCTCACGGGCACCACAAGGCGATAGACCCCAGGCGGTCCCTTCCAGGAAATCTTGAACAGATTGTACCATTCGACCGGATCGGAAATGTAATTGCGATAGGCGTAGCCGGCCTGCGAAAAATCATAGGGCGTGCCGATGATCATAAATCGCTCGCCATAGGTGAAGCCTTCGAAGTCGATTTCGGCTTTGCTGCGCACTGTGCTGCGCGCGCCGTCGGCGCCGATCAGATAGCGCCCCTTGATCCGGTCGCGCGATCCGTCCGCGTGCTTCACCTCCACCTCGACCGCATCCGCGGACTGCGAGCAGTCGAGCACTTCAGTCTCGGTCTCGATTTTGAGCGTGGGCAGGCCGCTTGCCATCGCAAACAGCACGCGTGACAGCTTGTCCTGCTCGCATTGCAGCACCCAGGGATGACGCGTTTCCCCCGCCAGGACGGCATGATCGAAGGAGGCGAGCAGCTCCTGCTGGTCGTAATAATTGACAATGGGGCAGACCAGCCCGAGCGGCTCGATGCGCTCGTAAACGCCCAGATCGTCGAGAATGTCGAGGCTTGCGGGATGAATGGTGGCGGCGCGCGGCTGCTGATGCAGGATGTCGCCCTTGTCGAACAGGGTAACCTCGACCCTGGCGCGCCCAAGGATCAGGCCGACGATTAGGCCTACCGGCCCGCCGCCGGCGATGATGATCCCGTCCTCTTTAGCCATGCTGCGTAAAGATCCCGCCTGCGCGGCGCAGCTTAGCGTGCAGCGCGGAGCCGGCAAACACGCGCCGCAGCGGCACGTGCGCTATGGGCTAATCGTGCGGGCTATTTGTCGGACGAGCCTTCCCACACGCGCGGGCCGAGATAGCCAGGCGCAAAAGCAAAGCCGGCATACGGATTGTCGATCGTAACGGTCTGGGTCGAGAACGGCACGGCCGTGGAGAGCAACGTATTGTAGGGATCGACATAGATCATCGGGCCGCTGAAACGCACTTCAATGGCGGCGATCTCGGCGGATGACAGGTCCGCTGCCGCAAGACTCGCATTATACGCATCGAGCGACCGGCCGCTGAAGGCGTTTGAAGCCAGGCCGAGACTCGTCGCGCCCAGCGCGGCGTTATAGGGATCGGCAGACACCGCCGGCGCGCCAAACTGGAGATAGACGGTCGTCGTTTGCGCCGAACACGGCATTGCGGCCGTCAAGGTGGCAGCGAACACGCCGCCCACCACGGTTTTTCCAATGATATGCGCCACAGCAGCCTCCTTCATTACGCTTACGCGATACAACGAGACCCCCTCCGTGGTCATCGCTGGGGAGCTGCCCTGGAGAGAGAAATCCCGACTTATCTTTGTCGCCGGCGCTCGGGGCTTGGTTCAAACATGGTTACCTGGGATCAACCCGCCCTACGCTGCTTGGCTCCGTGGATCACCGCCCACACGCTATAGGGCGCCGCCGGCATTTTCAGATCGTCCACGTCATAATCGCGCAAAGCATCGACAATGGCGCTGATCACCACGGCGGGCGCTGCCGTGGTGCCGCCCTCACCACCCGCCTTGATGCCGAGGGGGTTGGTTGGCGAAAGCACCTGCGCAATTTCTGTGCGAAATGGCGGTACGCTGTCGGCGCGCGGCAGCCCATAGTCCATCAGAGAGGCGGCGAGCGGCTGGCCGGTGTCGGAATCGAGACAACACAGCTCCGACAGCGCTTGCCCGATCCCTTGCGTGACCGCCCCGTGGGTCTGGCCGTGCACGATCAGCGGATTGATGCAACGGCCCACATCGTCGACGCAGGCATAGCGGGTAAGGCACACCTCGCCGGTCTCGGGATCGACCTCGGCTTCACAAATCGCGCAGCCATTGGGGAATACGGGATCGTGCATCTCGTTATCGGTCACGACGGCGATACCGTCCTTGAGATCCTCCGGAAGCTCCTGTGCGAGAGCCTCCTTCGCCAGTTCGAGGAAATCGAAGCTCCGGTTCGTGCCGGTCGCCTGGAAACGGCCATCCCGGAACTCGATCTCCTCCGGTGCGCGTTCCAGGATTGCTGCCGCCATCCTTTTTCCCTTGGCGACGAGCCCGGGCAGCGCTTTCGAGAACACCGTTGCGGCATGGCGCATGGAGCGGCCCGAATGCGAGCCGCCACCGACTTTCACGATATCGGTATCGCCCGTCACGATGTGAATCGCCTCAACCGGAACCCGCATGAGCTCTGAGACCACCTGCGCGAAGCTGGTCTCGTGACCCTGCCCGCTCGGCTGCGTGCCGATGATGACCTCCACGAAGCCCTGCGGCCGAACCGTGATGCGCGCCTGCTCGTTGGGGGCGCCGATTGAGGATTCGACGTAGTTCGCAAGCCCGCGTCCGAGCAGCTTGCCCCGCTTTTTCGCCGCTCGCCGCCGCTGCTCAAAGCCCTTCCAACCGGCGATCTCCATCGCCCAGTCCATGTTCTCCTCGTAGCGGCCGCTGTCGTAACGCATGCCGACTGCGTTGAGATAAGGCATCGCCTTCGGCCCGATCAGATTCTTTCGCCGCAGCGCGATGCGATCAAAGCCAAGCCGCCTCGCCGCGATATCAAGGAGACGCTCGATCGCGAACGTCACTTCCGGGCGGCCCGAGCTGCGATAGGCGTTGGTCGGCGTCGTATTGGTGAACACCGCGATGGCACGCAGCGCCGCGGCGGGAATGGCATATGAGCCTGAGATGAGGCCTGCGCCCTTCGATAGCGGCGAGAGCGAGACGCAGCGCGCGCCGACATTGCTGATGTTTGTCGCACGCAGCGCGAGGAACCGCCCCTTGTTGTCGAGGGCGAGTGCAACCTCGGATACGAGATCGCGGCCCTGATAGTCGCTCAGGAAGGCTTCCGAGCGGGTCGCGGTGAACTTGACGGGACGGCCTACCCGGCGCGAAGCCCAGAGCACAAGCCCGAACTCGACGAACACCCGATTGCGAGTGCCGAAATTGCCGCCAACGTCCTTGGATACGACGCGCAATTGCTCCGGCGCAATGCCCAGGACTGACACAAGCTCCCGCTTCTGGCGCACGGCGCCCCCGCTGCCGGCGTAGAGGACATACCGTCCGCTGGTCTCATCGTAATGGCCGAGCGCCGCGCGCGGCTCGAGCGGGACTCCCGTGACACGATCGACGTGAAATTTCACCGAGATCACATGATCGGCGCCGGCGAACGCCTTCTGCGTCGCTGCGTGGTCGCCAAACGATGTATCGATTGCGATGTTACCCGGCACATCGTCCCAAATCACCGCAGCGCCGGGCTGCATCGCGGCCTCGGAGTGGAGGACGGCGGGCAGCAACTCATACTCGATTTCCACTGCCTCGGCGGCGTCGAGTGCCTGCGCCGGCGTTTCGGCGACCACCATGGCCACCGCCTCGCCCACGTGCCGCACCTTGTCGGCCGGCAGAAGCAGATGCGGCCCGCTGAACAGGGCTCCCCCGCCGGGTGCGTGAAGCTTCATGTCATATTTCGTCTTGGGAAGCGGATCGTGCGGGATCGGCGCGAGGCCGTCGGCGAGACAATCAGCGCCGGTGAAGACACCGAGCACGCCCGGCATTGTCCCGGCACGCGCGCAGTCAATCGCAACAATGCGCGCATGCGCATGCGGCGAGCGTATCATCGCCGCGTGCGCCTCCCCGCCCAGATTGAAATCATCACTGAAGCGGCCATTTCCGGTGACCAGCCGTGCGTCCTCCTTGCGCACGATCGGCTTGCCGATCACCTGAAACTTTTCCGGCGCGATCGTAATGTCGTCCATACGCTAATCCGTCCGCTCGATATTGTCGCGCAGGCGCGCGCGCAGCGCCGCCATATCGATCTGCGCGACGCTGCCGCTGCCGGCGAGATCGAGAGCGTGTGCGGCAGCTGCGCCCATGGCAATGCATGGGCCCATCACGCGCACGCTTGAAAGCGCCGCGCTGTCGGCGTCGATGCAGCGCCCGGCCGCGACGATATTTGCAGCCTCTGCCGGGACGAGGCTGCCGAACGGCACATAATGGACATGGTCGTCCGCAAAGGGCTCCCAGACATAGCCCTCCGGCCGGTCATGCAGCTCGATCGGCCAGGAGGTGCGCGCAATGGCATCGGAAAATTTCCTCCCGCCGCGCACGTCAGCAACGGTGAGTTGATAGCGTCCGGCAATCCATCGTGTCTGGCGAATGCCGGGGAGCCCGTAGCTGCGCACGCGCGCGCAGCCGAATGTCTGCGGAAACTCGTGGCGCAGAAAACAAAGGACGCGATCGGCCTGCGCCTTGCCCAAGAGCGCATTCCGCGAAGCGGCGAGCGGCTCGAGCGGGGTCTCCACATGGGTCAGGTTCACGAGCGCGGTGCCGCGGCCGGGAAAGGCGAAGGCAAACCCCTCGGTGCGCACAAGACCATACTCCCGCGCTTTGGCGCGGGCGCGCGCGACGAACTCGGACCGGTTCGGCTGCGCCTCCTCATTGATTGCCTCGATGACCATCATCTGGGTGCCGAAGATCGGGCCGTCCGCGTGTTCGCGGCAAGCAAACCCTGCTTGCCATGCGAGATTGCCATCTCCTGATGCATCGATAAATCCCGTGGCAGCGAGCCTCACATCGCCGAAGCGTGTGGCGAGATCGATCTCTCTCACCCTGTCACCGTCGCGGCGCACCCCGCGCAGGATTGCGCCAAGAAGGATCGTGATGCCGGCGTTCTCGATTGCATTTTCGATCCAGCGCGAGAGCGCGATCTCGTCATACATCACGACCGTGGTGTTGGACGGGCCGCCGCGCCGGTAGTGCAGCGCGCCCAGCGGGCCGAGGTCGCGCAGGATCTCGTCCGCGATGCCGTGGGTGAACTGGTAGCCACGCGGCCCGTTCGAGAACAGCCCGCAGAAAGTGCCGATAATGGAATTGACGGCCTGTCCGCCCAGCGCGGGCAGGGCGTCAACGAGAGCAACTTTGTGACCGAGGCGGGACGCTTCAAGCGCTGCCGCGATTCCGGCGATGCCCGCCCCCAGCACACAGATGTCAGCCCCGACGTGCTGCGGCGCTGCATGCTCCGCTCTGCGCACCACCCGAGTCGCTGTGGAAACATCTGCGCTCATTGCTGTCCGGTTCGCCAGTCTAGAGCATGGTGGCGCTTGCGCTCACGCGGGGACGGTGCCCTTCACCACCCATGCGGTCGCGGCGTAGGAGCGCTGCCCATCCCGCTCGCCGTCGAGGTAGGCGCGTTCGATCGCCGCACGCAGCTGCGCTTTTGCCGGCGCTTCGAGCGTGCCGACATAGTTCGCAATGGGCCCGTCCTTGCCCTCATAGGGCATCCAGAAATCCGCGAAGGATTGGAACTCCATGCGGATGGTCAAAGCGTCCTCGATGACATCTTGCAAGCCGGCGGCCCGCCAGGCTTGCCCCAGGCCTCCCGGCAGGCTGATTGGCCGAGCAAAGGATTTTGCGCGGCGCTCGGTGGCGGCCGGATCGAGCATCGCGGCGGTGTCCCAGAACATGCGATAGACAATGAGACCTCCGCGCGAGTCCCATACCGCCGCGGCGACCGTGCCGCCGGAACGGGTCACGCGGCGCATTTCGCGCACCGCGCGCTCGGGCTGCGGAATGAACTGCAGGACCAGCATCGAGAGCGCGTGATCGAACGAGCCATTGGGAAACGCCAGGGCGCAGGCATCGCCGACCTGAAAATCAACACGAGCATCGCCGTTGTTGCGTTTGGCGTACTCGATGTAGACCGGCGAAAAATCGACGCCGTTTACGCTGCCTATTCCGAGATTCGCAATGAGGCTCGCCGACAGGTTGCCGGTCCCGCAACCCACATCCAGGACGCGGTCGGCAGTGTTGATGCCGGCAAATTCGATGAACAGCGGCGCGAGCCGGCGGCTCCATCGCCCCATCTGCAACTCGTAACCGCGGCCGTCCGCCGAGACGAATGTGGATGAAACGGTCATCGATGCTCCGTAGCGGCAGGTCGGGTCGAGCTCTAACGGCGCAATATGACCCGAACTGCGGCTCTGCAAAAGTCTCGCCGTGAGACTGGCGCCATAGTCCTGGCGCCATAGTCCTGGCGTCGAGAAACCTGTGCCGCTCAGCTGCGCAAACTCCTGAGGTCTTAATCCCTTCGGCCCCAGGCCATCCATCTCCACTGTTATTTGCATGCGGTCCCGCGAATGTGCTTGGCTCACTCGCCCATCCAGGGAAGGAAAGCCATGAAACTTGCGCGCCGTGGATTTCTATCTCTTGCAGGATGTGGCGCGGCGCTGCCGACCTTATCGCGGATAGCAAGGGCACAAGCCTACCCATCGCGCCCGGTACGTTTAATCGTCGGCTTTACACCCGGGGGTCCCACCGACATTTTCGCGCGCTTGATCGGTCAATGGCTGACGGACCGGTTTGGTCAGCCTTTTGTCATCGAGAACCGTCCCGGCGCCGGAAGTACGATCGGTATCGAGGCGGTCGTCAATGCGCCGCCGGATGGCTACACGTTGGCTGTGGTGAGCACGTCGGCCGCGGTCAGCGCGTCGTTCTACCAACACCTCAATTTCAATCTCATCCGCGATATCGTGCCGGTTTCAGGCATTGTGCGTGTGCCCCTGGTGATGGTTGTCCATCCGTCGGTTCCGGCCGCGACGGTTCCGGAATTCATTGCCTATGCGAAGGCAAATCCCGGCAAAATCGTCATGGCGTCGGTCGGCAACGGCACGACGCCTCACATGGCTGGGGAGCTATTCAAGATGATGGCAGGAGTCGACCTGCTCCATGTTCCCTATCGCGGTGCTGCTCCGGCCCTGACAGATTTGCTGGGCGGGCGGGCGCAGGTCATGTTCGAAGCCGCGGCCTCGTTGGTCGAGCATGTCCGGGGTGGCAAACTACGGGCTCTGGCGGTGGCCTCAGCGACGCGCTCGCATGTGTTCCCGGACCTCCCAACTGTGGGTGAATTTCTGCCAGGATACGAGGCCAGCGTCTGGTTCGGCATTGGGGCGCCCAGGCAGGCATCGACCAAAATCGTCGAGCGGCTCAACCAAGAGATCAATGCGGGCCTCGCCGATCCCGCGCTCAACGCGCGGCTCGAGCAACTCGGCGGTACGGCTCTTACCGGCACTTCAGCCGAGTTTGGAAAGCTCTTCGTCGGAGATACTGAGAAATGGGGCAAAGTGGTTCGGGCGGCTAACATCAAGGCGGATTAAACCTTTCCGCTATTAGCCGGCATCCGTGAAAGCCACCATTTGTTTAGTGCCAAGAGGAGACCATTTACGTGGTGGGAGCTGTGGGGCCCTTGTCGGCATCAGCCAGCCAACGTCGGTAGCGGCATCAGCGATACGGTGGACGGCAAGTCCTCCCCGCCTAACGTGCTGAACGATGAGCCAATTGGGTGAGCTATGCGGCCTTGGCGAATTCCGCCTGCACCGTTTTCTCATGTGCGAGGCATTGCTGAACACTGGGACGCTTTTGCAGACGCTCAAAGTGAGCTTGGCAGCTCTTGTATTTGGAAAGATCGAGTTCGAACTGTGTACCGCGCCGGAAGCACCAGAAAAAATGCGCGTCCGCGGCCGTGAAGTGGTCGAAGAAATACTCACGGCCAGCGAGCAAATTGTCGGCTATTTGATAGTTTTCATAGAGTTGACCCGCGGCCAATTTTCTCACGCTCTCATCCGCGCCTGGCACATCACAGACCCGAGGTGGTGAATTGATCCGAGCGAGGAACGGGTGGACGCCGGAAGCGCACCACGACATGATTGAGATTGCCTTGAGTTCATGCCACGGATCGGTAGGAAGCAATTTCGCTTGCGGAAAGCTACGGGCAATCCAAATTTGGATTGCTACGTTTTCGGTGAGCGTCTGCCCATCAACCGTCAGCACTGGGACTTTGTGCTTGGGGTTGAGCTTGAGATAATCCGGCGAGCTCTGTTCGCCCTTGCGTAAATTGATGTTTCGCACCTCGAATTTGGCGCCGGCTTCGGTGAGCGTGACGTAAGGAACGAGCGAACACGCGATCGGCGAATAATACAGAACGATTTGCATTTGTATCTCCCAAGACCGTCGCTGGAACTTGGCAATAGTAGCAGTCCATCGGGGACCACGGAAGGTGGACATGCTGTTCGATAGGCCAGTGCCAATTGCTGGGGGTGAGCAAGGATGAGCTGCAATTCAGGTCAGTGGCTTCTCTGGCGCTCATCCTTAATCGAAACCGAGTCCACGCCATCGACCCGGCTCATCACATGTAACAGAACGAGTTCCGGATGTTGAGCACTAAGCGGAAGACTGCTGTTTGTGAGGACCGGACGCAACGCGATCACTCGATCGCACGGTCTGCGCGAAGCAGTGTTAAGGGTGGAACTGTCAGGCCCAGAGTACTCGCGGTTTTGAGATTAATGACGAGAGAAAAGCGCGTGGGCTGCTCGATTGGGATATCGCCCGCCTTCGCTCCCTTTAGAAGCTTATCGACGAGGGTCGTCACCTGGCGAAAAGCAGCGCGCAGACTAGGCCCATACGCGATCAGGCCGCCCTCATCAGCCGTTTCTGGCCATTGATACATGGCAGGCAAACCAAGTTCCGTTGAGAGCCTGATGATGTGCCCTCGCAATGCGAACAATAACGCGGAGGACAGCACGTTAACGCCGGCAGCGCCGCTGTCTTTACCCTCGCGCAGTGATCGATCGATTTGGTCCGGTGCGCCAACAAGAGCCTCTTGCAGCGTCAGCCCCATCGCTGTCGCCGTTGCATCAAGCGCCGGCCGCGACTCGCGATGTGTGGTCGGGTCCGCAAGCAGGAGAACAGTGCTGCGAGCGGGCAGAAGCTCGGCAAGAATCTCCAGACGTTTGGCATCAAGTTCAGTCCCCATGATGCTCACGCCAGTGATATTACCCCCCGGTTGTCGCATGCTGTTTACCAATTTCGCCCGAACAAGGTCTTCCGACATAGACACGACCGGAATGGTGTTGGTAGCGGCTTTTACGGCGAGGCCGGTGGCGTCACCGAAAGTGGCGATCACCGCCGGTCGTTGGGCAACCAGTTCAGCCGCAAGCGCAGGCAGCCGGTCTACTTTGCCGTCGGCGTAGCGAACATCAAAGGTGATGTTACGGCCTTCCACATATCCAAGCGCCTGCATGTAAGCGCGCAACGGCTCCGTGAAGATCCGGCCAGCTTCGCGCGAAAAAACCAGAAGGACGCCAAAAACCGGCATCGCCGCCTGTTGCGCGCGTGCGAGGGGCGGCTTAGCCACCGCCGCTCCTCCGAGTAGCGTAATGAACTCGCGGCGTTTCATTCTATTACATTAGCCTCGGCGGATCGTCTCGTAATTGTATCGTACCCTTGCTGCCTCCGCCGACACGTAGCCGTCATCGATGTCATTTTGCACGAGCGCTTTCGCTCGCTCGAACGGATTGCCGTAACCGCCGCCTCCCGTCTGCTCCAGACGCAGCACGGTGCCCGCAGGCGCCAGGCGCGTCTCCAGGCAGTCCAGCTCCTCGGCGTGCGGCGTATCCGGATTGATCACCGTGCGCGAGAGCGGCGGCCCCTCACCGCCGTTGAGCCCCCACGCGCCCTGGCGATGGTTGGAAGTGCGCGCCGTGAGGATGCAGTCGACGAGCAGCTGATATTCCCGCACATTGCCGATGCCGCCGCGGTAGCGGCCTGCGCCTGCCGAATCCCGCCAGATGTCGTAGCGCCGCACCATGATCGGGTATTCGGTCTCGATAATCTCGACCGGCGTCCCCGGCGTGAAATGATTCATGGGCAGCACGATTGCCGTTCCATCATGGCTGCTGGTGCCGCCGAGCGCAGTGACCATCAGCTCGTACTGCACAGTGGGCTTGCCGGCACGGCCTTTGCTGTATCCGATCGCGATCGCGCCCGTTCCAAATCCCGCCGGCGCGACCGCGCGCGCGGGGTTGAACTCGCCGAGCGCCGCGAGCACGCAGGTGTAAACGATGTGGGAGGTCGGGAAATAATGATTGACCGTCGCGGGAAATTGCGGGCTTACCACCGAGCCCTCGGGCATGATGAAATCGACCGCGTCGAGCACGCCGGAATTCATCGGAATGGTCGGATCGCAGGCGGCAATCACGGCGAGCAGCGACACCGCCTGCGCGGTCGGGCGCGGCGTGTTCACGGGGCCTTTGGCCTGCTTGTCGGTCTCCGAGAAATCAAGCGTGAGCCGGTCACCCTGCTTGCGCGCATTCACCTTGATGCGCACCGGCTTGGAACGGTCGGCACCGTCGTGGTCGAGCATCGCCTGCGCGCAATGCTCCCCATCCGGCCAGCGCGTAAATTCCGCCCGCACGCGCGCGGCCGTGCGCTCGAGCAGGCTTGCCATGGCGGCGCGCACGGTTTCCGCCCCGTATTCATTGCACAGCGCACAGAGCCGCTCGGCGCCAAGCCGGGTGCTGCCCACTTGCCCGCGCAGGTCCCCGACCACGACCTCGGGCACCCGGCTGTTGTTGCGCAGGATTGCCTCGACCTCGCGATTGACCCCGTCCTTCGTCCAGTAACGCACCGGAGGAATAAGAACGCCGTCGTGAAAGATCTCCCGCGCCGCGGCCCCTGATGATCCCGGAACAAGGCCGCCCACATCGGCCTTGTGAGCAACGCTTGCTCCGTACGCGATGATCTCGCCTCCGTAGAAGACCGGCGTGATCACGACGATGTCGGGCACATGAGAATTGCCGGCCTTGTAGGGATCGTTGGAGATGAAGCTGTCGCCGTCGTGCATTGCGGAGGCGGGATAGCGGGCGAGCACGCTTTCGACCGCGCGGGTATAAAGCAGCGAGTGATATTGCAGCCCGCCGCCGACCATGATGACGCGGCCCATCGCATCGCACAGGCCCGCGGTGCCGTCCTGGGATTCGCGCAGGATGGGCGAATAACCGCTGTGAAAGAGCGCGTGCGCCATGGTCGCGGTCGTCTCGCGAATGCGGCTGATGATCACTTCGGTCGTGATGGGGTCGAGTATCATTGGCGAGCCTCGGTGATGACGAGATTGCCGAAATCATCGACGGTTAATATCTGGCCGGCGAGCACCACGGTGGTCGAATCGTACTGTTCGATGATCGCGGGGCCCTTGATACAATCACCGCTGCGCATGCGCGCGCGATCATACACGTCTGCATCCACGAACCGGGTTGTTGCGAAATCATAGAACGGACGGCGGTCGATGCACGCGTCACCGCCGTTTCCGGCGGCAAGGCGCGGCAGCGTGAGATGGGGCACGGCAATCTCCGCCACGAGCCGCAGCGTGACCACTTCCGCATCCTCCTCCGGAGCACTGGCGCCATAGGTCGCACGATGCAGGCCGTCGAAGGCGGATTTGATGCTCTGCTTATGCTCGTCCTTGATCCCTCCGTCGGGCGCGTCCACGGTGAGATGGTAGCCCTGATGCAGATAGCGCAGGTCGATCTGCTGCTTGAGGCGCAACCCCGCCACGTCGAGCCCTTCTTCGGCCACATCCGCCATGGCAAGCCGACGCAACTCGTCGAAGATCGAATTGATCTCGGCGACGGGATAAGAAGACAAGAGCCCGGCCGCCGAACGCAGATAGAGGTGCCGCACGTCGGTCTGCAGGAGACCCATGGCGCTCGTCAGCCCGGGATGGCGCGGCACCAGAACCTCGGGAATGCCGAGGTCGCGCGCGAGATAGGCGGCGTGCAGCGGTCCGGCGCCGCCGAAAGCAAGGAGCGCGAAGCGGCGCGGATCCTCTCCGCGGCTCTGAAACTCGAGCCGGAGGTCGACCGCCATGTTGGTGTTGACGATTCGCAGAATGCCGGCCGCGCCGGTGACGGGATCGAGACCGAGCGGCCGCGCCACAGCACTGATCGCCGCTTGCGCCTGCACGCGGTCAAGCGCCATGCGCCCGCCAAGCACGCTTTTTGATCCCAGCGCTCCGAGGATGAGATTGGCATCGGTCACGGTCGGCACGCTGCCGCCGCGGCCGTAGCAGGCGGGGCCCGGGGCCGCGCCCGCGCTCTTGGGCCCGACCTTCAGCAAGCCGTCGGGCCCGATCCAGGCGATGGTGCCCCCGCCAGCGCCGAGCGTGTGCACCGCCAGCATAGGGGTGGCGACGTCCTGCCCTGCAATGCGGCCGTTCGAGGTTTCACTCACCCGGCCGTTCGCGATCACGCTGATGTCCGTGCTGGTGCCGCCGATGTCGAGGGTCACGACATTCTGCCGTCCGGTCGCGCGTGCCAGCGCGGCGCCTGCGATCACGCCGGCCGCCGGGCCGGAGGTGAGGGTCTGGTTGGGAAAGCGCGCCCCGATGGTGATGCGCATCAGTCCGCCGTTCGACTGCATGAGAAAGATCTGCGCCGTCGTGACACCGCGCTGCTTGAGGCGGCGATCCAGCTTGATCAGGTATTGCTCGATGATCGGACCGACATAGGCGTCGACCACCGTGGTGGAGAGGCGGGGATATTCACGAATGACCGGCAGCACGCGCGATGAGAGCGAGATGCGCCAGGAGGGATTCTCCTGCGCGAGAATCTCGGCGGTGCGTTCCTCGTGGGCGGGATTGCGGAAGCTGAAGAGATAACAGACCGCGACCGCCTCGACGCCCTTTTGTTTGAGCCGGCGCGCTGCAGCTCGCACCGAATCCTCGTCGAGCGGCTCGCACACGTTGCCCTGATAGTCCATGCGCTCGGCGATCTCCTCGGTGCGCGACTGCGGCACGAGCAGCGGCGGCTTGCGATAGAAGGTGTCCAGAAGATCGGCCGGATCCGGGCGCACCCAGCCGCGCGCCTCGTAGACCGCGCGAAAGCCGCGCGTGATGAGAAGGCCCGCGCGCACGCCGGCCGCTTCCAGCACGGCATTGGTGGCGACCGTGGTCCCATGCACGAGACAATCGATTTGCGCAGGCGCAATTGCGCTACGAAAAAGATCGTCGAGCGCGTCGATCAGCGCCTGCGACGGGTCGGCCGGCACCGAGGGCACCTTGATGGTGCGCAACTCACCCGTGGCCGGTGCGAACGCAACCAGATCGGTGAACGTGCCGCCGGTATCAACCCCGATCATCCACCCGGACATGGCACTAACTTTCCATCCGTTGCCGCAGGCGCCAGTGACCGATACGGCGGTCGAGCCGGGTGAGCGCGGCGTTCACGCCAAGCGCAATAAGCAGTGCGAGCGCCATACCGAAATAGACGTGCCCGGTATCGAACAGGCTGCGATGGTAGGAGATCACGTAGCCGAGGCCGCCAAGCGAAGCCAGCATCTCGGTCACGATCACCCCGATCACGACGAGCCCGGTGCCAATCCGCAGTCCTGAAACGATCGCCGGCAGCGCCAGCGGAAACACGATCAGCGTATTCGTCACCAGTCTTGTCGCGCCGATGGAGCGCGCGAAGGTGACATAGCCGCGATCGACCGCGCGCACGCCGTCAATCGTCGTGAGCGCAATGGGAAAGAAGCCGGCAAGCACGCCGAACACGATCTTCGACAAGGGACCCACGCCCAGCCATGCCATCAGGAGCGGATAAAGGATGATCAACGGGATGGCAAAAATCGAGGACAGGACCGGCGCTGTTGCCGCCGCCACGAGATACGAGCTTCCGACGATGAGGCCGAACAGGATGCCCAGCGTCCAGGCGATGACGATCGCCACGCCGATTTCGGTCGCGGTAATCAATAGTGCGCGCAGGAACACGGCGCCGTCTGTCTTCGCCGCCAGGAAAACATCACTCGGAGCCGCGAGAATGATGGGGCTCACCAGCCCCGACCGAATGATCAGCTCCCAGGCGGCGAGCGCCGCGGCAGCGATCAGCAGCGTCCTGATGTGGCGCGCCTTCATTTCTGCCGTTCCGAGATCAGGTGCCAGATGCGGTTGCGGATACGCCCGAAGCTTTCGCTGCCGATGATATCGAGGTCGCGCGGCCGCGGAAAATCGATCGGCAGTGTGCCGATGATGCTGCCGGGCCGGGCGCTCATCACCAGAACGGTGTCGGAGAGATAGATCGCCTCGGTCAGACTGTGGGTGATGAAAAAGATGGTCTTGCCGGTCCGCTCCCAGATCTCGAGCAGATCGTGCCCCATGCGGGTGCGTATCTGCTCGTCGAGCGCGGCAAACGGCTCGTCCATGAGTATCAGGCGAGGATCCTGCGCGAGCCCGCGCGCGATGGCCACCCGCTGGCGCATGCCGCCGGAGAGCTCATGGGGATAATGATCGGCGAATTCGCTCAAGCCCACGAGATCAAGCAGCTGCGTGCAGCGCTTTCGCCGTGCGGCGGGATCGACGTGCCGCAAAGCGAGCGGGAACTCGACGTTCGCAAGCGCGCTCTTCCAGGGCAGCAAGGTCGGATCCTGGAACACCATCCCGATCTTGTCCGGCATGGGAGCAGTGATGGGCGTGCCCTCGATCCTCGCCTCTCCGCGCGTTGCGGAAGTGAGGCCCGCCATGATGGCAAGCAAGGTGGATTTCCCGCAGCCGCTCGGTCCGACCAAGGTGACGAAGCGTCCCTCATCCACGGAGAACGTGACATCGCGCAAGGCGTGCACGACGGCACCGCCGCTGCGGAAGTCTTTTGCCAGTCCGGTGACCTCGATGATCGGCATCAGCTCCCTGCAGCGCTACGGTAGAAACGAGCGACGCGCAGTTCGAGCAGTCGCATTGCCTCGTTCACGATAATGGTAAGGATCGAGACCAGCAGGATGCCCGCGAGGAGCTCCGGGATCTGATAGCTCTCCCCCCAGCTGAAAATCAGCCGGCCGATGCCGCGGCGCGAGGCGTACATTTCCGCCAACAGAACGCCGATGATGCACAGGATCATGCCGAGACGCAGCCCCGTGAGAATGAGCGGCAGCATCGCGGGCAGATAGATGCGGGTATAGACCTGCACCCGCGTTGCCCCGAAGACGCGCGCGGCTGCGACCAGCGCCGGCGGAATCGAGGTCACCGCGGCAAAGCTATTCACCAGAATGATGAAATAGGCGTGCGTGATGCCGAACAGGACCTTTTCCAGAAACCCGATGCCGAAGGCGAGGATGAATACCGGCAGGAATATCGATTGCGGCACCGCCAGAACGAGATGGACGACCGGGTTGAAGGTCGCGGCAAGATGAAGCCGCTCGCCGAGCAGAAAGCCGCTCGAAATCGCAAGCGGCGCAGCGATGAGGAATGCAACAGCAACCTCGGTTGCGGTGAGCTCAAGGTCGCCGATGAAGGCGCCGTCGTGCAGGAACCCCCACAGGATGGCGCACACCTGCGGGAGCGGCGGAAGCAAGCTCGCATCGACGAGCGCGAGCCGGACCGCAAGCTCCCATCCTCCGAACAGCAGAGCGGCGAAGATCAGATGGCCTGCGAGCGCCGCGCCCATGAGACCGGGCTTTGCGAGGGCGCTTTGCCGGCACCGTCAATCGCCGGTGACGCCGCTGAATCGGTCGGTGAAAATTTCCGCGACGGGAGGAAGGTCGCTGATGCCGCCGAGCGCGGCGAGCGCAAGCGACGCCTCGATCCATTGCGTTTCGATCTTGGCCGTTGTCGGTCGCTTCGCGAGCACGAGGTCATAATCGAGAGCGAGCACCTTGTCGTCCTTTTCGCCCGTGAACTTGCGCAGATAATCGCGGCCATAGGCGGGGTTTTTCTGCATGTAGGCCGTTGCCTTGTAGATCGCGTGCAGCGTGGCCTCGACCGCCTTGGGATTGCTGTCGATCAGGGACTGGGTCGCAACCCACACGTCGGGTAGCGTCGGCTCCATTTCCTTGGCGAGATCGACAAGCGAGCGGCCCTCGCCGGGGACGATCAGCCGGAACGGAATCGGAGGATTGAGCACCGCGGCGTCAATCTGGCTCGACTTGAGCATGGGGAGCTGCGCCGGTGCGCCGACCGGCACGGTTTCGACCTGCACGCCCGCCCTTTTTGCTGCCCACAGCGCATAGAAATCGGTGGTCGCACCTTTGGCGGTAATGCCGATCTTCTTGCCGGCAAGAACCGGACTCCAGCCGCGCCAATGGCTTAGGCCGCGTCAAGGCGCTTCAGGCTACCAAGAGGCTACCAGAGGCCGGGGGCTAGAAATAACGCACCCAGCCCGCCCCCGGACGGCCGCGTTGGGCATTCTACGCGCGGTCGAGGATCGGCATTTCTCCGGCCGGAGAAGCCCGGTTCAGTCGGGCTCGAACACGCGCTGCACCATGTCCTTCACCGGCACCCCGGCAGCCGCCCCTGCGAGGAGCTCACGCAACTTGTCCCTGGCGGCGCCGTAGTCCATCGCGCGCTCGCCGCGCTGAAGGCAACCAAGCCGATATTGTCGGTAAGCCCTGTTAAACCATTTCAGATCCCCATTGGCGTTCGCGGTCGAGAGCCTGGTGCCCAGCCGGTCGATGGCGGCCTGAGCTCGCGTCACGACCACATCATGCGTGGACAGGACGGCATCTAGCCTCTTCGCCGCGGCCAGTATCTCCGCCGTCGCCGCTTCAACGCTGGCGGGCGCCTGCTCACCAATTGCCCGCACCACAGCGTGAGCGGCAGCGGCGTCTTTCGCCCACCACGCCGCAGCAATCGCGCCCACATCCGCCAGGTCGCGGGTGACGCCAATTCGTCCGGCAGGAGTGACGTAGACGCAGGCAAGTCCGAACTCATGCAAATAATCGCGCACAGGCTTTGGCAGTGGCGCGATCATCGATCGTCGTCCATCACGGCAGCAAAAAGCCTTTCGCTCGCGATCACATGAATGAGCGTCGCCGCGAATGACGCCGTGCTTAGCCCACGCGCGGCAGCAGCCTGATCCAGGATCTCTTGGTCACCAGGCGGGACGGGGATGGAAAGCAGCGGCGCTTTGGCCGGCGCTTCGACGTTGCCGAAATGCAGACCCCAGCGGGTGGCGGTGTGACGCAGCGACTGCTCGCTTATGGCGCCGACCTGGCGGTCGCGCAGCACGCTCTCCATGCTCATCCCGCGGCCGGCGAGCCAGCCGAGACGGGCGGCGCGTTTCGGTGTCCATGCCATCAGAAAGTCCTCACTCTCGCGGGGAGCAATGCACCTGGGGAAACCCGAAGGCGGATTGCCCTTGCCGTGCATCAACCAAGCATGCGGAACGGTGAAGTGCTCAACCAGAACATCGAGCTTGTCCCACGTCGGCACGGTCTGATCGGCTTCCCATTGGGATACCGCAACGCGCGAACAGCCAAGCATTTGCCCGAGCTGCTCCTGCGAATACCCGAACGCTTCACGCAGCGCGTGCAGTCTTTGCCCGAACGAGCTCATTTAGAAAATCCTCACCTTGGCGGACAGGAGCCCGCGCGCGATGCAGGCGCAGCCTTCCAGGTTCCAGCGCCGCACGAGGTGACCGGGGAGCCGCAGCTTGCGTGCGGCATCATCCAAATCGCGGTCCCGCGACCGGGCAACGGCAACCATCTGCACGGTGCGCACGAGCTGCGGCAGCTCGCGCAGATAACGCATCGGCCATGCGATCGATTGCTCGCAGTGCATGATTTCGACCGAGCTCGGCCGCAGCCTGGTGCGGTTCTGCTCGTGCTGCGCCTGCCGTTTGTCGGCCTCGTCGGCTTCCTGCTGCGCGAGCATGTCGGCCCAATCGTGGGCGTACACGGGCCAATGGTTGCCGAACATCCGCGGACCCGACGGCGTTGGCATCAGCCTGAGCGTGCGCAATCCTTCGACCAGGCGCTTGCCGACGTGCGGGCCATCCCATCCCGGAGGCACGTATTCCGGCGCCGGAATCCCATCGAGCGGATGCCAGTCTGTTAAGAGAATCGAATCGGTCACCCATCACCCGCTTGCTGTGCGAGAAATGTTCGGCTAGCAATGTGGTGAACGAATTGGCGCTTCGGCGCCCCGACGCTCCCTCGTCGGGGCGCCTTTTTTCTATTCATATGCCGCCGCATGCGGGCAGGCAAGAGCATGCGGATGCCGACATCGGCTCGCGCGAGCGATCGGCCTCATGTACCGACTGGCTCGCCGGAGGCCGACAAATTGGTAGTGGGTCAGCTTGATGAAGGTGATGATTAAGGCGGCTTTCGCCCGTGCTGAGACAGTCGCCTTTGCGGTTCCGCGCGATTTGCGCAACATGGTTCAGTCTCCGTTTCTGAATAGGGAGATTTTTGGCACGCACGAGCCCGCGATGGACTCCGTACTATGCGCGGCAACTTGCTGCGACACTGACCGAGCTTCTCGCGGTGTGCCATTTTCGTGCAGGCGTGCGGAATCGAAAGGATAGGCAGATCCGGATGGCCAAGACCCTTCAGCACGCTGGGTTGTCGTGGCAAGACGCCCGAAAACAACGTGCTGCCGTGGTGCTTACCGCACTCGGTGTCGTTTACGGCGACATCGGCACCAGCCCGCTCTATGGGCTGAAGCAGGCCGTCCAGGCAGGCGGGGCACCCACCCCCGATGCAGTGACGGGGATAGTGTCGCTGATCCTCTGGTCGCTCCTCCTGATCGTCACGCTCAAATACGCCATTCTGATCCTGCGCGCCGACAACCACGGTGAGGGCGGCATTGTCGCACTGCTGGCGCTGCTTGACGTAAGGCACGCACCACGCGGGAGCTGGCGTGCGTCTCTGCTTATCGTCGGCTTGATTGCGGCCGCGTTGCTCTATGGCGACGGTGTGATCACGCCGGCAATTTCAGTGCTCAGCGCGGTCGAAGGTCTCAAAGTCGACGCGCCCGCACTCGCACCGATGGTCGTTCCCATCACCATCGCGATTCTGGTCGGCCTATTCCTGGTCCAGCGCAAGGGGACGGCGTTCGTCGGCAGTATCTTCGGGCCGGTGATGCTCGCGTGGTTCGTCGCGATCGGGCTGCTCGGCCTACTCGGTATCATGCAGACCCCGGCCATCCTGGCCGCCATCAGCCCCCACTATGCCATTACCTACCTCATTCATGCAGGACCCGGTATCGCGTTCGCCGTGCTCGGCGCCACGTTCCTTGCGGTCACGGGCGCTGAGGCAATGTACGCGGATATGGGCCATTTCGGCCGGCTGCCCATTCGACTGGGATGGTTCGGAATCGTGTCGCCCGCTCTTATCCTGAACTATTTCGGCCAGGGAGGACTGCTTCTGGCAGATCCCCACGCGGTCGAGAACCCTTTCTACCTGCTCGCACCAAGGTGGGCCCACTATCCGATGGTGGCGTTCGCAACCATCGCCACCGTGATCGCCTCGCAATCGATAATCTCCGGCGCGTACTCCCTCACCCAGCAGGCGATGCAACTGGGCTTCCTCCCACGAATGCGGGTGTACCACACGGCTAGCCACGAGAAGGGTCAGATCTACATACCTCTCGTCAACTGGCTGCTGGCGGCGGGCACGCTCGCAGCCGTGCTCATGTTCGGATCGTCCGATGCGCTCGGCGGAGCATACGGCATCGCCGTCTCGATGCTTATGGCGGTGACGACGGTGCTGGCGGCCCTCGTCGCCCTGAAATGGGGTTACAACCCTTTTATGGTCGCAGCGGTGAACGGGTTCTTCCTTGTCATAGAACTGATCTTCGTTGCCGCCAACATGACGAAGCTGATCGAGGGTGGCTGGTTCCCGCTCCTGATAGCCGGCGTTATTGCGTTCCTGATGCTGACGTGGCGAACCGGGTGGCAATTGCTTGAGCACGAGCGCTCCAAGCTGCGCCAGCGTGAGGACGAGTTCATCGCGTGGGTGCTCAATAGTCCGCCCATCCGGTTGCCGGGAGCGGCGGCGATCTTTACGGCAGCGAGCACAGGCATCCCGCTCGGCCTGACGCATCACCTGCGGCATAATCGCGTCCTGCACGAGCGTGTCCTGTTGATCGCCTCCACCAGTGTCGATGCGCCGCGCGTGGAGCCCGAGCAGCGTATCAAGCTAGTGCCAGTCGGTGCTGGTATCACCCGCGTCATCTTCCATTTCGGCTTCATGGAAACACCGGACATGATGGAGGGTCTGAAGCTCGCCTGCCTCGAGCCCGAGCTTCGCGGCATCGATCCGCAGAACATCACATACTATTTCAGGCGGGTGATGGTGATCCCCAGCGACAAGACATCCGGCATGGCAGTCTGGAGAAAATCCCTGTTCGCCACAATGCACCTCAACGCCAATCTTCCGGCCGTGTATTTTGGGGTTCCAGCCGCCCAGGTCGTGGAGCTCGGTCTCGAAGTCGAAATATAGCTCTAATCAAGACAGCACCGCGGCTTCCGATGCTGGACTCGAATTCGAAATCCCAAAATAAGCCCCTAAGATTAGGTTGTGGCAACGAGTGGCCTGGCAGCGAGGTGCGTTAGATTGCACCGAGCTCTGGCATTTCGAGGAGAACCGCTTCAGACTTCACCTGAAATCCTTTCGAAGGATGGCCCCACCGATCCATCCCAACACCAAAGGAGGGAGGCAATGATCAGGACATCAGGATTGGCGGCTGCCGGTCTCGGTGTTGTTTTTTGCATCGCGACCATGGTCGCCTCTCTGGCCGCCGACACTCCGAAGCGCGGCGGGATACTCACATTCATGATCCCGGCAGACGCGCCGCCGAGCCTCGACGGTCATCGTGAGACCACCTTTGCGACCGTGCACGCGGCCGCGCCGTTCTACAGCGTGCTGATCAGGGTCAATCCAGACAATCCATCATCGACCACCGAATTCGTCTGCGATCTGTGCACCAAGATGCCAAAGCCGACCGACGACGGCAAAACCTACACCTTCAAGATCCGGCAGAGCGTGAAGTTCCACGACGGCTCGGCGCTCACCGCTGCGGACGTTGCGGCGAGCTGGCAGGAGATCATCCATCCCCGCCAAGGCGTGTCGAGCGCGCGCGCGAGCTACTATATCATGGTCGACAAGGTGGAGGCGCCCGACCCGACCACCGTGGTGTTCCGTCTGAAGTTCGCGACGGACGCATTTCTGCCGGCGCTTGCCGATCCCTTCACCTGGATCTACGAGAAGGCGATCCTCGACAAGGATCCGCGCTGGTACGAAAAGAACGTCATGGGGTCCGGCCCGTTCAAATTCGCGGGCTTGGAGGTCGGCCAGTCGATCAAAGGCGTGCGCAATCCCGATTATTATCACCCGGGGCTACCTTATCTCGACGGCTTCACCGGCATCTATGCGCCCAAGCAGGCGGTCCGCGTCGATGCCATCCGGGCCGACCGCGCGGCGGGAGAGTTCCGCGGCTTGCCGCCCTCGGCGCGCGATCAGCTCCAGCAGGAACTGGGCGATAAGGTCGTCATGCAGAGCAGCGATTGGAACTGCGGCAACGTCATCACGCCCAATCACAAGAAGAAACCCTTCGACAACGTCCGGGTGCGACGGGCGCTCACGCTCGCGATCGACCAATGGCGCGGAGCACCGGCGCTCGCCAAGATCGCCAACGTCAAGACGGTCGGCGGCATCGTCTTTCCGGGCTCGCCGCTGGCCGCGACCAAGGCGGAGCTGGAAACGCTGGCCGGTTACTGGCCCGACATCGAGAAATCGCGCGCCGAGGCGAGGCGCCTCCTGAAGGAGGCGGGCACCGAGGGGCTCGCATTCGAGCTCCTGAATCGCAATATCGACCAGCCGTACAAGTTCGTCGGCACGTGGTTGATCGACGAGTGGAGCAAGATCGGGCTGCGCGTTACGCAGCGCGTGGTGCCGACAGGTCCGTGGTACGAAGCGATGCGCAGCGGCAATTTCGACGTCGTCGTGGAGGCCAGCTGCAACAGCGTGGTGAACCCGCTTTTGGACGTCCAGAAATATCTGCCCCACTCGGTCTTCAGCGAGAACTACGGGAACTACGACGATCAGCCGGAGATCGATCTGTACCAGAAGATGCTGCACGAGACCGACGGTGCGAAGCAGCGGGCGCTGATGCGCGATTTCGAGAAGCGCGTGCTCGACACCGAGGCGCACGAGATGGTGATGACTTACTGGTACCGAATCGTTCCGCTGCGCTCTTACGTGAAAGGCTGGAAGATCAGCCCGAGCCACTACGTCAATCAGGATCTGGCCAACGTGTGGATCGAGGTGCGTTAAATTCCATCGAGCTGGCAACATGCCCCAGCGGGCTCTCATTGCGCACCGGATCGACACGGATCGGCACACTCGGAAATCACACCGCGGAGAGACTGGACTGACTGGCTGCCCTTGTTGGATGCTTATCGAACCATGTGGCGCAGGCCGGAGCCCGGTTTTAGACGGGTTTTGGAAGATATTCGTGGACTGCGCTTCGAGGGGCTAACTGGCTTACCGCTGCCCGGCACCGCCAGAAGCAAAGAGGGATTTTATTGTTTTCCGTAGGCCCATAGTGCCTCCAAAGTCGCCACGCCCATCTTCAACAATCCGCAGCATCGCCGGGCGTGATGCTGGAAGAACTCAGAAGCGATGACTCCTCCTCGCCAATGTCGGGCAGTTTGCCACTGTCGAGATCAGCAGCGCGGCGCTGATAGTCCTTGGCCATCCGGCGTAGTTTGGCAGCAACCTGTTTGTTGCTGGCAAGCCTTGATTGCTCCATGCAGATGCGCGCAAGTTCGATCAGGTCGGCTTGCATCATCGTCCCTCGTGCGAATGCAATACGCCCAGAGACGAGCTAGCCGCTTTGACCTACATCAAGGCGTTCTATGCACGACATTACGTCGGCTGCGACAACACTCTGCCTGGAGCGGGGCGCTGTTGAGCCGCCATAATCCGTCGTACCGCAGCGGTCGCATGAAAAGCTGGATCAAGGTCAAGAACCCGGCGGCGCTGCGGATCATTGACGGGGCGTGGCAGCCCCGCCGAACACTCCGTGATTATTCAAGCGCGGCGTACACGGTGCCGAGCACTACGCTGTAGGTCAGAGCCATTCCGAGCGACAACATAGCCGGAGCGATACCTAGCCCGGCTCCAGCCGCAAACGGACCGAGGCCGGGACGGGGTCTGAGCCAGTTTCGAAGACGACAGGAATGCTCGTGGTGGCCGCCTTTGCCGTAAGCGCCGCGAGCGGCAGAAATCTTACGCAACTGCGCTTACCGGCGGTGCCCCAAAGATAGCCCGAGGGCAAAAGCTTGTTGTCGGAGAGCCCCAACCGTCCGCTTCATTGCTTGTGAAATTTTGGCTACCGGAGTTCTTTTTTTTGAATGCGCTTTCAGTTCGCGATGATCTGCTTTGGTCCAAGGCCGTCTGCGCGTTTTTCCGTTACGTTTAGACTTCGATGTTTTCATTGCGGGCATAACTCTTCTCTCCTGCTAATAATCATTCACCATATCTGATTAATGCAATGAACTCCACCCAACATCTCACCGGCTCTT
Source organism: uncultured Alphaproteobacteria bacterium (assembly GCA_963771845.1). Taxonomy (GTDB): domain Bacteria; phylum Pseudomonadota; class Alphaproteobacteria; order Rhizobiales; family Xanthobacteraceae; genus VAZQ01. The sequence goes on along the minus strand of CAVYVC010000018.1, from coordinate 9,054 downwards.
ATTTGGAGTTCTCTTATGTCGTTTCTCGGTCGGAGGACATCGATCTGAAATAATGCTCGGCGTGCTGGTAGTAGTTTTCTGCCCCGACTATATCGCCGGACTGGGCTTGGGCTTGGGCTAGCGCGAGATACCGCTCATAGTTTCTTCGCGCGTTTCCAGAGCCCCTCGGCTCGGGGTGGGCGACGTTCGATGTCCACTGCTTCGAGCGGTTAGCAAATGGTCTCACCGATTTGGGGCGGTGCGTTCTCATCAGTGTTTTTTGGCCATTCCGCATGGCTTACTCCTTGGTGGCGTATAGTTCTCGATAGGTCGTTGAGTACTTGGTGTCGTACTCACACCGGTGGGACATGATTCATCGCCCCGGTCGATAGCCGCTCGCATCAATCTGCAGAACTGATCGTCTTGCTGCTGCAGACGCGCCATAGCTTCCACGGTGCCTTCGTCGAAAACAACTCTGCGCTGTTTCATTTGCGCTCCCCCACGATACGTGCGGCAAACCTCACGCCACAGCTCGCCATCAGCGGAAGAGCATGTCGCCAGTTCTCTAGAATTGAAGTTTGAAGCTCCCCCGCGCGCCTCGATTCCATCGGGCAATGTGGACGGTTTTGCGACTGGCATCAGGCGCACAGATGATGTGTATCGTATGCTCGGGGCAGGATACTTTCTGCCCTAATCCACCGGTGGGTTGCTGGAACGTTTGGCACGCTTCGCCGCAAATTTCATTTTCAATCGTTCATGGCTTGCCATGGACGCCGCTTTATTCAGTTCGTGCTGCCTTTTGCCGATATCGGCCCAAGCTTTCGGTTCGGGGTCTACTTCAGCAGAAATGTCTTGTCTCAAAACTACTTCTGATTCGGCAGGACGCCAGAAGACAATTTCCGACGAATGGACCGTCGCCTTGAGCACGACGGCTTTGGGGGCATGGAGCCAAGCCAAAGAGAAAAGGCACGCCGCCTCTCGGGATACCGTCCAAGAAAGCCCTTTTGATGCTTTTTTCACGCTCACGCCCCAGGCACCGCGGAAAACGGTTATCGGGCCGGAGAAGGGATGCTCGAATTTACCTGTCTCCATCATACGGCGTACCAGGACACGGTTGTTCTCTACCTGCCACATCAACCATTTATGGTCATGCTCCCATACGTTTCGAATGATTGTTTGGTACCCAGGATTGGGTACCCCCAGAAAATAGGCTGCCTCTGCAATCAAGCCGCGATATTCATTCGGTGCTGCAACGCAGATTTCGAATGCCTGCTGCTCATCACCAGCAAAAGCCCCTTCCAAATAACAGCTCGCATAAGGGGGCAGCAGACGTTGTAACTTCGTACGTAGCAGCTCACCATACATCTTATAGGGATCATCATGGCGTCGATCTTGTGTAGCCTCGGGGAAAAAATTCGGCCGCATGGACCGCGCCTTAACCTCGGGAGTTGTCCGCGTCAATATTGCTCGCTCCTGTGAAGGCATGAATAATAGTCCCTAGGTGTCCCTCTAGCCTTATTGCCCCAATTCCTCCTTTACGCGCGCCAACAAGGGAGCTCGCCGTGTGCCATTTGTGGCTGCCTCTTGGGGGTTCACATGAATCCACCGGCCCGGGTGCCTGCAAGCTGAACAAGGCGAGCCGCCGTGAACTGGCGCCCACAAACGTCGCGAGCGCCCATTTCCTGCTGCGTCAGGACAAAGCCACCGACGCGAGTGCGGCGAGAGCAGGACCACGGAGGCGCTTGATGATCGTGCCCGCCCCAACCGGTCAAACGTGGCGACGTTTCTTGGGCCGAAACATGGGCGCAGAGGTGAGCGGCATTGCCGCTTCAAAAAATTTATGGAGATCGAACAAATACTTCTAGTGGTGGGCGCTGCAGGGATTGAACCTGCGACCTCTCCCGTGTGAAGGGAACGCTCTCCCGCTGAGCTAAGCGCCCGGGACAGGAATAGGGTTTAAGGACGGCAGGGGGACTGTCAAGCAGCGCACACAAAATGCAAAGAGCCCGCTAGCCGGCGCACTCGAAAACTTCGTCGTGATGAGGTCGAAGCCGTCGCAACGCAGTGCCCAGCTACGCCCCGCTTGCCTGCGGTACCGCGGAGGCTCGGCTCTGCAAAGCGCGAATACGATCGGCTAGGGAGCCCTTGAACTCGCCGGCTTGCGGCTCATGCGGCAGCGCGGCGCCGTTGCTCCCGTTTGATGCGCCCGCAATATGTCCCGCTTCGCTGCCGAGGATGGCCGCAATCGGCGAGTTGGGCCCCTCCAGCGTCGCCGTGAGGCGCGCCACCTCGGCGGCCACGTCGTTGATGCGCTCGCGCAGGACTGCATTCTCGATGCGCTCATTTGCCCACATGTTTTCGGCCTCGCGCTGCATGGCCGCGATCTCGCGCTGCATCTTGGCGCGCTCGGCTTCGGATTGACGCAGCTGCTCCTCGACGGATGATTTCTCGGCCGCAAGCGCCTCGGTTGAAGAGCGATGCCTGTTTTCCGCGTCGGCGAGCGCAGCGCGGACTTCCGATTCGGTCCTTTGCGCGCTCGTCGTCTCGTTGCGCAACTGATCCGAAGCGAATTCGCGGTCGGCCAGAAAGCGGCTCTGCTCGTCAAGTCGCGCCGTGAGCTCGTCCACCCGGCGGCTCAAAACCTCAGACTCCGTCTGCTGTGCAATCAGCTGCCGGTCGAGCTCGCTCACACGCGTTGAGAGCTGCTCGGCCCTGCCGCGTTCTTCAGCGAGCTGACTCCCCAGTGTCTCGACCTCGGCGCTCTTGTTGCGCAGATGGTTGTTGAGCTGCCGGGTCTCCTGCGCATAGCTTTCGATTTGTCCTTTCAACGCCTCGGCCTGTGCGCGCAACGCGACCAGCTCGACCCGCTGACTCTGCGCGGTCACCGAGCTCTCGTGGAAGTTGCCGGTCGCATGGCTAAGCTCTGCCTGGGTGCTTCCAAGCGCATGCTCGGCTTGCGCTAATGCATCGTCCCTCGCCTTCATCTTGGCACGAAGGCTCTCAAGCTCGCTTGCAAACTGCCTTTCCTTCGCTTCGAGTGCGAACAACGCCGCCGTCTTCTCCCCGAGCTCGAGCTTGAGGCGGCCGATCGCGTCGCTTTTCTTGCCGATTTCGGTAAGCTGACTGGTCGTTTTTGTCTTGAGCTGCTCGACGCTCATTTCGAGCCGGCGCGTGGACATCGCGAATTCGGCGCGCAACCTGTCCTTGTCGGCCTGAATTTCGGCGAGCGATAGAGGACTGAGCGACTCGATGCGTCGCGTGGTCAGACGAACCGCGCGCGCATGCACAAGGGGAAGCACACCAAGGACGAGCAAGCCCGCGATAAGAAATCCGATCGATATGTACATGATCGGTTCGAGCATGGAAAACGCCTCCTCAACAAAATCGACGCATTTTCAGCACAATGCCACGAAGCGCGGCACGTCGCCAGCAGCGTGGGCAGTTAACCTAAACCGGGGAGGTGGTTCACCTCGATAACGCCTCGTGGCGCAGCGGCGAGGAGGTGGAACCCGGCTGCCGGCTCAGAAGGGATTCCAGGTCGCCGTTTGGGTGAATTTCAGATAGCCCACATTGGCACCCAGGCGAAAGCCAACGCCGGAACGGATCGGCACCACGACGATGTTGTCGAAGGTCAGCGCCGTCATTCCGAGGCCCCCTACGAAATAGGCCGATCCATCGATCCCGATAAAGCGTCGATAAATGGCATCCGTTGCCGGCAGGCCGTAGACGAGCATCATGGTGCGTGCGCCGTCGCCGCCGAAATCGAACCCGAGCGAAGGCCCTTGCCAGTAGACGCGCAGATCACCCGCATTCTTGGTGTAGAGAACGCCTTCGCCGTAACGCACCCCCGCTACCACCGCGCCGCCGGCCTCCTGGCCCAGCACATATCCATTCGGCAGGCCCCACTCACTTCCCGCTTTTTCCACGATCTGAGCAAGCCCGCGCGAGATCGTGCCGAAGAACCGGTGTCCGGCATCTACGACCTCGTTGGATGAGTATTGCCCGCCTTGCGGAGCCGGGTTGACCGGAGCTGGACCCCCATTGTTGGGAGGCGGGGCGCTGACCTGAGCGTATACCGGTCCGGTGCTCAGGCCGGCGAGGACCAGGATCACGGTCCACTTCAAGGCCTGCATCGAAGGCTCCTAAAATCTCAAAGTTCTTCGGCACTTTGGCCACCCGATCTCGGGTTTTCCCGAGATGGGTCACTTTAGATGCCCAAGTCGGCAACAGCCGACTTGGGTGTGAACGATAGCCAGGCTTTGCGGCCATACCGCAACCGAATCGTCACATGCTCGCCAAAACTGTGACGAAAGGAGGACGACAGAGGACAGATCATCTGCCGTCCGTCGGGCGTCCTCCGTCCCCTGCTTCCCTCGGATCGCCCCAGGCCACAAAACCCGGCACCCGAAGTTCGCGGTCGACGCGCCCATACACCAAGGCCGACCCCTCAGGTGCCGTCATGCGTCCCCCGGCCGCTGAGATGATCGCTTCCCCCGCGGCAATGTCCCATTCACAGGTGGTGGAGAGCCGCGGGTAGATGTCAGCCTCGCCTTGAGCGAGCAGACAGAATTTAATCGCCGAGCCGCAGGCCACTCGCCGGGCCAATGGTAACCGCGCGAGTAAAGCCTCGGTTTGGGCGTCCAGATGGGACCGGCTCACCAAGGCCACGAGACCGGACCGGGGGCGCGGACGCGTGCGGATGTCGACCCGATCCCTCGCACAGCTTGCCGGCTCGCCCGCTGCAAGGCGAAGGCGCTCCGCGCCCGCTCCTGCAATTCCGCGCCAGATAAGCCCGCGCGCCGGTGCCGCGATGATCCCGAGTTGCGGCCGGCCCCCCTCGATGATCGCCAGGTTGATAGTGAATTCATCTCGTCCGGCGACCAGCTCGCGCGTCCCATCCAGCGGATCGATGAGGACAAACATTCCGGAGATATTCGAGTGCGCGCACCCTGCCTCCTCGGAGATCACCGGAACCCCCGGCAACACGCGCGCTATGCCCTCCAGCATCACCGCTTCTGAGGCATGGTCCGCACTGGTCACGGGCGAATCATCCGCTTTGGCACGGACGTTAAGGGAAACGCGGCACTCGGCCAGAATGGCCGCGCCCGCCGCGGAAATGGTCGAGGAAAGCTCCGCGATAAGTTGCCTTGTCGAAAGTCCCGGCCAATGCGCGGCAATCACGCTCGGCTCCCCTCATCGCAAATCGGGCTTGCCCGACTTGCGCAATAAAGTGCACTCGCTTGGAGATGTCCGATCATCTGGACTTCCGGTATTGGCAGCTCGGATAAGTCAGGTATACACCCAATTACGCTTGTGTGGCCGTGAGTCGCGTCTGAGCTTGAATTGTCATCCTATGGAGATCTCTCATGTCCAGCGCTGTCGCTGTTGATGCACTCGATCTTGCCGCGCTTTTGTGCTCGCGTGTCTGTCACGACCTGATCAGCCCGACGGGTGCCATTGTGAACGGCCTCGAAGTGTTGGACGAAAAGGAAAGCGATCAGGAAACAAAGAACTTTGCGCTTGATCTCATCAGGAAAAGCGCGAAAACGGCCTCCGCGCGGTTGCAATTTTGCCGGCTTGCCTTTGGCGCGGCCGGAACCGCCGGCGCTCAGATCGACCTTGAGGACGCGCAAAACATGGCGCGTGCCTTCATCGAGGATGAGAAGACCAGGCTTGTCTGGAACATGCCGTGCCTTCTCTTGCCGAAAAACCGGGTCAAATTGCTGCTGAACATGGTGGTGATCGCAGGTCAGTCGATCCCAAGAGGCGGCACGATTACGGCGGATCCGGTTGGCGAGGGGGAAAGTCTTGGTTTTCGCCTGACAGTATCCGGTCCCAACGCGCGCGTTCCGCAAGCGGTCCCCGCGTTGCTGGATGGCGCCTCGGAGAGCGGATCGCTGGACGCGCATGCAATTCAGCCATTCTATGCCGGCATGCTTGCGCGCGCCTGCGGCGTGAAACTGGAGCTCAAGAGCGACGGAGACACGGTCATCATTGCGGCTGCTTAGTCTAGCGGCAGGTTTGCGGGCTCCTCAAAGCACCGGCGCATTTTGAATTAAGAAAGAATTAATCGTTAACCGCCCTGGGGTTGGCAAGCGCACCGGCGATAGCGCGGCGTGTGTTTGTGCTTTCGCGCCCGTTTGCCCACGCGGAACGAACATTCGTACGGCTAGCCTGCGCATGTACTGCAACCAAAATTAAACCGTTTCCCAACACACTGAGAATAATTGCCAAACTCGATCCTTGCCCGGGCTGGGATCGCAGTAGGGCCTAGTCGTATTTGGCGTCGAAAGCTCCGATGTCATGGATGATCTATTGCGCGAGTTCCTGACAGAGACCGGTGAGAGCCTCGATATCGTCGATCTGGAACTGGTGCGTTTCGAACGCGAGCCCAACAACACGGCAATTCTCGAAGACATTTTTCAACTCGTACACACGATCAAAGGAACCTGTGGATTTCTCGGGCTGCCCCGTCTCGAAGCGCTGACCCATGCAGCCGAGTTGCTGATGGCGCAGTTTCGTGCCGGCAGACCCGTCGACGCGGACGCCGTTACCCTCGTTCTGACGACCATTGACCGTATCAAATCGCTCTTGGAGGCGCTCGAACGCGACCACGCTGAGCCTGCCGGCGATGACGACGATCTCATCGTCTGGCTCCAGGATGTTGCCGCGCCCAAAGCTTCTTCGCCATCAGTCAGCGCTTTCCGCAAGGGACACGCGCAACGCGTGGCGCAAGCGCGGCCCGCTGATGGGCCCGCAACAACAGAATCCGCGTCCTCCCCCGCCGCCCCTGAGCAGGATGCTAAAGCGGCCAACCTCGGCAAGATTGCAGCGAGTTCAATCCGCGTGCACGTAAGCACGCTGGATCAGCTCATGACCATGGTGTCCGAGCTGGTGCTCACCCGCAATCAGCTGATCGAAATCGTCCGGCGCCAGCAGGAGTTGGAATTCAAGGCACCCCTCCAGAGACTCTCGAACGTCACGGCGCAGCTTCAGGAGGGGGTGCTTAAGACCCGCATGCAGCCCATCGGCCGTGCCTGGCAGCAGCTGCCGCGCATCGTGCGCGATTTGTCAGCCGAACTCGGCAAGCCCTTGCAGCTGGAGATGCATGGGGCGGAGACCGAGCTCGATCGCCAGGTGCTGGATCTCATCAGGGATCCGCTAACACACATGGTTCGCAACGCCGCGGACCACGGCGTTGAAAGCCCGCAGCAGCGGCTGGCTGCCGGCAAGCCGGAGCAAGGGACCGTTCGCATCCGCGCCTCTCAGGAGGGCGGTCATATACTGATCGAGATTTCCGACGATGGGCGCGGCCTCGATACCCAGCTAATCGGTGCAAAAGCAGTTGCCCTGGGTCTCGTATCGGAAGCGGAGCTGGGCACGCTGACCGAAACGCAAGTCCATCGTTTCATCTTCGCCGCAGGCTTTTCGACGGCCGACACCGTGACCAGCGTCTCGGGCCGAGGAGTTGGTATGGATGTGGTGCGTGCCAACATCGACCGGATCGGCGGCAGCATCGATGTCAGCTCGAACCGTGGCGCCGGAACGTCTTTTACAATTCAGATACCGCTCACGCTGCCATCGTATCGGCCCTGATCGTCGCTGCCGCGGGCGAACGCTTTGCCATCCCGCAGCTCGCAGTCGTCGAGCTTGTGCGCATGCGCAGTCGTGGCGAACTATGCATCGAGCACATCAAGGATTTCCGCCGTGCTGCGGTTGCGCGACAAGCTGCTGCCGTTGGTCGAACTGAAAACTGTTCTCAAGCTCGGCGAGTGCAAGGGACGGACTGTCGATGACGGCTTCGTTGTCGTGATGCAGGTCGGCAGTCAACGCTTCGGCATCGTTGTGGATGCGGTCTTCGATACCGAGGAAATCGTGGTCAAGCCGATGGCGCGCCGGCTGCGGCATATCGGAGTGTTCTCGGGCCATACGATTTTGGGCGACGGATCCGTCATTCTCATCCTTGATCCCAACGGTCTCGTCCATGCGATCGGAGTGGCCCAAAATGGACAGCCTCCTGCGCTCGAGGATCATGATGAGCAGAGCAAAGAGCTGCCGGCCGAGCCGTTGCTTGTTTTTCGTGCCGGCTCGCCCAATCCAAAGGCGGTGCCGCTGTCGTTGGTAACCCGCCTCGAGGAAATCGACCCGAGCACAATCGAGCATTCCAACGGCCAACAGGTCGTGCAATATCGGGGTCAACTCATGCCGCTCGTTGCAGCCACCAGCGACGTGCGCATCAAGAGCAGCGGAAAGCAGCCCCTGGTCGTCTTCGCCGATCATCGCCGTTCATGGGTCTTATCGTCGACGAGATTGTCGACATCGTCGAGGACCTGCTCGATATTGAGCTTGCGGGCGAAAACCGGGTTTCATCGGTTCGGCCGTGATCAAGGGTCAGACGACCGAAGTCATCGACATCTCGCATTTCCTGCCGCTTGCGTTCGCAGACTGGCGCAATTGGAAAAACCCGGGCGGCGACGGCATCGTGCGAAGGGCGCTGCTCGTCGATGATGCCGCGTTCTTCCGAAACATGCTCGCGCCTCTGCTCAAGGCCGCCGGATACCAGGTTATCCCGGCCGGCTCGGCCGAGGACGCACTGGCGGCGGCCGGGATTGCGATGAGCCCTTCGACGTGATCATCACCGACATCGATATGCCGGAAATGAATGGCTTCGAGCTGGCATCGGTGTTGCGTTGCTATCCACGCACTGCCGGGTCCCCATCATCGGAATCTCGTCGGGCCCGCTTCCCGATTTCGTCGAGCTCGGCAAGCAGGCCGGATTGCACGATTGCGTCGGCAAATTCGATCGCCGGGCGCTGCTTGCAGCTCTCAAGCGGCAAACCGCCAACCGCACAAGCGCGTAACGCTATGACCCTTCAGGACAACATGACCGAATACGTGACCGCCGTCATCGGCGATCAGCTGTTCGGGTTCCGATTACGCGCGTGCAAGACGTGTTCGTTCCTGATCGTCTCACGCAAGTACCATTGGCGCCCCCGGAGATTGCGGGTATTCTCTATGTACGAGGACGCATCTTGACGGTCGTTAATATGTGGAAACGGCTCGACCTGGAACGCA
>CAVYVC010000017.1:0-173794 GCA_963771845.1 uncultured Alphaproteobacteria bacterium | reverse complement strand
GTCACCTGGTCTTTGTTGCACTTGACCATCTGGCCCCGCTCCCAATCAGATGATCTTGGCGATTAACACGCAGAGTTCATTGTGCGACCCCCCGTTTCGCGACCCGACTACCGGAGCCCCCTTTCGATTCATGCCGCTATGGAAGTGGTATTAGACCCGTTTTGCGGGCCATGCTGGAAAATGCAATTCACATCTGCGAGGCCGAATTTGGCGTGCTGTTCCAATTCAAAGGAGACGCATTTCGTGCGGTTGCGTTGCACGGCGCGCCTCGGGCTTTGGTGGAAGAGCGGCGGCGCAACTCGGTGATCCGCCCCGCCCCCACAACCGCTATTCGCCGCGCAGCCACGACGAAGCGAGCGGTTCTGAGTCCCTCAGATGTCGCCGTCTGCTGTTCCGACGACTCGCGCAGTTCGTTGAGCAGCCGCATGTTTTCGATGGCGATGACGGCCTGGGCGGCAAAATTCTTGACCAGCTCGATTTGTTTGTCGGTGAATGGCCTCACTTCGGTGCGTGGATGAAAACGCACCAGCAGCTCGTTCTCTTTGACCATTGGCACCGCGATGGAGGCGCGCACCACCATATCTGGCCGAAGGGCTCAAATCTGACTCGGTCGCCCGGTCGACGATGTCGATAACATTTTTCGTTCCGCAAGGCGGCCGAGAGCCGCCCGGCCTGCGGTGCAAACGCGCCCTGTCGGCGGAGGAAATCAGCAAGAGCGGGCGGCACATGGAGCGATGCTGCCGGGTGAACCAAGCCGCCTTCATAGCGGAACAGAATCCGAACTTGGCACCGCAAATGCGGGTGGCGTTCTCCGGCATGGCTTGAAACACGTGGCTCCAACCTACCAGGTGATGCCCTGATGACACCACGACTCCCGAAGTTGCGGTCTGCTGCTCCAGCGCCTCGTCGCGCTCGCGCTGCGCACGCGCAAGCTTTTCTTCAAGGTCTGTATAGGGTAGTGCGGCATCGCGGCCGTCCCTGTCCGCCCTTTCGGCGCCGCCCCCCCGCATGGCGGTGGTCGCCTGCTGACGCGAGGTTGTTTCAGTTGAAAGCCTAGGGACGCTCGGGAACAACTCAATGGCTCTGGGGCGGCCGTCTGTGCAACGACTGCTTTGGCGCGACCCGGAACCATCGAGAACTGAGCGAATAGAAATAATATAAACTGAAATATACTGCCACGAGCAGATGTCTTCCGGTTTACCCCCGATACCTGACCTTAACTAGACTGTCTAGCCTTTCCAGATCATGCCAGGAACGGACCCATGCACCGCACAAACGTGAACGCTTTGACTGGCCTCCCCCCACAACCTGCCCTGTTGATGCTGCACTCGACCGCGTGTTTCCCGCCTATATCGATCCCGTGCGGATTTCCTGATGTCGCGACTGCTTTTTTTCCAGCTTAGGATTGTCGCATTGGCGTTTGTTTTCGCATTGGTTCTCATGCCTATATCGGATGCGCTTGCGCAACGCGAGCAGATGTCGCTTCCCGATCCGGCGACGTTCCGAGCCCAGCCGAAGAGGAACTGCCGCCGGAGTTTCAGCGCCAAGTCGTCTTCTACCGCTGAGCGAGGCTCCGGGCACCATTGTCGTTCATACCTGCGAAAGATTTCTGTACGTCGTGCAGCCCAATGGACGCGCGCTGCGATACGGCATCGGTGTCGGTCGCGACGGCTTTCAGTGGCAAGGCCTCTTGCACATCACGCGCAGACAGGAATGGCCGGATTGGACGCCGCCGCCGGAAATGATGCAGCGCCAGCCTTCCTGCCGCGCTTTATGGCTGGCGGCCCCGGCGACCCTATGGGGGCGCGCGCGCTGTACCTCGGCGCGACGATCTATCGCATCGTCGCGCGGATCAGCCGCAGACCATCGGCGGCGCAGTCGTCGGGATGTTTCCGCCTGGTCGACAGCGGTGTGATCGACCTTTACGATCGCGTTCCTGCGGCACCAAGGTGATTTTTCGGCGGAAGCCGGAGCTGTGAGCGAACGGCACCACAGTGATCGTCATGCCCTTCTGGGTGGGGCGCCCGCGTTCTTTGATGCGGTAACCAAGACGGAGTCGGCAGCGACAAGCCCGGACATTTTAATGGGGGAGACGCATGAAGAAATTCTTTGGGTGGAATTTCAACCAGTTTTGTGTTTGGGTGCGTCATCGCGATCGCCGTCGCCGCGACGGCGGTCACCTATGAACGATATCAACCAAGACCCTTGGGCGAACGCGGAACAGGGTCCGTGTTTTGCAGTGTCAATCCGGGTCTGCCCGGTTTCGCGCTCGCCGACGAGAAGGAAAACTGGTCCGGCTTCGACGTCGATTTCTGCCGTGCGATCGCGGCGGCGATCTTCGACGACACGACCAAGGTCGAGTTTATTCCGCTCGATGCAAGTGAGCGCTTTACCGAGCTGCAAAAGCGCAAGATCGACGTGCTGTCGCGGAACTCGACCTGGAACATGGAGCGCGAAACAAATTACGGTTTGCATTTCGCGGCGGTATCCTGCTCGACGGCCAAGGCTTTATGGTTTCCAGGTCGCGCAACGCCGATTCCAGCCTGGAGCTGGATGACGCTAGGGTATGCGTCCTATCCAACACGACGACGCAGCTGCATCTCGCCAGCTATTTCGGGGCCATCACGTCAAGTATCAAGAAAAACGGTTCACCACTCAGGACGCAATGCTTAAGGCCTATGATTCCGGCGAATGCGATGTGGTCACCGCCGATGTCTCCGGCTTTCGCTATGCGTCTGCAGCTCGGGCATCCGGGCGAGCATGTGATCCTGCCCGATGTCATCTCGAAGGACCCGCTCGCGCCCGTGGTGCGGCAAAAAGACGACCAGTGGCTCCTGATCGTGAAGTGAACTCTGTACGCGATGGTGAATGCAGAGGAGCTGGGGGTCAGTTCGAAGAACATCGATGCGGCGCTCAAATCAAATAAGCCGGAAGTCATGCGGCTTGTCGGCACCGAAAGCGCCTATGGTGAGGAACTCGGGCTTGCCAGGGATTGGGCGGCGCGCATCGTTCGCCACGTGGGCAACTATGGCGAAGTCTATGATCGCAATGTCGGCGTCAACTCAAAGCTCGGCATTCCGCGCGGTCTCAATCAGTTATGGAACGCAGGCGGCATTCTCTACGCGCCGCCCATCCGGTGACCGGGTGGGTCCGGTCCTTGTTCAAGAGTGGCCATGACTCCGGTTAGCCGGCCCGCGCACTTCGATCCGAATAGGCCGCCGGAATCCTGTCGCGCGCCGTTAAGGTCGCAAATTGCACGCGGCGGCTGATGAAGAACAAGTCGGGGGCGACGAAAAGGGCGTCGGCCCGGTCGCGCACGAGGGTGGCAAAGGCCGCGTCGATCTCCCCGCTGGTGCTGGCATTGAGGACTTGAATTTGACCCTTCAGCCAATGGTATTCGACCGTCACGTTCTGCCCTTCGATGATGCCGGTCTCGTTGAGGCCTTTGCGGAACGCAGTGACATAGCGAGTATCGCCGCTACCGCCGCCGACCAGTCGGACGACTGGCATCGCCGGTTGCTGCGCTCGCGCCGCAAGCGGCCACGCAGCCGCCGCGCGGCCGAGGATCGTAATGAACTCGCGCCTCTTCATTCAATGACCTCGTCGGCGCGGCCGAGCACGGAAACCGGCAGCTCCAGGCCAAGCGCCTTCGCGGTCTTGAGATTGATCACCAGCTCGTATTTCGTCGGCGCCTGCACCGGCAGATCGGCGGCTTTCTCCCCTTTGAACCGATCGTGGTGATCGTTTGCATGGTTGGCTCCTTCGAATCAGTGGGGCCTTTAACAGCACCCACATCCATGGCACTCGTGTGCCGGTGGAGGAGGCGTCCACAGCATCACTTCCGGAGTAATGCAGTGCAGCAAAAATTACTTCACTCGATTACCTCGTCGGCGCGGAGCGAAAATGCAGGCGGAATGCTCAACCCAAGCGCCCGCGCAGTCTTGAGGTTGACTATCAGTTCGAACTTGGTGGTGCTTGAACCGGAAGGTCGGCCGGTTTCTCGCCGCGTAGAATACGATCGACATAGGTTGCCGTCCCTCGCCATGAATCGATCTGATCGAAGCCGTAGGAGAGCAAACCGCCCTCGGCTGCGAAAATCCGAAACGGATAGATTGCCGGCAAGCGATGCCGCGCCGCCAATATGATGATCCATCCACGGTTCGCCCAAGTGTTGGGATGTGGAAGGACGATGAGGCCGCCGTCAGGCTGGCTGGCAAAGGCGGCGACCGCGCGCTCGGTCCCGCCGCTGTCAACGACATCGACGGGCGTCACGGCAACGCCAAGTGATGGCGCAATCGTCTCGGCCGTGCGCAGGTACGCTACAACTGGGCCGGAGTCCGAACCGAACAGTACTGCCGCGCGGCTCAGGTTGGGCACAGCCTCCTTGAGCACTCCCAGCCACTTGCCGCCCATCGCAGGCTCGAAGGCTTGGAAGCCAGTGACATTGCCACCCGGCCGCGCAAGACTTTGCACAAATCCAGCAGCGACTGGATCGCCGACCTGGGCGAAGACAATCGGGATCGTGCTAGTCAGCCGCTGAAGCTCCGCCAAGGCTGGACTGCCCGCGACCATAATCGCGTCGGGCGCTGAGCGGACCAATTCTGCAGCGATGGTCTTTGCGCGTTCGGGATCGCCGTCACCCCAGCGATATTCGATCCGCACGTTGCGGCCATCGGTCCAGCCCAGCCTCTGGAACGTATTGAGGAACGCCGCGATGCTGGCTTGACCCTCACGATCGGTCTGCGAGTAAAGCGAAATCAGCACGCCGACTCGCCGTGGTTGCTGCGCGCGCGCCACGAGCGGCCACGCGGCTGCTGCACTGGCAAGCGTCGCTATGAATTCTCGCCGTGGGAGGTGGATTGTCATGTGACCCTCCCGTGGGGGTCATGCCAGTGCAACGGAGGGACGATACCACGCTTTAATCGCGCGGTCTGCGCCAACTCAACGCTCGGAAGGCAGCCCAAACCGCGGAAATTCGCAAATCCAGTGAATGCTTCCTAATGCCCGCTATGTTGCCCCCTACACGTGGCCATCGAATGAGAGTAACTTTGTCGCTGAGCTACCAGCGGAGCCATGCCGACGCTCCGCAAATTCAAAGGTAGCGACTGTGCCCCCCGGCAGGCGAGCAATTCGAGAACAAACCGCCATCTGTTCGCGCACGCCCTACATCCATCAGAGGCGCTGAAGCTCGTGAGCTTCGTCATGAAACTTCCCCGTAGACAATTTCTGCATCTGGCTGCGGGCGCTGCCGCGCTTCCAGCGGTGCCACGGATCGCACAGGCACAAACCTTTCCGGCGCGGCCGGTGCGCATCATCGTGGGCTTTCCGCCCGGCAGCCTGTCTGACACAACTGCGCGGCTGATCGGTCAATGGCTGTCGGAGCAACTCGGTCAGCAATTCGTTGTCGAAAACCGGCCGGGCGCCGCCAGCAATCTTGCTGCCGAGACGGTCGTGCGTGCGCCGGCCGACGGCTATACGCTCCTCCTCATAACTTCGGTCAACACGATAAATGCAACGCTCTATGACAATCTTAACTTCGATCTCATCCGCGACGTCGTGCCGGTGGCAAGCATTGGCCGCGGGCCGGGTGTGATGGAAGTGAACCCAGTGTTCCCGGCCAAATCCGTTCCTGAATTCATCGCCTATGCCAAGGCCAATCCCGGCAAGATTAATATGGCGACAGCCGGCAGTGGGAGCATGCTTGATGTTTACGGCGAACTGTTCATGATGATGGCTGGCGTCGACATGGTGCGGGTGCCTTATCGCGGTGCGCCGCCTGCGGTGACTGACCTGATGGGCGGTCAGGTTCAAGTTGTATTTGATACCTTTGCGGCGTCGATCGCATTGGTCAGGGCCGGCAAGCTGCGCGCGCTGGCGGTCACAACGGCAACGCGCTCAGCGGCGCTGCCGGACATCCCATCCTTGGGCGACTTTTTGCCGGGTTACGACGCGAGCAGTTGGGAGGGTATTGGCGCGCCAAAGAACACGCCCCCCGACATCGTCGAGAAGCTCAATAAGGAGATCAATGCCGCTCTCGTCGATCCCTCGATGAAAGCGCGGTTTGCGGACTTTGGCCGCACAACGTTTTCAACTTCGTCTGCCGAGTTCGGCAAGTTCATCGCCGAGGAAAAAGAGAAGTGGGGTAAGGTGATCAAGTTCGCGGGCATCAAGCCGGAGTGATCGCTCGACATTCCATAAATGCCGTTAGGCGAATCCGCCTGCGCAAACGCTGAACCGAAAACTAACTGGCGATCGTTGAGGTATCTATGGCGAAGCAACCACGCATACCTGCAGACTTGCAGCCTTGGATCGAAGCACGACGCAAGTTCCAGCTGTCGCATGGCCACATTCAGATGGCGCGTGAGCTGGGGATGAACCCAAAGAAGCTCGGGAAGTTGGACAACCATGACCAGGAGCCATGGAAGTTGCCTCTGTCGGAATTCATAAAGACCCTTTATTTCAAACGCTTTGGCAAGGGGAGGCCGGATGTTGTTAGTAGCATCGAAGAAACGGTCGCGGCGAAGGAGGCGAAGAAACAGGCGAGGAAGGCAGCCCCGATGGCGCGCGCCTGATGGTTGATCAGCGTGACGATCCATCTCTGTGACAGGAAGCGGACACCAACAGTCCCGGGGGGCTCCTGTCTCCTCGGAACTATCGCAACATACAATTTCCCTTCGGTCTCTGATCGCTTCGGCCGCCACTCAAGGGGAATCGCACCCAAAAAAAGTCGCGCTTACCGATGTCGACTCCGCCCCTAGGAATCGGCGCGTGTCCGACGCATAATTCTTCGATGTACAAGCTGCTGCATTATGAGCGCGCGGATTATTCAGTTGTTGTCAAGAACAGGGCACCTCCTCCGAAGGCATGGAGGTGGGAGATTTACCGGGCCGGCAATGCCCACCCGATCAAGCAGTCGTCGATTTATTTCGATACCATCGTGTCGGCGAAGCGGGCAGGAAAAGTTGCCCTCACCGAGCTGTTGAATAAGCTCTTCGCCTGATGGGGCCAGCATATCCATGCGTTTGAATAAGGCGGATTGGCCCGCCTAGCCTGGATTTCCACGGAACGACATTCGCCTAACAGCCAGACCGCGCCAAGCCAATCGGCTGAAGTCTCTGACCTACCGAACCCGTTATGTGGATTTGTGCGCTGATAGAGCATTTTGCGATTCTCTCATGACCCATCGGCCGCGATGAGCGAAACTTACCCTGCCGCACCGCTTCACGAGAACCTCCTGTGGCACGGGCCTTTCTGTGATTCCTGTCGGAATTGGTGTATCTGCGTCTTGAACACCGGTCTGGCACATACGGCTCGCAAAGATGTCTATCAGCGCACCATTTTGCCTAATCTCCCCAGAAAAATCCTGAAGTCCTATGAATCCCTTAGCCGTGTATTTGTTAGGGGAATCTGGTGCCGTGGAAATCCAGGCTAGCGGTCTATTCCGAACAACGGCATATTGGTGCTCATGAGCAAATCTCCTCGGGTCATCTTCAAATATAAACGCATTGCAGAGGGCGATTGGCAAATCGAGGCTCAGTACCCCGGAGCCGAAAATCGATACATCAAGGGGTTTAAGAGCAAAGCTGAAATTGATGAGTGGCTACAAGGAAGCCGGCGGATAGATTGGCTGAGACCTCAGGGCTACGCGAAATGACCATCCGCAAGAAGCGAGCCCCGCGCGGATCATCCCGCCATGGGTCATGGAGAGACGAACTCGCCGCGAGCGTATGTAGTCCGCAGCACCTCGGTAAGCGGACCCTCTGGCGGCGGCGCTGACCGTCTCTTGTGTGCCAATTGCAGACTCGTGCAGTGCAGCAAACGGGGTCACTATTCGATCACCTCGTCGGCGCGTACGAGGAACGATTCGGGTATCTTCAACCCGATTGCTTTAGCGGTCTTCAGGTTAATGACAAGCTCAAATTTGGTCGGTTGCTCGACCGGGATGTCGGCTGGCTTCGTTCCGCGCAAAATCTTGTCCACATATTCGGCGGCGCGTCGGAACAGGTCGTGGAAGTTTGGCCCATAGCTCATCAAACCGCCCGCTTCGGCGTACTCTCGGCTCCCGTAAATCGTCGGCAGTTCGAGGTCCTGGGCCACGGTGTTGATTCGAATCCGATTGGTGAAGACCAGTGGATCAGTCGCTACGTAAAGTGCGTCTGCGTGGCTCTTCAGCGCCTCGATAGCCGGCGCGATATCATCTGTCCGCCGGATTTCGAGTGTCGTAATTTCGAGGCCCAGTGTACGGCCTGCTTCTTGAACCTCGCGCATCTCCAACAAGGCACCGGGCGCGCCGGGATTTGCCATTATCGCCAACCTTCCAAGATTGGAGACAGCCTCACGCAAGAGTTCGAGACGCTTGCCAGCGGTATCCGTCTGTTGAATCGACGGGCCAGTAACGTTGCCGCCTGGATGCGCGAGGCTCTCGACGACGCCGGCGCCAACCGGGTCCATCTGTGCCGCAAAGACAATGGGAACAAGCGTTGTAGTCTGTTTTGCCGCTAGGACTGGCGCAGATGCATACGTAACAATAACATCGACCTTGAGCCTTACGAACTCGGCGGCGATCTCCGCGAATCGCTCGGTGCGCGCCTCTGCCCAGCGATACTCAAACGCGACGGTGCGCCCCTCGATCCAACCCAGTTCGCGCAGTCGTCGCACAAAAACAGCGATCCAAGGCGCCATAGCCGAAGCCGTGGTCGGGCCCAGGAGTCCAATGGTCGGCAGCTTGCCTGCAGGCTGTGCACGGGCCGCTAGCGGCCAAGCCGCTGCGCCGCCAAGCAGCGTGATGAACTCGCGCCGTCTCACTCGATCACTTCGTCGGCACGGCCGGACAGCGGCAGCGGAATGGAAATGCCGAGCGCACGGGCGGTTTTCAAGTTGATGTACATCTCGACCCTGGTTGCCTGCTGCACCGGAAGATCGGCGGGCTTATCGCCTTTAAGAATTCGCCCGGTATAGACTCCGACGAGACGATGAGTGTCCGTAACGTTGGATCCGTAGCTCATCAAACCTCCGGCGGCAGCGAACTCGCGCCATTGATAGATTGCGGGCACCGCGTGTTGAACCGTCAGTGCCGCGAGTTGTTTGACATGGCTGGTGAAGAACGCATCGCCCCCAATTACCAGCCCGCCAGCCCGCAACTCAGTCAGCTTCGCGAAGACCCCATCCAAATCCTGTTCAGTGCTCGCGTTCAGAACATGCAGTTCGACGCCAAGGGCCTGGGCCGCCGAAAGCACTTCGCGCGCTTGCGGCTCGGCAAGCACGGGAGCAGTGGGATTGACGAGTAACGCCAGTACGCCCGCCGTGGGAAGCAACTCATGCAGTAATTCGAGCCGTTTCGGTGCTATTTCTTCGGACGCTTGGGTCACGCCTGTGATGTTGCCGCCCGGCCGATTAAGGCTCGCAACCAGTCGAAGTTTGACTGGGTCGGCAGCCGTTTCAAAAACGATCGGAATCGTCGTGGTTGCTGCCTTTGCTGCGAGCGCTGCCGGAGTGCCGCTCGTTGCAATCACTGCCACGTGTCGATGAACCAATTCAGTGGCCAACCCCGACAAGCGATCGTAGTGACTCTCAGCCCAACGGTACTCAATCGTGAAGTTCTGGCCCTCCACCAAACCCACTTCACTCAAGCCTTGCCGAAACGCTGTCACACGATAGCTGTCGGAAAGCGCCGAACCGGGACCGAGGAACCCGATCACCGGCATCGCCGGCTGCTGCGCCCGCGCCGCCAGCGGCCACGCTGCCGCCGTGCCGCCGAGAAGCCTGATGAACTCGCGTCGCTTCAATAGATCGGAATGCATTTGGTCACTGCCTGGCCGCGGGCCGGATCGCAGGATATCGAACCAGAAGGGATTAGTCAGCGGGTATACCGAGGGCGGCCTTGACCATCCTCGACTGCTGCGATGCACACTCCACTTCCGCAACGGGTCATTAGTTTGCATTACCGCAGCGCAACATTAGCGGCCGGTTCTCCTTTATTAGCAGACATTACCATACGTGAGGCGGCGATTCGCTCATCGCGGTCGGCCTCGCCGCGATACTTCCATTTGCGCCAAGTTATAAAATCTTACGCACATAATTATTACAACACTTCGAGACCGCACCGCTCGTTGGACAAGGACGCACCGGTCCCGCGCGCTGCGGAGCGGATCGGGCGCATTAGCGATAAGCCGGCACTTCCAGCCTGCGCTGCTTTTCAGTCTGCGGAGCGGGATAGTACTCGTCGCTTGAGGGCGCCAGAAATGCGGGCATCGGTCGTCGCGTCGGCCGCGCCACGGTGGGCGCGGAGCACGCGCCAAGCGACCCGTTCGGACATTGCGGCTCAGTCGCTGCGTTGAACAAGAGTCTTGGTAGCCAAGGATGGACCGGGTTGAGGGCGCAAAGGTGGTGCCACGGCTTCGATATATCGATTGAGCGGGGCCGTTTCCCCGTCCACATTACGAAGATTTTACTTGACTACAAAACGTGACTGGCGTACAAGCACCCCACCCTGGGACTTCCGCAGCCCGGCCGGCACAACGCGCCGGGTTTTTGCGCTTCCGGTTCACGCTTGATGCCCGGGAACGTCCGCTGTTGCGAACACAGGAGTCCCGTATGGAAACTCAGACGCTTTCGTCACAGGCAAAACCCCCAGTCGAAGCAAGGACCGCGCTTCAGCGCCAAGCCAGCCGATGGAACGGCAGCAAAAGCAACGGACCGAAAACGCCGGAAGGCAAGGCGCGCTCCTCGCGCAATGCCCGTCGGCACGGCTTGAACGTGCCGGCGATGGCGGATCCCGCATTCCGCCAGCAGGTCAGGGAATTCGCACTTGCGCTTGCTGGACCGAACGCTGATCCCACGGCGTTGGGTCTGGCTACTCTCACGGCCGCGGCACAGATCGATGTGCAACGGGCACGGCACGCGGCCTGCGCGCTGATGTCCGGGATGAAGGCGGATTCCTCCGCCACGTACAGCAAGGCGGTTCGTCGCCTGGATTGGATCAAACGGTATGAGCACCGCTGCGCGTTGTCCCGCGACAAAGCCATGCGGCAGCTACGGGACCGGCGCCTCGCATCGGGAGGACAGACAACGGCAGACGCAGGACAGAGCGCTGACGGGAGTTTTGCGGTCACGGCGGCGGCGGAACAGCAGTGCGCGCCCGCAGCAACGGTTTGCGAACCGATGAGGAGTTGCACCCGTACAACCAGAGCGCAGGCGAGAGGCGAGATACCACCGCCGCCGCGCCATTTTGGCGAAAGGAACCCGACAGCCACTGCGGAGGGGGCGCATGCAACCGCCGGAAGCGGTAACGGGGCGCATTGCAACCGGCCGACGGGCAATCTGGGAAAACGAACCCGGGAATGCTCCGCCTCATCCCACAAAACGAACCTGACCGCAGAGCAATCCGCTCCCGTGATAGCGTCGCGATTAGCTTCCCGCTGCAGCCGCGCCGGAGGCAGAATGACAAAACGAACCCGAGCGATCCCGCTGAGCCAGCGCGCCGCTGCGCGATCGCGCCAGATAAAGGCGCCGTGCATTCATTTTTGCAAAACGAACCCGGGGCGGCCGAGCCGGCACGGGCATGCTCGTCCTGGCCGAGGACGTTATATACGTCAGTGGTCGCAAGCACCGCCCACGGTCATGGCTTCGATCGCTTGATGAGAAAGTCGAACCTCCTGATGACGAGATTGCGCAGCATCATCGCCGGAAAAAATCCCCGCCGCGCCGCGGGGTAATAAGGGCGATTGAATAGGCTGGCCGCAAAACTCACACCGCGCCGGCGAGCAGCGCCGTCTCGGCCGCCTTGATGGCCGCTGGCGTGCCGACATGCATCCAGAGGCCTTCCAGCCGCAACCCGAACAGCCGCCCGGCCGCTGCGGAACGGTCGAACAGCGGCGACATGGAGCACGGTGCCGGCGGAGGATTGGCCAGGAACGCCGGCGTGAGAATGGCCGCGCCGGCATAGACGAAGGGAACGATTTCCCGCTCCGCCCGGCGCGTGAGCCGGCCGTCGGGGGTCATTGCGAAATCTCCGCGACCGTCGTAGCCGATGCTCGCCGTGGTCGGCGCGACCAGGAGCAGCGCATCCATGCGGACAGGATCAAAGCCTTCGGCCAACAACGTAAGGTTGGGCTTCACGCCGTCGATCCAGATCGTGTCGGAATTGACGTGAAAGAAAGGATCGCTGCCCAGCAGCGGCAGGGCCTTGATCACTCCGCCGGCAGTGCCGAGCAGCTCGCGCCGCTCATCCGAGATGACAATGGGCGGTTGCGTGCGGGAAGCGAGATGCCGCTCGATCAGGTCGGCAAGGTGATGGACGTTCACGACGACGCGCTCGACCTTCTGCTCCGCCAGCCGGTCGAGCGCATAATCGATGAGGGCCTTGCCCGCGACCTTGACCAATGGCTTCGGCATTTGCTGGTTGAACGGCTGCATGCGCGTTCCCAGGCCGGCAGCGAGCGCCATGGCGCGCTTGGGTTTTTGTTTTGCAGCTTCGCTCATCGGGTTTGGGCGCTCAAATGGCGTTCAGGGCCGGCACATGGGCAATATACCATGCGTTGAGCGACTCCAATGCAGGGTGACCGAGCGAGCGCTGCAAATAGGCCCATACCCGCGGCAGGTGGCGCAAATATTGCGGCTTGCCGTCGCGCATGTCCAGGCGCGCAAATATGCCGAGGATTTTGCTCGCGCGCTGGGCGGCGAGCGTCACGTAGATCTTGATGAATTGGGTAGGATCAAAGTCGGGATCCACATGCCGGCGGCCGCGCACGTAGCGGCCGAGCAGGGCGAGCTCGATCTGCTCTGGAACATCGACCCGCGCATCCTGCAGGAGCGAAGCGACGTCATAGGCGGCGGGGCCCATCACCGCGTCCTGAAAATCCAACAGGCCGAGCCGGGCGGTGTCGCTGCGCCGGGGCAGCCATAAAAGATTGGGAGAATGGAAATCCCGCAACACCCAGGTCGGCGGCGTATCGATGGCCGGCTGCAAAAGGTCTCGCCACACGGCGCGGAATGATTCACGCTCGCTGTCGGGCAGCTTCACGTTCAGGCGCGGCAGAAACCAGTCGAGCAGGAGCTCGGCTTCGATCAGGAAAGCATCCATGTCGTAATAGGGAATGCGGTGCTCGACATGCGGCGCGACGGGAAGGACGTCGGGCAGCCGGCGCTCATGCAGCGCCAGGAGCAGGTCAATGGCGGTTTCGTACCGGTCGCGCACGGGCGCGGGCGGGTCACCCGCCACCACCGGCTCATCGCCGAGATCCTCGATGATCAACAGGCCCTGGTCGAGGTCGGCATGATGGATGCGCGGCGTCGAGAAGCCGTATTCGCGTAGCCCGTTCGCCATGGCGACATAGGAAACGACGCTTTCGGCGAGATGCGCGATTGCGCTGTAGGGCTTGCCGTCGCGGACCGGAGGTCCGTCGGGCTGGCGCGGTGAATTCATCAGGATGACGTGCTCGTCGCCAAGCGCGAGGCGCTCATAGCTGCGGGTTGAGGCATCGCCCTTGATCCTTACGCGCAACGCCTCGCTGTAGCCGCTCTCGGCGATGAAGCGGCGCACGCCCGCCATGCGATCGACGCGGGCTCCGAGCGCGCCGTAGCCGGTGATGCGGGCATGCCGAAATTCGAGCTTGAGCTTGGGGGCAAGCGTCAACGCGATGTCCATGCGGTCCGGCGGCAGGAAGCCGGCTGCGCGGTCGGGCCATTCCACCAGCACCACGGCGCCGTCCGGCAAATCATCGAATCCGAGCTCTGCCAGCTCCGCCGCGCCGGAGAGCCGAAACAGGTCGGCATGGACCAGCGGGAATTGCGGCAGATCGTACATTTGCACCAGCGTGAAGGTCGGGCTCGGCACTTCGATCGAGGGGTCGCCCGCGAGATAGCGAATGAGCGCGCGCGCAAAGGTCGTCTTCCCGGCGCCGAGATCGCCGGAGAGGGTGACGAGATCGCCCGGTTCGAGCGCGTTCGCAATGTCGATGGCGAGCCGGATCGTGGCGTGCTCGTCCGGAAGCGCCACCGAAAAGCTCGACGTGCCCGAGGTGGTCAGGAGTACCGGCACAACGAGATTGCCCTGCTGTGCCGCAATGCCGAGAGGCTCACGCCGCCGATTGCTGCGCGCGGTGGTTGAGCGGGAAGATGCAGGTGACGGTGGTCCCGCGCCCCACCGCGGATTCGAGCGTCACCGAGCCGCCATGCAGCTCGACGAAGGAGCGCACCAGTGAAAGACCCAAGCCGGTGCCGCGGTGGCGGGAGCCGAGAGAATGGGTCTCGAACCAATCGAACACCTTATCCTTTACGTCGGCAGGAATGCCGGGACCGCGATCCGTGACCGAGAAGACGAGCGCATCGTTGAGACGCTGGGCGGCAAACGTAACGGTCTCGCCGGGGGGCGAAAAGCCTACTGCATTGGCGAGCAGATTGAACAGCGTTTGCCGCACGCGCCGCTCGTCCGCGACGAAGCTGCCGATGTCCGGTGCTGCACGAATTTCAAGCCGGATTCCATTCTTGACCAGGCGGTCCTGCACCCCTTCGGCCGCCGCCTCCATGGTCTTGCGAATGTCCACCGACCCGAGATTAAGCGTCATCGCCCCGGCATCGATGCTGGCGAGGTCCAGAATGTTGTTGATGATGGCGAGCAGCGCGTTGGTCGACACCGTGATGTAGCCCAGATATTCCCGCTGCGTGTCCGTGAGCGGACCGGTGACGGGGTCGCCGAGAAAATGCGCAAAGCCGATGATGTTGGTGAGCGGTGAGCGCAGTTCGTACGAGACATGATGCACAAAATCGATCTTGAGCCGGTCGGCGGTTTCCAGCGCTTCGTTGCGCTCGCGCAACGCCCGTTCAACGTTTACCGTGTCGGTGATGTCCTGGAAGGTCACCAAGGTCGCACCATCAGGCAGCGGCATCGTGGCGCAGTCGACGATATTGCCGTCCAGGCGATCGATCCGCCCAATGACCGGCTCGCGATCCTCGATCGCCGTGATGGTGGCACGCAGCCGCTGCCAGATGGGATGATTGCCGTGCAGGGCTTGGCTCGCGTTGTTGACGCTCTCGATGTGCGGCTTGCCCGCGAGCAGCTGCGGGTCGAGGCGCCACATGCGGGTAAAGACCGGATTATAAAGCCGTAGCCGCCCGTCGCTGCCGAAGACGGCGACCGCCTCCGTCAGGTTGTCGAGCGTCTCGCTTTGAACGCGGATGAGGGCATCATACCGGCGCTCGAGGTCGAGACGCTCGGTGACGTCCTCAAACAGATAGATCACGCCGCCTTCGGGATTAGGCGTGCTGACAACGCGCATGGTGCGGCCGTCCGGCAGGTGCCACATATGCTCCTTGGCCTCGTCCGCGCGATAGGCTTCATGCAGCGCGCTTTTCCAGCGGCGAAAGTCCTCCTCGTCCGGAAGCTTGCGCGCAGCGCGCAGGCGATCGAGCACCGCGGAATTGGTCGGTCCGCTGTCGAGAAAATCCACGTCGAGATCCCACAGCGAGCGATAGGCAACGTTATAAAAGCTCAGCCGCTGATTGGAGCCGAAGATGGCGACGCCGGTGGCCAATTCATCAAGGGTGCGGCGGTGCGCGTCCGTCATGCGGCGCAGCTCCGCGCGCATGCGCTCGGCTTCGGTGGCATCGATGGCAATGCCCGCGCTGCCGCGCGGCGCCGGCACCGCGATGACATCGAGGCTGCGGCGCTCGCCCGCGACCACGGCCGCGAGGCGGCCGCTGTAGGAAACATGGGCGGCATGGGCCGCCATTAGCTCGCCGCGCGCGGCGCGATCGAACAACTCGACCCTGCGGTCGAGAACCTCCAGGGCGTCCTTCGCGTCGACGGCGCGGGCATAGGCCTGGTTTACAAACACCAGGTCACCGGTCTCGTCGCGGTACCAGACCGGCGCCGGCACCGCTTCGATCAAGGCGCGCATGGCGGAAGCATCATCGATCTGCTGTTGATGCCGTTGCATCAATTCCGCCAGCTCGTACTTGACCCCGCTGACCTGACGCAGGCGCAAAATGGCTTGGCCGCCCACGACTTGGCCTTCGGCTTCGATGACGTGATTGGCAAGCGTGGTCACGGTGAGTGCGAAGCTAACCCCGCGTGCCCGCAAGGCGTCGACCGAACCTTCCATGTCCTCTGCCGCTGGCGGCGCGAGCCAGCGCGCGAACGTGAGCACGTCACCGGAGCTGTCGCTTTGGACGACGAGGCTGGGATCGCCGATGATTTCGGGCTCCTCGCTCGATGCCGGCCAGGCGATGAGGATCTGCGGCTCAGAAAGAAGGAGCGCGTAGACGCGATCCATTGCGGCGCGCGAGGCAACCGACTGGTCGCGCGCCGCCGCGGCGAGCGCCGCCAACCGGCGCCGCGTGCGCACGAGCAGGATCGCAGTCACCACCGCAAAGGCGAGAATTCCCAGCGTGAGCGCGAGCGCAGCGATTTCGTGGCGGTCGAGCAGCAGAAGGGCCGCCAGATACGGTTTGATCGTCCACGCTTCGAAGGGAGCAGCCAACTCCTGCGCAAGGCTCGTCTCGAACGGCAGTCCAACGAAAACGGTGCTGATGGCGGCGCGGAATCCGCTGCGATGCGGATGAGCCCCCAGGCTCTCCACGGTGGTCCGGATCGCGTCCGGCATTCCCGCTGGCCCCCATTGCCGCATTTGCCGCCGTCGTGCGAACGCCGGCTCCGCCGGACTGCGCAGCGCCTGGCCTCATGCGCCGCGACAATCCCGCGAATCGGGCCACTTTACCCCTAATGGGAATCCGCCGGTAAGAGTCCAGATCGTGAACAGAGGACAGATGACAGAGTCATCTTCCAGCCAGCTTCAACCCCTTCTCCAGCGCGGCGTAGCTTCGCACCGGCGCGGCCATGAGGAAGCGATACCCCTCGGCCAGGATGCGCTCCACGTTGTTGGCGTCGACGTGCGGGTGGCCCACGACCACGTTGTGCTGCTTGCAGGTCTCCACTACCCGCGCCATCCACTTGAGCACTTCGGGATGCTCGTACTGGCGCGGATAGCCAAGCTCCTGGGAGAGATCGCCTTCGCCAATAAGAATCGCGCCTATGCCCGGCACCTTCTTGAAAATATCGGGCAATGCCTCGATGCCGCGCATGTCCTCCATCATCAGGATGACGAGGATTTCGCCCTTTGGATTGAGCGGCCACACATCGGCGCGCTCATAGTACTCCTGTTGCGTCAGGCCCCAATAGCGCACCGCCGAGGTGGGGCCATCGCCGCGAATGCCCGCAGGCTCGTAATTGGGAACGGTCTTGCGGCGCGGATAGCGGCATGCTGCCACCGCGTTATAGGCCTCCTCGACCGACGAGATGTGCGGCCAGACAATGCCATAGACGCCGAGGTCGAGCGCCTGCTTGGCCTGAAACTGCGCTTTTTCCGAGCCGTTCGGCGGAATGCGCACCATCGGCGTCACGGCTGGCGCGACCGAGGCGGAGTTCGCGATCTGGCCGCGGTTGAGCATGTATTGCAGGCTATCGCGCAAAGCGCGAATGTCCCATGGATTATGCTCCATCTCGTAAACGATGCCGTCGTATTTCGCGGTTGCCATCGCAATCGCGGTTTCCGGGTCGGCCTGGCAAAAGGACGTGAATGCCGGCTTGCCGGATTCCAGAGCGCGGATGACGCCGTTGAGGCGCGCAATATCAGCCATGTTTGTTTCCTGTGATTTGGTGCGGAAGCATTCTAATATCTCTGGCCACGCGGCGTGCTACACCTCTCCCCACGCAAGTCGGGCTCGCCCGACTTGCGCCCTCTGCGCAACCCGGGCAGGCCCGGGTTGCGGGGGGCCGCTGGGGAGAGATCGTCCGCGAAGCGGCCGGGTGAGGGGGGCAGAACGGACGGATGAAATCTCCTGTCTTTCAATGCGTGCGATAGAGGAGGTCTGCGGCATGTCAATCGTGCTTGACCATACCATCGTTCCCGCTCTCGACAAGGAAGCATCCGCGCGGTTTCTCGCTCGCATTCTGGGGCTGCGCTACGAGGGCGCCGTCTCCCATTTTGCGCCGCTCAAGATCAACGACACTCTCACGCTCGATTTCGATAATGACACTGGTTTCGAGAGCCACCATTACGCCTTCAAGGTTGATGAGGCGGCGTTCGATCAAATCTTTGAGCGGGTCCGTGCGGAGGGGATCGCTTATGGCAGTGGGCCGCGCTCGCTCGACGATATGCGCATCAACCACCGTCATGGCGGACGCGGATTTTATTTCCGCGACCCGAACGGCCACATTCTGGAAGTGCTTACGGCATAAATCGTGTACCGAAGCTGCGTAAAACGCACGGCATAACGGGCCTGCTCCTTTCGAATGAGGCGTCACGATGACCGACAAACGCTTCCCGCAATTGACCATGGATCAGCTCGACGAACACCAGCGCCCGCTGGGCGAGCAGATCATGAAGATCTCCAAGGTAGGGATTGCCGGGCCGTACAATCCCATGCTGCGCAGTCCGGTGTTCGGGCAACGCATGTTCGATCTGCTTGCCTACCTGCGCTGGAATACGTCGGTGCCGCTCAAGCTCAACGAGTTCGCGATCCTCATTATTGCGCGGCAATGGCGTTCCCAGGTGGAGTGGTTTGCACACGCACCCCTTGCCATCCAGGCCGGGCTTTCGCCTGCGATTGTTGCGGAGCTCAAGAGCAACAGGCGGCCATCAAGCATGCCGCCCGAGGAGGCCATGGTCTACGATTTCCTCACCGAGCTCATCACCAAGCATGAGGTCTCCGACGCGACATTCGAGCGCGCAAAGCAATTGCTGGGCGAGCAGCAGGTGGTGGATCTCACCGCGGTCGCCGGCACCTACATCACCATTGCGATGATTCTGGCGATGGCGAACGAAAGCGTTCCGGCTGGCAACGAGCCGCCCTTCAAGCCGGGCGAGCCATGAGTGCGTAGTGACGGTAGCCCGGATGAGCCGTCCGCGCGCCTACGGCGCGCCGGCGAAATCCGGGTGATAACGACTCCCGCATTTCGCGCTCGAGCGACGCTTCGCGCCGGTCCGCTGGCTCATGCGGGCTACAAGGCTCACCCGGTCGCCCATTGAGTTTTTCGCTGGCATGCTTCGCATGAATGAGCTTCGGCGAAACCCAATGCGTGCGGTACATGCGTTCGAGGCTCGGATGTCCGCTCTTGCTGAAACGCAGCGTTTGCGACCGCCTCTTGTAATGCGTCTCTCGCGGGATCAATGCTCTTTCCGTCGCCCAGGATCGAAACAGCTTCATGGCCTTGGATATGCGCGAGAGGTTCGCCTGAACCGCGCGCTCGAGATAATCGACTTGGCCCAGGCGCCAGCGCTGCACGGCTTGCAGAATCAAGCCATCCCATTCCGACCAGAACGTCGATCGAGCTCACAAACTTGCGTGCTGCGAGTGCAACTTCCGCAGCTTTGATCACGCGTCCGGCTAGCTTTTTGCGATTCTTTTGATGCATGCACGGATACTACCATCACGGGTCCAGACCCGGATGCGCTGCCGTGCTAGATTCCCCAGAATTCACCGAACCGCGGAGGAACCGCCATGCAGGATGCCGTGAAAGATGCAAGCGGGCTCTACGAGGTGGAGCGGCGCGCCTATCACGCCGCGCGCCCGGGCTTTCGCATCGCCGAGCTGCAGATCAGCCCCACCCATGGCCACGCAATAACGTGCATTTGACAATGCGCAATCCCGGTTCGTAGCATTCGAATGGGCCGGCGCGCCGGCTCGCGTCCCCCCGGATTCCTGCGACGGTATCATGATCATTGATTGTCACGGCCACTACACGACCGAACCGAAGGACCTCCTGCGCTGGCGCAAGGAGCAGGTGGAGAATCTCAAGGATCCCCCAAAGCAGCCACCCAAGTCCTCGCTCAAGGCGAGCGATGATGAGATCCGCGAAAGCCTCGAAGGGGCGCAGCTCAAGTTCCAGCGCGAGCGCGGCACGGATCTGACCATCTTCTCCCCGCGCGCTATGGGCATGAGTCATCATATCGGAGATTTCAAGGTCAGCCTCGCCTGGTCGCAGCTGTGCAACGAGATGATTCATCGCGTGTGCACGCTCTACCCCAGCAATTTCGTGGGAGTGTGCCAGCTGCCGCAATCGCCGGGGGTGTCCCCGGACAGCTGCATCGAGGAGCTTGAACGCTGTGTCAATGAGTTCGGCTTCGTCGGATGCAATCTCAACCCCGATCCGTCCGGCGGCCACTGGACGGCGCCGCCGCTTACCGACCGCTGGTGGTACAAATTCTATGAGAAGATGGTCGAGCTTGACGTCCCGGCGATGGTCCATGTGAGCGCATCGTGCAATCCCGCCTTTCATGGCACCGGCGCGCACTACATCAACGCCGATACCACGGCGTTCATGCAGCTGATCATGGGCGACCTGTTCAAGGATTTCCCGACCTTGAAGCTGATCATTCCCCACGGCGGCGGCGCGGTGCCATTCCATTGGGGGCGTTATCGCGGCCTTGCGCTCAACAACAAGCGGCCGCCGCTCGATGAAATGATGAAGGACAACGTGTGGTTCGACACCTGCGTCTATCACCAGCCCGGTGTCGATCTGCTCACCAAGGTCGTGCCGATCGAGAACATCCTGTTCGCGTCCGAGATGGTGGGTGCGGTCCGCGGGGTCGATCCCCAGACCGGCCACGATTTCGATGATACCAAGCGCTATGTCGACCATGCGCCGGGGTTGTCGGCGCAAGACAAGAATAAGATTTTCGAGGGCAACGCCATGCGCGCCTATCCCCGGCTCAAGCGCAAGCTGGAACAGCGCAGCTCAGGCAAGCGGTAACCGATTGAGCTGCCGCGCTTGAGTAAATTCACCCAACCGGCTCGTGGTCTGGTAGTCTCGCCCGCGAAGGTCTATTTCACTCGGTAAAGACATGGACGCGTCATTGAGAATCAGCATGGGCATCGAGGCATTGGGCTATATCGGGGTTCGCGCCAGGGATTTGGACGACTGGGCAGGCTACGGCAGCAACTTCCTCGGCTTGCAGCGCATCGACAAAAGCCGCTCGACCCTTGCTTTCCGCATGGATGACCGCAAACAGCGACTCATGGTCGATGCCGATGGCGGCCAGGGCATCGGCTTCTTCGGCTGGGAGGTGGCGGACGCAACGGCGCTCGATGCGCTCGCGCGTAGGCTCGAAGCCGCCGGCACCAGGGTCGCGCGCGGCTCGCGCGCGCTCGCCGGCGAGCGGCATGTCGCAGACCTGATTGTATTCAACGATCCCGCCGGCAACCGGCTGGAAGCTTTTTACGGCGCCGAGACTGCAAGCGAGCCGTTCAAGCCGGGCCGCAATATTTCCGGCTTCCGTAGCGGGCCGCTGGGCATGGGTCACGTGGTGATGCATTTCGAGCGCATCGCCGAGGTGATGTCATTTTATGAGGATGTCCTTGGCTTCAAGCTCAGCGACTACTGGCTGCGGCCATTCCCGGCTTATTTCTTTCACGTCAATCCACGCCACCACAGCATCGCCTTTGTCGAGAGCGGCACCAACATGATCCATCACATGATGGTCGAGCTCTACAGCTTCGACGATGTCGGGCAAGGCTATGATCTCGCGCTCGGCGATCCCCAGCGCATCGGTGTGTCGCTTGGGCGCCATTCCGGCGATTACGTGACTTCCTTTTACACGTGGAATCCTTCCGGCTTCCTGGTCGAATATGGCTGGGGCGGTCAACTCATTGACGACAACACCTGGAAGCCGTTCGAGCGCAAATTTGGCCCGAGCCTCTGGGGCCATGAGCGGCGCTGGATGTCGGCAGAAAAGCAGGAGGAATCCCGCCGGCTGTGCATCGAGGCAGCGCAGAATGGCGAGCGCCGGCCGGTCCAGGTTATCGAGGGCAACTACAATCGCATGCCCGGCATATGCCCGTGGTGGGACAGCATGAAGGCCGTCGCGATGCAGAAAGCACCTGCGGCATAACACCCAGCGAGCGAGCTTGCTGGGCATGAAGCTCGCACCATGCGAGGCGAGATTCAGGCGCTTTCGCGCAGCGGCTTCTGCTCGCACAAGCCTGTGTGCTCCGTCGTCATTGATGGTTTCGTCAGGCCCTGAGCGGATTGCGTGAGGTCCTCGACGCCGATGCGCGCGAGCGCGGTCGAGAACGCGCGCTCGGCCTGACAGATGGCCGGCATCACTACTTCTAGTCGGTCTGCCTCTCCCGCCCGGTGCCCGTAGAACCAAAACCCGCAACTCCGCGCATAGTTTCATCTAATATTTCTACTTCAAGAACAACCGCTTGCATGGTTGCAGCGAAAACCAATTGTGCGATGCGCGCACCCCGTTCGACGACGAATGCGTCCGAGCCGAAATTGGCGAGGATGACGCGAAGCTCGCCGCGGTAATCGGCATCGATGGTGCCGGGTGAATTGAGCACGGTCACGCCTTTCTCCAGCGCGAGCCCGGAGCGCGGCCGTATTTGCCCCTCGATACCCGCGGGCAGCGCAAGGGCTAATCCGGTTCCGATTGCGGCGCGTCCCCCCGGCGCAATGCTCACGGGCGCATCGGCGGGTACCGCGGCGCGCAAATCGAGTCCGGCCGCAAGTTTGGAGTGATAGGCTGGAAGCGGGAGGTCGCGCGCGAGACGCAGAACGCGGACCTCGATTTTTTTCACGTCCCGGTCTCCGTCAGCGCGCCGGCAATACGCCGCACCAGGGCGCGCGCGACTTCCTGCTTGGATTGCGGCGGCCAGGATTCAACGCCGTCCTTGGTGATGAGATGGACAGTATTGCTGTCGCCGCCCATGACTCCCGTGCTTTCGGAAACGTCGTTTGCGACGATCCAATCGCAACCTTTGCGGGCGAGCTTTGCCTTTGCATGCTCGGTGATCCGTTCGGTTTCCGCCGCGAAGCCGATCACCAGTGCGGGACGGCCGCGCGTTCTGTGCGCCACCGTTGCGAGGATGTCGGGATTTTCGCTCAATGCGAGCTTCGGCGGCCTTCCCGACTGCTTTTTCATCTTGTTGGCGCCTGCCTTCTCCACGCGCCAGTCGGCAACGGCGGCGGCAAATATGCCAACCTCCACCGGGAGGGACTGGTTCACCGCCGCCAGCATTTCTTGCGCTGTTTCCACTTTGATGGTGTTGACGCCCGGCGGATCAGGCAACGCCACTGGCCCGGAGACGAGCGTGACCTCGGCGCCTGCCTGCGCGGCTGCAGCGGCAATGGCATGGCCTTGCTTCCCGGACGAACGGTTGGCGATGTAGCGCACGGGGTCGATGGGTTCATGCGTTGGTCCCGAAGTCACAAGCACACTCTTTCCCGCAAGCAGCTTCCCCGGGTGCGCGGATAGAACAGGCAGCGCGGCTGCGACGATTTCAAGCGGCTCGGCCATGCGGCCAAGCCCCGCCTCGCCCTGCTCTGCCATTTCTCCTGCATTTGGGCCGACCACAATGACCCCGTCTTCGAGCAGTGTTGCCAGGTTTCGCCGGGTGGCGGGATGCGACCACATGCGCGGGTTCATGGCAGGAGCGATGAGTACCGGCCGGGCCGTCGCAAGCAGGACGGCCGATGCAAGATCGTCCGCCGCTCCGGTCGCCATCTTGGCCATGAGATCGGCTGTTGCGGGCGCGACCACGACGAGATCCGTCTCCCGCGCCAGTCGAATGTGCCCTACGTCGAATTCGCTGTCGGCATCGAACAGGTCAGTGAACACGCGTTCGCCCGAGAGCGCGCCGGCCGAAAGCGTCGTGATGAACTGCCGTGCCGCGCCGGTCAGGACGCAACGCACCGCCACGCCGCGTTCCTGCAAGCGGCGAATGAGGTCGAGAGATTTATAGGCGGCAATGCCGCCGCCGACGATGAGAAGCACGCGCTTGCGGTGGTCCGCCGGTTCGATCGGCAGCGGCGATTGTGGCTGCGGTGTTGCGCGGCCCGCGGCGGCCGGTTGCCGCGCAGCGGGAGCCGTTTCCTCGCCGGCCGCGTTGCGCAGAATGGTGCGCGCCTCATCCTCCATCGAGCGTCCATGGCGCGCCGCGCGCAGCCGCAGGCTGTGTTTGAGCGCGTCATCAAGCTGCCGGATGGTGATGCTTCCCATGCCGTCACAGTACGGGATGATTGCATTGCAATCAATGCAATCGGCCGTTAACCACGAGCAGGTAGCCGATCCAGCACAGCGCCCCGGCGATCACCCACAGCGCCACCAAGGTCCAGCGGTTGCGGCGCGCTTGCGCCCGGCCGATATCGGCGACCGTCTCGGGCGCCAGCACTAATCCGTCACGCGTGATCGCATCGAACCGCTCGAGCAGCATTGCCCCCCGCCGCAGGAGACCCGGCACATCGGCGAGAAAGCGCCCAACTTCGAGCGCTCCCTCGGCGGCGCCTTCGAGCTTCCCCGCGGGTCCGAGATAGCGCTCGATCCATTCCCGCACCACCGGCTCAGCTGCCACCCAGATATCGAGCTTCGGATCAAGCGAGCGGGCGACCCCCTCCACGACCACCATGGTCTTCTGCAGGAGTAGAAGCTCCGGCCGGGTCCGCATGTCGAACAGCGCCGTGATCTCGAACAGCAGCATGAACAGCTTCGCCATCGAGATTTCTTCGGCGGTGCGTTTGTGAATCGGTTCGCCGATCGCCCGGATCGCCTGGGCAAAGCTCGCGACCGAGTGGTGCGGGGGCACATACCCGGCCTCGAAATGGACCTCCGCCGTTCGCTGATAATCGCGCGTGATAAAACCGTACAGAATCTCGGCCAGGAACCGGCGCTCCCTCGGTCCCAGGCGCCCCATAATGCCGAAATCCACCGCGACCAGCCTGCCCTCCTGGTCAACGAACAGGTTTCCCGGATGCATGTCGGCGTGAAAAAAGCCGTCGCGCAGCGCTTGGCGCAGGAACGTCTGGATGACCGCAACGGCAAGCCGTTTGAGGTCAAAACCGTTTTCCTCGAGCCGCTCGCGGTTCCACAGCGGAATCGCGTCGATCCATTCCAAGGTCAGAACGTCGCGGGCAGTGCGGTCCCAATCGACTGCGGGCAGCCGGAAATCGGAATCATCCCGGGTGTTCTCCGTCATTTCCGAAAGCGCCGCTGCTTCGAACCGCAGGTCCATTTCGAGCGCGACAGTGCGCCGCAACGTATCCACGACCTCGCACAGCCGCAGCCGTCTTGCTTCAGCGGATATTGCCTCGGCCTGGCGCGCGGCAAAGGTGAAAGCATCGAGATCGATCTTGAAACGCCGCTCAATACCGGGACGCAGTACTTTCACCGCGACGGCACGTCGTTCGCCCGTGCTGTTGATCTGCGCTCGATGCACCTGCGCGATGGAGGCTGCGGCCACTGCCGGACCGAACGCGGCGAATGCATCGCGCAGCGGTTGGCCTAACGCGGTTTCGACCGCGCGTTCGGCTTCGCGCTGCGGGAATGGCGCCATCTTGTCCTGCAGCGTTTCGAGATCGCGAGCCACGGCGGGACCCACCACATCGGGACGCGTCGCGAGGAACTGGCCGAGCTTCACATAGCTCGGCCCAAGCCGGGTGAGAGCGGCCGCCAGCCGGTTCGCCGCCACCTGGTTTGCCGGTCGTTCGATCAGCCGTGCAACGTAAACCGCCGCCCGCGCGGATGGCGGCAACCGGCTCGTATCGATCAATGCGAGCACGCCCTCGCGGGCAAACACAAAACCGGCGCGGGCGAAGCGGACGAGATGATGCAGCCCGGCGATCACAATCGCCAGCCCGAATGCAGCGCGACAATGCCGGCACTCATGCGCTGAAACGAGAACTCGGGCAAAGCCGGTTGCGCGCATCATCTGGGCAAGTCGATCCGGCTTGGGGAAACGGCGGATCGATTCCACGAGGTAGCGGTATGCCTGCTCATTGCCGGTGACAATGCGCCCGAGCGCCGGGATGACGTTGAACGAATAGGCATCGTAAAGCCTGTCAAAGCCCGGCACATCCACGGCGCAGAATTCAAGGCAGAGAAAATGCCCGCCGATGCGCAAAACGCGGTAAGCCTCTGCGAGTGCTTGCTCGAGACGCGGCACGTTGCGAATGCCGAACGCGATCGTCACCGCGTCATAGCTGCGCTCGCGAAACGGCAGTGCCTCCGCATTGCCCGCGATAAAGGCAACGTCGTAGCCCGCCGCAACGGCCCGCGCATGCCCGCCCTCCAGCATTGCCGCATTGATGTCGAGGACTGCGGCGCGCGTGCCCGCTCCGGCCGCCGCCACGACCCGAAAGGCGATGTCGCCGGTGCCGCCTGCAACATCGAGCAGTGCAAAGGGCCGCGCACTTTTGGGAGGGTTGACAGCCGTTACGAGAACGTTCTTCCAGGCACGATGCAGCCCGCCCGACATCAGGTCGTTCATTAGGTCGTAGCGCTGTGCCGCATTGCGAAATACGCTATCGACCAGGGCCTGCTTGTTATCAAGCGGGACCCGTTGAAAGCCGAAATAACTGGCTTCGTCGCGGGAAGGCATGCCAACTGATGCTGATCGAGCAGAACCATAGCGCGGGCCGGGCGGTGACGCTATGTCTGGGCCCGAAAATCATGCCTGAACTGCCTGAAGTCGAAACTGTTCGCCGCGGCCTTGCTCCGGTCATGCAGGGCGCTCGCTTTATGACGGTCGAGGCGCGTCGTGGCGACCTGCGCTGGCCGCTGCCGAAGGATTTCGTGCAGCGGCTCGAGGGCCGCACGGTGGAAAGACTGGAGCGGCGCGCAAAGTATCTGCTCGCCGATTTGTCGTCGGGAGACGTGCTGATCATGCATCTCGGCATGTCGGGCTCGTTCCGCATCACGCGCCGGCGAGGTCGCAAGTCATTCGGACGCTATTACCACTCACGCGCGCAATATTCCTTGCATGATCATGTGAGCTTTCTCATGTCGTCGGGGGCGCTGATTTCCTTTAACGACCCACGCCGCTTTGGCATGATGAAGCTTGTAGCGCGCGCGGATTTGCAGCATGAGCCCTTGCTGAAAAGCCTCGGACCCGAGCCGCTCGCGCACGAATTCGATGCTGGCGTGCTCGCCCGCCTGTGCGAAGGCAAGAAAACCTCGCTCAAGGCGGCGCTCTCGGATCAGAAGATCGTCGCGGGACTGGGCAACATTTACGTCTGTGAGGCGCTCCATCGCGCGCGGCTCTCGCCGAAACGGCGCGCATCCACCATCGCGACTCGATCGGGTCAGCCGACTGAGCGGGCGCGGGCGCTCGTGGACGCCGTCAAAGCCGTGCTGCGCGCCGCGATCGAGGCTGGCGGCTCGTCGCTGCGCAACCACCGCCGTGCTGACGGCGCGCTTGGTGAGTTCCAGCATAATTTTCGCGTCTATGATCGTGCCGGCAAGCCATGTCCTACAGGAGGCTGTGATGGGACGATCAGACGGATCGTGCAAACTGGCAGATCGACGTTCTTTTGCCCGGTCTGTCAGAAATAGATCGCCGCCTAGCCAGACCGAGGAAATCATGAGCACCCGGAACATCCTTGTTGAAACCCATGATCGGATCGGACTCATCCGGCTCAACCGGTCGCAGGCGTTGAACGCGCTCAACGATGGGCTCAAGGACGAGCTGCTCGATGCAGCCGAGCGTTTCGATGCCGACGCCAACATAGGCTGCCTTGTGATTACCGGGTCCGAGAAGGCATTCGCCGCGGGCGCCGATATCAAGGAGATGGCCGGGAAATCTTATTTCGACGTGTTTGCCAACGACTTTGCCGCCGATTACGAAAGGCTCTCTCGCGTTCGCAAGCCGATCATCGCGGCGGTCGCCGGCTTTGCGCTCGGCGGGGGCTGCGAGCTCGCGATGATGTGCGACATCATCATTGCCGCCGACAGCGCCAGGTTTGGTCAACCTGAAATCAAGCTGGGTGTTATTCCTGGCATGGGAGGGACCCAGCGGCTCATTCGCGCCGTCGGCAAGGCCAAGGCCATGGACCTCATTTTGAGCGGACGATTGATGGACGCGCAGGAAGCCGAGCGCTCCGGGCTGGTGGCACGGGTAGTGCCGTCGGCGAGCCTTATGGATGAGACCATGAAGCTCGCCGCAACCATTGCTTCGCTGTCGCTGCCGTCAGTTCTTGCGGCCAAGGAAGCGGTCAATCGCGCGTTCGAGACCTCCTTGAGCGAAGGGCTTCGCTTCGAACGCCGCATCTTCCATGGCTTGTTTGCGACCGAGGATCAGAAGGAGGGCATGGCTGCTTTCATTGCCAAGCGGTCGCCCGAGTTCAAGAACCGGTAATTTTGACAATATGCTACTCGCTATTCGCCCACCCGCTATTTCCGCACACAGATTACGCGAACGAGCGAAGATTTGGTCCGATCGAGGCCCCAGCGCCCGGTTGCGGGAGGCACCTTTTGGGCATCAAGGAAAGAGCGGACGACCGGGGCCGGAACAATGGCCGCCTGCGGCTGCGCATTGGATGCGCCGATCGTGGCAATGAGCGGGTTCCTAAGTTCTACCATGCCAGCGATACGGTTCTGGGCATCCAGCACCGCGGCGCCTGAGAATCCGAGCTGCGGCACAGGGTCTATGACGTCGCCTTTGAGCTTTGCGCCGATCGACGAGACGGCGATGCCGCCTTCCTGCATCTGCGGGTCAGCGATCCCGAGAAGCATCAGATCAGGGCCTCTGGCCGCGTCAGGTGCAAAGATCGCCGGCACCAAATCCGACAACCCGTAGACGCGCAACAAGGCGAGATCTTTCGATGTGTCATCCACCGTCCGGTCGGCATTGCCATATCCGCTGACCACGATGATGTTGCAGCCCTCGGTTAGTTCACGGTCGGCGAGGATGTGACCAGTGCTGCTGACGATGATGCCGGTGCCGTACTCGACCTTGCGTTTGGCGGCGGCCCCGATCTGCGCGCCGCTCACGCTGGGAAAAGCGCTGAAAGCGCCCGCCATCACGACCGCGACCGGGTCCATGATGTTCTCGGTGGCCTGGTCGTAGAGCACGGTGATGCCGCGCACCTCTCCATCCTTGATGTCGGCGCGCACGTAAAACTTCTTCAAGCCCTGCATCCCGGCAAGGATGAAAAAGTCCGGGCGCAGAAGATTGAGCTCAAGCCTGCGTGTCGAAGGCTCCTTCTTCTGCTGTTCGTACACGCTTGCAAGCGTCGTTCCGGGCTCCCTGATCTTGAATGTTTCAACCTGGATTTGGCCTTGCGCCGAGGCCCAGCGCGTGCCGGCTTTTGCCGGCGCTTTGTTGGGGACTTGCTTGCTCGGGATCCCGAGCCGGGCGCCAGTCACAGGGTCATCGACCATGGTCCAGCCGACCTGAGTCTGCTTGGCCTTGGCGGAGGCAGCGAGCAACGCGCGCTCCTGGGTGTTGAGAAGCCCGGTTTCCTTGAACTTTCGGTTTTTCTGGAAGGACTTGATGGCGGCCGCGGTCTTGTCGTCGGCCTCACCGGTGATGAGACCCCTGTAATCGCCGGTCCAGGAGAGCTCGACCTGTGCCGCCAAACGATCATCGGGCGGGATGGAGGCCTCGCGTTTGGGCGCAGATGCGGCCGGTGCGCGCTTGTGCGCCGCCGCAGCCGCCACGCGGATCGTCTCTTCTGCCGGTGCGGCTCGCTCGGCGGTTGGCGCGGGGTCTTGAGCTTGCGAACGGGTGGCGTGCGCGCGCAGAACGGATTTTGGGATGCCGGCTATATGGAATTTGTGCGGTTGGGCGGCATGCTCCGCCACGGTTCCTGCCGGCGAGATATCCTCGCTTTGTCCGGCGGCAGAAAGGGGGGTGAGAAGACAAGCACTGAGACAAACGGCAACGAAGCTCCGCATGGAAACTCCACAACTGCCCCGCCCGAATCTATCCTCCGAGAATGAGAGCGCGCAATGGCGGAAGATTGGCGGTCCATCGTCAGTAATGCCAAGTTGCAAAGAAGGCGCTTTCGCGGAAAAACACCCTCTGGGGCTTTGGATTTTGGTTCGCATGTTCAGCGCTGAAGAGCTCGAGCGCTACGCTCGCCATATCGTCCTCCACGAGGTCGGAGGTCCCGGTCAGGCTGCCCTCAAGCGCGCCCGCGTGCTGGTGATCGGAGCGGGTGGACTGGGCGCGCCCGCGATTCTCTACTTGGCGGCGGCAGGCGTGGGTGCAATCGGCATTGTCGATAATGACACGGTTGCGTTGTCGAACCTGCAGCGCCAGGTCATTCACGCCACCCCGGATATCGGAGTGCTCAAAGTAGACAGCGCGGCCTCGGCCGTCCGCCGGCTCAATCCGCATGTCAAGGTCGAGCCCCACGCTGTGCGCTTGGTGGCGGAAAACGCGCTCGACCTGATCGAGCGCTATGACATCATCGCCGATGGTTCGGATAATTTCGCCACCCGCTACCTCGCCTCCGATGCGTGCTTTCTTGCCGGCAAGCCGCTGGTGAGCGGTGCGGTCGGTGTTTTCGATGGCACGCTGACGACCTTGCGCGCCCATGAGCGAGGCCGTGACGGTACTCCGAACCCGACGTTGCGTTGCCTGTTTCCCGAGCCGCCGCCCCCCGGGACGGTTCCTGCCTGTGCGGAGGCCGGCATCCTGGGCGCGCTGACCGGCGTCGTCGGCTCCTTGATGGCGCTCGAAACCATCCGGGAGATTGTCGGCTTTGGTGAGGGGCTGGTGGGGCGGCTGCTCATGCTCGATGCCCGCTCCATGCGGTTTGAGACGCTCGTCTATGAATGGGATCCCGCCAATCCCCTTTCGGGCGAACACCCCGCCATCCGCGATCTTTCCGGCCACGCCTGAGCCGACTTCACCTGATCCAGTGCACTTGGTCCAGTTCACTTGGTCCAGTTCACTTGGTCCAACTCGCCACCGCCGTTCTGCCCTTCATCACCGACCATTTATTATCGCCCGCGGTCTGAACACGATAGCAATTCTGTTTGGAGCCTTTCCATGTCGAGCAGAAACCGTCTTTGCTCAGTTTCCAGGTGCCCTCGTTCTTTGCACCTGCACCGATCGGCTCCCGCGTCATCTTGCCGTCGGCCGTGAAGGTCATCTTGTACTTGATGTTGCTCGCGGCCGCCGTGAATGGCTGCCCGTTGAAGAAAGTGGACTGGATGTCCGCCGGTGCCAGCACGGCGGCGAAGGCCGGCGCGATTGATGCGATCACGGTTACACCGGCCAGCAAAGCAGCGCGCATGGATGATTCTCCCAAAAACGCAATCATCATACGACAGATTATGGCAAAGCGCAGCAGCAGAGACAAAACACCGCAACAACTTGGATGCTCTACAGCATCGACGGCAATACCCGGTCCGGCGGCCGGTGGCCGTCGAGAAAAGTCCTTATGTTGACGATAACCTTTTCGCCCATGTCGATGCGGCCCTCAAGCGTGGCTGACCCCATGTGCGG
This sequence comes from uncultured Alphaproteobacteria bacterium, assembly GCA_963771845.1. GTDB lineage: Bacteria > Pseudomonadota > Alphaproteobacteria > Rhizobiales > Xanthobacteraceae > VAZQ01. The sequence continues at coordinate 142,564 of CAVYVC010000017.1, read as the reverse complement.
CAACAGCACCACTTTGCCCATCCGCGCCAGTTTCACGAGCTTCGGATTGACCGCAGGCTCGTGCTCGAAGACGTCGAGTCCGGCACCGGCGATGTCCCCAGCAGAGATCAGCCGTACCAAGGCATTCTCATCGATGACCTCGCCGCGAGCGGTGTTGACGATGTAAGCCTCGCGCCGAATGAGCTTGAGCCGGCGCGCGGACAGCAGGTGATATGTCGCGGGCGTATGAGGACAGTTGATCGAGATGATGTCCATGCGGGCGAGCATCTGATCGAGGCTTTCCCAATAGGTCGCGTTGAGCTCTTCCTCGATTCTGGCGGGCACCCGGCGCCGATTGTGATAATGAATTTGAAGACCGAAAGCCCCGGCGCGGCGTGCCACCGCCTGGCCGATCCTCCCCATGCCGATGATACCCAGCCGCTTCCCCCAAATACGATGACCTAGCATCCAGGTAGGGGACCAACCGTTCCAGGGCTTCTCATCACTGAAGACGGCGGCGCCTTCCGCCAATCGGCGCGGCACCGCGAGGATGAGCGCCATGGTCATGTCCGCCGTATCCTCGGTGAGAACGCCGGGCGTGTTGGTCACGGTGATTCCGCGGCTAAGCGCAGTTGCAACGTCGATATGGTCGACGCCGTTGCCGTAGTTTGCAATCAGCTTGAGACTGTCGCCCGCTTTGCTCAGCGCAGCCGAATTGATGCGGTCAGTGACCGTCGGTACCAGGACGTCGGCCTTTTGCATCACGTCAGCGAGTTCCGAGGGGGTGAGCGGCTTGTCATTGAGATTTAGCTGCGCGTCGAACAATTCGCGCATCCGGGTCTCGACCCTGTCGGGCAGCTTGCGCGTGACGACGACAAGCGGCTTCTTTTTGGGGTTCGCCATAATTGACCTTGCGGAAACGGCTCGTGCCGGCGCGTTCAGGTCTCCTTAACCACGGTATCCGAGACTGCCTTCCCGGCGGGATTTCTGCAACATACGCGACGCGAAGACAGAGCGCGCCGGCGCGCACGTTCGCCAGTCCAACGTATCAAAGCCGGTGGACGCATGACTTCAGGCATTTTGCGCGGCATGCGACGTTCGAGCCTTCTCTTGCTTGCCCTTGCAGGGGCATTCTTTGCGACGGAATATGCCCTGGCCGAGCCGGCAGTTGGGCCTAAGAGCGGCTTGCCGCTACCGCGCTTCGTCAGTCTTAAGCCCGACCATGTCAATGTGCGCGGCGGACCCACGCGGGACCATGAGGTCACGTTCGTCTACACGCGCGCCGGCTTGCCGGTCGAGATTACCGCGGAGTCCGACAATTGGCGGCGCATCCGCGATTGGGAAGGGTCCGAAGGTTGGGTGTACCACTCGCTGTTATCGGGAAGGCGCACTGCGCTTGTGAACCCGAAGGACAAGAGCCAGCTGGTTCCGGTCTATGACAAGCCGGACGACGGCGGTGTGGTGTTGGCGAAACTCCAGGCGGGCGTGCTGGCGGCCGTCAAGCGCTGCACCGGCGTCTGGTGCCGCATCGCGGGCGCCGGGTTCGACGGCTGGGTGGCTCAGGAGCAGTTGTGGGGCGTCTATCTGAACGAGAAGGTGGAATAACGCCGGCTCGGGGGAGGCAATGAGATCAGCGCTGCTTTCGTCTTAGCCGAACGACGATATCCACGCGCACCACTTCGTACCCTTCCGGCGGTGTCGGAGTTTTTCCGACGGCCACTTCCGAATGGGGAATGTCAACGAGATCGTTCTCGTTCTCGATGAAAAAATGATGATGCTGAGAGACGTTGGTATCGAAATACGTCTTCGATCCGTCAACGGCGACTTGGCGCAACAGCCCGGCGTCCGTGAACAGATGGAGCGTGTTGTAAATAGTGGCAAGCGAGACCGGGACTTTCGCCTTGATCGCTTCTTCGTAGAGCATTTCAGCGGTGAGGTGCCTGTCCCCTTTGCTAAACAGCATCCATCCCAATGCCAGGCGCTGCTGGGTCGGGCGCAATCCTGCTTCACGCAGCAGAGTTCTTGACGTCGCGCCAGCCGCAACCGGTGGAAGCGGACCGGGGCTCGCTGGCCGCTTTCAAATTTCCGGTTGTATCGGTGAAGACAATGACACGGGATGCTGGCATGACGACGCCTGAACTTGAGACATTCGGCCGAGAGATTGTTGCGTTTGTAACATATTTGTCCGAAGATGCAAACGCCGGCGGATTGAAAGCTAAAGCTCGGTCGTTTGTGCCGCCGACGGCTGGCTTTTTGCCCCCTGTTCCGCCTATCTTTACCGTAAGCAACTGCCCAGAGGAGACGTGAGAGGTGACCGCGGAAGCGAAACGAATGGAGAGCCGGCCGACGAGCTTTGGTTATGACGAGCTCCTGGCCTGCGCGCGCGGCGAATTGTTCGGCGCAGGAAATGCCCAGCTGCCGCTTCCCCCGATGCTGATGTTCGACCGCATCTCGGAAATAGCCGAGGCGGGCGGTCAATATGGCAAGGGTCTGGTGCGAGCCGTGCTGGATCTGCGGCCAGATCTTTGGTTCTTCCCATGCCATTTCAAAGGCGATCCCGTCATGCCGGGTTGCCTTGGGCTTGACGCTCTCTGGCAGCTGCTGGGCTTCTTTCTCGGCTGGCTCGGGGCTCCCGGGCGAGGGCGAGCGCTCGGATTGGGCGAGCTCAAGTTCTCCGGTCAAGTCCTGCCGACAGTCAAGAAGGTTGTCTACGGCATCGACATCAAACGAGTGATGCGCTCGAAACTCGTGCTCGGTGTCGCCGACGGTTGGCTCTCCGCGGATGGGTCGATCATATACCGCGCGATGGATCTCAAGGTCGGCCTGTTTCGCGATCAGGCAATGCCGGAGCCGAGTGCGGCTTGACGGCCGCCCGCCGGGCCTGCGCGGCTCAGCATGCGAACGAGGGTTTCATGAGGCGGGTCGTTGTCACCGGGATGGGGATCATCTCATCCATCGGCAACACAACACAGGAAGTTCTAGCAAGCCTGCGCGAGGCCAAATCAGGCATTTCGCGCGCCGATAGATATGCCGAACTTGGGTTTCGGTGCCAGGTGCATGGCGCTCCGAGCCTTGTCCCTGAGGAGTTTATTGATCGTCGCGCCATGCGGTTCCTGGGTGGCGGCGCGGCGTGGAATCATCTCGCCATGGAGCAGGCCATTCGGGATGCCGGTCTCGAAGCGGAGGAAGTCTCGAACGAGATGACCGGCATCATCATGGGCTCGGGCGGCCCATCCACGCGCACGATCGTGGAAGCTGCCGATGTGGCGCGCAGCAAAAGCCCGAAACGCGTCGGCCCATTCGCTGTGCCGAAGGCCATGTCTTCGACTGCCTCGGCCACGCTTGCCACTTGGTTCAAGATCAGGGGGGTCAGCTATTCGATCTCGTCGGCCTGCGCGACATCGAACCATTGCATCGGCAATGCAACGGAAGTGATTCGGATGGGCAAGCAGGACGTCATTTTCGCAGGCGGCTGTGAGGAACTCGATTGGACGCTGTCGGTTCTGTTCGACGCTATGGGAGCGATGTCATCGGGCTTTAATCAGACACCACAAAAAGCCTCCCGCGCCTACGACGTAGATCGTGACGGTTTCGTGATCGCAGGCGGCGCCGGCGTGCTGGTTCTGGAAGAGCTCGCTCACGCGCAGGCGCGGGGAGCGCGCATCTATGCGGAGGTCGCGGGTTACGGTGCCACATCGGACGGCTTCGACATGGTCGCCCCTTCGGGTGAAGGCGCCGTGCGGTGCATGCGGATGGCACTCCGCGAGATCCGGGTCCCGGTGGATTACATCAATCCGCATGCGACTTCGACGCCGATCGGCGATATCAAGGAGGTTGAAGCCATTCGCGAAGTCTTCGGCGCACAGTGCCCGCCCATCTCGGCGACGAAATCGCTGACCGGACATTCACTGGGGGCGGCCGGGGCGCAAGAGGCCATCTATTCGATTTTGATGATGAACAACGGCTTCATCTGCGAAAGCGCCAATATCGAGAAACTTGATCCGGCATTCGAAGATGTTCCGATCGTGCGCGAGCGGCAGGACAACGCAAAGCTCGGCTGCGTGTTGTCGAATTCGTTCGGGTTCGGCGGCACGAACGCCTCGGTGGTGCTCAAGCACGTCGACGCCTGATATGGGCTGTAAAAGTTAACGCGCGACTCGCCGGGGGAGCATGGGGACAGAGTGGTAGAACAGAGCAGCATGACGCGGCTGATGCAGGGCAAGCGCGGGCTGATCATGGGGGTCGCAAACGACCATTCCATTGCTTGGGGAATTGCCAGGATGCTCGCCGCCCAGGGAGCCCAGCTTGCATTCACCTATCAGGGCGAGGCCCTTGGCCGCCGGGTAAGGCCGCTCGCCGATTCGATTGGCGCGTCGCTCCTGCTGCCGTGTGATGTCGAGCAGGCGCAGTCAATCGATGCGGCATTTGCGGTGCTCGCCGAGAAATGGGGATCGCTCGATTTTCTGGTGCATGCGATCGCGTTCTCGGACAAGAACGAGCTCAAAGGCCGTTATGCCGACACCACGCGCGACAATTTCGTGCGCACCATGCTGATCTCGTGCTTTTCGTTTACTGAAGCGGCAAAACGCGCGGCGGCGCTCATGAGTGGCGGCGGTGCGATGCTGACTTTGACCTACAACGGCGGGCAGCGCGCCATGCCCAACTATAATGTCATGGGAGTTGCCAAGGCCGCACTCGAAGCCTCCGTGCGTTATCTCGCGGTCGATTTCGGACCGGCGGCTATACGGGTCAACGCAATTTCGGCTGGCCCGATCCGCACGCTTGCGGGCGCCGGGATCAGCGAAGCACGGCAGATGTTTGCTTTTCAGCACCGCCATTCGCCATTGCGTCGCGGCGTGACCTTAGACGAGATCGGTGGAGCGGCGCTCTACCTTCTTTCAGATCTTTCCACAGGAGTGACGGGGGACATTCATTTCGTGGATTGCGGCTACAACATCATTACCATGCCGCAGCCTTCGCTGCTCAAGAACGGGCAGGATTCCGCCAACGGCAATGGCGACCAGGCCAAGGACGCGGCGCAGTAGCCGGCATTGTCATGCCTCGCTTAGTGATGAAGTTCGGCGGCACTTCGGTCGCCAATCTCGAACGCATCCGCAGTGTCGCGCGGCACGTGAAGCGCGAGATCGATGCAGGTCACGAAATCGCTGTCGTCGTATCCGCCATGGCGGGTGCAACCGATCAGCTCGTGGGCTGGTGTCGCGAAGCGGCGCCGTTGCACGACGCCCGGGAATACGACGCCGTCGTATCGACCGGCGAACAGGTCACGGCGGGTCTGCTTGCCATTACGCTCGAAGGAATGGGCGTCAATGCGCGATCATGGCAAGGCTGGCAATTGCCCATTCTTACCTCGAACGCACATGCGGCGGCGCGCATCCTGGATGTCAACGGCGCTGAGCTGCTCAAACGCTTCAAGGAAAGGCATGAGGTGGCGGTCATCGCCGGGTTTCAGGGTTTACACAAGGAAACCGGACGCATCACGACCTTGGGACGCGGCGGATCGGACACCTCGGCGGTCGCCATCGCCGCTGCCATCGCGGCGGAACGCTGCGACATCTATACCGATGTGGACGGAGTCTATACGACCGACCCACGCGTGGTGCAGCGCGCACGCCGGCTCGACCGGGTTGCGTACGAAGAGATGCTGGAGCTGGCTTCGCTCGGCGCCAAGGTGATGCAGGTTCGCTCGGTGGAGCTCGGAATGGTGCACAACGTGCGTATCTTCGTGCGGTCGAGCTTCGAAAAGCCGGAGGATATCGATCCACGCGGGACCCCGCCAGGAACCCTCATTTGCGGCGAGGAGGAGATCGTGGAACAGCAAGTCGTCACGGGTATCGCTTTCTCCAAGGATGAGGCGCAGATCTCGATCCGGCGGGTGCAGGACAAGCCTGGCATCGCCGCGGCCATTTTCGGGCCGCTCGCCGAGGCCAACATCAACGTGGACATGATCGTGCAGAACGTCTCGGCTGATGGCGCCACCACCGATTTGACCTTCACTGTGCCCGCCGCGGACTATCAGCGCGCCACCGACGTTCTCATCAAGGTCAAGGACCGGGTGGGTTATGAGCGAGTAGACGGGGCGAATGACGTCGCCAAGGTGTCAGTGATCGGCATCGGAATGCGCAGCCACGCCGGCGTGGCCGCCCAGGCCTTCAAGGCGCTGGCGGAGAAAGGGATCAATATTCGCGCGATCACCACGTCGGAGATCAAGTTCTCTCTTCTGATCGACGCCAATTACACGGAGCTGGCGGTACGTACGCTGCACTCGCTCTATGATCTGGACAAATAATTCTGTTGCGGCCAATGCCCAATAGAAGGACCAAGTCCGGCGTTATCTCCTACGCGCAACGATTTGAAGATCTTTATCTGCTGCGCTGCTTCGGTACGCGCAATGAGGGATTTTACATCGACATCGGATCGGGGCACCCGGTCTACGACAATATGTCGTTCGCCTTTTATCTCGCGGGATGGCGCGGCATCACGGCCGAGCCCAATCCCTGGCTTGCGCAGTTGAGCAGAGCGGTACGAGCGCGCGATCAACATATCGAGGCACTGGTCGGCGCCAGCAGCGGTGAGGCGACCTTTTACCTCGTCTCCGATTTTCATGGCCTGTCGACCATGATCGAAAGCAATGCGCGATCCGCGCTGTCCGAGTTCGGCAAACCCTGGCGAGCCATCACGGCGCCGCTGATGACGCTGGAAGAGCTTTGTAACCGATATGCGCCGGCTGAGATCGATTTTCTCAAGGTGGATGTGGAAGGAGCCGAGCAGGACGTTTTGCTGCATGGCAACTGGTACAAGCACCGGCCCAAGATCGTAATCGCCGAGGCGCTCGCACCCTATACCTTGGCGCCGGCCTGGGAAGGGTGGGAGCCGTGTCTGACCAAGCACGGCTATCGCTACATCTGGTTCGATACTCTCAATCGATACTATATCGCCGAGGAGGCGGCTGAATTGGCATCCTGCTTTACCCAGGGGTCGGCGGGTTTCGAGGCGGCTCTTCAGTTCCGCAATGTCAAGCCCGCGCTCGTTGATGAGGCACACCCCGATCATCAGCTGGCAGTCCTTGTCGCGGGGAGCGACCTCACACACCTGCCGCTCATCGAACGCGAGATTTTGTGCAAAACGCTCACCGCGGGCATTCCTCGCGATGCGCTCGACAAACCCGCTGGCGCAGCGGACATCGCCCACGCGATCGAGCGCCTGTTCGGGCCGCACGCGGCGCTGCTACCGGCCGAGCTGCACTTATCCCCTTCTCCTCGCGTGCGCGACGTGTACGCCGCCATCGTGCAAACCGACCAGTTTTGCGCGGCCTGCGGGCGGATTTCCGCGAGCTACGCGTGGTAGCAAGCGGCTTGCGCGGGTTCGGCTTGCCCCGGCCGTACCGCATTCGCTATACGGCCAAAGCGTGCAGCGCCGTGCGCCTGTTGTTGTGCGGATGCTGACGGTGAATTGAACTGATATCGAGCCGAGGCCGCAGGGCGCTTTCGGGCTGACCGGCAACGATCAGAGTATCGAAACGCGTCCTCGCACTTACTGGAGCGTGCTTTGCAGCGCGCTTTACCCGCCCCGGTGACATTGGGCTGGTCCGAGGGATCACGTCATGCGTGGCGCGCTCGGCGGTCCGCGCGTGCTGCTACGCCGGCTCCGCGAGGTCATGGCGGAGCCTGTCAGCGCGCAGGAGCGCCTGGACAAGATCGTGGTGCTGATTGCCGCCAACATGGTAGCGGAGGTGTGCTCCGTCTATGTGTTGCGCGTCGACAGCACGCTGGAACTTTACGCCACCGAAGGCCTCAACAGATCGGCGGTGCACCAGACGGTGCTGCGTTCGGACGAGGGCTTGGTCGGCTTGGTCGCCAGCGAGGCGAACCCGATCAACCTGTCCGACGCGCAGAATCATCCGGCATTCTCCTATCGGGCGGAAACAGGCGAAGAGATTTATCACTCGTTCCTGGGGGTTCCGGTTCTGCGCGCGGGCAATACGCTAGGCGTGCTCGTGGTCCAGAACCGGGCACGGCGAACCTACACCGAGGAGGAAGAGGAGGCGCTGCAGACGACCGCGATGGTGCTCGCCGAGATGATTGCCTCGGGAGAGCTTTCGGCCATCGCCAAGCCCGGCGCGGAGCCCGCTGCTCGGCGGCCGCTGCATCTTACCGGACTTGCTCTCAACGACGGCATTGCGCTTGGGCACGTCGTTCTGCACGAGCCACGCGTGGTGATTACGAACTTCATCGCCGACGACGTGGGCAAGGAGGTCAAGCGCCTGGAGAGTGCGGTCGAAACCATGCGATCGGACCTCGACGTCATGTTGGAGCGGGGAGAGCTTTCCGACGGCGGCGAGCATCGCGATGTGCTCGAAGCTTACCGGATGTTTGCTTACGATCGGGGGTGGGTGCACCGACTGGAAGAGGCGGTGGCGACCGGGCTGACCGCCGAGGCTGCTGTCGAACGGGTGCAGTCAGATACGCGCGCGCGCATGCTGCGTGCAACCGATCCTTACCTGCGTGAGCGGCTCCACGATCTGGACGAGCTCGCCAATCGTCTGATGCATCACCTGCTCGGCAAAGATTATGCGCCCGCGCGCGACCGCTTACCCGAAAATTCCATTCTCGTCGCCCGCTCTATGGGACCGGCGGCGCTGCTTGATTACGATCGCAAACGCCTGCGCGGCCTCGTTCTCGAAGAGGGAGGTCCCAATTCACACGTCGCTATCGTCGCGCGTGCGCTTGGTATTGCCGCGATAGGCAAGATCGACAACGCAACCGGCGTGGCGGATCCCGGAGATCCGATCATCGTCGATGGATCCACGGGGGACGTGCATGTGCGGCCCTCTCCCGACATGGAGAAGGCCTATGTGGAGCGGGTGCGGCTGCGCGCGCGCCGCCAGTCGCAGTATCTCGCGCTGCGTGATAAACCGTGCACAACCAAGGATGGGCAGAGCATCGCGCTGATGATCAATGCCGGTCTTCCGGTCGATCTTCCGCACCTCCAGGAAACCGGTGCCTCGGGGATCGGCCTCTTCCGCACCGAGTTGCAGTTCATGGTTGCTGCGAGCTTTCCCCGCTCAGCGGAGCAATTCTCGCTTTACCGAGCCGTGCTCGATGCGGCCGGCGAGCGTCCCGTCACCTTCAGGACGCTTGATATCGGCGGCGACAAGGTGCTGCCCTTCATGCGTAATCTCGATGAGGAGAACCCTGCTCTCGGGTGGCGAGCGATCCGGCTGGGGCTCGATCGACCGGGACTGCTGCGCAGCCAAATCCGCGCCCTCTTACGGGCGGCCGGTGGACGTGATCTCAATCTCATGTTCCCGATGATCGCGACCGTCGAGGAATTTGATGAAGCTAGATCACTCGTGGAACGCGAACTCACTCATCTGCGGCGCCATGGCCACAAGTTGCCCGCAAGCGTCAAGGTCGGGACGATGGTTGAGGTCCCCTCGCTGCTGTACCAGCTCGATGAACTGCTCGAACGGGTCGATTTTCTCTCGATCGGAACAAACGACCTCGTCCAGTTTTTTTATGCAGCTGATCGGGGCAACGCGCGGGTCGCCGATCGCTTCGACGCGATCTCGGCTCCCGTGCTGCGGGCACTCAGGGTGATTGTGGAAAAGGCTCGCGACCATGATACGCCGGTCACAGTGTGCGGCGAACTTGCATCCCGCCCGCTCGGTGCGCTTGCTTTGGTGGCGATCGGCTATCGCGCGCTTTCGCTTGCGCCGTCAGCTGTAGGGCCGGTGAAGGCGATGCTGCTTGCGCTCGACGCCGCCAAGGCGGCTGCCTTCATGATCCCGCTGATCGAACAGCCGGTCGGAACCGTGGCGATCCGCGATCAGCTGCAGAAATTCGCGGTCGAACAGGGTTTACAGATTTGACGCAGGTCCTTGCGCGGATCGTGCGCCATTTGCGGGCTTGAGCTGTCGGATGCTCCCTGAGCAGAAACTTGATGCGCTTCTGGTGCGCCACAAGGCGGTCGAAAGCGAGCTGGCAAGCGCCCTTTCTCCTGAGATCTATGTCAAGCTTTCGCGCGAATTTGCCGAGCTTGGGCCGGTCGTCGAGACTGTGAAGCGTTACCGCGGCATAGCGAGCGAAATCGACGATCTCAATGTACTGATTGAGGATCCGGAGACGGATCCGGAGATGCGGTCCATGGCGGCTGCCGAGAGACCACAGCTTGAAGAGCAGCGCGCCGCGCTCGAGCAGGAGATCAAGCTTGTGCTTCTGCCAAAGGACGCGATGGACGAGCGTAACGTCATTCTCGAAATACGCGCAGGGACCGGCGGCGACGAAGCCGCTTTGTTTGCCGGGGATCTTTTCCGCATGTATGAGCGGTATGCCGCTAAGCAGGGTTGGAAAGTTGAAATCATTTCGGCCAGCGAAGGCAGCATGGGAGGCTATAAGGAGATCGTCGCGGAAATTCGCGGGCGCGGAGCGTTTGCCCGGCTCAAATTCGAGTCGGGGGTCCACCGCGTTCAACGCGTCCCCGACACCGAGGCCTCGGGACGAATTCATACCTCGACGGCGACCGTCGCCGTGCTGCCGGAAGCGGCTGATGTCGATATCGCAATTAATGACGCCGATCTGAAGATCGACACGTTGCGCTCCGGCGGCGCCGGCGGACAGCACGTCAACAAGACCGAATCGGCGGTGCGCGTCACGCATATTCCAAGCGGGATCGTCGTGATGATGCAGGAAGATCGCTCGCAGCACAGGAATCGCGCCAAAGCCATGGCAGTCCTGCGCGCGCGCCTCTACGATGCGGAGCGCCGGAAGCTCGATGCCGAGCGCGCGGCGGAGCGCCGGGGCCAGGTGGGATCGGGGGATCGCTCGGAACGCATCCGCACCTACAACTTCCCGCAGGGCCGCGTGAGCGACCACCGGATTAATCTTACCCTCTACAAGCTTCCTCAGATCATCGAGGGTGAGGCACTGGGTGAGATCATCGACGCGCTCGTGACCGAGCACCAGGCTTCGCTGCTCGCGGCTGATGGGGCCTCCTCGTGACTGTGCGCCTCCAGGCGGCTTCGCAGGAAAGCGAGGGAGCAGTGGCCCACTCTGCCCAAGAGGCTTTCAAGCACTTTGTTCTGCACGTGGAGGAGTTCACAGGACATTCGCTGGCGGCCGCACGGCGAAAGCTCGCACAAAGGTTGCGTCGCGGCGGTGTTGACAATCCCGATCTCGACGCTCGGCTGCTCGTTGGCCATGCTCTTGCGCTTGATGCGGCCGCTCTCGTCACCCAATCGCAACGCGTGCTGGCGGACGACGAGGCTGCCGCCATCACTCGTCTTGCCGCGCGCCGGCTCATGCACGAGCCGGTGTCGCGGATTATCGGCCGCAAGGAATTCTGGAAATTGTCGTTGCGGCTCAATCCGCAAACTTTTGTACCTCGGCCGGAGACTGAGACCGTCGTGGAGGCTGCGCTCGCAGCCGCTTATCCGAGCTTATCTCGTGCGCGAACGCTGCGCGTTGCCGATCTCGGAACCGGCTCCGGTGCCGTGTTGCTGGCGATTCTATCGGAACTCCCCGAAAGTTTGGGCATAGGGACCGACATCAATGTGGCCGCACTCCGATGCGCCCGGGATAATGCCGCCGGCTTCGGGGCTCGCGCTTCATTCGTTGCGTGCGACTATGGGGCTGCCCTCGATGGCCCCATTGATCTTCTCGTCTCCAATCCGCCCTACATTGCGCACCAGGAAATTGCAGATCTCCCGCCTGAGGTTTGCTCCTTCGATCCGCTATTGGCGCTCGATGGGGGGGCCGATGGGCTCGATGGCTACCGTGCCATCGCTGCGGATGCACAGCGGCTGCTGGCGCCGGCAGGCGTTCTGGTTGTCGAACTTGGCTTTGGGCAGGCCGCTGGTGTACGATCGCTTTTCGAGGCAGCGGGGCTTGCATGTGCTCCGCCGCAACACGATCTTTGCGATATTCCGCGGGCGCTGGTCGCGCGCCGTTTGGCATGAATCCTTCGCATCCCAGGGTGCAAAAAAAGCACTTGGATTGTGGTTCAAGACGGACTAGGTTTTAGCTAGGGAATCGACCCGAGCCGCTTGTGCGCCGATTGCGGGCCCCAAACAGGAAATGGAGAGCCGGCGGTGTGCAGAGAGGAAACCATCCTCGCCTCGTGATGGGCGAGCGGTTTAGACCGGCCGGGACGAGATGCTTCATCGGTTCTGCGCGAGTCCCGTAATGAGCGCGGCGCGCGCATGACAAAGAGGTGGGCAGTGTCGCATCAGGCGACGCCACGAGCTTATCGCGCGCGACGTAGGCGCTGGATATAGCGGCGAAAAGGCGCCGCACATCTATACCTGCTTGAGTGCAACTACGCGACCGCTGCGCCCCTTTGGGGGCGAGATGGGTCTTTCCGGCATTGATCAAGCAGGTGAATGAACGAGCGTGGAGTTAGCCGCTAAAACGAAAGGATTGGCAGCAGGCAAGTCATGAGAAACGGTCAGAACAAACGGATGCGCGGGCGCAACAATCATCGCAAAAGCCACCACAATCCCATGGCGCGCGTGTATGAATCGAACGGCCCGGATGTCAAAATTCGCGGCAACCCTTCTCACATTGCAGAGAAATACATTCAGCTTGCGCGCGACGCGCAGGCCTCCGGCGATCCGATCGCGGCCGAGAATTACTATCAGCACGCCGAGCATTATTATCGGGTCATTGCTGCGGCGCAGGAACAGTTTCGGCAGAACAATCCGCATTTCACTCGTCCTGAAAATGAAATGGGCGGCATCCGCGATGAGAGCTTCGAGGAGGGGGAGGAAGACACTCAGCCCGTGATGGGCGACTCTCCCTATGGCGCGCGCGAGCCGCAGCCCTATATTCCGCGCGACAGCCAACCGTTTCCGCAATCCTCTCCGCCGCAGCAGTCACGGCCGCAACAGGGCGGGCCGGAGGCGCAGGGCGAGGTGGACCGATTGCCCTCCTTCATCACGGGCGGACAATCGCCCGGATATCAGCCGCAGCAGAATTCCGGCAATAGCCAGAACGGGCATGACGGCCACAATGACCGCTTCCCGCTTCATCGGCGGCGACGCCGCCACCGCGGCCCGCGCCAGGATGTGCAGGGTGGGAACCGCGGCGGAGATGATACGCCGCCTCGCGGTGAATAAGCGCATACGCTACGCTCCGCGCGGCCAGGGAGCGAAGGCCGGCTCGAGTGCCGGAACAAGGCGCGTGCGTTCCCGCCGGGCCGGAATAGCCCGATAGACCTGTTTCGTCGCCTCGACGATGTGCACTCCGGCAAACGGGGCGGCAATCGTTGCGCCTGCCCGTTCCCATGCCGTAGCCGAGCGCAGGAACCAGCCGCGCGGCACAGGCGGCACATGCAACGCTTCAGTCCAGCCTGTCGGCGTGAACCAGGTCTCACGCAGCAGATGCGTGATCTGCGAGCGAGAATACGGTCTTCCGTGGCCGAACGGAGTTGTATCGAGCCGCGCCCACACGCCACGGCGGTTCGGCACCACCACGAGCAATCGTCCGCCGCCCGCGAGCACGCGCCAGACCTCGCGCAGCAAGGCAATGGGATCATGCACCATTTCCAGTGCGTGGACGAGCAATATGCGATCGACGGCCGAGTCGGTAAGCGGCATTTCCAGATCATCGATGAGGGCCGCAAGCCCCGGTCGGTCGGTCGGCCACTTCACGACTCCTTGCGCCGCCGGCATGAAGGCCAGGCACCGCTCCGCTTCCTCGCGAAAGAGGCCCAGATAGGGCGTGGCGTAGCCAACCCCAAGAACGCTCAGCCCACGCGTATCGGCGAAGCGTCGCCGGATGCCGCGGCCGACGAAACGGCGCGCCACAATACCGAGGCGTTGGCTGTAGAAATTGCGCAGATCGACGACGTCGATGGACATGCGCCCAAAGCTAGCATGAATTGGTCGCCGCGATGTCAGCGCCGCAATCTACGGCCGGTCCTTGCATCAGCGTGATCGAATACGGATGATATGAGGGCAGGGCTCCGATCAGGAAAAACGAAATGCCGGCACAAACCCATCTATTTCTATGCCTTCAGGACAACTACGGCGTGCTCCTGCACGATCCGCAAAGCGGCGCCACCGCCGCGATTGACGCGCCCGAGGCCGGCGCTGTCGAAGCGGCGCTGCGCGCCGCCCAATGGGGGCTCACGGATATACTCGTGACCCATCATCATGCCGATCACACCGGCGGTATCTCCGCGCTCAAAGAGCGCCACCGCTGTCGCGTGGTCGCTCCCGCGCGTGAAGCCGCTCGCATTCCACTCGTTGACGTCACCGTAGCCGAAAACGACAAGGTCCGCGTGGGGTCGCTCGAAGGCTCGGTCTACGACACACCTGGGCATACGGCCGGTCATATCAGCTATTTTTTTCCCGCCGAGAAACTCGCCTTTGTCGGCGACACGCTGTTCTCCATCGGGTGCGGCCGCGTGATCGAGGGCACGGCGGAAATGATGTGGAACTCGCTGATCAAGCTGCGTGCTCTGCCCGAGGATACCGCAATTTATTGCGGGCATGAGTACACGGCGGCCAATATTCGATTTGCAAAGACCATCGAGCCGCAAAATCCGGCGCTGGCGCAACGCGCGCGCGAGGTGGAAAGACTCCGGGCAGAGAATAAGCCGACCATTCCTTCGCGGCTCGGGGAGGAGAAGGCGGCAAACCCGTTCTTGCGCGCCGACGTGCCGGAGGTCGCCAAGTCTGTCGGACTTGCAGGCAAGCCGGCCTGGCAGGTCTTCGCGGAAATCCGTGAACGCAAGAACAGGTCGTGACGCTCTCTGCGGGCGATGTGATCCGCCTTCTCGACCTCAAGCCCCATCCCGAGGGCGGCCATTTTCGCGAGACCTTCCGCGACCCGGCCAGGGTGGGCGGCGGCCTCGCGGCCTCGACCGCGATCTACTTTCTGCTTGCGCGCGGGGAGAGCTCCCACTGGCATCGCATCGATGCGGTGGAGATCTGGCACTACTACGCAGGTGCGCCTATTGAGCTGAAGATTGCATCGCCGGACGGGAATGCCGTCGAGTGCCTGACGCTCGGACCTGATCTTGTTTCCGGTGCACGGCCCCAGGTCGCCGTTCCGGCGCGGGCATGGCAATGCGCAGCAAGCCTGGGTGAGTGGGCGCTCGCCGGTTGCACGGTCGCGCCCGGGTTTGAATTCGCGGGCTTCGAAGTTGCGCCGAAAGGATGGCCGGGCTGACGCTTACACCATGAACTGCCCGCCGTTTGCGGAGAGTGTCGAGCCGGTAATGAGGCCCGCTTCGTCGGCGGCGAGAAAGAGCACACAGCGGGCAATCTCTTCCGGTTCGCCCAGGCGGCCGAGCGGAATGTAGGGCAGAATGCTCTTGTCCAAAACATCCTGCGGGATCTTCTTGACCATTTCAGTTGCAATATAGCCGGGGCAGACGGCATTGACCGTGATGCCGCTTTTGGCGCTTTCCTGAGCGAGCGCCTTGGTGAAACCGAGCTCACCGGCTTTAGCCGCCGAATAATTGGTCTGACCGACCTGTCCCTTCTGCCCGTTGATCGATGAAATATTGATGATGCGGCCGAATTTGCGCGCGCGCATGCCCTCTATCACGGGCCGGCACATGTTGAACAGAGAACTTAGATTGGTGTTGATCACCGTTGTCCATTGTTCCGGGGTCATGCGGTGGAACATGGCGTCTCGGGTGACGCCGGCATTGTTCACCAGCACCTCGATCGGACCAAGCTCGGCCTCGACCGCTTTGACTCCGGCGGCACACGAATCATAGGAGGCGACATCCCACTTGTAGACCGCAATCGCGGTGGCCGCCTTGAATTTCTGCGCGGCCTCGTCATTGCCGCCGTAGTTCGCGGCGACTTTATACCCCGCTTCCTTGAGAGCCTTTGAGATCGCCTCGCCAATGCCGCGCGTACCACCGGTTACTACCGCAACCCGTGACATTTTGACTCCTCCCTATCTTGGACGACGGATGGCAGTCGACGGACATAAAGATCCTCCGCCTCTTCTTCGTTCTGTGCTCTGCCCTCCCGTCCTCTGTCGTCCGTTTGCTGTCGTCCGTCCTTCGTTCTACCTCTCAATGCACATCGCAATGCCCATGCCGCCACCGATACACAGCGTGGCGAGGCCCTTCTTGGCGTTGCGTTTGCCCATTTCATAAAGCAGCGTGACAAGGACGCGCCCGCCGGAAGCCCCAATCGGATGTCCGAGCGCGATTGCTCCGCCGTTGACATTGACCTTCGAGGTATCCCAGCCGAGATCCTTGTTGACCGCGCAGGCTTGCGCCGCAAACGCCTCGTTCGCTTCGATCAGGTCGAGATCACCGACGTTCCAGCCGGCTTTTTTCAATGCCATGCGGGAGGCCGGAATGGGACCGGTGCCCATAATTGCGGGATCAACTCCTGCATGCGCCCACGAGACGATACGCGCAAGCGGCGTGAAGCCGCGCTTGGCGGCTTCGCTCGCCTTCATCAGCACGACTGCCGCTGCCCCGTCGTTGATCCCTGAGGCGTTGCCGGCCGTGACCGTTCCGTCCTTTGCAAATGCGGGCCGCAGCTTTGCGATGCTCTCAACGGTCGTGCCATGCTTGGGATATTCGTCGGTATCCACCACAACGTCACCCTTGCGCGTCTTCACTGTCACGGGCACGATCTCGTCCTTGAATCGTCCCGCCTTCTGCGCCGCTTCCGCCTTGTTCTGCGAGGCAACGGCGAACTCATCCTGTTGCGCGCGGGTAATCTGCCACTGGCGTGCGATGTTCTCGGCGGTGTTGCCCATATGATAGCCGTTGAAGGCGTCCCACAATCCGTCCTTGATCATGGTATCGACCATCTCGAAGTTGCCCATCTTCACGCCGTTGCGCAGATGCGCACAGTGGGGCGCCTGGCTCATGGATTCCTGGCCGCCCGCAACAATGATCTCGGAATCGCCGTTGAGTATCGCCTGATAGCCGAGCGCGACGGCGCGCAATCCTGAGCCGCAGAGCTGGTTGACCCCCCAGGCTGGCGTCTCGACCGGGATGCCGGCTGCAATGGAGGCTTGGCGGGCAGGATTCTGGCCCTGACCAGCGGTGAGAATCTGGCCCAGGATGACTTCTGAAACCTCTGCCTTTTCGACCCCCGCGCGCTTGAGGGATTCCTCAACCGCGACCTTGCCCAATTCGTGCGCCGGAAGGGCGCCAAATACCCCATTGAATGCGCCAACGGGCGTGCGTGCCGCGCTGACGATGACAATATCGTCGTTCATCTCCTACTCCTTATAATTTGAGGCGAGGCGGCTGGGCTGATGGTCACCTGTCGAGCCCGGCCACGCCATCCTTGAGCCTGAGCATGGGCGTGTCAATTCCAGCCCCGCGATTTGCCCGCCAAGCGTCTTTGACCCCGAGACCCCCGCCTGCGTTGCGTGTCCCATATTAAATGGTGGCCGAACGCAAAGAAAACAGGCTATGCTGATCAAGCATAGTTGCTCACCGAGTCCCCCATGGCCTCATCGGAACAGCCGATCACCATCAAGAAATACGCCAATCGGCGGCTCTACAATACCGGCACCAGCACTTACGTCACGCTCGAAGATCTCGCTGACATGGTCAAGCGCGGCGAGGACTTCGTTGTGAATGATGCCAAGACCGGCGAGGACATTACCCGTCAGGTGCTGGCCCAGATCATTTTCGAGCAGGAGAACAAGGAGGGCCAGAGCCTCTTGCCGATTGCGTTTCTTCGCCAGCTTATTCGCTTTTACGGCGACAGCATGCAAATGCTGGTGCCGCGCTATCTTGAAGTTTCCATCGCTTCGCTCACCCGCGAGCAGGAAAAGTTTCGCCAGCAGATGGCGCAGGCTTTCGGGGGAAGCCCCTTTGGCGCGCTCGAAGACCAGGTCCGCCGCAACATGGAGATGTTCGAGCGAGCTTTTGCCATGTTCAGTCCGTTTGCGCGGCGGGAGGAACAACCGGCCGAGCCTGAAAAGACAAGAACGAGCGTGGGGGAGGGCGGTGAAATCGAGGATCTCAAGCGCCAGATGAACGATATGCAAAAGCGTCTTGATGGCCTGAGCGGCAAGGAAAAGGCCTAATAGCCGATCGCGCAACCGTCTTTGCGCGGGTCGGAGCCGCCGATCAGAACCCCGCGCCGCCAATCGATCTGGATCGCCTGCCCACCGCCCCAGGGCGATGCTGCTCGCACGACGTCGTGCCCGCGCGCGCCGAGGCCTTCCACCGTTGTTTGGGGAATTCCGCGTTCGACGACGGTTTGTTCGCCCACGAAGAAAGCGCGCGGGAAATCGATCGCCGCCTGCACATCCATGCCGTAATCCACGATGTTGGTGACAATCTGCACGTGCCCCATGGGTTGGTAATGCGCGCCCATCACGCCGAACGACATGACGCAGCGCTGATCCCGGAACGCGAGTGCTGGAATAATGGTATGGAGCGGCCGTTTGCCGGGCCCAAACGCATTCGGATGGCCGGCATCGAGCACGAAGCACGCGCCGCGATTCGTGAGCATGATACCGGTTTTTTCCGTGCAGATGCCGATGCCGAAATTTGAAAAGAGCGTATTGATCAGAGAGACCGCCATGCGGTCGCGGTCCACCACGCAAACATAGACCGTATCGCTCGGGCGATGAGGCGTGCTCAAGAACGCGGTGCGGCGGGCGGGGTCGATCCGCCGCGCGAGGTTGGCAGCAAACTCTTTGTCGATAAGAGCTGGAACTGAGGCGCGCATGCAGGAGGGTTCGGCGATATGAGCATCCCGCTCGGCATAGGCCAGTCGCGCCGCCTCCAGCACGAGATGGAACCGATCGGCGCTGATGGGATCAATCCCTGCGAGGTCGTAGCTCTCCAGCACATTGAGCATGATGAGCGCGGTCAAGCCTTGCGTGTTGGGCGGCAATTCAAGAATCTCAAGGCCGCGATAATTGCTGCTAACGGGCGTGACGGTCTCGCCGCGGTGATTCGCAAAGTCCTCAAGCGTGAGGAACGAGCCGCGCGCGCGCAGCGCGGCCACCATGTCCTGCGCAACCGTTCCGGTATAGAAGCCCTTCGGCCCTTCGCTTGCGATGGTGCGCAGCGTCTGCGCCAGCGCCGGCAGCTTAATCACATCCCCTTGCGACGGCGCGCAACCGTTGAAGAGGTAATGGCGCTTCGCGCCAGGGTCAGCAGAAAGCTTGGGGACGAGCTGCGACCAGTCCCACGCAACGCGCGCGGCAACCGGGAATCCATTTTCGGCATAATGGATTGCAGGAGCAAGCACGCGAGGAAGCCCAACACGTCCGTGCGCATCCAGGATCGCAGACCAGGCTTCGACCGCGCCCGGGACGGTTGCGGCGTGAATCGAGTCAAGCGCAATCGACCGCATGCCCTGGCCAAGCAAAGCGTCGATCGATGCCCCGAAACCCGCGCGACCGCAGCCGTTATAGCCCCAAACCGGCTGGCCCGGCTTTGCAACCATGGCGAAGCAATCGCCCCCGATCCCGGTCATGTGCGGCTCGACGACGCACAAGGCCGCGATCGCGGTCACTGCCGCGTCGGCTGCATTGCCGCCGGCGCGCAGCACTTCCATCGCGGCAAGGCTCGCGAGCGGATGCGAGCTCGCTGCCATGGCGTCACAGGCGATGACAGGCGAACGGCCCGGCAGGTGAAAGTCACGAGCCATGGAGATGGGCCGACCGGGGTTCATGTCGCCGGCTGATCCGGTGTTTCGAGCACGATGTTTCGCGCCTCCGAGCGGGAGAGCAGCGACAATCCGGTAATCACGTCGACAAAGCTCAGCACCGCCATCAGCAGCAACGTCGATGTCGCCGCGGCCGGCACAAGAACAAGCTCGCTCGCAATGGCGGCAAGCAGAATGAAGGCGAGAGCATGGTCCATTGCCGCCTTTGCACGAAAGCGCGCTGCCTTGAGCACC
Organism: uncultured Alphaproteobacteria bacterium; assembly: GCA_963771845.1. Taxonomy (GTDB): domain Bacteria; phylum Pseudomonadota; class Alphaproteobacteria; order Rhizobiales; family Xanthobacteraceae; genus VAZQ01. The sequence goes on along the minus strand of CAVYVC010000017.1, from coordinate 122,709 downwards.
TCGACATAGAGGAGAAGCATGGACAGCGAGAGAAGCAGATCGCCAATGTTCACCGGCATGCGCCGATTGCCCGCGAGCGGAATGGTGAACACCGTCTCCGTGAACGGCATGTTCAGGAGAAACGCGACCATGTTGTAAAGGGCAAACGGAATGAGCAGGAGAGGAAAGGAGATGAGATACATCGGCTCCGCCACTCTTTGCGCGGCGAGCGGACCTCAGACCTCCTTCTTGGACTTGAGGATCTGACGTCCCCGGTAAATCCCGGTCTTTAGATCGATGTGATGGGGCCGGCGCAGCTCGCCCGAATCCTTGTCCTCGATATAGGTTGGACGCGCAAGCGCATCAGCCGAGCGGCGCATCCCGCGCCTTGAGGGCGAGGTTTTTCGCTTGGGAACAGCCATGGCTGAATTCTCCTGATCCAGTAGCTGCGGGTCGGTGCGGAAGGCGCGCTTATAGAGGAAGGCGTTAGGGTGCGGTAGGGGGTAGCCCGGCGGTGCTCTCCCTGCATATCGTTTCGCTCACGGGCTACAGCGTCGGGATCGCTCACGCCCGGGCAGGCCGTGCGCAGGCGGCAAGCCCCGCCTGGGCGTTGGCGCGCGCCTCATAGATGTTGGCAAGCCTGCGAACCGCCGGCCCCGGCTGTTTGGCGTTGCGCCGGCGCGGGTTGGGCAGAACCGCTGCCAGCAAGGCCGCCTCATGTGGGGTCAGCGTGCGCGCCGGCTTGTTGAATGCATAACGGCTCGCGGCCTCGGCGCCGAACTGACCCTGCGGTCCCCATTCCGCAATGTTGAGATAGATTTCAAGCACACGCCATTTCGGCAAGACGGCATCGATCCATAATGCAAGCGGCAATTCCAGAGCTTTGCGCACAAAGCTTCGGCCGGGCCAGAGAAACAAATTCTTCGCCGCCTGCTGGGTGATGGTGGACACGCCCTTTGCTTCGCTCACGTCGTCGACATCCTCCAAGCGGTCCTGCAGCTCCTGCCAATCGATGCCGCGATGATGGCAGTAGCGCCCATCCTCGGCGGCGATCACGGTGATCGGCAACGCCGGCGCCATGCGCTCGATCGGCACGAAGCTGCGCTCCACCCGCGCCCCATGGATCCAGCGCCAAACCATCAGCGTGGATATTGGATTGAGCCAGCGGTAGAGGGGCGCAAGCAGGTAAGGGAGCAGCAGCACGAAGACGACAGCGATCACTACCGCCCATAGCACGCGGGAGAGGGAGCTGGTGCGGCGGGGCTCTTTTCGTTGCGTGCGCGGCCGCTGTTGCTTGGGGGAGGAAGGCATTCCAATCGCAATACGTGGTTTGGGTACGACCCGCAATCGACGCATCGATGCCCCGTTCTTCGGATAGCGCTAGACCCGCAGAGCCATTCGGAACGGGTCGACCGAATACCGGATTGGCAGTATAAGCTGGTCAAGAGTGCGGTTCTTCGGTTCAAACCTGGGGATGTCACAGACCTGTCATGCCAGCGTCATAGAAGGATGACGTGGAGGGCTTATCGCCCGATCAGCGCGGCACGTCAGACCGCGCAAAATGGAGGCACTCGTGAAAGTTGCGAAAACACTGATTGTGGCGTGCGCCCTCGGGCTTTGCGCGCCCTGGAACGCTTTGGCGGTGGACATTTCCGGCGCCGGGGCGACCTTTCCCTACCCGATCTACGCCAAATGGGCTGATGCCTACAAGAAAGAGACCGGGGTGAGCCTGAATTATCAATCCATCGGCTCGGGTGGGGGCATCAAGCAGATCCAGGCCAACACGGTGACGTTCGGCGCATCCGACATGCCGCTGAACGCTGACCAGCTCAACAAAGACGGTCTTGCCCAGTTCCCGACCGTGATGGGCGGCGTCGTGCCCGTCGTGAATGTCGAGGGCATCAAGCCCGGCGATCTCACGCTCGATGGACCGACCCTCGCGAGAATTTTTGTGGGCACCATCACCTCCTGGGACGATCCCGCCATCCAGAAGCTTAATGCCAACGCGAAATTGCCAAAGCAGGCGATTGCCATCGTGCATCGCTCCGACGGATCCGGAACAACCTTCATTTTCACGGACTATCTCTCGAAAGTCAGTCCGGAATGGAAATCGAAGGTCGGTTCCAACACCGCGGTGGAATGGCCGACGGGCATCGGCGCCAAAGGTAACGAGGGCGTCGCCAATGGGGTCACCCAAACCAAGGGCTCGATCGGCTATGTCGAATACGCCTACGCCAAGCAAAACAAGATGACTTTTGCCAAGCTCACGAACAAGAGCGGCAAGACCGTCGCTCCGGAGGCGGCTGCGTTCCAGGCGGCTGCGGCGAACGCAGACTGGACGGGCACACCGGGTTTTGCCGTGATCCTCACCGAGCAGCCCGGTAACGAAGCTTGGCCGATTGCGGGCGCGACCTTCATTCTGATCCACAAGCAGCCGAAGGAGCCAGCCGCCGCAGCAGAAGCGCTCAAATTCTTTGCCTGGGGCTATGCAAAGGGAGGCAAGATGGCGGAAGAACTTGATTACGTGCCGATGCCAGCCGCTGTCGTGACCGCGATCGAGAAAATGTGGGCAACGGAAATAAAGGGCCCCGACGGCAAACCATTGTCCGTTGCATCTCATTGAGGCGATGGCTGCGCGCATTCTGATCGTGGAGGACGAAGAGCCCCTCACGATGCTGTTGCGCTACAATCTGGAGGCAGCGGGGTACACCGTTGACTGCGCTGCCCGTGGCGATGAAGCCGAGTTGAAACTGCGCGAGAGCACGCCCGATCTGGTTGTGCTCGATTGGATGCTGCCGGCGGTCTCGGGCATCGAGATTTGCCGGCGGCTGCGCGCGCAGCCCGCGACCGCGAAGCTGCCGATCATTATGCTCACAGCCCGCGGGGAGGAATCCGAGCGGGTTCGCGGGCTCACGACTGGCGCCGACGATTACGTGGTCAAACCGTTCTCGGTCTCGGAGCTTATGGCGCGCATCAACGCATTGTTGCGGCGCGCCAAACCCGAGCGCGTGGCTGCGGTCCTGCGGGCGGGCGATATCGAGTTCGACCGGGAGCGTCGCCGTGTCTTCCGCGCCGGACGTGAGATCACGCTTGGCCCGACCGAATTCCGGCTGCTGGAATATCTGATCCAGAGTCCGGGCCGCGTGTTCTCGCGCGAGCAACTGCTCAACGGCGTGTGGGGACACGATGTTTACATCGAAGATCGCACCGTCGACGTTCATATCGGCCGCCTGCGCAAGGCGCTCAGCGATTCCAGCGAGCGCGATCCCATTCGCACGGTGCGCGGCTCGGGCTATGCATTCGACGAGCGCTATCAAAAGTGATTTGATGCGCGCATGTCGGCAGCCATCAACCGGCTGTGGGACAATCGCTGGGCGATTGCTACGGCCGCGATTGTCACCTTCGCCTTCGTTCTGTTCGGGGGCCTTCCGCTCGTTCTCGCCAGTGTGGGCTTCGTTGCTGTTTGCGTTATCATGCTGATTGCGAAGGCGCCGGCATCCTTGCCCAGCTCGAACACGTTCCCGCAACCCACCGCGTTCGAGGCTGACTGGCAGCGGCTCCAGGTCATCATCGATGCCTTGCCCGATCCGGTTGTTGCGCTCGATTCAACCGGGGCTGTGCTTGCGCTCAATGCACAGGCCCGCCGGATCGCCCCTGCATTGCGTCAAGGCGAGCCGATCTCACTCGGATTGCGCATGCCGGCGCTGATCGCCGCCGTGCGGCGCGCCGTCGCCACCGGTGCCCCGCAGCGGGTCGAGTTTTCAGAACGCTCACGCTCGGAGCAATGGTACGAAGTTCACGTTATTCCCGCCGCTTTGTCGAGGCCGGCCGGCTCGCCTCCGGATCTGCTGCTCACCTTTCATGATCTCACGCAGCCCCGCCGCATCGAGCAGATGCGGGCGGATTTCGTTGCAAATGCGAGTCATGAGCTGCGCACCCCGCTTGCGGCCTTATCGGGCTTCATCGAGACCCTGCGAGGACCGGCGCAAAATGACGCCGGCGCCCGCGAGCGGTTCCTCGCCATCATGCATGCTCAGGCTGAGCGAATGGCGCGCCTGATCGATGATCTGCTGTCGCTTTCACGCATCGAGCTGCGCGAGCACATCAATCCCAATACTCCGGTCGAGCTCTTGCCAATCATCCATCAGGTGATCGATACGTTGGAGCCGCGGGCGCAGGAGCGTGGCGTCGAAATATTGGTGAGCCCGGCCGAGCAGCCGCTGGTCGTTCATGGCGAGCGCGATGAGCTCATCGGCGTCTTTGAAAACCTTGTCGAGAATGCAATCAAATACGGCGCATCCGGTAAACGCGTGGAGATCCGGCTGGAATGCGCATCAATCCAGGCGGCAAACGGCAGCCAGGCGAGGGTTTCGGTGCGCGACTGGGGCCCGGGCATTGCTCCGGAACACCTGCCGCGGCTCACCGAGCGCTTCTATCGTGTGGACGTGGGACAAAGCCGGGCGGAAGGAGGGACCGGGCTGGGGTTGGCACTGGTCAAGCACATTCTCAATCGACACGGGGGACGCCTGAGCATCGAGAGCACGCCCGGAGCGGGTTCGACCTTCACGGTGACCCTGCCAATGATCAAGCCGGGCCATTAAGCTGTCTATCAAGCACTGTCATCGGCCTGTCACGCGGCGTTCATAAAACGGCGAGAGGGGCAAGAAAACCTTTCCCGTCGTAACCCGCGCACCGGTCCGTCCCATGTCGGAGATGGTTGTTGTGTCTACTGCTTACTTGTCCCCGGGCACGGCCGCCGCCGCGCCCGTTCAGCGTGCGAAGGCGGTCCAACGCCTGCGGGCCGGCGATACCATCTTTCGCCTGCTGACCCTTTCCTCGGCCGTACTCGTGCTTGCTCTTCTGGGCGGCGTGATTGTATCGCTGATGATTGGAGCGGCGCCCGCCTTTCAGGCATTCGGGTGGCACTTCCTCATCGACCAAAGCTGGAACCCGGTGACGGAGCACTTCGGCGCCATCGCGCCGATCTACGGCACCATCGTGACCTCCGTGATTGCCATGCTGGTCGCGGTGCCGATCGGACTCGCCATTGCCATGTTCCTGAGCGAGCTCTGCCCGATGTGGCTGCGCCGCCCGCTGGGCATTGCGATTGAGCTGCTGGCCGGAATCCCGAGCATCATTTACGGCATCTGGGGGCTGTTCGTGCTGGCGCCCATTCTGCAGACTACCGTGCAACCCGCCCTGATCGAGTTCTTTGGACCGGTGCCGTTCCTCTCAGCGCTGTTTGCCGGACCACCTTACGGAATAGGCACTCTCACAGCGGGCATCATCCTTGCGGTAATGGTGTTGCCGTTCATCACCTCAATTTCGCGCGATGTATTCCAGACTGTGCCCCCCGTGCTCAAGGAGGCCGCCTACGGCCTCGGCGCCACCCGATGGGAGGTGTTCTGGCAAGTCGTGATGCCCTATGCGCGCGCCGGCGTGATCGGCGCAGTCATGCTCGCTCTTGGCCGCGCGCTTGGCGAGACTATGGCCGTGACCTTCGTGATCGGCAATGCGCACCGGATCTCGGCATCGCTGCTCGCGCCGGGCACGACCATCTCTGCGACCATTGCCAATGAATTCACCGAGGCCGTCGGCGATCTCTACACGGCTTCATTGATTGCGCTCGGGCTTCTCCTGTTCGTCATCACCTTCATCGTGCTTGCAATCGCGCGTTATCTGCTGATGCGGCTCGAGCGACAGGAGGGCCGCCCATGAGCCCCTATGCGATACGGCGCCTGCGCAACGGCGTGGCAATCGGGCTATCCATCGCCGCAACCATCGCGGGTGTCGGCGCGCTCTTTCTGATCCTGGGTGCTCTGCTGTGGGAAGGCATGGGTTCCCTATCGCTTCGCGTGTTCACCGAAATGACTCCGCCGCCGGGAGCAAGCGGCGGGTTGCTCAATGCCATTGTGGGCAGCCTGATCATGACGGCAATCGCAATTGTGCTCGGTACCCCGCTTGGCATTCTTGCCGGCACCTATCTCGCCGAGTACGGACGCCACAGCCGGTTCACGTTCGTCGTTCGTTTCGTCAACGATATCCTGCTCAGCGCCCCCTCGATCGTGATCGGGCTTTTTGTGTACGAAATCGTGGTAGCTCCGATCGGACATTTCTCGGCCTATGCCGGCGCGCTCGCGCTTGCGCTGCTCGTCGTTCCGGTGGTTCTGCGCACGACCGAGGACATGCTGTTGCTCATTCCCCGGGAATTGCGCGAGGCGGCATCGTCCGTCGGCATGCCTCGCTCGGTGATGATCACCCGCATCGCCTACCGCGCGGCACGCGCTGGCATGCTCACTGGCGTGCTGCTCGCCATCGCCCGCATCAGCGGCGAGACCGCCCCGCTGCTCTTTACCGCCCTGAACAATCAGTTTTTCAGCGATGATGTGACGCGCCCGATGGCGAGCCTTCCTGTCGTGATCTTCCAGTTCGCCCTAAGCCCCTATGCGGATTGGCAGCAGCTTGCATGGTGCGGCGCTCTGATCATCACGCTTGCAGTCCTCGCACTCAACATTGCCGCGCGAGTGCTTGCGGCAGGAAAGCAACCTACATGATCGACATCGCTGTTGCGGCGCGGCCCGATACCGGCTCCTCCAGTCAGCAGACGGATAAAATCTCGGTTCGAAACCTGCGCTTCTACTATGGGGAGCAACTGGCGCTGCGCGACATCACGATCCCTTTCTACGCACAGATAGTCACCGCATTGATTGGCCCCTCCGGTTGCGGAAAGTCCACGCTGCTGCGTGCGCTCAACCGCATCTACGAGCTTTATCCCCACCAGCGCGCCGAGGGCGAAGCAATACTCGACGGCGTGAACATTCTCTCGCCCGATCAGGATCTGAACCTGCTTCGTGCGCGCGTGGGCATGGTGTTCCAGAAACCAACGCCATTCCCGATGTCGATTTACGAAAACATCGCGTTTGGCATTCGGCTCTATGAGCGGCTGCCGCGCCAGGAGCTCGATGGCCGGGTCGAGACGGCGCTGCGGCGCGCCGCGTTGTGGGACGAGGTGAAGGACAAGCTTAACGCCAGCGGCTTGGGCCTCTCCGGCGGGCAGCAACAGCGGCTTTGCATCGCGCGCACCGTCGCGGTGCGACCGGAAGTCATCTTGCTCGATGAGCCGTGCTCGGCACTTGATCCGATCGCAAGTGCCAAGATTGAGGAGCTCATTTACGAGCTCAAGGATGATTACACGGTGGTGCTCGTAACCCACAACATGCAGCAGGCGGCGCGCGTCTCCGATTTCACCGCCTTCATGTATCTTGGCGAGCTGGTCGAATTCGACCGCACCAGCAAGATGTTCACCGCCCCGCAGGATGTACGTACGCAGGATTACATCACGGGCCGCTTTGGCTGACGCCGGATTGCGGCGGAGAGGAACACGTCATGTCCGAGCATACCCACACGGTCAAGGCCTTCGACGCGGACCTCAAGGATCTCTCACGTGAGATCGTCGAGATGGGCGGGCTGGTCGAACAGCAAATTGCAGATGCGATGGAAGCCCTGGTCGACCAGGACATGGATCGCGCCCAGCGCGTGATCGCGGGCGACCCGCCGATCGACCGCCTGCAGCGGGAAATCGAGGAAAAGGCGATCCTGACGATCGCGCGCCGCCAACCCATGGCCATCGATCTGCGCGAGACCATCGCGGCGCTGCGCATCGCCAACGAGCTCGAGCGCATGGGCGACTACGCCAAGAACATTGCCAAGCGCGTGCTCGCGACCGGCTCGGAGATCCAGCCGTTGCCGGTGGTGCGCGGCCTCCAGCACATGGCCGAGCTGGTTCTGGTCGCGCTCAAGCAGGTGCTCGATGCCTATTCCCAGCGCGATGTCGCCAAGGCGCTCGAAGTCTGGCGCGGCGATGAGGAAACCGACGCGGTCTACAACTCGCTCTTCCGCGAGCTTTTGACCTACATGCTGGAAGACCCCCGCAACATCACCTTCTGCACGCACCTGTTGTTCTGCGCCAAGAACATCGAGCGCATCGGCGATCATGCGACCAATATCGCCGAGACAGTGTATTACATCGTGCAGGGCGTCGCGCTCGAAGAAGAGCGGCCCAAGGGTGGCGCACAGACCGTAGCACCGGTTGCGCCCAGTGCCTGAACGCGGTACCCGCGCTTGCAGAGAGGCCCTGCGTCAAAAAAATCCCAAGGACTCGCAGCCCTTCCCGGCGCCGAAACTGTGCTTGACCCGCCGGGCCGGAATATCGACGACATGCACTGAGCCGTCGCCCTGGCAGGCAACGAACAATTCATCGGCGCGGAACGCCATGTCCATGGGCTCTTTGCCCACCTTGATCGCGATCTGCTCTTTGAACGATGGATCGATCAGGCTTACCGTGCCGCTCTTGAGACTGGTGACGCCGATCATTCCGTTGTCCGGCGCATAGCGGGCGATCTGCGCCGCCTCGGGCACACCTTCGAGCCGCACCGTGTGGACGACTTCCTCGGTCTGCGTATCGATCAGAAAAAGCGTCGGTTGCTCGTCGTCGACCGCGACCACAGTGCGATCATCGGCGGATATGGCGATGCCTGCGAGCGCGCGCGGCGTCTTGATCTTGCCGAGCAGCCTGCGCCGTTGCACATCAATGACTGAGACCGTGCCGTCTTCTTCATTCTCGGTGTAAAGCCGCCGCCCGTCCGAGGATATGATCAGGCGATGCCCGTTGGTCGAGCCCGAATCGATGGCATCTACGACCGTGTTGGTCGACGGGTCGATCACCGCGACGACTGCGCTGTTCTCGCAGGTGATGTAGATCAGCCCGTCCGCTGCGAGCTTCAACGTGTGCGGCGCAATGTACGGTCGCAAATCGATATCGCCGGCGTGCGTGCGATGCTTGAGGTCAATGATCGACAAGAGATGGCCGGGATTGGGGTTGCGGCCGTGGATCCCGTCGCCGAAGATCGGCACATAGGCGAAGCCGGTTTGCGCTAGCACGAGCAGCTCGTGCACCGTCCGGGGAAAGTCATCGAGCACGGTCTGCGTCTCGTAGCTCACCGGGTCGAGAAACAGGACCTTCGTGCCCATCTTGTCGACGGCAATCATTCCGTGGGCGTCGCGGGCGGCCATGGATTTCAGCCCTGCTTCTCGTGACGTTGCATGGACACAATCCCGGCGACCCACGGCTGCGCCGAGCGCGCCCAGATTTGCCGCTTGGGCACGAATTGATCGCGCTGGCGCAGGATGCCGACGCGCACCGTGTAGGACGGCTGCGGTCCCTCTCCCGCCGTCGTAGAGTAGATCGGGGTGCCGCAACGCGGACAAAACGCCTGCACTCGCGGATTGCCGCTCTCCGCCGTCACCTTCACGTAAGTCGCAGGCTGCCCCGTCATCTTGAACGTCGCGCCCGACACCGGAATCGAAACACGGAACGCGGTGCCCGTTTGCGTCTGGCAATCGGTGCAATGACAGATCGTGGTCTTCTCCGGATCGGCTTCTCCTTCGACCTTGATGTAGCCGCAGTGACATGCGCCTTCGATTTTCATCGTTGTCTCCTTAGCCGGTCCAATTCTACTTCCGGGCCGTTCCCGCATGTCGCTTCGCTCATACGGGCTACTACGATAACATAGGAGGGAAAGGAAGACTCCCTGTGACAGCGATGGATAGCACGACCGAAAACACCGGACGCTTGCGTCCCCGCCATATCGGCCGCCCGATACCGCGCTTTGAGGACCTGCGGCTCGTTCGCGGCGCCGGGCGCTATACCGACGACGAGACTCTCCCCGGGCAGGCGTGCGCGATATTTGTGCGCGCAACCCATGCCCATGCGCGGATCATCGCAATCAACAGCGAGGCCGCCGGCGCGCACCCCGGTGTTTTGGCCGTGCTCACCGGCGAGGATTACGTCGCCGACGGTCATATCGGCATGTCCCATTTTCCCAACCCGGCCGATGCGCTCGACGTGCGCGTTGCAAGCTTCCCATCATCATCGCAGCACAAGATTCTCGATGAGCTCCAGCTACCCCTCGTGGTCGACCGTGTGCGCTATGTCGGCGAGGCGGTTGCGATGGTAGTGGCGGACACTCCTGCTGCCGCGCGCGATGGCGCCGAAGCGGTCAAGATCGAATATGAGGCGCTTCCCGCGGTCACCGATGTCATGGCGGCGCTGCGAGCCGACGCTCCCCTGCTGTGGCAGGGTGCTCCGGACAATGTCGCGCTTGATTGCGAGTTTGGCCATCGTCTCGAGGTCGAGCGCGCGCTCGCAGCCGCGCATGTCGTAGTGGAAAAAACCATTCGCAATCAGCGCACCGCGAGCGCTTTCATGGAGCCCCGTTCGGCAATCGGCACATATGACGCGGGCACGAACACCTACACGCTGATCTCAGGCTGCCAGGGCGTACATCGCATCCGCCATCCGCTCGCGCTTTGTCTGAACGTGCCTGCCGAACGCGTGCGGGTGATGTGCCCGGACGTAGGCGGCGCCTTCGGCTCGCGCACAAATCTTTATCCCGAGCAGATCGCCGTCGCCTGGGCCGCGCGCAGGCTCGGCCGCCCGGTGAAATGGACCGCCGAGCGCAATGAATCCTTTCTCACCGACTATACGGCGCGCGACGTGGTCACCAGCGCGCGGCTCGCCTTCGACCGCCGCGGCCACATGCTCGCGCTTGCGCTTGAGCTCACCGCCAATGTCGGCGCCCACACCGTCTCCTACGTGCCCCTGAGCAACGGCTACCGCGTGGCGCCCACCGTCTATGACGTGCCGCTTGCTTGTGTGCGGCTGCGCGGCGTCATGACCAACACGGTACCCACGGCGCCGTTTCGCGGCGCCGGCCGCCCGGAGGCAACCGCCGTGATGGAACGGCTCATCGACATTGCGGCAATACGGCTCAACATTGATCGCGTCGAGTTACGCAGACGCAATCTCGTTGCACGCGAGAAGCTGCCCCACCGGACTGCGACCGGGCTCACCTATGACAGCGGCGATTTCGCCGGCAATCTTTCGCGCGTGCTGGAAATTGCGGACTGGAAGGGTTTTGCCGCGCGCCGGCGCGAAGCAAGAAAACGCGGCCGACTGCGCGGAATTGGGCTCGCCAATTACGTCGAAACGCCGGTCGGCATGCCGCACGAGCGGCTTGGCCTCAAGGTGTCGACCAGGGGCCGCGTCAATCTCGTGGTGGGAACGCAGTCGAGCGGCCAGGGGCACGAGACGAGCTTCCGGCAAGTAATAGCCGATGCGCTCGGCGTCGAGCCCGAGGCAATCAATTTCATCGGCGGCGACAGCGCGGTGCTCGCTTCCGGCGGCGGCACTCACTCCGATCGCTCCATGCGGCTTGCCGGCGCGTTGATGATGGAAGCGTCCCGCCAGGTGATCGAAAAGGCGCGCCGGGTGGCCGCTGTCATGCTGGAAATACCGGAGAAGGATGTCGCGTTTTCCGATGGAATGTTCAGCGCGCCCAACAGCAATCGGCGTCTCACCTTGTTTGATGTCGCAAGCGCGATCGACGCGCTTCCCGCGCTGCCGGAAGATTTGCGCGCGCCGCTCGCCGCCGAGGCGACCTTCACGGGCCGCATTGCCGCCTATCCCACCGGCGCCGCGGCATGCGAAGTGGAGATCGATCCCGATACCGGAATGGTTGAGATCGTCCGCTACAGCTCCGTCGACGACGGCGGCCAAGCCATCAATCCGCTCATTCTGCACGGCCAAGTGCACGGAGGGGTGGCGCAAGGCGTTGGCCAGGCGATGCTGGAACAAGCCGTCTACCAGCCGGAATCAGGCGAGCTTCTCTCAGCCAGCTTTCTCGATTACGCCATGCCGCGTGCCGATCATCTTCCGGCCTTCGATGTGGAGCTCACGGAAGACGCGACCAAGGGCAATGCGCTGCGGGTGAAAGGGGGCGGGGAGGCCGGCATCACGCCGAGCCCCGCCGCCTTCATGAACGCCGTCATTGACGCGCTTTCCCCCTTCGGGATCGAGCATCTCGACATGCCCGCCACGCCCGAGCGCATCTGGGCTGCCATTACGCATGCCGGCTGCAAACTCTGATTGCGCCCCAAACGGCAGACCAATACAATCGCCCGCATGCCCGGCCGCTTTGGGCCGTCCGGATCTCACACAGGTGGCGACATGAACATCCGCGAAACTGCGCCTCGCATCAGCGAGCTTGAGAAGATTTCCACGCGTACCGATACGCGCGACTATCTCGCCAAGGCGGGAGCGGTGAAGGACAAGATCAAGGACTGGTTCGTCGTCGACGTCGATGCTCACGTCAACGAGACCTCGTTCTGGTCGGAAGTCACCGACCGCATCGACAACGATGTCCTTCGTTACATCGCCAAGGCATTTCGCGACCGCACCGGCTCGCCTCCCGGGCTCCTCAACGCCAACGGTCCGCTCTATCAGGACTTGGGCGGCCGCATCATGCACCAGCAGGCAATCGCCGAGCCCACGCCGCCCGGCCTGCACCGCCAGGTGCAGCTCACCCAGCGCGCCATGGAGGCCATGGGCCTCGACTACATGGTGGTGTTCCCGACCCCCATGCTCTCGCTCGGCATGCATCCGCAGGCCGATGCCGAGGTGGCGCTCGGCAATGCCTATAATCGCTGGCTGATCGAGGAGATCCTGCCCCAGGACAAGCGCCAGGTGGCGCTGCTTTATCTGCCGTTCAACGATCCCGAGGCCTCGGTGGAAACCGTGGAGCGCTTTGCCGACGCGCCGGGCGTGGTCGGCTTTTCCATCGCCTCGACGCGGCACAAGCCGGTCTGGCACAATTCCTATATGCGTCTCTACGCCGCGTTGCAGGAAACGGGTAAGCCACTCGGCTTCCATGCCGGCTTTAGCTGGGGCGATCCGTCATTCCAGCAGATCAACCGTTTCATCGGCATGCACTCGCTCTCGTTCGTGCACTTCAACATGATTCATCTGACGAACTGGGTGCTCAACGGCATTCCCGAGCGCTTCCCCAAGCTCAAGGTGATCTGGATCGAGAGTGGATTGGCGTGGATCCCGTTCCTGATGCAGCGCCTTGATTCCGAGTTCATGATGCGCACGTCAGAATGTCCGCTGCTCAAGAAACGGCCGAGCGAGTACATGCAGGAGATGTACTACACGAGCCAGCCGCTCGAGCGCAGCAACATGAAGCTCACCCAGGCAACGTTCGAGGCCATGCACGCGGAGACGCAGCTCCTCTATGCCTCCGACTGGCCGCACTGGGACTTCGATGCGCCGAGCTCGATCACCAAGCTGCCGTTCCTCAACGAGCAGGCCAAACGCAACATCCTGGGGCTCAACGCGGCGCGCCTGTTCGGGCTCGAAGTGCCGCCGGCAAAATCGGGAAAGAAGATTGCCCCGCAGCCGGTCGCAGTTCCGGCGGAATGAATTCTTCCGTGCTGACAACCGAGGCTGCCGATTTCTGCACGCTGGCCGAGGACGCGATCAAGAGCGGCAAGCCGGACCAGGTGCCCGATGACGTCCTGCAACGGGCCTTCTCCGCGGCGGTGCGGCTCTACACGGCCAAATGGGAGGAGCGCCAGCAGGAGCTCCCGCCATTCGGTGACCGGCCGGTGAACGCAACCGAGGCCGTGACCGCGATCTGTGCGATCATGCGGGCGGCCGATCTCAACTTCTTCGATCTGCAGATGTGGTACCGCCGCACGCGCGACGAATGACGGCAAAAACAGGTGAAGCAATGAACGAGATCATGGTCGGCGAGCTGCGCGAATTCAAGGAGGGCGACTATCGCGTGCTCAAAGTCGAGGATTTTGAGTTCGGCATCTATCGGCAAGGCGATCGCCTCTTCGCCTATGAAAACCATTGTCCCCACGACGGCGGCCCGGTCTGTCAGGGCAAGGTCATTCCGCGCGTGGAGGAGATGCTCGGGCCCGACCAGAAGAGCCGAGGCCTGCGCTTCTCCGATCGGCGCAACATTGTGTGCCCATGGCACGGCTGGGAATTCGATCTCGAATCCGGCCGCCACTGCGGCGATCCGAAATATCGCCTGCGCCCCGTCAACCTGCGCCTTGAGGACAACCGGGTCTACGTGAAGCTTCCGGCCTGACGTGCCTCCAGTTCGGCGCAGGTTGGGTCGAGTTCTTCACGCGACCCAACATTCACCCGACGGGCATCCGTGGCCTCATCTTTGGCTTTGGGTCTCGCGCGGACGCGCTCGACCCAACCTACCGCGCCTCGCATGACCGCTGCGGAACTCGAGCTGAGCATTGCGCTTTCCGACAACGAGCGCACGCGCCCGCTCATCGAGGGTCGGGTTTCTCCACAGGGGATCAGGCTCATTCCCACCATGGTCCACCCCTCGGAAATGTTCTGGCGCCAGCTGCGCTTTTCCGAGTTCGACGTTTCCGAAATGTCGATGTCGTCGCTGATCATTTCCATATCGCGGGGCGAGACGCGCTGGGTCGCGATTCCGGTTTTCACCATGCGGAAGTTTTTTCACACCAGCCTCATTGTGCGCAACGCCGCCGGGATCGCCGCGCCATCGGATCTTCGCGGCAAGCGCATCGGCGTTCCTGAATATCAACAGACCTGGGCGATCTGGGCGCGCGGCATCATGCAGCACGAATTCGGCGTTCATCCGCGCGAGATCGAGTGGTTCATGGAGCGCAACCCCGACAAGAGCCACGGCGGGGCGACGGGCTTTACCGCCCCCCAGGATGTACGCGTTCATCAGATTCCGCCGACCAGCAACATCGGTGAGATGCTTGTGCGCGGCGAGCTTGACGGCGCGCTGCATTATCTCGTCGACAAAAATCTGGTCGACCGCAGCACCGCTGATATCTCCGTGATTACGCGCTATTTGTTTCCCGATCCTGCCGCCGAGGGCCGCCGCTACTTCGCCAAGACGGGACTGTTTCCGATCAATCACGGCGTGGTGGTGCGGCGCTCGCTGCTGGAGAAGCATCCCTGGATCACGCTCAATCTTTTTTCTGCTTTCGTGGCGGCCAAGGAAACGATCGCGCAATGCGGTAAATCCTATCTACACTGGTATTTCGAAACGGGATTGCTGGATGACAGCGTCGAGCGCACGCTCAAGGGGAACGATCCGCTCGCTTACGGGGTCAAGGCATCGCGCGCGGTGCTTGAGACCATCACGCAATATGTGCACGAGCAGGGTCTGTGCGCGCGCCGCGTGGCGCTTGAGGAAATCTTCGCTCCCAGCACGATGGATTTGTGAGCGCGGCTGTTCACTCCGGCTTGATGTTGGCGTCCCGGATTACCGGGCCCCACTTCTCCATCTCTGATTTGATGAAGCGCGCAAGTTCCGCCGGCGTGGAGGGCATCGGGACGATCGCAAGCTCTTCCAATCTGTGTTGCACGGCCGGATACGCCAGTGAATCCACCACGCCGTCATGAATCCTGTTTGCGATGTCGACGGGTGTTTTGGCCGGCACAAACAGCGCATGCCAGTCGGATACATCAAAGCCGGGCACGCCTGACTCGGCCACAGTCGGTAGATCCGGCACAAACGAAACGCGCGAGCCGGCGGTCACAGCGAGTGGACGGATCGTGCCGGCGGTAATCTGCGGCAAGGCAGAAGGCAAGGTTGCGAACATCACGTCCACGCGACCCGGAATCAAATCATTGAGCGCGGGACCGCCGCCCCGATACGGCACATGCGTGAGCTCAACGCCGGCCATGTGCTTGAACAACTCGCCGCATAAATGTTGCACAGTGCCCACGCCGGGTGAAGCAAAGCTAAGCTTTGCAGGCCGCGCTTGGGCGAGTTCGATGAATTCTCGCGCCGATCTTGCCGGCGAGGAATTAGGCACCACCATCACATTGGTATATGCAGTCAGACGCGTCACAGGAGCGAGATCCGCAGCCGGGTCGTAGGGCAATGAGCGATAGAGAAATGGATTGATGGCGACGAACGAAGCCGACATGAAAAGCGTGTAGCCGTCGGGTGCGGATTGGACGGCGGCAAGCGCGCCGATGTTGCCGCCCGCGCCGCCCTTGTTCTCGACAACGACCTGCTGACCCCAAATTTCGGCGAGACGATTGGCGAGCACGCGGGCAACCGGGTCGCTTGCGCC
The DNA here is from genome assembly GCA_963771845.1 of uncultured Alphaproteobacteria bacterium. Taxonomy (GTDB): domain Bacteria; phylum Pseudomonadota; class Alphaproteobacteria; order Rhizobiales; family Xanthobacteraceae; genus VAZQ01. The sequence goes on along the minus strand of CAVYVC010000017.1, from coordinate 106,743 downwards.
GCCGGGCGGAAACGGCACGATCAGCCGGACATGTCGGCTTGGATAGGATTGGGCGCGCGCGACGCGCGAGCACAGGGGCTGCGCGGCAGCCCCTGTGACAAAACTCAGCAATTGCCGGCGGCTGAGCAATCCTTGATCGGAGCAGGTTACCCCGCCTGGGTTCGAGGCCCGCACTCCACTCAATTAAACAAGCCGAAGCCTGCGGTCGCGCTGCGCTCGGTCGCGGGAAGGACGACGACCTTGGTGCCGACCTTGACGCGATTGTAGAGGTCGATCACGTCATCGTTGACCATGCGAATGCAGCCGGAGGAGGCCTTGCTGCCGATCGTCCACGGCGCGTTGGTGCCATGGATGCGGTACATGGTGCCGCTCAAGTACATGGCGCGCGCGCCGAGCGGATTGCCTTCACCGCCAGCCGTAAACCGCGGCAGATAGGGTGAGCGGGCGATCATCTCGGGCGGCGGCGTCCAGTCCGGCCACTCGGCCTTGCGCTCAATCGTCTTGACGCCCGACCAGATGAACCCTTCGCGGCCGACGCCGATGCCGTAACGCATTGCTTGGCCGCCGGGGAGGACGAGATAAAGATACGTGTTCCCCGTATCGATGATGATGGTGCCCGGCGCCTCGTTGGTGCGGAGATCCACCACCCGCCGACGCAAATCGGCACGCACCTGGTTGCCGTTGTCGGTCGGAGGCCCGTAGCCGAACAAGGGCTGGCCGAACCAGCCGAATGGATTGGCAGAAGCCTCGGTGGTCAACGCGGTCGCGGCAACGAGCGCGGCAGCCGCCAAAATTCCGAAATGGCAGGATTTCTTCATGGCACACCCCCTACTGCCCATTGGTCGAACGAGGGGCAGGAAGGGTTCAAAACGGCTTCGAAAAAGATTGGTCGAGACTCGGTTGGCCGGCGTTAAGGGTTTGTTGTCGTTACCTTTTTCTTGCCAGCCGTCCGGGCGCGCCGTCCCGCGCCGCCCCGCCTGACGCCCCCGGCATGGGGCTGTTTCCCGACCGCAACGATTGTACAATTGCCAGTAATGAGCGCTCAGTGATCAGTAATGAGAGATTACCGGGAGGATTAAATGCCGACCTTCATCTTGACCATGAACTGGACCGAGCAGGGCATCCAAGCCATCAAGGATCATCCCAAGCGAAGCAAAGCCGCAAAGGATCTCGCCAAGAAGCTCGGGATCGACATCAAACAGCTCTATCTCACGTCCGGCGCGCACGACCTGCTTGCCATTGTTGAGTCGCCGAGCGGCGACAACGTTGCCAAATTCGCGATGATGACCGGCGCGTTGGGCAATGTTCGCACGAGCACGGCGAGAGCGTGGACCGAGCAGGAATTCCACAAGCTCCTTTCCGAGCTGCCGTGAAAACGACGGTGAAGGGGCGCTTCGCGGCCGCGCTCGCTCTTTTCGCGGCATTGATCACAGCGGCCGCGGCCCAGACCTATCCGTCCCGGCCGGTGACCATGATTGTGCCGTATCCGGCCGGCGGTCCGACCGACACGCTCGCGCGCATTCTGTCCGACCACATGAAATCCTCGCTCGGCCAGTCCGTCATCATCGAGAATATAGCGGGCGCCGGCGGCAGCCTCGGCGTGGCGCGCGTCGCGCGCGCGACGCCCGACGGCTACACGCTCAGCATCGGTCACTGGAACACGCACGTGGTGCAGGGCGCCACCACGAATCTTCCCTATGACGTGTTGAATGACTTCGCGCCGGTGGCGTTGTTGGCAGATACGCCGATCTGGCTGGTGGCGAGGAACACGCTTCCCGCCAAGAACTTCAAGGAGCTCCTGGCCTGGCTCAAATTAAGCCCGGGCACGGCCACCGCGGGAACGGTTGGCGTGGGCGGAGCCTCCGACGTCAACGGCGCGTATTTTCAGAACGTGACCGGGACCAAGTTTCAGTTTGTGCCGTATCGCGGCGCCGCGCCGCTCAATCAGGATCTGCTGGCAGGCCACATCGACATTTACCTGGGCATGGCCGCTTCGTCCTACACACTCGTGCGGGGCGGGCAGGTGAAAGCCTATGCTGTGATGGCGAAGGAGCGCTGGTGGGCCGCTCCCGAAGTGCCGACCATGGAGGAGGAAGGCGTGCCGGGGCTCGAAGCATCCTTTTGGCATGGCCTGTGGGTGCCGAAGGCCACACCCGCGGACGTGATCGCAAGGCTCAACACCGCGGTTAGCGCCGCGCTGGCTGATCCGATGGTGCGCCAGCGATACGCCGAGCAGGGCCAGGCCGTACCCCCGACCGAGCGCCAGACCCCGGAAGCGCTCGGCGCCTTTCAGCGCGCCGAAATCGAAAAATGGTGGCCCATCATCAAGGCCGCCGGCATTCGGGCGATGTGATTGAGGCACAGCCGTGCCGATGAGCGGCCTCTATCTCGCCGTGCAAGGGGAGAAGGTAGCTCTGCGGCGCCGCTCAGGCCCCTTGCGCGGGGTCTCGACCAATTGACGCCGGCGGCACGCGCAATATTCTCCGGCCGCATTTGAGCCAATCGAAGAGAGGTGGAATGAGCGAGTTGGTGGATTTTCTCTGCGCGGGCGAGCATCCGGTCGAAGCGAGCCAACGGCAAAAAACCCGGGAGGAGCTGAAGGAGGCGATCGACCGCGGCTGGGTGCACGTCAAATTCACCGACACCCGCGGCGGGACGGAGCTCGGCGTGCCTATCGACCGCAACCGTTGCGACCTGCGCGCCATCGAAAGCGAAAACGGCTCCTCTGAAATAAGGCTGGTGGGAGATCTGACGCTCGATTTTGTCCCTGTCACCTGTTTTGCCCGTATCGATCTCGCCACCCTGCGCGGCGAGGGCCATCTGGAACGACGACAGACGTGAAGCCCCCGCAGTCGCGCAGGGTCACACCCGCGATGACTTATTTCGGCTTCTCCACATGCCCGCCGAATTCGTAGCGCATGGCCGAGAGCAGCCTGTCGGCGAAGTCGGCTTCGCCGCGCGAGCTGAAGCGCTCGTAGAGTGCCGACGAGAGAACATGCGCCGGCACGCCTTCGTCGATCGCGGCCTTGATGGTCCAGCGGCCTTCACCCGAATCGGACACCCTGCCCGCGAAAGCTGACAGCGCGGGATCCTTAATCAGCGCGGCGGCCGTCAGATCGAGCAGCCAGGACGCGATCACGCTGCCGCGCCGCCACAGCTCCGTGATGTCCGGCAGATTGAGATCGTAACGATAGTGTTCGGGCTCGCGCAGCGGGGTGGTTTCCGCATCGACGGCGTGGCTCGTCGCGCCGATATTGGCGGCCTTGAGAACCGCAAGCCCCTCGGCGTATGCGGCCATGATGCCGTATTCGATGCCGTTGTGCACCATCTTGACGAAATGGCCGGCGCCGTTTCCGCCGCAGTGCAGATAGCCGTCCTCCGCCGTTCCGCGCTTGGCCGCGCGGCCCGGCGTGCGCGGGATATTCCCGCGCCCTGGCGCGAGCGTGGCAAAGATCGGATCGAGATGCTTCACGATGCTCGTCTCGCCGCCAATCATCATGCAGTAGCCGCGTTCCAGCCCCCACACCCCGCCGCTCGTGCCCACGTCGACGTAGTGAATGCCCCTGCCGCTCAGCTCCTTCGCCCGCCGGATGTCATCAATGTAATAGGAATTGCCGCCGTCAATGAGGATATCGTCGCGCTCGAGATGAGGCAGGAGATCGGCGATGGTTTTGTCCACGACGCCGGCCGGCACCATCAGCCACACCGCGCGCGGCTTGTTCAGCTTTTTTGTCAGCTCCGCCAATGACGCGCTGCCGGTCGCCTTCTCCTTGACGAGGTCCTCCACCGCCTTCGGCGACATGTCGTAGACGACGCACTCGTGGCCACCGTTCAACAGGCGGCGCACCATGTTGGCCCCCATTCGCCCCAAGCCGATCATTCCGAGCTGCACGTGCAAGTCCTCCTGTAAAACGTAGCCCGGATGAGGCGTAGCCGAAACCCGGGGAAATGCCCCCGCATGTCGCCACCCTCATGCGGGCTACAACTATCAGCTACGAAGCAAGCTTGATGCTGTGGTCTGTCCCTTCCCATTTCGCATCCGTCACGAAATAGCGGGTGAAATCGAGGACGCTTCTGCCTGCGAATTCCGCTCTCCTCAGACGCACCCCGTGGCGGCCGAAAGGAAGCGGTGATGAGGGCCGGTCTTCGATCGCCTGCCATCCGTTAAATCCCATGTGCAGAACGAACGGCCTTTCCATTTCGATGAGAAGTTCGCGGTTGGCGGGCAACACATCGAAGGGCGTGTCAGTGCGCCAATGCCAGGTGGCCGCTCCCGTCGCTTTGCCCTGCAAATGCTTTTCCACGCTCTTCAACAGTTCGATCGGCCGCTTTTGTTCCCGCGCGCACACGAGCTTGAGGAACTCCGCATGCGCCCACACGAGCGGCATCGCGCTTCCGGTGGGCTTGCCCGGCTCCAATCCGCGCTTCGGCACAGCGGGAGCGTCCCACACCTGCTCGGGAATAAGCCCGGTCGGGCCCGTCATGCGCGTCATCATTTCGAGATAGGGCAACGGGTCTTGCCCACGCTGGAGCTCGAAATGACCGCGCTCGCCGGTCAATAACGGCCAGGCGCGGCCGATGCCATTTCCGTCGAACGGACTGCCGTCCGCATGCTCGCCATAACCGTCCTCGTTATACCGGTGATAGGCGATGCCAGGCGGTGTCTCGACCTTGAGCAACGCCTCGGTGATCTTGAACGTGTTCTCGATCCGACGATCATCCGGCGAGCGCAGCCCAAGCCGAACCAGGTAGAGATATTCCAAGCCGACGAGTTCGATTGCGGGCACGCTCTCGCCCCATCGGTTGGCCACGTTCACGCGCCCGCATAGGCCGCCTTCGACCGCCGTGGGGCCGATGCGGACGTAATAGCCTTGCACCCCGAACTGCTCAGCAAGCGGCCCTTCCGTGACATAGGTCCAGTCCTCGATCCGCTCGTTCCAGCAGTCGGCAAGCGAGAGAGCAAAGTCTCGTTCCTCGCCGCTGAGGAATTCGGCCGCGGCAATGAGCGCCACGATCTCGATACCGAGCGTGAACGGGCTGATGCCGGAATTCTCTTCCCAGCGGTCCTGTGGACTGATCGGGCCGTGCGCAACGAGATAGCTGGCAGCGCGCGCGATCATTGCCTCGACCCCTCCTATTCCGCCGAGCGCATTCTGCTCCGCGAGCTTGGCCGCGAGAATGATGGGAAAGCCGGCCTCGTCGAGCTGAATGCCGGTCCAGAACGGAATTCCGCTGGGAAACCAGTTCTGGTTCCAGCTTCCGTCCGCGTTTTGAACGGCGATGAGATAGGACAAGATGTTGCGGCACCCCTCGATCCGTCCGACGCCCAGGAGTGCGAGCGCCGCTTCCACGCAATCGCGCGCCCAGACGAGATGATAGCCGCCAAGGCTGTCGCTCGAATTTCCCCAAGGCACGCTCAGGCTCGCGACCATCGAGCCGAGATAGCTACGATCTTCATGCACTTTCAGAACGATGGCCGAGAGGTAGGCCTCGCGCCGGACCTCGGGCGGCGCATCGGGAATGGTGAACGTTTTCGCCCACTCGTCCCATCCCTCGGCGAATTTCTCGCATATCAGGCCGTATCCTTCGCTTAAGCTCGAGCGCGCATTCGTGCGGGCTCCGATGATGCTAGTGGAGAGGCCGAGCGCGAGAGTGCCTTCGTTGGCGTTGAGCTCGCCCAGAAGGGCGACATTGCCGTCGAGCGCGTCGCTGTATTCCCACGTCATTCGCCCGTTCCGGAAAAAATCCTGCCAGCCGTCGGAAGCTCCGACATAACCCGCGCTTGATCGCGAAAAACCGCGGTCGCTGATCAGACAGAGTGCGCTCGCGTCTCTCCAGGCCGACAAGTCGTCGTCGGCGTGGGCGTTGTTGTGCTCGCCGCTGTTTTCGAGATGGGGAGCGAGCAGCGCGTACAGCTTCACGTCCTTCCCGGTCAGCCGATACCGGATGAGAACAACGTCTCGCGTCGGGTCCGGGACAACTTCGAGGACGAGCTCATAGCCATCCCCCTCGTGCGTGACCTGCGGCAGCGGCACCCAGCGCTCCGGCATGGTGAACGCATAGCGATTGACGCGCTTGACCTCGAACCAGCCGGATGGTCCTGCCACGATGAAGCCGAGATCGCGGACCTGCGGCTGGCCGGTCGCGGGCCAGTAGACCTCATTGAGGATGCCAAAGCCCAGCGTGACCCAGACGCGGCTCGACCCGAGCGCGGTCGTGACCATGTCTTTGGCACTCGACGTCCAGGTCGGCCGGGATCCGGGCGCGCCGGGTGCGATCAGGGTTGCCATGGCTCGTTAGTTTACCCTGATTGGGCCCCATGCGTATCGCCCTCCCGACGGCCTCATATCCGCCTCATCCGGCAGCGATGAAATTGCTTGCATTGCAGGGGACTGGGAGGGGGGAGAGGAATGAAGGTGGTCTGGCTTGGCGTGGTCATCGCGATCACGTCTACGCTGGCACACGCGGAGGATATGGCGGAGATGATCTCGCGCTACCGGCGCGAGCACGGCCTTTCGACGGTCAAGAGCGACCCGCAACTCACGGCGATCGCCGAACGCCAGGCAAAGGCGATGGCCGCCTCCGGCATCATGGATCACGACGTCGCCGGCTCGTTCGGCTCCCGCATCGCCGGCGTGCGCACGGGGATGGCGGCCGAGAACATTGCGGCCGGTCAGAGGACCTGGGCGGAGACGTTTCGCATGTGGCAGGCGTCGCCTGGTCACAACGCGAATCTCCTGCAACCCAAGGCCGACATTGTCGGGGTTGCGGTCGTCCGCAACGAGCATACCCGCTACAAAGCCTTCTGGGCCATGGTGATCGCGCAGAAGCCGCCGAAACGAACAGACCCCAAAGTGGCTTCGGCAGGCGAGAGCTTCGAACGCCGCGAGAATTCGCGGAGCTCGGAAAATCCGATCAGCGCGCTCAAGAACTTTGTGTGCCAATATTTGTGCTGAGCGGCGGCCCAATTTCTGTGCCACTATACCACGGCGGGGTTTCAAGCGCGCTCGCTCAAGCGGCGTGACGGATGACGACAGGGCGGATATGGTCGCGCGTGCTTGACTGCGATATCGAACGCTAAACGGCATGTTTCTGCGACGCACGACAAGGCACGCGATTGCGGCATTTGCGCTTTCGGCCATTCTGGCCAGCGCGAAAGGCGCACCTGCGCAGACCTACCCGGCAAACCGGATCACGATCTTTGTTGCTTTCGCTCCCGGAGGTTTTGCGGACACAATGGCGCGGGTGGTCGCGCAGGGCATGGCCGAGCGCCTGCATCAGAATGTAGTGGTAGAAAACCGCGCAGGCGCGGGCGGCAACATTGCAGCGGCGCTCGTCGCGCATAGCCCCGCCGACGGCTACACAATTCTCGCGACCACCACTGCGCTTGCAATCAATGAGACGCTGATCAAAAACAAACAGTATTCCGCCAAGGACCTCAAGCCGGTGGCGATGGTCGCCTCGAGCCCGGAGACGCTCTCGACCAGCCCGAGCAATCCCGCCGCCGACCTCTCCGACTTCATTAAATCGATGAACGCAAGAGTGATCAATTTCGCCTCCGCGGGAGTGGGCACCGGATCGCACATCGAAGCCGAATACTTCTTCAAGTTTCTCGCCAAGGTGCCGGCGCAGCACATCCCGTTTCAAGGCGGATCGCCTGCCGTCAATGCCACGATCGGCAATCAGGTCGACCTGCTCGCGGGGACGCTGGCCGGGAGCGTTGCGGCGCAGATGCTCGCCGGCAAGCTCAAGGGTCTCGGTGTCGCAGCCGAGAAGCGCGCGTCCGCAGTGCCGAACGTGCCGACTTATGCGGAACAGGGATTTCCAAATTTCACGGCTTCATCGTGGGTCGGCTTGTTCGCGCCAGCAGCAATCGAGCCTCGGATTCTCACAACGCTGAACGCGGCGATCAACGACGTGATCAAGAGTGAGGAGGTCCAGGCGAAGCTCACCGCGGTTGGTTTTGACCCGATCCTGGCATCGCAGGCGCAAGCCGAGATGATGTTCAACGACGAAATCAAGAAGTGGGGCAACATGGTGGATGCGTTGAATTTGTCCATCAATTAGGCAAAGTGGACCTTTCCAAGCTCACAGTCGGACTGAAGGGATCGGCCGATCTGCTGGTCGGGATCGAGCATACGGCGCCCCGCGTCGGCAGCGGGCGCGTGGGCGTTCTGGCCACGCCGGTGATGATCAACGTCATGGAGGCGGCGGCGCTCGCAGCGGTCGAGCACCTTCTGCCGCACGGTTATCAAAGCCTTGGCATCCATCTCGACATACGGCATTTTGCCGCCACCCCGGTCGGCATGCGGATCGTGGCGAGTTGCGAGCTGATCGCCGTTGACAGCCGCACGCTCTCGTTTCGCGTGCATGCGCATGACGAGAAGGAGCCGATCGGCGGGGGCTCACATCAGCGCGTCGTGGTCAATGTCGCCCGCTTCGATGAGCGCGTGCAGCGAAAGCTCGACGCCTCGTGACCACTTGATCCGAGGCGAAATGGCGGGCTAATCATCCCGGCTATTGAGGCGATGCCTTTCTTATTTGGTCGCCTGTTCGCTCCGGCATTTGCGTGCGGGGCCGTAATCGATTCGGTGGAGCGCCGCCGCGAGGTCCCGAAATGCTGCCATCGCAACGCGCCCTGTTCAACATTCCCCGAAATGTTTGCTATCTCAATGCGGCTTCATGGAGCCCGTTGCCCATTGCCGCACAGGACGCTGGTCGCGCAGGCGCCGCCCGCAAAGGACAGCCCTGGTTGATTGATCCCGCTTTTGCACGAGAGCAACACGAACGTGCACGCCGTGCCGCGGCGAAGGTGATCAACGCCGATCCCGAAGACGTCGCGCTGATTTCGTCGGTGAGCTATGGGGTGGCAACCGCAGCAAAGATATTGAACAATCCCGCAGGCTCGCGCGTTTTGGTTTTGCAGAACGAGCATTCCTCGGCGGTGCTGGAATGGCTGACGCGGGCGCCACTTGCCCAGTTCATTGTCGACGTTGTGCCTCAGCCTACTGACGGAAATTGGACGGCGGCAATCCTGACATCAATCGAGCGGCCGCATGCGCCGCCCGTCGCGCTTGCCTCCATTTCATGCGTTCATTGGTCCGACGGCGGGATGATCGACCTCGAGGCAGTCGCGGCTGCGCTCCGCCGGTGCGGGGCAGCGCTGCTCGTCGATGCGACGCAGGCGGCCGGCGCCATCAGGCTTGATGTACACAGGATCGATCCCGATTTCCTCGTCTTCCCCACCTACAAGTGGCTGCTTGGCCCCTACGGCCGTGCCTTTCTTTATATTGCGAAACGTCAGCAGGAGGGCATACCGCTCGAGCAGACGAGCTATGGCCGCTGCGGCATCAGCTCAGAGCACGATGTCTATTTCCGCGACCTTGAATTTGTGCAAGGCGCTCGGCGCTTCGACATGGGCGAACGCGATCATTTCATCTCGCTGGAAATGGCCTCGATCGGAATGGAGATGGTGGCGCAATGGACAAGCGGCGCTGTCGCGGAACGGATGCGGGCGCTCACGGGTCGACTGGCGGATGGACTGCGCAATCGCGGCGTGATCGTCCCGGATGATGCAGTGCGAGCGCCGCATATCCTGAGCCTGCGTTTCCCCCATGGCATGCCGCAGCGGCTGATTGAGCGGCTCGCGGCAGAGCAGATCTATGTCGCGTCTCGTATCGGCCGCATGCGCGTGAGCCCACACGTCTACAACGACGAGGAAGACATCGATCGATTTCTCACGGTGTTCCGGTCGCTCGCATGCGGAGCGCACGCCTGAGCGCAGCGAACCTAGTTCGACGGAAAGGGGTACTGTTTTTGCCAATGTTGCGCAACCTGGGCACCGGTACAGAACCAGACATCGTCAAAGGCTTGCATGTAATCAAGAAGCCTAACAAGCCCCGTGCATCTTCCCGGCCTTCCGATGAGGCGGTCGTGGAGTCCGATCGATAACAACTTGGCGGAGCCATTTGCTCCTTCGCGGCGCAAAGTGTCGAATGCGTCGCGCATGTACGAAAAGAACTGCTCGCCGGTCGAGAAGCCGCTGTTCTCATTAAAGCGATTGTCATTGGCCTCGTAGGAATATGGAGATCACGAGATGCGGTCGCTCTCCAACGAGCACCCAATACGGGATTTCATCCGCGAGTAAATTGCGGTCATAGAGAAAACCGCCGGCTTCCACCAGCAACCGCCGTGTGTTCGGCCCGGGTCGTCCGGTCATCCAACCGATCGGGCGCGACCCATGTGAGATTCTCAATAATATAAATCGCTCGCCTTATATGCTCTCGTTCGATCTCTTCCGCTACCTCGCAATAATCAATCCATCGGTAGCCATGGCTGACGATTTCATGGCCGCGTTCGACGAAGGCATGCGCCAGTTTAGGCACTTGCTCGAGACCACGAGCAACAGCGAGCACGCTGATATTGATTTTGAATTCACGAAAGATATCGAGCACGCGCCACACGCCACGTCGGCTGCCATATTCGAAAGCCGATTCGACCAGAGGGACACGGATGCCCTGCTTCGGCCCGAAGCCAATGTCATTGAGCGTGCCTTCCGAGCTGTCATCGCCGTTCGCCAGAGTTAGCTCGCCGCCGGCTTCCACGTTGAGATTGAAATTCACCGCGATTTTGGCTCCCCCCGGCCATTTGGGATCGGGAGGAAATTCGCCATATCCGACCAGGTCTCGCGCGATCATAGATTGCGGCTTCGGCTCGGCCATGTTTCGTCTCTTGGGTCACCAGCTGCCAACAAAGTGTATTACGGTTTTGCGAGCGGCGCGGTACACGCATCATAACATAATACCAATCTGTTTCGGTCGATCCCGCCATCCAGCTGTTTTCGATCGAAATGCGTTGGGTCTCGGCGACCCGCGAAATTCGCGTGCTTTCGTACGACCGAAAGGCCTCCGCCAGACTCTGCGTACTCGTTCAGGCATCGACTCAGAATTACAGCGTCTTCGACCGCCATAGCGCCGCCAGCCCCCATGAAAGGTCGCATGGGATGGCAGGCGTCGCCGAGCAGCACGATCCGGCCACCACTCCATTTATCGTTGCGCTCACGATCGAAGATCGGCCAGACGCTTACTTCGTCTGTTCCTTGCAGAACACGAACGAGATCAGGATGAAAGCCTTCGAACAGAGCCATGAACTCGTCGCGGGACGACTGGCTTGACGCTTCCTCGGTTTCCCATGTGCGCCGGGGAACGACGCCGATCACATAAACCTCGTCGCGCTTGCTTCGCATGAAATAAGGAAGGATATGCCGATCGGGACCCCACCACTTGGTACAGTCGGGTATCGCAAGCCCGTTCAGTCTTTCCGTGGGAAAGATCGACCGATAGGCGGCGGCGCCGATGAAGCGCAGCGGTTCGGTTCCGAGCAGATATTCGCGAATTTTGGAATGAATGCCGTCAGCGCCGATCACGATGTCGGCTTCGGCGATCCTGCCGTTTTCGAAGACGAGGCGGACCGACGAGCCGGTTTCCTCAAGCTTGATCAGCCGATGATCGTACGCCACGGTTTCGGGCGAGATTGCCTGCGCCAGCACGGCATGCAGGTCGCCGCGGTGGATACCGAGGTACGGGCCACCGAATCTCTTCTCGCTCTTGCCATCAAAGACCAGCTCGTAGACGATTTCCCCGGTATCCCAAGTACGGCTGATATAGCTGTGCGGCTTGATTCCGGCCGTGACCAGTGCGTCCTCGATGCCGAGCCGCCGAAGCGGCTTCGTTACGTTCGCGCTGAGCGTAATGCCTGCGCCGAGCCGCGAGAAAGCGCGTGCTTGTTCGTAGAGGGTCACGTCGAAGCCACCTCGTTGGAGAAAGCCAGCCACACTCAATCCTCCGATTCCGGCGCCAACAACCGCAATACGCATCTTCCTATCCATCTCACCGGTGGTTGCGAGAAGAGATTGTCCGCTGCGTTCTTCTTGGGACGCGGCCTTTTGTCGAGTTCATTCGCGATCCGAACAATTCCGGATTACTAACAAGAGGCCGTCGAGCTTGCAGCCACGTTCGCAAGCAATCGACGCGCTGCCGCCCTGGCTCGAGCGATACTCCGCAGCTTGCCGTAAGCGGCGAGTGAGAGAAAATCCATTGACCGCCTTGGGCACTTGGCTAGCGTTTGAACATTCGATCTTGAACGAAATGGCCGGCCTCGCCGCCGCTCATGGATGATAAGAACTTGCGCGACCTTCAGGGGAGTTATGATGAAAATGCTCGCTCGATTGCTGCTTGCACAGCGGTGCTGATGGTCTTCGGCCGTATCGCCGCCGCGCAGACCACCGATTAACGTTCATCACCGATTTCGGTTTTAATGGCCGGCATTCCTATTTCTTTGTCGCTCTCGATAAAGGCTTCTATAAAGCAGAAGGGCTTGAACGTAAATATTATCCGCGGGCAGGGCTCGATTGATGCCGTCAAGAAGGTTGCGACAGGTGCTGCCCAGATCGGCTTCGCTGATGCGGGCGCAGTGATCCTTGCTCGCGCAAACGACTCCATTCCGGTTAAACTCGTTGCCATCGTCTATGCAAAGCCTCCGCACGCGGTGTTCGCTCTTGCCGACAGCGGCATCAAGACAGCTAAGGATCTTGAAGGCAAAACGGTTGCGGATGCGCCTTTTGGCGCGCAGCGGCTGATTTTCAATTCGTACGCGCTCGCTGCCGGAATTGACACGAATAAAGTCAAGTGGATATCGGCTGAAGGCTCCGCCCTCACCTCGTTGTTGGGGACCCATCGCGTGGACGCAATCGGCCAATTTATCGTCGGCCAACCGCTGATCGAAGCCGGTGTAAAGCCTAATAAGGTTGTCCGGTTTGCCTACAAAGATGCCGGGATGGATTATTATGGCAACGGCATCATCGTTACCGAAGAGACCATCAAGAACAGCCCGGCATGATCAAGGCGTTTGTACGAGCCACCTTAAAGGGCGCACAGTATGCCTTTGCTCATCCTGATGAGGCGGGCGAGATCATGCATAATTACCACAAGGAGGTGACCACCGAGGTGGCAAAGGGCGAAACGCAATTGGTGCGGGAAATAGCCGATGTGCCAGGTCGCAAGATAGGTGAAATTGACGAAAAAGGCATGAAAAATACAATCGAAGTGATGAAAAATGCATATCCTCTAAAGCGAGCCGTCGACCCGAAGGAAGTATACGTGCCGGGTTTTCTGGAATGATGAAGCATGTCGGCGCGGGCTTGGTGGCATCATCCCCTACAGCCGAGAGTGCGAGCACGGCCGAGCAGAGCCGAAATGACGCGCCCCTTATCGAGCTATCAAACGTCAGCAAGTACTTTGGCGAATTGCGAGCATTGGGACCGATCGACCTTGCAATCGCGAGCGCGAGCTTTGTCTCCATCGTAGGTCCCTCCGGGTGCGGCAAGTCTACTCTCCTGCGCTTGATCAGCGGATTGGACCGGCCCTCGGAAGGCCGTCTGCAGCGATATGGTGCCGATCTCGACGGTCCGTCGCGACAAGTCGGGATCATGTTTCAAGACCACGTTCTTCTGCCCTGGGCGAGCCTGCTGGAAAACGTCATGCTCCCAGCCGACGTTTTTTCGCTGCCAAGGGCGGCCTCTTTGGAGCGTGCGCGATGGTTGCTGGATTTGACCGGGCTCAAAGACTTCGCAGATCACAAACCTCATATGCTCTCCGGAGGAATGAAGCAAAGGGCCGCCTTTTGCCGCGCGCTGCTGCCGGATCCGCGAACTGCTGCTCCTCGACGAGCCGTTCGGCGCGCTCGATGCGTTCACCGTGAAGAGCTTTCACTTGAGCTCTCCCGCCTTTGGCAGGAGTTGGCCCGAACGGCAATTCTGATTACCCACGACATCGACGAGGCAATTCTACTTGGCGACCGGCTGATCGTAATGTCGCAACGGCCAGGTCGCATCCTGCTTGGATATCGGCATCGATCTGCCGTGCCCGCGTGATGTGGATACGGCTAAAAGTCAACGCTTTCTGGAGATCAAGCAGATGGCGCGTGACTTGATTTTCAGGCGAAAACAGGTCTGACCGATGATCGGATCGCGCATTTTCTGCGGCGCAGCCACGACGCCCTCAATGTATGTTGCGTTGCTGATCTTGTGGGAGCTGAGCGTGCGTACGTTTGCATGTCCCGAGCTGGATACTGCCGGCGCCGACATTGATTGCCGCGACTGCGAGCAGACTGGGCGCCCGATCTGATTTATAATAGCTATATCACGATAGCGGAAACTCTGGTCGGTTTCCTGCTGGCGCTTGTTCTTTCGTTGCCGCTCGCGATCGTGATCGCTTTCACCTCGTGCTGCGGCGGGTGATCTATCCGATCCTCTCGGCTTGCAATCGATACCGAAAGTGGCCCTTGCGCCGTTGGTTATTCTGTGGCTCGGCGTCGGAACCGCGCCGAAGATCGTGATTGTGATTCTGGTGTGCTTCTTCCCGATTCTCGTGAATGTCGTGGCCGGCCTTGAAGCGGTGCCCAAGCCCATGCTCGATCTCATGCACTCGTTGAAAGCTTCCGAGTTTGTGATCTTCCGTCGCGTGCGTGCGCCATTCGCTACGCCTTACCTGTTTACTGGTTGCAAGATTGCCATCACCTTTGCGGTAATTGGAGCGGTCATTGGAGAATTTGTCGCGGCCCAGGAAGGGCTCGGTTACATGATCTTGATTTCCACGGCCCAATCACTGACGCCTTTGGCATTTGCGGCCATTATTCTTCTTACCTTCATCAGCATTGCGCTTTTTTTATGCCGTTGAGTTTCTGGAGCGACGGTTTGTTACGTGGCACTTGTGACAAGAAACCAATAGGCTGTCGGTCCCGATATGCTTGCAAGGAAGGCCCTAAACTTCCCGATTGCGTCAGCTTATGCGTCGCAAGCAGATGTCACGATACTGAAGCGATGCGCCAAAAGCTCACTCATGCAGTGCCGGTAATCAGCACGGACCGGCCTGAGAATGGGAAAAATCACGACCCAGTATCTGGGTGGGCAGGCACTGTGAATTGAAAGATGGCGCCGCAGGGCACGTTCGTGCAGGCCCATTATCGTCCTCCGTGCGCTTCGATGATCGAACGGCAGCTCATAGGTGATCCCGCAGGGCAGCGAAAACGCCAACATGCCGACGAAGTGCATTGACCAGATGCCGCCGCCCAAGCTGATCGCGCCCGCGCTGGTCCAGGCGTAGCGGGCGAGCGGCGTCGTGGCGGCGACGATGCGCCCGGAAATTGAAAGAGCGACGAATGACCGCCAGGATCGCGATCGCCACCGACGTGGCAACCAATCCTAAATTGTAGGTGCCCGGATAGGCGGTGGCTGGGTCGAGGCGGTCGAAAACGGGAAAGAAATGCCAGTCCAAATTTAGCATCGCCAACCGCCCGCGGCTTCCCAGAGCCAGGGCCCGCGGCTTGGAATGCTCCCGATGGGTTCGTCGGGCTTGCCACGCCTGAAACGCTCTGTGCGGCGGCCATGCCGCTCGCCCCGACCCCTCAAGGCTGGCCGCAATCCTATGCCAGGACAGGCCCAAAGTACCAGGCGAATTTCCCGGCGCGGACGAACCGCCGCCGGGTCCGCCCAGCGCTTATCCACGTCCTCCAGCCAAGTAGCCCGGATTGAGCTTGCGCAAAGCGCAAGCGCAAATCCGGGGTCGCTATTCCCGGATTTCGCCGCCGTCGCTAACGCTCCGGCGCGCTTAATCCGGGCTACGAATTCTCGTGTTATCATTTGTGGCGCGTCTACAAAGCGGCGCCTCGCGTCAAGCGGATCGATACCAGCCAAATAGCCGGTTGCAGCTTGCGCGAGCGCGCCTCGGCAAACAGACTGAATCGGTTCTTTTGCCAAAACGAACCCAAGAGTATTCGTGAGTATTCGTCAGCTATGACTTAAATGCAGCGCCGAAACGGCTCCTTTCATCGCGCCGCGCCTGTATTCATTGTAAATAACAATAAAAATACAGGGCGGCGCGCAAGAAGTGGCCGGAAAATGCGGACTTGCCAAAAAAAGAACAGAGGCGGGAACAGGGCAATTGCGGCAATACAGAGAGATAGCAGGGAAGCCGGGCGGAGATTGCGAACCCGGCTGCTGCCGATTAGATAGGCAAAATTGCATGGCTTCCTTTGAGTACTTGGAGGCGGCGAGCTAATCGTCATGAAACCATCGGCACCGCAAGCGCTGTGTGAAGCAGCCCTCACAGATAACTCCTTCGTCGATAAAGCTTTTCGTCCGTTGGCTTTGTTTGGTAGTTTGGTAATTTTGGTAAAAATCGCGCCGCGTGAAGGTGCTCCTTTTTGCAACAAACGGCGGATGCGGATTGCGACTGCGATGCGGCCGGACGTCGTGTTGCCGACGTGCACGCATGAAAAAACCCGGCACGCCGGGCGTCCGGGCTCACACAGTGTTATCACGATAGCGATTTCTATATCAGGAATGTTTCGGAAAGTCAAGCAAATTCTTTAGAGTCAGATTCTGGGGGGAAATCTTTGGGGCTGATTGTTTGTTGCCGCAGCTTACAACACCCGAAGCGACAGCGATCGGCGATGCTGCTGCTCAGCCGCCCTCACCGGGCGGCCCTCGCAGCGCGGCAGGCCATCGTCTGTCACCGCTTCGGCTGAGCAAGGTTCCTGAAATGAGATTGCCTTCTGCGGGCCCGGAAATGCGAACTCTTATCGCCATCGGGCACGCAGAATGATTATAGCAATGGTGATTATCTTGTTGGCGGCCGCAGCCGGCTTGTATCACGTGAGTGACGTCATCGCACGCCGCCAATCTCTACAATTTCAAGAAGCTGCCCTACGACCCGATCAAGGATTTTACCCCGGTCGCTTTGCTGCAGCGAGTTATTTCATTCTGATGGTGCCTGCGGAATCGGGATGGACGACGGTGGCGGAGCTCACCGCCGCGATGAAGCCAAAGGGCGCGCTGGCGAGCTACGGCTATGGCAGCCCGCCCGCGCTTGCATCGGCGGAGCTCTACAAGGCGCGTGCAGGCTTGCGGGCGGTCGGCATCCCGTACCGCAGCTCCATCAACGCGTTGCCGCAGATGCTCAGCGGCGAGCTCGATTTCCAGTTCATTGATTTCACGCAGGGAGCCCCGTTGCTCGAAGGCGGCAGGCTGCGCGGGCTCGCGGTCACCTCGCGCGAGCGCGTGAGCGGCGTCGATCTGCCGCCCATGGCGGAGGCGGCCGGCATTGCTGAATTCGATATCGCGCCGACCTGGGGCGTGTTCCTGCCGGCGGGGGCGCCCGCGCCGGTCGTGGCGCGACTGGAATCATGGTTTGGCGAGATCGTCGAAATGGATGCGACCCGGCGCTTTCTTTCCAACAGCCATGGCGCGCCATTTCCCGGCGGGGCAAAGGAGCTCGCCGACTTCCTTCCGAAGGAAATCAAGAAGTGGGGAGAGCTCGCGAAGCTCGCGAAAATAGATCCGCAATAATCAGCGTCAGGCGGCAGACTGGACGTCAATCTTGACTTTGAGGCGCGCGCGGCTTGCCAATGTCAGCAGGGCGTCGAGGGAGAACTTGTCGATTTTCCCTTGCAGGAGGTCATTAAGACGGGGCTGAGTAATGCCGAGCCGGCGCGCGGCACGCTGCTGTGTGGTATTCCAGCTACGCACTTTTTGCGTGATCGCGATCATAACATCGGAGCGCAGCGTCATAGTGGGCGGACTGTTCTGGCTCGAGAGCATCCCACACGTTCTCAAATGTCCGCGGGTTTTTTTCACTCACGCCCCCGTTTCAGTCGGCGCAGGCGCGTGGTAGCAAGATCCAAATCGCGATGAGCAGTTTGATTGCGACCTCTTCTAATATGGGTCGCAATACTACGCCAGCGGATATAGGCGGCGGCAATCACCCTGAGCGGGGCGGAATGACACGACAGCTGATCGATCGGGTGGCGATCATCACCGGCGCCAGCCATGGGCTGGGCCGCGGCATTGCCCAGGCGCTCGCAGCTGCGGGCGCCAAGACGGTTATGGCAGCGCGCCGGACCGAATTGCTTGCAGAAGCGGCCGCGGGAATCCGGGATGCAGGAGGGACCGTACTGGCCGTGACGACGGACGTTACGCGTGAAGACGAGGTCTGCCGCCTGTTTCGGAAAACGCATGAAACCTATGGTCGCGTGGACGTGCTCGTGAACAACGCGGGCGTTGCCGCCCACATGCCGATCGAGGACATCACGCTGAACTACTGGCAGGAAGTTCTCGATGCGAATCTCACGGCTGCGTTCCTGTGCAGCCGCGAGGCGATCAGGATCATGAAGGATCAGGTGCCGCGGGGCGGCCGTATCATCAATATCGGCAGCGTCTCGGCCAAAACGCCACGGCCGGATTCGCTCCCCTATACCGCAACCAAGTTCGCCCTGCATGGAATGACGCATCAACTGACGATGGATGGGCGCAAATACGGCGTGGTTGCTTCGATCGTGCATCCGGGCGCAACACTAAGCAGCTTTTCGACGCGGCGCGGCCGGACCAAGGCTGGACCGGGCACGACGCCTGAGGACTACATCATGGCTCCGGAAGATGTAGCGAGCGTCGTCGTATCGATGTGCAGCTTGCCGCCGGAGTGAACCTCTATGAGGCGACAATCCTGCCCAACCATATGCGCTCGTTCATAGGGCGTGGTTGAGCTATAGAGGGACAGATGTAACTCCGCACCGTGGAATGGATATTGTTCATCGGTTCAGGGAGGGGAAGGTGAAATCCTGGCTGCTCGCATTTGCATGCGCATTCGAATTGCTGCAGATCAGTTCAGGCCATGCAGCATCCTACTCCATC
This sequence comes from uncultured Alphaproteobacteria bacterium, assembly GCA_963771845.1. Taxonomy (GTDB): domain Bacteria; phylum Pseudomonadota; class Alphaproteobacteria; order Rhizobiales; family Xanthobacteraceae; genus VAZQ01. Next base: position 87,998 of record CAVYVC010000017.1, on the reverse strand, counting down.
GGGGGTTTCACGTTGGGCGAACCCGTGCGCCGAAATCGCAATTTCGGTTTCTATCAGTGCGACTTAGGCGTCTTCCCCGGGATCACCGAATGCAGCAGGCGACAGCAACGAAATGCCGGAACCACGAGCGCTGTTCCGGACAAAGTCATGTACGCGGAAGATGGAACCGCGGTGTATCTGCTGGCGAATGTTTCGTCCGTTGCGCTCAGCGACGATATGATTGGCAGGGAGATTGACAGTCTCTCAAACGCCTTCAAGGAGCAACCGAAGAAGCTCGAGCGCCTGCCGGCGCGTGGCGGCTTGCCGAGTGCGGTGATTGCCGTCTGGGGAGACGTTGAGCTGCGTGCGCTGCGACCGGAAGACTTGCGCGGAAATTCCGATCCGATCTGGCCTGGAATTTTCCTTGACCCGCTCGGCGACATGGAGCGCTCCGTCCAAGCAGGCCTGCCGGTCTACCGCGTCACAGGCGGGCCCGGATATGTGTACACCGTCAACATGGATGGAGCAGGACGGGGCGAGCGTCGTTATGAAGCCGTCGACATCGCGCGGGGGCTGACAAAAAAATTCGAGCAGGAGCTGCGTGGTATTCTTGCCAAGGACCGTTCGCGCGCCACAACCGATTATTCGCTCTGGGCTGACGTTGCGGCGCTCACGCGTCATCTGGCGTTGGATGCATCGCCCAGTATTGCCATCCAGGCGCTGAACAGGGTTTTCGCAGGCCAGCCGTCGCAAAAGCTGCGTTCGCGCGCGTGGGCGTATCTTCCTCTGGGTACCGTCAACTTTCTTCAGGATTTCGAGCACAGCAGCAGAGTGAGCCCCTACCGGGAGAATACGGAATATCCGGGGATTCGCCGCGATATGCTCGATTTCCTCAGCAGCAATCCGGCCGAGCCCTTCAACGAGTTCTTGTACTACGCGATCGGCGAGTACGACAAAGCGCTCCAGATAAATCCGAATTCCGTCATAGCCGGCGTTATCAACTACGCACGCGGGCACGAGCTGTTGCAAGCGATGCTGGAAGATGTTCCGACCGCGGTTAAGCAGAAGATGAGCGAAGGAGCCGGCAACGACGCCGTCGGCATTGATGTCGGACCGGTGAACAGCACCCTGACCACCTTGAACTGGTATCCGGAACTCTATGATCGCAAGCTGCTCGTACAGGTCATACCGAACTTCGCCCAGCGCACCGCGGCCATGCGGCCGTATTTCGAGGTGGCGTTGCGCAACAAATCGGCGCCGCATGCTGACGATGCCGCCTACATGCTGGGCTGGCTTGCGTACCATCAAGGTCAACCCCTGGAAGCGATCAACTATCTCTCGCAGGCCATGGTGGTGGGCAACGGGGATTTCAGACGCCCGGCGGCAATGCGAGAGCTGGTGCGGATTTTGACGCAATACCCGCCTTCCGAGCAGGCGAAGATGATCGCATCCAATCCGGTGCTTACGCCACAGCCTGCGTTCTGGTATGCGGCCGCGCGCTCTGCCTTCCGGACATTCGACTATGCGGCGACTATCGAAATCGGTGAACGCGGGTTGAAGACATTGCAAGTGCCCATCGAGCGGATGCCGGCGACCACCGACCCGAAAAAAATCACTGATTTCCTCAAGGCGATCTTCCCACCCGCAAAGAGACGCGAGGCCGGCACGGAGGAATTCGATTATACCAACGCGGCTGAAATTCCGTACGTGGTGGAGGCCTCCCGGCAAATTCTGCGTTACCAGAATTATCTGAAATCGGCCGCACTCACGCCGAGCGACCTCGACAAGAGAGCAAAGGACATCATCGTCGAGTACTCCTTGCTGCTGGATCGCCCGCCCCAGCAGCAGCCGCAGCGCACCGCCGCACGCGCGCCGGTTCATAAGGATCTCAGGCAAGCCCTGAACCTGACCGATATGACACTTACGAGTGTGCCGCGCACCCAGCCTTACGCCAACCTGCGCGAATGGCTCTACTATCGAAAAGTGCGCATTCTCGTTCAGTTCAACGCAGCCTCCGTGCCCGCCGCGGTCTCGGCCATGGAAGCGGAATTCCCGAAGGGCGACCTTATGGATGATGCTTTGGCGGAGGAAATCTTCGTGCTGGGTGCCGAAATGAAAGACTTGAATGCGGCCGAAGGGACGTTTCGCAAGCTCATCACGACTTTCCCGAACAGCAACGCACGCGATAATGGATATACCTGGATGGCGATCATCTATCGCTGCATGGGACATCTGGAACAAGCGCAGAAAATCAATGCCGACATCCTGCGCCTGTTTCCCCGCAGCCGGCATGCCGCGTTGGCCAGGGAGCGCATGGCACATCCCGAGGCGAAAGCGTGCGGTCTCTCCGGGTTCGAGCGAGGCTGACACGCAACGCCGCGGAGGTGGGCAAACGCGCCCAAACCGGTCGTGACCGACGTCTCCGCAGGCGCATTTGCTCACGCTCCAGCTTTACGGCGCAAGCGAACGGGCAACCCGCAAGCCGATGGTGTCGGTTGCCTTGTCCGAGGAATCCCGTGCCGAGGAGCGCAGCATCCGTGCGCGGTCGACGTAGGAGCCGCCGCGTATCGCATAGCGAATGCAATTCCACGCGGCCCAGGCCGAACCATCAGCCGGGGCGCCCTCGTAAGTGTCGTGGTAGCAATCCCGCACCCACTCCGCGACATTGCCGTACATGTCGAATAATCCAAATGGATTGGGCTTTTTCCGCCCCACGGGATGCAGCTGGTCATCGGAATTGTCGCCATACCAGGCGTATTGATCGAGCTCCGCCTCGTCATTGCCAAAGAAATAGTATGTCTTGCCAGACGAGCGCTGCCCGCGCGCTGCGTATTCCCATTCCGCCTCGGTGGGTAGCCGATAATCCTTTCCCGTTATTCTCTTGAGCCAGGACACATAGGTCTGTGCGTCTTTCCAGTTCACATTCGTGACCGGCAGCGCAGCGCTTCCCGCACCGTCGGCAACGACCGGCGCGCAACCACCATGGTCAACGCACGCATTCCATTCTCCCAGCGTCACCTCACGGGCGGAAAGCGCAAAGCGCTGGTTGATGGTGACGGGATGGGGCGGCAATTCCATCTTGAAGAATGGCGAGGATTTAAATGATCCCATGATGAAGTTGCCCGCTGGTACAACGATCATCCTGGGGCAGTCGGTGCATTCGACGAAGTCGGCAGCCGGCGCAAGCGCATGCTCTTTGTCTGTTGAAAGTGGGTGAGTGTGAAAGGCCCAATAGGCCTGCTCATTGAGCCACGCCCGTTTCCACCACGCCGCCGGACCGGCAACAATTGCGAGCAACAGCACGCCTGCGAGGACCGCCAATTGCCGGCTCCGCCGTCGCAATCCCTCGCTGTGCCGGCGCTCCGCCGTGTCCCGCTCGATGCTGCGCTCGATGAACTCACGATCTGAACGAGACAAATCGTCCTTGCGCTGCGCCAGCCAGCGTCTGGCTTGCACCAGGGGAAATCCCATCAGCAATGAATCGTTCTTTGCCTCTTCGGGTGCTGTCTCCCATCCGCGACGTGCGGATTCGAGCCCGGTCCTCCACGCCAGGAACTCGCGTTCGGCCGCGATCCATTCGCGCAACTTGTCCCAGCGCCGGAAGATCGCTTCGTGCGCCACCTCTGCGGAGGTTTCTCCCGTGGGCTTGGAGATCGTGACCACAAGACGATTGGGATAGGCGGCAAGCTCGGATACCAGGCGCCACTCCTCTTCCGAGAACTCCTCTCGCGCTGCTCGCCGTCGCGTTGGCTCGCCGTCTTCGCGCACGGTCGCAAGGCGCAGCGTCAGCACGCGCCGCAGGGCATTCTGCGCACCGGGGCGCGCGGCGAGGAACTTGTTGGCGCGATCCACCAGAACACCCCCGAGCTCAACCGATTGCGCGGGAAGCCGCAATATGCCGTCGCCGTGCCGCACCATCTGGGTCCACATGTCGTCGAGCGTGTAGGAGAGGAGCGGCAATGCGCCCACATCCTTGATGGAATCCTCGGCGGTGCGGCGGGTAATGATGTCGATGAGACCCTCGGTCTCGAACCGTGCCCCAAGCACTTCTGCCGGCCGGCTGACGATTTCACGCAATTCCGTTTCGCGCAGCGGCGCCACGTCGATCTGTTGGCGCACTTTGAACAGCGGCTCGTCCGCTTGCAGGTGACCAAGGAAGTCAGAGCGCATGCTCATCATTGAACGCAGGCGCGGGTCAGCAATCGCCTGCGCGAGCAGCTCGGAAAAACGGCGCCGCTCGCGCTCCTGCGCGCGCACATAGAGCTCCTCACCCTGATCGACGTAAAGGAAGAACGCCGGCGGCATGAACTGATTGAGCTCCTTGCGGCGGCGCTCAGTGGCATCGATGAGGTCCCCAAGCGTGGCCTTGCCATCACGCAACAATTCGACCAGCCCGTTCTGCTGCCGGATCCGCTCGGGGTCCGTTGCTGCGAACTGCCAGATGTCGAGAAAAGCCTCGACCAATGACTTCAATGGATCCGTGCCAGGCCGCAACGAGAGGAAGCACCATTGCCGGCTGCCCTCGAATCCAACCGGCCAGCCATTCGGAGCTTCTGCATCCTGCGGCCAGGCTTGGCGCTTGAGCGCCGCGAGCACGCCAGCCTGCGCCAGCGAGGATTTACCCACCCCGGAATTGCCGAAAAGAATGGGAACACGGTCGGGGTCAGCCGCGAGCGCCGAAAGCACCTCAACCGTTTCGCGCTTGCGGCCGAAGAAATAGTCGCTGTCTTTCTCCTGCATTGCTTCAAGGCCGCGGTACGGAGAGGCGTACCGCCACAGCTCGCCGGCATTGCTACGGCTGCCCGAGGTCGCCTCAAACAGTCGGCCGATTTCCTTGTCGGAAGCGGGGTCCGGGGTGATGACCCAGTGAAGCCGCCGCAGAAACGGCAGACCGGGCGCCGTCTGCCCTTCCAGCAGGACGACAATGAGAGGAAAATCGGACGGCGCCGCGGTCCATCTCTCAAGCGCCTCGTCATATTCGAGCACCTGCCAGTTGCCGACCCCGTGCTGCCCAACCAGCAGGACAAAAGCGTTTGCGTCTGCAATTTCCTTGGCCAGTTGCGCCGACCACGAGCCGCCCAGCTGCATGTGCCTTGGAGCGAAGAATACCGCGAGTCGGAATCCTTGCGCTCAATGGCGAGCTTGAGATTTTCCGCCAGCGGCTGATCCGGAGAATGGTAGCTGAGAAACCAGCGCCGCATTAAAACGAACCCTGCTTATAACCCCGGATGGTGCGATCGGCGGCGCACCGCGCCGACGGTGCCATGCGGGGACGCCAAATTAAATCGACGGAGGAGGCTTGGGGCAATCTCCCGGGGGAGGGGGGGCCTCCCGGATTTTGCGCGCGGCCGCTTACCCGCCCTCGCGCCCTCCGGGCTACGATTCACGTCTTGACAGCCCGCAGCACAGCCCCTATTTGCCGGCTTGGCACTCGCACACCTACAGTGCTAGCAATCCCAAAATCTGCGTTCCGCGAGGAGAAATATGGCCAAAACCAAGTTCCGTCCCCTGCACGACCGCGTGGTGGTACGGCGTGTCGATGCTGAGGAAAAGTCCAAGGGTGGCATCATCATCCCCGATACCGTGAAGGAAAAGCCGTCACAGGGCGAGGTCATTGCCGTGGGCCCAGGCGGCCGCGACGAGAGCGGCAAGATCATCAAGCCGGACGTGAAGGCCGGGGACCGGGTGCTCTTCGGCAAATGGTCGGGCACCGAAGTGAAGCTCGATGGCGAGGAACTCCTGATCATGAAGGAGTCCGACATCATGGGCGTGGTCGCCTGAAAAGCAGAATCTGATCTATCTCCTGGCGCACCTTTTCCCGGGCGAATGGAGAAGAAGCTTCTTACTGCAAGAACACGGAGTGAATTGAAATGGCTGCAAAAGACGTAAAGTTTTCCACTGATGCCCGCGACAAGATGCTTCGCGGCGTCGATACCCTTGCCAACGCGGTCAAGGTGACGCTGGGCCCCAAGGGCCGTAACGTCGTGCTCGACAAAAGCTTCGGCGCCCCCCGTATCACCAAGGATGGCGTAACCGTCGCCAAGGAGATCGAGCTGGAGGACAAGTTCGAGAATATGGGCGCGCAGATGGTGCGCGAGGTTGCCCAGAAAACGAACGATCAGGCGGGCGACGGCACGACCACTGCCACGGTGCTCGCCCAGGCGATCGTCCGGGAGGGGGTGAAGTCGGTCGCCGCCGGCATGAACCCCATGGATCTCAAGCGCGGCATCAATATCGCCGTCTCGGCCGTGGTCAAGGACATCGAGAAGCGCGCGAAGAAGGTTGGCTCCTCGTCCGAGGTTGCCCAGGTCGGCACGCTCGCGGCCAACGGCGACAGCAGGGTTGGCAAGATGATCGCCGAAGCAATGCAGAAGGTCGGCAATGAAGGCGTGATCACGGTGGAAGAAGCCAAGGCGCTCGACACTGAAGTCGAGATCGTCGAAGGCATGCAGTTCGACCGCGGCTATCTCTCGCCGTATTTCATCACGAATGCCGAGAAGATGTTAGCCGAACTCGAGGACGCTTACGTGCTCCTGCACGAGAAGAAGCTCTCGGGGCTGCAGGCTCTGCTGCCTGTGCTCGAGGCGATCGTCCAGGCCGGCAAGCCGTTGCTCATCGTTGCAGAGGATGTTGAAGGCGAGGCGCTCGCCACCCTCGTGGTCAACAAGTTGCGCGGCGGCCTCAAGGTGGCAGCTGTGAAGGCGCCCGGCTTCGGCGACCGGCGCAAGGCGATGCTCGAGGACATTGCGATCCTTACCGGCGGCCAGCTGATCTCCGAAGAATTGGGCATCAAGCTTGAAAATGTGACGACCGCCATGCTCGGGCGAGCAAAGCGGGTCATCATCGAGAAGGAGAAGACCACGATTGTGGACGGCGCCGGCAAGAAGAAGGACATCGAGGCGCGCGTTTCGCAGATCAAGGCAGCAGATCGAGGAGACCACCTCCGATTACGATCGGGAGAAGCTCCAGGAGAGGCTTGCAAAGCTCGCCGGCGGCGTCGCGGTCATCCGGGTTGGTGGCGCAACCGAGATCGAGGTGAAAGAGAAGAAGGATCGCGTCGAAGATGCCCTCAATGCGACCCGCGCCGCGGTCGAGGAAGGCATTGTGCCTGGTGGCGGCGTAGCGCTGCTGCGCGCCAAGAAAGCGGTCGGCCGGATCAGCAACGAGAACCACGACGTGCAGGCCGGTATCAACATCGTTCTCAAGGCGCTGGAAGCGCCGGCGCGCCAGATCGCCGAGAACTCAGGCGTGGAGGCCTCGATCGTTGTCGGCAAGATTCTCGAGAACAAGTCGGAGACCTTTGGCTTCGACGCGCAGACCGAGGAGTATGTGGATCTGGTCGACAAGGGCATTGTCGATCCAGCCAAGGTCGTGCGCGCTGCACTGCAGGACGCCGCTTCGGTCGCGGGCCTGCTGGTGACCACGGAAGCGATGGTCGCCGAGCTGCCCAAGAAGCCGGCGCCGATGCCGCCCATGCCCGGCGGTGGAATGGATTACTGATCCGTTCAGCGGGTCAGCACCAAGCATCGAGGGGCGCGGCGCAAGCCGCGCTCTTTGTTTTCGGCTTATGCTATTGTAGCTATTGTAGCCGAATGAGCCGTTGCGCTTCGGCGCAATGGCGATATCCGGGATCCCGCATGCCGCCTGTCTCCGCAAAGCTTCGACGGACTAAATGCGAGTGAGGCCGCCGAAGCCTTGGCGAAGGCGGCTTCGCTCATGCGGCGCAACGGAATATTCGCGCGTCATCTTTGTTTATGTTTCAATTGCAACGAGAGGGTGTGCGCCATGGACCAAAGCATCATCAATCTCTACGACCGTTTTACACACGGTGGCATGAACCGCCGGGAATTCCTCGATCGACTGACCGAGCTCGCCGGCTCTGCTGCGGCAGCGGCTGCGCTCGTGCCTCTTCTTCAGAGCGACCATGCACGCGCGGCGACGGTTCCCGTCGATGACAGCAGGCTCGCGGCGGAGCGCGTCTCCTACGACTCGCCCAAAGGCAGGATTAACGGCTATCTCGTTCGCGCCAAAGCGATGGGAAAGCGCCCCGCCGTCATCGTCATTCACGAGAACCGCGGTCTTAGCCCTCACATCGAGGATGTCGCCCGCCGACTTGCCGTTGAAGGCTACCTTGCATTGGCGCCCGATCTTCTTTCCATCGCTGGCGGCACTCCGTCCGACGAGGACAAGGCACGTGAACTCCACGCCAAGACACCGCGGGAAGACATAATCGCGGCCGCGATCGCTGCGGTGCCCTTCATCCAGCACCACCCTGAATCCACCGGAAAGGTCGGCGCGGTTGGTTTCTGCTTCGGCGGCGGGGTGGTCAACCGCATGGCCGCCGGCAGTCCTGATCTTGCCGCCGCGGTACCTTACTATGGCGAGCAGGTGCCCGCGGACATGGTGCCCGCCATCAAGGCGGCGCTCCTCCTTCACTATGCCGAGAATGACGAACGCATAGACAAGGGCATTCCCGCTTACGAGGCGGCGCTCACGGCAAACAACAAGAAATTTACGATCTACATCTACCCGGGCACGCAGCACGCTTTCAACAATGACACCGGCGCGGCGCGCTACAACAAGGCGGCGGCCGATCTCGCCTGGAGCCGCACGCTCGCGTTCTTCGCGGAAAATCTGGGAGCGCCGCCGAAGGCGACGTGAGCTTCATCGGCCGCGCACGCCTAGTCGCGCGTTGTTAGCACGTTCTTCGCTGAGATTGAGCCGGCAGCGCCACCTCTCCCTATGGGCCCCTATGGGAGAGGTGCGCACGTGGCGAGGCCGCATCACAATCAACATGATCGAGATCGGCTTTAGGCCGCACGCCGCTCCAGATGTTTGCCCTCGAACTGAGGTGCCACCTCCCGCATGAACCTGTCCATCTCTTCCTTGACTTGGCTGTGCGGCTTTAGGCCAACGTTGAAATACAGGATCACTTCGCAGAAACCTGCGGCCTCGACCTTCTTTAGCGAGTCGGTGATTGCTTGCGAATTCCCCAGCAGGACCGAGTTGTCGGTGAGCATTTCCGGCTGCACTTTGTGCAGCCGCTCTACCATAGTGACGAAATAAGCGTAGCTCGGTGGCGCGGTTTTGGGATCGCTGGGCAGTGCCGGGATCGCGCATTCGTGGTAATAGCGGATTTGGCGCGCTCGTTGCGCTCGCTCTTGCTCCGGCGTGTCGTAGAAATGGGTGAAATAGCTGCACATCAGCCGGCCGGGCTTTCGACCATGCTTGGCGCAGGTCTCATTGTATAGATCGGCCACCTGCTTCAGTCCGCCATAACTCATAGCGGCCGCGAAAGGCGCAACGATCAGCCCGCATCCAAGGCGTGCGGCGAGCTCGATCGAAGGCTTGGAGAACGAGCCGATATAGATCGGCACCGGCTGTTGCACGGGCTTTGGCGTTATTCGCACGTCATCGAAGCTGTAATGCTTGCCCTTGTGCGAGATGCGGCCTTGTGCGGCCCACAGCTTCTGCACCACCTCGATGCCTTCCGCGAAAATGCTTTGATTTTCCTGGAAAGAAACATGGAAGGGCGCGTATTCCCGAGCGTCATAGCCGCGGCCGGCAGCAAAATCGACGCGTCCATTGCTGATGAGATCGAGCGTGGCCCATTGCTCGGCCACCCGAATGGGATGATGCAATGGCGTCACGCTGACCGCGGGCGCAAGTCGAATGTGCTCGGTGCGTGCGGCAATGAAGGACAGCACGATCTCGGGGCAGGACAGCACGCCGAGCGAGTTGAAGTGATGCTCGCCGATCCAGGCGGAATGCATACCCAGCTGATCGGCATAGAGAGCCTCGGCCAGGATGTCGGACACGAAAGTATTGGCGTCGCGGGAATTGTTCGTATAGTGATTGTCGCTTAAGGTGAAGTAGCCGAATTCCATATTTGTCTCCTCTGATTACGCCACACGCGCCGAGCTGGCAACGTTGCTGCCGCACGCCAACAACCCCTAATGAATTAGCGTTCTTTTCAACAAGTCAGTTTGCACCCAGCCCTTGTCGCATTTTGCTCAGCGACTATGGAATGATGTTTGCGCGCCACGTAAGGCCATCCTCGTTAAACCATATCGCAATCGGACCCACGTGCGGAAGTTGACATTCTCTGCAACAACGTGCCGTTGCCATGGCAACCATAAGCGCGCTATCGGAGGAACATGACCATTCAGCGCGCACTCACGATCCTCGCCAGCATCGTATGTTTCTGTACGCAGGTGCTGGTTGCTTCCGCTCAGGACTGGCCCACGAGGCCGGTTCGCATTGTCATCGGGTTCGGCGCGGGCGGTGGGACCGACGTCGCCACGCGCGTCGTCGCGGATGGATTATCGGAGGCTCTGGGACAGCAATTTGTGGTCGAGAACCGGCTGGGCGCCGGCGGCACCATCGCTGGCGGGATGGTCGCGAAGGCAGCGGCAGACGGTTACACCGCCCTGTCGATCAGCATGGCCCACGCAGTGTCCGCCGTCACGGTCAAGCAGGTACCCTACGATCCCGTGAATGACTTTGCGCCGGTCGGGATTTTCGCGAATTCGGGTTTTGTGCTGGCGGTGCCGAAGGCGTCGCCGGCGAGCGATCTCAAGAGCCTCGTCGAATATGTGAACAAAGCCGCCGGCAAGCTCAACTATTCCACCGTGGGACTCGGCTCGACGCAGCATCTGATCGCGGAGGACTTGCGCCAGCGCACCGGTATGAATGCGCAGGCGGTCTCCTATCGCACTACAGGCGAGGTCGTAAGCGCACTGCTGCGGGGCGATGCCGCCTTCACGATCGAGCTCTATCACGCCATCCGCGGCCAGGTTGACTCCGGCGACCTGAGGCTCGTTGCCGTTGCGACGCCCAAACGGTGGCCGGCGATCATGGCTGTCCCGACAATCGCAGAGAGCGGCATTCCCGGCTTTGGTTTCCTCGGATGGTATGGGCTGGTGTTCCCGGCCGGCACGCCGGCGCCGATCGTCGGCAAGATGCATGATACCCTGCACGAGGTGTTGCGGCGCGAAAACATCCGCCAACGGCTCGAGGGCATCGGCGCAATCGCCAATTTGTCGACCCCGGATGAGTTCCGTAACGTCATCGAGTCCGACATTCGCGGCTTCCGCGAGGTCGCCAGCAAGGCGGGCCTTGAACCGCAATGACGAGATCACATCGTGATAGCCCGGAGATTCGTTGGAGCACCGCAATGCGAACCGCTACGGTTTTCCTGGCAATCATCTTGGCGGTTGCTCCGCAGGCAGGTTGGGCGCTTGCGAATCCCGCTTCGGTGTTTTGCGTCAAGAGCGGCGGCAAGAGTGAGATTCGCAAAGGGCCGCGCGGAGAGTACGGCGTTTGCCGGCTTCCCGGCGGTCGCGTCGTGGAGGAGTGGACCTATTTTCGTCAGATGAAAGGTCGCTGACGGCCGCTCATCCATTTCATAGTCGCAATACCGCTTCAGGCGCAGTGAACTGCAGCTTCAAGGCCTGCGCCACCGCGCGCTGCGTGAGCTTTCCTTCGTACACATTGAGGCCATTGCGCAGATAGGGGTCCTCGCCCAACGCGCGGCGAATGCCCTTGTCGGCGAGCGCCAGAACAAACGGCAGGGTCACGTTGTTGAGCGCAAAAGTCGAGGTGCGGGCGACCGCCCCCGGCATATTGGTCACGCAATAATGCACGACTTCATCGACAGTATAGGTGGGTGCGGAATGCGTGGTCGGGCGCGATGTTGCCGCGCAGCCGCCCTGATCGATGGCGATGTCCACAATGACAGCGCCTGATTTCATTGCTTTGACCGTTTCGGCGGTAATGAGCCTGGGTGCCGCGGCGCCGGGAATGAGCACCGATCCGATCACGAGATCGGCGCGCCGGCACAACGTGGCGATCGCGTCGCCGGTCGAGAACACGGTGCGCACGCGCGTGCCGAGCTGATTGGAGATTCGGCGCAAGGCCTCGGTATTGCGGTCGATGACGGTTACGGTTGCCCCCATCCCGGCCGCAATGAGCGCGGCATGCGAGCCGGCAACGCCGCCGCCGAGCACGACCACATCAGCGGGCGGCACGCCCGGCACGCCGCCGAGCAGAACCCCGCGCCCGCCGTTCTCTTTTTCAAGGCAGCGCGCACCCACATGCGGCGCCATGCGCCCCGCAACCTCCGACATCGGCATCAAAAGGGGCAGCGTGCCTTGCGCGCTCGTCACGGTCTCATAGGCGATGGCGATGGCGCCAGAGGCGAGAAGATCCCTCGTCTGCTCGGGGTCGGCAGCAAGGTGCAGATAGGTAAAGAGCATCTGACCCGATCGCAATTTTTTGCGCTCGGCGGCAAGCGGCTCCTTGACCTTGATGATCAGCTCGGCCCGCGCAAAGATGTCATCTGCGCCCTGGAGGATCTGCGCCCCGACCGCCTCGTAGTCCGCATCGGCAAGTCCTGCTCCCACGCCCGCGCCCCGTTCGACGAGGACATGGTGACCGTTCGCGATCAGCTCGCGCACGGCCGAAGGGACGAGACCGACCCGGTATTCGCTGTCCTTAACCTCTTTCGGAACACCAACAAGCATCTTTCCTGATCCGATCCGGCTAGCTGCGGATTTGTCGCATCGGCCGTGATCGTCAATTCGCGAGCTTGCGGATAGCGCTCGCGTCCCATCGCCGTCGAACCAGCGGCGGATGGAGGCGACGGCAAACTGTGCCGTGTCGCTTGTGATCCCGACGCTCACCCACCCCGCATTGGCGCCAACGTCGTACACGCCGTAAGGCACGACCTTGCCGAGCTTCTTGTCCTCGAAGTCGTGCACCTTCACCCGGCGCGGATCGCCTTTCGGGCGATAGTCGGTGCCACCGTTCTTGTAGTTGCCGATCAGCTCTTTCTTCTTGGTATCGACCGAGATGACGGGCTGCCCCGTGGCCTGTGCCGCGATCGCCTTGGCGTTGATGTGCTCGAATTGCGCATTGCGGTCGGGATGCTTCGAGCCCTCGTCGGTCTTGCGGTTCGACTGTCGGCTGTAGCCGAGCGTCGGCAACAGTCTCTTCACGCTGCTGGCGCTGATCTCGTGGCCCTTCTTCTGCAACGCGATGGCCACCTTGTCGTGGCTTTTCGGTTACCGGTTCCCACGCGTTGAATCGCCGATTGCCCCGCCATTGCCCGCTTGTGGCTTCGTCTATATCTCTGCAGTGTAAAGTGCGACGGCGGCGATTCCGCCTGGCGGCGAGGGGTTGGAGGCCCGCGGCGCGATGGCGCTCAACCACATCACTCTAGACGATAAATATGACCTGACGAAAAGCCGGATTTTCGCGACCGGCTTTCAGGCACTGGTGCGGCTGTGCCTGATGCAGAAGGAGCGCGACCGCCGCGCCGGCCTCAACACCGCAGGCTATGTGACCGGCTATCGCGGCTCCCCGCTTGGAACCCTCGACCAGCAGTTCGTCCGGGCACGCAAGCACCTCGATGCGTACGACATCCGGTTTCAAGCCGGCATCAACGAGGACCTCGCCGCGACCGCGCTGTGGGGCACCCAGCAGGCCGAGCTGCGCGGCGAAGGGCGGTTCGACGGCGTATTCGGCCTCTGGTACGGCAAGGGGCCGGGCGTCGACCGCACCGGCGATGTCTTCCGCCATGCCAATTTCGCCGGCACCTCCAGGCATGGGGGCGTGCTCGCGCTTATGGGGGATGATCACACCGCCGAATCCTCCACCACGGCGCACCAATCCGAATATCATTTCATCGACGTGATGATCCCAATCCTCAACCCGGCCGGTGTTCAGGAGATTCTCGACTACGGCCTCTACGGCTGGGCGATGTCGCGCTTCTGCGGCACGTGGGTCGCGCTCAAGTCCATGCATGAGACGGTGGAATCAACCGCCGTGATCGACGGCAGCCTCGAGCGCGTGAACATCGCCATTCCCGCTGATTTCGAGATGCCGCCGGGCGGGCTCAACATCCGATTGCACGACACCATACTCGGCCAGGAAGCGCGGCTGCACGACTACAAGCGCGATGCCATGCTCGCTTTCGTGCGTGCGAACAAGCTTAACAAATACATCACTTTGGGCGGCCGTAATCCGAAGATCGGCATCATCACGGTCGGCAAGAGCTATCTCGATGTCCGCCAGGCGCTCGATGAGCTCGGCATCGACGAGGTCAAATGCAACGATCTCGGCATCCGCGTTTTCAAGGTCGCCTGCCCGTGGCCGATCAGCCGCGAGGATCTGGCAACCTTCGCTGATCGTCTTGAGCTCATCATTGTCGTCGAGGAAAAGCGCTCGCTCATCGAGGTTCAGGTGCGCGAGGAGCTTTATGGCAGCGCCAACCAGCCCGTCTGCATCGGCAAGCGCGACGAGCAGGGCAACTGGCTATTCCCCGTCAAGGGCGCGCTCGATCCCAATGAAATCGCAATCTGCATCGGCGAACGCATCCTCCAGCGGGTCGGGCCGAACGAAGCGATCGCGGCACGCGTGGCACAGCTCAAGGAAGCGCAACGCAGGCTCGCCGAGACGACCGATGTGGCCGTGCGTCTGCCCTATTTCTGCTCGGGCTGCCCGCACAATTCGTCGACCGTGGTGCCGGAGGGAATGCGGGCCTATGCCGGCATCGGCTGCCACTACATGGCGCAATGGATGGACCGCTCGACCCTCGGATATACGCAGATGGGCGGCGAGGGCGCCAATTGGATCGGGGAAGCGCCGTTCAGCAAACGCCCGCACGTGTTTCAGAATCTCGGCGACGGCACCTACAATCACTCGGGATACATGGCGATCCGTGCCGCGGTCGCCACCGGCACCCACATCACCTACAAGATCCTGTTCAACGATGCCGTCGCCATGACCGGCGGCCAGGCCAATGACGGCGGCCTCACCGTCGCACAAATTGCGCGTCAGGTAGCGGCGGAGGGAGCAAAGCGCGTCGTCATCGTCACCGATGATCCTGCGAAATACGCCCGAATGGCTGACCGGCCGCGCGGTTTTGCCATCCATCACCGCGACGATCTGATGGAGGTGCAACGGGAGCTTGCGAAGCTTGGTGGCGTCACCGTCCTGATCTATGACCAGACCTGCGCCGCGGAGAAGCGCCGGCGGAGGAAACGCGGACGCTATCCCGACCCGGCCAAGCGGGTGATCATCAACGAGCTCGTGTGTGAAGGCTGCGGCGACTGCGGCGTGAAGTCCAATTGCGTGTCGGTCCAGCCGCTGGAAACCGAATGGGGCCGCAAACGCACGATCGATCAATCTAGCTGCAACAAGGATTTTTCCTGTGTGAAGGGCTTCTGTCCCTCGTTTGTTACGGTTGCGGGAGCCACGCTCAAGCTGGGCACGGCGCTCGCCGCCGCTCACCCCGACCCGCTCAGCGGTAACCGGGAAGGAGGTCTGCCCGAGCCCGTACTGCCGCCCATCAAGCAAACCTACGACATCATCGTGACCGGCGTCGGCGGCACTGGAGTCGTTACCATCGGCGGCATTCTCGGCATGGCGGCCCACATCGAGGGCAAAGGGGTGGGCGTGCTCGACATGGCCGGCCTCGCGCAAAAAGGCGGCGCCGTTTACAGCCACATGCGCATCGCGCAGCAGCCGGCGGACATCCACGCCATCCGCATTGCCGCCGCCGCAGCCGACCTCGTGCTCGGCGGCGACATCGTTGTTGCAGGAAACAAGAAGGTGCTTGCGGCGGTCAAACACGGCGCCACCGCCATGGTCATCAATGTCGCCGAGTTTTTGCCCGGCGATTTCACCCGCAACCCCGATTATTCGCTGCCGACCGAGCGGCTCAAACGAGCGATCACGGCGCAGGCCGGGGCCGAGAAGACGCGTTTCATTGACGCGAGCCGGGTAGCAACAGTGCTGTTCGGCAATACCGTCGGCGCAAATATATTCCTCGTGGGCTACGCGTATCAGCTCGGAGCTTTGCCGCTTTCGGCCGCATCGATCGAGCAGGCAATCGAATTGAATGGCGAAGCGGTGGACATGAACAGGGCAGCGTTCCGGTGGGGCCGGCGTGCTGCCGTCGACTGGAGCGCGATCGAGAGCATGATCGCGCCCGCACCCAATCAGCGGCGTGATTCCCATAAGCTCTCGCAGTCACTCGATGAGATGGTCGAGCGCCGGGTGGCATTTCTCACATCGTACCAGGATGCCAGTTATGCTACTCGCTACCGCGAATGGGTGGAGCGGGTGAGGACCGTGGAAGGCCAGCGTGCTCCCGGCAGAGCTGGTTTGGCCGAGGCGGTCGCGCGTTATCTGTTCAAGTTGATGGCCTATAAGGATGAATACGAAGTCGCGCGGCTCTATTCCGACGGATCGTTCATGCGCCGGGTCGCGGACGAGATCGGGGGCGAGCACCTTCGCTTCCACGTTCACCTCGCTCCACCGCTTCTGGCAGCGATGAACAAATCGACCGGCGAGCCCAGAAAGCTCACGTTCGGTCCGTGGATGTTTTCAGTGTTCAAATGGCTCGCGAAATTGAAGTTTCTGCGGGACACGCCGTTTGATCCTTTCGGCTATTCGCAGGAGCGCAGCATCGAGCGCAAGCTCGTGCGCGACTATGAGGCGATGCTGGAAGAGGTGCTCCCGGCGCTCAATCCCGATAACCATGCGGCTGCGGTCGGCCTCGCCTCTATTCCCGAGAAGATCCGCGGTTTCGGACACGTCAAGATGCGACACTTGCAGGCGGCCAAGGCGGACGAAGCGGCCCTGCTCGAGCAATTCCGCGCAGGCCCTGCGCCGCTCCTGCGAGCGGCGGAGTAAGCATTAGACCAATTCCCGGCTTGACCCCGGCCCGCGCCCACTTTCTTATGGAGTGACAAAGAACTGCCGATAAAGGCAGACGAGCACCACCAGACGAACCTTATTTCTGCGAACCGGGAGGATTGCTTTGGCACCGAGCACGGCTGAAGACACGTTTCCCAAGCTCCTGATCCGCGACGCGCAAATCTTCGCGCAGCGACCGGCCTACCGGCACAAGGATCTCGGTATCTGGCGCGCCTGGACGTGGTCCCAGGTGTACGAAGAGGTCCGCGCGCTCGCATTGGGGCTCTCGGCGCTGGGCCTCAAGCGCGGCGACAAGCTCGCCATTATCGGGGGCAACCGGCCCCGCCTCTATTGGTCGATGTGTGCCGCACAATCGCTCGGCGCCGTGCCGGTACCGATCTATGCGGACTCGGTCGCGGAAGAGATGGCGTTCATTCTCGATCACGCCGAGGTGACGATTGCCGTTGTCGAGGACCAGGAGCAGGTCGACAAGATCCTCTCGATCTCGGCTCGGCTGCCTCGGCTTTCGCATGTGATCTACGACGAGCCGCGCGGGCTGCGTAATTACGATCATACGCGGCTGAAATGGATCGACGACTTGCAGAAGCTCGGCCGCGAGCGCCTGACCGGCGACGGCAAGCAGGCTTGGGAGGAGAGCGTTGCCGCCGGGAAAGGCTCAGACCTTGCGGTTATGCTCTACACTTCCGGTACGACAGGACGGCCGAAGGGCGTCATGTTGACGTTCGAGAATCTGATCGTCTCGGCCGTGAATGGAAATCGCTTCGACAATCTCGGTCCCAACGAAGACGTGATCGCGTATCTTCCGCTCGCCTGGGTCGGCGATCACGTGTTTTCGTATGCGCAGGCGTTCACTGCGGGCTTTTGTGTGAATTGCCCTGAAAGCCCGGAGACGGTCGGCGATGATCGACGCGAGATCGGCTCGACCTACGGCTTTGCTCCTCCCCGCATCTACGAGAACCTGCTCACGCTGACCATGGTGCGGATGGAAGACGCCAGCCGCCTCAAGCGCGCCATGTTCAATTACTTCATCGCTCTGGCGAGGCGCTGGGGCGAAAAGATCCTCAACGGCGAGAAAGTCCCGCTGCATGCACGCTTGATGTATCGGTTCGGCGACCTCCTCGTTTACGGACCGCTCAAAAACCGGCTCGGTGTCTCCCGCCTTCGTCTCGCCTACACGGCCGGCGAGGCAATCGGCCCGGAAATCTTCCGGTTCTGGCGCTCGCTCGGCGTCAATCTCAAGCAACTCTATGGGCAGACGGAAGCCTCGGTCTACATTACCGCCCAGCCGGACGGCGAAATCTACGCCGACACTGTCGGCAAACCGAATATCGACGTCGATGTGAAAATTGCAGAAACGGGCGAGGTGCTGTTCAGATCGCCGGGCGTGTTTGTGGGATACTACAAGGATCCGGAGAAGACTGCAGAGACCAAGACGCCCGATGGCTGGGTGCGCACCGGCGATGCCGGGCTGATCGATCCCAAGACCGGTCATCTCAAGATCATCGATCGTGCCAAGGACGTGGGCCGGCTCAACGACGGCACGCTGTTTGCGCCAAAATACATCGAGAACAAGCTCAAGTTCTATCCCAACATCCGCGAGGCGGTCGCCTTCGGGGACAAGCGTGACTTCGTCTGCGTCATGCTCAACATCGATCTCACCGCGGTCGGCAATTGGGCGGAACGAAACAACCTCGTCTATGGCTCATACCAGGAACTGGCCGCGCATCCTCTGGTCTATGACATGCTTGCCGAGCATGTCGAAGAAGTGAACCGGTCACTGGCGGAGGAACAAGCGATGGCCGGCGCTCAGATCCGCCGTTTCCTGATCCTGCATAAGGAGCTCGATCCCGATGACGGTGAGATCACGCGGACGCAGAAAGTGCGCCGCAGCTTTATCGCGGAGCGCTACGCACCTCTGATCACAGCCCTCTATAACGGGGCGAACGAGGCCGACATTGCGACCGAAGTGACTTTCGAGGACGGCCGCAAGGGCGTGCTGTCCGCGCGCGTGAAAATCCGCGATGTGAGTCCGATCCCCGCAGCTGCGGTTCTGGACAAAGCCGCATAACCGCGTTGGGGGAGAGGCCGCGTGAGAGCCCCGACCAAGCAGCAGATCGCAGCGGGCGAAGTGCTGCTCTCGGTCGATGATGTGTCGTTGTCTTTCGGCGGCGTCAAAGCGGTCACCGGTGTTTCGTTCGATATCCGCAAAGGCGAGATCCGGGCCATTATCGGACCGAACGGCGCCGGCAAGACGTCGATGCTCAATGTCATCAACGGGTTCTATCAGCCGCAGCGGGGCCGCATCACATTCAAGGGTCAGACCCGCTCGCGCATGCGTCCTTACGAGGCCGCGCTCGGGGGTATCGCCCGCACATTTCAAAACGTTGCGCTGTTCAAGGGAATGACCGCGCTCGACAACATCATGGCCGGACGCACGCTGAAAATGCAGCGTGGCTTTTTCTGGCAGGTCTTGCGGGTGGGACCGGCGCTCTCTGAGGAAATCGAGCACAGGCTCTTGGTCGAACAGATCATCGATTTTCTCAAGATCCAGCACATTCGTAAGGTTCCGGTCGGCAAGCTTCCGTATGGGCTGCAGAAGCGCGTCGAGCTCGGCCGCGCGCTCGCCATGGAACCCGATCTGCTTCTGCTGGACGAGCCCATGGCCGGCATGAACATCGAGGAAAAGGAGGACATGTGCCGCTACATCCTCGATCTCAACGAACATTTCGGAACCACCATCGCGCTGATCGAGCACGACATGGGCGTGGTGATGGACCTGTCGAACCGGGTGCTCGTGCTCGATCATGGCGTAAAGATCGCCGACGGCACGCCCGACGAGATCAAGGGCAACCAGAGCGTCATTGACGCCTATCTGGGCGTCGCACATTGACTGCGATGGACCTCCTCTACAGAGTCTTTATCGATCCATTCGTGCAGATGGGCACCGCGCCGGATCTCCTGGCGCAGGCGCTGTGGGAGGGCCTTGTCTCCGGCGTGCTGTACGCACTGATCGCGCTTGGCTTCGTGTTGATCTTCAAGGCCTCGGGCGTGTTCAATTTCGCGCAGGGCATCATGGTTGTGTTTGCTGCGCTCACGCTCGTAGGTCTGAGCGAGCATGGCGTACCGGCATTCCTTGCGCTCGTTGTCACGCTTGGTGTCATGTTCGTCCTTGCGCTCGCGGTCGAGCGGCTGGTTTTGCGGCCGCTGGTGAACCAGGCGGATATCATCCTGTTCATGGCAACCTTCGGGTTGACCTATTTTCTCATCGGATTGGGCGAACTGATCTTCGGCGGAGAGCCGAAAGTGATGATCTCTGACCAGCTCCTGCTGCCGCGCGGAGCCTACCGGGTCGAGATGTTCGGCGGCTTCGTGCAGTTGCAGAAGATCGACATCGCCGCCGCAGTCATCGCCTCGCTGCTGGTGGCTGCTCTGGCGGTGTTCTTTCAACGCACCAGGATCGGCCGCGCGCTGCGCGCCGTCGCCGACAGCCACAACGCCGCGCTTTCGGTCGGCATCTCGCTTGAACAGATCTGGGTGATCGTCTGGTTTGCCGCCGGCATCGTGGCGCTCGCGACCGGCATCATGTGGGGCGCACGATCGGATGTTTCGTTCGCGCTGGAAATCATCGCGCTCAAGGCTCTGCCGGTGCTTATCCTCGGCGGCTTCACCTCGATCCCCGGTGCGATCGTGGGCGGGGTCATCATCGGCATGGGCGAGAAGCTTGGCGAATTCTACTGGGGACCCCTGCTCGGAAGCGGCATCGAAAGCTGGCTTGCCTATGTCATCGCCCTTGTCTTTCTGCTGTTCCGGCCGCAAGGCCTGTTCGGGGAAGAACTCATCGAGCGGATTTGAGGACCGATCGTCAAATGTTGTATCGCGAGGTCGGGCAATTCAAGACAAGCTATGCTGCCGACGAGGCGCTGTTTCCGATCCTGCAGGATCGGATCGGCATGATCCTGATCCTGGCGGCCGCCTACGTTCTGGTGCCGCTGCTCGCGTCTACTTTCGTGATCGATTCGATCATCATCCCGATGCTGATTTTTTCATTGGCGGCGATCGGATTGAATTTGCTCACGGGCTATACCGGATTGCTCTCGCTCGGCACCGGCGGCTTCATGGGTGTCGGCGCGTTCGCCTGCTACAAGCTGACGACCTATTTCCCCGCAATCAACATCGTCGTGCTGATGATCTGTGCGGGCTTTTTCTCTGCTGCGGCCGGGGTCGTATTCGGCCTGCCGAGCCTGCGAATCAAAGGCTTCTACCTGGCGGTCGCGACCCTTGCCGCCCAGTTCTTCCTGTCCTGGTGCTTCATTCGCGTGCCATGGCTCTACAACTACAATGTCTCCGCTTCGATCGAGGTGCCCACGCGCGCCGTGCTTGGCATTCCAATCACCGGACCGAACGCGGGGCCGGTGACGCGCTATCTGGTCGTGCTGGTCATTGTGACGGTGATGACCTTGCTTGCATCGAACCTGATCCGCGGTCGCATCGGCCGAACCTGGATGGCAGTGCGTGACATGGACATCGCCGCCGAGCTAATCGGGATCCAACTCTTGCCGACCAAGCTTCTCGCCTTCGCGGTGTCGTCCTTCTATTGCGGCGTGGCTGGAGCGATGATGGTCTTCTTGTGGCTCGGCAACGCGGAATCGGAAAGCTTCAATATCAATCAGTCCTTCCTGATCCTGTTCATGGTCATCATCGGCGGGCTCGGCAGTCTGCTCGGTTCATTCCTCGGCGCGGCCTTGATCTGGGGACTGCCCATCGTGCTGCGCACCGCTCCGGCTTATTTCGGCATGACCATTGCCTCGTCAACGATCGAGCACCTCACCTTCATGATCGTGGGCGCGCTGATTATTTTCTTCCTGATCGCCGAGCCGAATGGTCTCGCTCGGCTTTGGCAGCTGGCGAAACAAAAACTCAGGGTGTGGCCTTTCCCGTATTGAAGGTGCACACTTGCATCACGCCCGGCGGGCGAAGCGCCCGGCGGGATCATTCCCCGAAGCAGGGGACAACCGTATGGACCGGAGCCGCGCCGGCCCCGGTAGAAACAACGAGGGAGAAAAGAGAATGCGCCTGAAATACCTTGTGGTTGGTGTGGCCGTCGCAGGCGTCCTGGGTGGCTCCGCGCTGGCCACGCCAGCGCTTGCGCAGGACGGTACTTTCATACCGCTCCTCAGCTACCGGACCGGTCCCTTCGCCAACTCGGGGACTCCGATCGCCAATGGCATGCACGATTATTTCACCATGCTCAACGAGCGCGACGGCGGCATCGGCGGCTCGAAGCTCGTAATCGAGGAATGCGAGACTGGCTACAAGAACGAACGCGGCGTCGAATGTTATGAGGCCTTGAAGAGCAAGCACCCCGCGGTCGTCAATCCGTATTCGACCGGCATCACGCTGGCCCTGATCCCGAAGGCCGCGGTCGATCACATTCCGCTCCTCTCGATGGCCTATGGTCTGTCCGCCTCGGCGGTCGGGAACGACTTCCCGTGGATCTTCAATCCGCCGGCGACTTATTGGGACGGCCTGTCGATGATGTTCCGTTACATCGGCGGCAAGGAGGGCGGGCTCGAAAAGCTCAAAGGCAAGACCATCGGCTTCATCTTCTTCGATGGCGGCTACGGGCGCGAGCCGCTTCCGCTGCTGCGTCAATTGGCCCAGGATTACGGCTTCACCGTCAAGGAATACCCGGTGCCGCCGGCCGACATGCAAAACCAGTCCGGCCTATGGCTCAACGTGCGCCGCGACCGCCCGAACTGGATGATCATGTGGGGCTGGGGCGCAATGAATCCGACCGCCGTTCAAGAAGCCGCCAAAACCGGCTATCCGCTCGACCATTTCATCGGTATCTGGTGGTCGGGCAACGAGGATGATGCGCGTCCGGCGGGCGCTGGCGGGAAGGGCTATCTATCGCTCAATTTCAACGCCGTTGGCGCGAACTTCCCCTTGATCCAAGACATCGTCAAATACGTCATCGACAAGGGCAAAAGCCAAACCCCGAAGGACAAGGTGGGCGAGAATTTTTATAACCGCGCCATCTTGAACGCGGTGATCGTCAGCGAGGGCATCCGCAACGCCCAGAAACTCACCGGCAAGAAGGATATCGCCGGGGACGAAATGCGGCGTGGATTGGAATCACTGCGAGTCTCCGCAGCGCGCTTCAAGGAAATCGGCTTACCTGATTTTGCCGCGCCGTTCTCGGTCAACTGCACCGACCACAACGGTCACCATGCCGCCTACATGCAGCAATGGGACGGCAGCAAATGGGTGAAGGTATCCGACTGGATCGAGCCCATGAAAGACAAGGTGATGCCGCTGCTTGACGCTGCGGCGGCGGATTACGTGAGCAAGAACCAGCCGTGGCCGAAGCGCACCGAGGCGTGCGATAAATCCTCGTAGGGGTAGGCACGGCACGCTTGCGCTCTGCATGCTGAGCTCGGCGCAGCCCGAACTCAGCACGTCACGGAAGGCTCGCCGGCGACATGCAAGCGTCGCGAGGTGATGTATCGGAACGGTAGGGGCGATGCAGCGCGAAGCGACGGCTGATGGCACCAAGAACATCCTGACGGTGAACAACATCGAAGTTGTCTATGACCACGTCATCCTGGTGCTCAAAGGCGTTTCTCTCGATGTGCCGAAAGGCGGAATCGTCGCCCTCCTCGGAGCTAACGGCGCCGGGAAGACCACCACGCTCAAGGCAATTTCCAACCTGTTGCGCGCCGAACGGGGCGAGGTGACCAAGGGGGCCATCAGGTTCGACGGCACCGAAGTGCATGCCCTGACTCCGAACGAGCTGGTGCGCCGGGGCTGCATCCAGGTGATGGAAGGACGCCATTGCTTCGCCCATCTCACGGTCGAGGAGAATCTGCTTACTGGCGCCTATACCCGTCGCGACGGCCATGCGGCAATTCAGTCGGATATCGACCTTGTCTATTCCTACTTTCCGCGCCTCAAGGAGCGCCGCGGCTCAATCGCCGGCTATATTTCCGGCGGCGAGCAGCAGATGTGTGCGATCGGGCGGGCGTTGATGTCGCGCCCCAAAATGATCCTGCTGGATGAGCCTTCCATGGGGCTCGCGCCTCAGTTGGTCGAGGAGATTTTCAGGATTGTCGGCGATCTCAACGGCAAGGAAGGCGTTTCGTTCTTGCTCGCCGAACAAAACACCCGCATGGCGCTCAAATATGCACGCTATGGCTACGTGCTCGAAAACGGCCGGGTAGTGCTCGACGGCGAGGCCAAGGCCTTGGGCGAGAACCAGGACGTGAAAGAGTTCTATCTCGGCATGGCCGAAGGCAAACGCAAATCGTTCCGCGAGGGCAAGCACTATCGCCGCCGCAAGCGCTGGCTGGCGTGATCACATCAGGTTCCGATGATGCCGAGCATGCCGCCGCCTTGCAGCGTGCGCACCTCTGCCCTGTGGGGGCCTGCGGGGAGAGGTCAACCGAGATTGCATCAACATCACCGGACACACTCTAAATCTACGGCGCGAACGGATGCCGCTCGACCATTACGACGAGCTTGAAACGCGCGATCCACAGGAACGCGAGCAGGCCCTGTGCGGCCGCTTGCCCGATCTCATCGCGCTTGCCTTGAGCGCATCGGGATGGCAGGAGCAGTTGAGCGGCATCGCGGCCAACGGCGTGACCTCGCGCGTGGATCTCGCGAAGCTCCCGATACTGCGCAAGGCGGAGCTTGCAACGAAGCAGCGCGAGCGGCCCCCATTCGGAGATTTCAATGTCACCGCGCCCGGACACATGCGCCGGCTGCTGATGTCGCCCGGTCCGATCTTTGAGCCGCAAGGCATGGGTTCGGA
Organism: uncultured Alphaproteobacteria bacterium; assembly: GCA_963771845.1. GTDB lineage: Bacteria > Pseudomonadota > Alphaproteobacteria > Rhizobiales > Xanthobacteraceae > VAZQ01. The sequence continues at coordinate 63,481 of CAVYVC010000017.1, read as the reverse complement.
TTTCTGGGGCGCCGCGCGCGCGCTGTTTGCTGCCGGCTTTCGCCCGGGCGATGTGGTGCACAACTGCTTTGCCTATCATCTCACGCCCGGCGGTTTCATCATGGAGTCGGGTGCGCAAACGCTGGGCTGCGCGGTGATTCCCGGCGGCACCGGCAACACCGAGCAGCAAATCGAAGCCATCGCCCATCTCAAGCCGGCAGGCTATGCCGGCACTCCCGATTTTCTGAAGATCTTGCTCGACGCGGCGGCGAAGGCCGGCAAGGATGTTTCTTCGCTCAAGCGCGGCCTCGTCTCAGGCGCGGCGCTGCCGGGATCGCTGCGCCAGGAGCTCTCCGCGCGCGGCGTCAAGGTGCTCCAGTGCTACGCGACCGCCGAGCTCGGCGTCATCGCGTATGAGAGCGACGCGCGCGAAGGCATGATTGTCAATGAAAACCTGCTGCTCGAGATCGTGCGGCCGGGCACCGGCGATCCCGTTCCCGCGGGCGAAGTGGGAGAGGTCGTGGTGACGTCTTTCAATCCGGATTATCCCATGATCCGCATCGCGACGGGCGATCTTACAGCGCTGATGCCGGGACGCTCGCCCTGCGGCCGCACCAACATGCGCATTGCCGGCTGGATGGGCCGTGCCGACCAGACGACCAAGGTCAAGGGCATGTTCGTGCACCCCAGGCAGGTGGCGGAATTGGCGCGTCGTCATCCCGAGCTCGGCCGCGTGCGGCTCGTCGTCACGCGCAGCAACGAGCAGGACGTCATGACGTTGATGGCGGAAACCGCTGGTCCGATCGAGGCGTTGCAGAGCGCGGTCGCCGCCACGATGCAATCCGTGACGAAACTGCGCGGAGACGTTCAGTTGGTCTCGCCGGGCACGCTGCCGAACGACGGCAAGGTCATTGCCGACGAGCGGCCGGTGGACTGAACACGGCCGTCATTCCGGGGGTCGAGCGCAGCGAGGCAACCCGGAATCCATAACCACAGTCGGCCTGGGATTATGGATCCCGGGATCGCAGCCTTCGGCCGCGCCCCGGGATGACGACATACCCCTACCGTGTGCGTCTGGCGGCCTCCGTGACCAGCTCGTAACCGGCGCTGAGCTGGGGCTTCGATTTGGAAACGTCCTCGCCCACGCTCGCCAGCGTTTCCATCATGGCCGATTGCTCACCGCCCGGCAGGCTGATGAGCTCACCGCCCTTGTCCAGCCACATCTGCCGCACGCGCGCATTGAACGCGATTGTAAACGGATTGATTTCCGTCGCCGCGGCGGCGCCATCGCGATCGACGATCTGCTGCAAATCCGCTGGCAGCGAGTCGTACCATTTCCGGCTGATCTCGATCACGCCGAAGATCGTAGGCTGGCCGGTTTCGGTGACGTATTTCGCGGCGTCCTGATACTGCATCGTCGCATAGACGGTGATGGCGGCAAGCGCGCCGTCGATCGCGCCCTGCTGAATGGCCGGCAGCACGTCGCCCAGAGTCATTGCGACCGGCGTTACGCCGAGGCGCTTGAAGGCGGTGGTCTGAAAGTCCGAAGCAAAGATACGGATTTTCTTGCCTTTGAAATCAGACAAATGCCTGATCGCGCTTTTTGCGATGATGGAAGACGGTGTGATGTTGAACAGTCCGACGCCGCGCAACCCCTTGTTCGCGCCGAGCCCGAGCATGAGCTTGAGCACCGCCGGGTCCGCGGCTAGGCGCTGTCCGTGCTCCATCGACGTCACAAGGCCCGGCGCCGTCATCAGCTCGAAGCGCTCATCGACCCCGACAAAGAACTCGGGGGGAACGATCGCGCACTGGATCGCGCCGAATTGCACGCCTTCGATCTGGCGCGGAATCGACCCCAATTGGCTCGCCGGATAGATTTCCGGCTTGATACGGCCGCCGGAGTCCTTTTCGACTGCCGCTGCGTAGCTCTTTGCGAGCTGGTGCAGCGAATCGTTGATGGTGGGAAATGTAAACTTCATCGGATAGGTTTTTTCTTCCGCGGCTTGCGCGCCGGCGAGCATCAGGGCGAGCCACAATGTCGCAGCACCGCCGCCCCGCAGATGCCTTGCACAATTCACTGAGCGCATTTCTCCCTCCGGTTCTTCAAATATTCGGTCATTGGACGATAAAGTCGCCGCTGGCGCAAGCCACCTTACCGAACTGTCGAAGCGATTGCATCCACATGTATTCGTTGCGCTGTCGATCACGGTGTACATCGATGGGCGGTTTGTCTGGAGACGGGGCGAAGACAAGTCGCGCCTGCGTGACGCGCTTGCTCGGGCCGGCCTACCGCGATAATCCGCCCAATTATACCTGGGAATCAAAGGGCTTCAGTATCGGCCCGCCAGGCTGACCGCAAGCGATAGAGCGCCCACCAAGACGAGACTGAAGGACCAGGTCGCATCGAGATTGAACCAGCTTCGCGACACGAATTTAACACCCAAGTAGCGATAGACCAGAAACGCCAAGAACCCGCCGGCCATGATCATCGCGACCGAGTGAATGACGGAGACCAAGACGGCCATATTCAGATTGGCGTTTATGATCGCGCCCGCTGCCTCGTGTACGTTGTCGAGGTCGGCGGTCCTGCAGAGACCGAGATAGATCGGAACCAGCATCAGTCCCGCGCCATGGGCGATTGCCACGGCGAAGGACCAGAGTCCCAGTTGGGTCGGTCGTATCCGCGCCAGCACCCGCGCATGGCGTCGGTTGACGAACCGGAAGATGCCAAACCCGATCACCAAGAGACTGGCGCCGATCTGGATCTGATGCTGCCATTCGAGGAGGGCGACCAGCAGCGCGAACGGAAGGATCATCACGAACATTGCCAGTAAATGGCCGACCGTCAGCGGCCAAAGTGCCAGCACGAGGGCGCGCGAACTCCTTTCCATTAGCCCGGCGGAAACGGCGAGCGGCCATCCCATTCCCGGGTTCACCCCGTGATAGAGGCCGCTCGCGACGACCGCCAACCAGAGGCCGGCGGGCGTCCAATCCGTTGCAGTCAAATTTAAACCGATGGATAGCAGAATGAATCCGTCGAGCAGTCACCGCCCTCGAGTCGGATCTGATGTGCGCGATATCCATCAGGAAAGCTCACCCAGTAGTCTTTTGCCAGCTCGAAGCCGCCACTCGCGTTCGCATTGGCCATGACCTCAACGCCTGGTATGCCGTCGGGGTAGAACTGGTTGTCCCACGTCGAGTAGAGCGAGTTGGTCCAGTACACCCGCTTGCCGTCACGGCTGATCTCGACCATTTGCGGACCGCCTGCACACACCTTGCCGTTCGGATGCGGTGTGCGGCGAGCAATGCCGCCGACGTGGACCGAGCCCGCAAGCTTGGGTTTCTTCGGGTCAGTGACGTCATACTGACGCATCTCGCCGGTTCCCCAGCAGGCGACGTAGAGGAACCGGTCATCCATGGAAAGGTCAATGTCGGTCACCAGCGGCGGCACTGCGCCAAACCCTTGCAGGAGGGGTGGCAGTTGCTCCTTGGATGCCGGCTCGGGCGGGATCGTTGCCGTCTTTTCGATGTGAAACTTGCCGCCTTCGCGCCACCAGGTCCAGATCGAGCCTTCGAGGTTCGTTGTGTCGACCACGACGCCCAGAAACCCGTACTCGCGAACAGGATCGTGCGCGGGACGCACTTCGAGGGCCATCTGGTGGTTGGCGCCAAGATCGATGGTCTGGACATTGCGCCGGGCTCGAAGATCCCAGAAATGGATCCGGTGGCCATATTTGTTCGAGAGCAGATCTTCCGGGACGATCCCGTTCTCGAACTGCGGCGGTAACGCCCACTCGCTTGTCACCATGTAGTCGCGCGGCAAGTTCCACCAGAAATCATAATGCAGGTTCTGGGGCCCGCGATCGATCTCCCAGCGGCCGAGGATGTCGAAAGTCTCGCAGTCCATGATAAACACGCCGGGTGGCCCATTGGTGCCATCCTTGCCACCGCCGCCGAGCGTGCTGACGTAGATGCCTTCCGGACCGCAGTGGATAGTGTGCGGCCGCGAGTAACCGGTCTTCTTGAACACCTCCTCGGGCTCGATGATCTTGTGGATTTTCGCCTTCGTGGGATCCGGCTTCGTATCCACGATATAGATGCGCGAGGAGCGGAGCCCGGGGATGATCAGGTAGCGCCGCTCGAGGAACGCGTGGCCGGTGAGCGGCGATAATGCCGATGAGCAGGCGTTCCAACCGAAATGGTGGAACTCGTCGCCCTTGTGGGGCATGGTCACCGTGTGCACGACTTGGCTAAATGTGGGCGAACTGGGCTTCACGTCGATTACTGCGAGCGCGTCGGGCTTCGAGAAATCGGGGCTGAGCAGCAACGTGTAGGCGAAGTTCTCCGGCGGAGCTTCCATCGCAAGCTTCGGGGATGCGTGGAAGGTAGGATCAGGCCTCATTGTCATTGCAGTTCCTCCCTGGTTGTTTCCCGACGCATGACGCCTCTGTGGGTTTTGCCATCTGCGGACTTTAGCATAAGTTTGCCGGCGCAACCTGCATCAATCGCTTAAGCCGCATGATGCCTTGGGAACTGGCAGCTCTTCTTCTCCTCGGCGGTTCGACAGCATTGATGTTGCTCGGGGTGCCGGTCGCCATTTCCTTTCTGGCGATCAACATCATCGGCGCCATCCTTTTTCTCGGCGGCGAGGCAGGTCTCCAGCAGATGGCCCGCAACAGCGTCGCTTCGGTGATGAATTTTTCGCTCACCCCGATTCCTTTCTTCGTGCTGATGGGAGAGGTGCTGTTCCATACCGAAGTGGACTAAACTGGTCATTTCAACGACTTAAGTGATAGTGGGACACTGAAACGCTCCACACAATCATTAGGCTTTTTATCCCGATTGTCCCACCGTTTTTAGAATCCATCAGCCTTCACTAGCCTCTTGCGCGTTGATACGGCCACGCTATATTTGGCAGTGGCGACCCATCGCGCGTCATGTTCGTTGGGCACCATTCGGCGACCCATCGTTCGTCATGTTCGTTGGGCGCCACCTCGGCGAAGGTTCCAACCTGCGTGGTGCAAGGGACCCCGCCGTGCGACACCTCAGCGAAGGTTCCAGCCTGCGGGTGTGGAACCATCGCGTCGTGCGGTTCAACGCCGAAAAACCCCCCAAGACTACCTGCGCACGTTCGCGTGCGTTAGGCGCTGTTACTCGTGACACACATCGTGTGTGGCGCGGGCTGTTTGTCACCGGGCCGCAAAGTCCGCCCGGTGACCCCAAGGGAAAGGTGCGGCCAAGAGCGAGGCGATGACTGACACACGAGACAAGACACCGTTCCGGCTCGGGCCGGAACCGGGGAATGCAGACCATCGACACCGAGTCGCGCCTGCGCGACTCGGGGAACGCAAACCATCAAAGCGAAGGAGAAATCAAAATGACTAACGAGGACATCAAACAGGCCATCTTACTTGCCGAGCGGATCGAGAAAGGTTTGCCGCCACGTAATGCCCAAGAAGCCAAGGACATGGAGGAAGCCAAGGCACTCATGGCTTTGTGTGAGGCGTTCGTGACTGCTCCAAAGGGAACAACAGGCGACCAAATCAGAGGAGATGCCGTCAAGGCAGCTCACCTCCGAATATTTCACAAGCAGAACTAAGCAGCAGTCTTAATTGAGAGCGCGGCCAAGAGCGCGGCGATGCAAGACAAATCCACCACCACGCTCCGATCCGAACTGGAGTGGTTACGATCACGCTATGACAGTGGGGCCGTGAATGACGGTGTCTATGCCGTGATCAGGAGCATCGAAACAGAACTGAGTTGGAGAGAACAACAAAGGAGACAACAATGAGTAATGACGAGTTGAATCCTGAACTGCTGGCAATGTGCAAGATGCTAGCTGAAGCGCAAGCAGCCCGAGACAAATACGGCGACGTTCTTTCGCCTGATGAGGAATTCTTGTTGGAGGCGGAATGTGAGGCCATCGCACAAAAGGCGATGGAGAGCGATCCTGCGGCACTCAAAATCGCCCGTGATGCATTGATAGCGGCGGTGATTAAAGAGTTCGGGGACAAAGAATGGTCGGAGGAAAAAATGCTTGAGGAATTCTTAAAACTGCAACCCGCAAGGCAATAGGAGGAAACGGGACTAAGTTCCATGCCGGAAAGACGCCGCCGCCGTACCAAAACCGAGATGCAAGCCGCCGCTGGTCACAGGTGGTCACCCGTATTTTCTCAAATCTTTCTACCGCAGGGAAGTTCGACGGAATGCTCGGAGTGATTAACTTGCCGGTTCCGGCATCACAAGACGCCGATGAACACGCGCGATCTGAGACGCAACGCAAGCAGCGGCTTTTCGACTGGGCCGATGCGGTGCTTAACAAGCTTGGCCGGACCATGGCGCTGGCCGCCGCGAGCTCCATCGAAGAGTTGCGGCTCGTCACGTTCGATGCGGGCAGTGCCGAGGTAACCCTGGCAATCCGCGATGCGCTCCATCCGGCGAGTGGCCCCCGCCAGGAGCATTTTCGCGGTCTCAAAGAGGGTGGCCTCAAGCAGATTCTCAAGAACCGTTTTGCCGAGCTTAAAAAAACGCGGGAGGCGGCATTACGGCGTAGAAAACCACTGGATTGGACCGATCAACTAATTCTCGACAAGGAAGGCAACATCGTTCCCAATCTCGCTAACCTAATTCTAATGTTGCGAGAAGCCCCAAAGTGGAAAGGCGTACTTGGTTTCGACGAATTCAACGTTCGGGTCGTTATCAAACGGCGGCCGCCATGGGGCGAGGAAGCATCCAATACGCTCTGGACTGATCATCACGACACCCAAGTGCGAGTCTGGTTCCAGCGCAAAGGTATTAGTCCATCGGCTGGCGATGTTGGACGGGCAGTGCAAGCAGCGGCCCGATACAACTCATTTCACCCTGTACGTAACTATTTTGAGTCGCTTGTTTGGGACAGAGTGTCCCGCCTAGAAACCTGGCTTCAAACACATCTCAACGTCGAAGACAGTGAATATGTTCGCGCGATTGGACCTCGGTATCTGATCTCAGCGGTCGCTCGCACCTATAAACCGGGCTGCCAAGTAGATTACACGCTCGTCCTTGAGGGTCCGCAGGGCAAGCGAAAGTCCGAGGCGCTGCGAACGCTTGCCATTAACGATGAGTGGTTTACCGATCGGCTCAGTCATCTCGCCAGCAAGGATGCGGCCCTTGAGACGGCAGGCATATTGCTCGTCGAGATTGCGGAAATGGACGCGCTGACGAAGGCTACATCGTCCGCCGCAAAGTCGTATTTGACTCGCCGTTATGATCGTTTTCGCCCGCCTTATGGCAGGCACACAATCAAGCTGCCACGGCAATGCGTGTTCGCTGCCACCATCAATCCGACCGTAGGCGGCTATCTGAAAGATCCGACCGGTTCGCGGCGGTTCTGGCCAGTCACTTGCCGCGGCATGATTGACCGCGATGGCCTGGAAAAGGTGCGCGATCAGCTTTGGGCCGAGGCGGTGCATCAATACAAGACAGGCGCACCCTGGTGGCTTGAGACGCCGGAGCTCGAAGCACTCGCGACCGCCGAGCAGGCTGCACGCTTCGTCGTCGATGCCTGGGAGGAACTCATCCGTGAATGGCTGGGGGATCGCATCGATGTCAGTCTTTCGGAGGTGCTCGAACAGGCTCTCGGGCTCGCCCCCGAGCACCAGACTCAGGTCGCCCAAAAGCGAGTTGTTTCCATCCTGACGAACATGGGCTTCAGAAAGTGCCGACCACGCACGCCCGAAGGGCGTCAGAATCGCTACCAGCGAGACCCCATCGCCGTAAAAAAGGTGACCGATTGATGGGTGACCACGTCTGACCAACAGGACCATCCATGAACAATGATCATCAGGACGCGCGCATGATCCTCGCCTTGGCCGCCGAAGCCGATGACAGCTTCATCTGGAATCGGGTCAGAACCATCCAAGCTGAAATGTTTGCGGCGGGACCTGTCCACATCAAGTTTGCTTACTTCGGCCGTGAGGGTGCGCTTCAAACCCGGCCATACGTCGCGACTAACTGGGTCACAACCGCTGACGACATGGCCGACATCATGGACCGGGGCCGAGCCGGTTGCGTTTGCGGCTGCTATGTCCAGATAGGCGATATCCTCGAACATGCCCTACGGGAGACGCGACAAGGCCCTGTCCAGGCAGTAGTCATCGTCGGGGACCACTTTCACGGCAACCTTGACGACGCGGTTGCTACCGCCAAGCAGTTATGCGCGGCGGGAACCCGACTGTTCTTGTTTCAGCAAGGTCACTCAGATCCTACGGAGCGCGCGTTCAGGGCTCTCGCCGAAGCGACTGACGGCGCCTATTTTCCATTCAACCCGCATATAGAGCGAGTGGCGGAACGACTGCCGGGGATGCTTGAGGCAGTCACACATTACGCTATCAGCGGGATGCCGGCTTTGGAAGCACGAGACGATGAGTTGGCTGTTCTGCTGCTCGAACAGATGAACGCCGCGCGCCAAATCGCACAAGGTACTCCGCAGACGGATGAAGTATGAGCATGGTTCGCCACGCAAATCGACGACGTTGAAGCATTATGTGCGTAAGCTTGCGACCTGCCGGATTTGTAGCTTTGTTCCATGAAGACCGCGATCAGTAATCCGCACACCGTCGCTATCCAGGACGTTATTGTCGGCAGTCGCATCCGCCGCGACCTCGGCAACATTGATGAGCTTGCTCGCACTATCTCAGAAGTCGGTCTTCTGCACCCCATACCTATCCGTGCTGACGGCACACTGATTGCCGGAAGCCGACGATTAGCAGCATGCAAAAAGCTTGGCTGGGAACGAGTTCCGGTGCATGTGGTCAATCTTGAGCAGATCGTACGGGGAGAATTTGTCGAAAACGCCTACCGCAAATCTTTCCTGCCTTCCGAAATCGATGCGATCAGACGAGCATTGGAGCCAGTCGAGAAGGCCGCCGCAGAGGAAAGGCAAAGGGCAACTCGGTTCGGCAGCGGTGGTGGAAAGTTTCCACCACCGAGCAAAGGCAAAACCCGTGACAAGGTTGCCGCGTTTGCCGGAGTCTCCGGTCGCACCCTGGATAACATCTCGGCGGTGATGAAAGCGGCAGAGGCCGACCCGCAATTCATTCCGTTTATAGAAAAGATGGACCGCACGGGCCGGGTCAATGGCGTCTATCGTCAGCTTCGGACGGCTCAACAGGCTGAACGGCTGCGCCAAGAACCTCCGCCGTTACCCCGCGCCGGACCATACAGGGTCATCACTGCGGATCCAGCGTGGTGCTTCGATGCCCGCAGTGGTGACCCGTCGCATCGGGGAGCGACACCGTATCCGACAATGACGACTGCGGAGATCGCGGCGCTGCCTGTCGGCGCGATAGCCCATACCGATTGTGTGCTCTGGCTGTGGACTACAAACGCACACCTGCTCAGCGGCGACGCCTTTCGAGTGACCAAGGCTTGGAGCTTTGAACCGAGGACAATGTTGACATGGGCGAAGGATAAAATCGGATGCGGAAACTGGCTACGCGGACAGACCGAACATTGCATCCTGGCAACCCGGGGAAACCCTGTTATCCAATTGACGAACCAATCCACATTGCTATCCGCGCCAAGAGGCAGGCATTCGGAGAAACCCGCTGCATTCTACGATCTGGTGGAAAGCCTCTGCCCAGCTTCGCGCTACGTGAGTCTCTTTCATCGCGGCCCTAGTCGTCCGAACTGGGACGCCTATGGGGATGAAGTGGATGGACCGGCTCTACACGCTCCGATCTAAACTGTGGCGGCAATGTTTTTGGTTCGACTATTTTATTTTTTCGCGATGGAACTTCATCACCAGCCACACGACACAAGGTCGGCGATTTAAAAACCAAACACACTCTCTGTGTACTTCGGAGATTTTTCTTGACATCTGTCGTCATCGTCTGTTTTAATCCAAACATTGTCGCTTTATTAGATAGAGGAAAATTAATTTAGAAATGCTCAGTTCACCGTCATGCCAAATTTCTCGCCCAACAGTCCGCAGGCTATCACATCCCCAGCTCTATAATTTGCATCTTGCCAGTCACTACCGATTGAAACGCTCTTCAATGGGATGGTGGCCGAAGAATCACCCCAAATGGGGAGTCACCGACCCGGTGCAAATCTCATCCCCGGCGACCATAAGGTCTCTGTGGCGCATGGGTTTGCTCGATGGAACACCCGACGCTCACATCCTCGGCCAAACTGAAACCGCTACGTTGACGCCTGAGGTTTGGACCAATGACCGGGGAAAAGACTTGCTTAGGAACATTCTCAGGGATACCGGCATTTTCTTTGATGTGAGCACGGATATATTGATTTATCGAGGCGATGACGAAGCCGCGCGGCAGTGTCACCGTGCGTTAAAGGTAAATCTATTGTCGATGATGGCGGCGACGAAGCGGTGCATTAGAAATTGTATTCGCTCGTAGCGCGTCAATATTGGCCAGTCAGCATTGGTCCAATACTATTAGTCCGGTGTTATCGTTGGTCGGATGCTATTGTTGCTCGATACATTGTTAGCCTATCCTGAGTCAGTCGATACTGTTGCTGGTCTCGATACCTATTGTTGATGTGATTACTTATTGTTGCGAGATGCTATTGTTGGTCTCTAACCTATTGTTGGTCGAAAGCTATTGTTGTTGGTCCTTACCAATACTGATCCAATACTGTCATTTGACGAATTGATAAATGCTAATTGTTGGTCAAAAACTGCTCGTTGGTAGAACTATCGTCAGGTCAATACCACTATGTACTGTCGCCAATGTTGTTTCAATGGTCATGCACCATTCATTTTGTTGTTGCACTGCCGCCTCTCCCCGAAAGGAGATATGTGTTTGTGGATGGTGTGGATGGAGAACATAAACTTCTATAAACACAAATGTATTGAAAAAAGTATATAGACTCCCTCCACACCATCCACAGGTGGGGACACGACGAAAATATTGTGGCAGGAAGCGCAGGTTCCACGCTGAAGCTGCATAAATAGATAAATAGAGATTAGGAATACATTTCGATCTTTAAGAGAAGGAATAACAACCAATGCAAATTGCTCGCTACAAAAGATATTCAATTAATCTGGACGATGAGAGCCGCGATCAATGCGGAATTCTCGCCACCCGTCTAACTGTCTCGATGTCGGGACTGATTAGAATGTTGATCAGGACTGCTTTCGAGGAACGTCAGATCAATTGTGGAAAACGGGATGACAGTCGATCCTGCCTAACAACATAGAGAAATGGGGCTGAGTGACTGTCAGCCCCAAAAAATAGTTTAGTTCTGTTTCAACCAAGCAATTATTACAAAGGAGTATTTGTTACATGACTGACAATATTTATGCGAAAATAATCCTGAACTACATCAACCACGGCTTTTCCCCCATTCCCATCCCTTTCAAGACGAAATCACCAATAACCAAGGAATGGAACAAGCTCAGGATTACGGCCAACAACTGTGAGACCTTCTTCGACGAGGTACCGACCAATATTGGTATATTGACCGGTAAACCATCCGGCAATTTGGTGGACGTTGATATTGATAGTGTCGATGCCTTGAAGTTCGCCCCATGGTTCTTGCCGAAGACCAATTGCATTTTTGGACATAAGTCGAAGCCCAGAAGTCACTGGGTCTATCTGGTTCCAAAGGCCAAAGCATATGAGAGATTCACTGCCAACGGGATGATTCTGGAAATCCGGGGGAACAACCGTGTCACCGTTTTCCCTGGTTCTATTCACCCGAGTGGGGAAGCAGTCGAGTTCGAGAATCCCAATGATTATGATCCTTCATCCTCTGCCTGGAAGGAACTCAAGCGGGCCGGAAGCAAAATTGCCATTGCAACTGAGCTATCGACAAAATGGTCGCCAGGAATTCGGCACGAATTGACACTATACACGGCAGCTATGCTGGCTCGACTGGGATGGCGTATTGCCGAAGTCCGTGACCTCATCACGGCAATTGCCACTGAGGGTAAGGATGAGGAGCTACAGGATAGATTGACTGCTGTCGAAACGACGTTTGCCGAGTATGACCAGGGACGCCCAATTTCAGGAGATGAACGCCTTATTCAGCTTCTTGGCCCAGAGGTCGCGGAGAGCATTCGACGGTGGGCATGTTCCCCCGAGTCATTAAAGGAGGCCGCGAAGCCGAAGCCATCCCCGGCGATTTTAAAAAGATTTTGGGATGACAGGAAGAAGACTGTCATCCCCAGCAGTGTTTGGATAAAAATGATGATGGGGTAACAAATGTATTTATATCTGTGTGCAACTTAAGCCGCCACGACCTACAAAATTGGCGGACCGATCAATCGATCCCCCGTGAGGAGTGAAGAAACAACCGAGTATCAGATGAGTAATATTAACCAGGGAGGCAACCACTACCCATGACTATTTATAATTTGGGGAAAATTAAAAAGGGGGAACCGAAGCCATCGGTTCCCCCACACTCTCGAATTTGAGTTCAAGCGGCCAAGCACGAACCCACAATATTATTTATATGCTTCTTGACCTCGATATGCCAATATATTTGTTTGTACCAAAAAACCAAACCGTTTGTTTGTTGTTTGGTCATCAAACGTTACCAAATTGTAATGTTAAATACTTTTTTCTTGACATTTCCATACTTTTATGTCATCAAATAGATAAATAATATTGCTATTGTTTAATCGATACTCTCTCGAATTAAAAGCTTGGCCAGCCAATCATTTTCAAAACTGGCTATTAGTGGTCCGACAGTGACCCAACTAATCACCTGGGCGAGAGCAGGAAATTCGTAAGACTGGTGTGAAGAGCACCGTTTTGCGATTGTTAGAACTCAAAACTACAAGGTGACATGAAGAAGTGTCATCCGACTGGGCAACAGGTAGGAATTTTACTGACCCAGAAAACATCGCCCAATAGTCGGTTGATTGGCAAGGTGATGTTTAGCGTGTTAAGCCGAGATATAAAACGGAGATAGCTAGAACCGCCCGTTACCTTTACGAGGTTGTCTCGAATCAACTGTATACCATCCGGCATATTACGAACATGGTGTGCGCTTTTGGCCGTGACTGGCTAAAAGTGTGCCCTCCGAACACCCGAACATAAACTTAGAGTCAACTATTAACAAACACATTGAATGAATCAACTCGTGCTTCGCACGAGTTAATGCTTCGCATGTAACTGAATCTGAAATACGAATTCCCAAATCACAAAGAACCTCAAAAAACAGATATACGTCCCGAAGCGAAGCGGAGGGACCAGCCGAAGCGAAGCGAAGGCTGAATGATGCCCTATGAGGATAATTGGTGGCTTTGTGTATGGGCGGGTCATGCAAGAGAATATTCCCGCGATTATTTGTCGGATTTCAGTTTTGACTTTTTCAGTATCAATCAACTACAATCAATGAATCGAGAAAGGATGGTCCATTGCCTTTACACCATGACAAATTAACAAAATTCAACTCTGCCCAACGGCAAGAGATTGTTGAAAACTTCAATCAGATTAGTTGCAAACAACACTTGCACAACAAGGCTGCTCGTAAAGCCGAGATGCGTATCTCGGTGGACGAAGAAAGTATATTGAAACAAGAAAGGAAAGGAAAAATAAAAAATGCCCTATATAAAAAGTAGCGAACGTGAAGCCTATGAGGATATTTTTGACTCCTCGCCCATTAATTCAAAAACCTCCGCAGGGAATCTCAATTACGTTCTAACAAAGCTCATCGTCCAGTATATCGGAGCGAATCCTGACTATCAGCGTTTTTGCGAGGTGGAGGGTGTGCTAGGACACGTCAGCCAAGAACTGTATCGTCGTCGAGTCGTTGGCTACGAGAACAAAAAAATGATGGAAAGTGACGATGTTTATGCCGCCAGATATTGAGAGAACCTAAAAGGTGACAATTCATCAAAACCTATGCATGAATCAAGGAGCCGATTTTACGGCTCAGTTTGAATTGCTCGACGGGAACAATCCTGCCGTCGTCCATGGTTTGACCGCAAGTTCACAAATGCGCAAATCCCACGGTTCAAATAATGCTTGTGATTTCACCGTGACGCTATGAGATGGACTGTTGGTTTTGGACATGACGGCTGATGCAACTGGGTGGAATGGTGCCGAGAGCGGGGGACCGTGACTTAAAACATCACTGTCCCTTTTATTTAGAGTTTGGGTATTGTTTTTGGCACATTCTTTCTAACTAACAATTCTAACATTGACAGCGTTCTAAATAGCCGAGGGGAACATAAGGTCTTGCCAGATTCGTGACTACGTTTTTAAAAATCGCGAACAAGGAAAATATTCAAATAAGCGTGCGTGACATTTGTCAGCAGGGTTCTGTTTGGATTCAAGATCGACTAAGATTTGAATACCGACCTGATGTTGACAAGATTTTGTTGTTCGTCAATCAATCATTGCAACCTCATCAGATAACTTGGAAAGTATCAAAGACAACGACTCCATTAGAGCGAATGACCAATGGCAACAAATGGTCTGATGAGACTCACTATTTCATAATCGAGTCGGACAACAAGCGATTTAAGTTTCTGTATTTTAACGGAACAAATGTCGGCACCCGGAGGACTCTGGGTCTGAAGTATGCAACGTGCTATCGCTCCCGAGTCGAGCGCCGAGAGGCCAGAGAGCGCCGGAAAGCCTTTGAGTTCTGCCGCAAGCCCCGGCCGTAAGATCGCTGCCAGAACGGTGAAGTGTGTCTGCGGTAACAGACCGCATGACTTGGTTGTATCCGCGGATACAATACCACCCGGCCAATTGCCCCCGCGGCAAGCCGCGGGAAAAACGGCTGTAATCGTTGCTCGATACAATGACGCGTTTGTTACCAAGCGTCTGAAGAGCTGCCTCACGATATTTATTGGGAAATGCAAATTCTCTGAGAACATCGGGACAAAATGTCAGGGGTTTGTGACGCCCGGGCGTGGCACACGCCGGTTCTTTTCCAGCATCGTCTATGGGTAACGCGGGGTGTTGCGCAATTCGCTTATTGAGAACATCATCATAGACAATCCCGATCCCATAAACCCCTGCGGAATCGCTTAACAAATCAACGGGACGACTATCGTTTAGCATAATATCTTTGTCCTTTCACAAACAATGATTGGTAGGCTGGCAGTAAGGAGAACTCCCGCAACCAGGCTTGCCGATAATCTCTGTATCGATTTTGCTTGAGACGCCCGGAGCTGCCAAAGCCAGCCAAGACGATAAGCAATAACAAAAGCAGATATCTAATTCATCAATGAAGACATACTAACAAACAAACTCAAGTTTGTCAACAAATATTGGACTCATAGCAGTGAAAATGGGTTGCAAGAAATATGATTTTTTATTTCTGCCGTCTGGCTTTTTAATAATCTGAGATAACAGCCGAAACTACTTTAGTCACCTTGCTTTCGCGCTTCGCGCGAAAAAATCGCTTCGCGATTGGCTATGTTTTGAGTTTTCTTTTTTGGAGACTTTCAATGATACTCGGAATCTGAGCCTTACGGTCATTCGGGGAACGGGCAAATGTCGCTTCGACCTCCAGAGAAGTTGCGATTTCACTCGCATCCATCCCCGCATTTTTCAGTTTCCGTTTAAGCAGAAAGAAGCTTAGGTGGCCGTAGCCTTTTGGGGTATTCCTCCACTCTGTAATGGCCGAATCGACCAATGCCTGATTTATTTCCTTTGGTTCGTCGTCGTCGTTGGGCTCGGACCAGGTCGGGAGTTGCGGTTGCAGGGGAGCTACCGTGTTTTCGATCCATGGGACGGGATCGAGAGCTTCACGTGCCTCGTCGTTGTAATACATGAAGACGCTTTGCGTTGGGTCCTCGGCCTGAACTGGGAGATAGAACAAGCTGGTGGGAGGTCGCTTGGACCGTAACCGTCCGCTCAAGACCGCGGGGACATCCGATTACGTTTGTGTTCGGCGAGCAGCTCCCGCAGATATTCCATCCCGGCAGGCGTGAAGGCGATGGTCTGCTGGTCGTCGGTGCCATAGATCCAGAGGCGGCCATCCTCCGGATCCATGTCATCAGCGCTACACGACGTTATGCTGCATGAGGCCCTAAAGCGAAACCCGAGATATCAAGAACTTGAGGGAGAAGATGTTGAAGCCAGACAGCAAGAGAACGAGGTCTGGTCGAAAGGGGAGAGAGGGAAACTGTATCGTAAAATCCGATGGGGACAACGCAAGCGGCAACTCATCAATCTCAACGGCATATTGAAAAGGCTGATTGCCGAGGCTGCTGAACCTAACGCCCTGAAGTTGGCTCGGCGCTTTAATCCGCTGGTTAGAGAGAACGTTTACCGGGGAGCAGCAATCAGTCAACGAGCATTGCAACTGTGTGATGCGTTTCCTGTGTTGGGCATCGCTATCTATTGTCCGTTAGGGGGCGAGTGGTGGGATAAGGCCCCTGATGCCGTCAAGATGGTCGAACGTGGTGTCAGACTGAATCGGATTGCCTCCTTCATGGATGTTCCGATGTGGGCGAGGAAACTGAAGCCTGCCGTAGCTCACTGGTTCTGGGGTTATATGCCCGACGAATTACACTGGTATCTTCCAGAAAAGACCTGGGAACAGCGGCTTTGGCTAAGGGCATTCAAATTCGCAGGAACTGATGATCCCGATTTTGCCTATTGGATTGCTCGGAATGTGCTGAAGATAGGAAACCGCATTCGCCCTGTCTTGGATTTCGTGAGCGATATGAATGACTGGGTGACGGAGGCAAAGAGAGAACAACCCAGATGCATCACTCGTCCATTCTGCCTGGATATGTCAGTGGAGACAGTACGGACGGAAAATAAACTCTGGCATGAGGCGATAGCCAAGTGTGATGCTGCCAAGTCCGACTACAAAATTCCAGCGCCTTGGTATCCCGCAGGTCAGGTCAATGGTTACGAGATTGTGCCACTGGATAGTACCGACGAACTCTGGAAGGAAGGACGGGCGATGCATCACTGCGCCGGGTCCTTTGATTACCGGGTGGCTGCTGGCCATTGCTACATCTACTCGGTGAGGCAGGGTGATAATAGGATCGCTACCGTTGAATTGGTCAGGAAGGAGGGGAAGGTAGCGCCGCTACAAATTCGAGCAGCGTGTAATGCCGAACCGCCCAAGGAAGTGAAGGCAGCCGTGAGGAAGTGGATTTCGGAACTGAAGGCGGCGTGACAAAACGGAATTAGCTTAATTGGAGGTGAGAGTGACAACGGAGAAAAGTACCAAAAGAACCCATCATCAAATTGGTTCGGATGAGTCCAAAGGAATTGGATTTCATTGAAAGGAAGAGCAGACGGTATATGCTTTTCGACATATGTTCGAAATGCCAGTCTGAAGACGGATGATGATGGGGGAATGGTCGCCCGATGCGACATGAAGTATTGCTATCGTTGTAAAGAACAAAAACCAGTCAGTGATTTCAATAAGGATATTACTCGGAGCGATGGGCTTCGCAATCACTGTCGAGAGTGCCAAGCAGAAGTATCAGTTGCACGAAGAACTAGGACCAAAACGTTCCTGAGAAAGGTCAAGGTCCTGACTGTTTGTGTTATTTGCGGACTGAAAGACTGGAGGTTGATTGAGTTCCATCATGTCAATCCCGGTAGCAAGAAATTCGGACTGTCGCAGGCCACTACCAATAGAGCGGGAATCTCAACGCCCAAGGGGGAACTGCGGAAATGTATTCCCGTCTGTCCCAATTGTCACCGGTTAATACATCTGGAGTGTGTTATATAATCCTAGGACATCGCGTTTGTTGCGACGTAGGGGAGTATTTATTTCCGGTTTGCTCAGTAAGCAGACGTATTTTCAACTGCTGGATGCATCGAGGGTTGCGGCTGCTTAGTGCCATAAGCCGACATGTGCAGTGCAGCAAAATCCACTAATGATGCTTCAGCGCCGCCTCTCCTGTGTGGGTCGGATTGGCAGCCACCACTTCCTTCGGAGCGTCCACAATCCTCGGCAGCCGGATCGTGAAGGTTGACCCGCGGCCGGGCTCGCTCTCGACCGTGATGTCACCGCCCATCATCTGACAAAAACGTTTACTGATCGCGAGGCCAAGGCCGGTGCCCCCATATTTGCTGGCCGTGAAGGAAGAGGCCTGTGAAAACTCCTGGAATAGCTTGCCCATCTGCTCCGGCGTCATGCCAATGCCGGTGTCAGTCACCGCGAGCGTGATCCAGTCGCGGCCGTTCTCCTGTCCTTGGTGAGCGGCAATGGTGACAGTGCCTTTCTCAGTGAATTTGTTGGCGTTACTGGCCAGGTTGAGCATGGACTGCCGGAAACGGGTCTGGTCCGCATGGATCGTGCCGAGGTCCGGTGGGTACTCGATGACTAGGCGGTTGCCGTTCTTCGTCGCCATCGGCTCGATGGTCTTGGCTACGTCCTTGATGACAGGCACCAGCGGGAACGTTTCGAGGTGAAGCTCCATCCGCCCGGCCTCGATCTTTGAGAGGTCGAGGATATCGTTGATCAATGCGAGAAGATGCCGCGCCGCACCGAGCACCCGATCGAGCGGCTCGGTGTCCTGCTTCAATGCCTCCGCATCCTCCCGCACCATCTCAGTGACGCCGATGATGGCATTGAGCGGTGTGCGTAGCTCGTGGCTCATATTGGCGAGGAACTGCGACTTATGCTGGCTCGCTTCCGCGAGTTGGCGGCTCTTGTCCTGAATCTCATCGAACAACCGCACGTTCTCGATGGCGATCACCGCCTGGTTGGCAAACGTCGTGACCAGCTCGATCTGCTTGTCGGTGAACGGGCGCACCGTATTGCGCTGCAAAGAGATAACTCCAATAGGAGTTCCCTCTCGCATCAGCGGAACGCCCAGCAGGGTACGATATCTGCCGATTCTTGCTGTTTCGGTCTGTTTATACTCCGGGTCGGCCAGCACGTCGTGTATGTGAATGGTTTTACATTCCAGTATGGTGCGGCCCGTGAGCGAGCCATGGTCCAGTGGAATCGGATGACTTTCCAAGTACGCTTGATAGTCGCCCGCGAAACCGTAGTTTGCGACGAATTGCAGAAACTCGCCCTTTGGGCGAAATATACCAGCCGTCTCCGCCTCGCATAACCGGGCTGCTGATTCTGTAAGCGTATCGAGCACTGTTCGCAGATCGAAGGTCGAGCGGCTAATAACCTTGAGCACATCGGCGGTGGCAGTCTGCTGTTGCAGCGATTCGCGCAGCATGCCGAGTGCCCGCGTCATCGCGCCAATCTCGTCCCGGCCGGCCTTGGGGATGGGTACGTCGAACTGACCCTGCGTGATGGCATTCATGCTTTTCTCGAGCCGACGCAGGGGAGCGTTGATCGAGCGCACGATGAGCGCGGTCAGGCTAAGCGCGACCACCAGAACGATGGTGCCGCCGGTCACAGACATTTCCACCGCCCTCTTGGCATCGCGTATTGAAGCATCGCGCCGCGAGAGCGCCTGCTGCTCGACCCGATCGATGATCGTGTCGATCTCGCGATCGACGTTGAGGATGTGAGCCTGCGCCTGTGCCATGAGCGCGTTTCCGGCTACGCTGTCATCGCTCGAATAGGCGTCGGCCGCCTTCACCGCTAATTGCGTCAGCCCACTGACTTCGCGCTCGATGGCGGCGACACCCTCGGCGTCGACGGGCGTAATCGTCTTCAGGTCTGCGTCGAGTTGGGCCTTGGCGGCATCGGCGTTCTGTTGCGAGCGGGTAAGCAGGGTCACAGCGAGATCGGTCAACCAGTATTTCAAATCGCCGAAGTGCTTGCTCGCCTTGTTCGCGTTCCTGACGATGGAGACGAACTGCGCTTCCTCGGCGAGGGCTTGCGAGTCGCGCACAAGCTCGCGCGTCAAGAACGTGGATGACACCGCCAAGATCACGAGCAGCAACACTGCCAGGAAGATCAGTCTTCCGCGGATGGAGAAATACGTCATCCGTTCCTCAAGCGCGGATTTTGCCCTGGACCGCGCCTCCATTGACTGCCAAGCTTTTTCCTCCTCGGGGCGCTCGACCCCTGCCGCGCTCGCAATTTCCTATGACCGCGATCACATCTTGGGAGGCACCACCTGACCGCGGATCTCACCACCAGGATGCGCTTGCGTGTGCACGTTGATATACAAATCGCCAGCGGCAAACAGCCGCGCCTGTTCGGAGCTCAGGGTGGCTTCCCCCTTGATGGGGCTCTCGGCCGGGCTGCCTCTCTTGCTCAACCAGATCTCCAATTTGCCCGCTGGTCCGTGGAAATGCGCCATAGTGGCGGTACCCGAGAGACCGCTATAGATAATCGTCCAGGTGACGACCCGCGTGCTCGGATCATAGGTAAGGTCGGCCGTTCCCGTACCGGAGGTCTGAACCGGCGGCACTTCTTGCGAGCCGCTGAGCTGCACCTGCGCCTTGATGGATTCAGCCGGCGCCAGCTTTGCCCAAGCGATGGCCATCAGACAAGCCACGAGGATGCCGGCCCGTCGAGATATCGCAGTATCCACGTTTGCCTCCTTCGAGCAGGGAGGGCCGCTCTCTTTGTTGAACTCGGCACTATGAACGGTGCCGACTGACCATGCTATACGGCTTGCGAGGTCCCCTCAAGTTCTTGTGTGGTTGTGTATTGGTGTGTACGTGAACCTGATGAATTGAAGGTCTGAGCGAGCGGGCTGCGGCCCGTCGTTTCGGGATTGATGCGCGGACCGTGAACAAGATGATGATGATGACGCTGTCTTGATGGCAGTAATGGGCAAACCGCATATTTTCTGATGTCAATCTTTATTTTCGCTGCTGCATACGACTTATCGGCAGCATTGGCCGAACTGGCGTAGCTATTCGGTTCTACGATGGTTGCGGTAGGAACGAGGATACGCAGATCAACATCATCTCGACTGCTGCGATGCACGCTCCACTTCCGAGATGGGTCATTCTGAACCGTAAACCCTCAGAATTGCAACCCATTTCGTGGCCGGATAGCTCCAAAAGCTGACGCAATTTCAACCACTTGGTGTATCGCAATTAGCGGCCGAGAAGTGCCAAGAACGGTTGGGCGCGGGCGAGTAACGCCGGAGGAATGGTGAGACCAAGATAGTGACTGCTGTTCTCCCGACTAGTCCAACATTGCGCATCGCTGAACGACCAACTCAGCAAGATGAGGTTTTGCATTTCCGCGCACCGTTATAAACTGCACCAAATCTGCCTCACTTGCTTGGAAAGAACAGAGGGCGATTACCGGAGCGACGGGCAGACACACTTCCGCGCAGGAATGAGGACCTTTGCGAGATGCGCGACGGATCGAGCACCCCAGGCGGGGGATACCTCTCCGACCCGTCATAGCCCCTCCTCGTATACAGCCGAATACGATCTTGCGTGAACCCAAGCCTGGCCCTTCAGGAGGCTTTTGGGCGGCCGTTGGCAGGCAGGGGGTATGAAGTCTCACCAGGGACTCGAACAAGCCCGCCATAGAGCCAACGAAGGGGCGGGGCAAGGGTCGTAGCCGGGGTTGGCTGTTGGGGAGAGGTAAGGAAGGGGGTTGTTGTCCCAAATCCCGATCCCATAGGCTTGGGGACTGTGGGACAAGGGGGAGCGGAGGATGAGCGGGGGGCTTCGCGTCCTTTTGGAGAAACCGTTGTGGAGAAGGGACTCTTGATCGTCACGGTACTGACGACTGGTATGCACGGGTTCTTATCGGGGGTGACCCACGCCGCCGCCAGCTATCTGGACCACGGAGCTATTTACATCATCGCAAATACGAGTCCCCAGATGCGTTTCTTGTGGCGCTAAGTATTTTGATCGTCATGTAGCTCAACTCCTCAGCCGAACGGGTGCTATTTGGGATAACCTCGTTCTGGTCTGACTCTTCTAGGCCCCCCAATGCCTTCTTTTTCAGACTTTCTCGCAACGTTCGATCCTGACGCTGGAAAGCGAGGCAGGCAATTTGAGCATTTCGTAAAATGGTTTTTGAAAAATGATCCCGAGTGGACAACCCAAATTGATGAAATCTGGCTATGGAATGAGTACCCAGGGCAATGGGGTCGTGATTGCGGTATTGACCTCATTTTCAAAGACAAAAATGGCTCGACTTGGGCTGTTCAAGCTAAATGCTACTCGCCCGAGTATGAGATAACTAAGTCTGACGTAGATAAGTTCTTAAGCGAGTCCAATCGCAAGGAAATAAATCATCGACTTTTAATCGCAACAACAGATCGTATCGGTGCAAATGCTAGACAAGTGCTGGACGCGCAAGAAAAGTCCGTCGTTAGGTATCATCTGACGCATTTTGAAAATGCCGCCGTTGATTATCCAGACAGCATAGACCGACTGTCTTTAGGAAAGCGTAAGCCCCCACCGCAGCCGCGTCCTCACCAGAACGAAGCAGTTAGTAATGTCGTCTCAGGTTTTCGGACGGCGGCTCGCGGACAACTTGTTATGGCTTGCGGCACAGGCAAAACATTTGTTTGCCTGTGGGTGAAAGAACGATTGAAAGCGAAGAGGACTCTCGTTCTTGTTCCGTCCCTCGGTTTGCTTTCACAAATACTGAATGACTGGACGTTTGCCGCCCGAGAACAGTTTGATGCGTTGTGTGTGTGTTCAGATCAGACAGTCAACCGAAGAGAAGAGGACGAGGCAATAAGTCTTGTTTCTGATCTTCCATTTCCTGTCTCAAGTGATGTGGCGGAGATTGCCCACTTTCTGAAGCGTGACAGCGACCAAGTGATTTTTTCAACATATCAATCGTCGCCATTGATTGCCGAAGCACAGAAAAATAATCATGTGTCTCGGTTCAATCTGCTCATAGCAGACGAGGCACATCGGTGCGCTGGTAAGAGCGATACTGTGTTCGGGACAGTGCTTGACGATGGGCAGATAAAGAGTGAAAGGCGTTTATTCGCAACCGCAACCCCCCGAGTTTATAAAACCGGCCTAAAGAAAGCGGCTGAAGAGTTCGGCGTTGAAGTCGTTGATATGAGCGACGAGAAGAGTTTTGGAACACAATTTCATACACTAAGTTTTGGCGAGGCAATAAACCGCGACCTATTGACTGATTATCGTGTTCTGATCGTGGGTGTTGATAATGATCGCATCAAAGAGTGGATTGAGAACCGCCGTCTTGTCGCTACAGACACTGGATTTGCCACTGACGCCAGATCGCTTGCCGGTCAAATCGGTTTGCTGAAAGCCATCAAGGACTGGAATCTGCGAAGGCTGATATCGTTCCATGGTCGTGTGAAACGGGCGCGGGAGTTTTCCGAAGATATTATTCAAGTTTGCGAATGGTTAGATGATGAACACAAACCGTCAAACAAACTATGGGCGGAATATGTTTGGGGTGAAATGCCCACTATTGCCCGTAGGCAAAAACTCAAACGACTAAAGAATGTTGATAAAGGCGACATCGGTCTTCTATCAAATGCGCGATGTCTGTCGGAAGGCGTAGATGTTCCTGCTCTTGATGGTGTTGCGTTTGTTGATCCACGAAGCAGTGAGATTGACATTATTCAATCTGTTGGAAGGGCAATACGGTTGAGCGATTACAAAACGATGGGAACGATAGTGATTCCTGTCTTCATTGAGCAGACCGAGGACGCGCCGACAGCCCTTGAGGCGAGCGATTTCAAGCCAATCTGGGATGTTCTTGAGGCGCTAAAGTCACACGACGACAGGCTGTCGGATGAACTTGACCAATTACGAATAGAATTGGGTGCGAAAACAAACCGGGCAGTTGGGGCAAGCGATCTGACGAAAATCGTATTTGATCTACCTACATCAGTAAATGAAGACTTTGCTCAATCACTTCGCGCTTATCTTGTAGCTCAGACGACTGAATCCTGGATGTTTTGGTATGGGCTGCTCATGCGGTTCAAATCGCGCGAAGGTCACTGCAGCGTGCCTAATCTTCATATTGAGGGCACGTTCAAGCTTGGGAGGTGGGTTGAACATCAGCGAACGACCAAAGACACGATGCCCGCTGAACGCCAACAGCGGTTGGATGCAATCGGATTTGTGTGGGACCCGCTCGAAGGAGCATGGGAAGAAGGCTTTGCGGCACTAACGACTTTCAAGGCGCGCGAAGGTCACTGCAATGTGCTTAAACTTCATATTGAAGGCACGTTCAAGCTCGGGCAGTGGGGTGGTGTACAGCGACAAAGAAAAGACACCATGCCTGTGGAACGTAAACATCGGTTGGATGCAATCGGATTTATTTGGGATACGCATGAAAATAGATGGGAAGAAGGCTTTGCGGCATTAACGACTTTCAAGGCGCGCGAAGGTCACTGTCGTGTACCTCGTGGTTTTGTCGAAGGAACATACAAGCTTGGGGGTTGGGTCACCGAACAGCGACAAAGAAGAGATACCATGTTCACTGAACGGCGACAGCGGTTGGATGCAATCGGTTTTATTTGGGACCCACACGAGAGTGCGTGGGAAGAAGGTTTTGCGGCACTAACGACTTTCAAGGCGCGCGAAGATCACTGCGATGTGCCTGTACTTCATATCGAAAGCACGATTAGGCTCGGGCAGTGGGTCAGTATACAGCGTAGTAATAGACACGCCATGCCCACTGAACGGCGCCAGCGGTTGGATGCAATCGGATTTGTGTGGGACCCGCTCGAAGGAGCATGGGAAGAAGGCTTTGCGGCACTAACGACTTTCAAGGCGCGCGAGGGTCATTGCCGCGTGCCCAAATATCATATTGAAGATACGCTCAAGCTTGGGCAGTGGGTTGATCGTCAGCGAACAACCAAAGACAAGATAACCCCCGAGCGGAGGCGGCAACTTGACGAAATCGAATTTATTTGGGATCCACACGAGAGTGCGTGGGAAGAAGGTTTTGCGGAACTAACGACTTTCAAATCGCGCGAGGGTCATTGCCGCGTGCCTCAGCGTCATATTGAAGGCACGTTCAAGCTTGGGGCGTGGGTCGGTAGACAGCGGGCGGTCAGAGACAAAATATCCCCTGAGCGGAGGCGGCAACTTGACGAAATCGGTTTTATTTGGGACCCACACGAGAGCGCTTGGGAAGAAGGTTTTGCGGCACTAACGACTTTCAAGGCGCGCGAAGGTCATTGCCGCGTCCCTGATCGTTATGTCGAGACAACGTTCAATCTTGGAGCATGGGTGGGTAGGCAACGCGCCAATAAAGGCACTATGTCCGTTGATCGCAGGAAGCGGCTGGACAAGCTTGGATTTGCGTGGAAGGTGCGGTAGCGCATTATTCGATCTCGGAACCTCCCAATGCCCGGATACGAACACAATGCCGAAATTCTATCAGCCTGACCCAACCTCCAATTTCGATAATCCATTCATGCGGGACGGCGAAGAAAAGCTTATCCGAGGACATGAATGACCACACGCTCGTTATGGTGATGACGAAAGGCATTGGTGCAAACCTGACGAATGATGAGAAGAGGGCACATCTGATTAACATCCGCCGTGAGCACCTAATCGATCAAGTGTGTCCGCAAGAAATCCTTCCGCCTGAAAAATAGATAAATTGTTCTTTTGTCTGAAATTGGTGGGTCGAGACGCACAACAAACAGGCTGCGTTGCCAAAAAGTTCTAAACTTGTTTGTGTTGCTGCATTCGCCAAATTCGACGCATCAATTTGCGCGTCCAGAGATAAAATCCGAGCCTTCCTCCCGATAACACGCCAGTCGGTACCCAGGCAGTTGGCTTTGTCTTCCAGATGATTGGCGATCTACTATCATTAACTCTAATTCCTTCAAATCTCCAAGGTGACGCGACAATATATTTTGTTTGAATGCGCAGGAATTATGCTTCCCGTGTGCAAACGGATGCTTCGAACCTAATTCGCTATGTCATCGAAAGATGTGGGTTTCCGGCTTGCTTACCAAGTCTCCTTCATCCATTCCAAATCGACGACGTGGTGGCAGCGCGCGCCTAAGGCGCCGGGCATAGGTGCAGCATGTGTCAAGAAACTACGGTCAGGGGAGGTCCGCCTCGACGCTTTCGAAGTGCGGCTAACGGTCTCGGCCACCAAGTCGCCAACTGTGTGCCTGAGCGTGCAACGTAACTAAGGCCGCGCGCACCGGTAGCGTCTGTCCGTAGAACAAGAACAAAACTTGGGCCGTTTGGACCGTTCCAGGGTTCGTGCGGAAAAATAAGGGACGCCTTTCGCTGCTCTTCAGGGTACAGCGCCCCAAACTTTAACGCATCCCAGACGGTCGGCGGGTCATATTTCGTAAGCGAGTTCCTCTAAGCCTATGTCGGGCGCCATCGACACATCCCACAAAGACTTTGTCTGTTGGCGTTCTGGCAGTGAGCCGAGAAGCACGATTTCAATGCCTACTTCGCTCACTGCGGAAGCTGTTTTCGAGTGGACGATTTGCATTGCATAACCGGCTACCCAATCGTATTTTCCAGCTTTTAGAAGGTCTTCCGGGTCGCTCCCATCCCATTGTAGCCTAAAAGAGCCCTGCTCAGGTGGAACCGGAGTCTCAACCATCTCTTTTCCTTTATTCTTCGCAAAACCCGCAGACCCCGAAGCTACCCTATTCGCTCGCGTCTAACGGTTTTGCTTGTCACCGCGCAGCGTCCCAAGAAGTGGGATGAAGGAGTTGGAGGAGCACGTCTCATTACTGTAATTGCTTTTGGACAGGCTAAACTGAACCAGACTTTTGTCAATCGGGGACTGAGTTTCCTCGAATGCCTCATCCACGGGATTGCGGCCGGCCGTGGGCGACAGATAAGGAGGCAGCCGACCGGGCCGGTGAGTGTCGCCGCGCATCCGCATCCGGTCGAGGATAACCATTTCGTTGTGTCGGATGTCGCTATCCCAATCAAAGAAGGATTTCGAGGAGCTCTAGGTTGACCGTGAACTCCTATTCGCTGGCGTACCCGCTCAGCCTCTATCACCGAGCATTTTGTTGTCGATATTCGGCGGCGACTCGCAGACCATTAATCGAAAGAACCAAGCTTTCTAGAATGGCAAGCTCGTGGTGCGGTTTTTAAATTACGACCAATGAGCTGCCGGCGATCCGCGATGCCAGCGGTGTGATTGCTTCGCGTTTTATCCTGCTGAAGCTGTGCAAACGACGGTAAAGCAAACTTCGTTGAAGAGTTCTCACGCTATGTTTTGTCTCGATTGTGGGACATCCTCCGTTCAAGAACTTCCTTCAAGGAATCCAGGAACCTAAGTGCCGTCTCCTTGTTTGCTTGTGAATCAAGCTGACTTAGCTGCACTAGATCGCTCCGAACAACCTGAAGCACCTCCATTGCCTGTGTATCTCCATTTCCAGACCTTTGCGAACCAATGAGGACATGTAATCGTCAAAGTTCCTCCTGCTGGCAATCCCTATACCCTCAGGCGATTCGCTGAATAAGGAAGGTGACTTCTGCACTGGACGATGCTTAAATTCTACTGCCAAATCGGAGCAACACCCGTGACTCCCCAGTCGCTATCCGACGCAGAGCTTGAGAGAGTTCACGAAATCCTTGAACGATTTGGCGACAAGCGTGCCATGAATTTGGAGCAGATTGACGGTTTCCTGGCTGCTTTAGTCTGCAGTCCTGAGGACATCGTCCAGAGCGAGTATCTGCCCCAGATTTGGGGAGACGACATGGTCAATGAGGAGGCCTTTGCGCGTCTGCCCATATTGCAAGTCTTTGTGTCTATGATAACCCGTCATCGGGACGCAATCGCCCACACACTCCGCACAGGTGCCGTTTACACTCCGCTGCTACTCCAAGATCAAAACGGTATTGCTCATGGCAACGATTGGGCTACTGGCTTCGTGCGTGGAATGGAATTGCGCAAGCAACATTGGGCTTCGTTAGTAGACGACGACGAAAATGGTGGGTCTCTTGTGCCGATCTTTGCTCTTGCACACGAACATGATCCCGATCCTGAGATGCGCTCTTATGAGAAGCCAGTTAGTACAGAACTGCGGGAAAAGCTGATCATCGGTGCGGCTGCTGGGGTGATGAGAATTTACCGGTATTTCCAGGAGCGCAGGCTCATAGCAACCCATCCCGCAGATAGCACGATCTATCGTCGCCTCACGACAAAGATTGGGCGTAACGAACCGTGTCCTTGCGGTTCCGGCAAGAAATACAAACAATGTTGTGTCCGGATTACTCTGCATTGACCCTTGCGTTTTTATTTCGCAATGAGACGGTCAGATCCGACGCCTGTCCTTGTTTCAAATGGAACGACAGACGTCACGGCTTTCACCCGACTTTGAGGTTCTCGGCAGATTCTTTCCCACGGTTCGCCACAACCTCATATTCTACTACCTGTCCCTCCCTGAGAGTGGTCAAGCCAGCGCGTTCGACAGCCGAGATGTGGACGAATCCGTCCTTGCCTCCGGCTTGAGGCTCGATGAACCCGTAGCCCTTGGTCGGATTGAACCACTTCACAGTGCCCTTAGCCATTTATCGTCTCCAAATTGTCGATGGCGCAGCTTACCAAATCCGAAACCCAAAACCGAGTTGACATGCAATAGGATGTGGATAAGTTGATACCGCGATAGGATACCGTGTTTTTGGAACGGTTCGGGGCAAGTGATTGGGGGTAATTTCCACTGGAGAATACAATGGCACGTTTTTATAAGCCCGATCTGGGTGCAAATCCTGATAGTCCCTTCGTGCGGGACGGTAACGATAAACTTGTCCGTCGCTCCTACTGGCTGGACATGAATGACTAAACGCTCGTTATGGTGATGACGAAAGGCATTGGTGCAAACCTGACGAATGACGAGAAAAGAGCACATCTGATTTACATAAGACGTGAGCACCTCATCGACCAAGTTTGCCCTCAAGAAATCCTACCACCTGAGAAGTAGGCAACAGCACAAGCTAGGCACGGTACGTGCAATTACCTCGTTCGTCGGATATGATGCACCGATGATGGTTAGCCGCGGCATGTACGAACATCAAGACGTGCGATGAACCCCCATCTTCTGGCCATTGACGACAAGCCAGCACCGGGCCGAATCCGCCGCGCGTGGTGGCATTTTATTGAGCGGCAGTTGCCAAGACTGGTCATCTACTTGCTGGTGGCAACGTTGGTCGGCGTTATCCTCGCTCCGTTCGTGTTGGTCACAGTGCCCACTGGCTATGTCGGTGTCCTGTGGAAACGATTTGGTGGGGGAACTGTGCTCGATCCGCGTTATCTCAAATATGAGGGAACGCGTATCACTTTGCCGTGGAACATAGTATTTTTGTATGATTTGCGACTGCAATCCGTAACAGAGACCTACAATGCAATTTCAAAAGACGGCATCAACATGTCGGCAACAATCAATATCCGCTTTCGGTTGAAGCGCGACTCTGTTCCTCAGTTGCACCAATTGATCGGCCCGAATTACGCCAAGGACCTGATAGCTCCCGAAATCGGCAATCGGATGCGTGAGGTCATTGCGGAATACACGGCCGAGGACGTGTACTCTACGAAACGTGCGGAAATTCAGGACAAAATTCGCCAGCGTGCGGAGTCCATGTTGGGCGAGAAGATGGTGCAAGGTGGAGAGAGCGAGGAGGAAGAGGGAAACGCTCCTTATCGAGTCCCGCTCTACGCTATGCTCAATCTTATTGACACGCTGATTCTCGGTATTGAACTACCGACCGCTGTGGTCAACGCTATTAATCGCAAAATCGAACAATATTATATTGCGGAGGAGTACAGGTTTCGTGTAGCGCGCGAGATAAGGGAGTTTGAGCGCAAGAAAATCGAGGCAGAAGGGATCAGTGAATTCCAGCGGATCGTCAGTGAAGGCATTTCTGACTCCTATCTGACTTGGCGTGGCATCGAGGCAACCCTAGAACTCGCTCAGTCCAAGAATTCCAAGATTGTGGTCGTCGGCTCCGGCAAGGACGGGTTGCCGATCATCCTCGGCAACGTCGATAGATCACCATCGCCGCAATCGATATCACCGGCTGGAAACGAAGAGATTGCGCCGGAGGGGAAAAATGCTGCGACCTCGGAGCAAACGCCAGCAAATACCTTGTCGAAACTACCTGAAAAGACGTTATCTACTCAGCCGCCTGAAGAACACCCCAATAATTGAAGTCCCGCCAAGACGGGATTGTAGATGTTCCTTTCAATCACGAACAATGAGTTCGGTAAGTTGCAGTTTCGAGTTCCCTCGCGTGGCGATGAATTGCATCAAGCTGTCGTCGCTTTTGCGGAATCCTTCATAGGATAACCCACCGCGAAACAGTTCATATCTTAGCCAGACGCGGTGTGTGTTTAGGACATCGCTGTCGCAGTACTCGGCAATCTCTCGGATGCGTCCTTCGCGGTGATATCTCTCCACGTCTGCGCCTGTGATGCCATCACGTTGTTTATGGCTCTATAATCCCCCTGAGATGCTCAATCAGCAATGGCCGGTCCGACGTCAAAGCGAGATGCGCAGGGGCGGCCGCCTGACTTTGCCCAGTGATAAATTGCTCTACGTCCGAGGTTATAAGGGGAATGAGTGCTAAACCAGTAGGTGGCACGACGTGTGATTCGGACGGTTCTGCCGCCTTCTGAAGATCAGGTAGAGAAGAAATCGAGTCGTCGCGAATCGCCAGCGCCCACTCCCAGAACCGGCGCCGCTGAAGCGAGGAACTTATCGGCCACCACCAGATCTGATCCCTTCCCGTCCGGCATCTCTTTACATCCGCGGACCAAGTCTGTGTCGGTCCTTCGACCCAGTCATCCAAGCCGCTCTGCGGACACACCGAGCCCTGTCCTCAACGTTCCCGAATACCAAAGCTTATGGTCGGGCTTTACAGCTGTCTACGCAGGTTTGGCCCCCTAAAGCTTGGCCCGGGCGAGTTGAACCGCCCCGGGCGCGATGCGAGCGAGTCACTCGCGCGGGCGCGGCATTTTTGCATTTGCCAACGCCCCTGAGTTGACGGATCGTGCGGGACTTGTCTGTAGCTTTGTCACCATAAAAGCGAGGGAAACGCCATGCTCCAGCGTGTTCTTACCACCCTGGTCGCAGGGATCGTCCTGGTCGGCCTGACGAATTCCGCAGCCTGGGCGCAGCAAGACATCCGTTGGGGCACGCCTCCGGTCGGCACCGCCGGCCACAAGGCGATGGTGACCCTGGCCAACCTGCTGAACAAAGAGATGCCGAAATACCGCATCTCGGTCCTGCCCACGGCGGGGGCCATCGCTACCGTCAAGGGCTTCGCCACCAAGGAGCTCGACGGCAATTACGGCTCGGATGTCGCATTTCACGAGCTCGCGACCGATTCGGGCCGGTTCAAGGGGTTCAAGCAACGCGTTCAACGCTGGCCGGTGCAGTCATTCTGGTCGAACACCATCGAGGTCGGTCTTGCCGTGCACGTGCGCAACAAGGACAAGATAAAGAAATGGGCGGATCTTGCGGGCAAGCGCGTGTTCACCGGCCCGCTGCCGTTCGATACCCGGGCGCAGACCGAACGCGGCTTGAACGCGCTCGGTGTGAAGTTCACCTACGTGCAGGTCGACCTCGCGACCGCCGGATCGCAGCTCCAATCGGGCGCGCTCGACGCCATGTCGATCTACACCGGCTCGGAAAGCTCGCCGCCACCCTGGTTATCGGAGGCTTCGCTCGCCGCCGATTGGGCAGTGCTCAACCCCAGCCCCGAGGAGATTGCTCAGCTCAAGGCCAACGGGCTGAGCATCGTCGAGGTGAGCCCGAAGGTGTTCAACCGCGACGTTCATGGCGACAAGGTGGTCGAGCTGCCGTTCTACTACAGCTTCAACGTCGGCCTCGATATTCCGGAAGCCGACGTCTATGAGATGCTGAACATTGTCGAGAAGCACGCGGCCGAGCTGGCTCAGACCGATCCGACTTTCAGTCAGATCGCCAAAGACATGAAAGGATTCCAGAAACGCGGCGTGGAATCCTCGGTAGACCTCGTTGCCATCCATCCCGGGCTTGCAAAATGGATGCGCGAGAAGGCGGTGTGGGACCCGAAATGGGATTCCAGGATCGCAAAACCATGACGCTTTGAAGCATCATGACCGAGAGCATTGCCGGGCCGGCCGCGCTTTGTCGTCGAGTGCATCTATTACGTCGCGGCGATCTTCTCTTTTGTTTATCTGTTCGTTTATCTGTGGACCAGCGAGGGCGGGCCAACCCTGCTGGCGATGACCGCCGCTCGCGATGAAATAGCGAAAAGGGTAGACCGCCGGCAGATGGGTGCTGGGCTGCAAGCGTGGTGATAGCCTCTCGGTGCACCGCCGTAAATGTGCTTGCCGTCACGATCAGGCCGCGGTTCGATTCGCTCGCAAATGGGGTCAAGCCGCGCTCGATCTCGCCAGTATCGCGCACGGTGAGTTGGCGGCGTCGCCGGCTGCTGCGCGCGCCGCGACCGGCCACGCGGCCGCCGCGCCGCCAAGCAGCGTGATGAACCCGCGGCGTCTCATGCCGAACATGGGGACTTCCTCCCCTGTCTTCGCGCTTACCCCAAACCCAAGCATCGTAAGAACTATAGCAGCTTAGGGCCGCGCATCGCAGCAAAACCGGGAGGCTCGTGCACGCACGGGGGGACGTTCTGCACCGCGCCGCCCGCGCAAGAGCAACGTCGCGCCGATGCGGCGGATGGGCTAACATCCCAGCTGTACTTTCAGTGAGGAAGCAACATGAGCGACGAAACAAAACCGGTTGGCCTGTGGGAGCGGACCAAAGCTTGGGCCGATAAGAACCGCACAATTTCTGGCGCGCTCGTTGGCGGCGCGGCCGGGACCATCGTGCCGGGGCTCGGGACCGTGATCGGCGCGATCGTGGGCGCGGGGGTTGGATTTGCCTCATCGAAGGAAAAGAAAGAAGAGCGTTAGCGGCGGCTAGGCTGGTCCCCGAAAACGCAGGGCCGCAACTGCGCTGCCCTTTTTCGCTCAAGCCTCGCCGAAACGCCTCCGGAAACGGCCCGTAGTCGTCGGGTGATTGACCGCTCAGAAATCCGACCACCGGCATCGACGCCTGCTGTGCACGCGCCGCGAGCGGCCATGCGGCTGCCGCGCCGCCAAGCAGCGTGATGAACCCGCGCCGTCTCATGTATGCGCCCTTAAAACGCCGCTGCCGCACCTCCAAGCAGAGCGATGAATTTCCGTCGCCTCATGTGGCCTCCCCTCCGGCCCAGAACCCAAGGCAAGCTGAGGGTATAACATTTGGGTACGGCACCGCTTGTGCATCATAGCAAATTTCGCGGCCAATGTCGCAGCTGGGTCATTCTGAGCCTTAGACCCTCAAAGCTCGTGTCGGCGCGAAGTCAGCTGTTCACTCGATAGCGGCATAAGCGTAGCGCAGGAGCAAGGGCGAAATGGTATTCGGCGTAGTCCGCCCCATGAACTCCAGCTTGCAGCTCAGCCTACCTCGGGTTCGCGAGCGGCTCCATTCCGCTATTCCTGATTGCCTCCGATGCGCGCCCGGAGGCAAGAAATTCGATCAATCGCTTGGAATCTTCAATTTGCCCCGAGCCCGCAACGAGGGCGGCTGAAAACACCTGCACGAACTGGATCTCCGGTGGGATCGTGCCTGCGAAGTCGACGCCTGTCGCGTGCAGAATTTCGCTGACCGGCATGACCGCAATCTCCGCCTCGCCCGTCGCGACTATGCTGGTTGCACCCGTGCCGCGCGGCGTCGACTTGACATTGAGCTTTTCGGCGATGCCGAGCCGCGGAAAAAGATCAGTGATAAGCCAAATACCGCTGGTGCTCCCAGGCACGGCGACGCTTTTAGCGTTCAACAGGAGTTGTTTGACGGCTTCAACGGTACTCACGTCAGGCTTCGGGGTCCCCGCACGCACGGCCACGCCGAGGGGTACTCGCGCAAGATCCACGTCCGTTCCGGCGGTGATCCGGTTCGCGGCGATCAGCTCATTGAGGCCCTCCCGGGAGAGGATCACCACGTTGGCAGGCACACCGCGCGCGAGCTGCGCGCCGATCGTTTGCGGGCCTGTTCCCTGCGACGAGCCGGATCCGGTCGTGACGTTGATGCCGGTCGTCCGCTCGAACTCCGGCAAGAGCTGCTCGTACGCGCCACTAAATCCGCCCGATATAAGAACTTTCAACTGCGCCTCCGCCGCGACTGGCCAAATCAATAGGCTAGTACCCAGAATCATAAATTCGGTACACGGGCCGATCAGTCGCTATGTTACTCAAATGACTCGTCATTTCGGCATCGATCCTGAATCACCCATCTGCGAAAGTGGGTACTAGCAAAGACAACGACGACTGTTTTGGTCGTATTCGCCGTGCCTGATGAGAAAGTTTTCATCTTAGACTAAGACTGGCTCCTCGGCGTTGACCTCTCGGTCCCGCGCGACACGCTGATGGATAATATATCACATCGCGTGCATATTCCGCGTGTTAAAGAGCGATCGGCATGTCCCGGCCCAGTGACGCCGACAATCACGCGAGCCTTCACCTGCCACAACGAAAGCTGCAAGCGCTCGATTCGAGCGACGACGTCGTTGATCTTGGCGCGCGGGGACTGGAAGCTCGTGACACTCATGCAAGCAACGGATTTGCCGGCTACACCGGTATCTCGAAAACCTTTTTCTCGGTCTTGTGCAGGCACTCGCCGGGGCCTTGCGCGCCGACCATGTAGTTGTCGCATATCACCGCAAAGATTTCCGGCGTCTCATAACCGGGATGGACGGCAAGACACATCCCCTCTTCAAAACACATGGATTCATCCGCCCGGATCAGGGGGCGCTCGACCATGTCGTAACCCTGACCGTGCGCGTAGAGTCGCGTCTCCGGCGGCAAGCCCCGGGCGCGCATGTAGTCGTCATGCGCCTGGGCGACATCGCGGCACAAAACCCCGGGCTTGATCTGGCGCTGCGTATGGACCTGCGCCTCGCGCACATTTTCAAAGCCGTCGAGCAGCTGGTTTGAAGCATGCCCGAGCACGAGGGTTCGCGCGATCTCGGTGTAGAACCCGCCGGGACCGTTGATCTCTATCAGTAGAGACAAATGATCGCCGCGGTTGAGCCTGCGCTGCTGGAGATGGCGCGGCATGAAGGGCGAGATGGTTCCGACCCTTGCGGACGCGCCGAGAAAGATCCCCTGCTCGCTGCCGAGCTTCTGGCCCTCGCATTGAGCAAGCGACGTGACGTCGATGTCCCGCATTCTTGGCCGGATCGTCTCCATTACCCGCGCGAATACCTGGTCCTGCAGGCCGGCCGTGCGCCGGATGAGCTCGATTTCCTCCTCGCTCTTGATGGCCTTGTGTCGGTCGACGAGCGCCGTTGCCTCGATGACGCGGCATTGGCCGACAAGGCCCTGCTGCAATCGCGATGCAAACCCGTGCGCGGTTCCGCCGGCATTGACCAGACCCACGCTTGCGTATCCGCGACCTTTGAGCTCGTCGAGCGCGAGCTCCGCGTCATAGGCATGCGTATAGTCGATGGAGAGAAACGACGGTGTGCATCGGATTCTTGCCCACGCCGCGGTGCAACGGGTCCTTCCCGTCGAGGTCGCGCTCGGAGCCGAAAGGTCCCATCTCGATCACAGTCATCCAATCGGACCGGTAGAAGATAACGGTGCGCGGATAGCCGTTATTGGCGGGCACGTCGGTGAACCACTTGACGTAGCCGCCGAGCCAGTCATTGGTGTTCTGCATCACCAGCACATCGATGTTCTGATCAGCCATGTCGCGCCGGATCAGCGTCCATCTTCTTTCCAGCTCGGCCGTCGAGATCGCCGTGTTGATTCGCTCGCTGATGCTCATGCAGTGACTCCTCGACCCCCGGCTGGGACCTGCTCAGTGCGCTATCAGGTTGTGCATCTCGTTGTATCGTCCGGCCAGAAACAGGCCCATGTTCTTCAAAACAATCGGCAGGACATATTCTTCGTACTCGCGGAAGAAGCCGCCGATCTGGGGGCACACGAGCACGTTCGGCATGTCCCACAGCGGGCTGTTCGCGGGCAGGGGCGTGGTGCAGTAGACGTCCAGACCGGCGCCTGCAATGCGGCCCTCGCGCAAGGCGGCGATCAGCGCCGCTTCGTCAACGGTGTCGCCGCGGCCGACATTGACGAAGTAGCAACTCCGCTTCATCGCCGCAAATACGGCTGCTCCGATGAGGTCGCGGTTTTCTCTGGTGCTCGGAAGTATGTTGACCAGATAATCCGCCTCGCGCGCAAGCTCCGGCAGCCTATCCGTGTGTTCGACGCGATCGAAGCCTTCCACATCGCGAGGCGTGCGGCTGAGCCCGACGACGCGCATGCCGAAGGCCTGCAACAGATTAGCCACGGCGGTGGAGCTCAGTCCCACTCCCACGATAACCGCCGTCTTGCCTGCAAGCAGCGGCCAGTTCCGCCGCTCCCAGCGATGTGCCAGCTGGTCCCTCACGAGCTCGGGCGTTCCGCGCGAGAGCGACAGGATCAGGAACGCAACCGTCTCCCGCATTGCATTGCCATGAATCCCGCGCGCAGAGGTGAGCAGGGTCTCAGGACGAAGATACGGCGAGTTCAGAAAATGGTCGACACCCGTCGCAAGCGATTGGATCCATTTCAGCCCGGTTGCCTTGCGCATCAGCTCGTCGTTGATCGCAATTCCGAACGCGATGAGCACCTCGGCTTGCGCAACATCGAATGCG
Source organism: uncultured Alphaproteobacteria bacterium (assembly GCA_963771845.1). Classification (GTDB taxonomy): domain Bacteria; phylum Pseudomonadota; class Alphaproteobacteria; order Rhizobiales; family Xanthobacteraceae; genus VAZQ01. Next base: position 27,071 of record CAVYVC010000017.1, on the reverse strand, counting down.
ATCTCGGCGACTTTCCTCGCCAGAAGCAGATCCAGTTGCGGAAAGCGCTCGCGCAGCGCGGCAGCATAGATCTCAGCGAAGTTGTCCAGGATGAGGATGGTGCTCGCGTTTGACATGGCGATCGCAGCGATATCAGGACTAAATCAGGTGGCGTTTTCGTCGAGCCAATCGCGCGCATTGCCATGCACGATTCGCTCAGTCGTTTGCGCATCAAAGCCGCACGATTTGACGAAGGCAACGGGCCGCTTCTCGCCAACGGGATAGTCGGACCCAAGCACCACACGGTCTCTGCCTACCTTTTCGACGAGATGCCGTAGCACATCCGGATCATATACGCAGGAATCGAACCACAGCATGCGCAAATAGTCGGCCGGACGGCGTTTCATGTTGATTCGTGTTTCTGGTTTCTCCAGCCAATTGCGATCGATGCGTCCCGTGTTCTGGGGCATGTAACCGCCACCGTGCGAAATGCAAATGCGCAATTTGGGGAAGCGCTCGAGCGCGCCTTCGTAGATCAGTGAGGCGATCGCCATGGTCTCCTCGAAGCACTGTCCGACCGAGTTCCACAACGCGAAGCGTCGAAAACGGGAATCGCGATTGCCGGCAGGATGGATGTAGATGCGGCGCCGAGCGCTTCGGCTTCCTGCCAGAACGGATGCAACTCGGGATCGCCGATCTCGCGCCCGGCGGCATAGGTGGAAATCGCGACGCCGCGCAGGCCCAGCTCGCGCACGCAGCGCCGTAGCTCGGCGGTGGCAAGCGCGGGAGCCTGCAACGGCACCGAGCCCAGCGCAACGAACCGTTCAGGCGCGCTCGCCGATCTGGCCGCGATCCAGTCGTTCGAGATGCGCTCGAGTCTCAAGGCTTCATCGGCCGGCAACGTGTAGGTGCATTGGTGCACCAGCGAAGGCGAGAGAACCTGTCGCGCGATGTCCATGTCGTCCATCAGGGAGAGCCGGTCCGCCATATCGCTCATGCGCGCCGCCATGGCTTCGCCGCGTTTGAGGATTGCAGCGCGCTCGCCCTCGGCCATGCCTGGATCGCGCGCGCCGCTGAGCACCAGCGTAAAGGCGGAGGTGACAGCGTAGACCTCCGGCACGACAAAATGCGCATGCACGTCAATGCCGCTCGGCTGGTTTGCAGGCATGACGAGTTGCCCTCTCTCGTTCGACTAAGGACACGCACCAGGAATTAATGAGCTTGTTTACCGGGAAATGAGCTTCTCATACAGTGGCCGGGCCTCTTGTGTGGAGTGAAACAATGCAACCGCCTGGCTCCCCCGCCAAGGCTTGGCTGATGGTCACCCTCTGCGCCGTCATGATGGGGCTCAATTACGCGGATAAGGGCATCCTCGGCTTCGCCGCGCAGCCGATCATGCGGGACCTCAAACTGAGCCCCGTGGAATTCGGCTATTTGGGATCGAGCTTTTTCCTGCTGTTTGCGGTTTCCGGCATTGTCCTTGGCTTTCTCGCGACCGCTGGCCGAGCAAGTATGTAATGACGGCCATGACGATCGGCTGGGCACTTTGCTTGCTGCCCGCCGCCGGCCAGATCGGCTTCGTGGGTTGCGTGCGATGGTACGGATCAGCTTCTTGTCCTTGCCACTGTCGCCGACCGCGTTTCGCGCGGCATTAATGCGGCTGGTCAAGGTCGAATCTGACACGATCCGGCCGCCCCAGACTGAAGCAATGAGATCCTCCTTGCTGACAACGCGGTCGCGGTTCCGCACCAGGTAAACCAGCAAGTCGAAGACTTGAGGCTCTATATGTACCGGAATCTTGGCGTGCCTGAGTTCGCGCCGTTCGACATCGATCTCATATTCACCAAAGCTGAGGGTCATACGTGGGCCGAAGACATCTCAAGAGTATCTAGAGAGCATGTGGAGAATAAATCATAGCTTTCTAAAAGTCTTGATTAGCCGCCATGTGCATATTGTCGCCAGTGACCTCGCTTCCGGCGAGGTCGGCACAGAGGAGCACGACAATGCCATTGATAGAGGTCCATCTGATCGAAAAAGTGTTCAACCCTGACCAAAAGCGGCAGATCATCCAGAAATTGACGGATGCCATGGTCTCGATCGAAGGTGAGAACATGCGGGGGGTGACCTGGGTGAAGATATCCGAAGTAACCAGCGGCGAGTGGGGCATCGGCGGCAAGCCGCTGACCACCGAAGCGGTTAAGGGACTCGCCGCCGGCCGACACGCCGCGTGACAAGCCATCGGCCTGGCATCGCTGGAAAGGAATAGCCCCGACAGCGATGCCAGCTACACACGCGCGCGGGGCCGCCACGAGCCACCTGCATGGACCGAGCGTGGGGTCGGCGATAGATACGCCGCGGTGCGCTGACGCATCCGGACGGGAGCATCAAAGATTGACGTCATGACCCAGGAATTGCTTGAGCGCATCGACTACGAAGTGTGCGGATCCGGAGCGACCGTTGTGCTTGTGCCAGGATCGTGCAGCACCGGTGCTGCGTGGTGGCCTTTGATCTCGGCGTGGGATAACCGGCTTCGCTGTGTGACCACAAGCCTGCTCGGATACGGCGGAACCGCTGAACGCCGCACCATAAACGATACCTCCATCTCCCATGAGGTCGATGTGGTGGAGTGGGTCATTCAAAGGGCAAGTGGGGGCCATGTCCATCTGGTCGGCCATTCCTTTGGTGGCTTGGTCGCGCTCGCGGTTGCACTACGCAACCAGGTGCGCCTGGCTAGCCTTGTGATCATCGAGGCGCCGGCAGCAGAGTTGTTGCGAGAAAGGGGAGAGCAACAGCACTATCGCGAATTCCGTCGGATGACGGATGCTTATTTTGCCGCCTTTGAGGGTGGAGACGCCGAAGCGATCGCGGCCATGATCGACTTCTACGGTGGTGTTGGTACGTTCGCCTCCTGGCCGCCGCGTGTTCGCGCCTATGCAGTGGAGACAACGGCGGTCAACATTCTTGACTGGGCGAGTGCGTATGGTTTCCCGCTGTCGGCAGCAGCGCTGGCCACAATCAAAATCCCAACCCTCGTGCTTAGGGGCGGAGCAAGTCATCCGGCGATGCAACGCGCTAACGAGCTCCTCTTTGAGTGCATGAACCGAGCCGCCCTGGCCACCATCGACGGCGCAGCGCATTTCATGATTACTACTCACGCAGGCGAGGTCGGTCGTTTAATTGGCGAGCATGTGGACCGCATAGCACCTCGCAGCATTCCCCGCACATCTCGATTTCTGTGACCGCAATAGACCGGAGGAGATCATGGCCCCAACGCAAAAGATCAGGCCCGCTTTGCACTTGCGCCCCAGCAGGCAACTATTCCTTTGCCCAATCACGAACTATCCGTGCGAGGGCGATCTTTCCTATCTATGCGAAGACTACGGCTGCGCTCGTAAAGGAGGCTTGTCGCCACGCTCCGATGAAAATTCATAAACCAAAGTTTTTGTGATGTCGCCGTTACGCAGTGATCTGAACGGCGCCGCCATGATCCACCAAGCGCGTGTGGGTGGACTGACAAAAATAATCGACTTTCGGGATGCTTCGGAGCGAAATCGACTTGGGTCTCGATAGGGCATGGCCGGATAGAGCCAGGCCGTCGCCCTCTCACCGCGCTGACTCTGCGTTCCCAATTCGATATCCTCTCCCGTTGTGCGTAGTCCGGGCCTCGGTAGGGGGACCAAATGCAATTCGATCAGTTGAACAGACGCGACTTCATCACCCTGCTCGGCGGCATGGCTGTGGCTTGGCCACGAGTGGCGCGCGGGCAACAGGGCGAGCGCATGAGGCGCATCGGCGTGCTTATGAACTTGGCCGCAGATGACAAGGAAGGGCAAGCACGTCTGATCGCGTTTGTGCAGGCGCTATCGGACCTGGGGTGGAAAAATACCAGCAACGTCCAGATAGAAACCTGCTGGGGAGCCGGAGACACCGGCCGCTTCCATCAATGTGCGGCGGAGCTGGTTGCGCTTGCACCAGACGTAATCCTGGCTGCCTCAGCTTCTACGATGGACCCGTTGCTCAACCAGACACGCAGCATTCCGATAGTGTTCGCCCAGGTGCCTGACCCAGTGGGTTCCGGGTACGTCACAAGCCTCGCACGTCCGGGCGGTAACGTGACCGGATTTACACAGTTCGATTTCAGCATTGCCGCAAAATGGTTGGAGCTTCTCAAAACTCTTGAACCGAGAGTGACGCGAGTGATCGTGTTGCGTGACGTTGATACAACTGGAGCTGGCCAGTTTGGTGCAGTGCAATCAGCAGCGCAGTCAATCGGGGTCGAAGTCAGTCCAACCGGAGTTCGCAATACGGGTGATATTGAAAAGGCTGTTATGGATTTCGCTCGCCTCCCGGCAGGAGGTTTGATAGTTACGGGAAGTGCCCCTGCGGCAGCGCATCGAGACCTCATAATCACGCTTGCGGGTCGATACAAGTTACCTGCGATCTACCCGTTCCGCTATTTCGCCCATAGTGGCGGTCTCATCTCCTATGGGCCAACTACAATTGAGCCCTACGTGCATGCAGCAGGTTACGTAGATCGCATTCTCAAGGGGGAGAAGCCTGCTGATCTTCCAGTTCAAGCACCAACGAAGTACCAACTGGTCATCAATCTCAAGACCGCCAAGGCGCTGGGGGTCCAAATTCCCGACAGACTGCTCGCCCTCGCCGACGAGGTGATCGAATAAATCTGGCTTTGCGCATGCAATGTTGCTGCAATTGCTCACGACCGGTTATGGCATTGTGTCACGAGTAACGCCGGTCCATACGGCGATGCGTAACTGTACGAGAGATGAAGGTAGGTCCTTCGAGTTCGGCAATCAGGTGTTGATCTCAAGCCACCGCAAGCTGCTGTTGTCAAAAGCGATGGTGGTGAACGTTGCGGAAAAGTCGGAACGAGATTCCGGCAGGTATGATTGAGAGAGGCGAGCGCAAGCGAACCGCTGATGACGTGTCGAAAGCGGATTAGACGATGTCAAAACCGGGGGGTTGCCATTCCTCTGGGATAAGTTTGGGGGATGTCCTGAGACTGCCCAAACGGCATCCGGCATGGAGGCGGCGCGAAGCTCAATCTGGCTCTTGTACGGAACGTGAGAACCTGGCCGGCGATGCTAAGGGAAAAGGCACAAGCGGCTCCAACCGCGAGGCCGAAAGTACTGATGCGCCGGAGAGGGGCGGACTGCCTCGTAGTAGTGTTGAAGCGGGGTAATGCCCGTGGAGCGAAGGGGGTGGGTCATCGCCTTTGAGATCGGGTCAACCGGCAACGGGAGGAACCCGATATTCAATGGAAGGCGGCAGCCTTCGTGCGGTGGCACGAGCCGGATGACGCGAGAGTGTCAAGTCCGGATCTGTGAGAGGCTCGGGGTGAAATTCCCCGGGCCTACTCGGCCGACCCGGAAGCGCTTGGCTGCGCGAATCGATTCCGCTAACTGGGGTAAAGCGGACAGCAATGCTGCAGCGCGGTAATGCGTGCAATTGACCCTCAAGAGAAATGGGCGGCTCAGAATTGCTGCTGCGCAAAATCGACCATTGCAGGCTGCCCTTCGAGCACGAGTAGCCGCAGACCGCGCGATGGAAGCGTGGTATCGTCCCCTCCGTTGCATGGGCATGACCCCCACGGGAGGTCACATGGCAATCAAAAGCGTGATATCGTTCCCTCCGTTGCATGGGCATGGCCCGTGGGAGACTGGCGGCCAAGGCAGCGACCACGACAATCCCGATCGTTGTGCGTATTCGGGGTCGACGGTCAGGACCACGCCAGGGACGGCAAAAAAGTACCACATCCGAGCCAACGTTGAGAGGGGCTTCGAGGCGGCGGCAGAGGGTTGCGCCGCTTATGTCCGAGATGGTCAGAAGCCCTTGACCTGCGTCAATGGGTAGTCCGAAATTTTCCAAAACCAACAAGCGCGGTCTCGAAGGGAGATAGAGTGGGAAAATGGCAAAAGCATCACTTGCCGCAGACAAGTACATCAACAGGCGCATCGTGCTGAAGACTGGTGCGGCTCTCGCCGTGGCAGGCCCGGGGCTACTGCGTGGAGGACATGCCGAAGCGCAGCCGCGAGCCAACCCCGCAACGGCGCTGTTCGCCTATGTCGGCGCCTTCACCACCCCGGAGCGCAAAGGGCATGGTGGCGGCATCAACGTCTATCGGGTGGACACGACCTCGGGCGCGTGGACCCACGAACAGCTCCTCGAGATCGTCAATCCCTCCTTCCTGACGCTCGACCGGGCGCAGCGCTTTCTTTATTCGGTACATGCCGACCTCGAAGAGGTCAGTGCGTATGCGATCGACAAGCAAAACGGGCGCATCACGGCGCTCAACCGGCAGTCCTGTGGCGGCAAGAACCCCGTGCACCTGTCGATCGATCCGACCGGCCGCTGGATCGTCACCGCCAATTACAGCGCCGGCACGGTCGGCGTGGTGCCGATCGAGAAGGACGGAACTTTGGGGCCGCGCAGTGATCTGGTCAACCTGCCCGGCGAACCAGGCCCGGATCGCAAACAGCAGGCCAGCTCGCATCCCCACGATGCTGTTTTCGATCCGAGCGGCCGGTTCATCGCCGTGCCCGACAAGGGGCTTGACCGGGTCTTCGTCTTTCGCCTCGACGCGGCGAGCGGAAAACTCATGCCGAACGACCCACCCTTCGTTGCCACGCGCGCGGGCGACGGCCCCAGGCACATTGCGTTTCATCCGCAGATGCCATTGGCGTATGTAATCAACGAACTCAGTTCGAGCATCACCACCTACCGCTTCGATGCGCAGCGGGGCGGCTTGCAGCCGATCCAGATCCTGCCTTCGATCCCGGCGAGCTACACCGCCAACAACACCGGCGCCGAGATCGCCGTCGCGTCCTCCGGCCGCGTCGTACACGCCTCGAATCGCGGACACGACAGCATCGCAATTTTTGCCGTTGATCGGCGCGACGGGACCCTAACACCGGTGGGCTGGGCGCCGACCCACGCGAAGTCCCCTCGCTTTTTTTGCCTCGATCCTGCAGCCAAAATCCTCTATGCGGCCAACGCCGACGAGGGCTACAGCGATCAGCAGAACACCGACACGATCGTGCCCTTCAGGATCAACCAAGCGAACGGGATGCTGACGCCGACTGGTCAGGTCATCAAGACCAGCAGCCCGTGCACCATCGTCTTCGCCGGCGTGTAACCCCTCGTCGCTTGTTGACGTGCGGACTCCAATCGGGATGAACGCCAATCATGCCGCTTATGGCACGACCCGGAAGCGCTTGGCTGCGCGAACCGCTTCCGCTAACTGGGGTGAAGCGGACAGAAATGCTGCGGCGCGGTAATGCAAACTATTGACCCAAAGGAGACTATCAGGGTTGCCATTTATTGCATTGCGAGAGCAACAACACAGTCGAAAGGCTTAAGCCACTTCGTTACCTCCATGACTGCTCCGGTTGCTTCCGGCTGGAGCGGTTGCCGGGTGGGACTCGCACCCACTGGAAAGCGCCGCGCGGCGCACACCCAAACCGGGCATTAGGACGCATTCACTGGTTTGCGAGTTTCCGCGAGTTTTAGGCTGCCCTCCGAGCGTGAAGTAGCCGCAGACGGCACGATCAAAGCGTGATATCGTCCTCTTCCATTGCATGGGCATGACCCCCACGGGAGGGTCGCATGGCAATTCACATCGGCCGGCGTGAATTCATTGTCGCGCTTGGCGGCGCTGTTGCCACTTGCCCGCTTGTCGTGCGGGCGCAACAAACTGTGAGGGTATTGCGCGTCGGCTTTGTCGGTGGGCAACCGCCTGATGCGGCGATTTACGTCGCCTTCCGAAAGCGAATGGCGGAGTTAGGCTATCGGGATAGGTATTTCACTTTCGAATACATCCAGACGCCGAGCATTGATGCCTATGACGCGAGCTTTCACGAACTCGCGTCGCGCAAACCTGACATTGTGATGGCCGCCGGCAACGAGCCTGCGCTGCGCGCTGCGCGCGCGGCAGCCGGCACGTTACCGATCGTTTTTCTCGCCGTAGACTTCGATCCTGTCGAAAGAGGTTATGTGGCGAGCCTGGCCCGACCCGGCGGCAACATCACTGGAATCTTCGTCCACCCGCTCGAATTGGCGGCGAAACGCATCGAGTTGGTACGCGAGTCCCTCCCGCAAGCGCGTCACCTTGGGCTCATTTGGGACGCCTCGTCCCGCGATCAGGTTGAGGCCGCGGCAGTGGCAGCCAAATCCCTCAACTTCGAACCGCGGACAATTGAGATAACTGGTCAGCCGCCAGATTATGCCGCAGCCTTTGAACAGATGGCCGATGTGCCGGGTGAGCCTATCGTGATCCCGTCTGGTCCGATATTCCTGCGCGACCGCACAACGATTGGACGGCTATTGCTCGAACGGCGGATTCCTTCGATTTGCGCCTTCCGAGAGATCGTCGAAGCGGGAGCGGTGATGAGCTATGGTGTCGATCTGGTCGGTCTCTTTCGTGATGTCGCGGACGTTGTCGACCAAATTGCCAAAGGGGCTAAACCCGCCGAGTTGCCGATTCTACAGTCGTCGCGCTTTTATTTAGCGATCAATCTAAAAAGCGCGACGGCGCTGGGCATCACCTTGCCAGCAGTGTTCACCGCGCGTGCCGACGAGGTGATCGAATGAAAAGGCGCGAGTTCATCACGCTAGTCGGCGGCGCGGCGGTCGCGTGGCCGCTCGTGGCCTACGCGCAGCAAGCGGGAAAAATTCCGACCATCGGGGTCCTATGGCATGCCGGTAGCGCACAAGAGGAAGGGGCATATTTCAACGCGGTGATTGAAGGATTTAGAAGCCTTGGCTACGTCGAGGGAAGCAACATCAGATTTGAACATCGCTTTCCGAATGAGATTCCTGATCGCTTTCGCAGCTTGGCAGCTGAACTTGTCTCATTAAAGGTTGATGTGATTGTCGCGTGGGGGGGCACCACTGCACCTTACGCAAAAGACGCGACGACGACAATTCCGATAGTCTTTGGCCTATATCCTGACCCAGTTGGAAATAATTTGGTTGCAAGTCTTGCAAGACCCGGAGGTAACATTACTGGCTTTACATCTGTTGCACCTGATCTGGCCCAAAAGCGCCTACAGTTTCTCAAAGAAGTTGTCCCAATTCACGCAGCCAAGCGCTTCCGGGTCGTGCCATTAGCGGATTAACGCAGTGCAGCAAGATCTATTAATGATGTTGCGCCGCCTCTCCTGTGTGGGCCGGATTGGCAGCCACCACTTCTTTCGGAGCGTCCACAATTCTCGGCAGCCGGATTGCAAATGTTGATCCGCGACCAGGCTCGCTCTCGACCCGTGATGTCGCCGCCCACCATGCGGCAAAAATGCCTGCTGATGGCAAGGCCGAGGCCGGTGCCGCCGTATTCCCGGGCTGCGAGGCTGCGTTGCGTCCGGGATGCGCGGCTCTATGTAAGAGCCGCCGGCAACGGCCGCATCGGCCGCCCGAGCCCGAACCTGCTGGACACGCTCTCGCTCTGCCAGCAGCGCCGGGCGTGGTATCGCGATTTCGCCCGCGTCCAGGGCGACAAGCCGCTTGCCGGCGCGGCGGTGGTGTGGCCGGGAGCGGGAAGCGCGCAGCAGACGCCGAAGGTGCCGGTGATTGGGCTCATGGGCGCGGGTTCAGCTGCGTCGCAAAGCCATCTGACCGCCGCCTTTCTGCAAAGATTGCGTGAGTTGGGTTGGACAGAGGGCCGTAATCTTAGAATAGAGTATCGCTGGGGCGAGGGACGCAACGAGCGATTTGCCGAGATCGCGGCGGAGTTCGTCCGGCTGAAGGTCGACCTGATACTCACACACAATACGCCGCCCACGCTGGCTGCCAAGCAGGCAACATCAGTGATTCCAATCGTTTTCGCGACAGCGGGCGATCCGGTTGGTACTGGCATTGTGGCAAGTCTCGCGCGACCGGGCGGAAACATCACCGGCTTGTCGGGTCAGGCAGCCGATACAGCCGGTAAGCGGGTCGAACTTTTACGCGACCTTATTCCCGATCTGCGCCGCTTATCGATCTTGTTCGACGACAGTCCACTCGCCGCACTCGAGGCAAATGAAGTCCAGGGAGCAGCACGTGCTTTCGCGCTCGAAACCGCCACGTTCGAAATCCGACGAGCAGAGGATATTGTTCCCGCTTTCGAAGCGCTCCAGGGACGCGCACAGGCGTTGTACGTCCCAGCCGCCGCGATCTTTTTCGTGAACCGGATACGCATCAATATCTTCGCACTCACCGCGCGGATACCAACGATGTACACTGTACGGGAGCCGGTCGAAATAGGGGGTCTGATCTCCTTTGGACCGCATTGGCCAAACATGTGGAGCCATGCTGTCGATGTGGTGGACAAAGTTCTGCGTGGCGCGAAGCCAGCCGATATTCCGGTCGAACAGCCAAACAAGTTCGATCTTGTCGTAAACCTGACCACTGCCAAGGCGCTCGGCATCACCGTGCCTCCCACGCTGCTCGCCCGCGCTGATGAGGTGATCGAGTAAGGATGTTTGCTGCACTGAGTTAGTCCGCTAGTGGCACAACCCGGAAGCGCTTGGCTGCCCGAATCAATTCCGCTAACTGGGGTGAAGCGGACAGAAATGCTGCGGCGCGGTAATGCAAACTATTGACCCATCTCGGACGTCCGCAGCTCCGGGTTTCCGCATTGCAAACTGAACCATTGCCCCCATTTGCCTCGCCGAATTTCTTGGGCCCTTGATTCAGAACAATTAAGGTCTGCCCCAACGACGCAGGGTGTCAGCAGAGACACAATTGCGCTTATCACGGGTCGTGGGGAGGGATAGCCCGCTGGCCACCTGTGAAAGGCTGCATACTCCAGCAGACTGATTCCGGCAGGGCTGCGGATGACGCGCCCGCTCGTTGATTGTGCTAAAGTGTACAGTCATCCTTGCTAGGGGTATGCCCATGAGGCGCCGAGAATTCATTACCTCTCTTGTGAGCACGATCACGGCATGGCCGTTTGCCGGGTTCGCTCAGACTGCGTCAAAGGCGTATCGCATCGGGGTCCTCAGTACCGATAAACCGCTCCCAGAGCCCATTTTTGGTGCGATTGTGCGTGCTTTAGCGGGGCAAGGCTACGTGCCCGATCGCAATGTGAAGCTCGAACTCCGCGCCAGCGGGGACCGCTGGGAACAGCTGCCACAGCTTGCCAAGGATCTCGTGGCGAGCAACGTAGACGTGATCCTGACCTTTAGCTGTCCGGCAGCCATCGCCGCCAAGAATGCCACGACAACCATTCCAATCGTGGTGACCGAATCGGGGGGCGATCCCGTTGCAACGGGTTTGGTCAAAAGTCTGTCGCGGCCAAGCGGCAACGTAACTGGCGTCTCGGATATGGCCATCGAACTCGCTCCCAAGCGTCTCGAAGTGCTCAAAGACATGGTGCCTACGTTGCGCACCGTGGCTATGCTCTGGAACGTAAGTGATCTGGGCATGACGCTGCGATACCAGGGAGCCGCAGATGCCGCGCGGACAATTGGGGTTCGGGTGCAACCACTCGGCTTGCGTGAGCCGGACGATTTTGACGAAGCCTTCGCAAGTATGGTGCGCGATCCACCGGACGCAATTCTCATGGTCTCGGATGCACTCACTCGCCTCAATCGCCGACGGGTCTACGAATTTGCTGCTGAACATCGGCTGCCGACCACCTACGAGCGGGCAAACTATGTACGCGAAGGCGGCTTGTCGGCCTATAGCCCCGACCTGAATAAAATTTACGGTCGCGCGACCTATTTGATTGATCGCATTTTGAAGGGAGCCAAGCCGGCGGACCTGCCATTCGAGCAACCTACGCGCTTCCACCTCAGCATCAATCTCAAGACAGCTAAGGCGCTCGGCATAACCGTGCCCGCCTCAGTGATTGCTCGCGCGGACGAGGTGATCGAGTAAGAGCCGATTGCTGCACCTGCTCACGACCGTTCATGGCATTGTGTCACGAGTAACGCCGGTCCATACGGCGATGCGTAACTGTACGAGAGATGAAGGTAGGTCCTTCGAGTTCGGCAATCAGGTGTTGATCTCAAGCCACCGCAAGCTGCTGTTGTCAAAAGCGATGGTGGTGAACGTTGCGGAAAAGTCGGAACGAGATTCCGGCAGGTATGATTGAGAGAGGCGAGCGCAAGCGAACCGCTGATGACGTGTCGAAAGCGGATTAGACGATGTCAAAACCGGGGGGTTGCCATTCCTCTGGGATAAGTTTGGGGGATGTCCTGAGACTGCCCAAACGGCATCCGGCATGGAGGCGGCGCGAAGCTCAATCTGGCTCTTGTACGGAACGTGAGAACCTGGCCGGCGATGCTAAGGGAAAAGGCACAAGCGGCTCCAACCGCGAGGCCGAAAGTACTGATGCGCCGGAGAGGGGCGGACTGCCTCGTAGTAGTGTTGAAGCGGGGTAATGCCCGTGGAGCGAAGGGGGTGGGTCATCGCCTTTGAGATCGGGTCAACCGGCAACGGGAGGAACCCGATATTCAATGGAAGGCGGCAGCCTTCGTGCGGTGGCACGAGCCGGATGACGCGAGAGTGTCAAGTCCGGATCTGTGAGAGGCTCGGGGTGAAATTCCCCGGGCCTACTCGGCCTTGGCCGACGAGAATTGATGTCCGCGATTACGGGGAGTCTTGGAGGGTAAGCGGACTTAGCAACAGACCGCACGATTAATGCGTGATAATCGTTCCCTCCGTTGCATGGGCACGCCTCCCTTGCGGGGCCATTGTCGCGGGGGAAAGGTCACAAACTGAATTTGCGGGCTAGCAATTCCAGCGCAGTTCTGAGCAGCAAATCCGGATCCTTCCCAAGTTGGCAATAAAATTGCGGATTGTTATGCGCATCCATGCCGCGCTTGAAAGCTTTTGTCGCCCCTGATCGGTCGAAGAATCGCGCGGCAATGCGCAGCGCACCGATCCGGTCACCTACAGCCCAGGCTGCACGTATCTTGTCACACTTCGACGTAGGATGCACTTGCACCGCCCTGCAAAGGTGAAGGCGAGCGCTCTACTAGCCGGGGTGATCATGCAATTCGAGCGGATAGTCGGTCCGCTTTATGCCGGCGGCAACAATGGGGAGCAGCCTATAAACGTATAGCCTTTAACCGGCTCGGGTTGACTGCGGAAACCGCGGCGCGGAGCTTGTGACGATCTGATCTAACGAATTGATGCAGACATTCTGGCTGGATCCAGATGTGCAAGGGCTAGCGGCCGGTTGCTGGATGCGCTGCATCCAACGTTTGAAGCTCCTGCGGTGTCAGCGTCAGTGAGAGCGCGACGGCATCCTCCTTTACATGCGCTATGGTACCGGATTCGGGTATCGCAATTACGTGGCCGCCGCGGACTGCCCAGGCCAACGCAACAGCGGCGGCAGAGCAACCATGTGCAGCGGCAATACTTGCAAGGACGGGATCACGCAACAGGTTGGCACCAGGCCCGCCCAAGGGCGAATAAGCCATCACCGGCACGCCATGCTGTTCACACCATGGCAGCAGGTCCTGTTCGATGCCGCGGTAACCGAGGTTGTATTGGACCTGATTAGTGGCACAACGATCACCTTGTGGGGTATTGAACAGCTTTTCCAGGTGACCGACATTAAAGTTGGACACGCCCCAGGCACGAATCTTCCCTGCCGAGCGTAGCATTTCAAAAGCTGTCACGACGCCAGAATAATCAGTGATCCCGTTTGGCCAATGCAGCAGATAGAGATCAAGATAATCAGTCCCCAGCCGGGCGAGGCTTGCCTCACAAGCGCGCGCTATGCCATTTCCTGCCACATGATTGGCTGACACCTTAGAGACCAGAAATACGCGGTCACGCTGACCAGCGATAGCCCGGCCGATCAATTTCTCAGAGCCGTACGATTCCGCTGTGTCGATCAGCGTCATGCCAAGGGAAAGGCCCGTGCGCAGCGCTTGTTCTTCCTCAGCTTGAGGGTGTCTTCCCCTTGCCAGACGCGCAGAGCCCTGACCCAATGCTGGAACGATATTGCCGTCGCGAAACCTGACCGTCCGTCCGGTGCCATTTGCAGGCACAAAATCAGCTGCATCAACCGCCGATGCACCTGACGAAGTCACAAGCGAACCAAAGGCCAGGCAAATTCCACTGAATTCACGCCGATTGAGCAGCCTGTCATTATTCTTCAGCATGCGATCCCCTTCAACAGGAAAGCTCCGCCGCAGCACGTTACTTATAGAATTATAGGATGATCCTCATTGTTGTTTTTTGCCACTGTTCAAGGCAATTTGGCTCACGGGTGAGTGCAGCGGTCAGTTAAAATCCCATTCAGAACAACAGTCCTCCTAATCCTATAATCCTATAACCTTCAGGCTGGTCTCTGGCCGTGGAGGGACTATGGCGGCGTCCTTCCCACCGTCAGCTGGGGCGCTCCACAGGATGACCAGCTTGGACCCATGCATCTATACCACCTAGAAGCGGTCGTATTTTCTTGAAACCAGCCTGCTTAAGATGCTTCGCGGCAGTAGCAGCCGATTCCTCATTGGGGCATGCGCAGTAAACGATAATCTCCTTGTCACGAGAATAACCCTTTAGGGCCGGATCGGTATCCGCTGGATGCGCTGAAACCGCACCCGGAATGGTGCCTTCCTGTGCACGTATCTCCTTCGGCCTCACATCCAGAATTACAATCTCTTGGCCGTCATCGATTAGCTTACGAAGCTCAGCAACGGTGATTCGATCCATGCGAAGCTGACGAATAAATAATCGCCGCCGCCACCATCTTGTCAGCGCATACAAAACAATTGCGGCCAGGACGATTACGCCGCCTATCTTGCCCAAATTCGCAAGTGTGAGCAGTACGCTTGTGATCGCATCATGAAATAACAGACCGAGTGCGACGGTCGCGCTTATGAACAGGGCAGCCCCGATTCCGTCAAGCAAGAGGAAAGCGAGCACGGGCATCTTGGTGACGCCAGCCATTGCTACCGTGATAAGCGTAAGTCCGGGGATAAATTTTGAGAACAGCAACGACCAAGAGCCGACCCTCGCAAACACTTCCTCGGTCCGGCGGACGCAGAAATCCGGCGAAAAAGATAGCCTGCAAAGCAGCCCTAAAAAGCGCTGTCCGTAGTGCCGACCACACCAATACAGTGCGAGTTCCGCGATGAGAGCCCCGCTCATGCCCGCAAGAATGATTTGGGTGATCTGATACGGGCTCTGCCTTGCAAGCGCGGCGACTGTCATCACTGTCGGAACGGCGGGCAAGGGCAGTCCGCCTTGAGAAAGCAAGACGTTGAGAAATACGATCAGCAGTCCGTGCCGTTCGGCTATGGTGATGACGTTCTGCATCACTTTGACAAGAGGGGTCAGTGATCCGGTTGGCAAAGTATAGCAGGTCATGAGGGGCGCATTGCAGCAGAAGCGGCGCGCTCAGGTTCTTGTTGGAGCAAGACGAAAATCGCCACCCAGGTCAGCTCTCGCCGGCTACGGTAATCGGGCCGATTACCCCGACCACGTCAGTGAAGGCGGCCCATCGGGGGACCTACTGATCACAATCTGCGGTTTTGATCGGCTTGCCGCTTCATACACGGTCACATTGGACTGCGGTAAACAGGCGGGTACCTGGAGGGCGTTCGACTAAGCCTTTTTTCACCAACTGCCTCAGGATGCTCTCCGCAGCGCCACGCGGTACCGGCAGTCCGTCGAGTTCCTGATCGAGGTTGACCGAATCTTTGCGACGTTGGTTGTACAATGCTTCGAGGATGATCCCTCGCAATTTGCTGTCGCGCATGAGCTAACTCCCGCCACTCCGTAGGTCCGCTGTCTCGCGCAGCCATCGAAAAGTGCGAAGATGAAGCGCCACTTTTTGCGACCCCTCCCAGACTGCGGTTTTCACTGAAATTAACCAAATAACCGTTTATCGTCCGGGCGGTTCCACAGGCGTAAGTGCCTTATGCAGGAAGGTGACTTTACTACGATGCGTTAACTGATCTGCTGAGATTGGGTAAAATTTGTGTCTGCATTTTGAATCCATTTACTAAGGTGGCGTTTACTAGGCAAATCCCCTACTGCCATTGGATATGACATGACCACGGAGGAATTCCGAAGACGGGCAGCCGACTGCCTTCGCTGGGCTCAAGAGGCGGCAAATGAACGAACGAAGGGGCTGTGGTTGAACATGGCCCACATATGGCTGGACCGCGCCGAAGATCTTAAGCGTATCCAGGAGATGGTCCGATCAGACAATCAGACGGACGGCCCGCGGAATTTGTACGGATCAGCTTAAGCAACGCTCAGTTTAGCACTCGAGATTTTTGGAATTCACACCGCACGGTGGCGCGCCCACCACGGTGGCCCTAAGGGCGACAAGCGCCAGAGCGCGCGACAGTTGCAGTGTATATTAAGAGCAGCAGCAGGTTGCTGTCAGGGCCTGATTTCAGCGTGCCATCACGGATGGAGGTGGATTTGGGAAACCAGGCTGTTTGCGGGGCATGGCTGTGACCGGCGCCAATGTGTCCCTTGCGAACGGTCGTCCTGGCAGTACCACCACGCGCGTACCCACCCGAACCCGGCGATAAAGATCTATCACGTCGTCATTGGTCAGCCGGATGCATCCTGAGGACACGAACGTGCCGATGGTTGAGGGCTGATTGGTCCCGTGGATACGATAAACCGTGCTGCCGAGATAAAACGCGCGCGCGCCGAGCGGATTGGTGTCACCCCCGGCCATGAAGCGCGGCAAATAGGGCTGACGCATGATCATCTCCTCCGGCGGCGTCCAATCCGGCCACACCAACATCCGCGTCACCCGTTCCACGCCAGACCACGTGAAGCCTTCACGGCCGACGCCTATGCCGTACCGCAGGGCTTTGCCGTCGCCCAGCACAAGATAAAGGTACGTGTTCGACGTATCGACAATGATCGTGCCCACCGGTTCCTTGGTGCGATAATTTATGAGCGTGCGACGGAACTGGGGTGCCAATTCCTGCTTCGGCCCAGTGTCAGGCCGCACCTCAGGCGGTAACGCAGCTGTGTTGCCCACATCACCGCCTTGCATCGGCACGGCTACTGAGGGACGCATGGGTGCCGAACCGATTTGATCGAGACTGTTCTGCCGCGGTACGGTGCCCTCCCGAATTCCGTCCTGTTGCGCCGAACCGAGCGGGCCCGGTGGAATGGAGCCACGCAGGACGTATGAGTCTTGCGGTTGAACGGTTTGGTAGGTTGGAGTGCCAGCCGTCGGCAGCGGTGCAGCATCTGCTGGATAAGCGGCGGCGGAAGTAGGCGTCGCCACTCCGACCGGCGGCACTGGGTGGTCCTCCTGCACCACCGGCGGGTTGAGCGGCGGCAACGGCTCCGGATTAGCCGCCGGGGGAAGCGGCCGCGGAGGTGGGTATTGCTGTGCCGAAGCTTGGCTGCTGACGCTGACTAGCACTGCCGCGATTGCACTCGCTATGCGGAAAACCATTCATCCTCACCTAGGCGTGATCATGTTGCAAACCAGGACGCCGCCAAGTCATAGCCAGAAAAATTTACCAAGGAATTGATGCCCGGGCGCCCCCAGGGAGGTACGTCAGAACGTCACGGCATGTTCGGGCACGGTGTGGGCCGCAGTCGCGATGGCACCTTCTTGAGATCAATTGCCATCAGCGCATTTCTGGCGTTAGTGGGACCTGCAGATAGGAATTTTTCCGATGGATCGATCTGTGAAAGGGTTTGCGAGAAATGCTGCCCGTATTTCGATATCGGCAATTTACGGTGCCACTGTCCTACTGTCTGCCTACGGCGCGAACGCTGGGTTTATCACGCTGTCAGACTTCGATAACACCGCCGTAGTGACCGACCTAAATGATCTTGGCGTTCCCACTCCCAACATTTTTGCGACCTCTTTGAAAGTCGGTATCTACTTGTTTACGACAGATAGTGGTCAACTTGGATACGGTGCTAGTGGCTTAAACAACTCAAACGCTCTAAGCACCACCACCGATCTTGGATGGATGAGAATTGACATAGCGCCGTCCGCTCAGGTAACGAGATTCGGGTTGCTTGTTGGTCTCCCCGGATCGCAGCAGCACAATCACGAAGCCGTGCTCTTTTTCGACAATTACCATCACCTGCTCGGGGGCACGGGTGTGTCCCGCGGTGGTGGGTTTCAGTTCGTTGCTTTCGAGAATACTGAGGGACTGATTGGTAGCGTACTCATCCAAGATGCCGACCTAAATTCATCAAGTTTCGCGGTTGACGACCTTGTGTCGCAAAGTCGCCGCCCCTAAGCGCGGCTGTGAGCAGGCCGTTCGATGCATGACGCCCCCTTTCGCTACCCGCCTCACGTCGCGGCACAGAGGCACTGCGCCTGCAGTCGACAATCGATTGCAAACGACATCCGCAAAAAAGAGGCCGGGCGTCATGGTTGTGAGGGCCGCCATGACGACAAAACGATAAAGGGCCGCACGTTGGCGGCCCCCGTGTCACGCGCAATACGTCTCAGCGCATTGACTCGTGAGCGACGAAGATCCCGAGCACCAAGCTGACGATGCTCACCACGAGCGATCCGAACAGAGCCGCCCAGAACCCGCTCACGTGAAAGCCTAGGCCCAACGACTCCGACAGGGCGCTTGTCAGCCACAGCAACAGTCCGTTGACGACCAACGCGAAGATGCCAAGTGTAAGGATGATCAGAGGGAGCGCGAGCAGCTTCGCCACGGGCCCGATGAACGCGTTGACGATGCCGAAGACGAGCGCCACGGCGAGAAATGGGAGAAATTCGCCCGAATATGTCACGCCCGGCACGATGCGCGTGGCAACCCACAGCGCCGCCGCATTCACAAGCAGCCGAATCAGGAAACTCATAGCCCGACTACATTACCCAACTCTCCCAAATTCCAGAATCACCAAATTCTGCGGGATGCCGGTAAACAGAGGTGAAATCGCCTTCCATTGGAGCAAGCCCGTAAAATCAAAAATGGTCCCCCTCCCCCATAGCGATCTGCGAATGGCTCTCCCCAGAGGCGCCGCACCCGGATTGCGAAATGGTGAGGGGTCTTTTGAGATCGAACTCACGTCTCCCCGCCCGGCCCGACAAGGCAGGTACGGTACGCGCGCAACAGCAGGCAATGCCGGTCATCGGGTTCTTGAGCGCTAGTCTAGTTTCTGTCGCGAAACGCAGATTAGCACGGAAAAATAAGGGTTTCTATGCTGTAGCTACTTGCTTTTTTGTTTGACTTGTACGTGTGTATTATGTCACACTAATGCATGAAAGAAGCACGATTCGAATCGCCGTCCGACGTTGTGCATTGGCTGCAGAGCGAGGTGACAAGGCTTTGGCCCGCGCTTCTCGGATCGTTGAGCTTTCGTCGCAGCCCATGCGTGCGCGAGAACTGCCCAGCCTGCAAGTCCGGCGAACAACATCCGAGCTATGTTCTGTATGGCCGACTGAAAGGCCGCCGCATCGCTGTTTATGTTCCCGAAGAGCTGGTGCCGGAGGTGCGCCGCAGCCTGGACAATGGCCGCGCCTTACAGGAGCTGCTGCAACAGGCTGCGCCGCGGTACATCAAAGCGTTGAAGCGAGAACGGGCGAAAGCGCCGAAAATGAAGAAGGGCTGAGCGGTGTCGAGAGCGACGGCGCGACAGTTCAGTTTTGCCGACTGGGAATTGATGCAGCAGGGCAAGCCGGGTGTGCGCCTGGAGCCACTGCTGGAGGCTATATCCAACTTTCTCAATGAACAGGCGGGGATGATCGAGTGCATCCGGCGCGATTTGCTTCGAGGACTGAAGAAGCCGGGGAGCGGTCGCAACGGATTGACGCCGAGTCAAATCCTGCGCTCGCTGGTTCTGATGCGACTTAAGAACTGGGACTATCGCGAGCTGCGCGAACGGATTGCCGATGGGTTGACGTTGCGTCAGTTCGCCGACTTTTACTGCGCGCCGGTGCCTAAACATGACGCCTTTCAGCGCAGCTTCGTTCGTCTGACGCCGCAGACCCTCAAAGCCATTAATGAATTGGTAGTCCAGGCAGCCGTCGAGCTCGGGTTGGAGGATGGCGCCAAGCTGCGGGTCGACACCACGGTGGTACAGACCGACATTCATCATCCCACCGACAACACCTTGTTGTGGGATGTCGTGCGCGTCATCACGCGCCTGGTCCGGCGTCTGGCAAACGCGCTGGAAAGGCGACGAATCAAGGGTTTTTGCAATCGCACGCGTTCAGCGCGGCGTCGCATGTACGAGATCCAGCGCATGACGACGAGGCAACGCCAAGAGCAGCAGAGCGGAACATACCGCGCGCTCATCGGCATTGCCGAAGAGGTCGTAGGGAACGCGCGAGCGGCGCTCGAAACGACCCGCAGCATGCGCGGCAGGGACGTGTTCGCTGCCATGGCCACCGAAGAGCTGCGCAAACAGATCGAGCACTTTTGCGGGCTTGGCAGCCGTGTGATCGATCAGGCGCGTCGCCGCGTACTGGATGGCGAGCAGGTTCCCAACGACCAGAAGATCTATTCCATTTTCGAGCCCCACACCGACCTGATCAAGCGCGGCAAGGTGCGAACGCCCATCGAGTTCGGCCACAAGGTATTCCTCGCGGAAAGCGCGCGAGGCTTGATCACGCAATACGAGGTGCTGAACGGAAATCCATCCGACGAGATCCACGTGACTCCTTCGCTTCGGCGCCACAGACAAGGCTTTGGTCGGGCGCCGGAATTGTACGGCTCGGATCGCGGCTTCTTCAGTGAACAAAACTTGGCATCCTGCAAGCACGATGGCGTCAAAGTGGTGTGCATTCCGCAGCGCGGTGGCAAGAAAACTGCGGAGCGCGAAGGCTTCGAGAAGAGCGCAAACTTCAAGCAAGGTCAGCGCTTTCGCGCCGGCATCGAAGGTCGCATCTCGGTGCTGCTCCGAGGTCGCGGCATGAAGCGATGTCTCGCACAGGGAAGAGATCGCTTTGAGTTGTTGGTTGGGGCAGCCGTGCTCGCCAATAACCTCATGAGAATCGCCGACCTGCTGGCCAAACAAAAACAATCGTCTCGCAGACGAAAAGCCGCTTGACGCTATCTCGGCAACTGCTTCCCGGCAGATCAAAGCTGCCGCGGCTTGCTCTGCCCAAAACGGCAAGTCCGCCCCTCAGCTCCAACTCAGGGCTGAAAATCGACCGCCTGAAAGCTTGTCAACGCCGCTGTACCCTGTCAATTTGTGCCCAATCCATCGATACAACTTGAATTGTAGCCACTCAATCCAGGCGTTTCGCGACAGAAACTAGTCTAGAACTCCTTGGAGCTAACCGAGTTCTAGAGCCGAAACCCGGCGGTGACCAGCGCGGCTCGCGGTAGGTCTACCTTATCTCGATCATCACTATCCCGTCAGACGCTTCGTGTTCGGCCTGGCCTACTCGATTACCTTGTCGGCGAGCGCGAGCAGCCGATCTGGCACCTCTATCCCAAGCGCCTTTGCTGTTTTGAGGTTGATGAAAAGTTCGAATTTTGTGGGCTGCTCGATCGGCAAATCGGCTGGCTTGGCCCCTCTCAATATCTTGTCCACGAAGATGGCTGCCTTCTCGAAGACGTCTTGGTAATCGGGCCCGTAGGACATGAGCCCGCCAGCCGCGACATATGCCTTGTCCTCGAACATAGTCGGAATTTTGTTACTGTTCGAGAACTCAACAATGCGAGCGAGATAGCGCCGGGTGAATGGTTCGGCCGTCACCAGAAGCGCGTCGGGCCGGGCTTTGAGAAGGTCGGTAAACGCTGCATCCAACTCTTCAAGGTTGCGTGGACCGACGGAGTGCAGCAGAGCGTGCGACTGATCGGCCGCACTTTTCGTTTCACGCACGCGCGCGGCCATGCCGAAATTTGAGGAATCCCAAAGGATCGCAAACTGCGAAATCCCCGGCGCCACGGCGTGCAGCAGCTCCAGGCGCTTCGCGCTCAGGTCAGGCGCCATCAGCGAGTTGCCAGTTAAATTTCCACCCGGGTGAGCGAGACTTGCGACGAGGCCAACGCCGACCGGATCGCTATTGGCCCCGAGGACGATTGGGATCGTGCTGGTGGCTTCCTTCGCGGCAAATCCCGCTGGGGTACCCGCGGTCACAATAAGTTCGACTTGCTCGCGTACCAATTCTGCCGCCAAATCGTTCAAACGTCCAACATTTCCATCCGCAGACTTGCGTTCGAGAATGAGGTTTCTGCCTTCCACGTAACCAAGTTCCGCGAGCTTGCGCATGAAGGGCACAGCAAATGTCGCGCCCAGGCCGGTATCGAGCAGCCCAATCCGGAATTGTCCCTGCGCGCGCGCCGCAAGCGGCCATGCGGCCACCGTACCGCCGATCACCTTGACGAAATCGCGTCGTCGCATTGCCTTCCCCAAGGCTCAGGACCGCGCCAACGTTGGCTAGCAACGACGCTAATTACAGCAGGAAATGCGGCCGGCGAAAATAGGGCTTGGTGATCTATTTTGCCCAGCAGCAATTCTGAACCACCCATGTCTCTTGAGGGTCAATTGCCCGCATTACCGCGCCGCAGCATTGCTGTCCGCTTCACCCCAGTTAGCGGAATTGATTCGCGCAGCCAAGGGCTTCCGAGTTGTGCCATAACCGGTCGTGAGCAGATGCAGCAAAGTGAAGCCAAAATTACTCGATCACCTCGTCGGCGGTCATTTGCATGATCAGCGGCACTGTGAGGCCGAGCGCCTTGGCAGTCTTGAGATTGATAACCAGCTCGAATTTGGTCGGCTGCTGAACCGGCAGCTCGGAAGGCTTGGCGCCGGCCAGAATGCGGCCGGCATACACGCCGGCCTGGCGATAGGCGCCGCCAAAACTGGCCGCGTAACTGATTAATCCGCCGGCCTCGACGTAATCGCGCAAGTCGTAGATTGCCGGCATCGCATGGCGCGCCGCCAGATCAATGAGCGTATGCCGGTGGCTAGCGAAGAGTGGACTGCCGCTGGCAAAGAGCGCGCCAGCTCCTGCCTGGACTAGTTTTGCAAAAACCGCATCGAAATCGCGCTCATGCTCGACTTTCATGACCAAGCCCTGCAGCCCGATAGCGCGAGCCGCTGCTTCTGCTTCCGCCAGCTCGCCAACCGACGCCGCAAAATTCGTGTCAACGAGCAGGCCAACGGTCCTGGCCCTGGGCACAAGCTCGTGCAGGAGCTCCATGCGTTTCGCACCGAGCTGGTTGGCGAAGAACGTCACGCCGGTCAGATTGCCGCCGGGCCGATTGAGACTGGCGACGAGCCCGCGTGCAACCGGATCTTCGCCGATCACGAACACAATGGGAATGGTGCTGGTCGCGGCCCTGGCCGCCTCCACCACCGGGCCGTTGCCGACGATCACCTTCACTTGGCTGCGGACCAGATCAGCCGCGAGGCTTGGAAGCTGGTCCAGCTGATTTGCCCAGCGTTGCTCGATCGCGACGTTCTGACCCTCGACAAACCCGGTTTCCTTCAGACCTTCCCGGAACTCATCTACCAGACGCGCGAACGGCGCCGATGGTGTGCTGCGGAAAAATCCGACGACCGGCAGTGCCGGCTGTTGCGCGCGCGCCGTGATCGGCCACGCCGCCGAGCCGCCGAGCAGCGTGATGAAATCGCGTCGTCGCATTCGACACCTCGTCGGCAGGCTGTCGGCGATGCCCCTTCCGCGCCGCCGGCCCAAGGATTATCACATTCGGTAGGCGTGCTGCGCTGCAAAATTTCGACCCTGCCTAACGCCGCTTTGGGTCAATAGTTTGCATTACCGCAATGCAGCATTGGGGACTGCTTCTCCCCAATGAACGGATATAAGGCAGTACTTGGCACCCCTGAGCAGTGTTCCTCATGCGCGCGGTCCCAGTTGGGGGATCCCGGCAAGCTCGCCACCGAATGTCATCGGCCGTCGCGGTGTTTGCAGAACTTGTTCGATTTGTAGTTTCAGGAATTCTGCTGAGGCATCGAAGCAGATCAAAAGCGGCTCCACAGAGGGGGAGGGGGACCATTTTTGGTTTTCGCGGTGAGACAGCACCTGAGGGCTCATGGCCCCCCCCTTCTTGGTCCGGCTACATACCACAAAATCACCCGATCTTCTCAGTGCCGGCAACACGCCAACACGCTTTAGTGCCTCTCCGTCATGCTGCTGCGGAGCTTTTCAAATTTCACGTTGTGAAATCGGCCATGCTCGTCAGCTACCGCTACCACGGCATTCATGGATTTTCCGGGTTTTCCTATGGGCCTGTCCAGAATGAGATCGCAACATACCCTGGAGAACGCGTGTGGCAAGATCGCATGTTCCCCGTAATCGTTCTGGGTTGGGTGTTGCGTGATTACCCGGGATGCCAGTTCCTTACAGTCGGATCTGAAGCGCGGGCGGATCAGCTTCAACCTTGTAAGCGTGACCGAGTTGCCCGTCAGGTTCATCACATGCATGCGGAAGCAGAACTGCGTTGTTACCCGGCCATCGTTCTGGGGTGACTGACGCCAGAAGCTTTGATCGTCGGCCGGAACCAAAAAAACTGTCGTCGCGGGACGGCCGTCCAACCAGCGCCAGATGCCAAAAATCGCGGCTCCCGTGGTTACGGTCAGCGGTAGCCAACCGTATGCCTTGAACACATCAGCGCCATTCCCTAGCTTAAACCACCATGCTGCCAAGAGGATGATAAAGATGGCCGCGCCAGCCGCTGCCACAGCCCAAAAGAAATATAGCACGCGCTCCCATAAACGCAGGATCGCCCCCTCGATCTTTTCGGCAGACACGCCCACCACCGTCATTGGGCAGAGAGGCTATAGCGGGCCAGGCCATGTGCCAAGAGCACCCCGCGGGACGTGCAGCAGGGTGCGCAGTTACAGAGTGAAGATCGGTCTGATTAGCTTAGAGCAACCCCCAGTCGCCATCATCACAGGGCAGGCACAACAACAGTGGGGGAGCATCCTATAATCCTATAAGTGGCCCGTTCCCAGGGCGCCTACCCAAGCAATTCCTGGTCATAACACAAAATCCACGACATCGGTCAGGTAGTGTGCAAGCACAACGGGCCACAGCGCTGCTGATCGACGGTAGAGCAGCATAAACAAAATACCCATCAGTACGGCCTCAATAACGTTCCCAAACCCAGTCCACCAGTGATAGGCACCGAACAATATTGATGTGACGAGAACCAAGGCGTAGCCGTCATTCAGATAAGGCTGAAAAACGTGCCGCGCGCAGCGGCGGAACACGATTTCCTCGCTATAGGCAACAAGGGCTAGGCCAAAAATCGCATCGAAGATATGCAGCCAGCCGTGCAGTTCAGGGTAACCCAGCGCCGCATTGATTGTGCGGCGGATCCAGCCACAGACATAATGGTCAAACAGGACAATACCGACTATCCAGCTGGCGGCCTCCAAATAAGTCGTTCGGTTTTGCTCTCGCTGGAAGGCAGTCCGGGCGGATGGAATAGCCGCAAGGACCGCCAAGGCTCCGACACGCCCAGCGTAATCCCAAGCTATCCATGCTGCTGGATCTGATTGATGTAGCCGTACGATTTGCGACAGCACCATCGGCACAAGGGCGGCCACGAACCACAGCGGCGCGGGGATGGGCGCGCCGTTACGAACGGAATGCTTGCCCTGTTTGTGCAGTCGAATGGATCCCTCCCGAAGCCATACACGAAAGATCAGTTACTCGCGACCATCACTAAACTCATAAGCGGCACAGAGGGTTAACCGGGGACGGAACTCGCTTGCCGCTTTTAGAGTTGTGATGGTAGGCGAAACGCACGGAGGTGGGTCATGGGCATACCCCCAACGCCAAGCGGATGACTATGACTTTCGCATAGACGGTTCCGTTCAATTCCACGCCCGTTAAAATTTCCGACAACTTCAAGAAGCGGAGTAGGACACGCCCTGAGAAGGGGGCGCGAGGTATGAACTCGACTGCCCGAAAATGAATTTGAACTTGAAACTTTGGTGCGTAACCGCACCGATGAAATAGCGCAATACCTTGCTGCCATCGTTCAGTCGTCTGACGATGCAATCATCAGCAAGGACCTTCACGGCACAATCACTAGCTGGAACCAAAGCGCAGAGCGGCTTTTCGGCTACACGTTCGCAGAGGCCGTAGGGAAGCCAATCACGATGCTGATTCCGCACGACCGCCAAGGGGAGGAGCGGGCGATTCTTGAACGGATCAACCGGGGCGAGCGCACTGACCATTATGAGACTGTTCGGCAGCGCAAGGACGGCAGCCAAATCGAAATTTCGCTCACCGTTTCTCCGGTGCGGAATGCTCAAGGCGAAATCATTGGCGCGTCTAAAATTGCTCGCGACATTACCGAGCGCAAGCGCAGAGAGGCGCAATTGCTCATTCTGGCTCGTGAAGCGGAGCACCGAGCTAAGAACATGCTGTCAATCGTGCTGGCGACCGTGCAGCTCTCCCATGCTGACTCCGCGCACGAACTAAAACGGGCAATTGAAGGAAGGATACAGGCCCTTTCAAATGTCGCTGAGTTATTCGCGGAGTCCCGTTGGAAGGGAGCCGACTTGCACACTCTGGTCACGCAAGAACTTTCGCCCTTTTGTCAGCAAGGCTTGACGCCCTGTCGCGTCGAAGGGCCAAGCCTAATGTTAGAGCCGAACACGGCTCAGGCAATTGCCATGACGCTCCACGAATTGGCGACCAACGCGGCCAAGTACGGAGCATTGTCCGTGCCGGATGGCCATCTTCATGTCGAGTGGTTGCTAATTGAGAACAATCAAGTTGTCCTTCGATGGGCCGAGACGGGCGGCCCACACGTTGAGCCGCCCACGCGGGAAGGCTTTGGCACTCAACTGATGAAGGCCATGATTGGCAGCCAACTACAAGGCAGAATGACCTTTGACTGGCGCGCCGAAGGACTTGCGTGTGAAATC
This sequence comes from uncultured Alphaproteobacteria bacterium, assembly GCA_963771845.1. Taxonomy (GTDB): domain Bacteria; phylum Pseudomonadota; class Alphaproteobacteria; order Rhizobiales; family Xanthobacteraceae; genus VAZQ01. The sequence goes on along the minus strand of CAVYVC010000017.1, from coordinate 317 downwards.
GTCGTCAGAACGTGAGTTTGCGTCCTCTTGCAGTCACCGAAACGCGCGGCTGCAACGATTCGCTTCCATGGCCGCGTGCTCTTGCATTCGATGAATTTGGGCAAGAGCGGCGACAGCGACAAAGGCGCGTGTCCGATTAGCGCCTCGATGCGCTTCCACCACTCCTCGAAGGCTTAGATTTCGGTGCGGTCGATCAGCGGCTCGAAGCCGCGTGCCTTCAGCGCCGCGTCCAGACGGTCGGCGAACGCAATGTCCTTGCGCGAGAAATAGCCCGCCTGCCGAAGTCCCTGGCGAAACGCGGCAAGGTCGGCTTCCGC
>CAVYVC010000016.1:0-128125 GCA_963771845.1 uncultured Alphaproteobacteria bacterium | reverse complement strand
ATCGGCTTGTGGAGCGGCTGCAAGAGCAAAGGCTGATCGACTAACAGAACATCAAATCGCTTTCGTCAAAGAGATCGCTGTGGCGGGGGGAGCTTTCGGGCTCCCATTTCTCTTGTTTGGTCGCGAGGACTTTTACTTGATGAAATCCCAGATAAGCTATTGAAATCATTACCTTTTTCCTTGACAAGGTGTCCGATTTATGTTATAATTGGGAATGGAAAGGACTTCAGGTCATGAAGACGATCAACCATTTGAAGACGATCATCGAAGGTATAAAGGCCTCTAAGGCCGCTGAGGTCCAGTCCTGAGCGACGCTCTCCAACAAGTTTTTGCTCCTCTACAGAGCGAGTATCCACACCACTCCGTCGATCGACGAATGATCGGGTGATTATTGGCCAAGTATCGCTGTCGCTCACCGGAGCCTTCTCCTTTATTCCAATTGGAGATAGCCTCGGTCCACCTAAGCTTGGATGAAAATCGAGACCGTAGTTGTATTATCCGCTGCCTTAAATCTTAATCAGAACTGCCGCAGTATTTAAGCGGTCACTGTTTAAATTATGCCTTTCGGACAATCATATCGCCGAACTAAGTCCCGTCGTGGCACCGAGTACTTGTTCGACCCCAAATGGAACGGACCATTGATACAACAGTCATCGGCGCCGATGCTGCTGCCAGACATATAAGGCATTGACCAGAGCGAGGACCATAAGCACTGCCAGCACAGCGATGATGACGTTCCGAAACACCTCAAGTCTGTGGAGCTCGCTGCGGACTGCTTTGAGCTCGGAGTAAATGGGATCGAGTTTGTGATCGACGACTACCTTGTCAGGGGCAAGCCCGAACACCCTGCAGTTTTCGTTGTCCACGTAAGAGACATCGCCACCTGGGAGGGTGACATTCTTGCTGATAATGGCATCCCTGCACTGATATGACGCGCCCGACATCGCCTCGCCGCCTACGATTGTCGCCGACACACCCAGCGATACAACAGAATTGTTGATCGCAGACAAGAACGCCACTTCGAACGTTAAGCCATACCCAATTCTGATGGTACCCTCGATAGTGATTTGGGATAAATCGGTTGCCACCGCAAACCGGTATGCATCATCGTAAATCCCCGGGCTGTGGATGTTGATCTTACTGGTTTCGTTGGCCGTAACTCCTTGGCTGCCCCGGAACTGCCCAAAGTCGATGTCATTCACGTCTCCTATAGCGAACTGCCTGGACGAAAAGCCAACCGATCCGGTGGCATACGCTGCCAGCGTCATGCAGGAAATGGTGAGGATCGCGTGGTCCTGTGCGCTAAAAATGGCCCCGGCCTGGCCGGCACCATTGATCCGGTCATCTACTGCTACCATGCCCCGGTCGATGCAGTTTCCGTTCTTATCCTGCGGACCGGAAACCGAGATTACCTTGTAATAAACGACGTTTGTCTTTTGCGAATAGACGCCCGGTGCTGGCACGATACCGCAATAGGCCCCCAAGGGGCAGAGGTTTACAGCGCGCTGGAAAGTCGCGCATGCGTTTGACGGGCTTAGACAATCATTCGCATCGCTGCCACTCGGGTCTGAGGCGATATAGTAGGTCTGGGCTGCGGCAGTTACGGTGGATAGGACAAATATTGTGGCAAGCGCTCGTAGTTGTTTCCAGCGATAACTCCAGCCGAGGTCAAATGGCATTGGTTTTTTGAAAGCTATTTCAGATGAACTCCCGCGCCGCCTAGCGCAACGAGAAATTTGGCTGCCTCATATTCCACCGCAGGGGTCTGCCGCGACAATCAGGATGAGAGGCGAGCGACAATCAGGATGAGAATGGCGCCGGGGGTAGGCTGACGGAGGGAGGGCGTAGCCCGACCGAAGTCAGGCTACCCCCGGCGGGCGCGTTTTCCCCAGGGGACAGACAGTCGTCGTCTGGCGGTCGGAGCGGTTAGGCGCAGCATCTGATTCTTCCTTACGAGAAGGATCAGCAGCTTGCCTGGCCGACATATCACCGACTGCCAGACGAGGTTGTACATGAAGTCCCGTCAGACCAACGTCCCGGTGCTCGCCGCTGCGAAGGCCGGGTTCAGCACCGCCACCGCCTATCGGATCGAAGCTGATCCCCGGCTACCGTCGCAGAAAAAGAGGCCGCGCGGGCGCCGCCGCCCCGACCCGCTCGCGGGAATGTGGGACAGCGAGATCGTACCGATGCTGGAAGCCGCACCCGGCATCCGCGCGGTAGCCATCTTCGAGGAGATTTGCCGTCGGCATCCCGAGATCGTCACGGGGGTGCGCCGGACCTTGGAGCGCCGCATCGGCCAATGGCGGGCGCTCTATGGCCCCAGCCGGGACGTGATCTTCCGCCAGGAGCACCCGCCGGGGCGAATGGGTCTGTCCGACTTCACCGACATGGGCGTGCTTGGGATCATGATCGCGGGCGCGCGGTTCGATCATCGGCTCTATCACTTCCGGCTGGCGTTCTCAGGCTTCGAGCATGCGCATGTCGTGCTCGGCGGCGAGAGCTTCGTGGCGCTCGCCGAAGGCCTGCAGAACGCGCTGTGGGCGCTGGGCGGGGTGCCGGAACAACACCGCAGCGACAGCCTGTCGGCGGCATTTTGCAATCTCGACCGTGATGCCCAGGAGGACCTCACCCGGCGCTATGAGGAGCTGTGCGCTCATTACGGTATGATGCCCTCGCGCAACAATCGCGGCATCGCCCACGAGAACGGCTCGATCGAAAGCTCCCATGGGCACCTCAAGAAGGCGCTTGGCGACGAGCTGTTGCTGCGCGGCTCGCGCGAGTTCAAGGATTTCGCCGCCTACCGTCGCTTCATCGACGAGGTGGTCGGGCGGCGCAACGCCAGGAACCGCAAGCGCATCGAGATCGAGCGAACTGCGCTCAAGCCATTGCCCGATCGGCGAACGGCCGACTATGAGGAGGCTCGGGTCCTGGTCACGTCGAGCGGCGGCTTCATCCTGCGGCGCATCTTCTACAGCGTTCCTTCGCGGCTGATCGGTCACCGCCTGAATGTTCACCTCTACGACGACCGGCTCGAATGCTTCCTCGGCTCCACGCACCTGCTGACCTTGCGGCGCGGTCGGCCGCCGCTAGGCAGCGGCAAGCACGGCCACGTCGTCGACTATCGTCACGTCATCCATGCGCTGCGTAAGAAGCCGATGGCGTTGCTCAATCTGGTCTACCGTGACCAACTGTTCCCACGCCGCGCTTATGCCCGCGCCTTCGAGGCGCTTTTGGCCAAGGAGAGCGAGAAGCAAGCCTGCCGCACCATGGTCAGCTTGCTTGCGCTTGCTCATGACCGCGCCTGCGAAGTCGAACTCGGGCACGCGATCGACGTCGATCTAGCCGCCGGTTGCCTGCCTGACCTCGACCGGCTGCGCGAGCGCTTCAAACCCGATCAGGCAGGCATCCCCCACGTTGCCGTCGAGCTTATGCCACTCTCCGCCTACGACGAGTTGGCCGCTGTTCACGCGCCGAAGAGCGGTCCCGTGCTCGATGGAGGCGTGGCATGAAAACGACCAGTCCTGTCGACGCCGCGCGCATCGAGCTGCTGCTCTCAGACCTGCGCCTGCCCGCCATCAAACTGATGTGGGCCAAGCTCGCCGAGCAATCCGACAAGGAAGGCTGGCCGGCGGCTCGCTTCCTTGCCGCGCTCGCCGAGCACGAGATCGCTGATCGCGGCCGCCGCCGGATCGAGCGACATCTTGCTGAAGCACGACTGCCTGTGGGCAAAACGCTCGCCAGTTTCGACTTCGAGGCCGTGCCGATGGTCAGCAAGGCGCAGGTGATGGCACTCACCGCAGGCGATAGCTGGCTCGAAAAGGGGGCCAATCTCTTGTTGTTCGGCCCGCCCGGTGCGGGCAAGAGCCATCTTGCCGCCGCCATCGGGCTCGCCCTCGTCGACAACGGATGGCGAGTGCTGTTCATGCGCACCAGCGATCTCGTCCAGCGCCTGCAGATCGCGCGTCGCGAGCTCGCGCTTGAAAGCACACTCGCCAAGCTCGACAAGTATCACCTGCTGATCCTCGACGACATCGCCTATGTCAGCAAGGATCAAGCCGAAACGAGCGTGCTGTTCGAGCTGATCGGAACCCGCTACGAGCGACGATCAATGCTGATCACCGCAAACCAGCCATTCGGCGCATGGAGCAAGGTGTTCCCGGATCAAGCTATGACGCTGGCTGCCATCGACCGCCTTGTCCACCACTCAACCATCCTCGAGATGAATGTCGAGAGCTATCGACGCCGTGCCGCACTCGATCGAAAACGTGGCCCAGGTCGACCCCCGACCCACGCGACAATCAAGCAAAGGGTTGATTGACGCTGAGCGTCAATCAAAGAGCGGACCGCGAAAAAATTGAAGGAGGTGAAAAAAGGGGGGTACTGACATGCCGCCCACTTCAAAAAACGTGCCAGCGGCCTTCCTACGGGCTCGCTTTCTCGGAGCGATCCGTATTGTGACCGCGAATTGACGATTGGACGGCCTCACGTGGCCGCAGATCGCGCCGCGCAAAAAAGGGCTTGCGAACCGCAAAACCCGAGAAGATCATAATGCCGCTACCGGCCGCCGCTTCACATTCCGAGCGCCGCCGCCGTTCTCATCCAGATTGTCGCGCGACAGCAGGGTAACTGGAAGGGCATCTTATAGCGTGGACTAGCTGTTTGAAAAGGTCGGAATTGAGCTCGGACACCCGGTTATTGAGCGATTGTCAAATGTCTCAGTTGGGTCAAAACGTGAATTGCCGCCAAGTGACCTAATGTCGGCTTACGCCGGGTGCGGAGATGCCGTCGCATAGGCTCTGGCCCACTTCGTGCCTTCGGCTGCTCAGCCATCATCTCTCCAAGGCGGCGAGCGAACCCCCTGAGACTGATGGAGGCCCCATGTGATAATCTGCATCGCCCATGAAGCTCATTCTCGAAGCTCTTGCCTTGACACTGCTGGCCTATTTGCTGTCGTTGGCGACGCTGACATTGCTGCCTTTAGTGGCTACTCCAACCCTGCACTGACTACTATGATTGAAATCAGGGTGTGTGGGTCGCGGGATGTGGTGTTGATGTTCGTGGTACCGAGTGAGCGGCAATCGGTTTCGGAACGGAGGCGTTAAGCGATCAGGTCCGGGAGGCCCCCCGATAGCTCTTCGAAATATCGGCGTTCGAAGCGAAAGGATAGAAGCGATGGCTAAAGCTTATAGGCGTCTAAGACGACAGAGGACGGAGCGACGTCTCAGAAACCAGAGCCTCATGGAACCATCGAAGAGGCCGCTCAAGGGAAAGCGGAAGAAATCGTTCGTTCGGTCTCGGCTCGCGAGCCTTTGACGAAAATCAAGGGACCAAGCGAGAGTACTGAGTGCTGCACACCTTTAGTGCCGCGAAGGGCTAAGTTGGCGGACTTCTTTGATTGCCACCCAAATTGCCACCCAATTATCCGGGATCGGGTGGCAAACCCCGGCATCAGTAGGGACAACCCTCAGAAAAAGCCTAGATAAATCAAGCCTTGTGGGTACCATCAAGGATAGCTTGGGAGCCTCGCAGCGCTTTCCTAAACCGAAGGTCGGAGGTTCGAGTCCTCTCCGGACCGCCAAACCATTCATCGATCTTTAGTTTTCAATGCCTTAGAGCGTTTCCCGATTAGGCTGACCATAGCCTGAGTCGGCGAGGAATGCAGCGCACTCAGACCGAGAGATCTCGCGCAGGCAAGAGGCGATGGCCTTGCACAGGCTGTCAATGGTGAAAGCGGAGTTTTTGAGAGAATACGCAGCGATCTTCCGCAGCATGGCTTTGAGTTTAGCAAATAGTTGCTCGATTGGATTGAAGTCAGGACTGTACGCCGGCAGATAAAATGGAATTGCACCCCGAGCTTCGATGGCCTCTTCGACGCCATCGACCTTGTGAACGCTCACATTGTCCATGAACACAATGTCGCCTCTCTTCAAAGTCGGAGCGAGGAATTGCTCGACATAGGCCTTGAATATCTCGCCATTCATTGCGCCTTCGCAGACGAAAGGCGCGGTAACGCGGTTGTGTCGCAACGCCGCGATGAATGTAAGAGTTTTCCAGTTCCCGTGCAGCACCTTTTGTACAAGCCGCTCACCCTGTGGCGCCCGGCCATAGAGGCGCGTGATCGTCGTCGAAACGGCGGTTTCATCGATGAATACCAGGTGTCTCGGATTGAGTAGCGCCTGTCGCCGTCGCAATGCCTTACGCGCGGCGGCGACGTCTGGCCGATCCTGCTCGGCGGCCCGCAGACTTTTTTTTAAAGGGTAATTTCAAATGATGTAAGAATCGGGAGACTGACGACTTGCCGACCAACACCTTTTTCTTCGCCAGTCGGGTCTCGAGTTCCGCCAGCGTGATGTCCGGTTGTTCCTCTATCAAACTCCTGACCAACTCCTCATGCGCTGCCAGCGCAAACTCCTTGTAGCCGCCAAACTTCGCCGCACTGACGCTACCCGTGTCGCGGTGAAGCCTGAGGAAGCGTACGACAGAACTGATGCTCACGCCGCATTGCTCGGCAGCGTCAGGTATGGTAGCCCCGCCACCGATCGCTTCGACCACGCGTCTACGCAAATCCTCCGAATACGGCTTCGCCATCCATACTGGCCTCCTCCCAGTAGGGAGCTTAAATCATATTCGCGCCGGCATGGGAATCCCCAATTCAGCCTTTTCGGGAAAAGCTCTAGCAGCCGGTTTGTGCTCCGTAGCGGCTCCTACGGCCATCCTGTGGCCGATCTCGGGAGCTATTTGAGCCCAGTCGAAACGCTCGTGAACATCGTGTTCAAGGTCGTTCCGATCGCCGTCACGGCCACAACGATGGCGATCGAAATTCCGGCAGCAATTAGCGCATATTCAATGGCTGTTGCGCCCTTGGTGTCTTTCAGAAACCGTCGAAGCATGGCCACCTTCCCGCTGTGAGGGCGGCAAATACATCCAGCCGGGCTACGGTTTCTTTAAACCGATTGCTCAAATTCAAATTGAGAACGAACCGCTACCCGGTCGTGGTGGGCTCGTGGTGATGGTAAAGCCTTTCGCGGTCATGATGTTGGGCAGCCATGCAGCCGAGACTGATCGCAAACGCGCCGTAGAACGCCGCAAAGAGCCACATCACAATAGCGGCAGCGATCACCGCTATAACCGCGATCACGGTAAGGAAAATCGCGTGTTTAAGGGCAGCCACAAGCGTCGGCGCCGCGTGAAACGCAATCTGCTTATCACCGGACTTTAACGGTCACCGCCGATAGCGCCGCTGCGGTTGTCCTGCATAACCGTAGGCCGAGAACGGATTTTGGTAGCAACGGCCGCCGTTGCCCGAACGTGCTGCCTCACATTGCTGGAAGGAATAGAAGCCGCAATTCGTTGCGCCGCCCGGGAAGCCATATTGGGCACACCATGTGCCATCGGCTTGCGCGCCAATGCTCGATAGGATCAAACCGGCAAATGTGATTGCAGCAATCGGAATTGCGCGCATGCAGGCCTCCTCGGCTACTGTCTGCCACCTGATCGAGTAAACATTACACCAAACGGCTGGAGCCCGCCATGGGAAGAGCGGAAGCACCCACGAACCTCGCCACGGGCTCCTACGGCCATCCTAGGCCGGTCGAGCATGGTGCAAATTTGCCGCCAATGTTCGTCCGATTATTGAGGAGATCATGCGGGCAGGAGCTACGAGTTCACAACCAGATCGCGGTCAAGCTCAACGAGCGGAACGTCAAGACGGCGCGTGGGGGCAGGTGGACCCATGTGCAGGTGGGGGCAATCCTGCAGGATTCGATGCAAGTAAGCGGCGGCTCGCCTGAACAGGTCGGGCAAGCTCGCGCCGTAGGCCATGAGGCCGCCGGCCGCCACGTTTTTAAGCCGCATCCAGCGGATTCGAGCCCATCCACGGGTGGCCAGCAATATCGAACACGGTGCCATCGGGGCCCTTAAACTTGATCTCGAAGAAGCCCTTGCCGTGGCCTTCGTCCTTGCCCATGAAGCACTCGGCGCCAAGGGCCTCCAGCTTCTCGATGGCCTTGTCGGTGTCATCGACCAGGATGCCGAAGTGGTGCACGCCCGTGAATTCCATACCCTTGCCGATCTGGTCGGTCTTGAACTTGAGGATGGCGAGGTTCAGCGTGCCGTCGCTCAGGAAATAGCCATCCGCCAGCGGGCTCGATGGGCTGGTTTTGCCGACCTGCTCGAAGCCGAACGCCTTCTTGTAGAACTCCGCAGTCGTCTTGGGGTCATTGGTGGCAATCGCAATGTGACGCAGCTTGGCCATGTTGCGGTCCTGTCGGTTTGAGTTCTTATGATCATATCACTTCTATCGCAGCTGCGCTGCATCGACTACGACGGTCCACTTCTTGATCCAAGTGCCGACTTTGACGCGACTGCAGCCATATCGCTGCTACGCCGCCGAGCAGCGCGATAAATTCGCGGCCTTTCACTGCCCAGTGCTCCCATGCTTCCAAGCTAAAGGATAGCACACTCATCTACGGCGAAGGGGACCGCTACGTTGCGCCAGGGTCAAAGGCGGTAGTCCCCCACCCGACGCACTTGCTTTCTCGCGTCCGCAGCACCTCCCATATTCGATCACCTCGTCGGCGAGCAGCTGTATCGTGTTTGGTATGGCGAACCCCAGCGAGTTCGCGGTTTTCTGGTTGATCACCATTTCGAATTTGGTGGGTTGCAAGACTGGAAGATCGGCTGGCTTCGCCCCCCGGCCTCCCGCCGATCCGCACCCTCGACGACATCCAGGGGCGCGCACGCTCATTAGTTAGGGCAAGAGCAAGAATTGACGCGCCCAACCCGGCGCATGATCATTGCGGCGAGCTTCGACGGCCAAGTACCACGCTCGGAAGGCAGGCGGAGGTGATCCGCGACGCCTCCAACCGCCGCAGCGTCCGATCGACCGGCGCTTGGGATGTAGTCTACAAAGGACGGATATCCACATAAAGGCCAACCTAGGAGAAAGGGATAAGCCATGGCGCCACAGCAACCCTCATCAGCGCGTGACCAAGTCCGCGACATCGTCCCGGCCCTCGTCGATCTCAGCGAACGGGTGCTGTTCGGGGAAGTATGGGAGCGCCCCGGTCTGTCCAAGCGCGACCGCAGCCTGATCACGTGCGCCACCCTGATAGCACTCGGCCGCGAGAAGCAACTGGTCGGCCACCTGCAACGTGCGCTCGACAACGGGCTCAAACAAAGCGAACTGAGCGAAGTCATTACCCATCTGGCGTTCTACGCCGGCTGGCCAGCGGCGATGACTGCCGCGCTCGTCGCCAAGCAGGTGTTCGAAGGCCGCTAGCGACGGCCCGCCGAGGGCGCTCGGCGCCATACCGATTGAGGTCGAGCTGGGGCGGGACGCCGCGCACGAAGTGGCCGGAGCACTTGGCAGATGGTCCGCTTGCGGCGCGCTACCTGAAGGAGCAGAAAGACGAACCAGAAAGCAAGAGGCCTTCCGCCATGATTCCTGCCGTGAAAGCCAAGCTCCTCGACGGCAAACGAGGCCTGATTGTCGGTATTGCCAACGAGAATTCGATCGCCTGGGGCTGCGCCAAGGCTTTCCGGGCGTTCGGGGCGGAGCTGGCCGTGACCTATCTCAACGACAAGGCCAAAAAATATGTCGAGCCGCTTGCCCGCGCGTTGGAAGCACCGATTTTCATGCCGCTCGACGTCAACAAGCCTAATGAAATGGAGGCGGTATTCGAACGCATCGCGAAGGATTGGGGCAAGCTCGATTTTGTCGTGCACTCCATCGCCTTTTCGCCCAAGGAGGCGTTGCAGGGGCGCGTGGTCGATGTGTCGCGCGACGGCTTTCTTACCACCATGGACGTATCTTGCTGGACGTTCATTCGCATGGCCCACTTGGCAGAGCCGCTCATGCACAAGGGCGGGAGCCTTTTCTGAAAGTCGTCGGTGATTAGGGAGCCCGTAATGGCCTCGAAACAGTCGGCAACCCAAAATACGAAGATGAAGCGTAAGGCTTACGAGAAGGAATTGCACAAGCTCCAGGTGGAGCTGTGTCATTTGCAGGATTGGGTGAAGGCGAAAGGCGCGCGCATCATGATCCTGTTCGAAGGCCGCGACGCCGCCGGCAAGGGCGGGACGATCAAGGCGCTGACCGAGCGCGTGAGCCCGCGCGTGTTCCGCGTGGTCGCGCTGCCGGCTCCCTCGGATCGCGAAAAAACGCAGATGTTCATTCAGCGCTACATCGAGCATTTCCCGGCCGCAGGCGAGATCGTGATTTTCGATCGCAGCTGGTACAACCGTGCCGGCGTCGAATATGTCATGGGTTTCTGCACCGAGGAGCAGAACCGCCGATTTCTCGAGCTTTGTCCGCAAATCGAGAAAATCGTTGTCGAGGGCGGCATTCAAATGATCAAGTTTTGGCTCGAGGTTGGCCAGGAGGAGCAGGAAAAGCGATTTGCTGCTCGCATCGACGATCCGCTGCGACAGTGGAAGTTGAGCCCGATGGATGTTAAATCGTATCGGCTTTGGTACGACTACTCTCGCGCGCGCGATATGATGCTCAAGGCCACGGATAGCAAGCACGCGCCGTGGCACATCGTGCGCTCGGACGACAAACGCCGCGCCCGGCTGAACTGCATCTCTCAAATCCTTAAGCTGATCCCGTTCAAGAAGGTATCACACGCAAAGGTCAAGCTACCCAAGCGCTCAGACAAGCACAAATACGACGATCAGACATCGTTACATGGACGACGTTTCATCGCCGATAAATTCTAACCAAGCAAACATGACGTGTGCCCGGCTACGAGGCTGTTTATGACTACAAATTTTTTAGAATCAGCTCGTGGGGTGGGCAAAGGCGCGCTCTTGCACGCCGTGCCCACGCGTGGGCACGGCGCCGGCGCAAGCGCCGGCTCCTTTGCCCACCCTACAATTCTATTTGAGTGGAACGCGCTGTAGCTAATAGCCGACGGCCTCGAATGAGGTGCTGCGCCGCATTGTCCGGCGCAATACCTGGAAGATGACGGCCGTTGACCAGCCAAACAGCAGCACGCCGTTCATTGCCGTCATCGGCCCGAGTAGTTGCCAGCGCTTCTGCGGAATGATGTCGCCGTAGCCAAGCGTGGTGTAGTTCACGAAGGCGAAATAGACGCGGTCGGCATCGGCAGGCACCGCATCGACAATCGCATAGGCGAGTGACCAGACGATCACCTCGGCAATATGCGCGACCATCAAGATGCATACGGTCACGATCATGACACCGATTAAATGGAGCCATGGTCGCGAGGCGGCCATGGCGTCCGAGACCCGCGTCACCCGGACCACTACCGCCATGACCGCTGCATGAATTACGATGTTGCACGCGCTGACGGCGGTGCCCAGCAGCAATTGCCGTAACATGCCGATTGCCTCCGTCGCGTGCCGGCCTAGATCGGTTGCGTGTGCTGCCTCAGCAAACTATCGAGAGTGGCGGTTCTGTCCAATCCTCCGGCTTTTTCGCCAATGCCGTCCGCGCGCAGCAGATCGCGCGCCCATCCATGAGCCCCAGTGATGCGTAGCACGATGCCGCGGCCGGAAAGCTCATGGTGCAGCTCATGCAGTGTGCGCGAACCGGCAAGGTCGACGTAAGGCGATGCGGAGAGGTCGCAGACCATCATATGGATATCGGACGGGCCAGCTGCACGCAGACGGTTCAAGACCGATTCCAGGACAGCATCGGCATTGACGTAGATCAACGACGCTTCGGGTCGGAAGACGATCACACCCGACAGCGGCTCGTTCTCGGGATGACGGGCAAGGTCGCTGTAACTATTCGTGCCGGGAATGCGGCCGAGGAATGCAACATGCGGGCGCGACACACGCGCCAGCAGCATCACTATGGAGGCCAGCGCAGCGGCCAGAATGCCCTCAAGGATACCGAGCAGCAGAACGGCCGCAAGGGCGATGACTGCGGCATAGAAGTCCAGTCGGCTTACTCGCCACATGTGATGGAGCGCCGGAAAATCCAAGAGTCCAAGCACCGCGGTTAGCACCACTGCGGCCAACACCGCCTTCGGCAGGTTTTCCAGCAGCCCCGTGAGGAAGAGCAGGCACAGCGCGAGCGTCGTGGAGGCAAAGACGAGGGCGAGCGGCGTACGTGCACCTGCCTTGTCATTCACCGCCGATTGCGACAGTCCGCCCGCTACCGGATAGCCCTGCCCCAGCGCGGTCGCGAGATTTGCCGCTCCGAGGCCGAGCAGCTCCTGCCGCGGGTCGAGAGCATATCCGTGCTTGGCCGCGAAGGTGCGCGCGGCGGACACGCTCTCGATATAGGCGAGCAGCAGGCATCCAGCCGCCAGCGGAACGATCCCTTCCACATCGCGCAGCCGCAACGCCGGACCCTCCAGGCTGGGCAGGCCGGCCGGAATCTTTCCTGTAATTGCCAGTCCAAGCGCGGGAAGCCCAAGCACGGATGCAGCGACGATGGACAACGCAACGACACCGAGCGCGACCGGCCTCCCCGGCAGCAAGCGCTCGCCGAGCACGAGCAGCACGATCGCAATCACACCGACCGCAAGCGCAAGGTAGTGCGTGTCGCTCAATTGACCGGCCAGCAGCGCTGCGCGCTCGAAGAAATTGTGTCCGCCGCCTGCCGTGCCAAACAGGCTCGGCAGCTGGGTCATGATGATGGTCAAGGCGGCGCCAGCCTTGAATCCCACGAGAATGCTGTCGCTGATCAGCTTGACGAGCGCGCTCAGCCGCAACGCCCAGGCGAACAGGCAAAGCGCGGCCACAGTAAAAGCTGTTAGGCTCGCGATCTCGGCGTAGTGCCGCGCGTCGCCTCCCGCCATCGCGCCCACCGTGCTTGCAATCATGAGCGAGATGGCCGAGGTGGGGCCGATCGCCAATTGGCGCGAAGACCCGAGCAACGCATAGCCGAGCCCACCCAGGAGATAGCCGTATATACCCATCTGGGGAGGCAGGCCCGCGAGTCCCGCATAGGCGAGCGAAACCGGAATGGCGTACGCCGCGAGCGTCAGGCCGGCGACGACATCATGGGGCAACCAGGCGGGGCGGTATTGCGCCAGCCAACGCCCCGGCGGGACGCGCAAAACCCACGTCAACCCGCTTTGGCCAAATGTCGAACCCGTCATGCGTCGCGCCTGATTTCTGATCCCGTTGCTTTTGGATTATGAAATCTTGTCGGCGTATTGATCGTCCTCCGGCCTCTCCGGGAAATTGCTCGCCAGGGTCGAAAGCACAAAGTCGCTCCGTGTCAACTATCGGAGAATGCCCGTCATGTCGCAAGCAGCCAGCTATTCGGCAATGGAAGTGCTACGCGATGGGCATGCGATCGAGCTACGTGCCTTGCGACCGGATGATCGGGACGAACTCCTCGCAGCAATAGGCCGCACCAGCACGCAATCCCTGTTCCGCCGGTTCTTCGCGGCAAAACGCGGCTTTTCAGAGCAGGAAGTCGCGTTCTTCTTGAATATCGACTTCGTCAATCACGTCGCTTTGGTCGCAGTGGTGGACGAAGACGGCCGACCGGCGATAGTCGGCGGCGGACGTTACATCGTTTTGCAGCCGGGGAAGGCAGAGGTGGCTTTCGCCGTGGTGGACCCGTACCAGGGGCGAGGGCTCGGCGCTGCGTTGATGAAACATCTCGCAGCAATTGCCCGCACAGCCGGGATCGGGGAGTTCATCGCCGAGGTCCTGCCCGACAATATCCCGATGCTGAAAGTATTCGAGAAAAGCGGGCTGCGTCTCACGACCAGGCGTGAGGTTGGGGTCGTGCATGTCGTTCTTCAATTGTGAAGTCTGTCCGAGCCTTCGGCGCCGTCCGTCTCCATCGGCAAGATGAACTCAACCGGATCGTCAAGCGTCGCACCCGCCGGACGTACTGCACCGCCTGTCTGCAGGTCCCGCCAGTGCCGCGGACCATCGGCGCCGTTGAGGATGAGAACGACGCGCCGCTTCGACCTTTCGACCCTCACCTCCATGAAACTCTGGAAGAAAGGTGCGCGGTTGAAATCGAACAGGCCGGACAATGCCTCGACACTGAACGGCCAACCCTTGAACCACTTGATCCAGTACCAAAACGGCTGCTTCCATATTGGCGTCTCTGCATCCAGCTTGCGGCGAAGACCATCGGTGCTCGGATAGAACGCCCAGTCGGCAACGGCTGGTTGCTTTGGAAAGTCGAGCGCTGTTCCAATGCTGAGATACGCTCCGCCGCCGCCGTTGACGAAGTGGTGCATCAGGCGGGCGGAGCCGTTTCCTCTTATTTCTTGCCTGTAATACTCAAAGTCATGCGTGTCGCCGGCCATCGCGATCCTGACATTTCAACTCTCCAGGAGCCGATAGAGCGCAGCGAAGGTTCCGGAGGAATCGGAGACATCATGCCCTTCGGCAACCGGCGGGATGTCGCGGCCGCCGGCAAAACGCGGATGGCCCACAATGGCCATGGTGAACTTGCCTCGGCTGCGGTCGAGCGCGCGCTGGAGCCATCCCCATTGGCGTTCGTCGATGGTACGCAGAATGCCGGTATCAATCGCCAAGAGTGCGAAATCCTCCGTCTGCAGTTCGAAGAACGGCGCCCCCTGCGTGCCGACATTGACACCATAGAGCCCGCGTAGACGCACCGCTTGCGCCAGGAGCTTCTCGACGCGGCGAGTATCGGTGGTGGTCAAGCCGAGATCGGCAATAACACGAGCCTCAATTGCCGCGCGCGCGGCTTTGGGCTCGAGAAAGTTTGCGTTGAACGCTTCCAGCGCGTCGTACCAGTCGTGATTGCCCGGAATGGCATAGATTGGTTTGGCGAACCCTTGAAAGGGAAGATAAAAATTCGCCTCGTAATCTTCCATCGCTCCTGCCGGATAGATGACGTCGGAGGATACGACCAGAAATTTCACGTCGTCGTGGTGCCCAAGCTCCAGATAACGCGAAATCAAGGAAAACTGTGAAGCATCCCCCTCTCCAGGATCGCCGATGACGAGAAAGCTGAAATCTCCGTCTCCCGCTGTGCCGTGGGGACTGATTTGAAAAAGATCGTCCGCGCCGCCATAGGTTCGGGCGACAGCATCTATCATGCTGATGCGCCAGGCGTCGACGCGCAGCTCCGTTAGTTTCTGATAGACCCCGGTCGCCCAGCTCTCCGTATTGAAATACCAGCTGAATCCCCAGATCGGATTGAAAGCCACGAAAAAGGCGGTCACCGGCAGGCCCAGTCGCAGCAGGAGAATGAGAGCAGCCGGAAGCGAGATACGCGCCTCGTGCAGGCGCAAATCGAATCCGAAGCGAGCCTCAAGCCAGCGGCCGGCAAGCCAATCAGCCACGCGATTCATCGGCGCGAGCCCGGCCTCTGCGCCGAGATGCAGCGACCACGCCAGCCGCTCGATCGGTCTTGTCAACCGCCGCCACAGCAGGCGTGCGGGAAGCATGAGGAGCATGGCGAAAACCACGGTCATCAACAAATCGCCCACCGTTGCGACGAAAGGAGAAATGATACCGAGCAAGCTGTCCGAGGTCGGCATCCGGCCGGCATGGATTGCCAGGAAGACCGCAGCGAGCGTCGCCATCCACATGAGATCGGTGCCGCGTACGAACGGCGAGGCGCCGTCAACTTTGGCGCGCAAGCGGGCGAAGGTGTCGTTCGCAGCCAAACCGAGCGCAGAGTCAGGGTGAGCGGTTAGCGCGGCGGTCTGCGTGCCGGTACTTGTTTGTTGAAGCGGCGCCATAAGCATCCGCCAACCCGCGGCCGCGATATAGCAGCCTACGATGATGCCGAGAGCCCGTCCCGCGCCGATTATGTGGCTGAGATACCAAACAAGCGCTGCACATGAGAAATCGACCAGCCCATTGATGATCAAGGCGACGCGTTCCTGACGGACTCTTCGCCACGCCGTCAGAATCTTGCCGAGACCATCGACCACCAGAATTGCGACAAGCAAGATCAACAAGCCGCTGGCAACGAAGGCGGAACTCAGAAGCAGGATATTTCCGGCGAGCAATGCGAGCACACTCGGCAGATAGGCGCTCGCCTGGGCACGGCGCAGGGAGCGGAAAGCGGCATATCCCTCCGCCACGCTCAATGCGATCAGGGGAATCCCAAGGATCGCAAGCGACCACCTGCCTGCCACCAACGGCGCAGACAGGGCGAGCGCTCCCAACACCATCAACAGGATGCCGCTGAAGCGCTGCGACAAGATTTCAGAACGCAGTGGCATTCCTTGGCGCCTCTTCGCAATCGGCCCGCCCAAGGAGATTCCCTACCGGTATTACCGAATCACGACAGATGAGCCTTCGGCTCGCTCCCGCCGGTCGCGAAAGTGAAGTCTACGCATCGGGGCTGATGCAGATCGAGCAATCATGTTTGAGTCCAGCGCAACCTCAATGTCCTTCAAGAAAGACATAGTTCTCCCAGCTTCGCATGCGCAGCAGGATTTTCCGCAGCAGTGATACGTGATGCCAATACTCCGTGTAGATCGCGGCCTGGCCGGCGGCACCGAGCGGAATCTGATAACCCGACATGTCATCGGTAATGTCGATGACGGCCACGGCTCGCCCTCCGCCGGTTGGCGCGCCAAAGTCCACCAATGTGCCCGTCGCTTGTATCTGGCCCGCCGCGATCGCATCGAGGACGAGGCGCACCTTGCCTTTGAACACGCGGCCAGGGACCGCATCGAAGGCAACCTCGGCATCGTCACCCGCCTTGACCCGCTGCAGCGAATTTTGCTGGAAAGCCGCCGAGAGCGCCTGGTCGCTTTTCTCCGTGTTGACAAAAACCATCACTGGCCGCAATGGCGCCGGAACCACGTACATCCCCGGCCGCAACGCGACCTGCGAGACGAATCCTGCACTCGGTGCTCGCGTCACCGTCTGATCGAGATCAAACTGGGCATCGGCCAATTCGGCTGTCAGACGCGCGACCGTGGTGTTCACCCCGCCGATATTGGAGGTATAGGCGAGGCGCGCCCGCTCCTCCTCGGCTCTGGCTCCTGCCACGGACTGTCTCGCCGTCTCCAGATTGCGCGTAAAGGTGTCGAGCGTCGCCTGCGAAATGATATTCTTCGAGAAAAGCTCGGCTTGCCGATCGTAGTTTTGCTGAGCCAAGTCGAATTGCGCCTTTGCCCTTTCGGCGGCCGCGGTTGCCTGATCCAGAGCAGCCTTCATTTGCTTCACGTTCTGCTCGGCCTCCGCGAGCGCGGCCTTCTTCTGGTCGACCACGTATTCGTAGGGTTTTGGATCGATGCGGAAAAGAACCTCCCCTTCCTTGAGGGGCCTATTGGTCTGCACCGGAACCTCGATGACGCGTCCCCGCACCCCCGGCAGGACAGGCGTGACCGCGAAATAAATTCGGGCGTTGCTCGTAAACGGATGGTTGTAGTTCATGATCAGCAGCAGGAGTACGATGCCGATGATCCCGCCCAGCGCCGCGGTTGCGAGCGACCACTGGTTGACGGGTATCTTGAAGATTTTGAAAACCGCATAGCAGATCGAGACATAGATCAGTGCCAGAAGCAGCTCCATTATCGACCTCCCCCCTTGAGGGTGTTTTCGATCTCCGTCACCCGCCGGCGCAATTCCTCCAGCTCCGCCGAATTGGCTTGTGATGCAGTATCCGACGAAAATCCCCAACCGCGTTCGGGCCGATAGGCCATCGCCCAGATCCAAAGAAACGGCCACAGGACATGCAGCGTGAACAGGCTCACCCACCCGGCGGCATGGATCGCGTCCTGGTGGGGATGGTTGCGCTTTGCCGCAATGAGGTAAGGGATGTCGTGGATAGCGATGATGCCGTAGAAAAGTACCACCACGACAAACACCAGTAAGCCGAGCGCGAAATAATTCAGAAACGGGTCACCCATCACTCCTCCAGGTCAGCGCAACATGACCGCGCGGAAGGCGAATAGCTTTGCTTTATATATATATCAAAGCGATCGACGGTCCCACAGGAATTCGAAAAGGCCAAAAGCATGAAACTCGGGATGGTGCTCGGATATTCCGGTGCGGATATGGCATCGCCGATGGAGCGGGTGCTGGAAGCCGAGCGACTGGGCTTTGATTCGGTCTGGAGTTCGGAAGCATACGGGTCGGATGCGGTCTCTCCCGCTGCCTGGGTGCTGGCACGTACAACGAGGATCAAGGCCGGTACTGCCATCATGCAGATGCCGGCGAGGACACCCGCGATGACGGCGATGACGGCGATGACGCTCGACGCACTTTCGGGCGGTCGCTTCGTTCTTGGGATCGGGCCGTCAGGGCCACAAGTCGTGGAGGGCTGGCACGGCGTCGCTTACGGCAAGCCACTCGTGCGCACGCGCGAGTACATCGCGATCATCCGCAAGATCCTTGAGCGCAACGAGCCGTTGACCTTCGCCGGCGAGCACTACCACATCCCCTACACCGGGCCGGGCGCCACGGGACTGGGCAAGCCGCTCAGAAGTATCATGCACGCCAACCCAAACATAAAGATATATACGGCGACGATCGCACCAGCGAGCATCCGCGGTTCTGCCGAGATAGCGGATGGGATGTTCCCCATCTTCATGAACCCGGAGCGCTTCGAGCTGTTCGAGCCGCACCTGAACACCGGATTTGCCAAGAGTCGTAATCAAAAGAGCCTGGCGAATTATGATATCTGTCCGTTCGTGCCGGTATCAATGGCGGACGATATCGAGGAGGCCCGGCTCCCGATCAAGCAGGAGTTGGCGCTCTATATCGGGGGAATGGGTGCACGCGACAAAAATTTTTACAACGATTATGCAAAACGTCTTGGCTACGAGGCAGCGGCGGTTCGGATCCAGGATGCCTTTCTCAGCGGCCGCAAAACCGAGGCCGCGGCCGCCGTTCCCGATGCGCTCGTCGATGAGATTGCGCTCGTCGGCTGCGCCGGTCGCATTCGTGACCGGTTGGCGGCCTGGAAGGATGCCGGCAACCGGCGGCATGTCGATTCCATGCTGCTGCGCGGCAACACCACCATTGATTCGCTGCGGGTGATCGCTGAGGCCGTTCTCTGAGCCTCAATTTCCCGTTCGCGACCGGATCCAGGTCCCTGAGCCTCTTGCCGAGCGCGGCGGGTTGCAAAGGCCCTGCAGCTCGGAAAGTCCCTGACGGTTTCGGTCGGGTCGATTTTCTCCTACTCAGCCGCCTCACCACTGTCGTGCAGGCTAGATTTGTGATTTATGAGCATGCGCCGCCACAGCCTGACACATCCCTGCCAATTTGATATCCTGAGCGTCGATAACCAGTGAGACTGGGATGCAATTCGACCATCTGAAAACGACGCAAACTACTGGCTTCCTTGCTGCGGCATGGCGGTCCCGCCGACAGGGCTAGCAGGCAACGCCGGCAGAGGACCCGCCTCGAAGATCTGGGAAATGATTTTGGCTCACGTGATGATCTCGTATAGCCACGAGGACAGGCCCTTTGTGGGCAAACTGGCTGCCGCCCTTAAAGCCAGGAAATGTGAGGTCTGGTTTGACGAAGGACTACGGCCAAGCGACGATTACTCGCTGCTCATCGAGAATAAAATTGTCGATGCAATGGCTGTCCTGGTGGTCTGGTCGAACAATGCTCGCAATTCGAAATGGGTAAGGGCCGAGGCTCTCAGAGCGTTCGATCTGAAAAAAACACTGATCCAGGTAGTCAAGGAGCCTTGTTCCCCGCAGGTACCCTTCCCTTTCCATATTTATCAGTTTACCGACCTTTCGGATTGGGACTTCGATGTCTCCGCCCCACAGATTGAAGAGATTGTGTCAGCTCTGCAACTCCTGCCAGAACCCTCACAGGTTACCGCCGGTCCCCGACCCGGACCAATTGCAGAGGAAGCAGCGGCCTTTCTCGAAACCCACGCCAAGATCAAAGTCACCGATAGGATTGCTGTTGGCGACCTCTTCGAGGTTTATCGCGGGGAGTATGGCAAGCGTTTGTTGGCAATAAAGGCTGTTCGCGCCGTCATACCTACCAGCGTGAAACGGGAGCTCTTGGCGGAGGTGGCGCTCGCATCGACCGTTAATCATCCAAGCTTTCTTCGGATCTCCGATGTGCTATTTGATGAAAATGCGTGTTTCATTATTTCCGATTATGTCAATGGCGGAGAAACAATCGCTCGCAGGATGGCTAGCGATGAAGCAGCGGCATTCTCTGTATACGAGGTCGTCCAGGTACTTGATCAATTGTGCGAAGCGATCGTCGAAGCAGAGGTGATAGGACTGCATTACCTCAGCATAACTCCGTCGCAAATCTTCCTGAGAGACGATCGCATTCAACTCCTATTGCGGGATTCGAGGAAGAACCAGCCTTCCGAACGCAATGGAGGCGATCTTGCCAGAAAAGTAGTCAGACTTTCGCCCATCAATTTTGTGCGTTTCAAAGCCCATTTCGGGGAAACCGCAGCGCTATGGGACAAGAATTCCGGTGCTTTCACGGCCCCAGAGTTTTGGCGCAGCAATAAATGGTTCAAGGAGAAAATGGAAGCAAGGCTCGGCAGAGAATTGAAGGACGAGGAATTGCGCCGGGTCAAGCTGCAAAAGTCCCATCAGTTTGCCCTCGGCATGCTGGCATGGACGATGCTTGAAGGGCGCGTGCCCTTCAGTCCCGATTTAGGTGACTCGGATGTGCCAGATATCGAGAGGCTCAAGGAAATCGAGGAAGAGTTTCTGCAAGCCAGCGAAGGATTTTCGGAGAGCGTGGCCGAGGCGCAATGGCGGTTCGAAGCGCGCGCGTTGGCACGTATAATCCAGCGTATGGTTGCGCATAACCCGGCGGAGCGCTGGTCAAGTATGAACCAGGTGCGCTCGCTCGTGCATGCGCTGGCCGGCAACTACGCCGCAGATGAATTGGATGATGTCGTCAAGGAAGCATATCAAGCCGTCGCTTGCGGCAAGCCTGAGTTTTATCAAGGCTTCTATGAGAGACTTTTTCAGAAGGGACCGCATCTGCGCGCCAAATTCCCATCTGATATGAACAACCAACACCGCATGCTCAATTACGCTGTGGGGCAATTGCTCAATTTCAATCAGCAGCAATCTGAACCGAGCACGTTGACGCAATTCATCGAGCGACATAAGGACCTGAGCTTAACCAAAGAAGACTTCGAGAATTTCGGCACCGCTCTCATTGCATCTTTCGACGCTTGCTTGGCAAAAGAACCGAAGCGGCAGCGTATGATGGCCGCTCTGGAAATCGTGATTTGGCCTGGGATTTATTATATGGTTCAGCACTGCACACAGCAGTAACGAGACGGGGTCCCGACGGGTTCTGAATCAGCATGTTCTGAATGATCGCGTTGTTTTCCCCCAAGACGGCCTGCCGATGCACGATGGTCGGCAGGCAGCGGCCAGCCTCTCGCAATCGAGAATACCTGTCGAACGCAGTTCCGCGGGTGAACCGACGGACCGGGCTTGTGGCACGTATCCATCCGGTGGCGGCCGCCTTGCCGATCTTTCAGATAGCGACAGAGCAGTCGCGCACCAGCTTGCTCGCCCGCGAGACGATCGAAGTGGAATTTCCGAATGGGTCGCGGATGCGGATCACAGCACCGGTCGATCCAACGGCGCTGGCGGCGACGGTTGCAGTGCTGGCCAGCGGCGGGCGGCGGCGGGCCGTGGACGATCGCAGCGGAAGCGAACCCGTTTGCAATAATTAGCGAGCCTTCGTCCCTCCCCGGTTCCAGCCCCAGCCGGGTTCGCCATAAATGTCGAAGCCCTTGTCCTTCACCACCACGGTGTCTTCAAGCTTGATGAATCCGCGCTGGGGATGTTGGAGCGTGGTCTCGACCGAGACGACCATCCCGGTTTCGAGCGGACGGTTCGCATCATACGCATCGTAGGGCACGGGCCCGCTTGCGGTGAGGCGCGGCGCCTCGTGGCTCACAAGCCCCATGCCGTGGGCGAGAAAATGCATATGGTTGTGATGCTTTGATTTCTTCACCAGCGGCTCGGCCGCGCCGTAGATCACGCTGCCCATGGCGCCTGCCTTGATCGGCTTCATGGCCACGCGCTGAATGTCTTCGATCTCGCCGAGGAGGTCCTGCAGCTCGGCGTCGGGCTCGCCCTGGATGGCCATGCGGCAGAGGTCGCCGATATAGCCATGATAATTGCCGCCGGAGTCGAGCGAGAGGATGTCGCCTTCGCCCCATTTCTGCTCCGACGGCGCGCGGTTGAGACTCGATCCAGCAGTGATCAGGCAATAATCGAAAGTGAGACCGCGGTTGGTCTCCTCGCGCCGCAGCGCTTCACTCAGTTCCCGCTTGGTGGCGCCAGGAGCATGATTGGCAATCACCGCCAACATGGAATCGATCACCCCTTCGGAGGCGATGCGCAGCTGTCCGAGCTCGGCCGGGGACTTCACCGCACGCAGCCGCTCGAGCACGAACACCGCATCTTCGATCTCGCTGTTGGGAAAGGCCCTGCGCAGCGCGGCGGCCGCGTCGGCCGGGAGAAACGAGAGCTCGGCGGCGATCTTTGCGGTCTTGCAGCCGGCGCGCCGGATGTAATCGATCGCCTTCTCCATCGCATCGAGCGAGCCTGAGGATTTGGTATCGAGCTCGGAGACCCAGAACGGCTGGTTTTCATTCTGGTAGGTCTCCATGCGATGACCGAAATAGCCGGTCTTTTGCCGCCCTCCCTTGGGATAGACGAGTACCGGCAGGTATCGGCTCAATCCCATCGCATCCATGCTTTCAAAGAAGAAAGCGCGGTGGCCGCCGAGCAGATATTGCACATTGTGCTTCGATGTCGCGCACAGAATGTCGATGCCGGCCTCATCCATCAAGCGGTCAAGCCGGTCGGCGTCGAACGGGATGGCGGATTGAACCTTTGCGGGCTTGTCGAGCATGAGCAAATCTCCTTTTTAGGTTGGGGAAGTGTCATCCCGGGGCGCGGCCTTAAGCCGCGAACCCGGGATCCACAACCCCGTCTGCGGTTATGGATTCCGGGTTGCCTCGCTACGCTCGGCCCCCGGAATGACGATGTCGGCTGGGTCGAACCACTTTCAAGGAATCGCTCTACTAATTCCGGTAGGTCGGGTCGATGCGGTCGAGCATGCGCAGATAGGCCGGCCAATCGGCCGAGCCGCGGCCGCTGTCGTGGCGCTCGTACTGCTGTACCGTTTTGCGGCAGATCTCCGGCGGAATTTCAATCAGCTCGTCGCCGGTCAATTCCATGGCCAATTGGATTTCCGCCGCTTCGAGCAGATGTTTCATGAGAGTAAAGGCGTCGCGCGCGGTCTTGCCGAGCGTGAGCACGCCGTGATTGTGCATGATCATGGCGCGGTTGTTGCCAAGATGCGCAAGCAGGCGCTCGCGCTCGCCGAAATCCTCGGTGATGCCTTCATAGGGGTGATAGCCGATCGAGCCGAAGAAGCGCACCGCTTCCTGCGAGATCATGCGCAGCCCGCTCTTGAGGCCGGAGATTGCCATTCCGGTCCGGGTGTGCACGTGGACCGCGCAATTGACGTCAGGACGGCCGCGCAGGACGCCGCCATGGAGCGTGAACCCCGGACGATTGACGCCTGCCCGCTCGTCGAGATCGGCATCCATGTCGACCTTCATCAGGTTCGAAGCCGTGACCTCGGTCCACAGCAGCTCATGCCGCTTCATGAGAAATTGTTGCTCCTCCCCGGGCACACGCATGGAGCAATGGTTGTAGATGACGTCGTCCCAGCCATGATGCGCGACAAGGCGATATACCGCGGCAAGGTCGACGCGCGCTTGCCATTCAGCAGGCGGAATCGAGGCAGCCACATCTTTAGAAGCAGCGGCGTGAATGTTCATGGCGGTACCGGAATGCAAGGTGAGGGGATGGGGATGTTATCGGTTCCCGCCGCTGCTGTCGCCTGGGTTTCCTCGCCAGACGTGATCGGCAGTTCAAGCCCAGTCGCGATGAAAAATCGCTGCGAGATTGCCAATGTCTCTTGACTACAAAACGAAATTATAGTAACTACGTGAACTGGAACCCTGCGCCCGGCGTGAGGGCGCATCGTGCTATCGAAAGAAAGGAACCGGGAAAACAACGGGCCGAAGCGTAGTGCATATACTATAAGTTGTAAATCAATATATTGCAATCAAAAGATGTAATTCTGCAAGATTGACAGCTATGGGTTGAGCGCAGACAAGAATGCACGCAATAGATGAGAAAGCTCGAATTACCAAACTACCAAACCTACCAAACAAAGCCAAAAGACGAAATGAATTGTGAATCAATGAGTTATCTCTGAGGCCTGCGCACACCAGCGCTTCTTGGGCATCGCGACCTCTTTGTTCGGGGCAGGATTGCAAGGCAGTAGCGCTCAGCTAAACGCTTACAAAGCGCCCTTAAAACTCGCGCCCAATCAGGAGATGATCGACCGAGATGGCGCCGCCCCCATGCACCAGGAAATAGAACGCGGCGATGGTCCACATCAACGTGTATTCAAGGCCGAGCTTGTTCCAGAAATATCCGCCCACGCGCCAGCGCTCGTAATTGGAGACAACGAGAAATAGGACAATTGGAAGCGCGGCAAGGCGCGTGAGCAGGCCGAGCGCCAGCATGGGACCGAACACGAACTGGGTGACCGAGATCGCCGGCGCCCAGAACTTTCCCGGTTGATAGCCGTCGCCGTCGAGCTGTTTTGCAAGCTCGGTCAGATTGTGCGCGCGCACCCCTGTTGACGGAAACATCCCGAACGTGT
The DNA here is from genome assembly GCA_963771845.1 of uncultured Alphaproteobacteria bacterium. Lineage (GTDB taxonomy): Bacteria > Pseudomonadota > Alphaproteobacteria > Rhizobiales > Xanthobacteraceae > VAZQ01. The sequence continues at coordinate 103,528 of CAVYVC010000016.1, read as the reverse complement.
TGCGCAGTCCATGCGGCACGAGTGCAAGCCCAACCACCGCCCGCAATGCCGCTTCCGCCCAGGGAAGCAGGGTCGCATAAAGGTTGCCGAGCTGCGGAAAAATCAGCGGCGTGAAAGGATCGCCCAAGTACGCCGACTCTAAAGCCGTATCTCGCCGAGATTGATGCTCGCGCCGAGCTTTGCCTCCACGGTCTTTTTGCTTCGCCCCTCGGCCGATATCTCGACGACATACATCCCCGAGTTCTCATCGAGCCGGTCGAACTTGAAGTCGCCGTAGTTGTCGCTCAAGGTCTCCGCGATGCTGCAGCCGTCCTTGCTCAGGCGCACGGTCGCGCCTTCAACGCAATCCACGACGCCATTTACCTCTGTTGCAAGTGTGCCGCCGATGAAGCATTTCGAATAGCGCCAGAGATTGCGGTAATAGACCCGCGGCTTGGTGCCGAGTTCCGGCTTCATCACTTCGAGCTCTTGGTCGCGGACCAGGCGCGCCATTTCCTCGTCCTCGATCTTGATCGCGCGCATGGCGCCCGTGGGGCACGACTGCTGCCCGCGCGTCTGCTGCCAACCTTGATCGAGAAGGTGTGCGTCGAACGGCCAGATCTGCGGCAACTGCAGCTCCTCGTTCCACCAGATGTGCCCGTAAGGACAGGCTTCCACCAGGTCCTTTCTTCCTTTCGCCTTCTCGGGATCGATCAGCACAATGCCGTCATCGCGTTTCTTCACCGCGCCGGCGCCCTTGGCGAGGCAAGGAGCGTTGTCGCAGTGATTGCACATGGTCGGAACGTAAGCGATGTCGATCATCGGCTGCTGCCCGCGCTCCTTCTGCAGGATGTTTATCCACTTGTGCCCGTGCCTGGGCATGGGCGCCGCGTAGCCCGGCCAATTATTGCCGACGTATTCGTCCATGGCCGCGAGTGCGCACAACTGACAGTTCGTGCACTCGGCGACGTCGATGATCATGTTCCACTTTTGCATCTGATCCTCACTTCGCCGGCACGAGCTGCGCCGCCTTGAGCGTGTCGCGCACCTCCTTGTCCCGCTCCATGCGCGCGAAAGTCTCCGACATGTGCTCGGTTCGGCCGTCCCACAGCTCGACCTGGACGAGGGCGTTGGCGCCGGCAATGGAGTGGGTGGTCCTCGTTTGCGTGCGCTCGGGGGTAAGGAGATTGAGGCACCCTCCCCGATCGACCGATTTGCCCGGCTCGCCCATCGGGTCGTACACTGCGGACAATTCATAGCCGTGGCAAACGCCCCGCGGCAGGCGCTGGGTGGGCAGCGCCGCGCAGATCACCGCGCCGCGATCGTTATAGACCTTGACCAGATCGTGCTTCTTGATGCCGCGTTCGGCGGCGTCCTGCGCGTTGAGCCGGATGATCCAGTAGTAATACCCCGCCACCTCGACGCGGTGGTCCTCGATGTTGAGGAGGAACGAATCCTTGCCGTCGCCCTGCGTGTGGAAGGAATACTTGGAGTGCGGCGTGAGCATCTGCAGCGGATAGCGTCGGTACATCTCTTGCGAATGCGGCCCCTCCCATGACGGCTCGTATTTCACGATCGGCGGGCGCTCCGGATCGTTGAAACGCTTGAGACTGTTGCACTCGAATTCGAGCTTGCCGGATTGAGTCTGTAGGCCGTGCAGATATTCGCCGGCATAGTCGGACGGCAGCGGCTGGGCCTCGGGCACATCCTTCTTGCGGTTCTCGAAGAACCAGCGGAAGGAGACCGGCGCGCGCAGCTTCTCTTTCTCTGCCGGAACGACGTAATAGCCGCGCTTGGCGAATTTCTTCCACGAGATGACCTTGGGCATGTCGGAAGCAAGGTAGAGACGCTTGACCCAGTCGATCTCGTTGACGCCTTCAGAGAAATAATTGGCAAGCCCGAGCCGCTTGCAGATCTCGTTGAAGATCCAGAAATCCGACTTCGATTCGCCCAATGGCTTGATCGCCGGCGCCTGCAAGATGATGACGCGATGATTGAGCTGCTGCTGGCCATGATGGCCGTAGCCGCCGAGGCCCGCCCATTCGCTGATGTCGACGCGCTCGAAATTGGTGCAGGCCGGCAGGATCACGTCGGCGAATTTGGCCTCGCCCTCGAACCAGATCGATTGATTCACCACGAACTCGAGGTTGGGTGACTGGTACATCCGCACCCATCGATTGGTGTTGTTCATAGTGGAGAGGATCGAGCCGCCGTATTTGTACATCATGCGCACCGGCGCCTGGCCGGGCGCCGGATAGGAAAACTTTGCAAACTGATGCTCAATGGATTTGCCGACCCAGGGATAGCCCTCGGCCTTGCCGTCGGCGATTGCCTCCGGCGTGCGCAGCCGCGGAATGCGCTGGAACGTCGTCGACATGCTCGGCAGCTGCGGCATGCGCTGGTAGAGCGAGATCGGCATCGATGTGTTCTCGAGATCGCCTGACATGCCGCCGTCGGCGTAGCCGGGGAAATAGAACTGGAAGTCGAGCGGGCAGCCCCATTGCAGGTTGCCCATATTGACGCCGGGTTTGCCGAGCCCCTGCATGGCGGTCAGGCAGACCATCACGCGCGCCCACTGGATGCCGGTTTGATTGCGGCATGCGCCGCCATGACCGTTGCCCCAGCCTCCGGGCGCGAGATAAACGCGCTTGCTGCCCCATTCGCGCGCGAGCGCGCGCACATCCTTGGCCGGCACACCGGTTTCCTTCTCCTGCCATTCCGGCGTTTTCGCAATCCCGTCTTCCTCGCCCAGCAGGTAGGCTTTCCATTTGTCGAAACCGACGGTGTGCGTCTTCACGTAGTTCTTGTCGTAGAGTCCTTCCTTGATCCAGACGTAAGCGATTGCCATCGCCATGGCGACGGACGTGGTCGGCTTGGGCGCAAACCATTTGCCGGGCAGGAATTGCGCCGAGGCGTTGTAGTAAGGATCAATGTGAACGACCTTGATCCCGAGCTTCGGATTCTTCAGCCATTGCCGGCGCACCGTGCCTTCCTGCGCGCCATACGAGCCCGAAGTGGATTCGGGGTCGGCCGCCCAGAACACGATCATGTCGCAGTTCTTCAGACAGTCTTCGACAGTGCCGTAGGTTTCCGACTGCCCCACCCGCAGCGAGTAGCCCCAATGGTGCACCGCTCCCCAGTACCAGCCTTCCCAGCTGTCGGGATTGTGATGGATTTGGGTGTAACCGACGGCGTTGCGGAACCGGAAGAGCGCTGAGAGATAGTAGCCGATATTGCCCCAGGTGTGATGCGAGCCGTGGGAGACAGCCATCACACCAGGGCCGTAGCTGCGCTTGAGGCGCTTGATCTCGTTCGCCACCAGATCGAGCGCCTCCTCCCAGGAGATGCGCACATATCCGGATTTGCCGCGGTTGCCCGGATTGCGCTCGCCGTCGGGATCGAAGTCGACCCGCTTCATGGGATAGAGCAGCCGATCCGGCGAATAGATGATTGATTTTGCGTTTTGGCCGTGGGGCGCAAGGGTGGTCTTGCGGGGCGGCGTAAACCTGAGACCACGTGCCTCGATGGTCCATGGCAGCGGGTCGTCATCGGCGAAATCGATCGGCGTCATGCGAACGATCTTGTCGTCCTTGACATAGACGAAGACCGGGCCGCCGTTGGTCATGTTGCAGTAGCGCATGCTGCCGTCGGCGAGCCTGGTGCCGATCTTCAAGCCCACCGACTGGCTCATCATGATCGTCTGCGCAAACCAGTTGGTGAGATCCTCAGGGCCATCGACCGTGAGCTTGAAATCTTTCTGTGCATTGATCTGGTCGAGCCAATTGATCGGCGGCGCGAGAAGTTCTGCGCCCAGTGTGGCGTTCTTGAACGCCAATGTGACGTCGGCATCGGCGCGCAGCCCCGCGCCGGAGTTGATCCTGCCGTTGCGGATCGCGTACCAGCGGCCGATTTCCTCGTCGCGCGCTTTGATCTGCGCAACGAGATTGCGTTCCTTGAGCCGAGCGCGAAACACGGGATAACGCCAGGCCGCGTATCTGAGCAGCTGGGCCAGTCCCCAGAGAGTGAGCGAAAATTTCATCGCTGCGAGCATGGTCGCCTCCCGGCCGGTGCAATCGCAGCGCCGGCAGCTTTTGCTTATGGCCGCATTCTCCGCCCTTTGCCCTGCAGGCGCAACAGCTACGCATTGCACCGCAGCCGCCGATACGCAATGCCGCTAACCCTCCATGATCTTTCAAGCCGACTCTTCCCCCTGAATGACTGTCTGGAATAACGCCGCCTATGGGCTCAAGCAAACTGCTGGAATACTTTCTGGACCATTGCGCTGCCGGGCGCGTTGCCGGTGATCATGACCGTGCTCTAAGCGGCGGCTTTGCGGCGATCAGCTTGCCCTTATTCCATGTCAGGTGTCGAAGCGGAGCGATCGAAACGTCTTCGGGGTCCTGCAGGGTCGGCATTGTAACCAAACGTTACTTGCATTTAGGAAACATTTCTGATACAGAAAATACTGTCCTCCAAAGGTATGCGAGGCCCGGACGCACAGCGTGCCGGGTTTTTTCATGCACGGAGCTGAGTTGTCGCATTCGCCCGGCTTGCAGCCATTCGTCGTTTCAAATGCGTGGGAACACAACTCGACGAGGCCGATACCAAACGAACCCAACGGACGAAAATGCAATTTGCATTAAGGACTCTGTGAGGCTCCGGCACACAGTGTTGCTATGCTATGAAATTGCAGCGGGCTGGCTTGCAACCTGCGCCGGGTTGCCTGTTATCCCCCCTGTTACTGGTTTGTAATCCCCTGTTCGCTTCCCTGTTATTTTTTTGGCAGCTCCGCATTTAACGGGCACTTCTTGCACGTGGCCCTGTATTTTCCCTGTTATTTACAATGAAACAGGCATCGGCGCGGCCACACGCAGCGTTTGCGCTCTGCGCGCAATGCATGGCTTTCGACAACTGCTGAATGTCAAATAATAGCAACGCAATCATTTTTGGTGTTTTGCCAAAACGCCAAAACGAACCCAACAGGTGATTACGTCGTCATTCCATGAAAGGCGGATTAGCCCTCACAAGCGTCACCCGCGGGTCCACCTTTTCGAAAACCACCGACAACCACGGAACGGCCTTAGGAATCAGGCCGCCGTCCTCGCCGCCAGCGATGTCGCTTGGTTCAACGCGGCGTTCCCGCGATGGCGTACCAGATCGAGAGTCGCAACTTCGACGCGATTTCGGCCGCGCTCCTTGGCGTAGTAAAGTGCGTGGTCTGCTTGCCCGAGCAGTTCGGGAAGTTCGAGCGGAGACGTATCGTTTATAACCATGCCGATGCTGACGCTCGCAGCCACCGGGCGGCCGTCCACTTCGCGCGCGGCCTGGGCAAACGCACATCGTATCCGTTCGGCGAGCGCAACCGCCTTGTCCATGCCGGCATTGTGAAGTACGGCCGCAAACTCCTCTCCTCCGAGCCGGCCGAGCAGATCGCCTGAGCGCATCGTCGCCCTGGCCTCCTCGGCGAATACCTGCAGAACCCGGTCGCCGATGGCATGGCCAAAACGGTCGTTGATTGACTTGAAATGATCAAGGTCCATCAGCAGCACCGCCGTGGGGCTAGGGCTTGAATCAAGCTGCTTCATCAGCTCGTTGCCGTCTTGTAGGAACGACCGCCGGTTGGCAATGCCGGTCAACGGATCGATCATGGCAGCGGTCTTGTGGCGGTATTCGGTCCGCTCCTTCGCCATCGCAAGCAGGATGAAGGCGATTGCAATCGTGAACAGCAGCGCCTCGAAGCTCAATACGGTGAGCCACACACTTTCGAAGACTTCGGTGTTCGGTGACCAGGGCAGCATGGTGGCAAGCGGGGTGCGCAGAAGAAAAAGCGACCCATGCGCGAACAGCATGAAGATTGCCGGCCAGCGCGACACCAAAGGCTCGCTCCGGCCGCGCCAGAACTCGAACGCCGTAAGCCAGGTGTAACAGGTCACGATTCCGCAGGAGAGCAGGATCCGCAGCTCCAGATCGCCGGCGAAACTCGGCAAATGCGCGACAATAACCCAGGCCACTGGACCGGCAGCGATATACATGGGCAAGGGAGGGCGGCCATCGAATACCCGGGCGCCGCTCCAGGTAACGGCAAAGCTCAGGAACAACAGAGCATTGGCGAGATCGATGGAAATCGCCTGGCTCACATTCCCATAAAGGCCAAACAACACGATTGAGCCCGCGCGCAACAGATGTGCGCAGCCCCACCAGGCCACCGCCGAGATCTGCGTGTTCTGGACCCAGGCAAACAGCAGCAGGAGGCCCAGAATCGCTTCGACATAGATGGTGACCAGAAAAAGCGTATTGACGTCGAGATTCATGCTGCCACCGGCAAAAAAGAGGATCCGCGCCCGCTGGCGTTTCCCGTCGTAAATCGGCATACCGCCGGGGGGCAAAAGAAACGTGAATGGGTTTCCAACTGCGCGGCCGGACCAGCCGTTATGGTTGCAATTGTATTTCCGAGCTTTCGCGTATTTGACGAAAGCGCGCTCGCTTCGCGTCCTTAACGACTGGCTCCTGCCCACGCTTGTGGCACGCAAGCAGGTCCTTTAGCCTGGACCCTTCAACCTGGGCAGCCGTAATGCAGATCAACGATGGCATTGTCGAAGCAATCGGCAATACACCTTTAATCATGCTCAAGCGCGCGTCCGAACAGACCGGATGCACGATTCTGGGCAAGGCCGAATTCATGAACCCTGGTCAGTCAGTAAAGGACCGCGCGGCGCGGCAGATGATCCTGGAGGCGGAGAGACGCGGCGAGCTCAAGCCCGGCGGGCTGGTGGTCGAGAGCACTGCCGGAAATACCGGCATTGGGCTCGCGCTCGTGGCCAACGCGCGCGGCTACCGAACGCTGATTGTCATTCCGCAGACACAAAGCCAGGAAAAGAAGGATATGCTGCGCCTATGCGGAGCCGACCTCATCGAGGTGCCTGCGGTCCCCTATAGCAATCCCAACAACTACCAGCATATTGGCAGGCGGCTGGCGCAAGAGCGGCGCCAGAGTGAGCCCAATGGCGTTCTCTTTGCCGATCAGTGGAACAATCTCGACAATCGCAAGGCTCACTTCGTTTCAACCGGCCCGGAAATCTGGCAGCAGACGAATGGTAACGTCGACGGCTTTATTTGTGCCATCGGCACTGGCGGTACCGTCGCGGGCGTTTCCACATTTCTGCGAGAGAAGAAGAAGGATATCGTGATTGGAATTGCCGATCCGAGGGGCGCGGCCATGTACAATCTTTTTGCCCACGGGGAAGCCAAGGCCTCGGAAGGCGGCTCCATCACCGAAGGGATCGGGCTCGGACGCGTGACCGCGCTCATCGAGGACATCAAGGTCGACAACCCATATCTTATTCCGGACGAGGAGGCCGTTCCGGTCATCTTTGATCTGCTCGAGCACGAGGGTCTTTGCATGGGCGGCTCGACCGGCGTCAATGTCGCGGGTGCAATCCGGCTTGCGAGAGATATGGGCCCCGGCCACACCATTGTGACCGTGCTCGCCGATTACGGCTCGCGCTATCAGTCGAAGTTGTTCAATCCACAGTTTCTGCGTGAGAAGCGCCTTCCGGTGCCGGACTGGCTGGAACGGCGATCGGAATTGAACATTCCCTTCGTCAAGGTGTAACCGTCCGGCGAAACTGGAACATCCGATGTCCACCGATTGCCTCTTCCACGGCGATTCGTATCTCAAGGAGTGCTCCGCCACCGTGACCGGTCTGACCGATGCGGGCGAGATCATGCTCGATCGCACCGTGTTCTACGCCGCCTCCGGAGGACAGCCCGGCGATTGCGGCACGCTGCTGACCGGCAGCGGCGACACCATCCGGATCAAAGGCGCGAACTATCTTGACCGCGAAAAGACCGAGATTGCGCATTCGCCGGCCGAGTCAGGAGGCATCGTTCTCAGAGCAGGCGAGCCTGTGCGCGCAACGATCGATTGGGACGTTCGCTATGCACGCATGCGCATGCATACTGCGCTGCATCTCCTGTCGGCGGTCCTGTCTTTTCCGGTGACGGGCGGAGCGGTCGGCGATCGTGAAGGAAGGCTCGATTTCGATATCCCCGAAGCTGGCCTCGACAAGGACGAGATCACAAGGAGGCTTGCCGAGATGATCGCAGCCGGCGCGCAGGTGCGCGCGCGCTGGATCACGGACGCCGAGCTCGAAGCGCAGCCGACGCTCGTCAAGACAATGTCGGTAAAGCCGCCCATGGGCACCGGACGGGTCCGGCTGATTGAAATCGTTGGATGCGACCTCCAGCCCTGTGGCGGTACCCACGTGCGCTCGACCAATGAGATCGGAGACGTACGTGTGACGCAGATTGAAAAAAAAGGCAGACAGAACCGGCGAGTCCGCCTTGCATTCGCGTCTGCCCCAGGGCCGTCCTGATGAATAGTCCTTGGTTGGTGAGCACGCAGTGGTTGGCCGCGCGCTTGGGATCGGCCGACGTCGTTGTGGTCGATGGATCCTACTACCTTCCGTCTGTGCAGCGTGACGCTGCCGCCGAATATCTCGCGGGCCACATTTCGGGCGCCGTGCGTTTCGATATCGATGCCATTGCGGATCATTCCAATGCACTGCCGCATATGCTTCCGAGCGCAGAACAGTTCGCGCGCGATGTCGGCGCCCTCGGGATTGCGGATACCGACACGATTGTCGTGTACGAGGACGGCCCTCTGTTCTCGTCGCCGCGCGTCTGGTGGACGTTTCGTTTGTTTGGAGCAGAGAAAGTTTTCATTCTCGACGGCGGGCTGCCGAAATGGAAAGCGGAAGGACGGGAGCTCGAATCGGGGCCGCTCACACGGCCGGCACGCGCTTTCAACGGGCGCAGTCCGCCGCAAGTGGTTGCTTCGCTTGCGACGGTGCGATCCGCATTGGCAAGCAAAGATGTCCAAGTGGTGGATGCACGCTCGGCAGACCGCTTTCATGGGCAAGCACCGGAGCCGCGGCCCGGCCTGCGATCCGGTCACATGCCCGGAGCCTTCAACGTTCCCTCCAGCACTGTTATCGAGGATGGCAGGCTCGCGCCGATCGCCAAGCTCAAGCATGCCTTTACGTCGGGCGGCGTCGATCTCGACCGGCCTATCATCACGACCTGTGGCTCAGGGCTCACGGCTGCGGTCCTGTGGCTTGCCCTTGATGCCTTGGGAAAGCCACCGAAAGCTCTCTATGACGGGTCGTGGTCGGAATGGGGCGCGCGCGCCGATCTTCCGATCGAGCCGAAAGCGAGTGATCGCTGAGTACCTCGCAAGCAATGCCGACAACAACGCGAAGCAAGGTCCCGGCCGCAATCGTGACCGGAGCTGCGCACGGCATCGGGCGCGCGATCACGCGGCGACTGGTGCAGGATGGCTGGCGAGCGTGCGTGGTCGATTTGCCGGGCACCGGACTCGAGCGAACGTACCGCCGCAATCAGCGCTCCGTCATCTGGATTGAAGGCGATGCCGCTGACGAGCAAACGGCCCGCCAGGCCGTGAAGGCGGTTCTCACCAGGTTCGGCCGGCTCGACGCGCTCGTCTCAAATGCGGGCATCATGATCCGCAAGCCGCTCGCTCAATTGACGCTCGCCGAATGGCACAAGGTCCTGGACACCAACTTGACCGCCGCTTTCCTCCTTGCGCGCGCCGCCGAAAAGCCGTTGCGGGCGGCGGGTGGATCGATTGTCACGATTGCGTCCACCCGCGCGTTGATGTCCGAGCCCAACACCGAGTCCTATTCCGCCAGTAAGGGCGGGCTCGCCGCCCTCACGCATGCGCTCGCGATCAGCCTTGCGCCCGAGGTGCGGGTCAACGCGATCAGCCCCGGCTGGATTGCCGTGCGGCGCAATGAGCAGTTGCGGCGCAAGGATCATTTGCAGCACCCGGCCGGCCGGGTTGGGCGGCCCGAGGATATCGCCGAGATTGTCGTATTTCTCCTCGACCGTGAGCGCGCCGGTTTTATCACGGGGGCGAATTTCGTGGTCGACGGCGGCATGACCCGCAAAATGATTTACGAGGAATAGTTTTCCGTCACCCTGTCTTCCGCGCTGCAACATAGCGAACAACGACAACCGGCCGGCGAATTGCTCGGCCTTTTGCGGCCACGCGAGAGTGCTTATAATCGCAACGTAGATCGGAATCGTTCACTGCCGCGGGCCATTGCGATGATCTTTCGCCAGCTCTTCGACAGCACGTCAGGCACCTATACGTATCTGCTTGCCAGCCGGCGCGGCGGCGAGGCGCTGATCATCGATCCGGTCCTGGAGAAGGTCGATCGTTATATCCAGTTGGTCAACGAACTCGATCTGCGGCTGGTGAAGGCCGTCGATACCCACCTGCACGCCGACCACATCACCGGGCTGGGTGCGCTGCGCGACCGCACCCACTGCATTACGGTCATGGGCGAGCACAGCAAGGTCGATGTCGTATCCATGCGGCTCGCGCAAGAGGATAAGCTCACCATCGAAGGCATTGCCCTCGACGTGCTCTATACACCGGGGCACACGGATGATTCCTACAGCTTCCTGATGCGCGATCGCGTGTTCACGGGCGACACTCTGTTGATTCGCGGCACCGGCCGCACCGATTTTCAGAACGGCGATCCGCGGGCACAATACGATTCGATCTTCAACAAGCTGTTGCGCTTGCCGGAAGAAACCATGATCTTTCCCGCGCATGACTACAAGGGCGAGACGGTGTCTACGATCGGCGAGGAAAAGCGGTTCAATCCGAGACTGCAGGTGCGGTCAATGGATGAATATGTCGAGCTGATGAACAACCTGAAGCTCCCCAACCCGAAGATGATGGACGTCGCTGTTCCAGCCAACATGCGGGTCGGCCTTGCGCAGGAAGAGATCGCGCGGCGAGGTTGGGCGCTCAGCGCCCGGGAGGCGACAGCTCTCGCCGGCAGCCCCGATGTCGCTTTCGTCGATCTGCGTGAGCGCACCGAGCGTGAAAGGCACGGCACCATCGCCGGTTCGCTGCACGCCCCCTACCCTGACCTGCGGGAACATGTTGGCCCTGGCGGCATGCTGCACGAGCTTGCGCGCGCCACCGGCAAACGCATCCTGTTCTACTGCGCGTTCGGCGAGCGCTCGGCTATGGCGGTGCAGGCTGCGCAGGATGCCGGAATCATATCGGCCTGTCACATTGCTGGCGGCATCGATGCCTGGAAGAAGGCCGACGGCCCGGTTGTCCATTGAGATAAAGGCGCGCCGTAATAAGCGCGCCTCAGCGCAGGATCTGCGCCAAAAACAACTTTGTTCGCTCGTGCTGCGGGTGGTTGAAAAAAGCCTCCGGCGCGTTGCTTTCGATTATCTGTCCGGCGTCCATCAGGATCATGCGGTTGGCCACCTGGCGGGCGAAGCCCATCTCGTGGCTGACCACCACCATGGTCATGCCGTCATGCGCAAGTGCCACCATGGTATCGAGCACCTCCTTGACCATTTCCGGGTCGAGCGCTGAGGTCGGCTCATCGAACAACATGATCTTTGGCTCCATGCACAGCGCGCGCGCAATCGCGACCCGCTGCTGCTGGCCGCCTGACAGCTGACCTGGGTATTTGTCGGCCTGCTCGGGAATGCGCACCCGCTCGAGCTGCCGGCGCGCCAGTTCTTCGGCCTGCTTTTTTGGCATTTTGCGTACCCAGATCGGGGCCAGGGTGCAATTTTCAAGCACCGTGAGGTGCGGGAAGAGGTTGAACTGTTGAAACACCATGCCCACGTCGCGCCGGACTGCGTCGATCTTCTTCAAGTCTGCGGCCAGCTCGATGCTATCCACGATGACCCGGCCGCGCTGCCAGTCTTCGAGCCGGTTGATGCAGCGCAGGAGCGTCGACTTGCCGCTCCCCGACGGACCACAAATGACAATGCGCTCGCCGCGCATAACCTCGAGATCGACGCCACGCAGCACATGGAAGCTGCCGAACCATTTGTGGAGGCCTATGATTTCAATCGCGCTCTGCTCGGGCACAAGCTTCAATGCGCTCCCTGATGAAGTTGATTTTCGATTACTGTCGCGCACTTGATCCTGCTCGCTTCGCTGTCTTTGGATCAGCGAGCTTGCCCGCTACTCAGCCGGCGCTCCATGAACAACGCGTAACGTGACATTCCGAAACTGATGAGAAAATAAATCGCTCCGGCAAAGGCAAAGCCAGTAAAGAGAGTCGCGGGTGTAGCCCAGGTTGGGTCGGCGAATGCCGCGCGCAATTGTCCGAGCAGATCAAAGATCGCAACGATCAGCACCAGGCTCGTGTCCTTGAACAGGGCGATGAATGAATTGACAATGCCTGGAATGACCACCCGCAGCGCTTGCGGAAGAATGACTAAGGCCATCATGCGCCAGTAGCCGAGACCGAGCGCCATGGCGGCTTCGAATTGCCCGCGCGGTATCGCTTGGAGGCCCCCTCGCACCACCTCAGCCATATAGGCTCCCGCGAACAGCACGACCCCGATCAACACGCGCAGCAGCGGATCGATTCTCCACTCTTCCGGCAGGAAGAACGGCAGCATATAGGTTGCGAAGAACAGAACGGTAATCAAAGGAACGCCGCGCCATAGCTCAATGAAGAGGATGGACAGAGTGCGAATAAACGGCAGGCCGGCGCGACGCCCCAGCGCCAGCAAAATTCCAAGCGGGAGCGAAAGAATGATGCCGGTAAACGAAATGACGAGCGTGATCAGAAGCCCGCCCCACGCTCGAGTCTCCACGTGAGGAAGTCCGAATACATTGCCCACGAGCAGCCAGAATGCCAGGATCGGAAAGAATCCCAAGAAGAGAATTGCGTTCATTCCTTTGTACGGAATCCGCGGGATAAGAAGGGGAACGAGCAAAATCACTCCGATCGCGTAAGTAACATCGACGCGCCATCGTTCGCTCTCCGGATAAAATCCGTACATCAGCTGGGGCAACTTGGCCTTGATAAAGGGCCAGCATGCGCCCACTGCGTGACCCACCGTCTCCGGGAGACAGTCAACGCGACTGGCTCCTTCCCAAATCGCATCGACGAAAAGGAATCTTGCGACCGGCCATAGCACGAGCACGACGAGCACGGCACTCACTGCGGTCAGCGCGGCACTGAATGGCCGATTGAGAAGCCGAGAGCCAATCGCGACAGCGCCGCCTGCGCGCGCCGGCGGCGGCTCGGGCTCGGCGATCGCGCGGGTTACGTACGAGGGCTGCGCCGCGCTCATCTGTGTTCTGCCCGGCTAATCCACGCGTTGTACCAGTTCATCACAGCGCTGGTGAGAAGCGAGAGCGAAAGATAGACGCCCATTGTAATGGCGATGATTTCGATGGCCTGGCCGGTTTGGTTGAGCGTCGTGCCGGCAAATACTGCGAACAGGTCGGGATAGCCGATCGCGATGGCGAGCGAGGAGTTCTTTGTGAGATTGAGATATTGATTGGTGAGCGGCGGCACGATCACCCGCAGCGCCTGCGGAACGATCACGAGCCGCAGCGCCAATTTGCGCCGCAGCCCAAGCGCAAAGGCCGCTTCCGCTTGGCCGCGAGGGACGGCAAGCACTCCGGCGCGAACAATCTCGGCAATGAAAGCAGCGGTATAGAGCGAAAGTGCTGTGAGCAGTGCGATCAATTCGGGGATGAGCCGAATTCCGCCGACGAAATTGAAGCCACGGAGTTGGGGTCGCTCGAAGGCGACGGGGAAGCCTGTCGCAGCCAAGACCAGGAATGGAACAGCCAGGATCAAGACAAGGCTGCACCACAAAACCGGAAACTGCTCCCCGGTACGGTTCTGCCGGCGTTTTGCCCAGATTTTGAGCCCGATGCTGACCAGGCAGCCTGCGATCAAAGCGTCCACCGCAGGGCCCACTCCCTCGCCGGCGATCGGCGCCGGCAGGATCAATCCACGATTGTTCAGAAAGATTTCTCTCAAGAGAGAAATGCTTTGGCGCGGTGACGGCAGCGTGCCGAGGACCGCGAGATACCAGAACAGGATGTGAAACAGGAGCGGCAGATTGCGCATAAGCTCGACATAGCCACTCGCGAGCCGCGCAATGAGCCAGTTGGGAGAAAGTCGAGCAATGCCGATGAAAAAGCCGAGAACGGTCGCAAGTACGATGCCGAGACACGACACCAGCAGGGTATTGAGCAGGCCGACCAGGAAAATTCGCCCGTAGGAATTGGACTCGCTGTAGGGGATGAGCGACTGATTGACTCCGAACCCGGCCGTGTTGGCGAGGAAGCCGAAGCCGCTGCCGATTCCCTGTGTCGCGAGATTGGCCCGCGCATTGCGTGCAAATTCAAAACCAAGCCACAAGATCAGCGCGAGCAGAACGATCTGATAGAAGAGAGCGCGGGCTCTCGGATCATTGCGCAGCGGAACAGCGGGCGCCGGCGCGGCACCCGGCGAGCTCATCACCTTACCGGTGGGGCATATTGAATTCCGCCCTTGGTCCAGAGCCGGTTGAGCCCACGGCTGATCCCGAGATTGGAGCCCACCCCTACGTTGCGCTCAAACACCTCGCCGTAGTTGCCGACCTGTTTGACGATCCGCACCACCCAGTCCCTGCCCAGGCCGAGCTGCTCACCGAAATTGCCCTCGACTCCCAGGAGTTGCTTGATTTCAGGCTGATTTGATTTTAGTGCTTCGTCCACTGTTTTGGATGATATGCCAAGCTCCTCCGCGTTGAGCATGGCAAAGTGCGTCCATTTGACAATATCGAACCACTGGTCATCGCCATGGCGAACCAGCGGACCAAGCGGTTCCTTAGAAATGATTTCCGGCAGAATCACGTGATCGTTGACATTCGTCAGCTTTAGCTTCTCGGCGTAGAGCTGTGAGACATCGGTGGTAAATGCGTCACAGCGTCCGGATTCGTAGGCCTTCACCGTCTCATCGGCCGTGCCAAACGCGATCACTTCATATTTCATGTTGTTGGCACGAAAATAATCCGCGAGGTTGAGCTCGGTTGTGGTCCCGGTTTGTGTGCAGATCGATGCGCCATTGAGCTCGAGCGCTGAGTTCACCTTCAGCGCCTTGCGAACCATGAACCCCTGACCGTCATAATAGGTGACTCCAGCAAAGTTGCCGTAGGCAACATCGCGCGAGAGCGTCCAGGTCGTGTTGCGCGAGAGCACATCGATCTCGCCGATCTTGAGCGGCTCGAAGCGATCCTTGGCCGAGAGCGGGGTAAATTTGACCTTTGTCGCATCGTTCAACACGGCAGCCGCGATGGCACGGCAGAAATCAACGTCGAATCCGGTCCAATTGCCCTTGTCGTCGGGATTGGAAAAACCCGGTAGACCCTGGCTCACGCCGCAAATGAGCGAACCGCGATCTTTGACTGCTTTGAGGGTTTGCGCCTTTGGTGCCGTCGCGGGACAGCCGACCGCAATCAAGACTGAGAGAAAGATTGCACGCTTCATGGATCAGCTCCCATGGAGATACTTCCCAGCCCGGCTGTGTCCTCCGCCATCTCAGGACGATCAGCGATCAGGGTCAAGGGGTTGACGCTCAAGCCGCCGCTGGTTCATCACGGCGAGGCGGCCGCGCCTGCCCTCGATCTGCCGCGACGGGCACCCTGAGAGAGCCAGCCATCATGAAGAACACCGAACACAATCTTTCTCGTCGGTCCATCAGTCCCGCTACGCGCCTTGTGCTCGGCGGACGCGACCCTTTCGCCAATCATGGCTTTGTAAATCCGCCGGTCCACCACGTCTCGACGGTGCTCTATCCCACTGCCGAGGATTTCTTGGCTCGCCGCGCCAAATACGTTTATGGCCGGCGCGGCACGCCTACTTCCGAGGCACTCGAAAATGCGTTGCGTGAGCTTGACGGGCCCGAGTGTGTGGGCGTGGCCCTTTTGCCTTCCGGACTTGCGGCAATTTCCACCGCTCTCCTTGCAATACTGCATGCGGGCGATCACCTGCTCATCACCGACAGCGTCTACCTTCCTACGCGGAAATTCGCCGATGGCGTGCTCAGGCGGTACGGGATCGAGTCGTCTTATTACGATCCGCTGATCGGTTCCGGAATTGCGGGGCTGATGGGGTCCAACACGCGGGCTGTATTCGTCGAGGCACCAGGCTCGCTCTCGTTCGAGGTGCAGGACGTACCTGCAATTGCAGCAGCAGCTCACGCCAAAGGAGCCGTAGTGATCATGGATAACACGTGGGCAAGTCCGCTTTACTTCCGCGCTTTCGACAAGGGCGTTGATCTGTCCATCCAAGCGGCGACGAAATATGTGGGTGGACACTCCGACCTGATGCTCGGAACCGTTTCGGCCAACGCAGCGACGTGGGAGCGCCTGAAGGAGACGGTGCACTTGATGGGACTATGCGTCGGGCCTGACGACATCTATTTGGCACTGCGCGGTCTGCGAACCTTGGGGGTGCGCCTGGCGCAGCATTATCAATCAGGGTTGCAAGTGGCGCGATGGTTGCAGCAACGCCCCGAAATCGCACGCGTGTTTCATCCCGCCCTTGCAAGCTGTCCCGGCCATGACACCTGGCAACGCGATTTTTCCGGTGCAAGCGGATTGTTTAGTATTGTGTTCAAGCCCGTAGCGGAGCCGGCGGTGCACGCCTTTCTGAATGAACTTGGACTGTTCGGCATCGGCGCCTCGTGGGGCGGCTTCGAGAGTTCTGGCCATTCCATTCGACTGTTCGAGCATTCGCACGGCCACTACGTGGGTACCTGAAGGCCCGACCGTACGCTTGCATATCGGTCTTGAGGATCCGGATGACTTGATCCGGGATCTCGAGCTCGGTCTCGCGGCGCTCAACACTTGCCGAACTATGTCGCAGGATGACTACGCGGTTGCCGCCGCTGCACGCCGGTCGCGCAGCTCGAAATAAAGATTGCGGGCGTAAACAAGGACTCCAAAAGCCTGCCCCAGGATGAAAACAGGGTCACGAATGAAAAGCGCATAAGCCAAAAGCAGCAGGCCGCCGCCAATGGAAAAGAACCAGAACGCAATCGGCATCACCATCTTGCCGGCGCGCTCGGAGGCGACCCACTGCACCAGAAAGCGCATCGTGAACATGAGCTGCGCCACATAGCCAAGTAGCACCCACACCTGAAACTTGGCGATGAAGACTTCGTACAGATAGTTGCCAAGCGCCTGCGAGAGTTCAACCAGCATTATGCTTCACCTCGGTAACCTGCGGCAGTTTTCGCCGTCGCCGGATCAACCACCATACTCCGACAAGATCGAGGATCCCCACCCACAATCGATCCCACATGCCATAGTTTGATTTTCCGGCAAGCCGGGGGCGGTCGACGACGTTCACGTATGCGATCTCGAACCCCTCCCGCCGTATCAAGGCCGGCAGGAATCGATGCAGCCCATCGAAATATGGAAGCGCCAGAAAGACGTCCCTGGGGAACGCTTTCAACCCGCAGCCGGTATCACGAGTCCCGTCGCGTAGAATGATCTTGCGAGTTGCATTGGCAATGCGTGATTGAAACTTCTTGAACGCGGTCGCTTTGCGGCCAACCCGCTGCCCGGCGACGAGACCAATGCGAGGCGCCCCCGCGCGCAACGCGTTGAGCAGTTTCGGAATGAACACCGGATCGTTCTGGCCATCACCGTCCAGCGTCACAATGATGGGTCCACGAGCATAGCGCACGCCGGTCCGTACGGCCGCCGACTGCCCGCAAGATGTCTGATGTTTGATCTGGCGCAGCCATGGCCGACTTTGCATCAACCGCGTCAATTCTGATCCCGTATGGTCGCTCGAACCGTCGTTGACGTAGATGATCTCGAAGCTGCCGCTCTGGTTGAGATGTTTCACCAGTTCGCAAACCAGCGGAGCGACATTTGCTGCCTCATTGCGCACGGGAATAACGACCGAGACTGCCGGCGTCGCCTCGCTCGAGGAGCTTTCGGTCATCCCCTGCCCTTCAGGGGCGCGGTTCGGAATGTGCGAGATGCGGTTGCTGCGATGAGCTCGCGGACAACCCTTTTGAGGCGCGCATAAGAAGGTCCGGGCATAGGCTTGATCGGGTGATCCGGGCTTGCGGTAAACGCCAGTCGGCGCGACGCGAACCAGCCGCGAATAAGAAGCGCACCGACTGTTCCGGCGATCGCGCCGGCGAGCACATCGCTCGGAAAATGCGCTGTAACCATAACCCGGCTCACCGCGATCAGGACCGCGTAGCTCCACACGAGCGGGCGCGCCCTCGGCCAGATGGCGCCAATCGCAGTGGCAGCGGCAAAAGCATCGGTGGCATGCCCGGACGGAAAGCTCGCGTATTCAACTTTCCAGCCCATGGGGAGGTAGAGGAAAGGATCCGAGCCGGCGCCGACGAGTGGGCGCGCGCGTCCGATCAGCCGTTTGACAATGGTGAATACGAGTCCCGGCAAAGCGATGGCGGAAAACAGAAATCCGAGCCGGACCGCGATTGCCGCAAGCACACGTTGCGACATCAAAGAAAGCGGCGGCGAAGCGAGCGACGCCATAAGCGCCAGAGTCAGCGCAATGGGCAAAAGGAACCAGGCGGAGCTACCCAGGTCCGTAATGCGATTGAATAACTCAGTGAGCCAAAGCGGCAAGCGCACCACGACACTGATCGACCAGGCATCGATCTCCATCATGGTCATCAGGATCAGGAGCACCAGAACAATCGCGCTGAGAACCAGTCGCACCGGAGCGGTGGCACGGAACATTCGTCCAGCGCTTCGGCGCCGCGCCAGGAGCGCAAAATAATCAGCCGCATTTGTGCGGAATCGATCGATCAGCGTTGCCGCTCCAGGTCGGTATTTAACAGGCTCATTGATTATCATGGGATTATCATGGCGCATCCTGAGAGCGATAAATCGCAATCGTAACCGGTTGTCCCGTGCTGATATTCATGGCCTCGATGCGGGGACCGGCAATATAACGCACGCCAATCGCTTCTGCGCGCTGGGCAAAGCTCTTCTCCTGTCGCAACTCGATAAGGGCAAATCGGCAGCCGCCGCCACGCAGGAACTCGGCGGCACCAAAGCTGTCGGTCAAGCGGGTGTCCGTGCCGGCAAGAAATACCAAGCTCGGCTCCTGATAACCAGCCGCCGCGGCGACGGGGTTGGCGCAACCGCCTGCACGCAGAAAACGCACGAGGGTGAGACTGGGAAAGAAATAGCTGAGAGAGGGAAGAACAACGCTGAAAATCGCAATGGCCGTCAGCAGGGCTGCTGTGGTTGCGCGCAAGAGCGCGTGCTCGGCGCCATCGACTTCATACAGTCGCCATGCCAACAGCCCCATCACCGCCGCCGCCCCGATGAGAGGCCATGCCAATAGCCCAAACTGACGCCCGATGACCGCGAGCGTGATGATGCCCGTAATGCCCGCAAGTAAGGAGCCCGCGAACCACCAAAAGGTCCCCAGCACCAGCCAGGGCTTGCGTGACAAGCTGCGCTGCTCAACAGCGCGAGCAATCAGAATTGCAATCGCAGGATAAAGCGGCAGCACATAGTGCGGCAACTTCGTCACGACCAGTTCCATGAGCAGCCACGATGGCACAACCCAAGCCAACAGGTACCTGGTGCTCGGCTGGTATCGGTCCGCCCACACCGATGGCGCCGCTAAACCGGCAAGCATGGCGCCGGGCCAGAACGTCAACCAGAACAGCACAAGATAGTAGCCGGGCGGCGCACCATGGCCTTCCTGCGCCGTGAATACCTTGGCGAGCAGGTCCTGCCCAACGGATTCGGCCAGGAATTCTCCGCCTGTTCTGCCCATAATGGCCACGAACCACGGCAGCACCAGCAATGCGAACCAGATCAACCCTGGAACAGGTTTAAGTTGCAGCAGCCAACGGCAAGAACGGTCAACAATGCCGAGCGCCAGCGCGGCAAGACCGACGACCATGAGGATCACGGGGCCTTTCAACAACACGCCGGCCGCAAGCGCGGTCCAGAATACCGAGGCAATCAGCCATCCCTCGTGCGCGCCAATTTGCTTGGGTTCACGCCAGAGGTAAGCGCGCGCCATCGCCCCCATGGCGGCAACAACGGTCATGAGCAGCATCGCATCGGTTTTCGCCATGAGCCGTTCGATGCCCAGAAGCACGCAACTTGCCATCATCACGGCAGCGAGGAATGCAGCGCGTCGTGAGACAAGCGCGAGCGCCGTCCAATAGGTCAATAGAACAGCCCCGACGGCACCAATGAGCGAAGGAATGCGGTAGAGCCAAATGGTCGTGAGGGCGTTCCTGAAGCCAAGCGCGTTTGCCGATTTCACTACGGCTGCCTGGAGCCAATAAATGCCGACCGGCTTTTTGTAGCGAACCTCATCCTGAAAACGGATATCGATATAATCGCCGCTCTCTATCATTTGCTTCGTTGCTTGCGCAAAGCGAGCCTCATCACGATCAATCGGCGGGATGCTGAAGAAACCGGGCAAGAAGCCCAGGAGCGAAACAATCAGCAGCACTGCAACCGCGCGCGCGTGGGAGGCGCTCGCAAAATCCACAACGCCTTCGAGGCTAAGCCCGAACGTTGCTGGCTGGCGCTGCTGGCCGACAGTGAGCAAGACGGCAAGCCTACTGCAAGCGCACCAGGACGCTGTCGGTCGCGCCGTGGGCATCCATCACGGTGAGCCGCACGAAGCCTGGACCCCTCGGCTGGAAGAAGAGTGTATGCCGGCCGGAAGAAGCATCGAGCGGCAATCCATTGACAAGAATGGTCAAGGGCCCTGCCCCGCCTGCCACTTTCACTGCGATCGGGTCCGGTTTGCCGGCATCATCGCTTGCGAGCTCAAGTCGCGCCCCATCGGGCGGGAACATGATGCGAGGTTGCGGCTCGCCGTTTTCTCCCGCCAGCCGGCCGGGTCGAAAATTTTGCAGCGGCGGCGGCAGCTTCCCGGTCGCGGCGAGCAGCGCGCCATTCGGGGCGGCGGCCAGCGGGGCGGGCGCCTTTGCGATGCGGGCAAACGCGTCGAAGAGGATCGGCGCGGCGGCGGTGCGTCCGATGAGACCCGGGACTGGCGCACCATCGGGGCGGCCGACCCACACGCCAATGGTGCGTTTGCCGTCGAAGCCAATCGCCCATGCATCACGGTAGCCGTACGACGTACCGGTTTTGAAGGCGACGCGCCCAGCCGCGGCATTTTCAGGAGGCGGCGTGCCCAAAAGGATGTTTCCGACATACCAGGCGGCAACCGGATCAAGCAGCCGGCGCGGCGTTGGTTGCTCCTCCCCAACGCGCGCTTCCTCGACGAGCGGCAGCGTGGCTCCGAGCCGAGCGAGCCCGGCATAGAGGCCAACAAGGTCGATGAGCTTCACGCCGACACCTCCCAAGCCCATCGCGAGACCTGGCACTTCACCCTGGGGCAGCACCAGTGCTGCGCCGGCCTGCGCCAGCCTGGCGGTGAAACGGCTCGACCCTACTTTATCGAGCACGGCGACTGCCGGCACGTTCAAGGAAAACTGCAACGCGCGCCGCACTGTGACGGTACCCTGGAAAGTCAAATCGAAGTTCCCGGGCGCATATGTTCCAAACCGCACAGGTCGATCCTCGATCAACGTATCGGGATGAATGAGGCCGTCCTCGAATCCAAGGCCGTAGATGAAAGGCTTGAGCGTGGACCCCGGCGAGCGCACCGCCGCGGTCATGTCGACTTGGCCCGCGCGTCGTGAGTCGAAATAGTCCGCGGAGCCCACCCTGGCGAGCACTTCTGCGCTCGCGTTATCGACCGCAACAATAGCGACCGAGATATCCGGCCCCAACGCACGGGCGCGCTCGCGCGCAAGCTCCTGGAGATTTCTCTGCAGCGCCGCGTCGATGGTAAGACGATGGACATTGCGTTCTGGCGCCGCCGCTACGAGGGCATCCGCGGCGTGGGGCGCCAGCATCGGCATGGGTTTGCGGCCCTGCGGCACCGGCTCCTCCCGCGCGCGCGCGATCTCATCGGCCGCAATGACGCCGGCAGCGGACGCGCGATCGAGCACCCGGTCGCGGGCATGCCGGGCACCATCACTCGAGCGGTCGGGCCGCTGGCGCTCCGGCGATTGCGGCAGCGCAACCAGGAGCGCCGCTTCACCCAGGGTCAAACGGCGAGGCTCCTTGCCGAAATAAGCAAGGGAGGCGGCGCGGACGCCTTCAAGATTCCCGCCGTAAGGAGCAAGACTGAGATAAAGCGCAAGGATCTCCTCCTTGGAGAGCAAACGTTCCATCTCGATCGCACGCACGATCTGGCGCAGCTTCGCTGCAAGCGAGCGCTCCGTTCGAGGCTCAAGCAGTCGGGCGACCTGCATGGTGAGCGTCGAAGCGCCGGAAACAATGCGCCCATGCGTGCCCAGCTGTGCAACAGCGCGCGCGAGCGCGAGCGGATCGACGCCATGATGGGTTCTGAAGCGCTTGTCCTCATACGTAAATAACAGATCGAGAAAGCGCGGATCGATATCTTCGGAACGGGCGGGCAATCGCCACCGTCCCTCGGCTGTCGTATAGGCGCGCAGCAGCTTGCCATCGCGATCGAGCACCAAGGTCGAGTATTTGAGTTCCTCCCCGAGCGGCGCTGGTCCAAGGGATGCAATCCAGCACGCGCCCGCACTCAGCGCAGCGATGATTGCCGCACCGGCAATGATGAGGCTCGCCCGCAGCCCACGCCAGGTCCGCCGAGATAGCAGCGACGCGTTTGCGGTCTGATCCAGTATCATCATTCGTGATACATGCGCTTACTTCGCTGCCGTG
Organism: uncultured Alphaproteobacteria bacterium; assembly: GCA_963771845.1. Taxonomy (GTDB): domain Bacteria; phylum Pseudomonadota; class Alphaproteobacteria; order Rhizobiales; family Xanthobacteraceae; genus VAZQ01. The sequence goes on along the minus strand of CAVYVC010000016.1, from coordinate 80,947 downwards.
ACCTCGATTGCGCCACTTGCGGTGCGGCCGAAGCGGTCGGGCCGGTACATGTCCTCCACATAGGCTTGCGGATGGACATAGCGGCCGGGCGCGACCGCCCGCACGACATAGGCGACGGTGAACACCGAGGCATCACCGCTCTTGCGATCGAACGCCGTGTTGAAGCGGTCATCTCTGAACTCGGCGTTGGTTGGCTCCAGCGCATCCTCGATCCAGGTCAGCGTTCCGGTATCGCCCGACGACACAAGCCGCGGATTGTCGATCTCGAAGCCGGCGGGAAGATAGTCAGCAACCATCACGCGTGCAAACTGGGGCTGCGGCTCGGTGATCTTGAGCACGACCGCGAACCTCTCGTTCTGCTTCGCTTTGGTTGGATCGGCGGGTTTGCCGGCAAGCGTGTAGTATTTCCGCTCGATCTTGAATCCTCTGTCGGTCGCCGGCTCGGGAACGATCGGCGCTCCCGAGACCGTAATCACGGCCTGCAAATCACCGTCTCCCGTGTTGGTAATCTTCAACGGCGAAGCGAGAGCGCTTGGACGCAGATTAAGGTTGAGCGCGCCTTGCACTTTCTCCCCGCCCACATCAAGCAAAACGCTCTGGGCATCCTTCGCCAGCGCGCGGGCCGCCAGCACCATCCACGCCTCCTCCTGGGTTGAGGTGTAAGCCGACAGATTGCGCGCGGCCTCGACGCGCGCCACCGCACCGGAGATGGTCGCGCGCGGCGCGCCGCCTTCCGAAGCGAGCGTCACCAAGGCAGCTGCATCGCGCAGCACCGAGCCATAGTCGGTGCGTCCGTAGTCAAGGACGGGCTGCGGCGCGATCGCGCCGAGTGCGGCCGCATAAACGCGTTCGGCTCGCACGCGGTCTCCGACCATGGCGAGCGCAGCCGCGATTTGCGCCTTGGCAATCGGCGTCGCAAACGTGTCGAGCTTGGTGTCGGCGTAATAACGAAGGTCGCCAATCGGAGCCAAACCGTTGCGTGCCAACACATAGAGTGCGTAGGCGACATTACGGCCGCCGTCCGCGGAGTCATTTTGTGTACTCCCGACGAAATTGCGCAGGCGATCAAGGGCAAGCTTGAACGCAATGCCGGAGACGGCAAAGCCACGCTCACGCGCACGGGTGAGGAAGTCGGTCACATAAGAATCGAGCCACACATCGTCTCCGCCCGCCGACCAAAGTCCGAACGAGCCGTTACCTCCTTGCCGCGCCAGCAGCCGCTCGATGGAATCGCGGATGCGCTGGTCGATCGCCCCATCGAGCGCGAGATGCGCCACGCTCGCCAGATCATTGGCATAGAGAAGGGGCAATGCCCGGCTCGTGATCTGCTCCGAACACCCAAAGGGGTAGCGATCGAGCGCCGCGAGCAGCGCCGCCGCGTCGAGCGCGGACGAGACGCCGACCGACACGGCAACGCTGGGAGTTCCCGGCACAAGGTCCGCAAACACATCGTTGGAGAGCGTGAGGCTCTCGCCCTTGGCGAGCGGCTTGACCGTGCGGCGCGCGAGAATTTGCGTCGCCGGCCGCACGTTGAGCGTATATCGCCGTTCCAGCGCAAAGCCCGATGGTCCGCTCACGTGCACGATCAAATCGGCATTGCCGGCTTCTGCTGCGGAAAGCGGTATGCTGAGCGCACTGCGCTGCTTGGCCGCAAGCTTGAGCGTCTGCGACGCGTCCTGGCCGACGACGTTGATGCCCTCGCTCCTGACCTCTACGCTGTAGTCGCCGGCCGGTGCTTCAACATTGTCGATGTCGAGGCGCATGGTGCCGCGGTCGCCGTTGAGCAGGAAACGCGGAAGCGTTGCCGTGACGACCAGCGGATCGCGGATCGTCACGTCACTGGTGGCGCGGCCGACCTTATCCTTCGACCAGGCGACGGCCATGAGACGGGCCGTGCCGGCGAAATCCGGAACGTCAAACACGACCTCAGCGGTGCCGTCGGGTTTGACCGTGACAATGCCGGAATAAAGCGCGAGCGGCTTCTGTGTGGGCGGCGAGCCCTGCAGATCCGCACCCGCGTCACCACCGGTCTTGATCTGACCGCGCGTGCCCTGCATGCCATCGATGAGCTGACCGTAGAGGTCGCGGATCTCGGCGGTCAGCCGCCGTTGACCCAGATAATAATCATCGGGCGCTGGCGGCTTGTAGCCGGTGAGATTGAGAATGCCGACGTCAACCGCGGCAATGACGACGCGCGCTTCTTCGCCGGGAGCAAGCCCCGCTACTTTCACCGGAATACGAAGCGCGCTGTTGGGACGCAGCAGTGCCGGGGGCTGCAGATCGACGGCGAGCGTGCGCGCCTTGCGGTTGATGGAGAACCATTGCACGCCGATCGAGCGCCCGGGCATGCGTTGAGCACGCGTGTCGAGTGGCCGGCGCAAGGTTGCGACGACGTATGCGCCGCTGCCCCAATCGCTGCCGACCGGCATGCGCAGCCGCGCCGTACCTAAGGCGACATCCTGAGTGACCGTTGAGAGCAGCCGGTCGCCGATGACGTTGAGGGTGACCGTGCCTGCCGTGCGCGCGGTCACCGCGACGGTCATGCTGTCGCCCGGCAGGTATTCCGGCTTGTCGATCGCGAGTTCCAGCATGTCCGGCGTATCGGCGCCTGCTTCGGCGTACCAGCCCGCATCGAACGCAACCGATGTGACCGGGCCGTTACGCTCGATGCTTGAGACTTCGAGCCGATAGCGTCCCCACTGCACCGGCAGCGAGATGCGGCTCGGTCTGTCCGCGGTCACATTGATGCTGCCGTCCGCGACGCGGCTCGTGCTCTTGACGGCCTCGAAATTCCAGATGCCTTCGCGGCGGAACCACTGGTACTTGGTGTTGATCTTGAGCAGCTCGTAACGCAGCGTGCTGCGCGGTACGGGCGTGCCCTCGGGAGAGACAAACACGACATCGAATGTCGCATTCTCCCCTTCGCGCAGCGAGCGGCCGGAGAACAGCGGCTTGACGCCGATGCCGGCACTATCTGGAATGACCGGAAGCGAGAGCTTGCGTTCCACCGCGCGGCCACCCGGCTCCGCCATGCGCACCACGATCCGCGCTTCGAGCGGACGCGCGGTCGCGGGTTGCTTGTCGAGCGTAACGGTAAAACGGGCTTTGCCCTCGGTGTCGGTCTGCGGCAGACCTTCCAACGGCCGGCGGAGCGTCTCGACCTCTTCGTCGCTCAGCCCGAACTGATAGCGGGCAAAGCCCGGCCGTTCGCTCGCAGCAGCAACAATCACCTCGCCTTCGAGGTCGAGCTTCGCGGCCGGCGCTCCGTAGAGATAACGGCCATCGACGGTCACCTCAGCAGGCTTTGTTTTTGCGACCGCTTTGGCGCTGGTGGCGAGATCGAATTCGAGCCGGTCAGGCACATAGTCCTCGACCAGGAAAGTCGCTTCACCTACGGGCGGGCGCTTCGGATCGGCATAGGCCTGCACGCGCCATGTGCCGGTTGGCGCAGATGTAACGAGCGCCACCGCCAAGGCGTGACCGCCCACGCCCTGATCTGCCACGACCGCGCGCCGGTATTCGACGCCATCGGGCCGCTCGACGACGAGCGTGAGCGGCACATCGAGCGCAGCCATGCCTTGTCCGTCACGCGCAAGAGCGGTGACCTGCACCGTCTCGCCGGAGCGGTAGACACCGCGCTCGGTATAGACAAAAGCGTCAAGCCCGCCGGGCACGAGGCGACCCGAGACGCCACGATCGCTGAGATCAAACGCAGGCGACTTGAGGCTCAGGAACGCATAGTCGCCTTTATCATCCGAGGCGATGAGCATGGCGGGCGCCAACGCGCCCTCTCCGCGCGTGAGACCGGCCTCAAACGCAACGTAGCCGCCATCGTTGGTCCGTTGGCTTGCAAGCACTTCATTGCCGCGCGAAAGCAATCGGACCTCGACCGCTCCTTTGGGATGAGCGGTTTCGAGCGAATGCACGAAGGCGTAGACGCCGTCATTGCCGGAGAAAGCGGTGAGCCCGAGATCGGAGACGATGAACCACTGCGTCGCGAGGTCCTCGTAGCTATCATCGCTGGTCGCGGGCACGCCTGCCGGCTGCGCAACCATCACATAGACGCCGGGGGACAAGGTGCCGATGGCTTCGGTCACCGGAAACGCCGTGGTCACATCGGCATTGAGCGACTGCTCCACGGCCATCTCGCCTTTCCAGACTTGCGACCCGCGCCGCTGGGAAAGGTTATTGACCTGGTAGCGATCGAGCGTGCGCTGGAAATCACGTCCAACCACGGTGTCGAGCAAGTTGCGGTCGCCGATGCGATAGACCTCGAGGGCGACTGACTTGACGTTGACGCTGATGACCGGAATGCCGAGCTGGCCGGTGCGCGGCAACACATAGGCTTTGCCGCTGAAAGAGACCGACGGCTTGCGATCGCGCACATAGATGTTGTACTCGGCCGATTTCGCCAGCGTCTCCTTCACGACCGAGGGAATGCCGGCGCGCAAGGTGATGACATAGCTTTCACCGTGTTTGAGACCTTCCACGCAGATCTGGCGGTCCTGCACCGAAATCGCGGGCTTGTCCTGGCCCGCTACCGCAACGAACGGCGAGAAATCCGTGCGCTTTGGAAGGTCCTCCGAAAACTGGAAGCACACGCGTGGTGAGGCGGCATCCGAATCAACGGTGTAGTCGACCAGACGGAACCCATGTTCCTCGCGCATGCGCTCGTATTGCTGACGGACATCGGCGACTTCCTTGAGCTCAAGCGAGATGCGCAACGCGTCGAGTGCCGGGCGCCACATTGAGCGGTCCGCGTACGAGCGCGCGATGACGACGAGGCTTTCCGCCTCCTCGGGCGGCTCGCTCGACCGCTGATAGGCAATGTAGGCGGCAGTCGCTGCGCGTTGCAGCAACACGTCGCGTTCACTGTCGTTGCTCGGCCGGATCTGCAGCACGGCTTTGGCAAGGCGCAGCCAGTTCGCGCTGTCGTCGGGCGCTACTACGACGAGCTGGCCGAGGATCTGCATGCCGGTGCGGAAATCGTTGCGCTGGAAGGCGGCGTCTGCCTCGCGCCGCAGCGCAGCGGCGGGCTTGGTGACCTGGCCCGCTTCGGCCTTGATCTGGGCTTCGAGCTTGATTGCCGCGTCGGCGAGATCGTCGCGTTTGAACGGCTTGTCGGCGGCAAAGCTGGCAGCGGATACGACGAGGACGAGCGCGCATGCAAGAGCAGCGCGAGCGAGCGCAACCATGGAAACTCCTCCAATTCCCGTCCGGCTGGGGGATTCCGGCGGGCTGCTCAAAGATGACCGGTAAAACGTGTCAGGCTCGTGGCGTATCCCGGCTGCGGCGCAGCGCGAAGCCTTGCGGAGCGGTGCACCGCTGAGCCGGAACCATCAGGGGGTAGTTCGTAAAGGTCGCGGGTCAGCAGCGCGGCATTATATGCCACGCTGCGCCCGGCACCCGAGTTCACTCAATCGTCTGGTAGCCGCGGATAATGCGCTCCGATCCGAAGCCCCAATAATTGCGCAGCGTCTGCGGTCCCCAAACCTTCGGGCGTTGCGGGCGGTCCTGATGCCACGGGCGCGGATCGAAATAGCCGAGCGCCTCGTCTTTCATCTGATCCATTTCGCAGAAGAACTCGACCCGCACCTTGTCCGCGTTGCGGTGATAGATCGCGATGTTGTGACCGATAATGTGACGTCCGGGGCCCCAGACGAGATGAATGTCATTTTTGGCAAGCCACTCGCAGGCTTTCTGGATCTCCGCCCAGTCCTTGACCTCGAACGCGATGTGATGGAGTTGGGGCGTCTCGTCAAAAACGAAATTGACGCTGTGGTGGTCCGGCCCGCAACGCAGGAAGGCGAAGCTGTCGTCTCGCCAGTCTGACACGCGAAACCCGAGCATGCCGGTGTAGAATTTCACCACGGTCTGCACGTCGCTGACGCGATAAGCGACATGGCCGAGCTTGATGGGCATGACGCCGCTTTGGCTTCGGTCCTCGTTCGCAAATCGGTATTCGGAGAACAGTTCGATCAATGTGCCTTTCGGGTCCTTGAAGACGATGGCTTCGTCAATGCCGGGCGTGATGCTCGTTCGGCGCTCGCTGCTGATGCCGTCTTGGCGAGGTCGCGGGCGAGCGCGCCAAGCTCGCTTCCGGGCGTGACCTGGAAGGCAAGCCGCGTAAGCGCGTTCGGCTCACCGGGCTCGAGCGCAATGGCTTCGAGGCCTTGCCGAGTTGCGAGCAGCGCGCCCTTGCCGCTGCGCTCGATCAGGGAAAGCCCAATGATCTCCGTGTAATAAGCCACCTGCCGGTCGAGGTCGGGGGACGTCAGCGTGGCGTGGCCAAGCCGCCGAACATTAATCATTCATTGCTCCAGGTCCGGCGCGCGACTTTCACGCAACGCCAGGAAGGATGGCGCAGCATAGCGGCTCAATTTCAAACTACAACCTTTGATAGCAATGTGAATAATCCCATGCAACTCTAACGCGTCTCAATTCGAAAAATCTGCTACCTTTGCGAGTAACATTGGCAATTCCTGCAACCTATACGATCATCACGGCCGGCTGTGTGCGGGGAACTCAGGGACTCAAACTCACAGATAACCCATTGATTCGCAATTGATTTCGTCTTTTGGCTTTGTTTGGTAATTTTGGTAAAAATCTCCCTGCAGCAAGCTTGTGTCATATCCGCCCAGAGTCCATCCCAAAGCCGACTTCATCGCCAACGCGATCTGTTGCACAATGACCATTCCTCAGGCCCGTTTGTTCCTCATGCGCGCCGTCAAATCACGCACGCTGGGCACAAGCACCTATTGCATGTATCATATCCGCATTTTGTAGTCAACGGATTTTCCTGGATGAGCACCAATCGAGACGACATGCCGTCGCTGCGGTGGCACGTGCTGGACGCCCTGTTCGGGCTGGTTTTGTGCCAGCTGGCCTTGCCCGCTGGCGCTGCCGATATCGCGTCGGGCGACACCCTGCGAGCCGTTTACCTGAGCACCAACCCGGCGCAGGCCATCCGCGATCCGCTCAGCGCAGAAGTGCGCGGCGTCTCCGCAACGCTTGCGCGCGAGCTCGCAGCGCGACACAAACTGGCGCTCGATTTCAAGCCGCTCCCAGGCCCTCCCGACGTGATCGGGGCAGTGCGCAGCGGTGCCGCCGATATCGGCTTTGTCGCCTACGAGGCGACGCGCCTCGGCACGGTTGCATTCTCACACACCTACATGCTGGTGCAGCAGAGCTTTCTCGTGCCCGAACGTTCCCCAATCAGAATCGGCCGGCGAGGTAGACGCCGCGGGCGTCAAAGTTGGCGGTACGCGCAACGATTCCATCACGCTGTGCATGAAACGCATATTCAAACGCGCGGCTGTCGTCGAGCTTGCAAGCGACGCCGAGGTCCCCAACGCGTTCGCGACCGGCGCCATTGACGCGTTTGCGGCAAACCGCCACAGACTGACAAACTTGTCGAAGACCGCTTCCGGCACGCGCCTCCTGCCGGACGACTTGTTCTACGTGCCGCAGGCAATCATCGTCCCGATGGAGAAGCCCGCTGCACTCGTTGCGGTGAACGCATTCCTCGAGGACGCCCGCACGTCCGGATTTCTGCAGCGTGCCATCGCGGATGGCGGCGCCATCGGGGTGATGCTGCCGCCCGACGGCAACCAGCGATACGGGTGTCCGGGGTAAGCGGCGTGAGAACAAAACCCGCCCGTTGAGCCCCTGGCTCTGATCTCACCGAAGCGCAGGCGCGTTCGGCTTCATTGCAGGCACGATGATCCGCTATCAAAACCCATACCCGCGAGGCAAAACCATAACAGTATTGCAACATTCAGGTGCCCGCTGCATGCCAGCTAAAACGATCCGCATCTTTCTTGTCCGCCATGGCGAGTCCGAAGCCAATCTCGACAAGACAGTGAATGCACGCTTGCCCGACCACAAGATCGCTCTATCGGAGCAAGGCCATGCGCAGGCGGCCGCTGTGGGCGAATTTCTGGCAAAGACGCTCGACGGCGCAAGCCGTACCCGCATTCTCTGCAGTCCGTATCTGCGCGCGCGGAAACGAGCGCTGCAATCGAGCAGGCGCTTGCTGCGAGGGGCCTCAAGTTCGACAAGCGCGAGGCGATTGAATTGCGAGAACTGCAGTTCGGGCTGTTCGACGGCATCGCGGACGAAGACCTGCCGAAACTGTTTCCGCGCGAATACGAGCATTATGACAAGCACAAACGCTTCGAGGGCGAATTCTTCGCTCCCATGCCGCTCGGCGAGAGCCGGTGCAACGTCGCCGATCGGGTCAAGGGAGTGTTCGGCACGATCCTGCGCGACGCGTCGTCAGATCGATCCAACCCGGTCACGGATTTCATCATCGTCAGTCATGGCGTCACCATCCGCTGCTTCCGCATGCAGTGGATGCACTATTCCTGGGAGTGGTATGAGCGCGAGAAAAATCCGCGCAACTGCTCGGCGCAGCTCATCGAGGGGCGCGCGGGCACCGGCTATACCGATCAACTCGCGTTCAAGGGCTTTGCGTCGCGGCACACCCAGCAGGAGCGGCGGGAAGAGGGGCAGGTCGGCGCATGACCGGCCGTCACCCGCGGGCTTGACCCTGGCTCAAGCCCGGGCATGACGGTTTCCCTACCGAGTTCGCGGGATGCGCTCGAAATAGCCGAGCCCGTGATGGCGGCGCGTTCCGACCAGCGCAAACATGGCGCCCTGCGGATCAGTGCACTGGAGAATCCAGCGGCCACCCGGTATTTCAATCGGTGCGTCGAGAATCTGGCCGCGCGCAGCCTTCACGCGCTTCATGGCCTCGTCGACGTCAGCGATGTTGAAATAATAAAGCCAGAACGGGACCGGCGCCGCAGCCGGCTTGTTGAACATGCCGCCGATCGTCTGCCCCGCAACGGAGAACAGCTGATACGTTCCCAACGCGCCGATATCCGTCTCTTCCTTTTGCCAGCCAAAGAGAGCGGCATAAAAGCGCCACGCGCTTTCCCAATCGCTGGCGACGAGCTCGTGCCAGCCGACGCGGCCGGGCGAGTTCACGTCGGTGGAAGATCGCAGCATGCTGCGTGAGCCATTTGAACAGTCCGATGGTTGCCATTTGCGGATCAACCACGATCGCAAAGCGGCTGATATTGGCGATCTCTTTCGGCGGAACGTGCACGCTGCCGCCAAGCTCGTGCGCGCGCGTGGCGGCGCGATCGACATCGTCTACGCCGATATATCCGAGCCAGCCCGGCCGAAACCCCGCCTGCGCCGCGTCCGCGGGCAGGCGCATCAGGCCGGCAACCGCGCTGCCTGCAACGGTAAAGAGCGAATAGGCCATGTCAGGGGTCGCTGCGTTCTGCGCGCCCCAGCCCACCACATCGGTGTAGAAGGCCCGAGCGCCTTCCATGTCCGTCGTGACCAGCTCGTACCAGAGAAAACGGCCGTGTGAGTTCGAATGAGAACCGGAATAAGAAACGATCATGCGTGTTTATTCCGCAGAGCCCTCGGCCTGCGCGCATGCAAGCGATCTGAGGAACTCGATGTCCTGGTTGCGCGTTGGCACGGGATCGCGATGGGCGTGCGTGTAAGCTCTGTGTAAGCTACGCTCACTAGCGTCCTAACCGGTCTTGCAGTGTGAATTTGCAGGGCGTACGAATAGCAGACGGCCGTCGAAAATCGTGAGGCATGGGAGGAGACGACATGCCACGTAAGGTATCGAAGCGAAAGCATCGGAAGGAAGCAGTGCCGGTTCTGGGAGTAGTCGGCATGTCGTTGTCACTTGCCGGCGGCGCATCCGCGGCTGCCATTGGAGCGGCAGATGTGCCGCCCATACCGTCCCAGGATACCACCTTGCCGCAAATCACGCTCAACGAGGAGGAAATCTCCGACGTGAGCCTTGGCACGTTCTATGTCTTCGACAAGGAAACGGCCGGAACGCCTCGGCTCGGGCAACAGATTGCGCGCGGCTGCCGGTGCGGAGGCTGTGGTGGCTGCCGGGCAGGCAGAGGCTGCGCCCGAGGGTGCGGAGGTTGCGGAGGCTGCGGAGGCTGCGGCGGAGGCTGCGCCTGCTGCTGGTCCTGGGGTGTTTGTGGTCGTTGCTGAGGTTGTCAGCTTCTACTGTGCGCGCCGCCCGCGGGTCCATCAACCATCGCATCATTTCTCGCGAGGAGGATGGATTGCCGGGTCAGGCCGGTCAGGCCCGGCAATGACTGCGCCGGTGCGCGTCACCCGCGGGCTTGAGCCACGCAAGTCGAGTTTACTCGACTTGCGCAGTCAAATTGCCGAACTCGGGTAAACCCGAGTTCGGCCGGTCCATCAACCATCCCATCATTGCTCGCGAAGAGGCTGGATTGCCGGGTGGGGCCGGGGCAGGCCCGGCAATGACCTCGCCGGCATGAGAGATAAAGACGTTCTCCGGTTCGCGCCGAATTTTACCGTCTACGCGCTGCCGCCAAACACCGTTTGCCTCTATTCCGAGGATCGCAAGTTCTTTCTGCATGGCGAGCTCTATTGCGCGCTCGCCGCCGCTATCGGACAACGCGGAAAAAAATCTCGCAAGGTCGTGCGCGAGCTGGAGCAGAAATTTCCGCCGGACAAGGTGCGCGAAGCGATCAATCGGCTCATCGAGCGACGCTTTGCAACGACGACGGCACTTGCTTTGCCGGACACTGTGGCTGCTTATTGGGCAAGCCTTGGCCTTGCACCCGAAACCGCCGCGAGCGATCTGGAAAAATATCGTGTCGGCATTCAAGCAATCGAGGTTGCGGGTGCCAGCGAGCTCGAACAGGCGCTGACTAATCTTGGGGTTCGTCTCAGCAAGCGCGCGGCCGATCTCACCGTCACCCTGGTGAACGATTATCTCGATCAGCGCCTGGCCGAATTGAACGCCCGGCATCTCTCGCACCGCACCTCATGGCTGCTCGCCCAGCCCTCCGGCATTTTTCCGCTGGTCGGCCCGGTTCTCCGCCCGGGCAAGAGCGCCTGCTGGATGTGTCTTGCCGAGCGCATGCAACGCAACCGTGAGGTCAAGGCTCTGCTCGATCGCACCGGCGCGCATGCGGTCGCGGTCTCCCCGCTCGCGAGCAACACGCTGGGGCGCAGCGGCGTCGAGCTCGCAGCGGTGGAGATTGCAAAAGCGATCGCCACCTCTTTTCGGACCGAGCTCAACGATCACATCATCAGTCTCGATCTCATGGGCGCCAGCGTGGTGAAGCATTATGTCGCGCGCCGCCCGCAGTGCCCGGCTTGCGGCCGCAAGGCGTTGCGCGACCCGCGCCGCGCGCCGGCACCGTTCAAGCTCGGAGGCGGCGGCAAGCTCCTGATGACGAGCGGCGGATACCGCAGTGTTTCCTCGGCCGCCACGGTTGCGCGTTTCCGAAAGCACGTGAGCCCGCTCACCGGGGTGGTTTCGCGGCTCGAGCGCATCCAGGCGAACCTTCCGCTCAATACCAACTATCTTGCCACCCACAATTTCTCCGGACGCCCAAAGACCGTGGACGAGCTTCGCGCCGGCCTGAGCGGCGGAAGCTTCGGCAAGGGCAGCACGGCCGAGCAGGGTGAGGCGAGCGCGCTCATGGAGGCGATCGAGCGCTATTCCGGAATTTTTCAGGGCAACGAGATCAGAGTGACTCGGCGGTTCACGGACTTTGCGCCAGGGGAAGCCATTCTTCCGAATGACGTGCTGCTGTTGAGTGACGCGCAGTACCGGCAGGATCAGGCGAACGTAGCCGGCGCGGATGATCACTCGCACATGACTGCTCCGCCGTTCGACCCGTCGGCGAAGATTGAATGGTCGCCGGTCTGGTCGTTGCGCGATGAAAAATTCAAACACCTGCCGACCACTTTGCTGTATTTTTTTTACAGCGGCCCAGGCAGCTACCATTTCCACACGGACTTCAAACGGCTGCGCAGCCGGTAACACATTAGAGGAAGCGATCGTCCAGGGCTTCCTCGAACTGGTCGAGCGGGATGCGTACGCAATCTGGTGGTACAATCGGCTGCGGCGGCCGGAGCTGGACCTCGCTCAATTCGACGATCCCTATGTGCGCGATCTCAGAGCCCAACTGGCCGAAACCGGGCGGCGCCTTTGGGTGCTCGACATGACCAGCGATCTCGGCGTGCCCACTTTTGTGACCATCGCGCACTGGACGAAGGATGGCCAGGAGGCGATGGAGTTCGGCTCCGGCGCTCATTTCGACGCGCGCATTGCACTCTTGCGCGCCATGACCGAGCTCAGTCAATTTCTGTCCATTGGTCTCATGGGCGCGCGCTGCCAGAACCCGTCGAGCGAAACCGAGGATGGCGGCGTTTCATTTCGGCTTGCGGACCATCCCTATCTGGTAGCGAACGGCACCGTGCGGGCGAATTTCGGTTCGAAGTTCGGGCAAATCGATGGGCGCGAACAGGTGGACGCGTGCGTGAACCTCGCCAGACGCGCGGGGCTCGATTTTCTCGTCCTCGATCAGACCCGCCCCGATATCGAGGTGCCGGTCGTGCGCGTGACCATTCCGGGGCTGCGGCATTTCTATCGCCGTTTTGCGCCCGGGCGCCTCTATGATGTTCCCGTCAAGCTCGGATGGCTCGCGGCTCCGGTTGCGGAGCACGAGCTCAATCCGCTTCACCCGCAGACGTGAAGTAATCGATTGGGCGTTTCCGATCGAAAGAACCAGCGGCGGGCCCGGCAGGCTAGTCTATCGGCGCGACTCCTCGATCACGTAAAGCTCGAAGCGCGGCCGAACGGAACTCTCAGCGCGAGCTTCGATCACGCGGCGGTCGGCCTGGGCAAGTTCAGCGCGGCGGCGAGCGCGCGCGCCCAAGATTTGCGGATGGGTCTGCCGCTTTCCTCGTTTGCGCCGGAACGCACGGAGACGGAAAAGGACATTCACCGTCTCGTGCGGCGATTGGCGGCGCACGGCCTCCTGGAATGGTGCCTCGGCGGCGCACGCGAGCGCGAGGCTGATGTCATTATCGAGCCCCAGACTCCGGATTACTGGCCGCGCGTGGCCCCGGTTCGTGCTTCCGATGTTCTCGTGCTCTCGCGCTTTGCCTATCTGCGCCGGCGCGGGAACGACCTGGTCCTGGAATCGCCGCGGGCCGGCGCGCTGTTCAGGTTTTGCAATCGCAAGCTTGCGAACGCGGTGGCCCTGCTTGCTGCGCCGCAACGGATCAGAGAGCTACGCCGGCAGGATGGCTTTCCAAACAGCGAGCTTTGCGGTCTGTTGCTGGATTGTCAGATCCTTTTCAAGCTCGAGCCCGAGCGCATGGATGTACTGCGCGCGGCGGAAGGGGATAGCAATCTCGTGCTGTGGGACTTTCACGACCTTCTTTTCCATGCGCGCAGCATGGAGGGAAGGCATGCCAATCCGCAGGGCGGACTTTATTCGCATGCCGGCCTGATCCCTCCCCTGCCCGCGGTGCGGCCGCGCTGGCCCGGCAAAAAAGTAGATCTGCGCAAGTTCGCCGCCGCGCAATCCCAGCCGATCTCGCTGTTCGCAAAGCTTCTGCGCGACCGCCATTCAACGCGAATATTCGACGATGAGCGGCCGATCGCTATCGCCGAACTCGCGCGCGTTCTCGACGCCACTGCGCGCGTGCAGTCGAAATGGAAGAGCAACGATACCGGCGTGGCGGTTGAATACGCCGCGAGGTCCTATCCTTCCGGCGGCGCAAGCTATCCGCTCGAGCTTTATCTCGGGGTGAACAAATGTGAAGGGCTCGCGCGGGGGTTCTATCATTATGATGCCGGCACACATTCGCTGGTAGCGATTTCCGTCCCGCCGCAACAGCTCGAGGCGCTGTTGCGGGGCGCCCAATTCGCCATGGGCGCGCCCGGCCCGCCGCAGGTCCTGATCACGATCGCGGCACGCTTCGGCCGGGTCGCCTGGAAATACAGCGCCATCGCCTATGCGCTCATTCTCAAGGACGCCGGCGTGCTGATGCAGACGCTCTATCTTGCCGCAACCGAAATGGGACTGGGCGGATGTGCGATAGGCACTGCCAATATCGACCTGTTTGCCAAGATGACCAGGATCGAAATTCACATCGAGGGGCCCATCGGCCAATTTGCGCTCGGTCGGGCGGGGAAACCACATGCATTCGATTGATAGGGCTACTTGGGGATCTGGATCAGCTCGGCCAGCTGCTCCTTGCTCAGAGGCTCGCGCAGATATTTGAAGGTCACGCCATCCGGCATCAGCGTATCGATGCCGCTCACCTCATCGGGGGAGACGAGCTTCTTGGGAAAGAATTCGTCACGCACGCGCCGCGCCAGCGCAAGCGGAATCTTGGCAAATACCGCATAGGCATTGAGCGCCTCGTCGCCCGCGTACATCCATTCAATGGTGTCGCGATAGCCCTGAACAAAGCGGCGCAACACGTCCGGCCGCGCCTTGAGCTCGTCCGCGCTCGTCACCAGCGCGCGAATGGTCTGGTCGCGTCCGATCGGCACGTCGGAGGCGCGCGCGATGACGCGGATCTTGTTGTCGTGCAACGCATCAAGGCCAAAGGGCGGCGCGGACCAGCCGACATCCACCTGCCCCGACATGACTTGCGTGAAAGTCGCCGCCGGACCGCCGGTTGCGACCGGTTTGCCGGCGGATCCGCTCGCGCGCAGAAATGCCAGCACCAGCGTATGGGTGGATGCGCCGGTGGTCGAATAGGCGATGGTTTTGCCGTCGAGATCCTTGATGCTGTGGATGGGCGAATCCACGCGCACATACCAGTAGTCCGCCGCGCCCGTCGCCTCGGCGGCGATGATGCGCAGCGGCGCGCCTTTCTGATACGCGCCGAACGCCGCTAGCGTGCCGGCAAGCCCGATATCGACGCTGCCGGAGATGACCGCCTGCTGGCTTTCGCCGGCCCCCTGGGTCCATAGAATTTCGAGATCGAGCCGCTGTTGCTTGAAGATCCCCTTCTCCTGCCCGAGCTCCGCGATGGCGGTGTCCCAGTTGCCGCGCTGCCCCAACGCAAGCTTGAGCTTGTCCTGCGCGCAGGCGGGCGACGTTGCGCAAGCGGCAGCAATAGCGACGGCAAACAGGACGGCTGATAGTTTTGCTCCTCTCACGGCATTTCCTCGCGGTCGATTTGAGAAAAAAGTGGCACAGTCCGCGCCCCTGGCGCTACAACCCAGTTATGATCGAAAGCATCGACATCGAGAAGTGCACGGGCTGCGGCATTTGCGACCTTGTCTGCCCGGCCGACGTGATCCACATGGAACCCGCGCCGAGCAAGGACGAGATCGCAGGCCTGCGGCAGCTAAAGCTCATCCCCAACATCAAATTCCGCGAGCATTGCATCACCTGTTTCAGTTGCGAGATTTTCTGCCCGGAGCAGATCGTGGACGTGCACCCGTCGGTGAAGAATTGGCCGCGGCCATGGTGATGCAATAATGGACGGCGTTCTCATCGACACCGACGTGCTTGTCGTGGGCGCCGGCGCCGGCGGCCTGCTGGCGGCGCTGAGCGCCAAACGGCACGGCCCACCCGGCACCCGCGTCACCCTCGTCGACTCCTGGCTCATCGGCCGGACCGGCCACACGGCGTTCTCGAACGCCTGGAAGATCGTGGTCCTGCCCGACGATGATCTCGACGGAATCCTGCGCGAGATCGTCGCGGGCAACGACGGCATCGCCGATCAGATCCTGGTGCGCGAGGTGCTCGCCAATTCCGCCGCGCGGCTCCACGATTTCGAAGCCATCGGCATGAAATTCGCGCGCGCCGAGGACGGCAGCTACAAGCGCCGTCCGACGCGCGGGCTTGATCTCGCCCGGGTCATGTATCCGGAAGGGGGTGGACTCGAATTTGCCTGGTGCCTGCGCCGCGCGCTCGAAGCGGAAGGTGTCCAGCTGCTGGATCGAATCTTCATCACGGCGCTATTGGGTGGCCACGACAGGCGCGTCGCCGGAGCGGTCGGCATTCACAGCCGCTCCGGAGAATTTCACGCCATCAAGGCGCGCGCCACCATCGTCGCCACCAACGCCATCACGTTCCGGTCAGGATTCGTGCGCGACATTACCGGCACCGGCACTCTCCTCGCCTACGCGGCGGGGGCAACGCTGCGCAATGCCGAGTTCAGCTACGTGCGTCCGGGAACGCCGAAATTCTATTTCGAGGGCATTACCTTTGCGATCCAGGAGGGCGCGCATTTCGTCAATGCCAAAGGCGAAGCCTTCATGCGCGAATACGAGCCGGACTGGGCCGACGAAGCGGACGTGCCGCGCATCGCTTACGCCATGGCGCTGGAAAGAAAGAAAGACAATACGCCGGTCTATCTCGACATGTCGGCGATCCCGGCAGAGCTGCGCGAGTATTTCATCCAGAGCAAGGTCAAATGGATGGACAAGTTCTTCCGCAAGCTCGGCGATGAAGCGCGCACCGACATGTTCGGAAAGACGCCCTACTACGCGCTCAATCAGATGACCAAGATGGCCATCCGCACCGGCCCCGATTGCCGCTCCGATGTCCCGGGCCTGCTCGCGGCGGGGCTCGCGCAGGCGGGTTGCGCCAATCATTTTGCCGGATTTCACATCGGGCTGTGCGTCGGAAACGGCTGGATCGCGGGGCGCAGCGCGGTTGAGGATCTCGACCGCTTGCCGCCGCCGCGGCTCGAACCGGCCGAGGTCAAACGGCTTTATCAGGAGACAGCCGCGCCGCTTGATGGCGCGAGCACGCCTGAGTCGGACGCGATCCTGCGGGAATTGCAGGCGATCATGTTCGCGTACGATGTGGGCATCCTCAAGCGGGCCGATCGGCTGGAGCAGGCTTCGCGCCAGGTGGAAAGCTTGTGCAAAAGATTCCACAACCTCGCGGCACCCCACACGCACGAGCTGGTGCGGCTCAAGGAAACGCAAGCCATGCTGCAGGCGGCGCGCTTGATTTTAGGCGCCTCCTTGTTTCGTACCGAGTTGCGACTGAGCCATTTTCGCGAGGACCATGTCGCGCGCGATGATGCAGACTGGCTGGTGTGGATCGATATCACCGCGGAGCGCGGCGAGCCGCGGTTTTCGAAGACGCCGGTTCCTACTCCGCTCTGCGCAGTCACGCCGACGCGGCGACCGACACGATTGCGCAGCCAGGCCGTCGAGGCAGGCCGGGTGCCTGTGTCGTAGTCAGTAGCCCGGATTGAGCACAGCGAAATCCGGGATCTGCCGGTCGCTTGGAACCCCGGATTTCGCTTCGCTCAATCCGGGCTACAGGAACATTTTACGCGCGACGTTGTTCCGCACCTGACTAGCGTTGTCGGCTCACCCGCCCGACCAGCCCTTTGCTCTAGGGAGCCGGCATGCCGCGCTTTCTGGCCGCGAGCATGTTGCAGAACAACGCGCCCTGCTCGATGGCATCATCCAAGGCCTTGTGCGTGTGCGGCAGCGGGTCGAACCACGCTTTCGGCATGTTGTTTTTGGTCGTGCCCCGATAGTCCGTGCCAAGCACGGCCATGGCGTACGATTTGATGTCGAGCGCGGAAAACGAAAATGGACTCTCGCCCGCAAACCGCATCAGGTACCAGTAGACGAACATGAAATCGTAAGCCGCCGGATAGGCGACGAACACTGGAGTGCCGGGCAGCGCCTTGAGCCAGCTGGCGTAGGCAGGCATGGCGCTCTCCGGCCGTTGCAGATCCCGCCGGCACTCCGCCCATGCATCGGGCTGCGTCTTCCACCACTCCATGGTCTTCGGATCCGCAACGGCTCCGGGCAACGTGAGCAAATTCGCGCTGAAGGTGGAGAGGAGCGTTTTGTCAGCGCTATAAGCAGCAGAGGCAAAGCTGAGCATGGAGTTTGGTCCCGGGATCGGACCATCCGCCTCGATATCGGTACTGACGTAAATTTCCGGCATGGCCTTCTTTCGTCGCATCGTGTGCTGATAAGCTGATAACTACTCGCACGCAGATGCTAGCGATTGCCAACTCGGGTTGATATGCTGCGTCGGCACGACTTGAAAAGAGTTGCTGCCGCATAAACTTGAAGCGGCTACGGCCCCGTAGCTCAGGGGATAGAGCAACAGCCTTCTAAGCTGAAGGTCGCTGGTTCGAATCCAGCCGGGGTCGCCACCCCAAAGGTACGCCGTTCGCGCGTCGTTGCCAGCGCCGTCACGAGATTTTCCCCGTGAGCGCTCCGCCCAGCTTGAACTAGGGCAAATATTGCCCTATATTGGGGTGGTCGCGGGAGCGCGCAGATGCCGGAGATCAGGCGGTTTGGCAGCTTCAAGCTCCTGATGTTCTTCCAGGACGAGAACCCGCCGCACGTGCAAGTCAAGGGTACCGATTTTGCTGCGAAACTTCGTATCTCGAACGGCGACTTGCTCGGCTGGCGAGGCGCCTAACAAGGTCTTGAAACAGGCGCGTCGTTGGGTCGAACGGCACCGGGCAGAGTTGCTGGCGATGTGGAACGAATTCCAGAGGTGATCAGCATGACCGACCGCGCGACGAGGCTGACGAAGGCGCGTCCAATCGCTAGCCGCATGCTGCGCGTTCGATTTGCCGGAGATCGGCGGGATTACGAACTCGATATGACCGGGCTGATAGCCCGCAGCGCACATTTTACGCCGCTGATGGAGGATGCCGAGACCTTCACCAAGGCCGCAATCGTGGAGGATGGCCTCGGGCTGGCTTGGCCTGTCCATACGAAATGGGGGCGGCTAGACGTTTCGGCCTCGACGCTGAAGCGGATCGCGGAAGAGCAGCAACCGATGACAGGAGCGGATTTCGCGAAATGGCGAGTGGCATTGGGCCTGTCCTTGACGGAGGCAGCCAAGCTGCTTGGTGTCGGCCGGCGCACCATCATGGGTTACTTGAACAAGGACAAACTACCGCCTGTTGTTGCCATCGCCTGCCGAGCCTTTGCGCGCGACAAACATCTGTTGGCAGCGCACTACGTGCCCGCGCGGAAAATCCCCCGATCAGCTGCATGAACTGACCGCCTCCGCATGCGCACACTCGTCAGTAGCCCGTCAGGACGATTGCCAGGGGACTGGTGTCGGCGACGATTAGCCGCATCGGCGGTCAGAATCCAAGACGCCGAAGGTCATTCCGATCGTGATTTAGGTCGTCAACGGTATAGGGAATGTAGACCTCGTGGGCCTTGAGCAACGCGTCCAGCGCTTGACGTGTCGCCAATCCAAGCAACCGGCGCAATTCCGGTTGCGTGAGACGCCCCAACCGAAACTCCTCGACCGCGAGCGCCTCCAGAACTCGGCGAGGCAAATCGCCGGCAGTCCCGAGCCGGGTCGCGAGATCGTCGGGAATATGAATGGTCACGTCCATCGCTGCATTTTAGGAGTTGGCGCGCTGACAGTCAAAAGGAAGACATGGGGAACACTTTTGGTTGCGTCCTGCCGTATTCCTGTCGAATGCCCTGGCTCCGGTGAATTGAACGCGCGCTGTTTCCAGAGGACATTCGATGAGCCCTGACAAATTCATGGCGCGCGCGATCGAGTTCGGCCGCGCCGGTCTCCACGCGAAGAATGGCCGTCCGTTCGCGGCGGTCATCGTCAAGGAGGGCACGATCGTCGGCGAGGGCCGCAGTCAGCAAACGACCCTACATGATCCGACCGCACGCGGCGAAATCGTCGCCATTCGCGATGCCTGCAAGCGGCTTGGCACCACCGATCTGAACGGTTGTGAGATCTACACCACCTGGGAGCCGTGCCTGCTCTGCGTCTCGGCGATCTGGTGGGCAAAAATCAGCAAGATGTATTATGTTTGATTTGTGCCGGGCGTGGGAAACCTATCCTCGTCCCTGCCACGGCCATTCGATACGATTTCGTTCATTCAATCGGGGGGTTGGCTACGACCGGCGTCGTACATTGTGATCGACAATAGCCCCGACAAAGCGTAGAGTTCCTCGCACGGTCAAAGCGCGTTGCTTAGTTGAGAGCTGCCCCAAAAATGGTGACGCACCGAAGTCGCCGTTTCTATCAACTGGCAGCCTACGGCCATCGGTAGGC
Organism: uncultured Alphaproteobacteria bacterium; assembly: GCA_963771845.1. Taxonomy (GTDB): domain Bacteria; phylum Pseudomonadota; class Alphaproteobacteria; order Rhizobiales; family Xanthobacteraceae; genus VAZQ01. The sequence goes on along the minus strand of CAVYVC010000016.1, from coordinate 61,070 downwards.
ATAAAAATCCGTCTCAGGAATTGGCGTGGTCCGGATTTGCAGAGCCAAGTGCTCAGACGTGAATGTTCTGCGCTGACAATACGCGAGCGGGTTCGGTTCGTACCGCCTCATGCAGACAAACCAAAAAGACAAGCAACTAACCGGGAGAGGAAACCATGGATCGTCGCCAATTTGTTGCGGGTGCGAGCGTTGGGGCCGCCGCTGCGGTGTCCGTCTATCCCAAGCCCGCGATTGCGCAAGGCGCGCGCGAGCTCAAAATGGTCACCATCTGGCCGAAGGGCTTGCCGGGCCTTCAGTCAGGCGCCGATCGTGTCGCACAGTCCATCACCGCGCTGTCGGGCGGCCGGCTGCAAGTCAAGGTGTTCCCCGCCGGCCAGCTGGTCGGTGCCATGGAATTGTTCGATGCCGTCTCTTCCGGCCTCGCCGATCTCTACCACGCTTCAGAAGTCACGTGGGCGGGCAAGTCCGCAACCTTCGCCTATTTCTGCAACGTCCCGTTCGGATTTACCGCCGACGAAATCAACGCATGGGTCTATTACGGCGGCGGTCAGGCGCTGTGGGACGAGTTGAGCGCCGGGTTCGGCCTCAAGGCGTTCCTGTGCGGCAATACCGGTCCCCAGATGGGCGGCTGGTTCACCAAGGAGCTGACCAGCATCGAGGCCTTTAAGGGCCTAGCTATCGCATGCCCGGCATGGGTGGCGAGGTGTTGCGCCGGCTCGGCGCCGTGGTGGTTACCCTGCCGGCCGGCGAGATCATTCCGTCGCTTCAATCGGGCGCGATTGACGCGAGCGAATTCGTCGGCCCCTGGATCGACATGGCGTTAGGTCTGCACAAGGCGGCCAAGTACTACTATTACCCAGGCTTCCATGAGCCGGGGGCGGCGATCTCGCTTGCCGTCAACAAGAAACTGTGGGACAGCCTCGGCAGCGCCGAGAAAAGCATCATCGAGGGTGCCGCTGCGATCGAGAACACGCGTTCGCTCGCGGAGTTTACCGCCGGCAACGCCACCGCGCTTGAGCAGCTTGTCAAAGATCCCGCGATCCAGATCCGTAAGGTCGACGACACGATTCTACAAGAGCTCGGCAAGTTTTCCGGCGAGGTTCTAAGCGAGTTCGAGCCGCAAGGACGACCTGGCGCGGCGCGTCTACGCCAGCTTTATGATGTTCCGCTGGGCGGCCGTTCGCTGGGGCGACATTTCTGAGCGTGCCTTTCTCAATGCACGCGCGCTGCCGTACCCGTTCGGGTGATGATGGCCGAGGGCGTTGGCGGGCGCCAACCTCGGGGCAAGGCGCAGTCATGAGCCTGGTGAGGTCAGCGGTCCCAGCCCGGGGCATGGCGTTGCGGCTCGGCGTGGCAAGCCGATTGCTGCTGGCCTTCCTCGGGATCAGCGGCCTCGCGGTGGTTGGTGCGGGCGTCGCGATCTACTCCTTCCGCGGTATCGGCGACGTTCTCGATCGCATCACGGCGAGGCGGGTCCCCGCGGCACTGGCTTTGCAGGAAGTGTCGCGACAAGCCGAGCGAATTGTTTCGGCCGCGCCGGCCCTGCTGCTGCTGCGACGCCAGCCGATCACAAAGAGAGCTCCGGCAAAATCGCCGCCGAAATGCAGGAGCTTGGCGTGCTGTTGGAAAGCCTCGAGAATCGCGGCGCCGTCGTGGCGCTCGATTCGATTCGATCGACCGTCAGCCGCTTGCGGATCAATCTTGAATCGCTCGACCGGCTGGTCGCGGATCGGATGGTCGTAAACGAACTGAAGCGAGGCCATCTGCGCAACGCGCTCAATACCCATAGCGAGAGCCAGAGCCTATTAACACCCTGGCTCGAGATCGTCGAAGGCGAGATCGCACAGACGCGCAGGGTGGTCGACGACGTCAGGCTTAGCGCCGACGAACGAGCCGCGGCCGGCAGCCGGCTGGTCGGTTCAACGACATCTTACCGCGCATTGCAGCGCGTGCAGTTCCTCATCACGTCCGTCAGTGACAGGTTGCAACAGATCGCAGCAACAGACGATGTCGACAGCGTGAACGTACAGGTGTTCCGTATCCGGCAATCCCTGCGCGAGGCGTGGGAGATGACTGCCCGCCTGGATTCGAGACTGCAGCCGCTCTTGAATGGCAAGCTCGAGGAATTCCGTGCCCATGTCGAGGGCATTAGCAGCATTCCTGAGCTGCGATTGCAGGAACTTGCCATCGTTGCGCAGGCGACGCGCCATTTGACCGAGAACACGGCGCTCTCACGAGACCTCACCCAGGCGGTGGATAGCCTGGTCTCGATTGCCAAACGCGACATCGCGCAGGCCAATGAAGAAGCGCGGTCGGTCGAACGATTCAGTTCGGCGGTCCTGATAGCAGCCGTCGCGCTCAGCTTGCTCAGCTCCATCCTCATCGTTTGGCTCTATGTAGGGCGCAACATGGTCTCGCGACTGACCGCGCTCAGCCGCAGCATGCTGGCGATCGCCAAGGGCAATCTTGCAGCAAACATACCGACCGGCGGCAGCGATGAGATCGCGGAAATGGGGCGAGTTGTTGAGATTTTGCGCAAGAACACCTTCGAACGTGATGAGTTGTTGATCGAGAGGGCACAAGCGGCCGGCCGTCTCGAGAGGCAGGTCGAGGAGCGCACAGCAGAGTTGGCTCAGTCGGTCAAGGAGTTGCGCGCGCTCGGTGACGTCAGCCAGGCGGTCAACTCGACGATCGACTTGGAGACCGTGCTGTCCACGATCATTGCCAAGGCGGTCCAGCTTTCCGGGACAGAGGCCGGCACAATCTTTGTGTTCGATGAAGCCAGCCAGGAATTCCGGGCGCACGCCAACTACGGCATGGATGAGGTGCTGATTGCGGCAATCAAAGACCGGCACATCCGGCTCGGCGAGACGATGGTCAGTCAGGCGGCGCTGCAGCGCAGACCTATGCAACTTGCCGACGCCAAGCAGGATACCTCGTCGCTCGTCCTTGATGTCATTCAACATGCTGGTTTCCGCGCCCTGTTGACCGTACCGCTGCTCGGTGCCGACCGGATCGTCGGCGCGCTCGTGGTCCGCCGCAAAGCGCCGGGCGAATTTCCCAAGAGCACGGTCGATTTGTTGCAGACCTTTGGCGCACAATCCGTATTGGCGATTCAGAATGCGCGACTGTTCGAGAGCGCGGAAGCTCGTACCCGCGAATTGGCGAAGTCGCTGGGGGACTTGCGGACCGCGCAGGACCGCCTGGTCCAGACGGAGAAGCTTGCGTCACTCGGCCAGTTGACCGCCGGCATCGCGCACGAGATCAAGAACCCGCTTAATTTCGTCAACAACTTCTCGGCCGTCTCGGTCGAGCTTATCGACGAATTGCGGGAGGCGCTTGCGGGCGCGCACCTCGACAACAAGCTGCGCGCGGAGATCAGTGAAATCGCGGATATGCTGCAGGGCAATCTCGACAAGGTCGTGCAGCACGGCAAACGAGCCGAACTCGATCGTGAAGAATATGCTATTGCACTCGCGTCAGGGCTCCGGAGAGCATCGGCCGGTCGATGTCAATAGCCTCCTCGAGGAGAGCCTCAGCCTCGCCTATCATGGGGCGCGGGCCGAGAAGCAGGGCTTCAATATCACCCTGCAGACGTCCTTTGACCCGGCCGCCGGCGAGGTCGATCTGTTTCCGCAGGAGATCACGCGGGTGCTGCTCAACCTGATCTCAAACGGCTTCTACGCCGCGACGAAGCGTTGCGAAGCGAATGGGGGCAATTATGAGCCCACTCTTGTTGCCGCGACCAAGAACCTCGGCGAAAGCATCGAAATCAGAATCCGCGACAACGGTACTGGCATCCCCCCCGAAGTGAAGGAAAAAATGTTTAATCCGTTCTTCACGACGAAGCCCGCCGGCGAGGGCACGGGTCTCGGCCTATCGCTGAGTTACGACATCATCGTAAAGCAACATGCAGGGTCTATACGGGTTGATACCCAGCCTGGTGAGTTCACTGAATTCAGAATTGTTCTGCCGCGTGGCGCTGCAACCATCGCTAAATCAGGAGAACGCACTTGAGCTTGCTCATTTTGGTAGTTGATGACGAGCCCGATGTCGAGGCGCTGTTCCGCCAGCAGTTCCGGCGCGATCTTCGCGCAGGTCGTTTTTCGATGGAATTTGCGCAATCCGCTGGCAAGGCGCTTGCGCGCATCGCCGACGCAGGCGACGAGTCACTCATTCTGATCCTGTCCGATATCAACATGCCGGGGATGAGCGGCCTTGAACTTCTGCCCAAAGCGAAGGCCATGCGGCCCGATGTTCCAATCATCATGATCACCGCCTATGGCGATGCGGAGACAAAGCGCAAGGCGTTAGAGCGCGGCGCCGAGGCGCTTCTGATCAAGCCAATAGATTTTGTGATTCTCCGCAGCGAAATCGATATGCGGGTCGGACGTGCCGCATGACCGCGCGGATTCTCGTTGCCGACGACGAGCCGGACCTGGAAACGCTGATCCAGCAGAAGTTCCGACACCAGATTCGCGATGGCGCCATCAGCTTTCTGTTCGTCCGCGACGGTGTCGAGGCCCTATCCGTGCTGGAGGCGAACCAGGATGTCGATCTGGTGGTCGCCGACATCAATATGCCGAGGATGGACGGACTAACGCTGCTGCAGAAGCTGCAGCAGACCGAGGGCAATCTCTCGACCATTATCGTCTCAGCCTATGGCGACCTGGCCAATATTCGCACTGCCATGAACCGCGGCGCGTTCGATTTCCTGACCAAACCCATCGATTTTCTTGATTTCGAGACGACGATCGCCAAGACCATTCGGCATGTCGAAGTCTTACGCGAAGCGCGGCGGCGCCAGGCGGAGAATCAGCAGCTTGAATCGGCTAGCCAGCACAAGTCGCAGTTCCTCGCCAACATGAGTCACGAGCTACGCACGCCGCTCAACGCCATCATCGGCGTCAGCGAGATGCTGCGGGAGGATGCGGAGGCGCTGAAGCAAGACACCGAGCCGCTCGACCGCGTGCTCGGCGCGGGCCGGCACCTGCTTGCCTTGATTAACGACATCCTCGACCTGTCCAAGATCGAGGCGGGGCGGATGGAGCTTGCTCTCACCACTTTCGCGCTTGCGCCTCTGATCGATGATGTCGTCAAGACCATCGAGCCCCTCGCGGCCAAGAACTCTAACCGCGTCTCAGTCAACTGCGACGCTGCGATCGGAACGGTGCATGCCGACCAGATGCGGCTGCGGCAGGCGCTGTTGAATCTCATGAGCAACGCTAACAAGTTTACTGACCGCGGCACTATCGCCATCGATGCCCGCCAGAGACACGAAAATGGCCGCGGCTGGATCACGCTCGCTGTGAAGGACACCGGCATCGGCATGACGCCAGATCAGATGGCTAAGCTGTTTCAGGAGTTTTCTCAGGCTTCATCCGCCACGGCCAGTAAATACGGGGGCACCGGCCTTGGTCTCGTGATCAGTCGAAGGTTCTGCCAGATGATGGGCGGGGACATTACGGTCGAAAGCGAGCTTGGTCGCGGATCGACCTTCACGATCCGGTTGCCGAGGACTGTGGAAGCCCCCAAGACCATTCAATAGGGACGCTGTTTGCTGCAGTGCATGAGTTTGCAGTTGGCAAACTCCTGGCTCCGGTGGATAGAACGCGCGCTGTTTCCAGAGGACATCCCATGAGCCCTGACAAATTCATGGCGCGCGCGATCGAGCTCGGCCGCGCCGGTCTCCACGCGAAGGATGGCCGTCCGTTCGCGGCGATCATTGTCAAGGAGGGCACGATCGTCGGCGAGGGCCGCAGTCAGCAAAAGACGCTCTATGATCCGACCGCACACGGCGAAATCGTCGCCATTCGCGATGCCTGCAAGCGGCTTGGCACGACCGATCTGAGCGGTTGTGAGATCTACACCACCTGCGAGCCGTGCCTGCTCTGCGTCTCGGCGATCTGGTGGGCGAAAATCAGCAAGATGTATTATGCGTATACGCAGGAGGAGTGTGAGCGCATTGGATTTTCCACCAAAGCATTGGTCGATGAGGTAACGCGCCCTCTTGCAGCGCGGAAATTGCCGGCGGAGCGTATCTGCGCGGAGGAGGCAACCATGCTGTTTGCGGAATGGGCCGCCTCACCGAGGTTCGAGCCTTGAGCTGGCGCGGGGTTTCGCCGCTTACGAGGTGCCGGCGGCGATTGATCACTACGTGATGTTTAGCCCCCTCACCCGGAATGGGCGCCAAGGCGCCCATTCCGACCTCTCCCCTGCCGGGGAGAGGTGGCCTGCCGGCTCGACCTCGGCAAACAAAGAAGGCCCATGTCGAGCACCGCTCCAGGCGGCACGCTGGAGTCGCATCCCAGCATGCGTCAATTGGGCTTTGCCGGCACGAGCTTGAATGACGCGATCTGCGGCGCAGTCCTGAAATAGACGCTCTGCAGTTCGGTCGAGTCCTTGAACTCGGTTTGCGACAGCCGGCGGAAAATAACGTTGGTCGTCAGGCAAAACTGGTCGAAAGGAAAGGGATCGAGCGCGATTGTATCCGGCCCCGCCGGGGTGAGGGTTATCGCCACTCCCGCCGCGCCGGAATAAGCAACGGGCACCGTCTCGATGCGGTCGGGCTTGAGTGTTTCCGTGCTGCAAATATAGAGCGACATCATGTCCCAGACCTGCAGCAGGTTGTAGTTGACCGCGAGCTCGTTGGCATCGAGCTTCTCCGCTGCAATTTTCTGCCTGGCCTCGCTCCTGGCGATGAAGCTCACAATCTCCGGGGGCAATGCGCCGCGCTGGATCGCGGGCGGATGCTTGATGACGCCATAACGGCCTTGCCACAGGCCGGTCCTGTGCTTCGTGATCATCAGTCCCGCGTAGGGATCAATGGCGCTAAGCCACTCGCCCGCCCATTCGAATGCTTCGAGCTGCAGGCGATCATTGGGCACCTCGCGATAGTTCGGCGTCTTCCGGGTTTGCGGGTTGAGCTGCGGGCTCGTTTCATAACGGATCCAGCCACGGTCGTGAAACATTGCGGCACGGACCAAAGAGCCGTAGGGCCGCGGTTGCTCGAACGTCTCGTTGCCCCAATGCGCTGCAAACAATCCGGACAGCTGAGCGTGATCGTTCTGGGTTATCATGACAACCGTTCCGTTGGACTCGTATCTCACGATCATCGCCGCCTCTCTCACATCTAAGGCATCGTCATTGCCGGGCTTGACACCGCAAGTCGGGTATACCCGACTTGCGGCACTTTGTTGATGTCGCACTCGGCGAGCCCGAGTCCGACATCCATCCCGCTTCACGAAATCACTTATTGGGAAGGAGATGGACCACCCGAACTCGGGTATACCCGAGTTCGGGCACCTCAAGTTCGCAAGTCGAGTAAACTCGGCTTGCGTGGTCAAGCTCGCGGGTGACGGCTCTGAAGTCGCCGAACAACCGAAACGAAAGAGACGGCGCTACAGCGGATCACGGAAAGCGCGCGCCCTGGGTCGCGCCATGCCGCGTTCGCAGATCGTAGTCGGCGTCCCACGCATTGGCGGCCGCGATGAGGGAGTAACCCAGGCTGTTGGCGTCTCGCCCCAACTGGGAGCAGGTGCCCTGCGGCCGTAGCGCGGCGATGCCGTCGTCAATGCGCTTTGCCGTGTCGATGGCGTTCTGGGCATGACCCTTCTCATGCAGGAGCAGCTTCTGGGTGTAATCCGCGAAAGCCTGCTTCACCGCCGCAGGGATGTCGACAGTCTCGCTCAGACGCGGAAACGTGATGGTTATATTGACGGTCGTCGACACGCTTGCAATGGCACACTGGTCGCTGCCGTTCCGGTAATCGTACCGCCAACGGATGGACCAACGGGTGACTGCATCGAAATGCTTGCCAGCCTTGTCCGCAGGGCGGTGGCGGTTGAGATCCGCACGCAGCTCCTGCACGGTCGAGCCGGACACATCATAATAGTCGAAGATTTCGCTCACCTTGGGCTCCGCCGCCGCGGAATCCACCATAAGCATTGCAATGGGGAAGATCGCGAACATCTCGTTGGCATCCTGTTCGGCCCGCCCTAGATCAACGAGCAATTTCCATGCGTCCTGTGGCAGCAAATAGACGATGAGGAAGCAAAATAGCGCTACCACTGGCTCCGGTTTAGCCCCACTTTCGACCAGGGCGGAAGCCGCCGGCACGCTGGCCCTCCTTGTTCTGCTCGCGCTTTGCACCGCCCTGACCGTGCTCGTCTTCTATCCCGGCTACATCACCGCCGATGCCCAGTACGTCTACGACGAGGCCAAGGCATGGCAGTTCGGCGACTGGCAATCGCCCGCCATGGGCATGGTGTGGCGATTGATCGATCCGCTTGCGCCGGGTTCTGTGAGCATGTTCGGCCTCACGGTGGCGTTGTACTGGCTTGGCTTTGGCGTGCTGGCGTTCATGGCGCTGCGCCGCTCGGTGTTGCTTGGCCTGGCGACGCCGGTCATTGCGTTGCTGCCGCCTGCATTCTTCTTTGTCGGGCTGATTTGGCGCGACGTGCTGTTCGGCGTGATCTGGCTGGTTGCAGGCGTGCTCGCCTTTGCTGCGGCAGAACGCGGGGCAGCGTTACGCCTGCCGGTCCAGGCCGTCGCGCTGTTTCTTGTCGGCTTTGGCGTCTTGTTGCGGCCCAATGCGGTGATGGCCGCGCCGTTGCTTGCAATCCACGCCATTTGGCCGAGCCGATTCGATCTCAAGCGCGCGGCAATCGCATTTCTCCCCATCGCTGTTGCGTTCTTCGTCCTCGTTCCGGTGGTCTACTACGGTGTGCTTGGCGCTCAACGGCAAAATCCGCTCCACTCCATCCTTGTCTTCGATCTCGGCGGCATCACGCATTTTGCCGGAGAAAATCAATTCCCAGTCAAATGGAGCGGGCAAGAAACCGAGCGGCTGATGCATGAGTGCTACGATCCCGTGCGGTGGGATTCCTACTGGCATGTGCCGCCCTGCCCGTTCGTCATGACGCGGCTCGAACGGCCTGATGACATGATCTTCGGCACCGCGCGCCTCGTTCATGCCTGGTGGCACGCGGTTACACGTCATCCGCTCGCTTACCTCGAGCATCGCGCAACGTTCATGTGGCAATTCCTCGCCCGCTCGAACCTGGTCTTGCCGGTCTGGGATTGGAAGAAGCCGACCTCGAGCTACGGCCACAATGCTTATTTCCAGCCGGTGCTGAAACTGCATGAATTGCTGCAGCCAAGCCTGTTATTCCGTCCGGGGCTGTGGCTTGTGCTCGCGCTTGGGATTGCTGCGTGGTCAGGGCCGCGCCGCCGCACGCCCGCGGGAGCGTTTTCGCTGGGCATGAATTCGAGCGCCATCGTTTACGTCATGAGCTTCTTCGTGCTCGGAGTGGCCGCCGATTTCCGTTACGCCTATTGGTGCGTGCTGGCGGTGCTTGCGGGTGGCGTGGCGGCGATGATGACGCGCTCGAATCCGCAGCCCGCATGAGCGAAGCGAGATGCGCGAGCACCCGCGCCGCAAGTCCCGGATTTCGCCGGCGTGCGCGCCGGCATCATCCGGGCTACCGTTTCATTCCGTGTCGCCTATCCCGAGCGTGCCCATGAGGTGATCGAGCTTGTGCCCGGCGCGCATCGCCTTGGCAGCGAGATAGCGCCGGTTGTCGGGATGCACCGGACCTTGCAGCGGGACGCGCCCGGATACGTCGATGCCCGCCGCGGAAACGCCTTCGAGCTTTGCCGGATTGTTGGTCAACAGCCGCACGCGCGTACAGCCGAGCATCTGCAACATGCGAACGGCGACGCCATAGTCGCGCTCGTCATCCTCAAACCCCAGAACAGTATTGGCATCGACCGTGTCGAGACCAGCCTCTTGCAACGCGTAGGCGCGGATCTTGTTCGCAATCCCGAGCCCGCGTCCCTCCTGCTCAAGATAGAGAATGATTCCGCCGCCATGCTGCTGGAGCTGCTTCAACGCCATGTGCAGCTGATCGCCACAATCACAGCGGCGCGAGCCGAACACGTCGCCGGTGAGACAGGCGGAGTGCAGTCGCACCGCGACCGGCTGGGAAAAATCCGGATTGCCGACAATCACCGCCACGGGCGAACCGCCGAGCCGGTCTCGAAACACAACAAAGCGGGCGCCGAACCCGGCATTCAGGGGGACACTCGTCTGTGCTGCGATCACAAGCGAATCCATGGCAGCACGACGGAAGAGCGGCACTGCCTGCGCGGTAACGCGAATGAAGGCAAAATTGCCGGCGCGGGCGCCGGTCGGTGGTTCCGGTCCAACCAGCAGAGCCGGCAACAGCTGAGCAAGCTTGGCAAGCCCTATCGCAGCGCCCGCTGTCTCGCCCGCCGCGACAAGATCAAAATGCCGTGGGGGAATTTGGTCGGCAGCAAGTGACAAAAGCGAAGCCGCGCTGTGAAGCTCCCCCACGGCAAGGCCGGTCGGACCAGCAGCATCGAGCCCCAGCGCGCGGGCACGTCGTGCGGTGATCAGAAGATAAGGCCGAGCGGGAGCGCAGAATTGGCGAAAACCCGCAAGGATCGCGTCGGTCAGCCCGTCAACGGGCAAGACCAGCGCCGATTCGCTGGGCGATGTAAGGATCACAGGCCGGCCCGCCGCAAACTCGGCAAGTCCACGCTCAACTGCGACCTGGTCGGCTTTGCCGAGCAGGTCCGACTCCGCACTCCCGGTCATGTCACCCCGCTTACCGGCGCCTGCGACAATAGGCTGATACACCGCGACGGCGCCAGTTGTAATAACGCCGCCGAGCGCATTTTATTTCCATACGGGAAGGTTTTCACGCCATGCGTTTGCAGCCGTGCTACAGCGAAATATCATGACACTTGCAAGCCAGGCTCAATAATTGGTCTTCGACGTGGTGGCCCAACGCCTTTCAGCTGGAGAAGAAGCAGCGGCAAAGCAGTTCGAATGGAGCCCCTGGCCGGGGATACCGGAAATATTTCGTCAGACGCAATCTGCGTTGCCGCGGCCATGGGAAGACCTGTTTGGCCCGTTGCGCAAAGGTGCGGTCGATGACCTCGTTTTGATCGGGCAATGCGGGCAATCCATCGACGGACGCATTGCCACGCCGAGCGGTGACTCCCACTACATCAATGGCGAAGCCGGGCTCGATCATCTCCACCGGCTGCGGTCACTGGTTGACGCAGTCGTTATTGGCGCCGGAACGGCGATTGCTGATGATCCGCAATTGACCGTGCGCCGCGTAGCGGGAGCAAACCCAGCCCGCATCGTCATTGATCCACGACGACGGTTGCCTTCGACGGCTCGAGCCCTGCGGGAGGACGGCATACGCCGCATCGTGATCACCGCTCGCAGCGGGGAAACACCGGTCTTGCCCGGTGTCGAGATCGTGCCGCTTGCGGACGAAGGCCGCCAGCTCTCCCCCACCGCAATGGCTGGCGCTTTGCGAGAACGGGGCTTTCACCGCATTCTGATCGAAGGCGGCGCCGACACGGTATCCCGATTCCTGGCTGCGCGGTGCCTCGACCGGCTGCATATTCTTGTTGCCCCCATCATTTTGGGAGCCGGGCGTTCAAGTCTCACGCTGCCGCCGCTCCAACGCGCGCGTGACGCGTTATGCGTTCCCATGCACGCGCACAGGCTTTGCCCGAGTGCGAAGGACCCAAACGGTCTTGCCGTGGATGAGCTCAACCGCTAGCGTCGATATACTGCTCGATTGCGACCTCAGCAGTCACCGCCTCCCCATCGGCCGGGCAAATATGTCCACGTGACCGATTTCCAGCCGAGACCGGCCCTCGGCGAGATGCGCGCGCCGCAAAGCGAGCCATTTCGCGATCACATCGGGTGGCAGCGTCAAGGTGTTCAGCTCGGCCCAGGCGCAGAAGACGGCATCCTGTAGTTTGGCGTCCTTGGGCTCGAGCATCCAATCCGACCGGCCCTCAACAACGGCATAGCCGAAATGCGCAAAGCCGTCCGCTGCACGCTCGCCGGCAGTCGGCCCAAGCGCAGGTCCGAAACCCTTGTCGCTGCGCTGATGCGCCTTGAAGGCAGCCACAAGATCGTGATCAAACGCTTCGCTCGGCTCCAGACTGATGCGCCCGTCGAACGTGAGCGCGACATAGACCGGCAACCGGCGCGCGGCCGCTTCGATCACGAAACGATCGAGCCATTCGGACGACACCAGATCGAGCAAGGCCGATGCAGTGATCAGATCGAGCGGTGCTTCGAGCGCGAGCTCGAGGTCACCGACGAGATCAATGGGCCGGGTGAGAACATTCGTATCCGGCGGCCTCCCCAGGGCCGCTGCCCGCGCAAGCAGGCCCAGGTCGTTATCGACCAGCCGCCAATGTTGCCGAGGCGGAAGGCGTCCGGAAATGGCGCGCAAGGTGGCACCAGTACCGCAAGCAAGATCGACAACTGTGATCGCAGTTCGGCCGGCGAAGGCATTTGCAACCGCGCTGAGCACAGCGCCATTGCGCGCGGCAACATCATAAGGCTCTCGCACCGACAGCCATTCGGCGGAAAAGCCGCCGCTCATCCAACCGCTTCCAACACACGGGCGAAGCGAGCACCTTGCTCGTGCCAACTCGGAAACAACACGGCGCGTGCCCCTGCCGCGAGCTTTTCCAGGCGTTGCGGCTCTTCCAGCAAGGCCGCCAACGCTTGCGCAAGCGGGTCTACCTCATCCGGAGGCACAAGAATGCCCGCGCCAACCGGCACAGTTTCGGGAATCGCTCCCGCCTGCGTGCCGAGAACGGGAAGACCGTGAGCAATGGCTTCCGCAAAGGCCATACCGTAACCTTCGAAGCGCGACGGCAGCACAAACAGGTCGGAAGCCTGATAGATCGGCGCGAGCTGATCTGCGCTCACGGCTCCGCGGAGCGCTACTCGGTCCGAGAGACCGAACCGTGCAATGTCCGCCTTGAGCTGCGCGGTCGTGGCCGGAGACCGGCTGCAATCGCCCACAATGACGAGACGCCAGGGAAGATGCGTGACCTTTGCGAGCGCCGCGACCAGCACGTCGTAGCCCTTGCGCGGAATGACCGAGCCGACTGCGAGCAAACGGACCATGGCAGGGCGCTCCCGCGGCTGCCGCACGGCCGGATCCGTTCCCGGCTCCACCATGCTGAGACGTTCGAGCGGCACCGCGAAGTCAGCGGCGAGCATGCGGGCGGTCGCTGCACTCGTGGCGATCACGTGACGCGCGCAGGCGAGCGCCCCTCGTTCACTCGCGCGGAACGAGGAAGCCTCCGCGGCACTTAGTCCTGCCTCCACCGCAAGCGGGTGGTGCACCAACGCGACGAGAAGATGAGTCGCGCGGAGCATCTGCGCTGTTTCGGGAAGAACCCCAAAGGCCAGGCCATCAATCACAATGAGCAAGTGGCGCGGCAAACGGGCGAGCCGCTCGGCGGCGGCGGCACGCGTTGCCTTGGATGGGTGAGGAAACGTGTCGCCGAGATCAAGCACGCGTGTCTGCCATCCGAGCGCCGCGAGTTCCGCAAGGATGCGCCGGTCGTAGACATATCCGCCGGTGGGGGTCTTAAGATCGCCTGGAACGGCGAACACGACCTCCTTCACCACAGCGGTGCCTCGTACCAGGCACGCGCCAGGGGGGATTCGGCGACGGTAACGCGGATCGCCTTGAGCTCGCGGCCGTCGCGACCAAGGCTCCCCCGTCGCGCTTTATCCGCCACCCCATCGAAGATGTACCGCGTCAAGAACTCCGTCGTGGTGTTGACGCCCCGCAACGCATCGAGGTCATCGAGATTGCGATAGTTGAGCGCTTGCAGCACCTCCTTGAGGACCTCGTGCGCGCCCGCGATATCGACCACAACGCCGTTTGCATCAAGGGTCTCGGCCAGAAACGCCACCCGAATGACGAAGGTCGCGCCATGCAGCTTCTGAGCGGGACCGAAGAATCTCGCCGCGAAAGGAGTGCGCGATCATGATCTGGTCGGAGACTTCCACCGCGTACACGAGAGCTCCTCTTAAGCAATCTCCCCCTCCCTTCCCTCCCCCGCTGCAAGTCGGGCTTGCCCGACTTGCGCAATATAGTGCGGAACCCGGGCAGGCCCGGGTTCCGTCGGGGGAGGGTCAGGGTGGGGGATAACGGATCGGCTGACAGACCAGCTCGGAGTTGGGATCGAAAACGGCAGCGAGCTTCGCGGGCAGCTGCGTGAAGCAAACGGGTGACGCGAGCAGCGCGTCGAGCGCCGGATCCTTGAGGAGCGCAAGTGCCGCGGCGAGGCGACGCTCGTGAGTCCAGCGCGGACGCCGCGAGGGCGCGACTTTACCGACCTGACTTGAAACGAGACGCAGCCGGCGGCTGTGAAAGGCTTCACCCAGCGGCACGGAGATATCGGCGCTGCCATACCAGCTCAGCTCGATAATGCTCGCTTCCTCTCCGGCCAGCGTGAGGGCGAGGCGAAGCCCCTCACCTTTTCCGCTGGCATGGAAAACGAGGTCGCAATCGCGCGGCATAGCATTGGGCATTGCGAAGCGCGCACCGACCGCGCGCGCAAGCTCCGCGCGGGCGGGAACGATATCGACCAGGGTCACCTCTGCTCCCGGCAGGCGGCCACACAAATAAGCAACGAGTAGGCCGACAACTCCGCCGCCCACAATGGCAACGCGGTCGGACGGGCCCGGCGCGCCGTCCCATACGGCGTTAAGCGCCGTTTCCATGTTGGCGGCCAGCACGGCCCGCTCCGCCGGGACGTCCTCCGGAACAGGAAACACAGCCGCGGCGGGAACATTGAATAGGGTCTGATGGGGATGGAGAGCGAATACAAGACGGTTTTGCAGATCGGCAGGCCCTGCTTCGACACGACCGACGATGGCATAGCCGTACTTGACCGGAAAAGGAAACTGCCCGGCCATGTAGGGCCCACGCATGCGCTCATACTCCGTTGCCGGCACCCCGCCGCAGTAAACGAGGCGCTCGGTCCCACGGCTGATCGCTCCGAACAAAGCGCGTACCGAAACCTCGCGATCCTTGCGCGCCGCGATTTCCTCCTCGCGCAGCTCCGCGTGGCCGGGCTTAACGTACCAGAGCGCTGTCGCCTGCATCGATTTTTTCTATGCGATTTCAGGACAGGCAGCTATATGCTTAATTTGCCGCAGAACTCGCCTAAAAAGCTTTTCCATGTCCGAACGCTCCCTTTGCGACGAGCTTGCTGTGCCCGCCGCGCTGCCCGCTTGGCGCCCGGCACTTTTCTTCTTGCTTGTCGGCTCAACGATTGCGGGCTTTCTCTGGCTCGGGGTCGTTGCCCTCTCCCCCGGCGGCTTCGGCGCAATCGATCTTGTACTCACTATTTTGTTCGCGGTGACGCTGCCGTGGTTCGTGATCGGGTTCTGGAACGCCACCATCGGATTCCTGATCATGTGCTTTGCGCGCGATCCGGTCGCAGCGGTCACTCCGATTGCGGGTCGCGTGCAGGGTGACGAGCCGATCACCGCCTCGACCGCCATTCTGCTCTGCATCCGCAATGAGCAACCTGAACGGGTTGCGCGCCTGCTTGAACCGATGCTGGAGGGCATCGCTGCCGCGCAGCTCGGCGGCCATTTTCATGTCTACGTGCTCAGCGACACAAGCGACCGCGACATCGCCCGTGTGGAGGAGCTGCGATTTGCCGCTCTCAGCGAGACCTGGCGTGATCGCGTCCCACTGCGCTACCGCCGTCGATCGAGCAATATCGGCTACAAAGGCGGAAACATCCGCGAGTTCTGCGAACGCTGGGGCAAGCTGCACGATTTTGCGGTGATGCTTGATGCCGACAGCGCGATGGGCGTCGGTCTCCTGCTCAAGCTTGTGCGCATGATGCAGATGGATCCACGCATCGGCATTGTGCAAACGCTCGTGATTGGAATGCCGTCAACAAGCCCGTTTGCGCGCATATTTCAATTCGGCATGCGGCTAAGCATGCGCTCCTACACGATCGGCAGCGCGTGGTGGCAGGGGGACTGCGGGCCCTATTGGGGGCACAATGCAATCATGCGGCTTGCACCCTTTATTGCGTGCTGCCAGCTCCCTGTGCTCGATCATGGTGCACTGGTGAAAGGGCATGTCCTGAGCCATGACCAGATCGAAGCCGCCCTGATGCGCAAGGCAGGCTATGAGGTGCGGGTGTTGGCGCAGGAAGGCGCAAGCTTCGAGCAAAATCCGCCGACGCTCTTGGAATTCATTCGCCGGGATCTGCGCTGGTGCCAAGGCAATATGCAATACTGGCATTTCCTGCTGGTGCCAGGGTTGCGCGCGGTAAGCCGGTATCAGCTCGCGCTCGCGATCCTCATGTTCTTGGGCTCCCCGGCCTGGATCGCATTGTTGCTCCTTGGAGCGGTGGCGACGGCGATAGCGCCGGCACCGGCCGATTTCATGCGCGCGGACGAAGGCATTGCGCTTCTTCTGCTCGTGCTCGCGATGTGGTTTGCGCCCAACATTGCGACCGTGATCGACGTGCTTGCGCGGCGCGAGCTGCGCCGTCTGTTCGGCGGAGCAATCCGGTTCAGCACGAGTTTCGCCATCACGGTAGTCTTTGTGCTCCTGCTCACACCGATCATGTGGGCGAGCCACACAATATTTCTTGTCCGACTGCTCCTGGGTCGCACGACGGACTGGTCCGCGCAGGCGCGCAACGATCATGTCGTGCCGTGGCCGCTCGCGGCGCGATATTTGTGGCCGCAAACATTGCTCGGACTGGCACCCGTTCTCCTGCTCGCAATTTTTACGCCGTCCGCGGTTCCATATGCGTTCTTCATCGCCGCGGGACCGCTGCTCTCGATCCCGTTCGCGGTTGCGACGGCTTCTCCAGCGCTTGGCCGCGCCCTGATCGCCGCAGGCATCGATCGTTTGCCGGAGGAGACGGCGCCCCCACCCGAACTCGAGCGGCTCAACCCCGCGATTGAGCTGGCGCGGCAATTGTCAAGACGCGACGGCGAAGCTCGCCATCTGCGCTTCAGCAGTGCTGGGCAAGGATTGCGCGCACTGCCCGGGGTCGTGCGGTCACTGCGCCTTTACTACGCTAATCGTGAGCGCCGGGACGCCATGCATCGGCTTTATGGCCGCTTCGCCCAAGCGGGCGATCTCGTCTTCGACATTGGCGCCCATGTGGGGGATCGGGTGGCTGTGTTCAGCCGCCTTGGCGCGCGCGTGGTGGCGGTCGAGCCGCAGCCGGCGTTGGTGAAGACGCTGAGACTTCTTTATTGCTTCGACCCTGCCGTGAGGATCGAACCCGTGGCAGCCGGTGCACGGACGGGGACCATCAAGCTCATGCTCAATATCGACAACCCCACCGTCGCAACGGCTTCACGCCGCTTCGTGCAGGCCGCAAGCGACATTCCCGGCTGGAGCCAGGAGAAATGGACAAGAACCATCGTGGTACCAATCACGACGCTCGATGCACTGATCGTCCGTCATGGCATGCCGGCCTTCGTCAAGATTGACGTGGAGGGCCTGGAGGCCGACGTGCTTGCCGGCTTAACGCACCCTGTTCCGGCACTCTCGTTCGAGTTTACGACCATCCAACCTGATGTCGCGCTCGCCTCCATCTCGCGTTGTGCGGAACTTGGCTATGATCGCTTCAACGCCATCATCGGTGAGCACCACGTTCTGATCCACCCTGACTGGCTGAGCGCCCGGGATATCGCGGTCTGGCTTGCCGGCTTGCCGATGGCCGCCAATTCCGGAGACATTTACGCACTCCACGCTTCAGCGCTCAGTATTCAGTGATCAGAAAGCTTTCCGTGTCGGCCGGCTCAACCGGCGGCGACTTTCTTGGACATCCCCGCGGCCTTGCCGTCCTCTTCGCAACGGAGACCTGGGAGCGATTCTCCTATTTCGGCAACGCCGCACTGGTTGTTCTCTATATGATCAAGTATCTGCTCCAGCCGGGGCGGGTCGAAACGGTGCTGGGCTTTGGCGCCGTGCGCGCCGCGCTCGAGTTTGTGTTCGGACCACTCGAGATCCAGCCGCTCGCCTCGCAGATATTCGGGTTCTACACCGGGCTAGCCTATTGCGGGCCGATCCTGGGCGGGCTCATCGCTGACCGGCTGCTGGGAGAACGGCGAACCGTTCTCCTTGGTGGTGCTTCTGATGGCAATCGGCCATTTCATGATGGCCTTCGAGACGCTGTTCCTGGTGGCGCTGTTGTTCTTGGTTCTCGGCATCGGAGCGTTCAAGCCGAATATTTCGAGCCAGGTCGGTGCTCTCTATGCGTCCAGCGATCACCGGCGCGACCGCGGCTACTCGATTTTCTATGTCGGCATCAATATCGGTGCGTTTTTTGCGCCGCTCCTCTGCGGCGCGCTGGCGGTTGCGTACGGCTGGCATTTCGGATTCGCTGCGGCCGGTATTGGAATGCTTGTGAGCCTCGCGATCTACGTTGCAGGCACCGGATTGCTGCCATCCGACCCTGCGCAACCGCGAAGCGCGAGACAGGGAGCGGTCGTTCCGCTCAGCCCAGCCGAGCGTCGCTCCGTGCGCGTCATCATCTTGGCCTGCGCAACGGTAACGCTTTTCTGGGCCGCCTATGACCAGCAGGGCAACACGATCCTGCTTTGGGCGGAGGACTTCACCGATCGGGCCATTGACCTGCGAGTCTGGCGGGGCGAGATCCCCTCGCCCTGGTTTCTCGCCCTCAATCCACTGTTCATTTTCGTGTTCACGCCGCTCATTGTGCGCGTGTGGGCACGCCAAGGCGCGCACGAGCCCTCGCCCGTTCGAAAAATGGCGTTCGGAGCCGCTTGTCTTGGCGTTGCCAACCTGACCATGGCAGCGGCTGCCTGGAGCAATGCTGGCAAAGCGAGTCCACTGTGGCTCGTGGGCTATTTCATGGTGGCAACGCTCGGCGAGTTACATCTGGCGCCGGTCGGGCTTGCATTCATTTCAAAGACTGCTCCGGCGAAGGTGCTCTCGATGTCCATGGGTCTGTGGTTTGCCGCAACGCTTCCCGCCGACATTTTTGGGGGATTTCTCGGCGGCTACTGGACGCGCCTCACCCACACGAGCTTTTTCCTGCTGATCGCAGGTATTGCCGCATTGGCAAGCGCCGCGCTCTGGCTTCAGCGGTCGGCAGGCCTCAGTGCGTCCAGGGATCGCGGCGGCTGAAGGAAAAATTGTCGGCGTAAGAGATGATCCGGCGCGCTGCAGGCGTGGGACGGAAAAGCTGATACACAATGCCGTGACGCTCGCAATAGGCGACGGCTTCTTCGGCCGTATCGAACTGCAGCCGGATCTGCTGGCGCATGTCGCCCGACGCGGTCCACCCCATCAGAGGCTCAATCTCGCGCGGCGTCTCAGGCTCGTAATCCAGAACCCACTCTTTCGTCCGCGCGGTGCCAGACTGCATGGCCGTCTTGGCGGGCCTATAGATGCGGGCAATCATGAACTCGCTCGTTGTGGCCTAAAGACCCGGTGGTCGGGGCAGCAGGATTTGAACCTGCGACCTGGAGTACCCAAAACTCCCGCGCTACCAGGCTGCGCTATGCCCCGGGCGCCATCCGCGCGGCTCTCGATACACGCTCCGGTTTTCGCCAGCAAGCCTGCGCCGGCGCCCATTTGGCAATCCTAGTGAGGGCCGAAAATCGGATGTGCCACCCGGTCGCCCGGTGCGATCCCGAATTTCTTGGCAGTACCCGCAATCACTTCGAGCACCGCGCGCACCGGCCCCCCCGACGGCACGAGAGCCTCGGAAAGCGGCACCGTGTTTTCGGCAATGCGCAAGATCCTTCCGTCCGCGCGAATGAAGATCATGTCGAGGGAGATGTAAGTATTCTTCATCCAGAAGCTTGTCGGCTGCTCCTGCCCGAAGTCGAACAGCATCCCCTGTCCTTCAGGCAACGCCCGGCGAAACATCAAGCCCCGCATTTGCTGCTCGGGCGTGATCGCCATTTCGGCCGCGAAGGTATGCACTCCCGACTTGCTGACGATTTCCAGCGGCTCAAGATCGACGGCCACCGCGCGAACGGGTAGCGCGAGCACGACCAGGGCGACCAAGGAGAAGGTATGGAGAGCCAGTTGCAGGGAGCGCATCAGTGAGGCCTCGAAGGAAGAGGCCAAAATAGCGAACCGACCCGAACCGACGCAAACCCAGACCCATAACCCAGCCGCGGTTATGGATTGCGGGTTCGCTGCTTCCAAGGTCGGCTTGGAGTTGCCAATCTCGGGTAAACCCCGAGAGTTCGGCTGGCGCCCCGCAATGACGGCGCTTTAGTGGGAGGCTGGACCTGTTGGCGCCCCTTCGGGCCGTACCTCGGCCGCCATCAGACCCTTCGGTCCCGGGCCAAAGCGTACCATCACGAATTGACCCGGTCGCAACTCGGTGAGGCCGAAGCGGCGCAACGTCTCCATGTGCACGAATATGTCGGGCGTACCCTCACCACGGGTGAGAAAGCCGAAGCCGCGCAGCCGGTTGAACCATTTGACCTGGGCCCGCTCGAATCCGCCGGTCGGCGTGACGGTGACATGGGTGCGTGGCGGCGGCATCTGCGCCGGATGCACCGCAGCCGAGTCGTCCATGGACAGAATCCGAAAGGCCTGCAGCCCACGCGGGCGCTGCAACACCTCGACGACGACGCGCGCGCCCTCATAAGCGACCTGGTAGCCGTCGCGCCGAAGAACCGTGACGTGCAGGAGCACGTCCGGCATTCCATTATCGGGGATGATAAAGCCGTAGCCTTTGGAGACGTCGAACCACTTGATGCTGCCGCTGAGCTCGATGACGCTCGCGGCCTCTTCGCCTAGCTCGCCCCCCGCGCCGCGGTCGACCCCTAAACCGCTGCCCGGCCCCTTCGGTAATCCGTCCGAGGTCATAACGCCCCAACGCCGCCGCTTCGCCGTGGCGCATCTTGCGTGCGCTTCGAATCTTGCTCGTGCGAAGATAGCATCACGCAGCGCACGGCCAAGGTAAAAATGCATTACACGATGTAAACAGGTGGACGCCTGTGTACAATTTTCTCGGGGCTGCGAATCAATGCGCGATAAACGGCGTGAGCACGCTACCGATGTCATCGCGCACCACGAGATCAGCCAATTCATCGAACTCGGTAGGCTCGCGATTGATAATCACGAGCCGGGCGCCGTTTCTTTTCGCCATCAAAGGAAAACCGGCGGCCGGCCATACGACCAGGGAAGAGCCAACTGCGAGAAAAAGATCACAGTCAAGCGTGAGCTGTTCAGCGCGGCGCATCTCCCGCTCAGGCATCGCTTGCCCGAACGATATCGTTGCGGTCTTGATGTATCCACGACAGTGCGGACAATCGGGCGCGCGTTCGCCTGCCTCGCTGAACCGCTCGCGCACCCAATCGAGCTCGTAACGCTTCCCACAGTCGAGGCAGAGGGCATAACTGTTGTTGCCATGCAACTCTATGACGTGATCCGCGGCGATTCCCGAACTTTGATGCAGATTGTCGATGTTCTGCGTGATTACGGCGGGGGCTTTCCCTGCGCGATAAAGGCTTGCCAGCGCAAGGTGACCGCGGCCCGGCTGCGCGGCGGAAAACTGTGCATCCATTGCGAAGCGCCTTCGCCACGCTTCGTCGCGCATCTCCCGGCTGGCAAGGAAGTCCTCGAACGCAATCGGCTTGTTCTTGGTCCAAAGCCCACCCGGAGAGCGAAAGTCGGGAATGCCGCACTCGGTGGAAATGCCGGCACCGGTGAAAGGCGCGATCACCCGCGCCGATTCGAGGAGCCGAACGAGTTCGTCAATGGCACTCTCCAGGTCTTGCGCGATCATGTATGCTCTCTCCTCCTCCATTTTCTCGCCAAACGGTGCAAAGAGGTCACACCATGAAATATCTGCATACCATGTTGCGCGTGCGCAACCTTGATTCCGCGCTCGACTTCTTCTGCGACAAGCTCGGGCTCAAGGAGGAGCGCCGGCGCGTGGACGAGAAGAACCGCTATACGCTGGTGTTCCTCGCCGCCTCCGATGACGAAGGCCGGGTGACGGAGAGTAAACGCACCGGACGCGATGCGCCGCTGGTCGAGCTTACGTACAACTGGGATACCGAGGATTACGGCGAGGCGCGCTATTTCGGCCACCTCGCCTACGAGGTCGACGACATCTACGCCACCTGCGAGAGGCTGATGAAGGCGGGGGTCACCATCAACCGGCCGCCAAGAGACGGTGTCATGGCGTTCGTGCGCTCGCCCGACAAGCACTCCATTGAGCTGCTGCAGAAAGGCGATCCGTTGCCGCCGAAAGAGCCATGGAAGTCCATGCCGAATACGGGGAAATGGTGATTGCGACGGACCGGTTGTGATCAGGTCAGGGAATCGATCCGGCAGGATGGGTGCCATCCCGGCATTTCCTTGCCGGCGCTTGCAAAGGCCACTATATCTCGCCGCATTCCAAGCGCCCTTCGTCTAGCGGTCCAGGACATCGCCCTTTCACGGCGGTAACACGGGTTCGAGTCCCGTAGGGCGCGCCATTCCGCGCAATTGATTTTCTGCGGTCCGCCATCATTGGCGGCGTTGGTCGCTTGTGTTATCCGTCAAAAATGGCCGCCTGATACCACTTGGTGATGGGCTCGGCGCCCTGCCGTGCAGCACAGACGAGCAACGCGGAGAATGCCTTCATGCGCAATCTTGATGTTCTCGGTTCCACGCGTTCGTCCGTGACGATGGCCGCAGCGATCGGATTGCTCGCCCTCACCTGTTCCTCCACTGCGCGCGCCCAGGACATCGGAGTGACGCCATCTGAAATCTCAATTGGAGCAATCGGCGCTTTGACCGGGCCGCTCGCCTTCATCGGGACACCCGGCCGCGACAGCATGAGCGTTGCCTTCGACGAGATCAACGCAAACGGCGGCGTTTGCGGCCGCAAGCTTCGTCCCAGTTTCGAGCACGCCTCCTCGCCGGCCGAGAGCATCGCTGCGGTGAAGAAGCTGGTGGAGCAAGACAAGGTCTTCATCCTGGTGCTGGCATCCGGCAGCACGGGTGCCGCCGCGGCAGCGGATTATGTGCGCCAAGCCGGTGTCCCGACATACAATATCTACGGTTCGACGCCGATTATCCGTAATCCGTTCGCAAAAAATGTCTTCCACGGCGCCGTCGTGCCGGTCGAAGTCTCGGCCGCCGCTCTTATCAGCATGTTTTACGATGATGGATACACGCCCAAGAAATTCGGTATTCTGGCCGGCACCTATGCTTTCCCGCAGGCCACGTTGAAAGCGGCGCGAGATATTCTGAAACAGAAGGGAGCGGACTTCACGGTCGAGCAGTTCGATATCGGCGCGCGCGACTTCACTTCGCAACTGGTCGCCTTGCAGCGCCAGAACGTCGATTCAGTGCTCGTTCTGGGAAGCTTTTCCGAGGCTGGATTCGCAATCAAACAGGCGCGGGAAATGGGAATGGCCAACGCGCGCTGGGTGGTTGACGGCTCCGCAGTCTCGACTGCCATCATCCCGATACTCGGCAATGCCGACGGTATCCGTGGCTATTACAACGCGCCGGCATTTCCCGGCCAGACGCCGGCTACCCGCGAATTCGAGGCGCGCCTCAAAAAGCATCTCGGCTCGACGCCGCAGGGGCGTCCCAGCGTCTACGATTTGATCGGCTATGGATCCGGTTACATCGTCGCCGAAGCCATCAAAGCGACGAACTGTCAGTTGACGCGCGATCATCTGATAGACGCATGGTCGAACCTGAAAGATGCCGGGCCGACGGTGCTTGGCGGCCTCGATATCACCTTTCCGGAAAGCTACACGCCGACCGATCACCAGGGCGTCTACCGGATCGGTGCGGCGATCGTGAAAGACGGGCAATGGCAAGTTTATCGCGTCATCGATAAACCTTGATCATCGCATGCTCAGCCAGCTGGGATTTGTTCTTCTGGCGGGCATCAAATTCGGCGCGCTCTATGCGCTGACGGCACTGGGCCTCGTCGTTGTGCACAAGGCGACGAAAACCGTCAACTTCGCCCACGGTGCCTTTGCGATGCTCGGCGCGTTCGGGAGCTTCCTGATCGTCGTGAGCTGGGGATGGCCGTACTGGGCGGCCTATCTGATGATTCCGATCGCAATCGGGGTGATCGCCGCTACGATCGAGTTCCTGATTTTGCGCCGGCTGCGGCAGGCGGACATGTTTACCGTCGTTATTGCGACGGTGTTTCTGGGCATCGCGCTCTCTGAAGGATTTCGCCTGACCTACAACACCGAGCTCCTCGCAGTGCCTTCGTTGTTCGCGGCGCCGCCCTTCATTGTTGCCGGCGTGTTGATCACCAGGGACACGATGTGGGTCATCGTGGGCGCTTTGCTGGTGGCTTTGGCATGCATTGCGATCTTCCGCTACGGGAGATTAGGCCGCGGGATGCGTGCCATGGCGGCGAATATCCGCGGCGCGCAGTTATGCGGATATTCCATCGACGGCGTGTACATGCTGGCCTGGTTTCTCGGCGGTGTACTCGCGGGACTGACCGGCGTGTTCATCGCGCCAGTGACCGGGGTGTCAGTCGATCTTTCAATCGCAATCATCACGGCGGGATTTGTCGCCGGCGTGATCGGGGGATTCGACAGTCCGCGAGGCGCGGTTCTCGGAGGTCTCCTGCTCGGCATGGCCGAGAGCCTGTCAGCGGCCTATGGGTCGAGCGCCATGAAGAACTGCATCAGCTTCCTGCTGCTCTTCCTGGTGCTCATGTGGCATCCGCAAGGATTGTTTCCGGAAAGGTCCGGCCGCAGTGTCTGAGCGGCGACTCGGCCGGCGGCCGGATTTGACAACGACCGGACCGGCCTTGCTCGTTCTCGTCTGCACAGCCGTCGGCCTCGGGCTCGATAGCTATCCGCAATACGTTATCGCGGTTGCAACCATATCGATGGTGGTTGGCATTGCGCTCGTGGTGCTGGTGGGGCTCGCTCGCTGCATCACGCTCGCGTCCGGCTCGATCATGGCCATTGGTGGCTATGCATCCACCCTCGCCGCCGCCAATCTGCACATACCTTATCTCGTCACGCTGGTGCTTGCAATCTTGGCCGGCGGCGTGGCCGGCTGGATCATCGCCTTTCCGGGCATGCGTTTCCGCGGCCACAACCTTGCCATGGTGACGCTGGTCTTTCAAAGCGTCGCTATCATTCTCATTCGTGAAGCGACGTGGCTTACCGGAGGCGCCGAGGGCATTCACGTGCCGCCGCCGGAGATCTTCGGCCTTGCGATCGCAAGCGACCGCGCCTTTCTGATCCTCATCGGCACGACGTCGGCTGTAATGACGCTTGCCGTCACCATCCTGGTGCGCGGGCCCTTCGGCAAGAACTTGCAGGCCGTCGCCGGCAATGAGATCGCGGCGGAGGCGTTTGGTGTCAGCGTCCGCGGTTACTTGACCGCGGCGTTTGTCGTGAGCTCGGTCGCGATAGCGTTTGCCGGTGCGTTGCTCGCTCCGCGGGTGCGCATTCTCGATCCCGACAGCTTTGGCGTGCTGGAGTCGGTATTCATGCTGGCCTACCCGATCATCGGCGGCATGCACTCGGTCTGGGGCGGCCTGCTTGGCGGTGGCGGATTGCGCATTCTGCCGGAGCTGCTGCGGCCAGTCGCCGACTACCAGCAGCTATTCTTCGCGGCGCTGGTGATCTTCGTCGTCATGTTTTTTCCGGGCGGCTTGACGGAACTCATACGCCGCGCCACTTCCCGATTCAAACAGCATCCGACACGCGCATCGGCGGCGGCGTCAGCACTGCCTGCTTGCGCGGCAGTTTCTTTCGAAACAGGTCAGCGCGCCGAGGAATTGCTGGTTATCGAAGCGGTCGACAAGCATTTCGAGGCGCTGCACGCGGTCAATGACGCGAGCCTAAGCGTTCCCATGGGCGGAATTCACGGGCTGATCGGCCCCAATGGCGCCGGCAAGACCTCGCTGTTCAATATCATATCGGGTTTTCTCGCGGCCGATGGCGGCCGCGTCGCCTTCGCCGGCACATCACTGCTCGAACTGCGCCCGCGCGATCGCATCGGGCTCGGTATCACCCGCACGTTTCAGAACGTCGCGATATTCGGCCAGCTCTCCTGCCTCGACAACGTGATCATTGGGCTCGGACGCAACCCGGTCATTCATGCCATGGCCGCGAGCCTCGATCATTTTGTCGGCGGCGCGGCGACCCAGGACGCAAAGCATCGAGCCTTCGTCGCGCTTGAGGCGGTGGGCCTTGCCGACCATGGCTCTTCGCGCGCCGGATCACTGTCGCTCGGCGAGCAGCGCCGCCTTGAGATCGCGCGCGCCATCGTCTCCCAGCCGCGCCTCATTTTGCTGGACGAGCCGGTTTCCGGAGTTGCCGAGTCCGAGACCGCAGAACTGCGTGATCTCCTCATCCGCATCAATGCCGAGCGCAACATCGCGCTCCTCGTCGTCGAGCACAATATCCCGTTCGTGGCAAAGCTCTGCCGAAGCCTTTCGGTCATGGGCGCAGGACGCATCGTTGCGGAAGGGAGCCCGGCGGAGGTGATCTCGCTCCCCATCGTGCGACAATTGTATTTCGGCGAGCAGGTAACCGCATGATCGCGTTGCGGGTCACGGACCTGACGGTGACCTATGGACCGGTGGTCGCGGTCAGCGATCTGAGCTTTTCAGTCGAGCGCGGAGAGACGCTGGTCCTGCTGGGTCCGAATGGCGCCGGCAAAACGTCCGCGGTGGAAGCCATCGCGGGACTTCTTCCGAAGCGCCGGGGCACGGTGGAGTTTCTCGACACGGACATTTCGCGCTTGAGCGCAAGCGCCATCGCGCGCAGCGGCCTTGCCTTGGTGCCCCAATGGCGGGAACTGTTTCCGGCCTTTTCGGTGGAAGAGACTTTGGTTGCCGCGGCCACGGCGGCAGCCGGCCGCCAACCGACGCCACTGCCGACCGTGTACGAGCTGTTTCCGGTGTTGCAGGAACGCCGCCGGCAGACGGCGGGATCGCTCTCGGGCGGCGAACAGCAGATGCTGGCCATCGCGCGTGCCTTGGTGACGAACCCGAAGCTGCTGCTGCTGGACGAGCCCTCCGCGGGGCTCGCCTCAGGCATCACGCGCACGCTGATTGCCACCATCGCACGCATTCGGCACAGCGGCGTCGCGATTGTGCTTGTCGAGCAAAACATGGAGATCGCGCGCGCGCTCGGCGAGCGATGCTGCATGCTCAGCGCCGGCCGGCTCGCTTGGTCGGGCTCGATGCACGAAGCAATAGAAAGAAACGAAGCCGAACGCGTGTATTTCGGCGAACATCGGCAAAGTCGTCGGTAAAAGCGTGTCATTGCCGGGCTTGACCGGGCTTGACCCGGCAATCCATCCGATTCGAAATAGGGCTTTTCACAACGGACATGGACCACCCGAACTCGGGTATGCCCGAGTTCGGGCACCTTAAGTTCGCAAGTCGAATAAACTCGACTTGCGTGGTCAAGCCCGCGGGTGACGGCTGTAAGTTATCGAGCACAGAAGGTAACAATGAGTCCGCTGTTCAGTGTTGGATTTCCCACGGGAATGGAAGGCTTGACCTATCCCATCCCGTTTTCAAATCCCGAGGATTTGGTGCGTATCGCCAAACACGCCGAAGCGCTCGGCTATCACTCGGTGTGGGGCAACGACCATATGACCACCCAGCATTACGTGCGGGCGGAGTTTCCGGTTCCGCCGCGTTTCTGGGAGCCACTGGTCACCTACGCGTATCTCGCCGCTCATACCAGTACGCTTCGTTTTGGCACCGGCGTTCTCGTCCTGCCGATGCGCCGCGACATTGTGGTCACCGCCAAGCAGATCGCCACGCTCGACCATCTCAGCAATGGCCGGGTGGAAATCGGGGTCGGGATCGGCGCCTATCGGGAGGAATTCGAGGCGCTCAATCCGGCGAGCCGAGTTCATCGCGGCGACATGGTCGTGGAAGGCGTGCGCGCGTTGCGGCTCCTCTTCACGCAGCGCGAGGCGTCGTTCGAGGGCAAATACTACAAATTCAAGGATGTCGAGCTGTTCCCGAAGCCGAAGCAGCACAAGCTGCCGATCTATTTCGGGGGCAATAATCAGGCCCATCTTGAGCGCACGGCTTTGTCCGGCGACGGCTGGATTCCCGCGGCGATGCCGCAACAGACCCTGCGTCGAATGGTGGCGGAGCTCAAGGAGATGACGGAGAAAGCCGGACGGAAATTTTCGGAGTTGGAGATCGCGCCGCAATACATCGTGCATGTCGATCGCGACCAGGAGAAGGCCGTCGCGCGGTTCCGCCAGAGCCAGATGTACAAGCATCTTGAATCGCTCAAAAAGTCGACGCTTAAAGGCCAGGCTTCGCTCAATCCGGAAGACGTCAATCTGGTCGGGAGCATCGAGACCGTAATCGCGCGCGCCATGGCTCTGCGCGAAGCCGGCGTGACGCATTTCCTCGGGCTATTCTTCGCCGCCAACAGCGTCACCGAGCTGCTCGATCAGATGCAGATTTTCGCGGAAGAAGTCCGCCCCAAAATCACGTGACACCATCGTTGACGGTCAATCAATCGGCGGCAATCGGACAGCGCTCCCTGGGCGATCCCAGCCTCTTGTGGCCGCTTGATCCGCCGCTCCTGCGCGGCTGCCCGCGCACCAGCACGCCGGAGATGCAATATCCACTGGAGATCGACTTCGACTATGCGAACGTTGCCAAGGATATCTTTCGCCAGCCGCCGCTGCCGGGTCTTGACCGCTGGGCGCCGCTCCTCCCGCCGCTTGCAGCGGAGCTGTCACTGGGCGAAGGCGGAACCGCGCTCGTCGCGAGCGACGCCATGGGCCGCTGGGCCGGTCTTAAAGGTCCGATCTGGCTCAAGGACGAAAGCCGCAATCCGACCTGGAGCCATAAGGACCGGTTGAACTACTGCATCGTCTCGACGGCCTTGGCGAGCGGCGCGCGCGGCATCGCGGTCGCATCGAGCGGAAATCACGGCGCCTCCGCGGCAGCTTACGCGCGGCGCGCAGGCTTGCGCTGCGTCGTCATCTCCACTGCGGGTGCGCAGAGCGCGTTTGAGCATTTTCAGGCCGCGCTGGGCAGCGACTTCCTGCTGGTGCCACCGGACGAGCGCTGGCCCACGCTCAACCGCATTGTCGATGAAACCGGCTTCATGCCGGCGAGCAATCTCACTCGTTTCCACACCGGCAATCCGTTCGGACCCGAAGGCTACAAGACCATCGCCTATGAGATTTTCAGCCAGCTTGGCGGCCGTGTCCCCGGCACCGTTGTCCTGCCAACGGGCTACGGCGAGCTTTTGTTCGGCGTAGCCAAAGGATTTCGCGAGCTCAAGAGCATGGGCGTGTCGGACGCGATACCGCAAATTGTTTCGGCGGAGCCTGCGGTGCGCGCGCCGCTCGCTCACGCCATGTCACGTAATGTCGCCGCGGCAGAGGTGGCAGGCCCCGCCTCGCTCGCGGCGGGCATTGCCTGCACGGTGAGCTCCTATCGGGCGGTCGTGGCGCTGCGCGAGACAAGAGGCCGCCCCCTGACCTTTCGCGAGGAGGTCGTTGCAGAGGCCGCGCGCGTACTGGCGCAGCAAGGGCTGTGGCAGGAACATTCGGGGGTGGCGGGGCTTGCCGCCCTGCGCGAGGCAAGCGAGCGCGGCGAGGTTTTTGCAGAACCGGTCGTGACGGTTCTGACTTCGACCGGATTAAAGGAGATGCCGGCAACCTCCATCGCATCATCCTCCACGGCGCGGCCGGCGCTCGACAGCCTCATCGCCTCGCTGCGACGAAATTGAGAGCCGCGTATGGCGCCGCCGCTCCAGATCGGGATCTCAGTCGACGGCAACGACCCGCCGCCTTTGTTGCGTGGGCTGGTCGAAGCAGCGGACGCGGCGGGCGCCGCCAATCTGTGGATCGCGACCCACCTTTTCTACCGCGAGCCGATCGCTTGCGCCGCGGTGGCGCTGGCAGGAAGCCGCCGTCTCGGCGCCGTCCTGATGGCGATGAGCCCTTACACGGTTCATCCCGTCTACGCCGCCACGGCGGCGGCCACGCTCGACGAGTTTTTCCCCGGTCGCGTGCAACTGTGCTTCGGCGTGGGCGCGCCGGCTGCTCTCGAGGCAGCGGGGGTGAGTGCCGAGCGTCCAATCGAGACGCTGCGCGAAACCATCGAGGTGGCGCGCCTGCTGCTTTCCGGCGAACCGGTCAAATTTTCCGGCAAGCGCTATCGCATATCCGGCCAGCTTGCCATGGGTGCGCATCCTCTGCCGCTGTGGCTTGCCGCATCCGGCCCGCAAATGCTCGAGCTCGCCGGCGAAAAAGCCGACGGTGTGGTCATCAGCGCCGGCACTTCTCCCGCGTTTGTCGGCTGGTGCCTCGATATCGTGCGGCGCGGCGAGGAACGCGGCGGAAAAGCCATCAAGAAGGCAGCACTCGTCCTCTGTTCAGTGGATAAGGATGCGCATCGGGCGCACGATCGCGTGCGGCGGCGGCTCGCCTACGTGCTGCGCGGGACGCATCACGCGCGCAATCTGGAACTTGCCGGAACCCGCCTGGATCAGACCTGCTCTGGCCGATGCCTTTGCGGACGAGAATTGGCAACGCGTCGACGCGCTGACGAGCGACGACGTGGTCGCTCGTCATTGCGCGAGCGGCACACCCGACCAGGCAAGGGCGGTACTGCAAGTTTATCGTGACGCCGGTCTCGACGAGATCGTGCTCTACGGCATGCACGATCGCGCCGAGCTCGAAGACGTGCTCGCCATTACCCGCCCGCAAGGGGTGTCCATCGGGAGATGAAAGTATGTTTGTCAGAAACGATTTGAGGGCAATCGCCGAAAAAGTGCGCCAGAAAGTGTTCGCCGCGTGCGATGCGCCCGTCGACATCATCATTACCACTGACCCGACCCATGTCGGTTATGTGTGCGGCTATCGCAGCCTGTTGTTTGATCTCATGCGCGACTATCGCACGGCGGCAATCGTCGCGCGCGACAAGGCAGTGCTCATTACCGGAGCAAGCGATGTGGCGGCAGCGCTCGAAGTGCTGCCCGACCCGGCCTGCATTTACCGCTACGGCATGTTCTTCTTTGAATTCGAGCGAGGGGGCCAAGCTTGATCTTTCGGCGCTGCCGAATCTGCAGGGCACATTTTTCGAGGCGCTGCGCGCCGCCGTCGCGGCAGTTGTAAAACCGCGGGATTGTGTCGGCCTTGATTGCGCCCATGCCTGCGAGCTCGAAGAGCTGAAAATCATGGTGAGCGCGCGCAGCTTCGATGCGCGGCCCGCCATCTTGCAAGCTCGCCGGACCAAGCTTCCGGAGGAAATCGAAAAGATCGCCCATGCCGCGGCCATTACCGAACGCGGCCTCCACAAGGCATTCGCCCAGGCGCGAGCCGGGGTGACCGAGCTTGAGTTGAGCACCACCATCGCGGGTGAAATGCGCGCCGGAGGCGGCGTGCCGCGATTTGTGGTCGTAACCTGCGGTGAGCGCAGCGCACTGGCCGATGCCTATGCCACGCCGGCGCAACTAAAGAGCGGCGATCTCGTGCGCTTCGATATCGGCTGCACCGTTGACGGTTATTGGGCCGACATGGCGCGCAGCGCCGTCGTCGGCGAACCGACGCGCGAGCAGCAGGAGCGGTACGATGCTCTGCTTGCGGGAGAAGCGGCCGAGCGCGTGCTGGCGCGCGCAGGCGTGAGCGCCGGCGATCTTTTCAAGGTCGCGGTCGACCGGGTGCGCGAGGGTGCGTTGTCCAATTACAAGCGCAGCCATTGCGGGCATGGCATCGGCATCGACGTGCACGAATTTCCGACGTTGAGCGCGGCCAGCCAAGGCGTCGCGCTCGAAGATGGCATGGTGCTGTGTGTCGAGACACCCTATTACCAGATCGGTTGGGGTGGCATGATGGTCGAGGACATGATCGTCATCCGGCCGAACGGCAACGAGTGCTTGACGCATCTGCCGCGCGAGCTGCGGCGCCTTTGATCGCTCTCTCTAATCCTCCCGTACCGCGATCGCCTCGATTTCCACCATCAGATCGGAATGCGCCAGACGGCGAACCTCGACCGTGGTCGAGGCCGGGAGCGCCACGCCAAGATAGTCGTGGCGAATGTCTACGTGGCGAAAGAACTCGTCGATGTCGGTGACAAAGGTCGTGGTCTTCACGAGATCCGCGAGCGTGCAGCCGGCCGCGTCCAGCGCATTGCGGAGATTTTCTCCGACCTGCTTAATCTGCGCCCGCATGTCACGTGGGCCGACGATTTCGCCCTCCTTGTTGCGCGCGAGCTGCCCAGAAATGAAAATCAGCCGCTGAGTTTCCACGACGACGACGTGGTTGTAGAGCACATGGCCCCCAAGCGCGCGTTGAAACAGCGTCTGCGGTTGGATCTTCTGCGTCGGCATAATGAACCCCTTTTTGCTGAGGCCTTATTGCTGAGTCCCACAACTGTCATAGACGGTCTTCGCGAAAGGCAATAGAATTGCGCCGCTTGGGCTTGTGGAAAAGCCGCAGAGGATCTCTCATGCATTCCAGCAAATCAAATCTGTCACGCCGCCACGTACTCCAGCTCGGCACAACCGCTGCAGCCGTGGCTATTTTTGCGACGCGCGGCTCCGCAGCGCCCGTGAAGATCCGCTACGCGACTGGTGGCGGCATTGGCCCGAACGAGATGGAGACCATTATCTTCCTCGATTACATGAAGCAGAACGTGCTCAAGAGCTACGGCAAGTCCTACGAGCTTGAGATGACCTTTACGCGCGGCACTCCAGAAGCCGCGACCTTGCTCGCCGCGGGCCAGGCCGATCTCGGCACGCTCGCGTTCTCGACCTTCGCCACCGCGATTGCCAAAAACGCGGTGCCAGGCGGCTTGACCATAATTTCTGACAACTATCAGGATGGCCATACCGGCAACGCCACCAATACGTTCTTCGTACTCAACGACTCGCCGATCAAGACCATCGCCGATCTCAAGGGGAAAAAGGTCGGCATCAATGCCTACGGTTCCGCGGTCGACCTTGTGCTGCGAGTCGTGCTCAAGAAGAACGGCATGGATCCGAAGAAGGACGTGCAGATTGTCGAGATCAATTTCCCCAACATGGCTGCTGCCATCCGCGAGAAGCGCATCGACTGCGGCGTGCTGGTGATCCCGTTCCTTGCGGTCGAAGCGCCCAAAGGCGACCTGCGGCCGCTGATCACCGGGGGTGATGCGTTCGGGCCGTCATCGGTCATCTTTCAGGTCGCCGCGACCAACTTCCTCAATGCCAACAAAGAAGCGGTGCGCGGTTTCCTTGCCGACTACGTCATCGGGCTCAACTGGTATTACGACAAGGCGAACCGCACGAAGGCGCTGGAGCTCGTCTCTGGCCTCACCAAGTCGCCAGTCGAAGTGCTCGACGGCTATTTCGCGACCGGCAAGGACTATTATCGCGACCCGAACGGCTGCGTCCCGTCGATTGCAATCCAGAAGCCAATCGATGCCATGGCGGCAGAAGGGCTCATCCCGGAGAAGGTCGATGCGGCGAAATATCTCGATTTGAGCTTGCTGCCGAGACCGTGCGCGACCTGATCCGGCCGAAAATCGAGCTTCGGCAGGTTGCAAAATCCTATGCGACCGATCGCGCTGCGGTACTCGCTTTGCGCAATACCGATCTTGCCGTCGCCGACGGCGAGTTCGTTTCGATCGTCGGGCCGTCTGGCTGCGGCAAGAGCACGCTGATCTACATCGTCGGTGGATTTCTTCCCGCCGAAGGAGAAGTGCTGGTCGACGGCCGCGCAATCACGGGGCCGGGCACCGAGCGCGGGGTGGTGTTTCAGGAATATGCGCTGTTTCCGTGGCTCACCGTGCGCGGCAACATTGCCTATGGCCTTGCTCGGCAGGGTATGCCGGCTGCTCAGCGCAAGCAGACTGTCGAACGCCTGATCGGCGTGATCGGCCTGCAAGGGTTCGAGGACCGTTTCCCGCGCGAGCTGTCGGGCGGCATGAAGCAGCGCGTCGCCATTGCCCGCACGCTCGCTTGCGAGCCCGCGATCCTGCTGCTTGACGAGCCATTCGGCGCGCTCGACGCGCAAACTCGCGAGATCATGCAGGACGAATTGCTCCGGTTGTGGCTCGCGAGCCGCAAGACTGTGCTGATGGTGACCCACGATGTCACCGAAGCCGTCTATCTGTCGAACCGCATCTGCGTCATGTCGGCGCGGCCCGGGCGCCTGGTCGAGGAGTTCAGGGTCGAGCTAGACCGCGCCAGACCGCGCGAGGAAATCTTCCTTTCGGACGCATTCAATCACGTCCGCAACCAGGTCTGGTTGTCGGTGCGCAAGCAGGCGCTCGCGGCGGAGAGCAAGAATGCGCCGTGACCCCTTTGCGCATGCATTGATCCGGACCGCACCGCTCCTTCTGCTAGGCATGCTTTGGCAGGCGGCAAGCTCAGCCGGATTGATCAATACCGCGTTTCTGCCGTCACCTGCGACGATTTCGGTCGCGCTTGTCGACCTCCTCAGCGGCGGAGAAATCGGCAGAAATATCTTTATTACTCTGTTCCGCGCCGGCACGGGGCTTTTGCTCGGCGCCGTCTGCGGCATCTGGCTCGGATTGATGATGGCGCGGTCGCTCAAATTCCGCGCCTGGGTCACGCCGATCGTCGGTGGTACCTATTCGCTCCCAAAGTCGGCGCTGATCCCGCTGTTCGCGCTGTGGTTCGGCATCGGCAGCTTCACCGCGATCTGTGCTGTCTATCTTGCCTGCCTCTTGCCCATGACCGTCAACACTTTCCAGGGCGTGGTCTCGACCCCCAAGGTGCTGACCTGGAGCGCACAAGCCCTCGGAACGAGCGAGCGGCAAATGCTCTCGCGCATTTACCTGCGCCACGCGCTGCCCGACATCTTTACTGGTTTGCGCATTGCGCTCGGCTTCTCCTTCGTGCTCGCGATTTCATCGGAAATGATTGCGTCGACCAGCGGCATTGGCAAGCTCGTCTTCCTCTACGGCGAGAACGGCGCCTATGACTACATGTTCGCCGCGATTGCCTGCGTGATCGCCGTCGCGTTCCTCTGTGACCGCGCGATGCTCGCGGTATCTGCCTGGTGCCTGCGCTG
Source organism: uncultured Alphaproteobacteria bacterium (assembly GCA_963771845.1). Lineage (GTDB taxonomy): Bacteria > Pseudomonadota > Alphaproteobacteria > Rhizobiales > Xanthobacteraceae > VAZQ01. The sequence goes on along the minus strand of CAVYVC010000016.1, from coordinate 26,208 downwards.
GCACGAATCCGCGGCAACCGCGAGGTCGGCATGACTGCCCGGCCATACGAGGAGGGTGTCAAAGCAGCCGGCCTGCGGCTGCGCTCGCTCGCCTCGGTAATGCTGCTGCTCGTAATCTGGGAATCGGCGGCGCGCGCGCAGCTTGCGCCGCCCGTCCTGTTGCCGGCCTTTACCGTCGTTGCCGCCGAGCTGGGCCGTATCATCGCGGATGGCAGCCTCGCGAGCGATCTGGCGCTGTCCCTTTACCGTGCTTTCACCGGGCTTGCGCTCGCGGGCGCCTGCGGGATTCTCCTCGGCATGCTGATGGCGCGCAGCCGCGTCGTGCACTGGCTCATCGATCCTCTGGTCGCCATCGGCTTCCCGTCGCCGAAGATCGCGTTCCTGCCCGTCTTCATCCTGTGGTTCGGGATCGAGAGCTTGTCGAAGATCCTTCTCGTCGCTTTTGCCTGCGTGTTTCCGGTGATCATCGGAACTTATAGCGCCGCGCGCGCCGTCCACCGCGTGCTGCTGTGGTCGGCTTTCTCGCTTGGCACGACGCAGCATGCGCTGCTCATGCGCGTGATCCTGCCCGCCTGCTATCCGCGCATTTTCGCGACGTTGCGCATCGCGCTTCCGGTCGCGCTGATCACCACGTTCACAGCCGAGATGGTGGCTGGGGGTGGTGGCATGGGCGCGACGCTCGTCTATTCACAGCGCTTCTTTGAAAGCCCCACCGTGTTTGCTTACATCCTGGTGATGCTCGGCATCGGCCTCGTGCTTGATGCCGCAGTGCACGCGTTTGCGCGCCGTTACCTGGCGTGGGCGGAGGAGTAGTTTTTCCATTCTGTGGAAACTGCAGCTCGGCGTTCCGAGAGGGAACTTTGGCGCGCACGACTCTACTGCTGCGGGTTCCTGTTGCACGCATTCTTGCAGACGAGCTGCTGGCTGGTGCAGTTGAGCGCGCACGGCGCGGTCCCCACGGGGTTCGGAGTGGCGGTCACAGGTCCGACGACGATGCAGGCGTTCTGACAATTCATCAGTTGCGTGTCGCAGCCAACCAGGCAAGCCGTGGACGTGGGCGACGACAGCAGCGGGGTTGGAGGCAGCGGCGCCGGCAGGACCTGCCCCTGCGGCGCTACCTGCCCCGGGATTGCCTGCGCAAGCCGGATGCGCTCCGATCCGTGCGCCGATGAAATGACAAAGGCAATGAGCAAGGCTGAGAGCCGCAGGACATACCTCATCGAAGTCTCCATGGTGCAAGGCAAGTCCTAATCTGCGTCCATGATAAGCGCGAAAGAATGGCACAGCCAGCCCTCCGCTTTGGCCTGCGCTTTGGGCCGACATTGGGCACGTCCGGAGCGAGTAGCCCGGATGAGCGAAGCGATATCCGGGAGCTATTTCTCCCCGCGTGTCGCTCCGCTCATGCGGGCTACAGTCAAGCTGGGCCCTGTCGATGTTGCAGACTGGACACACTCTATCGCGGAGCGCGCGCGCAAAGCTCACGCGGCCGTGCAGCGCTTGGCAGCAATGCGGATCGCCCGTATCCTTTGGCCGGACGGGGGAAAAATTGATGTTACGGGTTGCGTTGGCGTTCGGACTTGCGCTTTTGACGTGCCAGTCCGCGCTTGCAGACGGAATGATTTATTCGGGCCACCGGTACTATCATCGGCGGTATCTGCCTCCGGAACGGCATGTAATTGAGGTCGTTCAGCCGCCCTATAGCGGCGTCTTCATCATCAATGGAATCCGCTTCACCGGGATGACAGCCGCTTGCCTGGGATGGGTTGCCGGCGAGCGGATCAGGCTCATTGACGGCGACTGGCACGGCCACTGCGTCACAGCCGTCTTTTACAATTACCGCCACCAAAATAGCTGCGAGATGTGGTGCCGCGCCGTGTATTAGGCTCTGGGCGGATAAGAATGCCGACTGCCCTTGAAGTCCTCGACTTCGAATTGGCCGCTCGCGCCATTGCTCGAGGCAGAGATATAATTCGGCCCAATCGGCGATTTGCCGTGTCCGCCGGGGATGTCGAGCACGAAAGTCGGCTGACACAGGCCGGAGAGCCGGCCGCGCAGGGATCGCATGATCGATTGCCCCTGCTCGATTGAGGTGCGCCAGTGCGCGGTGCCCGGCGCGAGATCGCCGTGGTGGAGATAATAGGGCTTCACACGGCATTCGACCAAAGTGCGCATCAGCTCGCCCAAGCTCTCCGCGTCGTCGTTGACGCCGCGCAATAACACGGTCTGGCTCAGCATTGGAACGCCGGCATCGACAAAACGCGCGCACGCCGCGCGCGCCTTCTGGCCAAGCTCGCGCGCATGATTGACGTGAAGCGCGACATAGGTCGCCTTGCCAGTGGCCTTCAGCGCCTGGACGAGCGCCGGTGTCACCCGTCCCGGATCAGCCACAGGCACGCGGGTATGCACGCGAATGACCTTGACGTGATCGATTTTGGCGAGCGCGTCCACAATGGCTTTGAGACGGCGGGGAGACAAGATCAAGGGATCACCGCCGCTCAGGATGACTTCCCAGACTTCTTGATGGTCGCGAATATACGCGATCGCGCTGGCAAGCTCGGCGTGGTTGAGAGAACGCTCGCCCCCAACCACTTCCCGCCGGAAGCAGAACCGGCAGTACACTGCACACAAATGCGTTGGCATCAGCAGCACCCGATCGGGATAGCGATGCACAATGCCCGCAACCGGGCTATGCGCCTCGTCACTGATCGGGTCGGCGCTCTCTTGCGGCTCGGTGTCGAGTTCACCCAAAACGGGAACGAACTGACGTGCGACCGGATCGCGGGGATCATCGCGATCAATAAGCTTTGCCAGATCTGTCGTGAGCGCAACGGCATAACGCTGCGCAACTCTGCCGATCTCGTCCATGCGTTGCGCAGAAATGAGTCCGGCTGAAACGAGGTCGGCGGGCCGTGAAAAAGTCTTGCGCGTGCTTGTTTTCATGGGTGGGGTCCCTTGACGAGCCTCGCTTCCGGTGAGGCCGCATCCGGCGGGCTGGCTTGCATTTCGGCTAATCATGAAGAATGACGCCGTTGCACTTCCTACCGCCGCCATGCAATAGCCAACCGGGAGCCGTGCCGGCATTCTTGCAGGCGTTCGAATTTCCGTGTTGTTATGCCTGACGTGACCAGGAGAACAAGATGAAGAATTATCTCGACGGGGGAGAGGCGATCCTCGAGGCATTTCGCAAGCTCAAGATCGACTACATCATGTCGTCGCCCGGGTCGGAATGGTCGCCCGTATGGGAGGCGCTGGCACGGCAGAAGACGGACAAAAAGGCCGGTCCGGCCTTCATCGAGTTCCTGGCACGAGACCCTCGCCGTCAACATGGCGACGGGCTATACGCTGATTACCGGCCGGCCGCAGGCGGTCCTCCTTCATGCCGGTGTCGGCATGCTACAGGGAAGCATGGGCGTGCACGGCGCCTTGCAGAACGAGGTGCCGATGGTGGTCATGTCGGGTGAATCCCAGACGCTTGGCGAAGATCCCGATCTCGACATCGAGCAGCAATGGTATGGCGGGCTGACCGTCGGCGGGATTGAACGGTTCGTTGAGCCGGTCGCCAAATGGGCGCGTGCGGTGACGAGCCCATACACGCTGTATGAAAGCGTGATCCGCGCCGGCGAGATGGCGCAGCGGGTCCCTAAGGGCCCGATTTATCTCAATGTCGCCCTGGAGCACATGTTGCACGATTGGACGCCGCCCACAGCCGCACGCGACGTCCCGTCCGCTCCTGTTCTGGAGCCCACGGCCCATGACGTGGAACAGGTCGCCTCGTTTGTACTTGAGAGCAAGAACCCGGTTATCGTGGCGGAGACTTCCGGCCGCGATCCCTCGGCGTTTTCAGCGCTGGTCGAACTTGCGGAGCTGCTTGCCATCCCGGTGATCAACGGGCGTGCCAACGCTTACGCGAACTTTCCCACCGACCATCCGCTCTACCTCGGCATGGGCCACTACAAAGCCGTCGAGAAGGCCGATCTGGTTTTGCTCGTAGGCGGTCGTGCGCCCTGGTACCCCGCGCAGCGGCGGCCCACCGCCGGCAGGATCGTCGCGATCAACGACAATCCCCTCAAGGGGCATATGATCTACCAAAATCTCCATATCGACTTTTATCTTGAAGGCGATATGGGGGCATCGCTCAAGCTGCTCATAGCCGCGCTCAAGCAAGCGCATCCAGATAGTGCAGCGATCAACGCGCGGCGGCAGCGCTGGACGCGCGAGCATGAGAAATATGTGGCGGGACTGCGCGCCGAGCGGGAAAAAGCACAGAACGGCAGCGGGATCGATCCGCTCTCGCTCCTCGGCGCGCTTGGCGAGAATATGCCACCCGACACGATCTACGTCGACGAAACCATCACGCATTCCCAGCTTCTGCGCCAGCACCTGCCGCAAACCACCGCCCAAAGCTTTTTCCGCGGCTCAGGCGGGCTTGGGCAGGGGATCGGCACAGCGCTCGGCATCAAGCTTGCGGCGCGGGAGCGGCCGGTCGTCTTGCTCGTCGGCGACGGTTCGTTTCTCTACAACCCGATCATTCAGGCGCTCGGCGCTTCCAAGCATCACGACTTGCCCATCATCATCGTCGTTCTCAACAACAGGAAATACGAGGCGATGCGCAAGGGCCACGTCCATCACTATCCCGATGGCGTCTCGGCGAGCAGAAATCTGCATTATGGCGTCACCATTGAGGGCCCCAATTACGAGCAGCTCGGCAGTCACTTCGGGTTCCATGGCCAGCGCGTGGAAAAGGCCGCCGATCTCAAAGGCGCGATCCGCAAAGGTCTCGCCGCCACTAAAGACGGCAAGACCTCCATCCTCAATGTCGTGCTGGCGCGGTAGGTAGGTCATCTATTCAATCATCGGCGTCCAGAGCACCTGATCGATGCGGGTGGCGCCGGTCGCGAGCATGACCAGCCGATCAAGTCCGAGCGCAACGCCGCTTGCGGGCGGCATGAGCTCGAGCGCCCCGATAAATTCTTCATCGATCGGATATTGCTCCCCATAGATGCGCTCCTTCTCCACCATTTGCTCTTCGAGCCGCGCGCGCTGGAGAACGGGATCAGTGAGTTCGCCGAAGCCGTTGGCAAGCTCGATCCCGCAGGCATAGAGCTCGAAGCGCTCGGCGAGGCCGGGACTGGATGGCTTGGGCTGCGCGAGCGGCGATTGCACGGCCGGATAATCGTAGAGGATGGTCGCTTGGCCGTTTCCGAGATGCGGCTCGATGCGCTCGAGGAGTACACGGCTGAAGATGTCGCCCCAGCTGTCGGTGGGCGCAACGCGCACGCCTGCGTCGCGCGCGGCCGCCGCAAATCGCTCGGCGGGTTGCGGCGGCAGGACGACCAAAAGATCAATCCCGGCATGGCAGCGAAATGCTTCCACGACCGAAAGCCTCTCGGGTTTGGCTAAAGGGTTGATTGCGCGACCACGAAACGAGAAGCGCGTTGTACCTGCGATCTCGGCTGCGAGTGCAATGATCGAGCAACAGTCATGCGCGACCGCCTCCCAGGATTCGTTCGCCCGATACCATTCAACGAGAGTGAATTCAGGGTGATGCAGCGCGCCCGACTCGCGGTTGCGGAAGACACGGGCAAACTCAACGATACGCCGCTCTCCGGCCGCAAGCAGCTTCTTGCTTGCGAACTCGGGCGAGGTGCGCAGATAGTACCGCTCAGGCGTACCCGCCGGTGAGATGAGATCCGTGGCGAAGGCATGCAAATGGGTTTCGTTCCCCGGTGAGCGGGTCAGGATCGATGTTTCGACCTCGATGAAGTCCCCTCGCCGCAAAGTAGTCGCGCAGGGCCGCCATGATGCGCATGCGCCCCAACAGGAAAGGTCGCCGGTCGGCATGGGTCCGCAACAGCCCAGGCATAAAACCCTCCGAATACGATCAGTCCTCTCTCTCGTCATCATCCGCGCATGCGGGGCATGACGGCCGGGGGAAAGATCAGTATGGTGCAGGCCAATCGTTTGTCCGCGGCGGCGGGTGCCGCCTCTCAAGGGAATATCGACCCGTGAAAGTGATCGCCAGCTCGCTCCGCAAGGGCAACATCCTGGAAGTCGATGGCAGGCTCTATGTCGTGCTCAATGCCGAAAGCTTCCATCCCGGCAAGGGAACGCCAACCACCCAGGTGGACATGCGCCGTATCAGTGACGGCGTAAAGGTTGCCCAACGTTACAAAACGACCGAGCAGGTCGAGCGAGCCTATGTGGAAGATCGCGAGTTCCAGTACCTTTATCAGGACAGCGACGGCTTTCATTTCATGAACACGGAAACCTATGACCAGGTCACTTTGCCAGCCGACATCATCGGCGATCAGGCCGCCTATCTGCAGCCTGAGATGAAGGTGACGCTGTCGGTGCATGAAGGCGTCGCGGTGGCGATCCAACTGCCGCAGAAGGTGACCCTGGAAGTGGTGGAGACTGAACCCACGGTCAAAGGGCAAACTGCCTCCTCCTCCTACAAGCCCGCCATGCTTTCCAATGGGTTGCGCACCATGGTTCCCCCCTTTGTCGGAGCCGGCACCAAGATCGTGGTCATGACCGCGGACGGCTCATACGTCGAGCGCGCGAAGGATTAAGAAGCGAGCCCCATTGCTACGCGATGGCTCCCTCGTCAGCGCGTTCGCGCAGGGATGAAGTCTGCGCGTGTTTATTCGTCGGTGCCGATTGCAATGGTGGGCTTGGCCGCAAAGCCGACAGAAACCTCGATAGAATTGCGACGAGGTCAGAACAAGGAGGCCGGAGAGCGGCGCCATGAAGGAGCGGACGAGCACCCTGTCGCGGCGAGCGTGTCTGCCGGTATTGGCGGCCGGGCTGATGTTGAGCAGGCGAGCGGCGGCAGAGGGCAAGAGCTTCGAGCACTGGGTCGCTTCATTTCGCGAACGCGCCCTTGCGCGCGGCATATCGGACGCGACCTACACGAGGGTAATGACGAGCATCAAGCCGGATACGAGTGTATTCGCGCTCGATCGCGCTCAACCCGAGTTTCGCGAGGAGCTCTGGCAGTATCTCAATCGCCGTGTCTCTGACTGGCGCATCACGACGGGCAAGGAAAAAGCCCAGGAATATGCCGGCCTGCTCGGGCGGATCGAGAAGGATTACGGCGTTGGCCGCTCGGTCATGCTTGGCCTGTGGGGAATCGAATCCGCGTTCGGCGATCCGGACGTGCAGAAGAACCATATGCGGCCGGTGATCCCGGCGCTCGCTGCGCTTGCCTGGGGCGAGACGCGCCGGCGCAGCTACTGGGAGCAGGAGCTGCTCAACGCGCTCGTCATCATCGACCACAGCTGGAGCACGCCCGAGGAGATGCGCGGCTCATGGGCAGGCGCCATGGGGCATACCCAATGGATGCCCGAGGTCTGGCTCAACATGGGCGTCGACTATGACCATGACGGCCGCGTCACGCCGTTCGGCAAACCTGATGATGCGCTCGCGGGTACCGCCCGCTACCTTGTCGAGCGCGGCAAGTATCGCCGTGGCGAGCATTGGGGTTACGAGGTCCGTGGCGTATCCCGCGGGATGCGGGAAGGAGCATCAAAAACATATGATGCCTGGCAAAAAGCGGGCGTTACCCGCGCGGATGGTCAGGGGTTCCCAAACCTCAATGCAAGCTCGAAATTATGGGTACCCGTGCCCGGCGGGCCAAGCTTTCTGCTTGGGCCAAACTTCTACGCGGTGCGCTCGTACAATCCATCCATGAACTACACGCTCTCGATCGTGCATCTCGGGGATCGCGTGATTGGCGGCAGCGCTTTCGTGCAGCCCTTCCCCGGCTCGGAGCGAACACCGACGCTCGCGGAGGTGCAGGAGATCCAGCATCGTCTCACCGCGCTTGGCTTTGACACCGGCGGCACGGACGGCCGCGTAGGCAACGATACCATGACGGCAATCCGCAACTTTCAGCGCAAAGCCGGCATGGAGCCCGCCGACGGCTATGCCGGCGTGAAGCTTTTGGCGCGGTTGCGTCAGGGCCGGTGATCCGGTTCTATGGGGTGTCCCCTCCTAGAACCCAAGGATCATCCAGTGACGACTGCGAAAGCCAAGACGGCGCCCGCCGCTCCACATCGCTCCGTGAGCGCAGCGCACCCCTCGCTTCGGGCGCTTGAGCGGCCGGCAAATCTTACGCCGGCCAACGCGCCCGGTTTTGGCAGCGATGTCGTCGCCGACACGCTGCGTGCGCTTGAGATTCCTTATGTCGCGCTCAATCCCGGCGCGAGCTATCGCGGGCTGCACGATTCCATCGTCAATTTCCTCGGCAACGAGACGCCGCAGATGCTGCTCTGTCTGCACGAGGAAAGCGCGGTGGCGATTGCCCACGGCTATGCCAAGGTCACCGGCAAGGCGATGGCGGCCGCCGTTCACTCCAATGTCGGGCTGTTTCACGCCACCATGGCGATCTTCAACGCATGGTGCGATCGCGCCCCGGTCGTGGTGCTGGGCGCGACCGGGCCGGTCGATGCCGCCAAGCGCAGGCCGTGGATCGACTGGATTCACACAGCGCGCGACCAGGGCGCAATCGTGCGCAACTACACCAAATGGGACGACCAACCGGCTTCACCCGCCGCCGCCCGCGAAGCGCTTATCCGCGCCAGCTGGATTGCCAATACCGCCCCGAAAGGACCGGTCTACATCAACCTCGATGCCGAGATGCAGGAGGCGAAGCTCGCCGAGCCGCTGCCTGCCATCGATCCTGCGCGTTTCATGCCGCAAGCGAGCCCCACGGTATCCGCCGAGCGCATCGAGCAGGCCGCCAAGATGCTGCGCGGTGCAAAGCATCCCGTGATCTTCATGGGGCGGGTATCGCGCAGCATGGAGGCCTGGAATAATCGGGTGGCGCTCGCCGAAGCGCTCAATGCCAAGGTCGTCAGTGATCTCAAGATCGGCTGCGGGTTTCCCACCGATCATCCGCTCCATGCCGGAGCGCCGGCATCGAACGCCATGGTGGCGGAAGCGATCGAGGCGGTCAAAAGCGCCGATGTCATTCTCTCGCTTGACTGGGTCGATCTCGGCGGTGGCCTGCGGCCGGCGTTTGGCCCGGAACTGCCAAAGGCCAGGATTATCAGCGTGAGCGCCGATTTCCAGATTCATAACGGCTGGAGCATGGATTACGAGATGCTGCCGCCGGTCGACCTTCTTCTCCCCACGACTCCCGATGAGGCGGTGGAGCATCTTCTCGCAGCGCTTGGCGGCGCGAAGGCGTCCAAGCCTGCTGCCCAGACGGCTCCGCCGGAGAAATACCAGCCCTCCGCAGGGCCGTTGCGGGTCGACGATCTCGCGCGATCGCTGCGTGCGGCGGTCGGCAAGCGTGAGGTGACGCTCACGCACCTGCCGCTCTCCTGGAACGGGGCGACATGGCCTTTCCGCCATCCGCTCGATTACATCGGCTCGGAAGGCGGCGGCGGCGTCGGCGGCGGGCCCGGCGTCTCGGTCGGCGCAGCGCTCGCGCTCAAAGGCTCGGGGCGGCTGGCGATTGCCATCTGCGGTGACGGCGACTTCTGCATGGGCGTCACGGCGATCTGGACCGCGGTGCATTACCGAATTCCGATGCTCTTTGTCGTCTGCAACAACCGCTCGTTCTTCAACGATGAGCTGCACCAAGAACGCGTCGCCCGCATTCGCAATCGGCCGCCGGAAAACCGCTGGATCGGACAGCGCATTTCCGATCCCGACATCGATTGTGCCGCGCTCGGCCGCGCGCAAGGCGCGGTTGGATTTGCGCCCGTGATGAAGACCGGCGATCTCGTACCGACCTTCGAGAAGGCCATCACAGCGGTCGAGGAAGGCCAGGTGGCGGTGGTCGACGTGCGGGTCGAGCCCGGCTACTCGGCGGTTGCAACCGCAGCCATGCTGCGGGGGACGGAGAAATAAAGTCTCATCCCGGGATCCAAACTCGTCCGTGGTTATGGATTCCGGGTTGCCGTCATTGCGGTCGGCCCCGCAATGACGGGATCATTCAGATACTGAAGCTTTCGTGCGTCGAGGGATGGAACAGCTCCTCGGGCGACACAAGGCGCGAGGAGAGACCCTGCGCATGATGATGGCGCAGGAAGACTTCGAGCACGTGCCGGTTCGCGGCCAAGCCGTAGGACCAGAAATCCTCACCCATCAGCTCACGCGCGGCGCGTAACTCCTCCTCCACGAACGGCAGCGTCACCTTTGTCGCGGAGGTGTCTTCCAGCGCTGCGAGACACTTGCGCTTTGATTGCTCGAACGCCTTCAACACCGCTGCCGGCAGCCATGCATGCTTTTCAACGAGCTCGCGCCGGATGCCGACAACATGCATGATCGGGAAAATGCCCGTGCGCTTGAAATAATCCCGCCCGGCGGCAACCGGATCAGGAAAGAGCCAGCCAATGTTGCCGGTCCGGCCGGCGCGCCTGGGTGGGCGCGGCGCAAGAAAGCCATCGATCTCGCCGCGCTCCAGTAGCTCGGAGATGGTTGTCCCCTGCGGCGCATCTTCCATCCGCACATTGTCCGGCAGCTTGATCGCAATCTTCTCCGGTCGGCCGGGATGCTCGATCCCTCCCCTCACCCAGATGATGTTCGCGGGCTGCACGCCATGCTGGTCCGCAAGAATGATGCGCGCCCAAACGCAGGCCGTAAGCTGATATTCCGGCAATCCGACGCGCTTGCCCTTGAGATCCTCCGGCGCCTTGATGCGATCGGTTCGCACATAGATCGAGTTGTGGCGGAAGGCGCGCGAGACGAACGCGGGCACGCCCACATAGGGGCAGCTGCGCTCCGCCGCCTTGACCGTAAAGCTCGACATGGACAATTCACAGATATCGAAATCCATGCTGCGAAAAGCACGGAAGAAAATTTCCTCCGGCGGCAAATTCATGAATATGGGATCCACGCCGTCGATCTGGACGGCTCCGTCCATCAGCGGCCGGACCCGGTCGTAGTTGCCGACCGCGACGGAGAGGGCAAGCTTCGACATCGCCGTTATCTTTCGCTATAAAGAGCACATCATGCTCAAGGTAGAAACAGAAAGGGAAGACGATGGCCGCTGGATTGCTGAGGTGCCGGCCTTGCCCGGCGTCCTGACCTATGGTGACACCGAGGCACAAGCTCGTGCCAGAGTAAAAGTGCTGGCGCTCCGGGTCATCGCTGACCGCCTCGAGAACGGCGAGCCACTACCGCACGAAATTGCGAGCGTATTCGAAGCCGCATGAGCCGCTGGCCGGCTACAACGGCCAATCGTGTTCTTGCCGCCCTCTTGAGAACCGGCTGGTCCATTAAGCGCCAAACGGGCTCGCATCGGATTTTGCAACGCGCAGGATTCTCCGATTACGTTTTTGCGTTCCATGACAACGACGAGATTGGTCCACGCATGCTTGCACGCATTGCGAAGCATACCGGGCTTACGCCGAAAGACCTATAGAGTGCCCGCAAAAGCCTATTGTGCTGGCAAGGCCGTCTCGACGAGCCGCACCCAGTATGACGTCCCGAACGGGATGGCCTCGTCATTGAAGTCGTAGGCGGGGTGGTGAAGACCCGCGGTGTCGCCGTTGCCCATGAAGATGAACGCGCCGGGGCGCGCTTCCAGCATGAATGAGAAATCTTCCGCCCCCATCACCGGCGCGACGTGGTCGTCGACGCGCTCGTTGCCGACGACTTGCGCCGCTACCGAGGCTGCAAAGCCAGTCTGGCGCTCGTGGTTGCAGGTGACGGGATAATCACGGCGATAAGTGAGCTTGGCGGTCGCACCATGGGCCGCGGCCATGGCCGCTACGACTTGCTGCATCCGCGTCTCCAGGAGATCGCGCACCTGCGGCGTGAGGCTGCGCGCAGTGCCGCGCAGGAGCGCCGTCTGCGGGATCACGTTATCGGCCGAGCCTGCCTGGAATACGGTGATTGAGATTACTGCCGACTCCAGAGGATCGACGTTACGCGCAACGATCGACTGCAGCGCCGTGATGATATGCGAGCCGACCAGCACGGTGTCGATGCCGGCATGCGGACGCGCCGCATGTGCTCCGCGGCCTTCGATCTCGATGAGAACGCGATCCGCTGCCGCCATCATCGGCCCCGGCCGGATAGCGAACTCCCCGACCGCGAGGCCGGGATAATTGTGCATGCCGTAGACTTCCTCGATATGGAAGCGCTCCATCAGGCCGTCCTGCACCATGGCCCTGCCGCCGCCGCCGCCTTCCTCCGCCGGCTGGAAAATCACAACCGCGGTGCCCGCGAAATTGCGCGTCTCGGCCAGATAGCGCGCGGCGCCGAGCAGCATGGCCGTGTGCCCGTCGTGCCCGCAGGCGTGCATCTTGCCGGGTACGGTGGACTTGTATGGAACATCGTTGGCCTCAAAGATGGGCAACGCATCCATGTCGGCGCGCAAGCCGACCACATGGCCGCTCTCGCCCCTGCCTCCGCGGATGACGCCCACGACGCCGGTGCGGCCGATGCCGGTGACGACCTCATCGCATCCGAAGCTCTTGAGCTTGTCGGCCACCGTGCCAGCCGTGCGATGCACATCGTAAAGAGTCTCCGGGTGCGCGTGGATGTCACGCCGCCAGGAGGTGATGTCGCTGTGGAAATCGGCGATGCGGTTGACGATAGGCATGGAAGCAACTCCTCACGAGGACGCGCGATGCGGCGGTCCGTGAACATTAGAGCAAATCGGGGTTGCTGTGGGCGATTTCTTTTGGAAAATGGCGAATTCGATTGAGCGGCGGGCCAATTCTCGCCTCGGGGTTGTTGGGAGAACCGCGACCGGCAGGATGTTCGTCTCGCAGCTTGCGCACAGGTGATCGGATTGTTATCCGAAGCTTGTCGCTTTGCTCAGCCTGCGCCAGTTGTGCGTGGACGCGAAACTATCAGTGGGTACCAGTGAAGGCTGACAGATGTCGTTCGATTTCTCCTCACTCTTTTGGATCTTCTTTGCAATCATGGTGTTGCAGCCTCTGTTCACGGGGCGATGGTACGCGGTGCGACGCGCGCAGGCGATCCGGGCAATCGAACGGGCTCACGGATCGCGTGTCATCACCATGATTTATCGTCAGGAGAAGCGCAGCCTGTTCGGATTTACGGTCGCCCGGCACATCGATCTCGAAGACGCCCAGACCATCATCGCGGCGATCAAGGAGACGCCCGACGATATGCCGATCGATCTCGTGATTCACACGCCCGGCGGCATTGTCCTGGCGGCGATGCAGATCGCCCGTGCAGTGGAAGCGCACAAGGCCAAGGTAACGGTCTATATTCCTGTTTATGCCATGTCCGGCGGAACACTGATCGCACTTGCCGCTGACGAGATCGTGCTGGGCGAGTTCTCGGTGCTCGGTCCGATCGATCCGCAGATCGCCGGGTTTCCGGCTGCGAGCATCGTAAAAGCGCGCGACTCGAAGCCTGCCGGAAGTGTGTTCGATCTCACGCTCGTTCTCGCCGACATGGGCGAGAAGGCTCTGGCCCAGGTGAAGCGGGGTGCGGTCGAGCTGTTGACCCGCCGGATGGAGCAAGCGGCCGCGGAAGCGCTTGCGGAGAAGCTTGCGGGCGGCCATTGGACCCATGACTACGCGCTCACGGCAACCGAAGCCACCACGCTGGGACTTCCCATCAAAGTAGGTATGCCGCCAGAAGTGTTGGCGCTGATGAAGCTCTATCCACAGCCGGTTCAGCGATCAGGCATCGAATACTTGCCCATCGACGTCCCGCCGCAGCGCCGAGTTTGAGGGTGGAATTCATGAGCCTACACCGTCGACGATTTATTCATTTGGCAACAAGTGTTGCCGCCCTTCGTGCGGGACTGCGCCTCGCCAAGGCGCAGACTTACCCTTCACGCACCATCACGCTCGTCGTGCCGTTTCCGCCGGGCGGCTCGACCGACGTGGCGGGTCGCATTCTGGCAGACCGAATGACAGCCGCGCTCGGGCAGTCCGTCATCATCGAGAATGTTGGCGGTGCCGGAGGCAGCATCGGCGTAGGGCGCGTGGCGCGGGCGATACCCGACGGCTACACCATCGATATCGGCCAGTGGGACACGCATGTGGCCGCGATCATTTACAACGTCAATTACGATCTACAGACGGCCTTTGCGCCGATCGGACTGATATCGCGCAATCCGCAACTGCTGGTGGCGAGAAGAGGGTTTCCCACCGACGACCTTAAGTCCCTCGTCGCCTGGATGAAGGCGCATCCCGGCGAGGCAAAACTTGTGAACCAGGTCGCAGCCGCGCAGGTCGGTGGCTTATTGCTGGAGAAGCTTACCGGTACAAAAGTGCTGTTTGTGCCCTATCGCGGCGCTGGCCCCGGGATGACTGATCTCATTTCCGGACATGTGGACCTCATGATCGCGCAGGCCGCAGTCATGATGCCGCAAGTGCGCGCAGGAACAATCAAGGCGCTGGTAAATCTTTCCCCGCAACGCTCGTCATCGATTGCGGACATCCCAACATCCGACGAAGCAGGCGTGCCGGGGCTCTACATATCGGGATGGTTTGGCTTGTTCGCGCCCAGAGCCACGCCATCCGATATTATCACCAAGCTCAACAGCGCGATGGTTCAGGCGCTTGCCGACCCCGCGGTGCAGAAGAGGTTCACGGAGCTCGGTCTCGATATCCCCTCGCGCGAGCAACAGACGCCGGACGCGCTGGCTGCCTTTCAAAAGGCTGAGATTGAAAAATGGTGGCCCATCATCAAGGCCGCAGGAATCCGAGGGGACTGAACGGGACAACATGGATCGTGACCGATGGAACAGCTCGAAACACGTGATACCAAACACCATGATGTGCGCGGTGATATTCCGGATGATGAGGAAGCCATCTACCTCATGGATCATCCAGACTCGGACGAAGAAATACCCACCCTCGACATCTCGCCCTATCTGAACGACGGGCCGGACGGGTGCGAATTGGCCGCCGCCCAGTTGCGGGACGTCAGCACGACGATCGGGTTTTTCTATCTGAAGGGGCATGGAATTGCGCAGGAGCTCATTGACCGCGTTTTTGAGCAAGCGCGGCGTTTTCATGCTTTGCCGATCGAGACCAAGAAGCAAATTCCCTACTTCGAAACGGGCGGCTTCAAATCAGGCTATCAGCCGTGTTCCGAAGACGGCTATCAGAACCGCAACGTCAATATTATCTCGAATGCCAAACCGAACCTCGTCGCCAAGTTCTCCATCAATCGCGAGGGTGGGTCCAGCGGGCTAAGCATGCCAGAGCACGCGCGGGCGCGCGTGAATGTCTGGCCGGAGAATTTACCAGGCTTCAAGGAAACGCTGCTCGCATACCACGGTAGCATCGAGCAGTTGGGACGCAGGTTCCTGCCGTTGTGGGCCGCTTCCCTAAATCTGCCTTTGGACTATTTCGACAAGTTTTTCGCAACACCGCACCTGACGATGAACCTTCTGTACTATCCGCCGCAGCCAAGCGTCGGTGAGCGCCAGTATGGGATTGCGCCGCACACCGACAACGCCATGATGACGTTCCTGGCTCAACAAGGTATTCGCGGGCTTGCCGTGCGGATGCCGTCGGGCCACTGGCGCGAGGTCGATATCGTGCCTGGCACGCTTCTGGTGAACACCGGAAATCTGATTGTCCGCTGGACCAACGACAAATATCTTTCGACCAAGCATCGCGTGATTAATACCTCCGGCGTCGAGCGCTACTCCATTCCGGTATTTTTTGGGCCGAGCGGAGACGCCGTCATCGAGGTGTTGCCAACGTGCCAAGGTCCGCAGCGGCCTGCGTTGTATGAACCGATTACCTACGCAAAGCTGCGCGAATGGTACTACGGCGCGCGCACCTGAGCGTTGCATGAACGCGCCGGGACTATCGGCGGACTGCCGAATTTGAGTTTTACTGAATGCGTCAGTCGATTCTCTCGATACCCGCCTTGGTGATGATATCCCGGTATTTCTCGATTTCCGCACGCTGAAATTTCTTTGCTTCACCAAGTGGCAGCGCAATCACCTCGGCGCCGGCATGTTCGAAGCCCGCGCGCACCGCAGGATCGTTGAGTGCCTGGGTCATCAACTGGTGCAATTTCTCCACGATTGGCGCCGGCGTTCCGCCGGGAGCCAGGAGGGCGAACCAGCCGTTCACCTTGTACTGCGGGAGACCCGCTTGCGTCGTCGTCGGCGTGTCGGGCAACGCGGCAATGCGCTTGTCGCCGGCGACTGCGAGCGCGGTGGCGCCATTTGCGCCAAGCGGGCCGGCCACGTTCGGGAACCACTGGAAACCAAGGGGCACCGTGCCCGCAATCAGGTCAGGCCCATATTGCGCGATATTGCGGTAGGGCACATGGGTGATCTTAACGCCAGTGACCTGGCTGAAATATTCGCCTGCGAGGTGCTGCGAGCTGCCGATACCGACGGATCCGAAATTAAGTCCCGGATGAGCATTGGCGTAAGCGATCAATTCGTTGAGCGAGTTGACCGGAAGCTGCTTGCTTGCGACGACGACAATGGTGAAGCCCGCGAACGGCGAGATCATCTCCAGATCCTTCTCGGGATCGTAGCCGAGCGATTTGTAGAGCGTCACATTGGCCGCGACCGGGCCGGATCCGCCACCCACGATAGTGTAGCCGTCGGGCGTCGCCTTGGCGCCAATTGCGGTGCCGATGTTGCCGCCCGCTCCCGGCCGGTTCTCGACGATAATCGGCTGGCCCATCAGCTTCGACATCTTGTCGAACATGATGCGGCTGACGACGTCGCTCGCGCTGCCGCCGGCAAACGGGACAATCGCAGTCACCGGACGCGACGGATAGTTCTGCGCGGCAGCCGTGCTGATGCTCAGCATCAGCACGAATGCGACACCGGGGCTGCGCAGGAAGCCCGTTGCATTCGTCCTTCTCATGTCCTGCTCATTTGACTATCAGTCACCCGCCGCTTGCTACGAGCTCTCCATTCTTACCGGATCCTATCTGTAAACGATTGCGACAAATTGTCGACCGAGGGTTTTGCTCCGGGACAGTGCCAGCACGCTCCCGCTAAGATCCGCACGTGTGGCTTGAATGGTGCAGCCCGCGGTACCTCTCCCCAACGGGGAGATGTGGACCTGCTGGCTCGATCTCAGCGAAACACGCTCTAGCTCAAGCGTCTCTCCCGGGTTTTGCTTCCGCTCAAACCGGGCTACGGCGCGAGCATTTACGCCGCGGCTTGCGCCCCCGCCCCCGCTACGCCTGGATCCGGCGGCGCGGTCACAATCACGTTCACGTCGGCGAAGCCCGATTGCAGCAGGCGCGCGCGCGCTTCAAGCGTCACTTGACCGTCGGTATCCGGTGCGACCAGCACCGCGCATGGCGCAAACATCGCAAACCGATCGAGCAGCTCCCTTTCGACGACACCCGCATCAATGATCACGTGATCATAGCTGCGGCCGAGCGCCTCGATCGCGATGGAGAGCCGCTGCGAGTTCACGAGCGCCGCCGGCTCGATCGCGGCGCGGCCGGCCATGATCAAATGCGCGCGGGAATGACGATCGCGCGTGATGACGTCGCCAAAGCTCGCCGACCCTTCGACAAGCTCCGCCAAACCCGGCACGGACGGATCGTTGGCGATTGCCGAGAGATTGCGCGATGCGACGGCAAGCTCAACGAGCACTACCCGGCTTCGCCCGGCAAGGGTACGCGCAAGGGCAATCGCCGTCCGGGTGGTGCCCACATTGCGCAGCGCGCCGACCACGGTCACGCGGCGAGCCCCCTCCCCGGCATCGATCAGCTCGCGCGCGAGCGCCTCGATGCCCACGATCTCTCCACTCTCCTTGCGCGGGCCTGACGGCGTGCGCAGCACTGCCGCTGTGCGCGCCGCCGAGATGACATCGGAAGCTTGCGCCGGCTCAGACCGCACAGGCGGGCCGGCAGCGAACGGCGCGGGGATAGTGGCGCTCCCCTGCATGGGCAATGTGCGCAGCAATTCACCAGTGACCACGAAGGCCGAGGTGAGCGTAAACATCGCGAGCGCGGCGACCAAGATGATGGGGACCTTCTTCGGCCACGACGGGGTGTTCGATACGGTCGCAGCCGAGATGATACGCGCATCGGGGGCAGCGGCACCAATGCTGTCGCGGGCCGACGCCTCGCGATATTTCGCGAGGTAGGATTCCAGCAAATCACGCTGCGACTTGGCGTCGCGCTCGAGCGCGCGCAGCTGCACATCCTGCTCGTTGGTCGAGGCCGCCTGACGCTTGAGCTGGTCGAGCACGGAACTCAGCGCCTCGACCTTGCTGCTCGTCACGCGCGCGTCGTTTTCCAGCGAGCGCGCGAGCCGATCGGCTTCCGCGCGCATCTGGCGCTCGAGATCGGCAATCTGCGCCCGCAACTCCTTGATGCGGGGGTGCTGATCAAGCAGCGTCGAGGATTGCTCGGCGAGCTGTGCGCGCAAGGTCACGCGCTGCTCGGATAAGCGCCGCATCAGTTCGGAATTGGTGATATCGGAGAATTCGATCGGAGTCCCTGATTTGAGCGCCTCGCGGATGAGCTTCGCCTTCGATTCGGCATCGGCCTTCTGGGCACGCGCGGCGGCGAACTGAGCATTGAAATCGCCCAGCTGCTGATTGGAAAGGGTCGTGTTGTTGTTGCCGATGAAAAGATTGGTCTTGGCCCGGTATCGCTCGACCCTGGCTTCGGCCTGGGCCACGCTTGCGCGCAGCCGCTCGATTTCGCCGGCAAGCCAGGCGCTCGCCGCCCGGGTCTGCTCCCGCTTGGCCGCCTGCTGGAAGCGGATATAGATTTCGGCAATGGTGTTGGCGGCAAGCGCCGCCAGCTCCGGATCCTGCGATTCGAACTCGATGGCAAGGACGCGGGATTTTTCCACCTGGAAGGCCGAGAGCCGATCGTAATAGCTCTTGAACACGCGCTCCTCCGGCGTCATGCCCGCCGGATCCTTGATGATGCCGACGAGACTGAGCACGGCGCCAATGAGACTGAATCCGCCGAGCACAGGATCGAATTCGGGCCGCTGGGCGAGATTGAGCTTTTTGATCACTTCGCGCGCGAGATCGCGCGAGAGGATGAGCTGCACCTGGCTGGTGACCGCTTCCTGGTCGACGGTGGTGGTGCGTTCGGCGGTCTTCTCCGCATCGGGCCGCAGGAAGATGTTCTCGCGCATTTCGAGCAGCACGCGGGCTTCCGACTTGTAGCGCGGCGTGACGTAATTGACGCCGGCAAACGCGATGGCGGCGGTCAGCAGCGTGAGGCCGAGGATCAGGAATTTCTTGCGCCAAAGCGCGCGGCGCAGCGCTCCGAGGTCGATGTCACCGGCCGGCACGATACCAGGGGATCGGTCCGGTTGTACGCCCGCTTGCATGACTCTTCTCACACCAACGCGCATCACGCGCGACTCGTAACCCAATTCCAAACGATTATGGTTGATGCCGCGTTAAGCGCCGGCATCCTGGCGCCCTATTCTGTAAATGTTCGGCCTTATGCTTCTGTCGAGTTGCCGATGCGCAAATGATTAATGAAGAGTGAATTGCGATGACCTTGAAGGCCGGCGGCAGCCTCAACATCCTGCATGTGCTGCGCGCTCCCGTCGGAGGACTCTTCCGCCAATTGAATGAGCTAAACTTTTGAAGATAATGCATAAATAAGGATAAGTTATTACATAGTCCCCAAATTGGTCCCCAAACCGAACGCAGAAAAACGCTAGAGCAACAAATCAACCTGCAAACAGCGCGAGCGCTCGGAATCGAGGTGCCGCCGGGGCTGCTCGCCATCGCCGACGAGGTCATAGAGTAAACGGTCCTATTTGCTGCACCGCACGAGTCCAGAAGTAGCAGATTTTGTTGCCAAAGTCGTTTTCCACCGCTGATCAAAATTTTTCTAGGCCGCTGGTGCGATTCTCAGATAGATATGTGAGGGACCTCGTTTCCTAGTGAAAAACTCACAGGCAACTTCGCTAACGGCCTGGGTGCCATATTAATCGGCGAACTTAGTTTAGCTTCTTTTCTTTCGAAAAAATCGTCGCCTGATATTTGCAACGAAATCTGCCAGCTGCGGACTCATGCACTGCAGTAAAAAGCACCTCTATTCGATGACTGCGTCGGCGAGGGCCATGAGTGTCGGCGGTACCGTTAGCCCGAGCACCTGTGCTGCTCTCAAGTTGAGCACGAGATCAAACTTGACTGGTGCCTGCACAGGGAGATTGGCCACCTTCTCGCCCTTGAGGATGCGATCGACGTAGGGCGCTGCTCTACGCATCAGATCGATGTCGTCCACGCCGTAGGATAATAAGCCGCCTTCGATGGCCTGATAGCGATAAGGGTAGACCGCGGGCAATGCGTACCGAGCCGAGAGCAGAATGATTAGCTGGCGATGCACGGTGGTGAAGGCATCCGGCATTATGATCAAGCTACCGCCCGGCTTGCGCGCCATTACGGCAACTACGCTGGCAATTTCGTCCGCATCGTTGACACCGGCCGCTATCGGCTCAATCGCAAACGAGCGGGCTACTGCCTCAAATGGTTCGAGGAAAAACGATCCCCCGCCTGGCGCGGTCTTGGGATTGAATATGACTGCCGCTCGGGCGATACCCGGTGCCACCTGCTTGAGCATTTCGAGCCATTTTCCGACCATCGATGGCGCGAAATTAGTGAAGCCGGTTGCACTGCCACCTGGCCGCGCGATGCTCGCTACAAAATGGCTGCCCACTGGATCGGACACGCCCACGAATACGATTGGAATAGTGCGCGTTTCCTGCAGCAGCGCGGCTGTGGCGGGAGTCGAATTGCCGACCAGCACATCGGGTCGCAAAGCGACCAACTCCTTGGCATAGACTTGCGCCTGCTCGGGGCTTGCAGGCGCGAAGCGGTAATCGATACGGAGGTTGCCGCCTTCCTTCCAACCATTGCCCTCAAGTGCTTGCCGGAATGCCGCTAGGCGAGCCTGTATCTCCGGGTCGTTCTCGGCATAGCCGATGAGCATCCCAATGTGACGGGTCGGCTGCTGCGCGCGCGCCGCAAGCGGCCACGCTACCGCCATACCGCTTAGGAGCGTGATGAACTCGCGGCGTTGCAATTCATCGAACAGCATCCGTCTGCCTCGCGGACCGACCGCCATGCAGATTATCGAATTAACAGGGATCAGTCAGCAAGCATATCGAGGATTTTGCAACCATCCTGAGACGATTTGGCCGCGTCCAGCGCACCTCCGCTTCACCTCACTGAACAGACTTTAGCGGCCCGCGCTCTAATGCGAGTTTGTTGATCGGCCAAGCTTGCACCTGTCTCCAAGGGACTCTATTTAAGCGGAGCTGGTGGATGGCGGCAAAGTGCGGCGCATTGATTTGATCCAACGCGCGGTCGAGCTTAAATTGCTCGATCTCCGAGTCGAACGTCTCGTAGAACACTGGATGGGAAATCTCGCGCCATGATCCCCGGCCGGGACGACACGACGGGCAAGTTCTGCAACGACTCCGACGTGCCGGCAAAGCGCGGGAAGCGCTCGCTGGGGGCCGAAGCAACCGCTCAGCGGCTCCGGCACTTCCGTAGAATGCGCGGGCAACTCCTCGCCGACCGCGGCGGTGAACCAACCCAGGCGCAACAGATTCTCGCCGACAATGCTGCCTCCCTTGCCGTCTGGCTGGAAGAACGAATAGCCGCAATGTTCGAAGGCGCGCCGACCAACATAAGCGAGCTCAACGGCAGCATGAACACCTTGAGGCGATTGCTCGAAACCCTCGGCCTCGAACGGAAGCCACGCGACATCACCACATTGGAGAACTATCTCGCAGAGCGATCCCGGCAGACGGTGAACGGCAGTGAACATCTGCGAAGCGATCGATGATCCGGCGCTGTTCAAGAACTACTTCCGCGATCCAACAACCTGGAAGGCGTGGCGGGCATGTCTGCGGGCGCTGTTCGGGCTGCCTATGTCGAAAGACGAGATCGTCACTTTCAGCAAATGCACGGGCAGGGTGCAGTGGCCAAATAAGCCGTCGAAGGAGGCCTGGCTCGTATGCGGCAGACGTGCAGGAAAGTCATTTAATCTTGCCCTGATCGCTGTCTATCTCGCCACCTTCAAGGATTGGCGGCCATTCCTGACACCCGGCGAGCGCGGCCATATCGTCGTCATCGCCGCCGACAGGAAGCAGGCCCGCGTCATCTTCGGCTACATTAGGTCGCTGTTGACCGAAACGCGCATGCTCGCTGATCTGATTACGAGGGAAACCGGCGAAGAGATCGACCTTTCCAACAAGATCACCATAGAGGTGGCGACCTGCAGCTACCGCACCATCCGCGGGCGCACCATCGTTGCCGCCCTATGTGATGAGATCGCGTTCTGGCAGTCCGAGGGCAGCGCGAATCCTGACGAAGAAGTGCTGACCGCCATCCGGCCCGCCATGGCCACCGTGCCGGGATCCATGCTGCTGTGTGCAAGCTCGCCCTATGCACGCCGCGGGGCGTTGTGGGAAGCGCATCAGAAATGGTTCGGCCAGGAGGAGGCTCCAGTGCTGATCTGGCGCGCCCCAACGCTGATCATGAATCCAACGGTGCCGCAGTACGTCGTCGACGACGCCTACGAACGCGATGCAAGTGTGGCCGCCGCAGAGTACGGCGCCGAGTTTCGAACCGATGTCGAAAGGTTGCTGACTCGCGAAGCAGTATCGGCCTGCGTCGACCCCGGCGTGTTCGAACGGCCCCCACAGCGCAGCCAAAGCTATGTCGGATTCGCCGATCCGTCCGGCGGTGCAAATGACGCCTTCACGCTCGCGATCGCACACCACGAAGGCAAAACCGCCATCCTTGACTGTGTGCGCGAGCGGCAGCCACCCTTCAGCCCCGAGGCAGTGATTCAGGAATACGCCGGCCTCTTGAAACAATATCGCATCACGCAAGTATTCGGCGATCGCTATGCCGGAGAGTTTCCGCGTGAGCAGTTCCGCAAGCACGGCGTCAATTTCGAACCGGCCGAACGCAGCAAGTCCGAGCTCTACGGCGACCTCGTTGCCGTCATCAACAGCCGCGGCTGCGATCTCCTCGACAACAACCGTCTTGTCGGACAACTCATCGGCCTCGAACGACGGGTGCGAACCGCCGGCCGTGACCTGATCGACCACGCTCCCGGCGGCCATGATGATCTCGCTAACGCCGTCGCTGGTGCACTGCTGGAGGCAAATAAAGCCCCACCCAGCGGCTTTTACCGGAAGATCGAATATACCGAACGGGCGCCGGCTTAGCGGCTCCGCCGCCGTCTCACGCGGCGACGGCGCTTGCGGCGAAAGGGCTGGCCGCCTCCAGCAGCCGCGACACCTGCACCGCAGACCACCTGCCACCACGCGCAGCAGGAATGCCACGCTCCTCGAGCCCGGCTGCAATGGCGCGCAATGTCACACAACCGGCCGTCTGTAGCTCTTGAACGATGGATACAAGGTCAGACGCCCGCGCCCGCGCTTTCTCCTGCCTCGCTGCCACAGCAAGCTTAACATGCTTGGCCGTGAACCGAACGCCGCGGAAGCCGCCGAGCTTGACGCCCCGGCGCTTAGCGGCCGCGAGCGCGGCCTTCGTGCGCTCTGAAATCATCTCGCGCTCGTGTTGGGCCATAACGGCCATAATGCCGATAGTCAGCCGGTTGGCCTGCGGCATGTCGGCGGCCACAAAATCAACGCCGGCCTTTTCCAGCCCGAGCAGGAAATGCGCATCGCGCGACAGACGGTCGAGCTTAGCAATGACTAGTTTGGCTCCGATGAGCCGGCACAGCTGGAATGCCTTTTCCAGTTGCGGTCGATCAGCCTTCTTTCCGCTCTCGATCTCGACAAACTCCTTGACGAGCTGCCAGTTGCCGCCATTGAGGAAATCCTCGACCGCCTGGCGCTGCGCCTCAAGGCCGAGCCCGGATCGCCCCTGGCGCGCCGTCGATACCCGCAGATACGATACAAATTTGCCTTCAGCCATGATGCTCTCAACCAAATTACAGCATGCTCACCGGTCGTTGAGCGTACTGTAACAGAGTTGGGATGGATTACAAGCGTCTTTCGGGCAACAGTTCAGCGCCGTTCTTGCCGTCGCGCGATGTCCTAGCGATCCCGCCGCAACGGCCTAGGTCACCGTCAGGCGCGAGGCGCGAATGCAGCCGCGAACACACACGGTTCAGCCAATTTCTGCAATGGTCCCCAATTTCCGCCACCGGAATGTAGCCTAAGCTGTTGCCGCCCCGATCGGTGGCCGTGGCAGGAAAAGCAGAGACAAACGGAGGTGCCTGCCCCCTCTCGCAGTTTTTCGTGTGCGCCTGCGTGCGTGTCGGCTAGCGAGCATCTTTGCGCTCGTCGTGTCCAAACCTTCGTCGTCCACCTTGAACGTAGGGACATTCTCACCGCTGGGTCCAGGTCTTGAAATCGTCGTCCGACACGGTCGGCAGCTTCTTAACAAATGCGACGATAGTCCAGATTTCCTGGTCGGGTACGTCAATGGCACCGAAGCTTGGCATCCCTGTCATGTTGATGCCGTTCTTGATTACTCAGAACAACTCTTGGGGCGAGGTTTCGTTGGCCAGTTCCTTGAGGTCGGGGGGACGCGTTCGGAAAAGGCGCGCGCCCCGTTCGCACGATCGCAGGATCGTCGAGCGACAGTGGGGGGTTATCCTGGACATGGCGCTCGATCGAAGCGTCGCGGACGTGAGAAAGTGCCCATTTCACGACCTCTGGATCCGCGGCGGTTACAGCAACATTATAGTAACCGCTGAAAGAAGATCGCGGCGGCGATTACGCCGAGAATGGCAACCAGTCCAACGAAAGCCAGGAATTTCGTCATGGGCGGGTGTCCGGGATGCTGCCGGTTCCGAGCGATGTTAGCGCGAACACAATTCCTCGTCAGCGCCCGCAGCGGTCGCTTGCACCTTCACCGACGGAAGATACGAAGGCCGTCCGGTGGCCTCGGCACTCCCGCTAGGTCGAGATGGGGGTCGACAAAAACGTTGACTACGATATTCGGCGGTAATCAGCGCGCGCGCCTTAAGTCTGCTTCACCCCAGTCAACCGACGTTAGCGGCGCGGGTTACGCACTTCAGGTTCGTGCCAAAAGGAGACCTGAGCAGGTGCAGAAACGGTAGCGGCTATTCAACGACCTTGTCGGCTCGCGCGAGCAGCATCGGGGCACTTCCAGGCCAAGCGCCTTGGAGGTCTTGAGGTTGATTACCAGCTCGTACTTGGTCGGCGCCTGCACCGGCAGGTCGGCAGGCTTTCGCCCTTGAGGATGCGGTCGACATAGCCTGCGGCTTGTCGCATATGGACGGAAAGATCGGCCCCATGCAGACCAGCCCGCCGCTGGCGATGAAATCGGTATGGGGATAGACCGTGGGCAGCTTGTGCTGTTTGGCCAGCGCAACGATTTGCTCGCGATGAAAGACCGTCAACGCGGTTGCGGTCACGATCATGCCGGTGCCGCCGCGGCGCGCGAAAGCCGCGACGCCAAGCTCGGCGTCAGCGAGGTCGCGTACATTGATCGGGAAGACCTCAACCCCGAGCGCGGGCGCCATGGCCTGAATGACAGCGTACTGACCGATCGCCGCGGTTTGGGCGGGATCCCAAATGATTGCCACCCGGGTCGTGCTTGGCACGATCTCCTTGAGCAGCTCCAGCCATTTGCCGGCCAGGCTGTATTCGAACTGCACGAAACCGGTGACGTTGCCGCCCGGCCGCGACAGGCTGTTGACGAAACCGGAGCCGACCGGATCGGGAACGACGGTAAAGACGATCGGCACGGTGCGGGTGATCTGCAGCAACGCCGCCAGCGACACGCCGCCGGTGCACATGATAACGTCCGGCGCGAGCGCCACCAATTCGGCCGCATGCTTGCGAATCGCGCCGCTATCGCCGCCGCCCTAGCGGGATTCATCCGCGCGTTGCGGCCGACGATCCAGCCGAGCTGCGCCAAGGCCTGCACGAAGATCGTGACGCGTTCCTGGCCGCCCGCTTCGTTCGCGATGCCGGCGAGCGTGGCGATGCGCCGCACGCGCTCGGCCTGCTCCGCGCGCGCCGCGAGCGGCCACGTAGCTGCCGCACTGCCGAGAAACGTGATGAATTCCCTTCGCTTCATAATCCTTCTCCCCAAGCTGGGGGAGGTGCACCGTACCACATTATTCCGTGCGGGCGCCGTGTGCATCACAGCAAAATTTGGCGCTGAATTTCCGGAGTGGGTCATTTTCGATCGAGCCGCCCGCCGCTTCAAGTCCCGTTGTGTCGGCAGTGCCCCCAATAGCGACGGAATTTTGTGCACCGCAGCGAATGGCGGTCAGTGCCAGAAGGAGACATTTCCTGCCTTTCACAACGGGGGCGCC
>CAVYVC010000015.1:0-86533 GCA_963771845.1 uncultured Alphaproteobacteria bacterium | reverse complement strand
GGCCAAAACCTGATCGTGGACTTTCGGCGTGTGGAGCAGGATTTGCGTGCGCTGTCCGCTGACGCTGCCGGACTCGCCATCGAACGTCGACGTACTCGTCACGCAAGGAACCGAGCCAGCCCTGCAAGCGGCGCTCAGTGCGACTCGCACGCTGCCGATCGTCATGATCGCGGCGAACTATGCCCCGTTCGCAAGCGGATATGTGAAGAGCCTGGCGCGGCCGGACGGCAACGTGACCGGGGTGTTTCTGCGCCAAACCGAATTGGCGGAAAAGCAAACGGAGCTGCTGTGGCAGGCGTTTCCCGACAGGACGCGGATAGGCATACTCTGGGATGCCATCTCGGCCGACCAGTTCAGCGCCGCCGAGCACCGGGCGAAAATCTTCGGGCTGCAGGTGCATCCGCTGAAACTGGAGAATCCGCCCTATGACTTCGAGGCGGCGTTCGGCTCCCTGGCAGCGGCTTCAACACAGACGCTGCTCGTCCTGTCGAGCCCGCATTTCACGCCCGC
Source organism: uncultured Alphaproteobacteria bacterium (assembly GCA_963771845.1). GTDB lineage: Bacteria > Pseudomonadota > Alphaproteobacteria > Rhizobiales > Xanthobacteraceae > VAZQ01. The sequence goes on along the minus strand of CAVYVC010000015.1, from coordinate 86,023 downwards.
GCGCGCCCAGATCGCGCAAATCGAGCGAACACCGGATGCCCACGATGTTCATCTTCAGGACCTACGTGGAGGCGGGAGGACTTCGTCGCACGCCCCCGATTTCGCCGCCATGCATCGGCAGGCCGCCACGCACGTCGCTAAAATCCTCAAGGGAGCCGAGGTCGGAGACATTCCGATCGAGCAGCCGAACAGATTTGAGTTCGCGGTGAACCTCTAGACCGCCAAGGCAATCGGCATTGAATTGCCGACTGCGATCTTGTTGCGCGCCGATGAGGTGATCGAATGAGACAGGCGCGAGTTCATCACGCTGCTCGGTGGCGCGGCGGCATGGCCGCTCGCGGCGCGTGCGCAGCAGCCAGCGATGCCGGTGATCGGATTCCTGGACCCCAGTCGCCTGACGCGCCGGCGTACCGTCTGCGCGCATTTCGCCAGGGCCTTAAAGACACCGGCTATGTCGAAGGCGAGAACGTGGCGATCGAATACCGCTGGGCCGAGGGTCAAAACGATCGACTGCCCGCGCTGGCGGCCGAATTGGTCCGCCGCCAAGTCTCCGTGATCGCCGCGATTCGGCACCGTCGCGGCGTCCGCGGCCATGGCGGCAACCACGACGATCCCCATCGTCTTCGTCGTCGCCGAAGACCCGGTTAGGCTTGGTCTCGTCGCCAGCCTCGCCCGGCCGGGCGGCAACGCTGACAGGCTATCAATTTTTTCACCGCTGAGTTGGGGGCAAAGCGCCTGGACCTCCTGCGTGAGCTGGTGCCCAGAGCCAGCTCGTGTGGCCGTGCTTGTCAATCCGGCCGATCTCCGACTACCGAATCCACGCTGAGAGACGTGGGAGCGGCTGCTCGCGCCCTAGGGCTGCAAATCCAGGTTATCAACGCCAGCACCATCCGCGAGATCAATGCGGCCTTCGCAAGTTTTGTGCGCGAGCGGCCCGACGCCCTCTTTGTTGCCGGCGATCCCTTTTTCAACAGCCGGCGTGTCCAATTGGCCCATCTGGCGTCGCGCCATGCAATTCCCGCGATCTATGCACAGCGTGAGTTTGCCGACGTCGGCGGGCTGATGAGCTACGGACCTAGCCTTGCGGATGCGCTTCGACAGGTCGGCGTCTATGTCGGCCGCATCCTCAAGGGCGCCAAGCCCGCGAACCTGCCGGTCGTGCAGTCGACCAAGTTCGAGCTGGTCATCAACGCCCAGACCGCCACGATGCTCGGCCTCACTGTGCCGCCGACGCTGCTCGCCCGCGCCGACGAGGTGATCGAATAAGCGAACAATCGCCACTTCATTTGCTGCATCTGCTCACGGCAGCTTGTGGCACTGAACGGCGATCGTTTGGGCTCTGCTTTACGGCCGCTATCGGAGGAGCTGCGGACCTATTGTGAGACGATTGATGATCGGCGCGAATGACCAATCTCTCCTGCAATCCGGCAAATACATGCCGCCGGTCGGCTTGACTGGACTGCGGACACCGCTTGATTAAACTGCATAGGCCTTGACCACAGGGGCCCTGAACGACCTCTGTCGCTTTGTGCGGAGCACGGGCATGGCGCAGGTGCTAATCATCGGAGCCAGCAAGGGCATCGGACTTGAAACTACCCGCCAGGCGCTTGAGGCGGGGCACACGGTGCGCGCCTTTGCGCGGTCGGCAGCTGGCATTAGGATCTCGGACCCTAAGCTGAAGAAAGTTCCGGGCGATGCGCTGAGGGGCAGCGAGGTCATGGCGGCGGTTACGGGGATGAACGCCGTGATCCAGGTATTGGGCGTCGGCCTCGGTGACCTGTTTCGACCAGTGCATCTCTTTTCAGATGCCACGCGGGTTCTTGTTGCGGCGATGCAAGCTCAGGGCGTGAAGCGGCTGATCTGTGTGACCGGGTTCGGAGCAGGCGACAGTCGCGCCAGTATCAGCTGCCTCCAGCTATTGCCATTCCGGTTCTTTTTCGGCCGCGCCTACGACGACAAAGACGTGCAGGAACGCTTGATCAAGGACAGCGCGCTCGACTGGACTATTGCGCGGCCCGGAGTGTTGACCAACGGCAGTCGAACGGGACGCTACAAAGTTCTCAAAGAACCGTCGCAATGGCGGAATGGGACTATCTCACGGGCAGACGTCGCCGATTTCTTGTGCAGCAGATTGAAGATCGTGCCTATCTCCGCAAGACGCCCGTGCTGGTGTATTGAAGCGCCCATGAGGTGATCGAGTGAAGACAGCTCCTGTTGCACGCGCTGCATGTCCGGCCGGGAATTTTTGGAGGCATTCGGCGTTATGCCAGAACACTGATCCATTGGGTCGAGGAGGCAATCATGCGCAGGATCACAATTGCTTTGGCCGTTTTGTTCCTATCTACAATCGCAGCGCACGCTGACGGTACATGGTGCGCGTATTATCCCGGTGGTAGCAGTAACTGCGGTTTCTATTCATTCGAACAATGCCAAGCCACGGTGTCGGGGATTGGCGGATTTTGCAATCGCAATCCATTCTCAGGTTATGCGGGCACACCGCAAAGGCGGTATCGGCGATGAATTCGCTCGAAGAATCCCTTTGATCGAGATCAATTTGAGGGCTGGGTTACGGCCTAAAATACAGCAGTACCATCGGCGACAAGTGGGGCTGCCCTGACCCAACCGACGTAGCTCCTGGGCCTGCGCAGCTCTGATATGCATCGCTTTGCGAGTAACGCGGGAGGATTTAATGCAAATCAGCAATTATCGCTCCACGTCATCCGACGATCTTCTGGACTGCCGGATGGCAATGGTGGGTCTCGATCTCAGTGCAGTGGGAGGCTATGACGGCGCAATGTTCGAAGCAATTAGGCAGCATTGCGCGAGCTGCTACTTTCGCGAGGCTTGCGAATTGGACCTGAGGCGTGATCCCAACGACCCCGTGTCGGAGACCTATGGCCCGAACACGGCGACGCTCATTGCGTTGCCGGAAGCGTGCCGGCTAGGAGCCCGATAGGTGCTTCTATATTTCCCGCAAGACTGCCAAGGCGTTCAGGCTCGCCGTCCCGCAGGACGTGTTCGCCACCGGCCGATGAGGTGATCGAGTGGTGGATCGCGACCAATTTACCCTGTTTCCGCGTCAACGATGCGTGCTATTTTGACGTTCACGACAGCAAGCGGCCATTCGGTTTCAGCGCCGCAAACCGGTAATTACGCTGAGCCGGGCCGCTGCTGCCGGCCCGAGCCATTGGGTCTGCGACCTTGCTGGGAAGTGAGGACTAAAATCCGGCCAATGGCCCTGTACCCGCGGCTCGCTGAGGAGGGCGACTATTTCCGGATTTCACAGCAAGAGGAGTTTTATCCATGTGTGACTACAGCCTGCACCACGTCGCGACCCGGCCTGCCCAGATCGAGGACAAGTTGGTAACGACCAAGTTCCGCAATTCCATCACTCGCGGTTTCGCTGCGCTGGGCCAACCAAATGTCGCAGTGTGCCTATTGCCCGGACTGAATTGCGTTCGACAAAAATGTCGAATGTGAGCCGGCATTCGGAATTGGCATCCTCCCAAACAAGAAAATCGGACAGCGGCTCGCGCGCTTCCGGCAGATCAATACGAATAGTGCCGTGGTCCATCATGATGCGTTGGAATTTTCCGACGGACAAGTGGTACTGCTCACGCGGCTGATCGAGGGCCAGCACGCGACGGTGTTGCAATTGCCGGTCGCCGAACATCCGGTCGTCACGAAGGAGGCGACGAGGCCAGCGGTGAACGAGCCTTCACTTTTGGCCTGAACACGGCGAAGGGGGGAGTTCAAGAGCCATCGGGGATACGGTGGCTCTCCTTAGCATCGAAGTTCTGCCGCAAGGTCGGGGTCTCGCCCATGCTGCCGCAAAGCGCGAACTCGTCGCCACGGAGCGGCCGGTCGATTGGATGCCGCCGAGTATTTTCAGACCGCCAGAGGTGTTGACCGAACTGGAAGCAGTCCGCTCGCGGCGCGCGCGCAGCAGCCGGACCGGATGCGGCTGATCGGCGTGCTGATGGCCTATGCGCAGAGCGATCGGGCTGCGCAGTCTTGGCTCGCAGCTTTCCGGGGTGCGCTCACAAAGCTGGGGTGGACTGAAGGCAGCAATCTCCGGATCGAACTTCGCTGGAGCGCCGATAATGCGGATAGGATGAGGGCTTTGGCAAAAGAACTGGTCGATCTGCGGCCCAATGCTATCTTCGGTGTGACCACGCCCGTGATCGGCGCCCTTGCCCGCGAGACGAAGACAATTCCGATCGTGTTTGCGGGCGTATCTGATCCGATCGGCAGCGGCTTCGCTGCGAACCTTGCGCATCCGGGCGGTAACATCACTGGCTTCATGTCCAACGATCCGGCCGGCACACTGGGCGGAAAATGGGTGGAACTATTGAAGGAGATCGCTCCGCGCACGGTGCGTGTGGCGTTGCTGTTCAATCCAGCAACGGCCGTGCCGCTCCAATACTCCCTGCCGTCCATTCAGGCCGCCGCATTTTCCTTTGCCGTCCAGGTGAATGCCGCTCCGGTTCACGCCAAGGATGAGATCGAAGGCGTTATCGCCGCACAAACACGCGATCCAGGTGGCGGCCTCATCGTGATGCCGGACGTGTTCAACGATGTAAATCGTGAACTGATCATTGCGCTGGCGGCCCGCTACAGCGTGCCGGCGATCTATTACAATCGCTTTTTTTCAGAATTGGGCGGCCTGATCTCTTATGGTGACGTTCGCAGCGAACAGTTTCGCCTGGCGGCAGGGTACATCGACCGCATCCTCAAGGGCGAGAAGCCGGCCGATCTTCCATTGCAGGTGCCGGCAAAGTTTGAGCTGATCATCAATCTCAAGACCGCCAAGGCGCTGGGCCTCACCATCCCAGACAAATTGCTTGTGACTGCCGACGAGGTGATCGAATAAATCATGCAGTCCCGTCATTTGCTGCACTGCATACGTCGGCTTGGCACGACCCGGAAGCCCTTGGCTGCTCGAATTTATTCCGCTAACTGGGGTAAAGCAGACAGCAATGCTGCAGCGCGGTAATGCAAACTATTGACCCCAAGCCGACAGAGACCGGATCAAAATCCCGCACCGCGGCAAGCCCCTGACTTTATGCTCGCCAATCCGTTATCCGTCCCCTTTTGGAGTTAGGGATATCGGATGCATTTCGATTGGTTGAGGAGAACGAGAGTTCATCACGTTGCTCGGCGGTGCGGCTGCGTGGCCGCTCGTCGGTGCGGGCGCAGCAGTCTGGCAGGTTCATTTCATTTTATGGGTATCGACGGAAGCCGAGCCCGACCCGTTTATCGAAGGATTTGGCCAAGGGATGAAGGAGCGCGGCTGCACCGAGGGCAGACCTGGCTTTTGTCCTTCGGTACGCGCTGGGCTATCCGGCGGCATTCAGGCCATTTTCCCGGAACTTTTCGCTATCCCGGTCGATCCCATGTCTCCAGCGGCCCCGGAATTCAGGCGATGAAGGCCGCTGTGGGAAAGCCCGTTTTGTTCGCCATAAGCGGTGATCCTGTCGAGTTGGGGATCGCGCAAAGCCCGTATTAACCCGGATGGAACTTCACCGGAGGCACGTTCCTGTCGCTCTACGTGGCGCAAAAGCGAGCGCAGTTGCTCTGTGAGCTGTCATCGACCCTGCGGACGCTCGCGATCTTGTCGACTATTGATCACCCCGGAGAGTAGTCGGAGCATAAGGTTAGAGAGGAGGTAGGACGCGCCCTCTCGACGGCTTGGTTTATGTGCCCTTCTCTTCCGGCTTGGAAATGAATGGAGCACTTGAGCGTGTACATGCCGCAAGGCCGGATGTACCGGCCGTCTTCCCCGAGGGGGTCACGATGGTGCACCGGGCGAAGATTGTAGAGTTCGCTAAGCGGTCCGTTTGCCGTCAACGTTCGGGTGGCGAGAATACTGTGATGCCGGTGAGCTGGCCAGCACGGGCTAACCAGCGGGCGGCCTATGTCCGACTTGCCGTTCATGCCGATAGGCTTTTGAAAGGCCATAAACCGGGCGATCTGCCCATCGAACAGCCGACCAGGTTTGAGTTTGTCTATCACCTCAAGACCGCCAAGGCGCTCGGCCTCACCGCGCCCCCGATGCTGCTTGCCACCGCCGACGAGGTGATCGAGTATCCGGGTTTCTGCACCGATTGTTGCTGCAACTGCTCACGTCGGCTCCCGGCACACAGCCGTCCAGGCCAATGCGGCGGCATGCCCGCAGCTTGGCAAAGCTGACATATGAGTGCTAACGAGGGGTTCGGGTTTTGATCCTTAACCAGTCATCGACCCGATCGGTATTCGCCTATCGGGACGTTATGGAACGTGGTGCCGAGAGCGCCGGGTCAATCCGCCTTGATGCCTGTGAACTTGATCACCTTGCCCCACTTCTCGGTTTCCTCGGCGATCAGCTTGCCGAAGTCGGCGGGCGAACCAGCAAGCACCGTGCCGCCGAGGTCAGCGAGCCGCGTCTTCATCTTGGGATCGGCGAGGCCAGCGTTGATTTCCTTGTTGAGCTTCTCGACGATCTCGGCCGGCGTGGTCTTCGGTGCGCCCATGCCGTACCAATTGCTCGCCTCGTAGCCCGGCACGAACTCGCCCACGGTCGGCATGTCCGGCAGCGCCTCTGAACGCGTCGCGGTGGTCACGGCCAGCGCGCGCAGCCTGCCGGCCCTGATGTACTCAATTGATGAGGCAGTGGCGGGGAACATGACCTGCACCTGGCCGCCGAGCAAATCGGCGAGCGCGGGCCCGCCACCGCGATAGGGCACGTGAAGCATGTTGACGCCGGCCATCATCTTGAACAACTCGCCGGCCAGATGGGGCGCGCTTCCGATTCCAGCCGACGCCATAGTTGATCTTGCCCGGATTGGCCTTGGCATAGGCGATGAACTCGGGAACCGTCTTGGCCGGGACCGTTGGATTTACCACCATGACCAATGGTGTGCGGATAATGCCAGCGACCGGCACGATATCGCGGATGAAATTGAAATTGAGCTTGTCGTAGAATGTCGCATTGATCGCGTTGAGACCACCGACCAAGAGAAGCGTATAGCCGTCTGCGGGCGCGCGCACGACGGCCTCGGTGCCGATATTGCCGCCGCCACCCGGCCGGTTCTCGATGACGAATTGCTGGCCGAGCCGCTCCGACAGCCATTGTCCGATCAGGCGCGCGACGATGTCGGACGCGCCGCCAGGGGCGAGTGGCGACGATGAGACGCACCGGCCGCGACGGATAGGCTTGCGCCCGCGCGATCCGCGAAACTGCCGGCAGCGCGGCCGCGCCTGCGGCCAGATGCAGAAAATTTGCGGCGGGGAAGTTTCATTGGCGTCCTCCTCCCTGATCGTCTCTATTCGCACGCGTAAATGGGCGCGGGCGCGCGATGCGAGCGTGGATAGACCGCACAAATGATGGTCTGAGTGGGATGCCCGCCGACGGCATCAGCCTGCCGCCAAAAAAGGGGGACTTCGGCACGTCCCCGCTGGGCCGGCTCGAAGGTTAGGCTACATCAACCACGCGACTGTGCGGAAGGGGCATGACCGCTTATGGTGGCACGAAAGAGCCGTGCCGACGCCCACCGCCAAGTTCCGATGACTGAGGTAAAGCAGACAGCAATGCTGCGGCGCGGTAATGCGTGCAATTGACCCTCAAGAGACAGGGGTGGTTCAGAATTGCTGCTGCGCAAAATAGACCACCAAATCCTATTTTCGCCGGCCGCATTTCCTGCTAAGTAATTAGCGTGGTTGCGAGCCGACGTTGGCGCGGTCCTGAGCCTTGGGAAGGCAATGCGACGACGCGATTTTGTCAAGGTGATCGGCGGTACGGTCGCCGCATGGCCGCTCACGGCGCGCGCACAGCAGCCGGCGCGGATGCGGCGCGTCGCCGTGATCGACGACCGTGGCCGGAAAAGCGACGACGAGCAGGGGTGCTCCGGGCGAGTTTTACGAGGCCGTATCGGCAGGAGCTGAAAGCGCAGGCGCGAGCGACCGTGCGGCGGCCTTTCTTATGGCGCCGCGCGCTGCCTTTGCTCCGATTTAAGCGGGAGCTCGGCGAAGTTTCTGAGTCATCAAGCCACCGGGACGTTCTGCTTGTGTTTCAATATCGCTCGATCGCGACGCACCGGTGCATATCGTGCCCGCAACACAGCCACAGGCAGATGCTCGAACAATTCCGCAATGGCGATAGCGGGGCCACGCGCCTCCTTCGCCGCTCCGAGCGCGTAGGCGGCTTCACTAAATGCCTCGATCGACACCGTCGCATCCCACGCTGTGCCGGATGGCCACGTGCGGCCTCTCTTCGTGACGCGATCGAACCATCGCGCAGTCACCACGATTACGGCGCTACGATCATGGATGCGCGCGAATGCAATAATCTCCTCGTGATGCAGACCCTCAACATTGAGCGGGCGATAGGAGCCCTTCGCAAAAACATCGGGGAACTCGCTGCGCAGCGCGAGTAGACGGCGGATGAGCGCAAACTTGATCCGGCCATCGTCCCAGTGAGTTGCCAGTGCTCGCCAATCCGGCTGCATGCGTATCGACTGCAACCCGTCGATGCGAGCAGAAAAGTCAACCGGACGCCGGTTGTCGGGATCGACCAGCGACAGGTCCCACAGCTCCGTGCCTTGATAGAAATCCGGCACGCCTGGCATGGTTGTCTTCAATGTGATCTGGGTGAGGCTGTTCAATGCGCCTATCAGCGCCGCTCGCTGGGCAAAGGCGTCAAACGCAGCGATGAACCGTGCCGACCTGCACTCATTCAGCAACTGTTCTATGAAGCCTTCGAGTCCTGCCTCATATATTTCATCCGGCGCGACCCAGCTCGTTTGCTGCTTGCCTTCGCGGGCAGCCTTGACGGCATAAGCGCGCATGCGCTCGACGAAGGAGGCATCAATTCCGCCGAGTGGCCAGGCACCGAGCAGCGATTGATAGATCATGTATTCATGCGCGAGCGAAGGAATGCGTTGCGACCGGGAAGAATCGGCGAGCGGAGCATTCTGCGCCCGCCAATCGAGCACGGCTGCCTTCCATTCGTCCGCGAGCTGCGTGAGCGCCAGCAGACGGGCACGGGCATCTTCGCCCCGCTTGGTGTCGTGTGTCGCGGTCGCGGTAAGCCCCTCCGGTGACTTGCCCGCTCGCTCCTCCATGCATCCGTGGAATCCGGCGACTGACAGCCCTGCTGCGGCAGGATTTCCTCCTACTTCGTTCAGAGCCAGCAGGCGATGATAGCGATAAAATGCGGTGTCCTCGAGCGACTTGGCCATCATCGGACCGGTGAATTGCTGTACCTTGAATGCAAATTGCCGGTCGCGGGCAATGCTGTATCCCGTACGCCCGGCAGAGATCAGATCCAAAGTGAGGGCGTCGCGCAGAAAATCAAAAATGCCTGCGTCCGGACCAAACCAGTCTGCACGCGCCTGCGTGATGGCCCGGTTGATGATCGCGCGATCGCCGCGCGAGGGGCCTGATGGAGTGATGTACGTCCGGTAGATCGGGAAATGCAGCACGAACAGTTCAAGCGCTGCCCGCAACCGATCCGCGCCATAATCACGGGTGCTGTAGTGCCCGGCCGCGATTCGCGCCAGAAGACGCGATAATACTGTGAATTCGCTTGCCAGGATATTGGCAATCACGCGGCGCTTGGCTTCGATCAGTATCTCATGAAAGCTGCGATGCTCTCCCGTAAACTCGCGCCAGGCTTGATCCAGCGTCGTAAGACCGCCTTCGTCAATCAGCAGACGCGAAATGGCGTTGAGCCACTCATAGCCGGTGGTGCCGCAGACGCCGGTAAAGCGGGGCAGGCGCTCTCTCTCCCCGAGGATCTTCTCAACCACGACGTAAAACGGCTCGCTTCCGGCAGGCTTCTCGACCTCAATGAGATGGTGCAAGCGCCGGAAATATTGATGCGGATCGCGCAACCCGTCCATATGATCTATTCGCAGCCCCTGCAGCCAGCCATTGGCAATCAATCTTCGAACGAGACGATGAACGGCTTCGAACGTGCTTGCGTCTTCCATCCGCAAGCCGGCAAGATCGTTGATATCAAAGAAGCGGCGGTAATTGATTTCGCTCAACGCCAGCCACCAATACGCGACCCGATAATGCTGGCGCTCGAGCAAATAGTGGAGCGCAAGCAGAGCCGCGGATTCTCGCGATGGATCGTAGGCACACAACCCGCGCTGAATAATCTCTTGGGCGCCGGGAATGCCGGCGAGCTCGGCCTTGAAAGCGGCGGACTGCTGCCGCGGCGGATTGTGCGGGCCACGGTACTGAGCCGCAAACTCCAGCAGCTGGCGGCCCGGCGGCTCTGTGCTTGCGCCCGCCTGCGCTACAACTTTCTGCAAGATTTCGCTGTAGCGGGCAGGTCCGATCGGCAGCTTGTGCTCGTAATACCAGGCCGCGAAACTGCCTTCACGCGCGTCGTAGCGCAGCACGATCTCGCCGCTTTGTAAGACCTCTCCGTATGGCCGGCCAAGAATGGGAACGAGAACGCCACCGCGGGGATGCCCTTGCAGACCTTTCCAATCGATATCGAACGAGGCTGCAAATGGAGACTTTGGCCCGAATTCCAGCACATCGAGCCACCACGGATTGTCCGCGTAGTTAACTCCCATGTGATTGGGCACGAAATCGAGAATGAGGCCCATGTCGAATTCGACCAGTGCGCGGTGCAATTGATCGAGACCGGCCTCGCCACCGAGTTCCAGGTCTACGGCATTGTGATCGACCACATCATAGCCATGCGTGCTTCCCGCCCGTGACTTGAGAAAAGGCGAGGCATAGAGGTGACTGATACCGAGGGAGCTTAGATAGGGCACAAGCTCGGCTGCTTGCGCAAACCCGAAGCTTGCCGTCAATTGCAGCCGATAGGTTGCGATCGGAATCGCGCGTGGCATCAGCTCTCTCCGATGCTCCAGAACACGGCCCAGGGGGAGAGCCGTTTCCCGGGGGTGCTGCCCCACAGCGGTCGTCCCCATTGCAACGGAGCAGGACACTGGGCAACCTCACCTGAAAGATTGACCAGCAGAACAAGATCCCTATTTCCTGCAAGCGGCCAGCTCACATGCAGAACTGATCCGTGGCGGCGCGCTGATCCAAAGTTCACTTGCGCGAATTCCGGGGCGAGATCGCGGCGGCGAATGCCCAGGAGTTCTCGTACGAGCGCAAGGCGCTTGGCACCGTTTGGCGTGGAGCGAGTATCCCAATCGAGAGCGGCGGAACGAAAAGTCTGCTCGGACAGAGGATCAGGAATCCGTTCTCCGAATTGAGCATAGGCCGCTTTAAACTCCGAGCGCCGTCCATTGCGAACCGCTTCGGCAAGCGGGCCATGAAAATCGCAGAAGAAGGGGAAGGGACGGGTCGAGCCCCACTCCTCGCCCATGAACATGAGCGCAGGCATCGGAGCAAGCAGCGTCACCGCGAGCGCGGCGGTGAGCGCCGCTTTGTCTGCGAGCGTGGTGATGCGATCGCCCAGCGGCCGGTTCCCGATCTGATCATGGTTCTGCAGGAAGTCCACAAACGCCAATGGTGAATTGCGTACTGAAATTTCACCGCGAGCGCGGCCTCCCCGATACACGGATGGGTCACCCTGATAGGCAAAACCCGAGCTCAGGATGCGAGCAAGATGAGCCGACGGATCGGGATTGTAGTCTTGGTAGTAGCCGTGGTGTTCGCGGGTCAGCAGAGCATGCCAGGCGTGGTGATAGTCATCATTCCATTGTGCCCGGTATTTTCCCCGCGCGCGATCCGTTCCCGGGTTGAGCAAGCTTGCACGATTATCATCGTTCTCCAGCACGAGATGAATCATGCGGCCGGTCTCGGAGGCAAAGCGGCCGACCGCCGCGCTGAGCTCATGCAGGATCGAAGGCTCTCCAGGCTCGACGATCGCATGGACTGCGTCGAGCCGCAGACCGTCGAAGCGATAATGCTCGACCCAATGCAGCGCATTCTGGATCGCAAAGGCGCGGACCTGCTCGATCCGATAATCAATCGCGCTGCCCCAGGGGGTGTGAGCAGCCGTGAAGAAGGCCGGCGCGTAAACGCCGAGATAATTTCCTTCCGGGCCAAAGTGATTGTAGACGACGTCAAGAAAGACCATCAGCCCGCGCGCGTGTGCTGCATCGATCAGAGATTTTAGATCGTCGGGCCGGCCGTAGCTGCTGTCCGGTGCGTAGAGGAATACGCCGTCATAGCCCCAGTTTCGCCGGCCCGCGAAGTCCGCAATCGGCATCAACTCGATCGCGGTAAAGCCGGTTTGGGCGACATGATCGAGTTTGTCGATGGCCGAGCGAAAGGTTCCTGCCGGGGTGAAGGTTCCGACATGCAGTTCGAGGATTACAGCCTCGTGCCATGGCCGCCCGTGCCAGCGCACATTTTTCCATTCGAATTGTTGATGGTCGACGACTTCGCTTGGCCCTGCGACATCTTCCGGCTGAAAGTGAGAGGCAGGGTCCGGTACCGCAATCTCGCCGTTGATCAAATATTTGTACCGCGTCCCCGCAACCGCATCCGGAACATTGACTGCAAACCATCCGCCCGGAAGCGCAGTCATGGGACAGGCGCGATCAAGCATTACCTCGACCCGCTTCGCCGTGGGGGCCCATAACCGAAAGGTGACACCGTTGCTGCTGAGCTGCGGGCCGAAGCGCGCGCCTTGCGTCATGCCGACCCCGAGAAGGCGAGGACCGATCGGGGCATGGCCTTGAGTTGTGACCCGGACGCGAATTCCTCGCCGGCGGGGACATGGGCTGCCGTGTCCAGTAGCGCCATCCAACGACGGTACGCGTCCGATTGAGGCAACGTGAACGAGATTGTTTCTACGGCCGCATTCAGAACGATATAGAGGGACGACTGCCCCTGCGCGACGGGGGCGAGGACGTAAGAGAGAAAGCGGCCTTCGGGAAAATTCCAATCCGCTTCGGTCATTTCGGTCGCGTGGGGCGTGAGCCAGAGCACGCCGAAGAACGCGTCGGCGAACGGATGCGGAGGCGAACCGGACACCAGCACGCCGATACGCGGCAATTTTCCCGGTTGTTGTGCCCGCGCCGCGAGTGGCCACGCCAACGCCGCGGCGCCGAGGAGCGTAATGAACGGCCATCGGCCCGCGTCCGCAGCCCTCGAAAACCGGACGCCGGAGTGAAGTGGCAGGAAAGAATCTAGCTGACCTTCGGCAGATCGGGACAGATCAGGTCGCAGCGGGTTGTGCATTTGTCCTTCCGGTCAGGGCGCTCTCTCGACGGCGCAGCAGAAGCAGGAGCAGTCTAGCCGAACTTACGCGTCCCTCTGCTGTAGCTCCGGCGGCCCCCCTGAAGTTTGAATTGGTGGTGTTGCGTTCCGGGCCGTGGTGGCGTCGGTTGGCGGCGCCATAGTGTTGCATGCTGGTTGCCGATTGAGGTCCTGCTCGGCCACGCCAAGCTTGACACGATCGCTCTCGTTACAGGCGTCACTCACCCAGTCCGGGGCGGCCGAATTACCGCCGCTCAGCAATGGCGCGCTCGGGTCGCTCGCCCTGGCGGTATTCCCCTTTTTCCCGTTGGAAAGTCCCGGTTCGTGCTGGGGGGCTCGGTCAAATTCCATGTCAGTGCCGACCCGACAACCGAGTACCGCTGTCGCAGTGACTCGAAGCCACAAATGTCGAAACCATGTAATAGCCGAAAACGGCGATGGCGTGGGTACTGTCAATGACCGTAAGCGTGACGCTGGATTGGTTGGCTTTGGCCCATCGCGCATGGCTGTGACTGAGGGCATTAAATGGTCCTCGATCTCACGACGAATGAGCACCAGCCACTGCTCGGCACGGTCCGCGCGATTCTTGGCCTCCCCGAGGTCCGCCTCGAGACGGATGACTTTATGCTCGTTTTCGCGTTGCATGAGATCGATACGCTTTTTTGCCTCTGCCTCCACACCGGCAACGCGAGCGTCAACCTCTTTTTTGATGCGTTCGATGTACTTATCGGCTTCAGCTTTTACCTGCTCGATTCCGCGTGTCGCCTGAACTACCTCGTCCTGTAAGCGACCAATCTCATTCTGTGCCTCAGCTTTCAGCCGGGCGATGCGTCCGTCGGCCTCCCTAGTAGTCCGGTTGACGCGAGCGTCGGCATTGGACTGTACCTCTTGGATAACGGCTTTAGCTTCCGCCAGGAACTGGTCGCAAAGCCCGTCGGCCTCACGTTCGAGCTGATTGATCCGATCCTGGGCCTCCCGCAACTGAGCCGACAATTTGTGAGCCAGTGCCACCGCTCGGTCGCAATTCTCATTCGCCAGGTCCGCCGAGTCCTGTAAATTCGCAACGGACGCAGGATCAGCCGGATCGGGAACCCGGCTCCCAAGCTCCTGTCCCAAAGCGACGGACTGCTCGCTCATCCTTGCCTCTTTTCCAAGTACGAAGCTCTTAGAGCCCGGAGGCGAAATCTCGAGCGCATTAAGTCCAGGTGATTCGTCACCAAATGATTAATGCGAGCAATTCAGCGGGCGCGCTCCCCCAAACGTCACCGCAAGCGTTATTAGGCCCCATTCGGCCAAAAAACGCTCATTACCAGCCTATAGGTGCCCTCGCTGGTTAATTTGCCGTTTCCCGTCTTTCATAAATTTCTCGCGAACGGAACGAAAACGGCAGCTTGCTGAACGCACGTACTCGCCCAGATTCGCAGTAAAGTGCTGTTTTCGGAGTATCGGAGTTCGTCATGGCACCGCGTGCTTATTGGAAGGGATACCTGAAGCTGTCGCTTGTTTCCTGCCCCATAGCCCTGTTTCCGGCTACATCGGAACGCGAAAAGATCGGCTTCCATCAGCTCAATAAAAAGACCGGCCACCGAATCAAATACCGCAAGGTAGATGCGGAAAGCGGCGACGAGGTTGATTCCGCGGACATCATCAAGGGGTTCGAGGTCGGCAAGGGTGACTATATCGAACTACCCTGGCATATCGTCGGGCGAGAGCACTGTTGTGCATCACAGCAAAATAGGCCGCTGTTTGGCCGCTGTGGGTCAAAACCCGAATAGCCTCTGACCGCCCTATGTCGGCTTTCGCCAGCTGCGCGCAGAATCCGAATGGCAATAGGCCGGTTCACAGCATTTCCGGTGCTGTGCCGTATTGGCAACCAATGACCGGTTGGGAAGTGGGATGGATAGAAATCGATAGACGGCAATTTCTCTTTACGTTTCAATAGCATATTGCGGAACATTACTCCGCCTGCGGCAGTCTGAGTCTCGAACTCGGGGAAAATCGGGGTGGACCGACGGGGCCGACAAAATCGAGGATCGCACCCCGAAAACGCCCCGAATTTGAAAATCTGCCTCTGCGGGCCCGGCGCGGGCGGGCTCGCGTCTCGATCTTATGTCGGAACGTTAATGCCGGACACCGCCGGCCTTGTAGCTCGATTTGTGGGCTCGCCAGAATCAGTGATGCGCCGCGGAGGAGTCAGCGGCGTCACGTCGGAAGCTGAACTGGCCGACGTCGACCTCTTGGCCCCCCCTCTGGGGAGTCCGCTGATGAGTTTGCGGAGCACGGCTTGAACCCATTTCCACCAGTACCACTGCATGTGCCCAGGTGGTGTTTCTTTGATGATTTCAGGAAGGCTCGCAATCACACGCGCAATCCGGCAAGCTTCCTGCTGCGTCAGTCCCTTTGACTCAGCACCTGGGATTTGCTCGCTGTCAATCACATATGCCAGGACACAATCGTTCCTATCCAGAATGCGATAGCCCTCGGGGAACTCTTCAACGCGCCACGGGGACGGAAAAATCCGAGTTTCCTGGGGTGAGCAGCTCAGGGGTTCATCAGGTTGGCTGTAGCTGAGCATTTCAAGTGATATGGATGCGGCCGTACGGTGTACGCATTGATCACGCACACGCTGCGCGGTGATGGCTAATTTTCTGTTAAAACTGTTGTGTGGAGCGGAGGCGTGCTAAAGGTGGCCCTATGGGCCCAGGAGAGCAGGGCGGGTTCATTCCCCGGGTAAGGCGGGGTCGTTCAGTGGGAGGTCCAGCGCTCGTGCACATAGCCGTTCTGCCGAGATCAAACCTTCCTTTTTGCAGTGGGTCGCTCACTCCTGGCAGCGTGGCTCGTGCTGGCAACACTCATGGGAGCTTCCAGCGCCGCGCCAATGGAGAACAGTGAGACCGCGGGCAAAGCGGCTGGCAGCCATTTGGCACGGCTTCACCAAGACGCTGAGCAAGGCAGCCCATTAGCACAGTATCTGCTCGGCGCCTTCTACAAACTCGGGGAGGCGATCCCGCAGGACTATGCGGAGGCTGCGAACTTGGTATGGACGCGCGGCTGACCAAGGACTTGCGGTCGCGCAGTTCGCTCTCGGTGCAATGTATGCCCGGGGCGAGGGTGTGCCGGAGGATGTAGTCCGGGCGCACGCGTGGCTTAGCCTATCAGCGGCTCATGCCGTTCAGATCACGGGAGCGCGGAAGCTGGCACGCGAGGCTCAAGAACTGCGAGACGATGTCGCGCAGAAAATGACCCCTGAGCAGATCCTGGAAGCTGAGCAACTGGCGCGGGAATGGAAGCCGAAACGTGAACGGTGAAAGCGCACTGCCGCGTAGCTGGTAATATGAACTCGGCGCTACGCCATCCGTTCCGCGCCCCGCGCGTTGCCGGCTAAAGCACCTTCGGCAGATCGGGACAGATCAGATCGCACCGATCGTGTATTTGAGGCGCGTCCCGCTTGGGACAGTCGCCGTTGAGCTGCTCTTTCCATTTCATCGTGTTGGCGTTGCGTCCGTATTTTTTTGATTAGCTTACCGATATTGTAGCGGCCTTTGCGTGCGCAGCGGCTACACTCGACGCGCAACACGCCGAGCTTGCCCTCAATGTCGCCAAATACAAGATACGTTCGAGCCATAGCGCCGCTCTGTTGCCGGTGTATCCCGCATAGCGCCCCGATCCACCGCGCTAAGCGGCGCCGTGAGCGCTTATTAGGCAGAAGCTCAGACGCCTCGTATCTCAAAGCCGAGGAGCAGGGGGACCTGCATCGGGCGGCAGGAATTGGTTGCCCAACATCATTTCTGCGGCCACCTCGAATAATGAGGATAGATGCCGGTGCATTCGGAGAGACCGAGTCCGCTTCTGATTTAACGGGCCCGACTTTTTCCACTTCTTGTGCCCTGGCCTTGGATATCGCTGGCCTGTTGGAGCGGCAATTGAGGGCCATGAGCCCCCTTGGTTGCTCCGGCAGTCGTGCGGTCCCCGCGAATGATCAAGCCTACCTTTTGGCCTTTTTGGTCGTTCCTACCGAAATTCAGCCCAAGCAAAAGCAGACAGATCATCAAGGCACTGGCACTCGCTAATGCGGGCCAGTTTACGTTCCTATTCTGCCTAGGCGAGGGTTGCTTCCGCTCTGGGACATCTAAGCTGGGGCTAAGCTCAGCGATTTTGCCGAGCTCGGCTGTGAGATGTTGAACTTCGTCCGCTCGTTTGGCGATCTCACAACGATGGTCCGCAACGGCTTTCTTGAGCGTCATCTTTAGAATGTGATTTTCGTTTGACATTTTACCAATCTCAGAGAGATACCCTGCAGCCTTCATCTTTGAATGCTCAAGCGCAATTTCGAGTCGTCGAATAGACATCGCGAAGGTTGCGCGCAGCAGGTCCTTCTCGGCCTGCATCTCTTCTACCGTTGTCGGGATGGCATCGCAGAAGCGGCGCTCTGTTAACCGGACAGCCCGCGCATGCACGACGGGAGCAAGGCCCAGGATCAGCAGAGAAGCCGCCAGGAATCCAATCCCCATAAACATAATCGGCTCAAGCATCTTCGGAAGCTGTGAGGATCGCGCCAGCATCACTCTGGCTAGCTTAAAAAGTAGTCTTTATTAGTTAATTGTACTACCAACGCTGGACTTGGCGATCAGCCGTGTCGGGCAAAGAGCGAAAAACAGTCTCACTCGTTCTAAAAGGAAGGCTGCTATGGGACGGCAGCCGCGATGGATGGAGAGGTGTTGACCGGCTGAATCACTCAAAGTAGCTCCGGCAACTGGTTGGGATCAATGAGCAGTTCGATGCTGCGGGGCGTCCTTGGTCGCCTTCGGATGAAGCCGGCCCGTTCGAGCGTCAACACCATCTGATGAACCCCGAAGGCGGGCTGACGCGGAAATATTCCTGCATGTCGGCTTCGGCCGGAGGACGGCGGTGCAGGCCGGTATTGAATCTGATAATGCAGGGAAAATCGAACAAGGAAATCGCGCGCTCGCTCAAGCTGGCCGAAGGCACAGTCAAAATTCACGTAGACGGCCTATTCAGCAAGCTTGGTGGAGTATGGGGTCGAGCTCGCCCGGCCGGGAGAGTTTAAGTGAGTTAGCAGTTGAGGTAGCACCCGGCTTGGGAAGGAGTGTATAGCAGAGGCGGGCGCTGATCGGTGGTCACCCGCAACCGCAGCGAACATAATTCCAGCGTGACGGCTGATGGTGCACGGGCTGCCTGACTTTCTGTTGCCTCGATTTTGTCAGGCCCAATCAGAGAGATCGCGCACCACCGTGGCTTCCATCGCGGTCGCCCCCATATGTCGGCCGGGTGTTCAGCAGCCGCTACGGTCGCGAGGACGGGGTGGGCGTCTCTTTTTCCTTTGCGGCTGCAAACTCAACTCGTAACTGATAGCGAGCGATCTAGCGGGCTCGAAAGCGGCGGGTTGGTGCACGAGCCCTTCCGATCCTTCGAAATTGAGGTAGAACTGGGTGCAAGTGGTACGAAGCCCCGCAATCCCGAAAGAGTTGATGCAACGCTGCCAAGCTTGGAACTCATCGGCATTCAGGGCGTAGCGGCTACACGCCTCTTCCAGAGACAGTAGGCCACCGCGCACTGCGGCTACCACTTGCGCCTTGCGCCGAACCACCCATCGCTTGGTGTTCGGCGATGGCAGATCGGCGAGCGTCAAGCGGCGGCCGTCAGGCCCAATGACATGTTTGCTAGGCGGCACCCATCACCTCGTGGACAGTCGGCTTAGTCCAGTTGATCCAAGTCAGGGTTCCGAATGATTGTACGCGATTCGCAATGGAACAATACGGTAATTTATTGACGAAGTCGTTATTTCGTTTGCGAGAGAACGCGGCTGACGTGTAGGTCTTCATCGCCCTCACTGAATCAATCGCTCGGGTAGATATAAATAGACCCATGGCATCACGAGAGTTATCGGGCAGCGCGTTCTCTTCGCAGCGGGGTGTGGGTTCCCAGCCAATACAAAACGAAAGCCCCGGCATTGCCGGGGCTTACTGGACGCACAAATCAGCGCATACTGGACGCACGACGCGACTCGGAACCAACGTAACGCTTACCTTAATGCAGCCTAAGATGCCTCCATTAAGGAGTCATTGTGGCTGTTCACAGCCTGTTTGGCTGTCCGGTGTAACTGCGCCAATTCGTGCCATGTTCGCTCCATGCTGAGCATCACCGCCTTAGCCTCTGGCGAACTCATCGTCGCAGCAAACCGCATGTATTTGTTGGCGCGTTCGCGATACACTTCCGTCTCAGACATCCGACATTTCCCTTCATGACTACGAAACGCCCCTTCGACAGCGTGACGTGCGTGCGCTTGAACTCGCGATGGATGCTCGCCAGCGTAAGGGGGCGCTACAACGTCGCCAAGCTCGTCGCTCAGTACGGCCGACGCGGCAATGTGACCAAATGGATAGCCGAGCTTGCTCGACAAACTGTGCAAAATCAGAGCAGTCTGGCGTTGACCGCCGGCACCGGCGAATCGCACGTGGGGTGTGGTGGTCGAGAGCCCTGGTTCTGCCACCGAGCCAGGGCTCTTCCTTTTAGCGGAGCCGAAGGCTCGGCCCTTACGTCTCGGGCTGCAAACCCCGTGATGGTAGATAGGCAGGTCGGGAAACTATCCACCGAAGCGACGCTTGCGTTGTTGAAATGACCGCACTGCGCGCAGAAAATCGATCTTGCGAAAGGCCGGCCAGTTGATGTCCGTAAATTAGAGTTCGCTGTAGGCGCTTTGCCACAGCAGGAATCCGGAGAGCCTATTCTCTCCGCTCGTGCGGATGATCAGGTCGGGATCGGGCAGCCCAGCCATGTAAAGATGACGCGCGATCCCGGCCGGAGTAACCGCTTCGACGGTTTCGGCGAGCGCCTTGCCCTCAGTCATGGCTTCACGCAGCAGCGCACGAACCGCATCCGTAATCTCGTCGTGCCCCCGTAGGCAACAGCAATCGTCACGGTTAAACCGTCGCTGTAGTTTGCGGTTGCCTCTTCTGCGGCACGAATCACTGCAACAGTTGAAATCGGCAGCATTTCGAGTTCGACCAGCAGCCTTGACGCGAACCCGCTGCTGATGAATGCGAGGATCTTGGGCGAGCGTAGCAAGTTTGGCCTCAAGCGCGGCAAGGATGCCGGACACCTCGGTTGCCGGTCTACGGCTGAGATTATCGGTTGAGACGGCCCACAGCGTGATCGCCGGAATGCGTAACTCACCGCACCATTCCAGCACATCGTCGAGCTTCCTCGCGCCAAGAGCATAGATTTCCTGAGGATCGATCACCCCTCGTGTACGAGCATAGCGCCGGTTGCCGTCGAGAATAATTCCGACATGCCGAGGCGCAGGTTGCAAGCAAACCTGATGATGTAGCCAGATTTCGTACAGGCTGAATATCGAGCGCAGGAGCAGACGGCGTACGACTAAGCGTCTGCCACTTCCGTTCGGTCCACCGTCGTTTCGGCTAGCGCGCCTGGGTACACTCGGTATCTGGTCGAAGGCAAACGCTGGCGAGCGCGGCGCGAAATGGTCGAAATTGAAGCGGGAAGAGCTCACACGAGTCCTCGCATGCTGGGCCACTCCCTCTGATGCCAGACAGGCCGATAGCTACACGTTGCGGTTGTTCGTACTTATCAAGGTCCCGCGGCGCCCCATTATTCACCCAACGCCGTGGCTACGTTTTAGATTAGACACGCAGCTCTTCTATGTCGATCCCCCTAGGTTATAGGCTAATCCCGATTGGTCAGGCTCGCCATGCCTCACCGCGATCCGCGTCATTGCATTTCGACCTTAACATGTAGCCCAAGTAGAGCCACGACAGCGCTTCTCATGTGGGGCGGACGACGGCCAGCGAGGGTCAAGGACCCGACGATACAGAGCGCGGCATCCACAACCGTTTTCCGCCTGACTTCATGGTTAACCATCGACAGGAATTTCAGCGAGGCGGGTAGACGGGCGGGACACACCGTCTGATATATTTCCTTGTCACCCAGCTCAGTCCCTCCAACATCGGGTGATAGACTTGTAAGAGCCCCAGCCCATCCGATCCTCCGTTTTGCCGGGGCTTTTTTTCTCGCACTTGCCGGCCAATTTTGAAACACCAAGGCTCACCCTTGTTCTGAATCGCGAGCTGAGGTGATTAACGAAGGCTCTAATCTGGCGGTGCGGTCCTCGGCCAGCTTCTGCTTTTCCGGACTAGAGTCCTTGATCGAGAGCTTCATGGATCGATTGAGTCAAGTTTTTATGCGGCGAGTTTAGTCTGCTCGTACCAATTATTTATGGCGGCTTCAGCGGCGCGGATGGATTTGGCCATGGGGAGCGTTGGATCGGTTGCAGCGGGTGAGATAATGGCCAGTCCGGTCCGCAGCGAGCGATCATACAGCCGGGTGTAGAATAGCGCGGTGCGAAGTCCTTTGGGGGTGATGCGGTAGCGGTGGGTTTTCGGAATGCGTTCGATGAGGCCGTGAAAGCGCAGGCGACGCAGGTCGTAGGTGATCCGTCCCGGACTGAATTGGCTCGGCTGTTGTCCGAGCAGTGAAGCAAGATGCTCGCGGAGATCGCTGTGTCGGAATGTGCCCTGGACGAGGAGGAAGAGGACCAGGACATGCAATAGAGCCTGGACGCGCGGATCGGCAAACCGCAGTCCTGCGGCGCGCCGAGTGTCAACGACGACGGGTCTCTGCATCTCCTGGAAGGAAGCTTCGCCGATGAAGCAATTGTGACCGATGCGTTGGACGTCGAGTAGACGTCGGTTGGCTGCAAAGCTGATCTTACGCAGTTCTTCGAGATTTTCGATGCGTCGGCCAATGGCGAAGTCGCGGGTGTCGTTGATCGTCGTTTCAGTTCGGAGAGCCTGCCCCTCCTTGTGGTACTGCTTGATACGCGTTTTCTTGTAGTCGACGTGTAACGAAGGCACCACGCCGTCCGCCATCGGTGATGACGCGGGTACGGAATCGGCCTGGTGTGCGCCGGCTTATCTTGCGGTCGAATACCAGGCTCACTTGGCTGGGCCGGCCGATATCGAGGTTCTCACGGATCACCTCCTCGAAGAAAATGCGCCCGGTCACCGGTTGATCGAGCACCTGGGTGAGCGAGAACTCGGCCTGCAGAATGGAGAGTTGATAGCGATAGCCCGCGGCACGATCGCGAGCGGGAAACGGATGTGGCACCCGCCGCAACCACTTGCGTAACAAATCGATCGATTTTGTCTGCCGACAGACCGTCACACAAACGCTGCATCAGCTTGGGGTCGGTACAGGACTTGATGCCGTTGTCCAGCGCTTCGAACTCCACCCCACGCTTGGTAAGCTGACGCTTGAGATATTCGTGGCCGTTGATGCAGAGCTTGGCGTTGTAGAGAAAGTAGGAGCAGAACTTCAGGAAGAACGGCCCAAAATCTTCATCGACGCAGTAGAAATAGTAGTGGCTGACCATGGCGGTGGATTCCACGATTTACGGATAAGTTCCGCCCGTCACCCGGCTGCGGCGACGCTCCGTGCGCATGATCCGCGCCTTCTCCTGAGCCTTGCCGACATAGAGAACACCTTCGTTCTTGCTGAAGTGCCGCAGGTATTTCTGCGTGACATCGTCCTTGCGCTGCCACTTCTCAAAGGCAACAAGATCAATGCTTTCGTGATTGACGAACTCCTCGATATTGCGAACGAACGTCTCGCTCATCGGCGCCACCGCTGTCGTCGACGCAAAACGCTGGCCTTTGTGAACCCGTAGGTACCCCACCACGGCACCCACTGTCTGCAGGTGCGGTATATAGACGTTGAGGTACATGCGGTCGATCGCCTCGAGCTCCAGCACCACATGATCACGCAACACTTCCGCCGCCGATCGTGCTATGCTCATCGCGGGCTCCGGTCGTCCACGGGTCCTCGGACCCACCGAGCTTTGAGCTCTTATATCCAGGGCATGTCCCTGCAGGCTCGACCGGAGTCCACTTTCAAGGGGAAGCCACTAATATCTTCGGCAAACGGCCATACACCTCGTCGGTCTGAGGCGAAGCCTCGTTAGAATTGGACATACCCTCGCTGCGCAAAGCCACCCCTGAAATGTACACGCGGACCAATTCGCAAAATCCAAACTGAACATCTGCCACGCTCCCGAGACCGATTACTTGAAATCTTCTTAAGGATTGCCGCCTACATTCGACAATGGTCGGGGGCCCTTCGCCCTATTAGGGCTCAGACCTCATGGGGACGGCGCCCCGGTCGCCCAGCTCCACGGCCGGGGCGCCGATGTTGCGGGGAGGAAGGCCTCCTCTCTTTTCTCCGGCAGATATGCCAGCGCTTTCGTCGCAAGACCGGGCGACCGCCGCTGAGGCATTAACCCCAAATTAGACAAAGCTGCACATTGTCATACCAGCACGCCGATGTCGGCGAATTTGCAGTGAAATCCGACGCCATGTTTGCGCAAAACCTCCATGAACACGAATCGGACATGAAGAGCTTGCGGTTTAAACAGGCGCAAGCAATGCTTGACCTGTTCGAGGCAGACTGCGGCCGAGCCGCCCTCACCCTCGCTGAAATCAAAGAATGGGCTTCCGCTCAACAGAATGACCAATTACTTCTGAGGGTGCAGTCGCTCGTTTCGCAAAGCAGCTCCTAATTCGCGGCCCAATCGGGTAATCAACGCTGAAGGCGGCGGATCAATATCGCTGAAAATGCTCCAGCGTGGCTGCTAGATTTTCCAGGTCGAGCCACACAGTCGAGCCGCTGACCGGGCAGGCTGTCCGTCCGCATCCATCCTGTGCCCACGCGGAGCGCCAATCGCCAGAGAGGAACAAGCGTGGTATGCAGGCGATCCGGGAGTTTTGCCGGGCGGTCTGTCTATGCGCTCTGACGTACGGCAGCTGGTAGGTATTGTCTTCCTTGCGTGTTCGTGCGTTGCCTTAGCGTGGTCTCATAACAACATCTATTTCGTCGTGCTTTTCGCGGTACTGGCCATAGTCGCTGCGGCGGAGGCAGTCCGCAGGACGTTGTAATTTGCATCTGGGGAGAGAAAGGTCTCCATCTGAATATTGGATTGGCCCTCACACGGGGATATTACCCAGCTTTGGGTCGGAATACAGGTAACGTAGTCAGCCGCGCGTACAAGTGCTCGCAATTGATTGACAGTCAGCGGGCTTAAAAAGTTCAACGTCTCCTCGGGCCCACGCTGGAGCGTGCGCAGTCGCTCAACGTGCTTGTCGGGGACATGATAGGTCCACGCCCGCTTCTCCCCCGCGATCAGTCTGCCAATCCGTCTGTACGATTGTCGGTCCGCCCAGGAATTACCGGCTGGGGCTCAGGTCAATGGTGGCAAGTTGCTGTCACCGGAGGAGAAGGATGCGCTCGATGAATGGTATATCAGCAACGCCTCGATCCGGCTTGACTTGCGTATCATTTTCATGACCTTACAGTGCGTATTCGACGTGAACGCCTCGGCAAGGCAGCCATTGCGGAACCGAGGATTTCGAAGCCGGCCTTGTTCTTACCCCCCGCGTGAGCATCCGCGAACCTGCAAAGACATGTTATTGCCACAGCTTGGTCACATTTGTTTACGAGAAACCGTGGGTTCCGGACGAGGTGAATATGGTGGCGGCGCCGTTTGGACTTTTTAATCCGATCGGCTTGGTTCTGGGTGTGAGGGGCTGATGACGGTCAGTGTCGATGGCAATCGTGACGTAACTGCGCCTGGGCTGGACAATGCGCGGTGGTACGCCGTCAATACCTTGCCGCATCGTGAATTTGGGGCCAAACGCCAGCTGGAAAACCAGGGCTTTCGCGCCTTTTTGCCGCAGCGCTTAAAAACCGTCCGTCACGCCCGCAAACTCACCCACGTCCAGGCACCGTTCTTCCCCCGCTATCTTTTCGTCGAGTTGGATCTGACGGTTCACCGTTGGCGCAGTGTCAATGGCACCTTCGGCGTATGCAGCCTTGTGATGCAAGGCGAGCGCCCTGTTCCGGTGCCCCACGGCATTGTCGAGACGATGCTTGCCTCTGTAGGGGATGATAATGTGTTACGGTTCCAGCTCAGTTTGAAAGCTGGTGCGGAGGTTCGACTGATCGCTGGGCCGTTCGCGGACCAGCTTGGGATCCTTGAGCATCTCAATGATACCGGTCGCATTCGCGTCCTCCTCAATATTATGGGCGGAACGATCCGAGTGCACGTGCCGCGTGACTATGCAATAGCGGCCTGACTCCTAGTCGCACGTCCGCGCCCGGCCTTGGCTCAGCGGCGGCCAACATGAAGCGCGCGATTTTCCTTAATCGCTACTTTTCCCCTGATCACTCTGCCACCAGTCAAATTCTAACCGACCTCGCGTTCCACGTGGTCGCGTCCGGGATGGAGACGCATGTCGTCACCAACAGCTCTAAGACGACCCAGATGCACGATTGTCATCCGAGGAGACAGTGCGTGATGTCCATGTCCATCGCGTTCCAACAACTCAGTTCGGAAGATCAGCACTCTTGGGCCGCAGCATCGATTATATCTCGTACTATTTTTCGACTTGGTGGAGATTGCGTTCCTTAGCAAGGCCTGGCGACATTGTTGTCGCAATGACCGATCCACCGTTGATATCGATAATAGCGATGTTTGCTGGTCGAGCTAGAAATGCTCACTTGGTGAATTGGCTGCAGGACATTTACCCCGAAGTAGCAATTCGATTAAATCTCCCATTAGCAAATAGTCCCAGTGGCCGCCTCCTCGCCGTTCTACGTAATCGATCATTGAAAGTGGCCAAGGCCAACGTCGTCGTTGGCCAGCAGATGATGGCGCAAAATTCCTTCTCGAGAAGCGGCATCTGATTGCGTCTACGTTATTCATAACTGGGCGGATGATGAAGCAATTCGGCCGGTTTCTCAATTCGACAATCCATTGCGACACAAATGGCAACTCGAAAATAAGTTTGTTGTAGCTTATTCTGGAATCCTCGGTCGCGCCCACGAATTCAATACGCTGCTCGCTGCATCACAGCGGCTAAAAGATCATCCCTCCATTGTCCTCGTCTGCGTGGGTGCAGGATATGGGTTGGATCAGCTCCGCCGGAGTGTCGAACAACGGGGTCTTGATCGCACATTTCGGTTTTTTCCATACCAGGATCGAAGCATGTTGAAGTATTCGCTAGGAGTTGCGGATGTGCACTGGATTTCACTCAAGCCGGAGCTGGAGGGGGCTAATCGTTCCCAGCAAGTTTTATGGTGTGGCGGCTGCCAGCAAGCAATTATCGCCATCTCAGCAGAAGACGGAGAAATCGCGCAGTTGATTAATGTTACTGCGTCACAACCTGAGACGCATGTTCCTTCTGTATCGGGTTGCACAATAGGGGCATCTTGGCAGCATCCTTGCGATTGCGACGATCAGCTGATGATGGAGCGTAGCGATCGAGTTGGGAACGTGGCGTTGGGGCCGGATTGGCGGCGCCGCGGGGTCGGTAACTATCGGGAATGGCAAGTTTTTTGACTCTCCGGGCGCAATGAGGTCCTGAGGGGGGAATCGTCTCCCTTTCGGAGATCAGGAAGCCGTAAACGGCGATGCAAAGCGTCGCGTGATGGTGGAAGCCCGGCCATCCCCGCCCCTCGTAGTGCCCGAGCCCGATCTCTTGTTTGAGCTCCAGGTAGTCGCGCTCGATCCGCCACCGCATTTTTGCGCGATCGACCAGCGCATGAAATGAAATGTTCTTATCGAGGGTGGCAAGCCAATATTTGGTGGGCTCACGCTCACTCTTGGGCCATTCGATGAGAAGCGTTTCTTCACCTCGTGCCGCGGCACCCCTGATCGGCGCCGTTCGCACTTGAACGCGGGCGAAGCGCGAGCGCAGCTTTTTGTTAGTTCCCTCCCGCCAGGTGATCGTGCACCAAGCTTTTTCTGGCAGCCTGAGTGCCAACTTCTTCACGCTCAAGCGCGGCCCCATCCCGCCATCATCGGTTACTCTACGCACCATAATTGTCGGTATGATGGCTGCCACGTATTCGAGCCCCAGCGCACTGAGGCCCGTGCGAAACCCTGAGTTCGATCCGTAGCTCGCATCTGTGAGCACCACCCCGCGCGGTACCCCCGCCGCTAAGGCTTTCGCAATCTGCTCCAGGGCGATCTGCGGTTTGGTCTTGAACGAGATCTCCTTGGGAATACGCGCTTTCTTGCGGCGCGCAGCGTTTTTAGCCCATTGCTGCGGCAGATAAAGCCGATACGCGATCGGCAGGCTGGCGTGATGATTGGCGATCGACAACGTCACTGCCACCTGACAATTCGCTTGCTTGCCAAGCTGGCCGCAATATTGATGCTGCACGCCGACCGATTTGGAGCCGCACTTTGGAAAAGACGTATCGTCGACAATCCAGGCTTCAATCGGTCCATGCCGCTCGATCACCGGCAAGATCAGCTCGCGCACTTTGGCCAACATTGACGCGTCCGACCACGGCGCATTGGCAACAAAGTGCAGCAATCTTTGATGCTGCACCGAAGTCTCGTGCGGCGCCGTCACCGCCGCGATCGGCTCCACGCTCCTGCGGCCTTCTGAGACCAAAAGGCCGGCACAGTAATCATTCAGCGGCCGCTCCCGGTCGGCGTGGCCGATCACGCTCGTCAGCTGTTCCACAAAACGCGCAAATCGAGATGCACTATCCTCCGTTCTTTCGAGATTCATCGCAGCCCTCCGCCGGCCAGTGAACCTCGACAAATATCTGATTCTCATGCACTATCGACGGAAAATCTTCTGACTCAGTGCGATTAATCAGCACCGCTGCGGCCCGGTCATTAAACCTGGCGATGCCGAAGCGCTTGCTCAAGCAATAATAGACCTTGCCGGCGATGGGGAACGTGTCGCGGATATGGGCCGTCGGGCGCGAGACATGCTGGAACTGAATTTCTCACGCCGACACGCGCTCGAAAGGTGGCGCACTCTTCTGGAACGGCTCTCAGTGTGATCGGAGGAGATTATACTAAGGTCAGTGTGAAGGGGAGCATTCTGCCTGAGTTTAGCTGGTCAAAATGGCAATCCGGCCTGCAAAGCTAATGCGATGCATCCTCACCTGAACCCCTGGAGACGATCGGCCGGATTCGGCGCGAGCATTTCATCAAAGGCAAGACGATCAGAGAGATCGCACCGGGCCCCCTGAAGGTATCCCCGAACACGGTCCGCAAGGTGCTGCGGTCGGGTGAGACGGCGTTCGAGTACGAGCGGAATGTCCAGCCACGTCCGAAGCTCGGACGATGGACGGTAGAACTCGATGAGCTGTTGTTGACGAGCAAT
Organism: uncultured Alphaproteobacteria bacterium; assembly: GCA_963771845.1. Lineage (GTDB taxonomy): Bacteria > Pseudomonadota > Alphaproteobacteria > Rhizobiales > Xanthobacteraceae > VAZQ01. The sequence goes on along the minus strand of CAVYVC010000015.1, from coordinate 57,626 downwards.
GCGGCCAAACCAATCCGTGAGCAGCTGACGCTGATCAGGATTTTCGAGCAACTACGCGAGCGTGGTTACGAGGGCGGCTACAACGCGGTGCGCCGCTATGCCAGACGATTGGCCAAGCAGCATGGGCAAGCGCTGGCCCTTCAAGTGCAGGTGTGAGGCGTAATAATAACTCGGCTTAATCTGGTCGCGTGTAACCGACGATAGGTTGCTGGATGCCTGGCGCAGTGTTCACAACCGTGGGACAAAATTCACGGCCCTTTTCGATAGCAGCTCGCAGCCTTTGGCAGAATTTCTCGTCTTGCTCGCGCAAGTGAGCCAAAAAGTCATTCTTACCTTTTTCTGGAACAGTTCGGCTGTGCATTAGTCCCCGCTCGCATGTCAGTGACTCGCGGGACAACGCGTCCTTAACATGTCAATCTAGCTGGAACTTCCCCGCGCCACCAAGTTCATTAGCAATGTTGGCGCTTTTGCGGCTGTCAGTGGGGATTGCACCGCATGATTCGCAGGATTTGTTCTGGCCTATGAGCACACGTGCTCTGGGGGTACCGAGTCATGCACCATGCCCCCTGCTCCACGAAACAGCGGCCGTTAGTCGAAAGGCCATGGCGGCGGTCCGCATGCTATTCCCCAGGTGCTGGCTTTTAAATTCCGACCAGCTTGAGGCTCAAGTAGGCCCTCGGCACGACGGCTGTGCCCCATCAACAGCGCGGGAAGTATCCACAACTCCGCCGCCAAATGCCGAACGAATCAGCTAACATCAAGAGGGTCATCTCACTCGGCAATGCAGTGACACCCTCACACCTTATAGGCTGCGGCCAGCAGGCGCTTGCCGCAATAACAATTTATGTCGCAACGGGGCGTACCGCTTGTGCAATCCCAGTTCCTGGCATCGGAGTTTGAAGCGCGAATTGCGCGCGACATCTGAATTGAGTGCTATTGAGCGGGCGGTTATCGTCGCGGCTGCCAATCAATCCGCCACGCCGCAACCACAAGCATCAGCCCTGGCATGATATTGCGCGAGCTCCGACGTGCCATTGCCTTACTGCAGTCGAGTTGGCCGATTGGGACAGACAGAAGCTCCCGACCCATACTCCGTATGGTTTAAGCCGGAACTTACGATAGGATTGAGTTTACTGCTTTTCACTTTTCGCTTCGCGTGCCCACATTTGGCACGGGGCCATCTGGCACGGGGCCATCGATTTGCGGGCCTTAACTTTCGCTGGACGAGCCGGAATGAGAGTGAGCCGGGGTAGCCATGACTGAACGTCGGCGACGTATACACCGAGATATCCGTCGGTACGCCCATCCTAGGGCTAAAATGGAGCAAGAATTGACCAAGTTCCAATTGGCGGCGATTGGGGCGGTTGCTCTTGCCTACAATGAACTCGAGGTCGCAGTCGATACGCTGCTGTCGGCCGTTGCAGGATTTCCTCATGATGCTGGTAACAGCATCAGTAGAGAGGTCAAGATCGCATCCATCACCAAAGACATTGCAAATGTCGAGCTAGAAGCAGAGGATCAACAACAAATAATCCAAGCGCTCGCTGCTTTCAGAGATTTTGCCATCTACCGAGATGTGATAAATCATGTCCGCCTCATGAATTTAATGTCTGGCGGATACGCTGACTTAGAGTTGCGCAAACCCAAGTCCTTGCCCCCATTTAGCGACAAGGCACTAAACATCTTTTACGACCATCTGATTGCCCTTGAGAAGGAGTTTTCTAGCGCCGCTATGCTCGTACAAAGCATATCCGTGCTCAGGTCGAGAGGTCGTGTCGATGTGAAATTGACGTCATACTTGGAAGGAAAACGCGCATGCATCTCTCAATTCCGCGGCTATGGTACCCGTCGTCAGGCGCTTCCGCCTATGCCGTGGCTTCCATCGGAATTGGACCTTCGTGATGTGAAGATCAAGTGGCGGCAGGCTCAGGAAGCCGAAATGATGGCTTGGCTTACCGCCTGGCCCGATGCCGGGAGTACGATCGAGTCCGGCGCGCATGGCTGATCCTCAGGTGCCTTTGTCGCGTGCGCGAGTGGGTGGTCCGTAACCGTGTTGGGGCGCAGCTCGCGCCCATTTAAGCGTGAGTCGGCGGACGAGGCGGTAAAAGAGGCAGGCGCCCGCGGCAAGATCCAAGTGCAGAGATGGGAGTGCTTGCGGCCCCCTCATGGTAACGAGCCCGTAACCTAATGAACTATTTTGCTGCACAGGTCGCCATGAAGGACTGGTCTATCAGCTTGCTAGGCATGGCAAAGTGGGTTTCATCATGCGGATTTGGCTCGAATCCGACGCGGTAGCACTTGCATGTGGTGGTCGGGATTGCCGCCGTTGAATGGCTGGCGTTTAGCATTTGAACTGCTGGCAGGGCGCACTAGAAGGAAGCGAGTACCGCTGAGCTGCTAAACACCCCTCACTCTGACGCGCGGCCTTATGCTGCCTTAGTGCACACGTGGCCACGGTACCGCATTTGCGAACGGTCATCGACCTTCGAGAAGTTCCGCTTAGTGTCCGTTTCAAAACTTCTTAGTCAATTGAGTCATTTGTGATTTCAAGGATAGCGATCTGATTCGCGGAGGGACCGCCAATGTGGACGCATGAGAACCGACCGAGATACAATCGTGATCACCTGAGATACCCGAGCGACCTGACAGAAGACGAATGGGCGTATGTGGAACCGTTGATCCCGCCGGCGAAGCCCGGCGGCGGCAAGCGACGTACCGACATGCGCGCCGTCATGAACGGGGTGATGTATATCCTGAGCACCGGTTGCCAATGGCGCTACCTTCCGAAGGATTTTCCGCCGTACAGCACGGTCCACCACTACTTCGTCTGGTGGCAATGCGATGGTGTGCTGGATCGCATCCATCACGCGCTCTACGTCGAATGCCGCGAGAAGGCGGAACGGGAAGCCAGCCCCACCGCCGCCATCATCGATAGCCAAAGCGTGAAAAGCGCCGAAAAAGGGGGGCCCGCATCGATCCGCATGGCTATGATGCGGGCAAAAAGATCAAGGGCAAGAAGCGCCACGTTCTCGTAGATACGCTGGGCTTGCTGCTTCATGCCATCGTTCATTCCGCCAGCATTCAGGATCGCGATGGCGGCATCTCACTACTGGCCACGATGAAAGGTCTGTTTCCACTCCTCGAGAAGCTGTTTGCCGACAGCGCCTATCAAGGGCTTCTTTTTGCGAACGCGCTCGCCGAAATCCTGCCTCGTCTCGAAACCGAAATCGTCAAACGTTCCGATCACGCGAAAGGGTTCGTGCAGTTACCCAAGCGTTGGATCGTCGAACGCACGATCGCTTGGCTCAACCGTTGCCGCCGTCTCGCCAAGGACTGGGAAAATCTCAACCGCAACGCCCTCGCGTTCTTGAAACTTGCATCCATCCGCCTCATGCTAAGAAAGCTTTGTAACCCCTGATGAAGTTTTGAAACGGACTCTTCGATAAAAAGCTGTGAGCAGCCCAGATGTTCGTTCACTAGACTGGGGACTCGCTGGCAAAATCGTGGAACATTCGACGTGGACGTTTTCTGATTCGAACTCTCCGCATGCGAAGGCTTGCGCTACTTGCACTCTTGGCTGTGTTTGCTTGCGCTCACTCTGATGTTTGCTAACCTGTTCTCTCAGCTTTTCGCGAGGGATAACGGGCAATGGAATGACATTGACCCCAAAGTCCGACAGTGGTTTCGCGAACAGAAGTCTCCAAAGACAGGCGGGTATTGCTGCAATGAAAGCGACGGGACGTACGCTGAAGAAGAGATGCGCGAGGGGCATTATTGGACACGGTTCGAACAATCAAATGGCAAATGGATACCAGTCCCCGATGAGGTTGTTATCCGCGATCCCAACCGAAACGGCGCTCCTGTCGCATGGTGGTACCTTGAAAAGGGCATTCTTCAAATTCGCTGTTATGCCCCAGGGGGAGGTGTGTGATGGCTGTCGTTAACGGGTGCCCGACCCAAAATCCTGCCGCCAAATGCGCCTATTGTGGCGAGCCCTTCAAGCGGAAGCAAAATCACCAATACGCGTGGCGATCGAGTTCGGGCAAGCTCTAGCCGAACGTGAAGATCGATGCGATCTCTCGCGAATTGCGGACATAAGCCTGATATGTGTAGCCGGGGCAGAAGCCTGTCCCTTACCTCAACCGCGCACGCTAGACCGACCAAAGCCGATTTGACGAGGAGTGGCTAATTTTAGTGCTTTAACATTCGGTCAACCGAACCGGCTGAATAAAGGTTTAAGGGTCGCATAATAATGCGCCGAGCTGACTGATCCAGCTTCCGCTGAGAGAGCGAGCTTGTCCCTGCGTTCCTGATCGCCACTTTTGCATCTTGAGAACCCACGTAGCCGAGAACAATGAAACGTTGCTGGTTGCTCTTCATCTTGACCGGGCAGTTGCTTGGCGGATGCGCGCAGACAATCATACATCCAGTCGGCCGACCCTAATCTTACGCCGCTGGCCGTAGGCTTTTGGCGGATGCGCCTTATGCGAACGTCGTTCTTCCGACCGCTTACCAACGCGCGGTCGTCGAATTTCATCGCAAAGAAGCTGCGGGTTCAATCGTGATCGATACAGACGGGCGTTATCTCTATTACTTACTCGCGAAGGACACGGCGATCCTGCCATCGGTGTCTTCGTGGGCGAGGATTTGCTTGTCGGCGATGCGGCGATCCAGGCATTGCGACGCAAGAGGAACGCCGAGTTGGACCCAACTGCGGCGATCAAACGTCAGCTCGGCAACGTGCTTGATTTTGTGGAAGGAGGACCTCAGAATCCCATGGGCGCCCGCGCCCTTTATCTGTATCAGGGTAACAAGGATACCCTCTTCCGCATCCACGGCACGAATCAGCCAGAACATATTGGGAGGGCTATTTCGTCCGGCTGTATTCGTATGAGAAACGAGGATGTGATTGATCTATACAATCGAGTTAAGGTCGGCGCGATCGTGGTGGTTCTTGCCCCAATGAAAAGTGATCCGTTGCCTCGACCCTCAGCTCTCGGAGTGATCGAAGCAAGGATACTCAAAAGCAAACGTGAAAGCGGGACAAAACAGAACTGCAGCGCCTTTGATCGGTTCCCATCTAAAAAGTGACATAGGCGTGTTAGTGCCATGTTTCGAAGCTTGTCTCGACGAGCCGGCCGGGCCCCTCGGGTAGAACGAATCCACCCGCTGCGCTGGGCCGGCCTGACGTAACCTGAACCTTTTCGTACGAAGGGCCGGAAATCCGTAACGGTCAATGTAATACTGCCACGACACCAGCTCCTCGGGATGTAAGCTATACCGGCTGCACGCCATATCCAGAGTTATTAAGCCGCCGCGCACCGCGGCGGCAACAATGGCTTTGCGTCGAATCACCCATCGTTTCGTATCCGGTGATGGCAGGTCAGCGAGCGTCAGGACAGAACCGTCCGGACCCCTTACAGGTTTTCCCCCCACCGCACTGACGTGAATCATCTCCGCGTCCTCCCGCCGTGAGAATCGCCGTTTATGGTTAACGATTGGTAACTAGGCCGCGTTTACACAGTTAGTCCTGGTTGAGCACGGCGCTAGACAGGTCAGGTTGCCAAGCTCTTGGCGAACAGCACTCCCAAGAGCGACCTCGACCAACTGCACTTTCGTCGTGATGCTGAAGCTCATTGAAAGTTCCAACATCAACTACGCCAATTTTTGGACAAGCGCACCGACGGGCCCCACTGCTCCCTTGACAGCCGCCCTGACAGGGGCCCCGCCTTCCGAGAATCGTCATCACTGGACGTCCTGACGGTATTTACCAGCGTTAACCATGGCGCTTATGTGACCATCGAGCTCCTTCCCAGAAAACCAATGAGAGCCCTCGATCCATCTCAACAATCACACTGATCATTTCATTGATGCTGACGCTGGCCATCGTCTTCACTGGTGCGGCATGGCGTTACGAGATGAATGAAAGCTTTGCGACGCGATGGAGTTCGTAGATCGTGTCCCTGGAAGTGTGTAACAGCGCGCTGCCGTCGTGATGTCCGCGGCCGTTCGCGCGCATTCGCGCCCGCCGCGTTCTGCCAAAGCGATCCGCCTCTTCATTCGCGTTTACGCCCGATGTCCAGCTAAAATCTCGACCGCCATCTCCCGAGACAGAATTTGAGCCCTGTTGCTCATATTTGGCCAGAGCCTGCTGCCTACCTGGAAAGGTCGTGAGCGACTATCGCGGGTCGAACATCTCCCCCATGTCGTCATCGGTCCTGCACGCTCCATGCCCCGGTGCGGGTCAACAGGGACCCTCGGAGCCTGGATTTCCGCGCCGCCAGATTCCCCTAACAAATACACGGCTAAGGGATTCATACGACTCAGGATTTTTCTGGGAGATTAGGCAAAATGGTGCGCTGATAGACATCTTTGCGAGCCGTATGTGCCTGACCGGTGTTCAAGACGCAAATACACCTATTCCGACAGGAATTATAGAAAGGCCTGTGCCACAGGAGGTTCTCGTCAAGCGGTGCGGCAGGGTACGTTTTGCTCATCGCGGCCGATGGGTGATGAGCGAATTGTACAATGCTCTATCAGCGCACCAATCCACATCACGGGTTCGCAGATCGGTCTTAGCCGACTGGCTTGGCGCGGTCTGGCTGTTAGGCGAATGTCATTCCGTGGAAATCCAGGCTAGTACTACTCGTTTACGATCTTTGTAATTCCGCTATCAATTTCAGCAACTGCAGCTGAAAATCTCTGACCGCCATCCCGAGACAGGAAGAGCCCGGCGTCAGAGTCTGCTCTCACCTATGTGGCCGGCATCAAACCCCCATCAAGTGCGTGCAGTTTCAATACCCGGGAGTGGGCCTCGTGAGCGTCAACAGGGACGACTCGCCGCGTGCGCGCCGCGAGTCACCTGCGGGAAGGCACGTCACGGCGCGCGCAGCTACTTGCTCGTGCTGCGCACTACCGCGACTGCGTGCGCCGCGCCTGAATTTTTTGAGTGCCGCGACCAACCCACAGGTAGCCTGACATCACCAGAACATTCATTTCGATGTCTACCGCCACTGCGTGCGCCGCGCCTACCAACTCACAGTCCCCCCCCCCCCCCCCCCCTCCCCCCCCCCCCCCCCCCCCCCCCTCCCCCCACCACCCCCCCACCCCACCATCCCCCCCCCCCCCCCACCCCCCACCCACTACGCCTGTCTATCACCAGCGCCCAATGGCGCTTCCAACGCCCCCGCGCATCTTCGTCACAACCAATCGGAACAGGTCGTGGCAATCATTTGGATTGGCTGGTCGCCATCATCCAAGGCGCCGCCGTATCCGGCCTTGCCACACATCACTCGCTTCTTCGCCGATCAATGCGCCAACGAACTCGTCTGGCTGATGGCAGCTTTGCTGTCGTATGGGTGAAAAAGAGCCCTGGCCGAATTGGCCAGGGCTTTTCCCTGATCACGGCTGAGCAGGAAGCCCGTCAGATCCTTTCCATATTCCCTTCGGAAAGGGCTCGCTTACCACCACCACCGGAGCGGTCGATTGAGCCTCAACACGCCCCCCCTGGTTTGCCCGTCCGGCACATACCCGATCGGGTGGATCTGCTGCAGGGGGAAATTGCTCATCGCGGCAATCCCCCCTCGCTCCCGCTTCGGCGGCGCAGGGTTGCGTGAGATCCACTCCAAATATTGGACCGTGGCATCGACCTGATCGTCGTACCCCGCGCACGGGAAGAGTTTCCATTCCGCAACGAAGGCCTCGCGCCAGATCGCATCCGAAGGGAGTTGAATCGCTCCCCTGCGGATGACGGCCTGGTGCGCGCGGGCACGATCCACCTTGCCGCCGACCGGGATGATCGGCCAGACCTGCATGCCCGGAACGGACCGAATCTGCGCCAATAGCGAGGGGCCCTGATTAGTGTCCTCAATCAGCACCACGCTCGCCCGGTGCCTCTTCATCATTCTACGAAGCGCATCCCGCACATCCGGAAACCGCGCCTGCTCCCGCCACTGGTCCAGCAGCAGGTGCTTGCCGCCTGCCGGCAACCACGCCTGGATTACGGAGAAGCTGTTGTCAGGCCCGCCTTTTTGGCCGGGATCGACGCTCAGCACGACCCCCAACTCGGATAGCGGAACCAGCATGGGCGAGAAAGTTCCAAAATACTCCGGCTTGATGCGCAGCTTGGTGCCACCCGGATTCTGCTGATACAGCGTCTCGAACCCCGGACGCCGCGCGAGCTGCAGACGCTCGATCGCCGCCCGCGTGAATGCATCGGGCTGCAGCAACTCGCCCTTTTCCCGAACCCAGATCCCGCCGTCCGGGAGCTTGTGCTTGCGCCGCCGCATAGCAACCAGCGGCAGCTTCAAGTGCTTCCACCCCCCTTGCTGCAGCAGATGCCCCGACAGGTCGTCCTCATTGACCCGGTGCGCGATGATCACCACGCATCCGCGCTTGGGATTGTTGAGACGCGTGAGAACCTCTCCGTCGAACAGTTCCACCACCCGCTCGAGACGCTTGACGTTGTCGCAGTCTTTGAGCTCGGTCGGGTCATCGAGGATTATGTAATCCGCGCCGTGGCCGGTGACGCCGCCCTCAATCGACACCGAGCGCACCCTTCCACCTGCGGTAGTAACAAAGTCCCCAAGCTTTGAGCGGCTCTTGCTGAGCTTCGTCCCCTTGAACAGCTCCTGATACCATTTGCTGCGCAGAATCTCCCGGATGGCATGGGCGATCTGGTCGGCGAGCTCCTGACCGTAGCTCACGATCAGGATCTTTGCGGAGGGATCGCGGCCAAGGATCCAGGCCGCCAAGCAGATCGACCCGATCCAGCTCTTGTAATGCCGCGGGGGTAGATTGACGATGAGGCGCTTGGTCTTGCCCCCCACCACGTTTGCCAGCCGTGAGGCCAGAACCTCGAGATAAGGATACTCGGGCATGTGCTTATTGGTGTTCACCTCCCCGAATGCCTTGCGCGCAAACGAGAGAAGATCGGTGCGCAGCACCTGTTTGACATCTTGCCTCATGCTTTTGCTCCACCGGCTGCTGCGCGCTTCTTGCGCTTGGCGAAGGCTTCGACGATCTCCGCATCCTCGGCCTCGATCGGCTCATCGTCGTCTGCATCTGCGAGCAGGCGCACGCACAGCGCCAGCACCGATGCCGCTGCGCGCTGATTGCCGTCGATGGCTGTCGCCACCAAACTCTTAATCAACGCGCGCTGTTTGGACACCTGGATCTCCCGCTCACCATCGCGGACGGTGATGAGTTCGCTGAGTTCCTCGCGCAGCTCAGACTTGAAATTGCGCATCCCCTTGGGTCGCCCGCTCGGGTTGCCACTTTCCCCCGGGCGAAACTGATGCGCGCGGGGCGGTCTTTTGTAGCCGACAGTTTCGGCCTTGCAGTCTTCAGACATGCTTGCAGTCCTTGTGTTTGTTTCGATCTGAACACGCGCACAGCGGCAAGCTGCCGGCTGCGGGCGTCCGCCGAGCGTTTGCTCGACGGACCGGGAGGCGCACGAGCCTCGGTGGCGGGGGCGGCTGCGCATTACCGCTTGGCAATGCTCAGGCGCCGTAAGCCGACCGCAGGTGCGGCCCTTCCAGTGTTCGGTTTGACTGCTAATCCAAAGAGCGCCGCGGCGAGCTCAGCGCTGGCGTTCCCATCCGACGCGACAAAGGCCGTCGCGGGGCAATCCTAATCTCGCGCCCGGTTTCCGGGCGGAGGAACTCTTCTGACAAGTAGGCGCTTGCGCGGCAAAATCAATGGTTGCACTTGAGCTTGGGTAGTGGTAATATATTACCACAAGGGACTTCCCTGTATTTTTCCCTGATACCAGGGGAGGTGGCGGTTGCCCGGCCCGATGGGGATCTACCTTCCGGCACCCAGGCACGCTGCAAGTTCGCACCCCTGCGTTTGGACCGAGTGCACGGGGCGGGTCGACCGCCTGAATGGCCCGGATCACCCAAAGGCCTGTCTCCGCATACGAGGGGGCGGCTTTCAACGGCATGCCTTCGGGGGCGAGCCCCACGAGCGCCCGCTGCACCATGGCGTTGTATGAGCCTTTGCGCAGCGAGCCGCAGATGGTGAGAACGAGTATCCGGCGATGCAGGAATAGGCGTTCTCGGCGCTCAGATGCTTGGCGCGCTTGCCAACGATAAAAATCAGCTCGGCCTCGTAGTCGAGCGTCTCGGACACCTTGGGCCGAATGATCAGCTGCCCATGCGGCACGAGCGAGGTGGCGGCGCGCATGAAGATGGTGGGGAATTTCGGAATGTTGTCGCGCTGGGAGCCTTCCTTGACATGTTCGAGATAGTTCAGCCCCAGGCAGATGATCTTGCCGGGCCTGGCCACGGGCAAGCCGAACTTGAGACCCTTGAGGAGGCGCCGCGCCGTGCTCGGCGCTCGCTTCGCTGCTTCGCGCAAGGAAGAGAGATCGCCACTGTGTCGTCGCAACACCTCCCCGAGATCCCCGGGGATGGTCTTGTCGACGGACTGAAGATCGACGAGCTCATCGCCCTCCAACACGCCGAGATGCCAACCTCCATCAGCTTCGAATCCTACAATTTTCATGATGACTCCTTCAACTTGATGCGCACCAATTACGCAGCGCGGCCAAGCAAACACGCGCTCAGCATGTCGCGTGCGGCAAATCCTGGCGGCGAGGCTCCAGGCATTCACGATGGCAAGCCGGAAACCGCCGGGCGGCATGGCGTGTCCTTGCGGATCCTTTTCCTCGTGAAAGGTGATCTGCACGCTGGAAACGCCCGGCATGCTGCGCATCCGCGCGAGCAGAGCCGTGGGCGGATGACGATACTTTGGACCATGAGGCCCGAACAATACCACGCTATATCCGTTGCGCTGCTCCCGATCGGCGAAAGCCCATTCTTGCTGGGCATAGAGGCGCACTCCAGCCAACCCGCACCGCAGAGGTCAGGCCACTGATCGCTCATGCGCAGGTGCACCTCGATCATCCGGGCTCCGATCGCGTGTCACGATTCTCCAAACTACATCATCATTTCACCGAACACTATCATACCTCATCCGGTACACCCTAGTATTCCCGCCAACGCGGCTAAAATTTACGCTAAACCCATTTCAAATTCACTCGGACCGAGCAACCCCAACTTTGCATGTGACGCGTATATCTCCCCGGACAAGCTCGTGGCTACAGGATAGATCACAGTCCCTCCTGAAATATCCGTCAGCTGCACCGGCATAAGGGGTGAGTGCAAATGAATTGCTTTTACTTCCACTTGGCGTCGAAGGACGACACCATATTTGATAATAAAGGCCGCGACTTCTGCGATCTTGCGGCTGCGCATATGCATGCGATGTTGATGATTTATAGAATGGTTACATTAGACGATGTCGATTGGCGTGGCTGGTCAATCAAGGTGACCGACGCAAGCCAACGGTCGGTACTTTCAGTTCTTTTTCCGCAAAGTTACTTCCGCCCGTTCGCGAGCTCTCCAAGAAACGGCGGTCGTGATACGGTTGGTAGATAGCTGGGCGACAGTTCGTATCTTTGCACGCATCATTTGCTGCAGCATTCGGCACTGTGGCTACGGTCGGATGAGTGGACGAGCCGACCAGACTCGTTTGGTGGTGCCCAAAGCCCGCTCCCAGCAGCAGCAACTTTTCGCACCCTTCGTTCGGTGGTACGGGTGGCTCGAGCGCTTCCGACAGTAGGAAGATACCAATTGCCCCTGTTGCCGCTCGCCCATGCATCGGATCGGCGAGGAGACTTCCGAGCGTCTCGATGTGATCCCGGCGCAATTCCGAGTGCTCGTGACGCACCGTCCCAAATACGCTTGCCGCGCCTGTGAGCAGGCGGTGGTTCAGGCGCCGGCGCCGGAACGGCTGATCAAAGGCGGGCTGCCGACCGAGTCGATGGTCGCCCACGTGCTCGTTTCCAAATACGCTTGGCATTTGCCGCTCTATCGGCAATCGCAGATGCTGCGCACGCAAGGCCTCGATATCAAACGTGCGATCCTGGCGTTCTGGGTGGGCTATGCAGCTGCCGAGCTCACACCGGTTTACTTGCGAATGCGCGAACTGATCCTCGGCTCCGCCAAGATTGCGATGGACGAGACCACGGCACCGGTGCTCGATCCCGGGCGCGGGCAGACCAAGAAGGGATACTTCTGGGCCATTGCCCGCGATGACCGGCCATGGAGCGGGAATGATCCGCCCGCCGTCGCTTATACCTACGCACCAGGCCGGGGCGCCGTTCATGCGCTGAAGCTGCTCGATGGCTATCGCGGCGTCGTGCAGTGCGACGGATATGCGGCATACAAGGCGATCGCCGGTAGGACAGGCGGCGAGGCGATCACGCTCGCCTTCTGTTGGGCGCATCTGCGCCGCCAGTTCTTCGACATTGCCAAGGATGGCCAGGCGCCGGTCGCCAGCGAAGCGCTCGAGCGCATTGCCAAGCTTTACCTGATCGAGAAGACGATCCGCGGGCAAACCGCTGCCGCGCGCCGCGCCGCTCGCCAAGAGAGAAGCAAGCCGCTAGTGCTCGATCTCAAAACCTGGTTCGAGCACCAGCTCACGCGCCTCTCCGGCAAGTCCCTCACCGCAGATGCCATCCGGTATGCTTTCAACCACTGGGACGGGCTCACGCGTTTCCTCGATGACGGCCGCATCGAACTTGACACCAACCTTGTCGAAAGAAGCATCCGGCCGATCGTACTGAATCGTAAAAATGCGCTCTTTGCAGGTCATGATGAGGGAGCGCAGAATTGGGCGTGCATTGCCTCACTGGTCGAAACCTGCAAGCTCAATGGCGTCGATCCGCAAACATACTTCACCGACGTGCTCACAAGGCTCGTCAACCTGTGGCCGGCTTCGCGCATCGACGATCTCATGCCCTGGAACTGGAAATCCGAGGCTGCCATTCAACAAGCGGCGTGAAGCCGCCGAATCGCAGGAAGCGCTACGCGAGAAAATCAAGCCATCTTAGCAAGGGTGCTGGAGGACCGCTTACGCTCACGGTTTGGAGTCACGTCGATGGACCGAGGGAGTCGAGCCCCGGATATGTCAAACTTTTGCTGCCTCCCCGGCAGAGCCGGGGGAACTCCCATTTTGGTTTAGGCCAGCCGCCTGCCGCCTCAGCAATGGCTTGTTAAGGACGATGACAAGCTGGACGCTATCGATCAGCTGGATTCAGCTATCGGCAAGCGTTCCCTCTTACCTTGGTTCCAAGGCAGAAAGGATCGGGAAATCTGCAGGAACAGGATCTATGATCAAGCATATCGAGCGTTTCATGTCTGATAACAGGGCCGCCGCTGCGGTTGAGTATGCGCTCATAGCCGGCGGCCTAGCGGCCGCGATTGCGGTCGTGGCCCTCCGGCTTGCAATAAAATAACGTACAAGGACAATAAATGCGGTCAGGCGGCCTGCCCCGGTGACCTTGGGGAAGCGTCCAGTCCCATAAAGCATTCACCGATCAGAAATAGTTTAAGCCTATGGTGTGTCGGACCATAGGAGCGCGACTTCCGTGCGTAAAGTTGTAATCTCCCGAATTCTTGAACTTGGTCTTATCATAACTGGGATGATCTTTGGGGTAGCGATCACAATGATTGCGCCCTTCGCCGACAGGTCGTACTCCGCAAGGGAGTTTGATATTTGGGGACTTCGGCCATCATTTGATACAATTGATCCAGCGAACCAGAAACTTATATCCAATGATCAACTGAGTGATTCCAGCCCTACTTTTGAGGAGTAGTCCCTCTGGTACATTGCACCATCGGTGCCCATTATGTTGCCTCTATTTTTTGAAGTCTTTAATCAGGGCGGCGAAGGGGTGCAACTAATTCTGATGCCGACCCAGCCTACTTATACTTCGAGGACCCATGATCGGGACATAAAGTCACCACCGCCAAAAACATAGGTCGCCGGTCGCATTGGGATCTTGCCAGATCCTCGAACCAGCCAGTCACCAGACGATTTGACCCTGCTCGGCTGCGCGCCAAAATCGGTTGGATAAAATCTGAGCAGCATCGCAACCACGTGCCGGTCAACACCGGAGACAACAGGCCATCAGCACAAACGACCATCAAGCTCGTACCAATTCTCATCACGATCCTGCGTATAGCACCTACCCCGCCAGGAATAGAAACGAGCATTACGCTGGAAAGTTAGTGCCTGGTTGCTCGAACTTAGGTTCGGGATTGGTTTGGCAGCATTGGGTGACCCCTGCGTGCTGGCCGCATCGATGTTAATGCTTCCATCCTCAGAATGCTGCCCGATCGCAGCGTCCCAAGCCTCTTGCGAGGCAACTATCTGGGAAAGGCCGGTCGTTGCAAGGAGCAACGTTAGCGCAGTTCTGATAAACCGAATCAGCATCTGTACACCGCCTGGACCCATTCGACGGTAACCTCATATTGTTACTGGTTTTTTAACCGAACCCAACTTGGTCCCGGGAAGGGGCGACAGCCAGCCGAGCAAGCGAACGCGGAGTTAGCGCAAGCTTTGTCTGGCATAAACTTGGGGACAATAGATATTCACCGGCTATGGACCGCAGTCCTGCGCTAAACTTCGTCTCACGAATCACTAGCCTTCTGGATCTGCGATGCATAAGCCTCTACATGATGACGCCCCGATTGAGGTGATCTGCGTCTGGTGTGGACAGCAACATAGAAAACCGTTCAGTTGGTTTCGAACCAACACAGAGCTTGTGTGCGAGAGCTGTGGCTCTGTTTCCAATTTTGTAGCTGAGTCACGTCTAACCGACTTTGATCGATTTGCTGAGGTCATGCAGCAGCTTCGGCTATCCGCGCGCTATTGCCGATCACCACATTGATACGCGCCAGACAGCGTCGGCAGGTTGGTTGGGAATACACTATACCAATGGAGGTCGGGCGGTTCCACATGAGGCCGGTCAATGTGATTGCGTGATGCTCAAAACATTCGAACATTCGGAGCAATTGCGCTAATCACCAAGTCTGCAAGTTTATGGCTGTTGCAGCTATTATACAAGAGACGATGAAGATCCAGTTCAAAGCAACCGCCAACACCCGTCATTGTGCGTGCACTGGATCTACTGCGAAGATAACTGGGCGCGAATGATAAAGGCCCCTTCAATCGCTTGCTTCACGTCGGAAACAAATTTGGCCTTAAGCGATGTGAGAACTCTGACTTCGCTGCTGGATATCTTCAACATTAGCCCGAACGTCCTTCTAGGCCAGATGAACTGTAAGGCAAATGCCAGGATGATAGTAGCAGTACCAAGTTCGGTAAAAGAAAATTCTGTTTGAGGTAGCGTTCCATCGCGAATGGCTGAAGTAGCGAGCAATCCTGCTCCTAAAAGGAAGGTCAGAACGGAGCCGCGATTACATCGTCTGAATTGCGCGACGCGTACGCCTCCTATGTTAGCCACTTGATAGGAGGTCGCCCCAACCTTTACGATTGCAGATGTGACGCGTACGCCATCCAATTCAAATAAAAGTTTTTGCGGCATCTGCGGGCTCAGTCGCACCGCAGCTGAAACTCCTGTGTGTCAGGCTGCGAACCATGCTTTGCACCAGCTTTCTAGGCCTGCAAGAGGTCGACTTATCCCAGCCGTCGGACGACGATACACAGGAAGAGAAGCCCCAGCCGTTCGCGGCCGGCTGGGGCTTCCGAACAACTCCGGACGCTACAGAACAATGAACAATGGAGACTTTGAATTCAAAAGGCTAATTAACAGTAAACGCCATCAATACCCGAGCTTGCCACCTTTACGTCGAGCCCATAACGGATTCTCTCTGGCGCCTTTTCCGGCTTGACGGCCGAGGTTGCTAAATTAAATTAGGCGACCGAGAGCGGACGGTAACGACATGGTGGAGTGAGCTGTCTGAGCTGGGATGATATCGAAAGGGCCGTTTTGCGCGCCGTGCGAACATCCAGGACTGCTGTCCTTACGCAACCGCGGCCAATCAGTACTGACTCAGTTCGCGCCGAGCAAACTCCGCATGCAATAACGGGCATTGCTTTGGCGGCCGCGATGGGAGCTGGACAAATCCGAATCGGTGTAAAGGCGGTAAAGGATAAAGGTGCGTGAGTCAGACACGTAATATCGCGTAATGCGCCCCGACCGCCGCGTTGGTAACAGCGGTCGGGACGACTTGACAATCGCGCAAGGACGAATCGCGCGATGACCGAAACTGCGAATAGCACGATTCGGTTAGATTGCGCGATAACGATATGAGGCGCCTTGTCTTGGAAGCTCGGGACCGTAGCAGGAAGGTCCTGCTCAACTGCGCTGGTAATAATCGGCTCAAGGGCACCAAACATGTTGCTAGCACGCTTGCCGTGTTATTGAGCTGAACATCTATGCCTCATCCCGCGCGGCACGCGCGGCTTTCAAGCAACTAGCACCCGGGTGAGATCGCGTCGTCGCCCCCATCCGGCCGTTTTGCAAGACCGCCAGTCGGGTCGCTACGGCTGGCCACTGAATAATGCTGAGATGGCAGGGGCCTATCGCGCGCCGCGCAGGCCAATAGCCCAATGGGGGTTATGGGTGTGCGGCCAGCGAGATGGGAGCAGGACGAGCCCGCGCTCGCCTCTCGGCGCGGGCTCTGCGATGCTGTTTTCGGCTGCGACGGCAGAAGGTTACGTTAGCTTTGCAAGTGCCTAGGAGGACCTCGACCATAGCGGGCTGCACCTGATCGAGGCCGTTCGAGCCGGCGCGGCCCCACCGTTTCCTTGGCCGGGCCGGCCCAAATCAACCGAGGCCAAGACCTTCCCCGACCTAGACCTAGGAGCCTGTCCAGATTATCGTGGTTTGGGAGACGTAGCCCAGACCTGAGTTGATTGGCGAGGGCGTGACTTGGCTCTGTCACGCCCGTTATCCTGCTCAAGCGGGTGTCGGCGACGCTGCAGATAGACTCCGCCTGTGGGCCAGTTTCAGAAGATTGTGGACGGTGCAGATGATCGCCCACTCAGCGCGCACCTTCTCGAAGCCGCGTAGCAGAAACTGGCGGAAGCCGCGGGCCTGTTTGATCTGCCCGAACACCGGCTCGGGGAGTTGCTTGCGCAGCCGGTAGGGGCTTTCGTGGCCGCCGGCCTTGATCTTGGCGCGCATCGCCTCAACGCGTGACGGTGCGGCCTCCTCGGAGCCGGCGGGCAATGCGGCGGCGGCCTCGCCTTTGACGGTGCCGGCGACAGCGTCCCTGGCCCGGCCGGTCGCCACGTAGGCATCGATGTTGCGCTTCTCCAACGCTTCGAGATTGGCCTCTGAGCAGTAGCCGGCATCCGCCGATAGCTGGTCGGGCTTGCGGCCGAGGTTGGTCTCGATCGCATCAGTCATCGGCACCAACTGGGCGCAATCGACCGCGCACTGCGTCACGTCCTGCGCCACGATGATCTGCGCTTCTGCGTCGACGGCGGCCTGGGCGTTGTAGGCCTGCACGAACCCGTCCTTGCTCTTCATGATCCGGCTCTGCGGATCGGTGAAGTTCTTCTGGGCTTTGGCATCCGGCTCGGTGGAGGGCGCAGCCGCTTGCCGCCCGGGTTTGCGGCGCCCCTCGGCCTCTCGCTTCTCTGCCGCCTCGACTTCGGCCTTGAGCTTGGCCTCGGCAGCCGCCTTCGCCTCCGCCTCCAGTTCGGCCTTGGCCGCGCGGATCCTCTCGGCACGCAGCTTCTTGTCGGCGATCCAATCCGGCATCTCGTCGCCGATCTTATCGCGGCCGTACAGCTTGTCCTCCTCGGCGTCCGCCGCCTCAGCCGTCCTGAGCCACTTGGCGACCTCGGCTTCCAATTCCGACGCGCGATTCTCCATGCGCTCGTAGCTCATCGCCTTGTGCTTCGACGCGTTGGCTTTGATTTTGGTTCCATCGAGCGCCACATGCCCGAGCTTCACAAGGCCGGCCGTCTCGCACAGATGCAGGATTTGCCCGAACAGTCCGCCAAGCGCCTTCAAGTGCCGCTTACGGAAATCCGAGATGGTGCGAAAATCCGGCGCATCGAGCCCCACAATGCTCATGAAATCCACCCGCTCGCGACACGCCTTGGCGATCCGGCGCGAGGAGTAGATGCCGCAGCAGTAGGAATACAGCAGCAGCGTCGTCATCATGGTGGGATCAAACGGCGGCTGGCCCCGCTCGCTGCCATAGGTACCAGTGATCTCGGCAAGGTCGACGTCGTCTCTCACCAAGCTCAGCACAAAGCGGGCGAGATGGTCCTTGGCCACAAAGTCCTGCACCGTCGGCGGCAGAAACAGCGGCTGATCGATCTTCCAAGCGCGAAATGTCTTGCTCATGCGCACAGACAGAATCTGACTCGCCCTTCTTTCGCCAGCAAAATCTGCCTATTACTCGGACAGGCTCCTAGGGTCCAGACTCAATTGATCCAGTAGGCCACGATAGCAGCGAGCTGGACGGCGGCGAGGAAGTTGCGGGCAAGCTTATCATAGCGGGTGGCGATGCGCCTGAAGTCTTTCAGCCGACAGAAGCAGCGCTCGATGACATTGCGCCCCTTGTATGCGCGCTTGTTGAAACGGTGGAGAGCTATTCTGTTGGACTTGTTTGGGATCACAGGTTTTGCGCCGCGCTTGACGATGTCGGCGCGAAACTCGTCGCCGTCATACCCCTTATCGGCGATGAGCGAAGACATCGGCGGAGCAAGCGCAAGAAGCGCCGGCGCAGCGGCAATATCTGCGTCTTGGCCGGGAGTGAGATGAAATGCGCACGGTCTGCAGTCAGGATCACTCAGCGCGTGGATTTTCGTGGTGCGTCCGCCACGCGAGCGGCCGATCGCCTGTTCGTGCTCCCCCCTTTTCCGCCGCTCGCCGAACGATGCGCCTTGATCGAGGTGGAGTCGATTGACAAGGTTATGCTGTGCTTACCGCAATTGGCCAAGGCTTCGAAAATCGTCCCCCACCGTCCCCGTTTGGACCAGCGGTTGAAGCGATTGTAGACGGTCGTGTAGGGACCATACTCGGGCGGACAATCGCGCCAGCGGGCACCACACTGGAGCATATGGATGATGCCGCTAATGATCCGCCGATCGTCATCTCGCTCCGGACCGGTCAGGTTCATCGGCAAGTGCGGTGCGATGCATACCCACTGCCCGTCATTTAGCCAAAATAACCCTGCGCGCATCAAAGCCTCCCATGCCGAATCGCTCAGCACGGAGAGAATCAGAGCGCGCTAATTAGGTACAGACCCTAGTACCTCTGCACAGTGATTATGACTCTTTGAACGTGTCGGGATAGGCACGGCCCATTTTGGCGCGGGCTTTGGCGGTTGTGAACATCCATTTGATGCGGGCGGCAGCGGCGTTTCGCTGTCGTTCCCACGCGGCGATTTCGCTGACGAGGCGTTTCGAGTCGTCGATTCTGCGGTCGAGGCACTGACCGCACAGCACGCCGATCTCGATCTCGACCATGTTGAGCCAGCTGGCATGCTTGGGGGTGTAGTGGAACTCCAAGCGGCGCAAGATGCGCCGAGCTTCGGCAGGCGCAAAGGTCTCGTAGAGGGCGCCGGGCGAGTGGGTCGACAGGTTATCCTGGACGACCCGTATGCACTCGGCGTCGGGATAATGGACATCGGTGAGTTCGCGCATGCATTGGGCGTAGTCTTCGGCTGCGCGCCGCTCGGTGACTTTGACTTTGCGCCACGGCCGGTGGACGTCGATGCAGACGAAGAGATTGACGGTGCCGTTGCGGCGATACTCGTAATCGTAGCGTTCGAGTTGGCCCGGCTCGGCCGGGCTCGGCTGGCGCGCCTCGCCGATGAGCTGGACCGGGCTCTCGTCGAAACAGACCACCGGCCGCGTGGGATCGGGCGCTTCGGCATAGAGGTCGAGCACATCTTCCGTGCGGGCGACATATTCGCCGTCGACCTTGGGAATGCACCACATGTCCTTGCGCCACGGCTTGAGGCCGTTTTCGGCCAGCCGCCGGCGCACCGTCTCGTGCGACAGGCTCTCGTGCTCGGTGAGCTTGACCATGGCGTCGGCCAGCAGTTCCAGCGTCCAGCGGGCGCGGCCCGCAGGCGGGTTTGCACAGGCGGTTGCCACGAGCAGGGCTTCCTCCTTGCCCGTGAGCTTGCGCTCCGCCCCAGGCCGCGGGTCCTCGCTCAGCGCCCGTTCCAGATTGCCTTCCACGAAGCGCCGCTTGGTCCGGTACACGGTGGAGCCGCCCACCGCCACGGCGCGGGCAATCTCCTCGTCGGTGCTGCCGGCGTCTGCCGCCAGCAATATTTGGGCGCGCTTGAGCTTGCGGGCCGCTCGCTTGCCTTTACTCAACATCGTGGTGAGCTCGCCGCGTTCGGCTTGGCTCAGTTCGACATGATAAAGTACATTCATCTCGGTCTCCTTGTCGGAGCCCCAGACGAATCGACCTATGAATCAAAAATCAGGCGCTGCGCGTCGTTCCAGAGGGCAAGGCTTCACCGAAAAGCAAGGCCAGTATCTGGCCTTCATCTACGCCTACTCGCGCATGTTCCGACGACCGCCTGCCGAGGCCGACATGCAGCGCCACTTCCACGTCAGCCCACCTTCAGTTCACCAGATGGTCCTCACCATCGAGCGAGCTGGCTTTATCCGACGCCAACCCGGCGTCGCCCGAAGCATCGAGCTACTTGTTGCCCCGGAAAATCTGCCCATCCTAAAATGACCGAAAATCAACCAGTCAAAACCTCTGTGCAGAGGTACTAGGTGATTACAGGCGGTACAGGATTTGATCAGTCCAGAAGCGTTCCAGACGGTGGAGCGATTTGGTCATTGTCACGAACTCGTCGCAGTCGATGCCCCCTGCCTGCTCCACCGTATTTACGTGCCTGTGATAAAGCGCGGCCACGACGTCGCGCACCTCACGACCTTTACTGGTCAGCCTAATGTGAACCGAACGTCGATCGACAAGCGAACGCTGGTAGTCGAGGTGTCCCGATTCAACAAGCCTCTTCAGGTTATAAGAAACGTTCGAGCCGAAACAATACCCGCGCGTGCGCAGCTCTCCGGCCGTAATCTCTTGTTCACCAACGTTGTAGAGCAAATACGCCTGTACTGGTTATATCGATATGATTTCGGCGATCAAATTCGTCTTTTATCACATCGAGGAGCCGCCGATGCAGGCGTTCCACCAACGTTACTGTCTTGAGATACAATGGCTGTAGTTGCGCCTCTCGCTGCTCCTGCATCGACTCTTGCATCTTAGTATACCCCGATTTCATTCATTGGCGAAAAACGGCTTGCCGGGGCGTGAGAACGCGATTCTAGTTGGGGACATGATTCGCGGTGGCTTTGCGCCTGCGAACTGACGGTGGCGCAGCAGGACACGTTGAAAAACTGGGTGTCGCAAACGCTGCCGCGGACCACCACCATAGTGGGGGAGTGGATCGAAAAGTCCTATGGCGTGAGCTACACCAGTTCCGCCCTGATCAAACTCTTGCAGCGCATCGAGGTGGAATATTGCAAGCCCAAACTGATATCGCGCAAGCTTGATCCCGCGCAGCAGCAGGCTTTTATCGCGAACTATGAAAATCTGCTCAATAATCTCGGCGATGATGAAGCCGTGCTGTTTGCCGATGCCGTGCATCCAACGCACGAGGCGCGACCGGCGGGCTGTTGGGCACCAAAGGACGCAAAGGTTGCGCTTGAACAGACCAGCGGGCGGCAGCGGCTGAACATTCACGGCGCCATCGATCTGGAAACGGGTGCAACCCGCATGATCGAAGCGACGACGATTGATGCCTTGAGCACGATCGCACTCTTGATGGCGATCTCGTTGATGTATCCCACGAAGAGGCTCATTCACGTCTTTGTCGACAATGCCAGGTACCACCATGCCCTGCTCGTTCAGGAATGGCTGGCAAGACCGGGGTGCCGGATCAGGGTTCATTACATTCCGAGCTACTGCCCGCACCTTGATTCGATCGAGCGTTTGTGGGGATTGATGCATCGACACGTGACCCACAACCGCTGCTATGCGACCTACAATGACTTCTGCCGAGCCGTTCTACATTTCCTGCGCGAGGAGGTACCGAAAAACTGGGCGATCCTCTGCGATTCGGTCACTGACAACTTCCGCATCATAAGCCCTGCCGATTTTCGGGTTCTCAAGGCATAGAGGTATAGCAAAACTTTTTACCATGACACCCCCCCTTTGCATTGTGTTTCAGACGAGGACCCCACCTTGTTGAAATTACCTTACTGAGTAAGTATCCCCCGGCAGAGCCGGGGGCTTTAAGGTTGGAGCCGCTCAAAGCGGCTTGTCCGTGTGGCACCAGTCCGCAGTCTTACTCGCATCGCGGAATGCCTCGCCGAGGGGTCGAGCGCTCCGCCTGACATCCTTGCTCCACTTCCTGGTAGAGTACACTACCTGCCATTTGCTGCATTACCTGGTACGGCTTAACTTCTCCTGGTTAACCATCGGTGGGATCTCCTTTGTGTTGCTTGGCGGCTCACGAGTTGGATTCTCATCGATGGAGCGCTGGAGCCTACTCCCGGATATGTCAAACTCTTGCTGCCTCCCCGGCAGAGCCGGGAGAACTCCTTTATTGGCTTAGGATCTAAATTCGACTTAAACAACATTATGAAAAGAGGCTTTATTTATCCAAGCAGGTTTGAACTGGAAAGCTAAAGAACTATTTTTCACATCCGAGCTTAGTGCGAAAGCGCTCGGGCACACCCTCAAGCTGGGACACGAGCCTGCGAGTTATTTGATTTAGGGGGCAAGTGCACGAAGAGCGATCTTGCAATCTTGCCGGCTGGCGTTTTCTGCTTCGCAAGACTCTTTAGCTCCTGCCGGTTCTGGACCGAAAGTCTGAAAATTGCGGCACAGAGACTCGGGTCACGAGCCTAACCTGCGGAAATGTCGGCAGTTCTCACACGCCCAGAAACAACACCGCAGAGAGTGCACTGTCTGGCTGAGCCTACCAATACGGTTCAGACCAGTCCTGGCGCAGCTACCCGTACTACAATGGCACCTATGACGGGCGTCCGGTTAGCGAACGGCTGCGCGCCGTTACGTGGTGATTCTCCTGCTCGGGAATAAAGCTCCCGCAGCGGCGATCAGATTTGTCGGCGTCTCATTCTCAGCGCTTTGCGCCCATGCTGTTCGGTCGGTTTCCCCATCGCGCGATGCACTCGCCATGTCGGGGATTGGGTCGCATCTTTTTCCCGATGTCATGCGGGCATAGTTCCCATGCGGACATAAGAGTCCTAGGAACGGATTCCACGGGGGGCTACAGCTCCAGACGATGGGACTTCTCTTCTCTTTTTCCCGCTCCGCTGAAAATGTCTTCGCCTCTTATAATACGATTTGCGAGACGCTCGTACCGAGCCGCCAAGATGAGCATTGCTCTACGAGACAATGAATCAGCCATTTGTCTCGCGGCTACGCGCGCTTCAGCTGCACGGCCCTGCCAGAATGCGGGATCGTCAGGAGACGATGGCATAATAGATTGGAGCTCCGCGGTTAACCGATGTAAGCGGCGCTCCGGCTTGGCTGAACCAGAGCGCCGCCCCTTCTTGTTTGGCGCCTCCCCGTAAACGCGAACATCCTAGGCCTATAGTCCTAAAGCTAAGTTGAACATCCTACGGAACATCGGTGGATGGTTACCCGCGTGTTTCCGACGTCCTGCTCGGGGGAACAGTACGCCAAATTTGGCTTCGCAAAGACGAGTCGCCTTCTCCAGCATCGCGTGGAAGACCAGCTTCAATTCTCCCGGCGAACTACTGATAACCTTGAGCACGTCGGCGGTTGCGATCTGCTGCTGTAAGGATTTGCGCAGCTCGTTGAGGCGCCGCGCATTCTCGATCGCGATAACGGATTGGTTTGCGAAATCGGTGGTAGCGTCACAGCGCGGCAAATGACAATCAGACGTTTGACGTGTGGCCCCCAATTCGGTCGCAGGTTAGCCCCAATCATTCCGCACCGGATACAAAGCATCCTGCGGCAGAGCGACCGCACTGGCATTTCGTCGGGCAGCCAATCGGCGTTCAGGGTTGGCCGGAACCCTTTCGTGCGATGCACGTTTAATCCAGTTCGTGTGGAGCGTACATCGGGGGCAATTGATGATGGCTGGCAGGGCAGACGAGTATCGGCGGCTCGCGCGGGAATGCGTGTCGATAGCGCTGTCCTCATCGACTGAGGAAGCCCGACTTACCCTGATCGAAATGGCGCGGGTCTGGACACGATTGGCAGATGAGCAAGGCGCGGTATTCCCACTAGCAGAAGCTGTCGGACATCAGACGGTGGTTCTGCAACAGCAGCAGGTCCAGCCTAAAAGAGACGGCGGCATGGAAAGGGGTATAGCTGCGGCAGCCCCAAAAGCGCCTCCGCGCCGGTATGTGGACCCGGGCGAGCGCGATGGAGACGAGAAAGGTTCGGCTGCGACCGAAGCATCGATACGTGCAAAGTCCTTATGATGGCCGGTCCCAGACGGGAGCACGGGATGGACATCAGCTCGAAAGCCTATCGGCTAGGGTCCGACGAAGTCCCGAGAGATGGTGTCACGGCCGTTGGATCGCCTGGCGCTCACCAGAGATCACTTATCGCGGGTCGCCTGAACGTCACGCGCAGAAAGCCGCAGAACGAGCAAGAGCGAAAGCTACCTTAGCGGCCCGGTTTGCGTAGCGCCGCTTGCGCGGTTTTGTTTCTTCCCAGCACAACGTGCCGGTTGACCCTACAAATTGCGCGCATCGAGGGTTGGAGGGGCCCTGGTAGGGTTTAAGGGTTAACCCGATTCAATTTTCGCCCGTCGCCGCCTCCTTACTTCCGCGCGTTCGACCCTAGTACCGGCTTGGTCCCCTCCTAGGTTGATGACGGTAGGGGATGATAGTGTTAGGATCAGCAATGCAATTGTGCCGCGAGTATCGCTGGCGACATGGATTAGCCGTAAGAGCATCACCGGGCGGCGTTCCCAATCGAGCGCGCGAGCTGAGTGCGCTACGTAATAGCTGTGGAAAACATAACGCCCTGTGTTGTTGCGCTTCGGTTTGCCAAACAGGAGGCGCAATGATGCCCCTCGTAGACAGCTTGGCGTTTCTCAAGGGCGACAACGAGTCGCTGACCCGCAATCGGAAAAATCATGCCTGAAGTGATCATCTTGCAGGCGAACAAGCACCATGACCGCATCGAAAATCTCGGCAAGCAGTTGCTGAAACCTTCTTCCGACCGCTGTAACGTGGTGGAGCTGTGGCGGGTGCGGCTCGATCGCGCGTTCGAGCAGCTTGATCGGCTGCTTACCGACGATTACCGCTGGGTAGGCGACTAGTTCATCGATTCCATGAAACCAATCATATGGGCAGGATTCAGTTTTGCTGAGATGGCCTGTAGCCTCGCTTCTCTGATTCTGGAAACGAGGATTGAGGTCATGGCGGGATGGCGGCAGGCAATCGAATTGGCGCTGAGCGATGAGGAGATAGCTGCATTGACGGCAATTTCGCGCTCGCGGACGGAACCGGCGAGCCGGGTCGAGCGGGCGCGGATGCTGCTGAGGTACCAAGAGAACTCGTCGTTTTTTGCGGTGGGGCGGACTATGGGTGTGCACCATCAGACCGTCCAACGCTGCATCGAACGGGCATTGGCTCATGGTCCGATGGCAGCGCTCGACGATCTGCCACGACCCGGCAAGCAGCCGACGATCACGGCCGAGGCCAAGGCCTGGGTTGTGAACCTGACCAGGACGCGAGCCTCCTCATAGTCGGCCGTTCGCCGATCGGGCAATGGCTTGAGCGCAGCACGTTCAATCTCGATGCGCTTGCGGTTCCTGGCGTTGCGCCGCCCAACCACCTCGTCGATGAAGCGACGGTAGGCGGTGAGACCCTCGAAGTCGCGAGAGCCGCGCAGCAAGAGTTCGTCGCCAAGCACGTTCTTAAGGTGGCCATGGGAGCTCTCGATCGAGCCGTTCTCGTGCGCGACGCCGCGATTGTTGCGCGACGCCATCATGCCGTAATGGGCGCACAGCTCCTCATAGCGCCGGGTGAGGTCCTCCTGGGCATCACGATCGAGATTGCAGAACGCCGCCGACAGGCTGTCGCTGCGGTGCTGTTCCGGCACCCCACCAAGCGCCCACAGCGCGTTCTGCAGGCCTTCCGCTCCGCGGTCTCAGTCCTGACGATGGTCATAGCACCAAGGATGCGAGGACAGCAACGATAGAGCCAAACGAACAGAGCGCGGCCGATCCAACGCAAATGCAACGCCCGACATGGCGCGTGCTGCTGAAGCACACTGAGCTGATGCCGAAGGATGAGGATTTCGGCTTCCAGCCGCTGCCGTGGCTTGAAGTAGTCACACAGCATGCGGACGAAGAGGAAGGCAATCGCGATCATTAACCGCAATCATGTTCTGATTTGGTTGCCGCCGTCACCCCGCCGGATGGAGTTTTCGGAAACGAGACTATTTCTGAGGCCCGGATAAGGCGATCTCGCGCTCTGCACGGAACACGTTGCTTACAAGTTTGCAATCCATTGCCGTCCGGTCGATGTGACGTTGAGATAGCGGATTGCTGGCTGGATGTGAGGGTACACGCTCTCCCAGTAGAATTGCGGGTAAAGGTTCACGAGATCGGCCGGCGAAGCGTAACCGAGCTGCCGGTTGACGCCCCACCTCCTCGAATTCATGAAACAGCGCATTTGCCTTTCGGAGGTAATTGGGGTCGCCGAGTTGTCCAATGAGATCGGCGGCGCGTAAGAGCGAGCCCTCTTCGTACCGTCTTCTGTGAATCGGGAAAATTGCTGGGGAAGCGCGTGAACTCTATCGCTCGAGTGATGCGCTCCGCGTCGACTGCTTCCATCGCGGCAATGCGCTCCATCACGTATAGCTTGGAGCGGTCCACGTGATAGGCAAACAGTGCTGCATCTGAGGCTCCGCGGGGTAGGGTCACTTTACGCCCCGAAGCGTCGATCACGAAACCGTCGCTGCCGTCGCCTGCAAGTACTCCGCGCACATAGCCAATGTCATGCACCAGGCAAGCAATGATGAAATGCGCGTAGTCCTCCGGTGGCAAGTAGGTGTGCAGCGCCCGACCGCGTAGAATGTCATGCCCCGCGAGCGTGACCAGCATCGTATGCTCGACATTATGGTAGAGCGCGTCGCTGTTGCCGATGCACTCGAGGGCAATGCGAGCAATGGGAGGTACAATCTCGAGCAACCGTCCGGGCGAGGAGCCATATCTGCGCTGGATGCTGGCAGTCAGAAACGTGCTGAGCGCATCTGCTGCGATGTCCGGAACCGTCATCATGAGGCGCCCCTCCGCCGAATTCCCAAGACTGTTGCCTATTTGAGTAGTTTCCAATCACCATTTTCGATCCGAACCAGCACGCGAGCGCGCTCGTCGAGGCCGGAATGATCTTTTGCGCTCATGTTGTAGACGCCGTGGGTCCCGACCACGTTGTGGACGTTCTCCAGCGCCTCGCGCAATGCCCGACGGAACTCGGGCGTGCCCGGCTTAGCGCTTCGCATTGCGGCCGGAACAGCGGCATCAAGCAGCAGATATCCATCATAGCTGTGGCCGCTGAACGCATTGCGACTGTGCGCGCCGAATGTCTGCTCGTATCGGTTGATGAAATCCAGGGCAACCGGCCTGACCGGGCTGTCTGCTGGCAGGTCCTCGGCAACGATGAGCGGGCCAGTGGGCGCGATGGCGCCCTCGACCAACTTGCCTCCGGCTTTAATGAACTCGCGGCTTACCGTTCCATGGTTGTGATAGATTTGTTTTTTGTAGCCGCGCACGACCAGAGCGGTATGAGGCAGCGCGCTGCCCGCGCCTGACCCGCCAACCAAGATGGCATCAGGGTTCGCGGTGAGCAGCTTGATCACCTGATCCGTCACGTTCGTGTCAGTGCGCCCGTAGCGTTCGACGTCTACCGTGTGAATTCCGGCAGCGTTCCATCCCACATTATCGACTGCGTTCAAGATAAAGTCGCCCCAGGTATCGGAAAATCCGATATAGCCGACCGTCTTTACTCCGTGAGCCTTCATATGCTCGACCACCGCGCTCATCATGAGCCCTGGCCGCTGCGGGAGGACAAAGACCCACTCCAGTTTGTCGAAGGTGAGGACGACTGGGGCGAGTGCGATCAGCGGAGTCTTCAAATCATAGGCGATTTGGGCAACTTCGGTGGTGGCGAGGAGCGACACCGAGCCCATCAATGCGTCCACCTTCTCCTCCGCAATTAGCTTGCGTGCGTTGTTCGCGGCTATTTTCGGATCGGCATTGTCTTCATAAATGATGAACCTGGCAGGTAGGCCGCCGATCGTTTTCGGCATCAACTGGAATGCGTTCTTGTAGGATATGCCAAACGAGGCGCTGGTGCCCGTCGTGCCCAGCGTCACGCCAATTGTAATGTCCTGCGCCGCTACGCTGGTCGTCGCGAACGATACTATCAATGCCAGAGGATAGAGTAGCCTGTGCTTCACTCTGCTCTCTCAGACTGCGTTTTCAAGGGTGGAACGCAATGGTGTGGCGATCTTCGTATTGCGCGGGGCTCAGATAGCCTCGCGCGGAGTGGAGTCTGCGGGTGTTGTAAACCTCGTCGATGAAGCGGGGGAGGCCTTTGAATTGCGGATGCGAGGTGCTCCTTGAAATACTTATTCCGCTCACCTCATAATTCCTCGGCCTTCGACGCTTCTCCCTCTTTTGCGACCGTGATCGAAATCTGGTGAGCTTGCCTTTCGCCATTTTCGAATGTGACTGCAAAGCTGACGGTGCCGCTTCCGACGTAATCCGGTGCGGATTTGTAAAGAAGCACCTGAACTTGCAGCTTAAGATTTGCGCAGCCTCGATATTGATTGGTTGTCACCGTTAATCGCGCCGGCACAATCCTCGAGCGCATCATCTGTTTTCATCGCGTATAGCTGTCCCTCTCCAAGTGTGGATTGCCTCAGTGCGTTCAAGCACGGCAGCATCGTGTGCCCGCGCCAATTGCGTTGACCGGCCGTTGTTTCCACTGAGTGGAATTGCCTAAACGTGATCTGCCAAGCTAAGCGATGAGGCGACGGCGCTCGAGTTCGATCCACAATCCCGGTGGTAAATCGTGCTGGTGACGCTGAAGATAGACGGCGATTGCGTCCTCGGCCGTTGGTGTTGGCCCTTCAGTGATGACCGCGACGAGCTTGCCCCACACGGAACGAACGCCTGGGTCCTGCATAGGTGCTTTCTGGGAAGCAAAAAAAGTGGGCATCGTCATAGCGGTTCTCCCGTCAATCCCAATCTCAATGGGTGGGAGTTTAGGATTTACGCTACACTAAATACTAAAGATGTGATGGCTATCACAAAAAGACGCTTTGCGATGAACCATCCTGCACATGCAATGCCACAGGAAAAAAAAGGCTATTTTTCAATACGTTCGACAGAAGTGCGGCTGGGTGGTGCTACCGTTTTTGCAGGCCCAAAGCTCCCTCATCCGCCGCAGTCAGGGTATTTTTGGCGGACAGACTGCAATGCGCCCAGGCGGCTGCCTCGTCCGCCGAATTTATAGCGGCCAGTTGCGCGATCAGGCTTTCCCGCAGTCTTGCTGACAACTGTACTCCGAGGACAGACCGTGCCGAAGCGGCCGGCGGCTTCGCATCCTTGCACGGCCCAGCTCGCCCATTCGAGTTTCGCTGGTCGTCGCGAACGATACTATCAATGCCAGAGAATAGAGTTGCCTGTGCTTAGAGCTGGTCTCGGAAATCTGAACGGGGCGATAAGTGGAGTTTCTGCCTGACAGCGGGCACGCTGTGCCCAGCGAATCAGGAGAGACCATGAACAGACGACCGCGCCGGAACCACACACCGACCTTCAAGGCGAAGGTGGCACTTGCGGCTCTGAAGGGCGATCGAACCCTAGCTCAGCTTGCGGAGCAGTTCGACGTCCACCCCAATCAAATCACATCATGGAAGGCGCAGCTCGAGGAAGGGGCAGCCGACGTTTTCGGTCCCGGCGGTGGTAACGGAGCCGGGCAACCGGCTGTCGACGTGAAGTCGCTGCATGCCAAGATCGGAGAGCTGACGCTGGAGAACGATTTTTTAGAGGGGGCGCTCACCAAGGCGGGTTTGCTGAGCGCAAGGCGATGATCGACCGCGAACACGATCTTCCGATCACGAAGCAGGCGGAGGTTCTGCGTATCAGCCGTGGCAGCGTCTACTATTTGCCGCGGCCGGTTCCGGAAACCGACCTTGCGATCATGCGGCGTCTCGACCGACTGCACCTGGAGTTCCCTTTCGCCGGCTCGCGGATGTTGCGAGGCCTGCTGGCGGCCGAGGGGTGCAAGATCGGCCGTCGTCACGTGAAGACGCTGATGCGGCGGATGGGGATAGAGGCGCTCTATCGCCGTCCCCGCACCACGAATCCGGAGCCGGGCCACAAAATCTACCCGTATCTGCTGCGTGGGATGGAGATTGTCCGGCCGAACCAGGTGTGGGCGATGGACATCACGTACATCCCGATGGCACGCGGCTTTGTCTATCTGGCCGTTGTGCTCGACTGGTTCAGCCGTCGCGTGCTGTCGTGGGGCGTATCGATCACCATGGAGGCGGCGTTCTGCGTCGAGACGCTGGAGGATGCTTTGGCTCGTCACGGCAAGCCGGGCATCTTCAATACCGACCAGGGTTCGCAGTTCACTGGCTCGGCCTTCACCGGTATGCTGGCCAGCAACGGCATTGCGATCAGCATGGACGGTAAAGGCGCTTGGCGGGACAACGTGTTCGTCGAGCGCCTGTGGCGCAGCATCAAATACGAGGAGGTGTATCTGCGGGCCTACGAAAGTGTATTCGAGGCTCGCATATCGATCGGCCGCTACTTGGACTTTTATAATGGCCGGCGTCCACACTCGAGCCTTGACGGCAGCACGCCCGATCAAGCCTACTTCACCCCGCTGCCACTCCGCTTGGCGGCCTAACCCCGGCAGAGGCTCCACTTATCGACGCGGAAAATCTGTTCAGACAACCGGGACCAGCTGTCTTCACGCTGCTCTCTCAGACTGCGTTTTCAAGGGTGGAACGCAATGCGCCATTCTGTGTCGCTCATCCAGGTTGGGTCTCAAAACCGAAAGATAGCACAAGCAAGCGGGGGAGTTCTTTGATTGGCCGATGCGAGGTGCTTCTTGAAATACTTATTCCGCCCACCTCATAATTCCTCAGCCTTCGACGCTTCTCCCTCTTTTGCGACCATGATCGAAATCTGGTGAGCTTGCCTTTCCCCATTTTCGAATGTGACTGCGAAGCTGACGGTGTCGCTTCCGACGTAGTCCGGTGCGGATTTGTAAAGAAGCACCTGAACTTGCAGCTTGAGATTCGGGCAGCCTCGATATTGATTGGTTGTCACCGTCGCTGCGCGCACTGTCAACGTTCCGTGCTCAGGTGCCGCGATAACGTGTATTTCTGGGAGCGCAAGCGGCTTGCATTCCCTTGTATTCGCCCGCCCAAACAAGGTGATCTGCATCTCTTTGCCGGAAAGCGCTCGCACGCTCCTGTAAATGCGGTCCACCTGCGCCAAAGCCGGCAACATGACGAAGCATATGAGCGCGGCGAAAAACAACCTTTGGCCAAGCAGGCAACTGATTGAGAGACCCTGGAAGTCTCGACAGTGATGGAACCGCATATGCCGTCGCCGGTTCGAGGACCGCACCACATTTTACCCAAATGGCGACTAGCGGGTCAGAGGGTCTGTGACTTACTGCTTCTGAACCGCCGCCTATGGCACCCACCGACGGTCCAACTCGGTTGCGTTTATAGCCGCTGTCGGAACCCGGACATTAGGAAAGAAGCTTGCTGTGGCGCAGAACATGGTTTTTATCCGAAGGTCGGCTCTCAGGCTGGGCCTCTTCGTTTGCCACAATACCGGCCCCCACTGCCCGTTGTAGCGGCGTCATTGTGGGACCACCGCTGCCTGAGTTCCAATGCCACAATTCCGCTTAGTATTTTTTTACCATATTCGTACCGCGACCACTTCACCTTCAATAGCCTTTGAAGCAAGAAGAGGCCGGGATCGAAAATGAGTGGGATTTCAATAGGTTGAAGTCCAATTTCCGATAACGGGTCGTTAAGAACCCTCCTAGCAGATGGGGGTGGGGTTGATCCGGCCGGGTATTTTCGTTCACGCCAGTCTGGGCGTGCTCGCGCTCTGGCTTGCTGGATGCGCGGCGTTCGAGGCTCGCAACGCACCTGTCAACCGGCCGCTCAGCGGCAATGCCGCTGCCGCGCTCGCCCTTGGTCGCGATAATACTACCGGATCCGACGAACTGATGGTTGGGCTCGCCTTCTCCGGCGGTGGTACGCGAGCAGCAGCGTTTTCTTTTGGGGTTCTGTCCGAAATCGAGCGCACCCCGCTGCCCGGCCGCGCGGCAGCGAGCTCTCTCATCGATCGCGTGAACTTCGTATCCGGGGTGTCCGGCGGTTCGATCCTTACCGGCTACTACGGCTTGAAAAAGCGTGCCGCGCTTTCTGACTTTCGCGAACGCTTCTTGCTGCGCAACGGGGAGGAGCCGCTGACGACGGCTGCCAGTCCGCTAAGCGTGGCGCGCGCTGTTGCTGGTGGCGTCAACGATTCCAGTCAATTCGCCCGTTGGCTCGATGAAAACCTCTTTGAGGGTGCGACCTTCGGTGACATGCGCCGCACGCCCGGTCCTGGCGTTTGGATCAATGCCGCAGATATCTATAACCGGACGGCCTTTGTGTTTGGACCTGTCGCTTTCGCCGCACTGTGCAGCGATCTGGCCTCGTATCCGCTTGCCGATGCGGTCGCGGCATCGGCGGCGGTGCCGGTCGTGTTCGCTCCCGCCGTCATAAAGTCCTATCCGCAGAATTGCACCGATGAGCTCCCCGCATGGATAGAGCGCGTGCAGCGCGATCCGAACACGGCCCCGATGCTGAAGGCCTTTGCCGATGCCCTGACGCGGTATCGCAACGGCTCCGTGAGCTATGTCAAGCTGCTCGATGGCGGCTTGGTCGATAACTTCGGACTTTCCGGCTTCACCATTATGCGTCTGCTGTCCGATACACCATATGGCCCGCTGACGCGACACGAGGCGGTCAAACTGCGTCGCGCAATCATAATCATAGTAGATGCTGGGCGCGGCCCATCGGGCGACTGGACGCAGACCGTCGAAGGCCCCGGCGGCACTGAGCTCGTGCTGGCGGCGGCGGATACGGCCATCGACGCCAGCGTGCGTGCAAGCTTCACTGCTTTCAAAAGCACCATGGATGAATGGTCAAGGTCGCTTGTGCGCTGGCGCTGCGCGCTCTCGGTCACGGAGCGCGCAAAATTGGGCGTGGCTGCGGATTGGGATTGTCGGGACTTGCGGTTTTACGTCAGCCGCATCGGTTTCGACCAGCTTGGCCCCGAACGTGCCGCAGCGCTCAATGCGGTGCCATCCCGTTTCGTGTTGCCGCGGGAGCAAGTTGATTCACTAATCACAGCTGGTGCTGACGCGCTGCGCAACAACGGACTCTTTCGTGCGTTTCTAGCTAGTGCAGGCCAAGGAGCACCGCAACGGCCGAGGGTGGCACGCCCGATCGCTCCTGAATCCGTCGATGCAACCCTAGCAGATGCACGTTAATTACAGTGTATAGCGCCGGCTGCATCCGACAGCGGATAGCTCTATGTCTTGCCCTGGAAAGATTGTAGCTTTACAGGCAAAGATACCGAGCCAAGCGGGGCGCAACAGAACTGGGGCACCCCTAATTTTGGAATGATATTCGCTGCCCATAGTTGCCGTTGAGCAACAAACTCGGGCCGTGGGGGGGTCTACATTTCATGCGTCGGGTTTTAGTGGGTAGGCGTATCATGAAAAAGCTGGTCGCCGTCTGCGCCGCGTTCTACGCGTTGGCGCTTCCCGCCGCCGCTGCGGATCTGGGTGTGTCCGAGCTCGGTACGTATCCGCTGCCGCGGCCCATCTACACGTGGACCGGCTGCCGAATTGGCGTCAATATTGGTGGTGGATCCGCGCGAACCACCTGGGTGGATACCGCCGGCACATTGACGGGTGCCGGGGGGGGCTATCTCGGCGATCATACGGCGAGCGGCGTCATCGGTGGCGGGCAACTGGGCTGCGACTACCAGGTGGGCCGGTTCGTGTTCGGTATTCAGGGGCTCTACGACCTTACCGGCATGAAGGCGAGCAATATCGAAGGGCAGCCCGCGACCCTCACAACGGCGAGGGGGAGCTTTGTCATCGCTCTGATAAACGAAACATTCATCCAATCGACTGCCAACGTCACCGCGCGGATCGGTTATACCGTGCAGCCGAACATGCTCCTTTATGCCAAGGCAGGCATCGCGCGGAATCATAATCTCTACAACGTATCGCTTCCCAACCAGCAAGTTTCAACCAATCCTGTCGTCTTACCTACCGGCGGGTTCGGTCCGGTGTTTAATGCGCCGCCTGCCTTGATTGTCGCGCTGGGCAACAATTCTCCCGCCGGTCCCCTTGTCGGTACCGGATTTGAATGGGCGGTGTTCGGAACTGATGTGTCGTTGTTTTTGGAATACGACTATCTGCACTTCGGCACGAAGCAGGCGACGCTGCTCTCAGTTCTCGCACCAGCCCAGGGAGCCCAGTTATTCCCGCTGGATATCTCGCAAAACGTAAACATGGTCCTGTTTGGAATTAATTACCGCTTCTACGGCGGGCCGTAGATATGTCAGGTCTTCGACCGCTGATTTTTCCAGTGCCAAGACGGCGGAATAGAGTTCAACGGCGCCGCTGAGACAAAAGGCGTCTTCGCGCGACTGTCTAACTTGAGCATGGTGCGACGAGGTTGCGGACCTGGATAATCCGTGCGGGCAAGGTCCGAGGGCCGGTAAGACACTCCAATAAACTGGCTGTAAATGAACCGTGCCCACAATAGGGTCGAGTCACGAATGATCACCGCAGCCGGGAGCAATAGCGCCCACCGCGACGCCCAAGATCGAAGATGGTCCCCCCGTGCTGACTTGCGAAGTAGGAACATGCGACGCGGCTTGTCCGCGCGAGGAATTTTTTCAGCGCCCCAAAGCGTTGCCGCTGGCAACAGATGATGTTTTCACCAGATCCACAAGTAAGTCAGATACACAGCCGTTTCGCCGCAGAATTTCTTTAGTGAGCTGCGCGTTTGGATTATCGTTGTTTGAAGCAGGCCTCTGAGGCAGCACCCCGCCGCTCTCTTTCACACGGCAGTCCGATGGTTGCCCCAGCATCCACGAGATCACCGCAAAACTGGTCTGTGATATTTTCCAGCCTAGCGGCAAACCATAAGTCTGATCCTGAATCTCGACGATTTGAAGTTTTCCTTCCTCTCTATCACCAGCGTGGTCGACACAACCTTTGTTCTCCCCGTCCGGGAGCAACGAAGTAGGGTAAATTTCAGTACACGCGCGGCCGACAGCGTCGTTGGCTAAATCTTCCCTGACCTTCAGAATCGCATCGATTGGCGC
This sequence comes from uncultured Alphaproteobacteria bacterium, assembly GCA_963771845.1. Taxonomy (GTDB): domain Bacteria; phylum Pseudomonadota; class Alphaproteobacteria; order Rhizobiales; family Xanthobacteraceae; genus VAZQ01. The sequence continues at coordinate 22,365 of CAVYVC010000015.1, read as the reverse complement.
CAGCGTATCCAGAAACACGGTGCCGTTAATGGATTGGTCAGCCAGATTGGGCTGAGGACGAGAGCTGGTGATGAGAACGATGCGCAAGTCAACGACCTCTTTCGGAAAGATTTTCGAAAGAACACGATAAATATCGAGTGCAGTAGTCGCGCCGGAATTGTCTGAATATCCGCCGTCGACAAAATTCCATCGTTTTTCCTTAGGTCCCTTAGGTCCCAGCTTTACCGAAAACGGGGGCATCATTCCCGGAAAGCGGGCGCTCGCTCCCGCAGCCGTCATGACAGAAATGCAAGGCACTGGGTCGTTCTTGTTTTGACAACTTTCGTCCGGCATCAAGGGATCGAGGAACGAATAAAGCGATTCATCGAGATCGTGCAGACGAAAAGGAGCGAACGCCACGCGAAACCCCATTTCTACCCAGGTCGAGTTCAAGACGAGCGCAGGTACGGCAGCGTCGGCCGACCAGTGCTCAAGGAACGGCGCACAAAGGTGGCGACCGGCGGCGGCCGTATCTTGCGCGGACGTCGAATATTCGAAACTTGCCCTGAGCGCATCGGGCCGTTTCATCGGCACGTTGAAAATCTCTGGAAAAATCGAACCGACGACCGGGGAGAAATGATCGTCTTGCATGATCCTCTTGATGCGCCCCGGCAGGTCAGCCTCGGGCTTGTCGGCCGGCTGCCGCGTGCATTCCTCTTTGCGACCTGCTGGGAATTTTTCTCTTGCTTTGGCGCCGTCATCCTTGACAGCCCGACGCTCGATCTCCGTTGCATGCGCGAGCGCCTGAAAGACGGCCGCTCCGATCGAACCGCCGGAAACCCCGCTGATCGCAAAGATATGCCGCGTGAAGCCCGGCTCCTGTTTCTCCAGCTTCGCCAGGAAGGTCGCAGCCGCGCTCGCGGCATAGATTCCGCCGCCTTCGGCGGCAACAATGAATGCAGGATATGGGCCGTTCATTGCCGGCTGGGTTTTCGGCCGCTTTCCGCAAACGCGTACTTGCTCAACCGTCGGCGTTGCAGGAACTCCCTTTTGATCGAGCCAGCACAAGTAGGCGGTACGCGCGGTATACGCGTTCAGTCCGGAGCTCTCTGTGGTCCCTGTTTTCTCGGGAGGCGGATTTTGCGTGATCAGCGGTCCTTGCGTGAGTTGCAATAAATTGATTATGCCGACAACGATCAGCAGCAGCATTGCAAACCCCGCCCACTTACGCCCGGAGATGAAAGCCGCCACCGCAAACAACAAGTATGCCACCCCAAGAGCAGAGGCGGTCCACACGGCGTAACGGGGGACCATGATGCATACGACGATTGTCAGCACGATCAGCGTTAGCGCCGGAAACCCGGAGTTTTGCGACAGCACCGCAAGCGCAGCAAACGTCGAAATGAGAAACAATAACTCCAAAGAGACCGTGGCAAGTGGCCCGATGAACCGATAGACCGAAACGATCAGATCGGCATCGTTGTTCACGGATAACAACACTGCCGCCAATGCCAGACCGCAGATGATGGCAAGCACAATCCGGCGTCGCCTGCTTGCGTCGAGCTGGAGGAGAAACTGGCCAACCAGCAACCCGATAGTTATCGTGCAACACATCGCAACCGGGAAAATCGCCCAGCGTCCGGGAGCCGGAGCATCTGTCGAAAAAAGGTCAGCAAAGCAACTGCTTGATGCCTCAGCCGCTGGTACGAAACCTTCAGCAACGAAAAAGTAAACAGCGAGTCCAACCCAGGGCAGAAAAGCCCAGAGCGCCAGCCGAAGCCGGCGTCGTTTTCGAAAGCCGATCCCCGTCCGAATGAACGGACGTGATAACCAGAAAACGCCGCGGTGATGATAAAGACGATAATAAATCAAAAAGTAGCCCAGCGTTGCTACTGCAACGGCGATATATATCCAGATCGGCAGTGATTCCCACGTATCAGAATTTAACCGATCGGCAAACAGCAGGAACAGCAGCGCCGCAAATGCGGGAGCGATACAGGCGACAGCGAATTGCGCGATGCGATGACGATCGTCAATGCTTACGAAGCAGGTCGCGGCCGCACCGAGAGCAAGCAAAGTTAAAGCGATTTCGATGCCGTTCGCCTCGATCAGCGGGTGCATCGTCTTCAGTGCGTTCGGCTCCACTCCGGCTACGGTGAGCAATTGACAATACCTGGCCACGACGAAATTTCGCGCGCCAAAAAGGCCAGCGGTGAGACCGAGCCACGGCAGGAAGGCGAGGACGAACCCCGCCGCGTTCTGCAGACGGTGCAGGTCGTAGCCGACCTTGGAGCCGGAACGGCCGGAAAAGACGTTGATCCTAACGGTGCTGAGCGCATGGTGCGCTTCGTAAAGAACCGCGCTAAGCAACGTGATTGCAATCAAGGCAGCCACGATCCGGATGGACGAGGCCATCATGGAGTTGGTAGGCTCTTCCAAATTAGAGATGTAGATTTCACGCAATTGCCCGTCGGTGGCCAACAAAACGAACAAAACTACCACGGCCACTAGCGGCAGCACGTGGAAAATTTCCATCGTGTGGCGAAGTGGCCTCCAGAAGCTCCGTTTTAGAAAAACGGTGGCTTCAGCCCTTTTGTCTGCCCACAGTCTCCAGTCCGTCATTATCTGACGCAGCCGCTGGAGATAGCCGCTTAAGCACTCCTTGCTGGCAGTATTCCTCAAGAACTTTGTCGCAGGCATCCTTCTCTCTCAGCTTGAAAGCAAGAAAATAGATCTTCTTAATGCTGGGGTCTTTCACCCTTTTAAAATAATCGACGGCCGCGGGAATCATCTTGTTCGCAACGGTTAGGATCAGCAGGCCACCCTCGCCTGCTCCGATCAGCGGGAATAGCACGGACTCAAGATGGTCTCCGGTGAAGCGTCGCCATATCGTTTTGTTCTCATATTCCAGCTCGCCCAAGACATTTTCGACACACAAGCTTAAATCATTCACGTCCGGTGTGAAGCCCTGTCCCAGACTTCCCTTCACAACCGCGACATGGAATATGCGCTGCACGCCATTGTTCTTGCGCAGCAGTCCCGATTCAGTAACAAGAACTTTGCCAATATCAACATTGGCACGTTCGCCTATCAGACCGCGCAGCGCCTCCTGAATCGTGTCGTCGACGACGATGTCGCCGTCCCTCTCGGCGGCCAGGGCCCTGATGCGCGCCGAAACGGTTTGACCGTTGAAGCGATCCATCATCATGTCGGAGTTTTCGCCATTAACCCAAACGTCGACGCCATCGACATATTTGATGTTCCCCTGCTTGTAGCCAACGATGAGGCCAGATTTATTAGGATCGAGAAAGGTGTATTCCACCGTGTCCGGAGCAATCGATCCGATTTCGGTTTTTGGCAAATTCTCCTTGAGCCAGTAGACCGCAATGGCAAGTTTGGGATCGTCGATCTCCCCATTGTCCAACTTAGCGAACAGGTCGTTGATACCCACATGAACGACTTTGATGTCCTCATCTTCGACTCCTCTGATATCCTTTTTCTCCTTTTCTTTGCGTGATGTTTCGCGCACTTGAGCGAAGTAGAGAAAAATTCGTTCAGAGGTGCCTCCGGGAGATGACAGAAATTTACAAATCAGTTTTGGGTTTTCGATCTTGTACCGATCCTTTTCGATAATGTATCCGGTTTCCTCTTCAGTTTCGCGAATCACCGTGTCCTCGGGCTTTTCTCCGTCGCGAATCATGCCCGCCATGGTTTCTTCGATCCAACCATCCTGGGTTTTCGGATCATCGCGCTGCCGGCCAATCAAGGTCGGCAATTTGAATTGTTTGACCAAAACGACCGAACGGGTATCGACGTTGAAAAGCAGCACGCCGACGGCGTCACCGCGCTCGAAATTGAGCCGCGTACATTCGGCCATGTTTCCGTCGTAGCGCCGATACCTGACCTTGTATTGGTCGATCTTGAAGAAACCATTGAAAACGCGCTCCGGCGTGTCGTATTTAGCTTCTTTTCTATGACCCTGTGCCGCGGCTTTTTGATCGGGCAACTCTTCGTTTTTTGCCGATTCTGCCACACCGACTTGTTGCACTTTTTCCTGTTCAATTGTCATGGACCAACACTCCCCGTGAAAAATTTCCAGTCTTTCTGCTGTTAGTAGACCGATCGACAACCTCAGTTTGCTGGCATCACCAAAAGAACCAACTATTTTTTCGCTTCTGTGCCGCCATGTCTTCAATCAAAATATCAAGCTCTGGATGGTATTGGGTTCCTTCGAAATCCGAGAGGTCCGCCAGTTGCACAAATGAATAGGGAGTTCCGATCTTTTCGTATGAGGTCTCACCCAATCGACATTGTTTGAGCTTTTGTTGGATCAAGCCCTGATATAGTTCATAATGGAACTGCTCGCGCGTTTGCGCCAAGGCTTGCGTCGACCAGAACGATAGCACGACGTCGGCTTTGGTAATCGCTCTTCTGATACCCTCTTTCCAATCCTCTCCTATTCTGATTCGGCCAGACCTGATACGAGCCTCGATGTCCGGATTCAAGCCGATCTTCTGGGGTTTGTCGATCCATAGCTGAAATCCGACGCCAACGAGGACCTCGATAGCGCCACGTAATCGCGGCTTGTCGACTGCGGCATGAGCAATGAATACAAGCGTATGTTTTGCATTCTTCGGTTGCGTGAATGCGCGCATTGGCTCCACTTCACGCTTCTGCCCAGGGTCTCCTCGATTGACATCGGCGCTTGCTAGCTGACCTGTTTTCCACCGTAAGGTTCTAAGCAGCGCTTGCCAGCCAGGATGGGTATCCTCTCCTGTCCAATCGCTCAGATCAGCGAAACCGGTTACGTCGAAGGCCAGAACGTGGCGATTGAATACGGCTTGACCGAGGGTCAAAACGATCGACTGCCGGCGCTGGTGGCCGAACTGGTTCGTCGCCAAGTTTCCGCGATCGCCGCATTCGGCTCCGCCGCGGCGTTGGCGACCCTCGGCCCAGCGGAATTCGATGGCTACATTCTCGCCTTCGGTAAACCCGCTTTCCTTGAGGCCCCGACTTTTTCGCAGTGTTCGCAGGCTGATCGAGAAGTACGGCCGCAACGCCAACATGATGAAATGGAAAGAGCAGCTCAACGGCGACTGCCCGAAGCGGGATGCGCCGCAACTACACGATCGCTGCGACCTGATCTGCCCTGATCTGCCGAAGGTGCTCTAATGGCGTGCTGCGTTAGATTCTTTCCAGCCATTGGGATCCGGTCCACTCGTATAGGTGGGCATTCACGCCGATTTTTGCGCACCAACGCCGCGCCCCATAGAGCGTGAAGAAACGCCGCATAGGCGTCCAGCTATCCATGACTGTAACGCAGAAGCGGCGCAGTATCATTTTGCCCCTCCAAATTATGCCTTCGCGCATATGCCGTGCTAAAGCGTGTCCAAAGGAAGTAGAGAAATGACGGAAAAGACCATCAGAGAACTCGCGCTCGACGCTGTCGACCAAGCCCTGGCGGAGTCGATCCGACAGCAGTTCATCAGCATGGCGCTCGTCGATCCGACCGACGACGGAGGAATACCCCTCGCGCTGAAGAGATTCAAACGCAATCTCCCACAGATAGTTGCTTTGCATAAGCAGGCGCGGGCGATAGTTGTTGACCTCTTCAAAGATGAAACCAACGGTTGATCGTTGGTAACGCCTTTAGGGAAAGGAAGATTCAGCGTCGCGACGCTGAGCTTTCGCCGACCCTTAGCCCCGCTCCCGCATTAGCAGCCGCTTTGCACTGCCAGCGGCATCGGTTATGTTTTTACCGGATTCTCAAATGGGCCTGATAGCGGAGTGAGCCCGAATGCGTGACGCCAGCACTTTAAAACCGTTGGGGTCGGCGCACTGTACGCAATACGATACGGAAGCAAGGTTTTATATTGATGCGGGCGAGAGACAGCGACACTTGGTCGTGCATTACGAGAACGGTGGGTATCGAGGCGCCCCCGAGTTTGCGGCCGGTATTCCCGACAGTTGGACCGAACAGCATATTATGGACCTACTTTTGTGGCCCATGAAGTCGCCAGATTCACCCCTATCCGGCGTGGGAAGTTCCAGCGCGGGCATATGGCAGTCCAACTCTGTTTCGATGGTGGGCTGGGGAGAGGCCGGAGGGTTGCGCGACGGCCAAACGGCAACGAGGTGAGCCTTGCCGGCTCGGCGCATCCACATCACCGAGCACCTGTGAGCGCTTGCGGATTAGTGACGCCCGCCACGAGCGGACTGGCGAGACGGGTTTCTTTTTCGTCGAGGTACGCGAACGCGACGGCATGGGCACTCTAAGGACCGCGTGGCCCAGGAAACACAATGCTCGAATTTTGCAGTTTGTTGCCCCGCATGTTGCGCCGGAGCATTTTGGCGGGATTTTTCACCCTAACCATACTCTGCTAAGTCTTTGATTTAATTTGGCTCCCCGGGACGGATTCGAACCATCGACCAACCGGTTAACAGCTAGGACCATAGCTGCTTCATCGCGTCTCATACCGGTTCATCCCGTTGCACAAAATGCCCGTTTCCCTTGTATCTGCTGTTGTATCGCGTATCATCTGACAACATAGCGTTTCGTCAAATTACGCCCCGATTGTTGTCAGGGTGTTGTCAAGGGAACCCTCCGCCATGCCATGCCGCATGCTCAATGACCGCACGTTGCGGGCCCTCAAACCCGCGCCCAAGAGCAAGACCTACCTGCGCAAAGACGGGCTGGTGCCGGGTCTCTGGGTACGGATCTCCGATACCGGCCGGCGAACCTTTATCCTGATCACACGCTTCCCCGGCACACCGATCAATCCGAAGACCGGCATGCGGAATCCGGTTCCTCGGGCCCTGGGGAAATATGGGGCGCTGACACTCGAAAAAGCGCGGGTCAAGGCTCGAGACTGGCTCGAACTGATCAGGCAAGGCAAGGACCCGAAGCACGAAGAGGAGCGCCAGCAACTCGCCGAGCAGCGTAAGCGTGCCAACTCATTTGCCGCCGTTGCTGAGGATTTCATCAAGGACAAGCTGCCCGACGAGCGGAAGGGCGCGGAGGTTGAGCGCGACATTCGCCGCGAATTCATTCCGGAGTGGGGCGGGCGACCAATTTCAGATATCGCGCCGCACGACGTGTGCAAGGTGGTCAAGGCGGCCAAGGACCGCGGCGCGCCGTACCAGGCGCACAACCTTTTGACGACTGCGCGCCGGCTGTTTTCCTGGGCGATCGACCAACTCGTCTATGGCCTGGAAAGCTCACCATGCGATCGGCTGAAGCCGAAGACGATCATCGGCAAGAAAGTATTTCGTACGCGCATTCTCGACGATGATGAGCTGCGGGCATTCTGGCGAGCGACGGCACGGCTTGGCTACCCCTACGGGCCATTATTTCGCATGCTGCTGTTGACCGGGCAGCGGAAGAGCGAGGTCGCCGAAGCGCGATGGTCTGAATTTAATCTCGCACGAAAGCTGTGGACGATCCCGTCCGAGCGCATGAAGGCCGATGCTGCGCATGTTGTCCCACTTACGGACGACGTGATCGCGATCCTGCAATCGCTACCGCGGTTCAGGAAAGGCGATCACTTGTTCACGACGACGTTCGGAGTGAAGCCGGTCAACGGATTCTCGAAGGCGAAGGAACGGCTCGACCGACGTATGTTACGCAGTTGGCGCGCGCTCGCGCGGGCACGTGGCGACGATCGCCACCATGCGCAGATTGAGCCTTGGGTCATTCACGATATTAGGCGTACGATGCGCACCGGCTTATCGGCGCTGCCTGTCTCCGATCTCGTTCGTGAGTTAGTCATCGCCCACACGAAGCCCGGCCTCCACAAAGTTTACGACCAGTTCGCCTACGTCGAGGAGAAGCGCTGTGCGCTCGATCTATGGGCAGCGCGGTTGCGAAGCACTGTCGAGCCGCCGCCTGCGAACGTCGTCAAGATGCCAGCCAGAGCGTGACGGTCATGCAGAGGCGCGCAAGCAACGCTGCCATCAATCCGGGCATACCTGGGAGGCAACAGGTCAAACAGGCCATTGACTTGATTGCACCTTCTGCCGACCGTGCTGAGGATTGCCGCCGGAATGTGGTGGAGGTACTCGACCACATGGAAGTGTACAAGATTCGTCACCAGATTCTGACGAAACCCGGCACCAAGGCAGCCAAGCGCCGGAGCGATGCACTAGCGAAAGCCCTGGTTAGTGTCGAGCACGCGGCAAAACGGTTGCACGATGAATTCCCGTGGCTCTGCTTCGAAATATTTTGGCGGGAGACCAACGAGGCGGAAAGGTTGATCGATTCTCAAAGGCTTGACGATTACGGTCACAGCGAATTCGTTTCAGGCGTGAAGCAACTCAGGAAACGCGCCGGGGTCTATGCCAAATATGCCCCAGCACGGCTCAACCCACCCTCATACATGGCGGCCCTGCAAGCCTTCATGCTGCTGCGCAATTACAACCCGGGTCTAATAAATAGGACGAAAGGCGGCGCCTTCTACAAGCTGGCGGCGCTGCTCGTCGGGAACAAAACGGCGATCGGTCTTGAACGCCAGTGCCGTGCCGTCTGCCGCAATTGCGGTTTAGCGCCGCGACGGGCGCGGAGAACACTTTCGCGGCGCTAAATTCCCTGCATTGTTTCGTCTCAAAGCGTTTCGCAGGAGACGACAATGCGATTAATTGGTGATGAAGGGTTACGAGAAAAAGGCGTCCGCTATTCGAGGCCCCACCGTTGGAGATTGATTCGCGCGGGCCTCTTCCCCCGGCCCGTTAAGCTCAGCGGTGGCCGGAATCTTTGGATCGAATCCGAAGTGGACGCTTGGATCAACGCGCGCATCGCCGAGCGCGATGCTGGCGAAAAGGCCAACGTAAATCCCGCAACGTTGTCTCTCTGAACGTCAAGCCGCCCGCGATTATTCGGGGCGGCTTGACGTTCTTGGGGCCGGCGGGCGATCGGCGCGAAGAAACCGACCGACCCGACCGACCCGTCCGAACCCCTATTCACCAGCACTGCCGAGCATTGGCGAATTGCTAGCTCTCTCGCAACCGACTTTGAGAATCTGTGAATAAAGGTGAAAAACCATGTCAAACAAAGCTATCGAAAACGTTCCTGCGGAAGACGATCAACCGGCAATGTCCATCGCCAAGCCCGGCGCGTTCGATCTGGACAAGTTCAAATCGAAGCGCGCCGTCGCCATGGCGAATGTCGAGACGCTACAAACGGCACTGCCACACCACTCGATCTCGCAAGCCAAAGATTTCGTGCGCCTTCATCCCAGCGAAGACACACATTGGTCGCCCGAACTCTGCTTCGTAAGCGTGCCAATCAAAGGCCAAAAACGCGACACGCTGCACCTGATCGACGAGGAGCTGGCGATGCGCCACTTGCCGAGCGCGCGCATTCTTCGTTTCCGTTTGGCGCTTGCGACCAAGCCGAACGACATTTTCTTTCTTTGCCACGTGCCGACCAGGAACGCGGATAATTCGTGGAATGGCAGCAATCTACAAGCGTGTGAGCAGGCGAAAACATACTGGACGCAAGCAACCTCTCGCAAGGAGGAAGGCGTCGAAGCTTACAAGATCGATGCCGCACGGGATGCCGATGCCTTCCCGCAACCGCAGTGGCCGTCGCAATCGCTCAATAGTTTAATCGCGATCACGTTCGCAGGGCGGATGATCGACGTTGAAGATCATCCGGGGTTGCTGCGTCTGATCGGTGCGAAGCAGTCCACGTCGTGAGCGAGAATTTCGCCTCGGTGGTCGTTTGTGATTTCGAGTACGAGGCGTTCCCGGCCGGCGAACTCCCAAACCCGCTTTGCATGGTCGCGCACGTGCTGGATGAGAACCTCCAGCGCGTGCGCACCGTGTGTTTGTGGCGCGGCGATTTCGGCGCGGTCCCGCCCTTCGACATCGGCCCCGATGCGCTGTTCATCGCCTACAGCGCGTGGGCGGAAATGACCTGCTTCAAGGTATTAGGCTGGCGGTTCCCGGTTCACATTTTTGATCAACACACGGCGTACCTCGCCGCGAGCAATGTTTTACTCCCCTACAATCCGGACGAGGTCAGGAAGAAAGCGCGCAAGCGTCTTCCCGACGCGTGCCGCGCATACGGCATTGCCGGTTGGGAGGCCATCGACAAGGACGAAATTGCACGAGACATCGGTGAGGGTCGCTGGCACATCCACGGTCGTGAGGCGGTCCTCGCTTATTGTGAGGAAGACGTGCGCATGTCGGTGCGCTTGCTGCGAGCGCAATTGCTGCCGCACTACGAGCGCGGCCGTGTCCTCCTGCCCGCCGCCGATGTCGAGCGCGTGCTCCACTGGTCGAATTACAGCGCAAAGGCGGTCGCACTGATCCAAGCGCGCGGCATGCCGATCGACATGCCACTTTGGTATGCGGTGCAAGAAAACAAAGCCGCTGTGGTCGGCAAACTGCTACGGCAATTTGATCCCAGTCACGGTGACGACGATCCGATCTATTCGCCGGAAGGCGACTGGGCCTATGCGCGTTTCGAGCGGTGGCTCGTGCGCTCTGGTGTCACCGCTTGGCCGCGCCTGGAAAGTGGCAGACTCGATCTCGACAGCGACGCCTTTCGCCTGATGGCCCACGTCCCCGGCATCGAGGGGCTGCACGCGCTGCGCGACAGCTTGAATTTCATCACGAAGGCCAAGCTGCCGATCGGGCGCGATGGCCGCAATAGGCCTTCGCTATTTCCTTTTTGCACGGCGACCGGCCGCAATGCGCACGCGCGCAGCCTATTCAACACGCATGCCGGGATGCGGTCGTTCATGGTCTTCTCGCCTGACACGATCGGGGCGTATTTGGATTGGCGCACCCAAGAGGTGGGCATTGCCGCCGTGATGTCCGGCGACGCCGCGCTGATGAATGCCTACCGCGGTGGCGACGTTTATCACGCTCTCGCGTTGATGTGCGGAATTACAAAGGACCCCGATTCGCGACGCTGGAAAGAACAGAATCCGAGCACACGGCAGAAAATGAAGGCGCTACAACTCGGGATCAATTACGGCATGGGAGTGCCGTCGCTGGCGCGCGGGCTCGATCAACATCCGCTGATCGCCAGCGACATCATCGAGCGACATCGAAGAGCTTACCCCCGCTTCTGGCAATGGCGCGGTGCCGTGGTGGAGATGGCCATGCTCGAACGCCGGATCGAGAGTGTCTTGGGGTGGCCGTTGCGCCTCACCAGCAGCCCAAATAAGCGCACGCTCTACAACTTTCCCATGCAATCGGGCGGCGCGGAAATGCTGCGGCTGGCAGCATGGCGACTGTGCGAGGCCGGCATCGTCCCATGCATGCTGATCCATGACGGCATTCTGTTGGAGGCGACCGATCGGGAGCAGGTCGAGCATGCCAAAGCGATCATGCGAGCGGTCGGGCGTGACACGTGCGAAGGCTTTGAGATCGGGGTCGATGTCGATCAGATGCTCGAAGGCGGTGCCCGCTTCCGCGACAAGCGGCCGATGGCGGCGGCGATGTGGGAAACCATCATGCGCGCGCTGCAAGCCACCAAGGCCGTGCCGAAGGCCGTCGCATGAGGTACGTCACTCGACAAGGGCGCCGTATCGCGGTCGAGACCATCGAGACCGGCGTGACCCCGAAGCGGCATCGAGCCGATTCGTTTGCAAAAATGCCGTTAGCTTGGGCGGCGGCAGCTGCCAAGGCTACGAAAACGCCGCAGGCAATGGTTTGGGTGGTGTTGCAATACATGGCGTGGAAGGCTAGCGGTGAGACCTTTCCCTTGTCCAATGTGATATTGGCGAAGCACGGCGTAAGCCGCGAGGTAAAGCGCCGAGCCCTGGCGGCACTGGAATCCGCTGGCTTGATCGTGGTCGAGCGGCGGCATGGTCGGGCGCCGCTCGTGACCGTGATCGATATTTGACCGGGGTGGCAACTGTCTACGGTAGCCCACCCCAGCTGTCTACGGTACGCCCACCCTCTCAGAACACGCGAACTGTCTACGGTACGCACATGTTTGGGGCGCAAACTGTCTACGGTACGCACCCCTGGTCCTATTCTCCCTTTCTTTTCTTCTCTTCAGTAATGATTAATAGGGGTATAAGCAGTTTTGCGATACCGACTAAAGTTCACGACGATGGGATCAAAAATTCAAGACGAGGAGCATGCGTTTTGGCGGAAGTACGTCCTTCCCGAAGAGGACCGTCGTCGCCTTTGCGGCTGGCCGTGGGACGGCATCGGCTACCGCTGGTTCAGGTCGCCAAACGTGATCCCACTTGAACAATGGCGGCCGCGAGAGCAGGAAGGTGATGAACGGAAGGTAGGGTGACGTGCTGCTCGGCATCGTCATGGTGGCGCCGAGCACGCGCTGACGCGGCTCGACACCCTGGTGGCGGCTGCTTTCATTGCCAAGGATTTTTCTTCACCGATTTTTCAGAACACCCGGCGTGAGTTTTTACCGAAACAACCGGTTCACCACCGGTGATCCTACTGTTGTAAATTGCCTATTCTACTGGTTATTATTTTTTGCCATTTCTCGCCGACTTTGACGCTCATGACAACGTACCGACAACTGGAAGGCTGAATTGAGCCACCCAAAGATGGCCGATCTCCGCACCATCACCGCCGACCGCCCGGCTGCGCTTCGGTCCAAGGTCACCAACGGGAAAACGCTGTTCGCCGATGGCGGCGATATGCGCGGCCCATGGGCGCGCCGGCTGCGCGATGTATTCGAGCTCCATCTCCGGGACATCCTCGCATTCGATGCAAACTAGTGAGCAAAACGGTCATACCGTTTTAGATGCAGGTTAACCAATTGGCAGGTCACAACAAACTGAAAAACAATCAATCATGGAAAGAGCAAAACTCAGCGACGGCGCCAAGAAGGCAATTCAAGCAGCCAAGATCAGCGTTGCCAACAAAGGACGCAATGGTGGTGCGCGGCGTGGTGCTGGACGCAGGAAGGGCGGCAAGAACTTCATCAAGAACCCCACCGACGCGCATATCAGCATATTGTGCCGACCCTGCACGCCGCGCATTATTCGCGATGCTATGCTGATGGCGTTCGGCACTACCAGACCAAACGATGAAGAAGGCAACCCGAAGTTGCGAACCAAGGATGAATGGCTGCGCTTCAGCATTTGGCGCTTCCTTGCTGAGCGAGGCTGGGGCAGAGCACCGCAGGAAGTGAACATCGAGATGACGCAGAAAGTCGATGTCAGATACAGCAGAACAGAACTCGCTAAGCTTTCTTTGGAACAAATATCGCAGCTCTGGCGTGAACAGGTCGCTTCGTCAGCAAGACTTGTTGGACAGTCCCGAAGCACAGATAACTGAGCCAGAGTTCTGCCGCAAGGATATCTTTCATTGGTGATCGTGGTGGCCGTGGGCCTATGGCTATCCTGGCCCAGATTGCTCGATAAGCACCGATCTCGGAGGTCTCATCGTTCGTAGCAGCGCGACTTTCGCCGCGGGTTCGGCCGTGAGCATCTGGAGGCAGACGGCCCGGATGATTGTTCGGTTGCTCGCTCATGAGCAGCCTCGATAGCGCGATGTTTAACCGAACTTTGCTGAATGAAAACTATAGAACAATAAGCGCGATGATTGCTGCGCAGGCGAGAAGGGACCAGGAATTTTTCCGTTGTTGTTCGGTCATGGCTTCCTTTGAGGAACGGACCTTTTACGAACACGGAAATTCATCGCTCCTCCACAAATCAAATGATGATGAAGCGAGTCCGCTGAATCGGGCCGCGGCTCTTCACCTGTCCCGGAGGAACCCGGAGGAAGAGGTCGCACTGGGCGCTCTGCGCCCATTCCGGGTGAGGAGTTCGCTTCGGAGATGCCGCGGAAAGCTATCGCTGCCGCAAGGGTAGGCCGAGATGCAGCGCCGCGACACCCACGGCAAGATTAAGCCCGATCTGTCCGCTGACCGAGAGCGGCTGTAGTGCCACCGTGTGGTTCGATCCGCCAAGAAGAACGTTGGCGCCAAGTCCTGCGACGACGCTGACTTCTCCGCTTGCGCCTATGTAATCGCCGGCAAGGAAGCCGGGACCGGCGAGCGTGTCCGTGAACGCCGCCCAGACCATCACGCCCCCGCCAGTCAACCCGAGATCAAGCCCGTATTTGGTGATGGTCCCGTCATAATCGTCGCGCCGGCCAGGTCCCTCCGGCGTGAAGACGCAGGCCATTTCCTTCTTCGACCCTATAATGAACCCGATGCCCGCCGATACGTCGCAGGTCAGAAGTCCGGCCCTGATCCTTTGCGCCAATGCGGGATCCGCCGTTGCCATGGCCAGCACGAGCGCCAGCACGTTTGCGCCATACCGCAGCATTAGTGCCTCACGACTGTGGAATTCCTCTGAATCTTACCCGAAAATATACCTGATCTAATGGGCGGAACGTAGGGCTGCAACTCGGTTTCCCCGATGCTGAAGATCATTATCTCAAAACCGGGCTCGTGCTTCCGCTTGATAAAGTAGTTGCGTCTTTAGGGTTGGCTATTGGATTCGAAGCAACGAGACCGGCCGTTCTTACACCGTCTTCTGGCGCCGACCTGCGCACCCCTTCGAGGCTCTCAGCGGGTAATCCTCTCTGCCTTACTCAGGTCACAACCGGCCGCGTGGTGCCGTTCACAGGCCTGCTTAGCCTGCTCCATCTTGACGTAGAATCCGAGGTCGAGCCGTTTCAAACTGCCGCGCGGACCACGTACCTCGAGATAGGCCGGGTGGCCATAGGTTTGGGATACGACGTGGTAGATGACGTTGCCGAGTTGGGCGCTGAAGGCGCTGTCGGGGGTACTGCCCGGTTCGGCCTTCCACATGAAAGGCGTCTTAGACATTGGTCACGCTCCGGTCACTCGAAGCATGCCAGATCTCGATTAACCGATTGTTAGGTCATCGAGGACGCCCATTAAAAACGGATGCGCCTCAATACGTACCCTGACCGAGAACGCTTTTTACTTATGCCCTTTGCTTCACTCGGGGCGAGGGGCACCGCCTAACACGGTTGAAACTGCACGTGGAATCACGGCAACGCCGGCTTGCCCTTGTTGCTCTGTTGCCGGGAGGCGGTTAACGATCGCCAAAACGAATTTGACGAGTTAAAACTCGTCAGGAGAATTGGCCCTTTAGGTTGTTCGCGTTCGGAGGGATGGCGGGCCCAGCAGAGGGGAAATTGCCACTCGCTGGATCGTTACCTTTGCCGCGGGTTTGGCTCTGGGCGAGTTTTTCGAGCGCTGGGCCTTCTGATGGCCCCGATTGCCGAAAACTCGCGGGTCCGCGGCCCAGGCGCTTTGGGGCATGTCATAATGAAGCGGCGCCGGGGACAGCCCCTTCTTCGCAACCGCTAAGTAGTGCGCCGCACCATTGTAGCGCTACAGCATTGTGTCACATGCAAACGTGCGTTTGCCTGTGACGGGGTAACCATGTCCAGATCGATTTCTGGGCTACTACCGGTTACAACGCTTTGGTGGCGCAGGCGGCGAGACTTTTGCTCTGCGGACACCAGCACTGATTGAGGCGGCACCCTTCCTCTCCGCCTATCAAACTCAAAAGCGATGTTTTGGCCAACCGAGCAATCACGCGCCCGGGCGACTTTCCCGCGCGGGGCGTTGTTGCTGCTCCTTTTTGTGAAAGAACGTTTGCCTCTATGTCACGGTCGAGCCCGCGCAAACCCAGCGCGCCCGCGGCGGCGACAAAAGATCGGCTGGTTCTGCCAACGATCAAGAATTTGGATAGCAACCTTTAAGCTGGGACCGATCTACTGTTGCGCTTCACCGCATCCCACCAGGGGCAAACGCCGTTCATACGCTCGTAATTACCCTCGATCACCTGCAGCGGTGCGTGGTTCGGTTCGGGAGCCGGCATCGGTGGCGCGTCTGGCGGCGGTGGTCCTTCACCCAGCGATTCGAACAGTCCCTGGTGCCCCCAAAAACTGCCGACGGATTTCAATTCGACCGGCTGCCAGCCGGGGCCGACGTCGCGGCCTCCCCATCCATGTTCGATCAGGAACTCCGAAGGCGTCCGCATGTAGAATGACGTCATGAAGTCGTTCGGATGCCGACCGAACTTCACAGCGACACGGTCTTCGCGCTGGGCAATATCGTAGCTCTGGCCAACATCATCGAGAGAGTAAAATTCCATCATGAGATGGTGCATGCGGCTGCGTGAGCCTTGCGCAATGGCGAGGCTATGATGGCGGGTGTTGACGTGCATGAAATATAGCGACACAGGCGGCCCCATGAAGTCAGTGATCCGGAAGCCGAGCAGGTCACGATAGAAAGTAAGGGCCGCGTCTATGTCGGGCACCATCAGCACGGCATGTCCCACGCCCTGGGTCCCAGTGCGGAACCCCCCGATATGCCTTGTCGGACGAAATGGCTCATCGGCGATCTGAGCACCGTGGAATGCCTCCACACGATCGCCGGCGGGATCGCGGAAGGAAATCACCTCTGCGGCACAACGTTGGTCGGCAACGGCCGCGATTTCCCGGCGCACAGCGACGCCGGCATTTTCCAGGCGCGTCGCCAGCGCCGTGAGAGCCGCAGCGTCCGCGACCTCCCAGCCGAAAAAACGCTCCCCATCCGGCAAGCCGCCATCGGCGATGAGGCGCTGCTTGCGGTCATCCATGCGGAAGGCACGCATGGCGCCCCCGCGATCAACCGCCTGCAGCCCAAGCTGGCCGGTAGCAAAACTGGTCCAGTCATCGAGCCTCGAAGTGCCAACCCAAAAATAGCCCATCGCCTGAACCGTCACGGCAGATCTCCTTGTCAGTTGACAGCTTTCTGGCTCGATAGCCCTCGTGCGACACTCCCCGAATACACGGCGCGACTGCGCGATAATTGCGCCCCATTAGCAGATTTGACAAGCCTGCATTATTGCCCCCAGCATGATCTCGTCTTGGAGACTTGCCCGTGCCGTAAGCGGGGCCAGCGAGGAGCTCATCGTGAAAATTTCTCATTCGTCATCTTTGCCATGCTGCTGTTTGGGCCAGTCGCAGCGTCGGCGCAGTTGAACGTTCTAATGTCCGGTGGATTCAGTGGCGCGTACGAGCAGCTGCTGCCGGAGTTCGAACGGACGAGCGGCATCAAGGTCAGGACCGGATCGGGTGCGTCGCAGGGAACAGGGTCGCAAACGATTTCCGCGCAGCTCGCCCGCGGCGTGCCTGCCAACGTGGTGATCCTCTCCCGGGAGGGCCTCAGTGAGCTGGAATTGATGAACGCCTGCACCGATTCAGCCGGGTTCATGTGCTGATCGCGCATGAACCAGGGCGGCTCGTAGGCTCCAATTGGCAGAATGGCGAGCTTGAAAGGCCCATGGCGCTCGCGCGCCTTGCGGAAATGGCTGCCGCTGCCGTAGCCGGAGTTGGCTACGAAATAGACGCACCCCCCTGGCGTCTCGATCACGAACGAGGCCCACAGCGACAGAGCACGTACGCAACTGGACGCTACGCTTACAAAGCCAGAATGCCGTTCTTGCCGCGCTTCGGACTGACCGTCGCCAGCACGCCCCCACTCGTTTCAGCTCCGCTCCGCAATGCCTGCTTCAGCGCCACCGCGAACGCTTGGTTGGCTGCGATCAGTTGCTCGCGTTCGGCGGCCGAATTGACGGGAACGATCGGTGGGCCAGACTTGCTGTGGTAGTCATACCGCAAAACGCTTCGCCTGCTCATCTCGTTTCGACTTCCCGGGTGTTGGAGCCGAGTTGCGGTCGTTGTTAGGTGGCGCCGGTCATCTGCGACCGTCATGAGGTTTGATCATCTCATCGGGAACTCTTCTCATCTTAAGTCAAACGGCACTTTGAATCAAATAAACATGGCCAAAAGGGCATGCCCGAGCGCGGTCGGAAGTTTTTGTTACTTGACACTCATGCTTTCCTGAGCCCCGGTTCGGGCGCTATCGGGGCCGCCTCAGGCGCTTTCCCACGCTCCTTGGGCCACGCAAGGCCGGCGAATCCAAGCGCTACTTAGGGGAGCATCCAAGGCCCCTTCGGCGCCAACCACGTGCACCGGTGCATTTCCGCAGTCCCGCGAAAACTGACGCGAAAACAGCGTTTCGATCTGGTCACATCGCTGGCGTCACATCGCGGCCGACGTACATCGTCTTCGCCAGCACTGAGCCGTCAGGTTGCTTGTCCCAACCGAAAATAATGATCTGAGCCCCGACCTTGAGGTCCTCTTTGTTGCTCGGCGCAGCAGCAGCGATCGCCGTCTGCGGCGTCACTATGACTTTTTTCTCGCCATCCTTGTATTTCACTGTCAATGTCTCGCCATCCCTGCCAGTAACCATGTTTTGCACGTACGCGTTCGTCATGGTGCTATTCGGCCGTGCATCCCAAGGGCCATGCCGATCGGGAACTACGCCGCGCTGCGCCGGCAGGAAAATGTGTATCGAGAATGCCTGGATGCTGCCATCCGGCTGCGGCATACCGGCGATACCGATGAATGAGTTGTTCTTGATGTCGGCAAGCGAAGCCTTGACCAAGGCTGAAATTCGAGCGTCGTCGGCTAGTTTCACGCTAACCGTCGTGCCGTCGCGCGTCTTCACGGATAGCATCGTGCCGTCAATCTTCTCGATTTGACCGCGTATACGTCCCGGTTGCTGAGCGAAGCCAGTGGTGGCGAAATTCAACGCAACAGCCACGGCGGCCACTGCCCACGTTATATTCATCTTGTACATATATGTCCTCCCAATAGTTCCGACCCAAGGCCAGTCTCAATAACTGTAGACTTGCGTCTGAGCAGTTGGAATTCGCATCGCGCTTCGCACATTCCATCAGGTTCCGCGAGCCGCAGCAGCCTACGACATACGGAAGAGCAGATCATTGCGATCCTGAAGGAGCACGAGGCCATATGCAATGGTTAGCTTTCAGAGCCCGCTAACTTTTGCGCCATACGGTCGCGAGCCATGGCTGCTGGTGGCGCGGGAGTCCCGGCGGCCGGTAATAATGCCGTACTTCGACAAAGCCGGCAGCGCTAACGTAATCGTGCCAGGTGTCGAGATCGAAGAAACAGCTATAGCGGTCGCCAGTAAAGCCTTCTTCGTTGTTTCCTCTCGGGTTTGAGCAGAACAGGACGCCCCGGGGCTTCAAGGTTTTGAAGAGTTCGAGCAATACCCTCGGTAACTCTTGGCTCGGCACGTGGAAAAGCGACGCATTCGCAAACACGCCGTCGAAGCGACTTTCCGGTAATGCCATCGCCAGAAAATCCTGATGGAGAACCTCGCCCCCGGAATAGGAGCGTGCCATTGCGACGAATTCCTTTGATCCATCCAAGCCCACAGCATCGTGTCCCAATGAACGAAAATAGCGGAGGTCTCGACCAGGTCCGCAACCCAGATCAAGAATGGAATAGGGCGGATCGCCTTCAATTGCGTCCAGCAGCGCCGCATAGTTCTGGCTGACGTCGTGATCCCGAGTGCCATCCCAGAACCCCTTTGCCAGCCGATCGTAATGGGCGATCGTCACTTCTGAAATGTGATGCAACTGCTCGGCGCCGATCCGAATTGGCCGCTTATCAGGCTCACCCTGTCGATTACCAGCGCTCACTGATCCTCCATCGCAATGACCTGTGCGAGATCGCGTGATTGGGGACAGATGCCTCTTTCTCTCAAAAAGATCGCTTATATTATATTAGCGAAGGTGCTTAAGTGGGGGGCCTCTTACGCAAACTCGCGCCGAATTCGTCGCATCTCGGCTCGATTAGCAAGGTTATTTTCGAATGCGCCGTCGGTCGCTCGGTCGGAATTGTCGGCGGGCCAATGCCTCCGCTTTGACGGCCTTGCACTTCCATTTTACATGACGGCCAGGATGGAGATCATTCCAAATCGGGGAAAATAAACGCGCTTGATGGCCTCTCCTACTTCATGACAGGCGTGCAGTTTCTCGTAGCCCGCGACTAACGCTTCGCGGAACCAGGCCTTGGGAATATTGGAGAGGCGAAAACGCCGGACGGCGGCCTCGTCATGCCGCCGAGCGCGCCAATTCCCAGCCGCAGTCAGCAAGCGCGCGGCCGCGCGATCCCGTCTGCTCGGCCTCGCTGCTCGCGGCGTTGCCGGCCTTCGCCCGCGCTAAGACACCTTCCAGAATGACGGCGATACGAAAGAGCGCGAAGGCAAGGTGGAATTGGCTGATGCCGTCCTTGCGTCCGGTGCGCTCGCAATAGGCACGGACATATTCATCTTGGCTCGGGATGCCCAGCGCATCGAGGTCGTAGCCGAGCAGCCCCTTATAGTGATCCGGCGAGATGTTGTAGCAGATGCAGTTGTAGGCGAGATCGGCGAGCGGGTGGCCGAGCGTCGACAACTCCCAATCGAGAATGCCGATCACCCGCGGCTCGTTCGGGTGGAAGATCATGTTGTCGAGCCGGAAATCGCCGTGGCAAATGGTGGTCTCGTCGCCGGGCGGAATATGCTGCAAGAGCCATTCGGACAGACGGTCGATCGACGGGTTTTCGCGCGTCTTCGAGTTCTGCCATTGCTGCGTCCAGCGGTTGATCTGGCGCATATAGTAATTGCCGGACCGGCCAAATTCGGCGAGCCCGACCGCCCGCCAATCGACCAGATGCAGCCGCGCCAGCGCGTCGTTCATGCCAAGATAGATCGGCCGCCGCACCTCGCGCGCAAGCCCCGGCAGCGCGGGGGACCAGAAGATGCGGCCCTTGAGGCGCTCCATCAGATAGAACGGCGTTCCGATCACCTCGCGGTCGTCGCAGAACAGGACCGGACGCGGCACCGGCACGTCGGTCTTGGCGAGCGCCGACAACACGCGGAACTCGCGGTCGACGGCGTGGGCGGAAGGCAGAAGCTTGCCCGACGGCTGCTTGCGCAGCACATATTCCGCCTGGTCGGTGACCACGAGAAATGTCGGATTAGATTGGCCGCCGCGCATCTGGCGAATCTCGGCGAGGCGCGCGCCTAGACGCTGCGCGAGCAGACCCTGCAACCGTGCGGTGTCGAAGCGATGCGCCTCCCGCACCGGAATGGTTTCAGGCAGCGCCTCCTCGCCCTGATTGCCATCACTTGTCATGGCGCTTGCGGTTCGCGTTGGAGAGATATTTGCGCAATTCCCGCTTCGCGATGGTTTCGCGATGAACCTCGTCGGGACCATCGGCCAGGCGCAGCACCCGCGTGCGCGCCCAGGCATAGGCGAGGTGAAAATCCTGGCTGACGCCAGCTCCGCCGCAGACCTGGATGGCGCGGTCGATGATCTTTTGCGCCATGTTCGGGGCCACCACCTTGATCATCGCGATCTCGGCGCGGGCACCCTTATTGCCGACCGTGTCCATCATGTGCGCGGCACGCAGCGTCAACAGCCGCGCCTGGTCGATCTCCATGCGCGACTTCGCGATCCATTGGCGGATGACGCCGTGGTCCGCGATATTGCGGCCGAAGGCATGGCGGCTGAGCGCACGCTGGCACAGGGTCTCGAGCGCACGCTCGGCAACTCCGATGAGCCGCATGCAATGGTGAATGCGACCGGGCCCGAGCCGGCCCTGCGCGATTTCGAAGCCGCGCCCCTCCCCCAGAAGGATGTTCGTGACCGGCACCCGCACGTTCTCGAAGATCACCTCGGCGTGGCCGTGCGGCGCGTCGTCGTAGCCAAATATGCTCAATGCGCGCACGACATTGACGCCCGGCGTAGCGAGCGGCACCAGCACCATCGACTGGCGTTTGTGCGGCTCCGCCTCCGGATTTGTCAGCCCCATGACGATTGCAATCTCGCAGCGCCGGTCCATCGCGCCCGACGTCCACCATTTGCGGCCGTTGATGACGTAATGGTCGCCGTCGCGCTTGATCTCAGTGCGGATATTGGTGGCGTCCGAGGAAGCGACCGCCGGTTCCGTCATCGCAAAGCAGGAGCGGATTTCGCCGTCCATCAGCGGCTTGAGCCAACGGCGCTTCTGCTCCTCGCTGCCGTAGAGGATGAGCGTCTCCATGTTGCCGGTATCGGGGGCCGAGCAGTTGAACGGCTCGGAACCAATCGGCGAGCGGCCCATAATCTCGCATAGTGGTGCGTATTCGAGATTGCTCAGCGCGTCAGGATAATGGCGCTTGGGCAGGAACAGGTTCCAGAGGCCGGCAGCCTTCGCCTTCGCCTTGAGCTCCGCCATGCCGGGAAGCTCGTCCCAGCGGTCGGTCGCGCTCTCGAGCTGGTGCTGAAATAGCGGCTCGGCCGGATAGATGTGCTCGTCCATGAAGGCCGTGATGCGCGCGGCTAGTTCCTCGGTTCGCGGCTATGGCCGGCAGCATGGCGATCCCCTCAAAAGCGGCCTTTGGCTTGTCAATGAACTATACAAGCAAATGATCTAACACCGCGATGCCCCCTCGTTGCTTCGTCGTCGGCCCTAAACTTCGAGAATGGCGCCAGCCAATCGACAAACAGTTGGGTTCAGTCCAACACGACCAAAAGGCCAAGGCGGATCGGGTGGAACGGTTTCCCGAAGTCCTTGCCGCAAGACCAG
>CAVYVC010000014.1:0-57664 GCA_963771845.1 uncultured Alphaproteobacteria bacterium | reverse complement strand
TTGAGCGCCTCATCGAGTTCGCTCTGCGCCCTGAGCACGTCGCCGACTTTGACGTAGCTGATCGACAGATCGCGCTCCCACCGCGTGTTGCTGCGGTCGGCGGCGACCAGGCGTTCCGCAATGGCCACCCCATCGCGGTACACCTTGAGCGCGTCATCGAGCTTGCCTTGCGCCTTGAGCACCTCGCCGATGCTGTTGTAACTGACGAACAGATCGCGGTTCCACTCGGTGTTGCTGCCGTCGATGGAAGCGAGACGCTGGGCGATGGCAAGGCCCTCGCGATAAGCCTTGAGCGCGTCATCGAGCTTGCCTTGCGCCTTGAGCACCTCGCCGACCTTTTCGTAGGAGATCGACAGATCGCGCTGCCACTCGGTGTCGCTGTCATCCGTGGCAGCGAGCCGCTCGGCGGTGGCAAGGCCGCCGCGATAAGCGTTGAGCGCCTCATCGAGCTTGCCCTGCACCGCAAATACGTCGCCCAGCTTGGTGTACGAGATCGCCAGGTCGCGCTGCCACTCTGTATTGCTCGGGTCCGGCGGCGAGTTGCTCGCGGATGGTCAGGCTGTCGCGATAGGTTTTGAGGGCCTCGCCCAGTTCGCCCTCTCGCCGCCAGTACGTCGCCGATTTGATCTTCAGAAACCGAAACATTGTGTCGCCACTGCGTATTGCTACGGTCGGAGGCAGCAAGCTGCGCCCGGATCACGAAGTCCGTCACGGTACGCCTTGAGTGCCTGATCTAAATCTCCGAGTGTCAGATAGGTATTGCCGAATTCCTCGAGCATCGCGGAACGGCTGTCCTGCAACGCCAGATCATCCGGTGCAGCGGCCGCGAGCTGCTCAAATGTTGCGCGCGCGGTTTCGAGGACTTTGCGAACTGTCTCGGCGCTCATCCCCTGCACGTACTGTAAACCGCGCGCTATATCTATTACGAGGCTGTCCGCAGTTTTCTGCGCCAATTTGAAATTGCGCTTGGCATTGTCGCGCTCCGCCTTGGCTTGCGCCTCATTCTGCTGCGCAATGCTGCGCTGCTCTACCGCAACACCACGTTGCCAGTACGCGAGAGCGGCGAGAGCAAGAGCGAGCACCAAACCAGCGGACAGACTGCCGGTTAGGACATTGCGCCTCCTTGTCGCTCCCTGACCGGCTTTGCCTGATGAACGCCTGTGTCTCCGCGGTCGGTGCAGGTGCTCCTGGTGGCCTGGACGCAATCCACCGCTCCGCCTGCTCCAGCACCGGCGAGCGCAGCAGGAGCCCAGCGGCGCCTTTTGCCTGCGACCAACGCCGCGCCTGCTCCCCAATGTCGGTGTGTTGCCTGATCCAGCCGATGTCGGTGTTGAGCGCCTCGGCAAGCTTGTCCGCGCTCTGCTCGAATTGCGCCGGGTTATCAAAGAAGATGAAATTCAGCTTCGCCAGAGCTTCCGGTACGTCCTTGTCATGCACCGGCCGAAACACGATCGGCGCGAAACGTTTGTTGAGAGACGCTGCAAACGCAACCTCTTTCAGAGCAACGGTGTCAGGCTTTACCGCGTCGGGACTGAGCACGAATATGATCGTGTCCGCCCGTACGATCAGGTCCTCCACCCGCTTCCACCACTCCTCGAAGGCATAGATGTCAGTGCGGTCGATCAATGGCTCGAAGCCGCGCGCCCTGAGCGCGGCGTCGAGGCGGTCCGCGAACTCATGTCCTTGCGAGAATAGGAGATGAAGACCTTAGCTTTGGATCGGTCCTCAACCTCCTGCGTAGCGGCCCCGATTGCCATGACGTATCGATCCATCGGTCGAAGGAAAGCCCCCTATGGTGCGCGGATTATTTTGGCGATTGCAAGGTGCCGTCGCAGGAGCTTTTGAGGTTTAAATGGGTCAAATGCAGCGGTCGTGCCACCCAGGCCGAGCGTTTTCGAGATTTCGCCGCAACGCCTATCCGGGTAATTGGGCACTGGTCGTGGTCGTTGGAAAAGGGGCTCGGCGATAGTGGTGCAACGCGATCGCTGACCAACGCGAGTGAGGTCCCGTTGACATTCACCGAAGCCAGATCATGGCCCCAACCAGGAATAACATGGATGCAAATGAGAGTGCAGTCTTCTCGTAGCGGGTTGCGATGCGGCGAAAATGCTTGATTTTGTTGATTAACCGCTCAACCAGATTGCGCTCCCGGTAGATGTGCTTGTCATATGGGATGGCTTGCGATCGAGCACGGCTCGATGGGATCACGGCTTGCGCGCCACCTTCTGCGATCCGGGCGCGAAAGCGATCGGAATCAAAGCCCATATCAGCGAGCAGGTGCTCGAAAGAAAAACCACTGATCAGGTCTTCGGCCTGGAGGATGTCATGCACTTGACCGGGGGTTAGAATGAAGCGGACGGGATTGCCGAGAGCATCCACCCCCACGTTGATCTTAGTGCTCAGGCCGCCGCGCGAATGCCCGATCGCCTCATCTTCGCTCCCCCCTTTTTGGCACCGGCCGCATGTTGATGCGCCCGCACGATGGTGGAGTTGATGATTAGGTATTCGAGGTCCGGATATTCAACCAACGCATTGAAAAGACTCTTCCAAACGCCCTTCTTTGCCCATCGGCGGAAGCGCTGGAACACGCTGTTCCAGTTGCCAAACTCCTTGGGCAGATCGCGCCATGGTGCTCCGGCACGAACCAACCAAAGCACAGCGTCCACGAATAAACGATTGTCCTCGCCGTGGCGCCCCCTATCACCTTCTTTACCTGGAATAAGCGGCTCGATGCGCCGCCATTGCGCGTCTGTGAGTGCTCGAAGCCGAATTAAGATCGCCTCCTCAGTTTCGATCTTGAATTACATTTGCGAGTTGGAGGGAATCCTCGAAATGTCAACGGGACCTAGCTCGAAGATCATACCCCAGCGTTCAGGAGGAACCGCAGTGCGCTCGGCTTTGATCTTGCTTCTATCGCTTCACGCTCTGTACGACCTGTTCCCTATCGGTCGGAGCCGAAGTTGAACACGGCAATGGTCGTGAGGAATACACGTCAGGAATCGGGCGTCGGCAGAATTTCCTGGCCCGATACTTCAGGCGGTACCGCGTCTTCGTCCGGGGCCAAGCGGTATAGCCTGCTCTCGCGCGGCCGATTTAATCAGAGCGCCATCGGACGCAATGAATTCGATGGGGCCGGTCGGCGCGATGACTGAACTGGCGAACGGCACCGGTCCGCAAATCATCATGAAATAATCGTAGTTTGCGCGCCGCTCATTCGCCATCACGAATTGGTAATGCAAACGCATGAACCTCAGCCGGTTCCGCCAGTAAGTTCGGGTCTTAAGCATATGGTGAAGCCAAACGCGACGAAGGAGCGGCTTGCCACTAATCGGGTCGCCGTAGAATTGCGACAAATTCACTGGATCGAATTTGTAGAAACTGATGGCGTCAGAACGCGCATGATATTCGGCCCAGGCGATCGATGCCTCTCGCACGATTCTCGCAGAAGATTGGCGGAATTGTTCACCCGCAGGATGCAGCGTGAATTTCGGAATTACCGATCCAACCGTCAACAGGCACACGGCGGGACCGCGATTTCCGAGCTGCGGATCGCGCGCAAGGGCGCGTGTAACAACTTCGAGTGCGAGGGCTGCTCCCATGCTGTGGCCAACAATGATGATTTCGTCCAATGCTGCGTCACGGGTTCGCGCAATCAGCGTTTCGGCAAAGCGGTCCAGCCTGGCGTCGAGGTCCGGCCGGCGGCCATAAACGTGGTCCCATGAGAATATCCAATCATCGAGGCTCTGCTGCACCCGCCATCGTCGGCCAGGCCATTGCAAAAAGCCGATAAAAAAAACAATACTGAGCACAACCGTCAAGACCGCCTGCGACAGAGATGAAACTACGATTGAGATCGCTACCCATTGTGCGATCGCGACTGCGCCGACCGCGAACGCGCTAAGCAAAAGGTAGGGATAAAGAAAAAAAAACCGTATTGCCAATTTGCCCGAAAATAGCGCCGTGCGGCGCCAGACACGATGATGTCGAGAAAAGCTCGGACCGATCTGGCGAGGCGCGTCCCGGTCGGCCGCGCATAGTCGTCTAAGACAATATCATCCCACAGTAGGGCTTCGTACGCCGTTTCGACGCGCCAGTTGCGTGCACGTGTCGTCACCGTCCATTGCGTGCTCACATCCTCCGCGCCGGGACGAGGATCTGACACTGCGGACCTGACGTTCCACGTCCGCGTGAATGTAACGAGTTCGCGCTTCAACAGCCGATACCACGCGGCGCCAATCGGATCGTATCCTGCTATGTGAAAGACAGCCCGTCGCTTGACCATCACACCACAAACCCTTGGCCAAGCGGCCGACACATAGCCCTGCCCCAATGACCACGCCACGCGGCGAAGCATAGCATATCGCGTTATGGCGGAATACGAGCTTTGGCGAGTTTGAGGACGAAAATCGTCATGCGACACGAGGGCCCAAAACGATGCGTCCAGGCTGAGTTCGCTGCTCATTCGAGACCAGTCGTAACCGGGACCAAGCGACGCAGCGTCGGCGGCACTTCGAGGTCAAGCACCTTGGCGGTCTTGAGGTTGAGTGCCAGTTTGTATTTGGTCGGCGCCTGCACCGGAAGATCGACCGGCTTCTCCCCTTTTAAAATACGATCGACATAGGTGGCTGCTTGCCGATACTGATTGATGCTGTCGGGACCATAGGAAATCAGGCCTCCGCCGCGGACAAAGTAATCGAATGGGTATACCGCAGGCAAACGGTGCCGAGTTGCCATCGTGACGAGCGCGTCGCGCGCCCGGGTCTCCATATGCCGTGCCTCACTTGCTCAGAAAAAGCTCCAGCTCTTCCCGAAACCGTCCAGCAGCAGGCTCCCCTGGCAGCAACAGATGATTCTGGCCCTGTAGAGCAACAAAACGAGCGCTGGGAATTCCAGCGGCCATCTGTCGGCCGGCCTCGAACGGGTTCATGAGATCGCCACGCACATGCATGACAAGTGTCGGGACGTTGACCTTGCCCAGGAGATCGGTGACGTCGAAGTCCCCAACGGTCTCGAAATAACGAACCGCGCATTCAGGCGACGTTGTTCTTCGTTGCAGTTCATTAAACAATTCAGCTTGTTCCTTGGTCGCTCCGGGCATAATTGTTGATGTGAACAATTGTCGCAATCCGGGATCGTTTGCGCCCCACCCCATACGCATGAGTGTCGCCATCGCAGCACGTTTATCTTTTTCTTGTGACGATCGCTTCTTGCCGCCGAGTGCGAAGCCGCCGTAGAGAATAAGGTGCGATACGCATTCCGGGTGCCGTACCACATACGCAATCGCCACGGCGCAGCCCTGCGAAATGGCGAGAAGGGGGAAACGCTTCAGTCCCGCCGCGTTGACAACAGTCTCAAGGTCGCTGACCCATGCGTCGAGAGAAAGATCATCCACGTCCCAATCGGAAAGGCCGGTTCCGCGCGGATCATAGCGGACCAGTGTGTAGTTCCTCGCAAGGTTGATTAGGCCGGAGCGGCGGAGTGGACTTTCCCAATCGTATTCGATGTGGGTTAGCCAGTTTGCGGTTCGCACTAACGGTGGACCCTGGCCAACCTTCGCCCAGGCGAGGCGTATGCCATCGGGCGCTCTGGTGTAGTGAATCTCCTGTGTCAAGTTGGCTGGAACAAAAGTCTGCGCGGCGTCCGGCCCGCTAAGCTCGCTGGCCTCGACTGCAAACACCTCAACCGGTTTGACGATGTTTTTTAGATTCTGTGGCCCTAATTTTCGGAAGCTGAGTTGGAGCTTGCCGTCGACCTGATCATAAACTTGGCGGGATATTAGGACCCCGCCGGGTTCTGCGATCGCCTCCAACCGCGCCGCAATGTTGATGCCGTCACCATAAATGCGGGCTTCGTCGTAGATAACGTCGCCTATGTTGACACCGATGCGGAATTGCATACGTCCATTCGGATCAATTGCGGCATTGCGCTCCGCCATCTTCCTTTGAATGGCGACCGCGCATTTAACCGCGTTCATCACGCTTGCGAACTCAGCGAGAATGCCGTCGCCGGCGGTATCGATGATGCGCCCGCCGAACTCGCCGACCATCGGAAGCACGACTGCCTGATGCCCCTTGAGGTCACGTACGGTGCGCGCCTCGTCCTTACCCATCAACGCGCTGTAGCCGGCGATGTCGGCCGCGAGAATGGCGGCCAGCCGCCGTTCCACACGCTCTTCGGCCATATCGATCGCACCTTCCCAAAGTATTATCGAGACCAGTTTATGGCGCGGTGTCCAACGTGTCTATCGAAGCAGGAGTTGGTCTCTAAGCGCCCCGGACGCCGCTCGCCACGGCCGACGGGGGATCGACTGGCAGCGAAGCTCAGCTTGCTGTGATGCAGTGATGTCTCCTCCGGGTCATCAGCACGCATTACCGCAGTGCACCATG
This sequence comes from uncultured Alphaproteobacteria bacterium, assembly GCA_963771845.1. Taxonomy (GTDB): domain Bacteria; phylum Pseudomonadota; class Alphaproteobacteria; order Rhizobiales; family Xanthobacteraceae; genus VAZQ01. The sequence continues at coordinate 51,278 of CAVYVC010000014.1, read as the reverse complement.
ATCGGTCGGTCATCCCCAAACAGCAGACATAACATACCTGTGCGTACCGAAAACTAGATTTCTGCAATATTGGTGATGAAGCTCGCCAAGGATAGGCTGTGATGCAATGGCGCCGAAGCCACGCCCTGATCGGAAAGCCTTCGGATCAGCGACGCTGGCGACCAGAGCGGTCGCGAGTGCCGGACCGACACCAGGAAGCTCATCCAGCCGCTGGCTCACCTGGCTGGACCGGTGCCAGGCGATGATCAGGCGATCAAACTCCAGTATCCGCGCCTTGAGCATCTGCAACCGGGCGCCAAGCGCCGCATCGTCACCGCTTCGCAGATTGCCTCCGCGTCGGCAGAATCGTTCTTCTGCCGCTTGACGTACGGTTTTACGTAAGCCGGCGGCATAAGCCGCACCGTTACGCCCAAGCGCCTGTAGCTCGCGCGACCAATAATGTGAGGAAGCGCAGGCTTCGATGCCAACGAGGCAGGGCGGCAGTTTTTGGAAGAATGCCAAAACGTGGCGACGCTTCAACTGACGGCGGACTATCACCTTGCGTTCAGGACACGCGCTTGATGGGTCATGGCGGCGCCGTTCGGATCACTGCGTAACGGCGACGATCAAAAAAACTTTGGTTTATGAATTTTCAGCGGAGCGTGGCGACAAGCCTCCTTTACGAGCGCAGCCGTAGTCTTCACATAGATAGGAAAGATCGCCCTCGCACGGATAGTTCGTGATTGGGCAAAGGAAATGGTTGCCTGCAGGGGCGCGAGTGGAAAGCGGGTCCGATCTTTTGCGTTGGGCCATGATCTCCTCCGCTCTATTGCGATCACAGAAATCGAGATGGGCGGGAGATGCTGCGAGATTCTACGCTGTCCACGTGCTCACCAATTAAACGACCAACCTCTGCTGCGTGCGTAGCAATCATGAAATGGGCGGCACTATCGAGGGTGGCCAGGGCGGCTCGGCTCATGCTCTCAAAGAGGAGCGCGTTAGCGCGTTGCATCGCCGGGTGACTAGTTCCGCCACTAAGCACGAGGGTTGGAATTTCGATTGCGGCGAGCGATGCTGCCGACAGCGGGAAACCATACGCACTCGCCCAGTCAAGAATGTTGACCGCCGTTGTCTCCACTGCATAGGTGCGAACACGCGGCGGCCAGGACGCGAACGTACCGGCACCACCGTAGAAGTCGATCATGGCCGCGATCGCTTCGGCGTCTCCGCCCTCAAGGGCGGCAAAATAAGCATCCGTCATCCGACGGAATGCGCGATAGTGCTGCTGCTCTCCCCTTTCTCGCAACAACTCTGCTGCCGGCGCCTCGATGATCACAAGGCTAGCCAGGCGCACCTGGTTGCGTAGTGCAACCGCGAGCGCGACCAAGCCACCAAAGGAATGGCCGACCAGATGGACATGGCCCCCACTTGCCCTTTGAATGACCCACTCCACCACATCGACCTCATGGGAGATGGAGGTATCGTTTATGGTGCGGCGTTCAGCGGTTCCGCCGTATCCGAGCAGGCTTGTGGTCACACAGCGAAGCCGGTTACCCCACGCCGAGATCACAGGCCGCCACGCAGCACCGGTGCTGCACGATCCTGGCACAAGCACAACGGTCGCTCCGGATTCCGCACACTTCGTAGTCGATGCGCTCAAGCAATTCCAGGGTCATGACGTCATCTTCGATGCTCCGGTCCCGGTGCGACGGCGCACCGCGGCGCATCTATCGCCGACCCCGCGCTCGGCCCTGTGCAGGTGGCTCGTGGCGGCCCCGCGCGCTTGCGTAGCTGGCATCGCTGTCGAGGCTATTCCTTTCCAGCGATGCCAGGCCGATGGGTCGTCACGCGGCGTGTCGGCCGGCGGCGAGTTCCTTAACTGCTTCGGTGGTCAGCGGCTTGCCGCCGATGCCCCACTCGCCGCTGGTTACTTCGGAGATCTTCACCCAGGTTACCCCCCGCATGTTCTCGCCTTCGATCGAGACCATGGCATCGGTCAATTTCTGGATGATCTGCCGCTTTTGCTCAGGGTTGAACACTTTTTCGATCAGATGGACCTCTATCAATGGCATTGTCGTGCTCCTCTGTGCCGACCTCGCCGAAAGCGAGGTCACTGGCGACAATATGCACATGGCGGCTAATCAAGACTTTCAGAAAGCCATGATTTATTCTCCACATGCTCTCTAGATACTCTTGAGATGTCCTCGGCCCACGTATGACCCTCAGCTTTGGTGAATATGAGATCGATGTCGAACGGCGCGAACTCAGGCACGCCAAGATTCCGGTACATATAGAGCCTCAAGTTTTCGACTTGCTGGTTTACCTGGTGCGGAACCGCGACCGCGTTGTCAGCAAGGAGGATCTCATTGCTTCAGTCTGGGGCGGCCGGATCGTGTCAGATTCGACCTTGACCAGCCGCATCAATGCCGCACGAAACGCGGTCGGCGACAGCGGCAAGGACAAGAAGCTGATCCGTACCATCGCACGCAAGGGCCTCCGCTTCGTTGGCGCAGTGCGCATCCAACCAAGCGGCGACGAGACGGCAAAAGTCACCCATCCGCCATCGCATGAAATCCAAGGGAAGTCGCGCCCGGCTTTGCCACTGCCCGACCGTCCCGCCATCGCGGTGCTTCCCTTCGTCAACATGAGTGGTGACCCAGAACAAGAATATTTCTCCGACGGCATCAGCGAGGACATCATCACCGCTTTGTCGAAACTGCGCTGGTTCTTCGTGATCGCGCGCAACTCTTCGTTCATCTACAAGGACAAGGCGGTCCATTTGAAGCTGATCGCCGAGGAGCTCGGCGTTGGCTATGTGGTCGAGGGCAGCGTTCGCAAGGGCGGCGACCGCGTGCGCATCACGGTGCAACTCAACGACGTCGCCACCGGAAGCCACCTTTGGGCGGAGCGCTACGACCGCGACCTCTCCGACGTGTTCGCACTTCAGGACGAGATCACTGAGGCCATAGTCGCCGCGATCGAGCCGCAGCTCTATGCGGCGGAAAATTTTCGCGCCCAGCGAAAGCCGCCGGACAGCATGGATGCCTGGGATCTCGTGATGCGGGCGCTGTCGCATTACTGGCGGGTGACGCAACAGGATAATGTGGTCGCGCAGGCGCTGCTTGAGAAGGCAACCGCGATCGATCCGAACTACGGCCAGGCGCTCGGCCTCCTTGCGGCCAGCCATACATTCAGCGCCCACATGGGTTGGGCGGACATGGCGACGGTGGTGCCGATTGCTGAACGTGCGGCGCTGGCAGCAATCCGGGCCGACAGCGAGGACCCTTGGGCGCATTACGCATTGGGCAGCGTTTGTTTATTCACGCGGCGCTTCGACGACTTACTGGCCGAGTTCGAGGTGGCGCTGCGGCTTAATCCGAACTTCTCGCTGGCGCAGGGCTATTATGGCCTGACGATGTCGTATTGCGGGCGCTGGGAAGAAGCCGACCTGGCCGCGCGCCGCGCGCTGCGGCTGAGCCCGCGCGATCCGTTCTCGGCAGTCTACTACGGCATCGCCGCATATGCCCAGTTCGTCGGTCGCAACTATGAAGAGGCGATGCGTCTTTCGCGCGAGGGCATCCGACAACGCGGCGATTTCGTCGGCGCCCACCGGGTGCTGACGGCGGCCGCGGCAATGGCCGGACAGGATGATGTCGCCAAGTCCGCATTGCAGGAGCTTCGCCGCGCGCAGCCGAATATTTCGCTCGACTGGATCGCAAGCCAAATGCCGATCAAGCTGGAAGCCGACCGGGAGCACTATTTGGAAGGCTTCCGCCGGACGGGCTTGGACTAGCTTCGGCCTCAGATGTACTATCAGGCATCGTGATTCTCCCTTTTTTTGAAGCGTACAATGCTTCCCGCACCTTACTCGATCACCTCGTCGGCGATCGCGAGCAGCGTTGGCGGCATATCAACGCCGAGCGCCTTGGCGGTCTTTGCATTGATGACCAGCTCGTACTTGGTAGGTGCCTGCACCGGAAGGTCGGCTGGCTTCTCGCCCTTGAGGATGCGGTCCACGTAACCTGCTGCACGTACATAGGGGTCAATTGTAGTTGGCCCGTAGGAGACGAGACCGCCGCTATGGGCGAAATAGCGGAACGGGTATATCGCCGGTAACTTGTGTCGCTCCGCAAGCGTGATGATGAGGTCTCGATGCGCTGCACCAGGGGCACTTCCCGTAACGACCATACCGCCTTTCGGGAAGCGGGCGAACTCCGTAACCGCGTTTTCAATATCACTCGTATTGCGAACTCCGGTTGGCTTTACTTCGATCCCGATTGACTGGGCCGCGGATTGGATTGCACCAAACTGGCCGGCTCCAGTCGTATCAACGTCACGCAATACGATCACTCGCGTCATGGTCGGTACAATCGTTTTGAGAATTTCCAACCATTTTGCGGCAATGCTGAAATCGAACTGAGTAAATCCGGTCACGTTGCCGCCTGGATGTGCGAGGCTTGCCACATAACCGGAGCCCACTGGGTCAGGCACCTGTGCAAACACTATCGGTATGCTGCGTGTCTGGTTGAGCAACGGGTCCATCGTCGAAGCCGAGGCAGCCAGGATTACGTCTGGAGCGAATGCAACTAGCTCCGCCGCACACTGATGGAAGCGGCCGGTGTCTCCGGCCCCCCAGCAGATTTCTATCTGCACGTTGCTGGCATTCTTCCACCCCAGCTCCGATAGCGTCTGCACAAACGCGATCAGGCGTGCTTGCCCCTCCTTGTCATCTGCGGCCAAGTTCATAAGTACGCCGAGACGCCGCATCCGCTGGCCCTGCTGCGCGCGCGCTGAGAGCGGCCACGCGGCCGCGCCGCCCAGGAGTGTGATGAAGTTGCGCCGTTTCAAATGATTGAATTGCATCCAGTTTTCTACCGAGGCCGGGACTACGCGCAGCAGGAGAGGATATCGAATTGGGAATGGAGAGTCAGCGCGGTGAAAGGCCGATGGGCGTGGCGGCTTGCGCGACCTGAAAGCGCAGGCGCGCATCCGGGTGCGCCTCAATGACCTGGCGCTCGGCAATTTCGGAGATTGCGAGCCAGTGGGCGAAGGCGTCTTGGATTACGCGTCCATGTCGGGCCCGGCTATCGCGTTTATTGCGCCCGGCATGGCAGAACGGTGGTGCTGCTGCTCACGGGCGGCGACAAGTCAAGCCAGCAGGCGGACATCAAGCGGGCCAAGGAATTGTGGGCGGAGTGGAAGCGGAGGCAGCGCGCGGAAGCACAATGAGCAGGTTCGGAAAAGAGCTGATTGAGAGCATGACGCAAGCCGCGGCCCACGCCCAGAAGGGCCGCAGGCGCGGGATGCGCGTCTCGAAGGTCAAGGTGCCCGACGTGAAGGCCATTCGTCGTTCGCTGCGCATGTCGCAGCATCTGTTTTCGGCGGTGTTTCACATTCCGCTTCCGACGCTTAAGAACTGGGAGCAGGGGCGGCGACATCCCGACGCGCCCTCCGCGGCGTATCTGCGTGCCATCAAGCGTCGTCCGAAAGAGATCATGGAAGCGGTCTCCGGCTGAAAACTGCCGGCCCGAAATCAGCCGCGCCATGCGTGCTTGTGCTGATTGGGACTTTATTATCTCGCCGTCTGTTGCAAGAGCTTTCCTCCATAATTCTCGCCCATTTTGAGTGAGCGTCGTTCGACGGCGTGCCGACTGCTCGCAAAACTCATGATTTCGCCATCTGCCTGATACGCAGCGGCCGCAGCACGGTAATCGCCATCACGGCGGCGACGATGTTGAGGATCGCTGCGACAACGAAAACCGCGCTCCAGCTCTTTCCCGTCGCGTCGTAAAGCAGGTTGCCAAGCGGCACCAGAAGCGCAGCCGTTCCTTTTGCCGTATACAGCATGCCGTAATTCGTGGTGGCGAATTTTCTCCCATAGAGGTCGGTGCAGGTCGCAGGAAAGAGCGAATAGATTTCGCCCCAGGCGAAAAAGACGAGCCCCGACAAGATCACGAACAGCAAGGGATTGGTTGCGAACTGGAGCAAGGCGTAAATGCCGATGCCTTCGAGCAGGAAGGCAACGAACATGGTGTTCTCGCGGCCGATCTGATCGGACACCCAGCCGAAAAACGGCCGGGTGAAGCCGTTGAGCACGCGGTCGATGGAAAGGGCAAAGGTTAGTGCCGGGAGCGTAAGCCCCAGTATCGAGACCGGTACTGCATCGACCTTGAAATCTTTCGCGATCGGGGCGAGCTGGGCGGTGGCCATCAGGCCGCCGGTGCCTACCATTACGAACATGACGTACATCACCCAGAACGCAGGTGTCTGAAGCACTTCCGCCGGCCCATAATCACGCCGGCTTTGCTGGACAGCGGGCGCTGCGGGAGCTGGCGCCTCCCCAGCCGCAGGCGCGCGTAGAAACAGCGAAAAGAGGATCACGATGAGACCCTGCCCGAGACCGAACCAAAGGAATGCGGCCTCATAGCCGCTGCTCGCGATCATGTTGGCGATCGGGATCACCGTGAGCGCCGAGCCCGCGCCAAATCCCGCCGCCGTCAAGCCGGTCGCAAGACCCCGCCGGTCAGGGAACCATTTCAAGGCGTTGCCGACGGAGGCGCCGTAGATCACGCCCGCGCCGATGCCGCCGATCGCCGCGCCGAGGTAGAGCACCGAAAGCGAGCTGGCATAAGAATTCATCGCCCAGGCGATGGCCACGAGCGCACCGCTGCCGCCGACCATCACGCGCGGGCCGAACTTGTCGATCAAATAGCCTTCCAGCGGAACCAGCCAGGTTTCCGTGAGGACGAAGATCGTAAAGGCCACCTGAATTGCGGCGCGTCCCCAATGATACTTCTGATCGATCGGATTGACGAAGAGGGTCCATCCGTATTGCAGGTTCGCGATCATCACCATGCAGATGATGCCGAGGATCAGCTGTCCCCAGCGGGTTGCTTCCGACGCGCCGGCGCGCGTGCTGATTGATGTTGCCGTCGTGGTCATTTCCGTCCCTCAGTCTCAGCGTTTTTTTTCTGGTATACCAGCTGGTATACATGGCGCCACAATTTTGACGCAAGCGCCATGTCGCCGCAGCTTCGTTCAGGAGAAGTCATGGGCCGCAAAATGCTTGCTATCAGCGTTGCCGGCATGTTCGCCGTCTGGTTCGGCGTCCATTGTCAGTCTGCGGCCGCGGAGGATCGCCTCATGCTCAAGGCCGGCATTTCCGATCCCGTCAACACCGTGCTCGCATGGTACGTGGCGCAGGATGCGGGTCTCTTCGCCGCGCACGGGCTCGACGTCGAGATCATCAACATGAACGGCGGCAGCCGCGGCGCGGCCGAGCTGCAGGCCGGGCGGCTCGACGCCATGCATGTCGGATTGTCCTCGGTGATCAGGGTCAATCGTGCCGGCGGTGATCTGCGATCCATCGGCTCGTTGAGCAACGTGATCCGTTTCACGTTTTTCTCAGCGCCCGGGATAAGGACCGCGGCCGATCTCAAGGGCGGCGTCATCGGAGTGAGCACGTTCGGCTCCGAAAGCGATTTAACCGTGACACTCGCCCTGCAACGCCTGGGGCTCAGCCGGGACGATGTGATTCTCAAGGAATACGGCGGCGGGACGCGCCGCCTCGAGGCGGTAAAATCCGGAGAGATCACCGCGACCCCCCTCAACGAGCCGCTCGCCTCGCTCGCGCGCGCGCAAGGGGTCAATGTGCTGATCGATCTCGTACCCGAGCAGATTGCCTGGGTATTCAGCTCGATCGTGGCACGCCAAGTGGACATTGCCCAACGGGCGGACGTGCTGATGCGATTTTTGAAGGCCACCGCGGAAGGCAATCATGTTGCGCTGCGCGATGCCGTGCGTGCCAAGGCAGTATTGGCCAAGGAGCTCAGGATTACCGATGCGACAATTCTCGGCATCACCTACGATGATTTCAGGGCGCAATCGCCGCCGAACATCGAGATCTCAGTGAAAGGCGCCGAAAATATTCTGGCGCAATTCCCCGGCGGCAGTCAGAAAGTCGAGGATTACGTCGACATGAGCCTCATCGAGGCTTTGCGCGCGGAGGGGTTCTTCTCCGCCCTGGAGCACAAATTCGCGCGGTAGCCGAGCGATAGCGTAGCCCGGGTTGAGCGGTAAGCGAAACCCGGGAACTCCCGCGTTTCGCTGCGCTCAACGCGGGCTACAATTCTACACGCCTCTTATTTGCAGATGTGCTGTCCGTTCACGACCGCGGCGGTTTTCCCGGGCGGGCATGCAGGAGCTGCAGGTTTTGCCGCAGCCGCCGCCGGTGCCATGGCTGGCGGCTTGGGCGGCGGCGGAGCAGCGGGGGGCGGCGGTGCAGGTGTCGCCACGCGGGGTGCCGGCGGCGGGGGCGGTGCCACGTGAGCCGCGGGCGGAGGTGGTGTCACCACGTGGGCTGCCGGCGGGGGCGGAGGCGTTGCCGGTTTTGGCAGTGCCGGCGGCGGCGCGAGCCTGGCTGCCGGCGGCACCGGTGCGGGAGCTGGTTTTGCAGCAGCAGGCGGGACCTGAATTGGCCCGGACGCAGGGTGTCCGGTCGGCGCTGGCTGCGATCCCGAGGGAGTTGCCTTCGCGGTCGGGCTTCCCTTCTTTGAAGCTGCGCCGGAGGGTGGGGCGGTCGTGGTTGTGGGCGGTGTCGTCGCGGGCGCTGTCGCAGGCGGCGCAATCGCCGCCGATGGCGACGGCGGCGTGCCTGCGTTCTTTGCAGCCGAGCCCTTGGGCGTGGGCGCTCCAGGCTTGGTCGAGGGCGTGATTGCCGGAGTCACCGCTGCCGAAGCCGGCGGCTGTGCGGCGGCTGTTCCAGGCTTGGCACCTGCGGGCGGCGGCGTCGTCGCGGGGGCAAGTGCGGTGGACGGCGTGCTCGCGCCTTTTGCCGCAGGAAGCGGCTGGCCTTGCATTCCCGGCAGCGGCTGCCCCAAGCTCGGCTTGGCCGCTTGACCGGGGCCGCCGGGTTGGATGCCCGCCGCGCCCGCAGGCTGGTTTTGCAAGCTGACCGCCTTTTTCGCGACCGACGGAGGTAGCGACGGTCCGATGGCAGCCGGAGCGGGCGCAGCTGCACCAGGGTGCGCGGGAGCCGCGGCCGGCGGCGCAATGGTGGTGGTCTGACCGCTCCGGTTCGTAACGGTGACCGTGTTGGTCACATTGTTAATGACGACGGTATTGTGCACGTTGTTGTAGATCACATTATTGGGCGGAGGCGGCGCCACATTGCGCGGTGGCGCAACCCAGACGGGGACCGGCCGATAGACCGGCATTGGCAGGACAAACAATCCCACCGGACGCGGCGGCGGCGGCAGGACCACGAACTCCGGCGGCGGCGGCGCCAGGAAGAAGATCGGAGCCGGCGGCGGCGGAGCGAAACCAAAGACCGGGTCGTCGAAAACCAGAAACGGCCGTCTGACGAAGACGATCTCTTCGGCCGGCGGCGGCGGCAAGTCGTAAGCCAATAGGGCAAACCGCGGCGGCGGATCGAATGCCGCGCGAAGGAATGCGAGCCGGCGGCGCGCGTCCCAGCAATGGGGCCCTTCGGGATAGCGCCGCAGATACGACCAATAAGCAGCAGGCGTATCGACCAGGCGCGATCGTCTCCACGTGATGGCTTCGCGCCGGGCGGCGATCAAGCCGCGCACGCGCCTCGCCATCGGATCATCCGGATAGGCGGCGAGAAACTCGCTGTACCCGTCCATGGTGTCGCGCTCGAGCGCGACGATGTAGGCATCCTGGGCACCGAGCTCGCGGAATGGCCGCGCGCGGATTGCGGCGGCTTCCTCCACTGAAACAGCCGGCGGCGGCGCATCGGCTGTCCGCTCAAAGAACACGAGCGGGGTCGCCACGTTTGACGCATACCACGGCACCTCCGCTCCGGAGGTCAGATCATTCACACGCAGCCGGGTGCGATCGAACACGCCGTTGAGCGGAAGGCCGCCCTCCCGGATCATTTCAGCCAGCGCCTGGGCATAAGGCCCATACGGCCCTTGCCCTTCGGGCGCTACGGTGCCGGGCGCAGAGTTGAACGCCAGAAGCAGGCCCGGGTCCGGCTCGACCAGTGCAAGCCCGCCCGCAAGCGGCTGACCGGATTGCGCAAACGGACTGGTGCGCGCGGTATCCAGAACGACAATGCTGGCCTTGAGCTTGAGGGCGGCGAGCGGCCGGCTGTAATCGGAAATGCGCAGGGCTTCCGCGGGAACGTCTGCGTCGCGTGGAATTTTCGCATCGATCGGAACGAAATAGTTCTCGCCTTCGAGCTGCACGCCGTAACCGCTGACGTAGATAAAAGCGACGGTATCCGGACCGGAGCTGGTCGCTTTCTCCACGAAATCGCGGAACGCATGCCGCAGCAAGTCCTGATCGAGATCGCGCGCGCCGGCGACATCAAAGCCCGCGGCCTGCAGCGTCTGCGCGATCAGGCCGGCATCGTTGGCGGGTGTGTTGAGTGCACCGGCTTGATAGCCGGAGTTTCCGATCACCAGCGCGATGCGCTTTTCAGCCTGCGCCGCATTGGCCGCCATGACCAGCGGTGTGAGTGCGAACGCAAGGGCGACCAGGGTGCGAGTGCGTAGCATGATGGTTCCCCTCATCAGGCGAGAAAGGCACGCAGTCATTAGACTGCGAGGGCGCTGAATGGCGTCTGAATAGAAAGAGCCATGAGTAAGGCGGCCTCAAGACAAGAGGCTTCCGCCATGACAAACTTGCGCCATCATCCCCGCGGAACCGCAGCACGGAACTTTGCAGCTGGCGATGGCCGTCACCCTCACGCCAATTCCCGGCCTTCCCATGGTCACGCCGCGCGACGATCTGGCAGAGCTGCTGATCTCGGCGTGCGAGAAGAACGCGCTTGTTCCAGCCGCTGGAGACGTCCTCGTTGTCGCGCAGAAAATCGTCTCCAAGGCGGAAGGCCGCTATGTCGACCTTGCAGCGGTGCAGCCATCCCCACAGGCGCAGGATCTCGCCGCCGCGGTCTGCAAGGATGCGCGGCTGGTCGAAGTGATCCTGCGAGAATCGCGGCGCGTCGTGCGTTCGCGGCCGGGCGTGTTGATCGTCGAGCACCAGCTCGGCTTCATCATGGCCAATGCCGGCGTCGATCGCTCGAATGTCGATCCCGCTGTGGCACGCGAGCCGGTCCTGCTTTTGCCGCTTGACCCCGATCGCTCCGCCGAAATGCTGCTCGCGCGCCTGAGCACGCGCTTTGGCGCGCGGCTGGGCGTGATCATTACCGACAGCTGGGGCCGGCCATGGCGGCGCGGCACAGCGGGCGTCGCGCTCGGCGTGGCGGGCATCCCGGCCCTCATGGATTTGCGCGGCCGGCCCGACCTGTTCGGGCATGAATTGCGCGTCACCCAGACCGCCTTTGCCGACGAGATTGCGTGTGCCGCTTCGCTGCTCATGGGTCAGGCGGACGAGGGAAGGCCTGCCGTGCTCGTGCGCGGGCTGTCCTGGTCGGGCGCACCCAGCCCTGCCGCCGCGCTCATTCGCCCGCAGGAGGAGGAATCTGTTCCGGTGAACGGCGCCCGCAATCTCCGCCGTGGAGCGTGATCGCGCTGTGCGGAGGCATCGGGGGCGCCAAGCTTGTGCTCGGTTTGAGCCGGGTCATCGCGCCCGCCGATCTTACCGTCATCGTGAACACCGGTGACGATTTCGAGCACCTCGGACTTGCGGTGTCGCCTGATCTCGACACCGTCATGTATACCCTCGCCGGGCTCGACGACCCGCAGCGGGGTTGGGGCCGGCGCGATGAGACCTGGTCCTTTATGCGCGCGCTCGCCGCGCTCGGCGGCGAAACCTGGTTCCAACTCGGCGATGGCGATCTCGCCACCCATGCGGAGCGGACGCGCAGGCTGCGCCACGGCGAAAAACTCTCGGTCATCACCGCGGATTTTTGCCGCCGGCTTGATATTGCGGTTGCGATCCTGCCGATGTCCGACGACAAGGTGCGCACGCGCGTGTGGACCGACATGGGAGTACTCGACTTTCAGGATTATTTTGTGCGGCGGGGATGTGCGCCGGTGGTGCGCCGGCTGGACTACGAAGGCGCAGCAACGGCACGCCCGCACGATCTTGCGCTGGCGGCGTTGCGTGATCCGCGCTTGCGGGCGATTGTGATCTGTCCTTCCAATCCACTGCTGAGCATCGAGCCCATGCTTGCGCTCCCGGAGCTGCGCGAAGCGGTTGCCGCAAGTGCGGCTCCGGTTATCGGGATCTCTCCGATCATCGCAGGCGCCGCGGTGAAGGGTCCGACCGCAAAGATGATGGCGGAACTCGGCATTCCCGTCACCGCAAGCGCGGTCGCGCGACGCTATTGCGATTTGCTCGACGGCTATGTCGTCGATCGCGCCGATGCTTCTGACGCACAGGAGCTTGACGTTGCGGTCATGATCACGAACACGCTCATGCGCGGCCTCGCGGACCGCGAAGCGCTGGCGCGCGACGTGCTCGGCCATGCCGATAGGGTGGCGAAGGCGCCGGCATGAGCACAGTGGGATGATTTTAGATCGAATCGTCATTCCGGGACGCCGCGTAGCGAAGCGAAGCGGCGAGCCCGGAATCCATAACCACAGGCCTGGGGTTATAGATTCCGGCTCTCGGCCCATTGGGCCTCGGCCGGAATGACGGCGTTTTATGTTGCGAGGAATTGAACAAATCAAAACGCATCCTGCTCCAGTGCGCGGGATTTGCGCCGTGGTCCCGGTCAAGGAAACAGACAGCGCCAAGGAGCGGCTTGCGCGCGCGCTTACGCCTGCGCGCCGCCAGCAATTGGTGTGCGCGATGCTGGAGGATGTTCTGGCGGCGCTCGCTGCCACCGCCGAACTTGCCGCAATTCTGGTTGTGACGGTCGACCCGGCCGCGGCACTCATTGCGGCGCGCTACGGCGCTCGGGTTTCGGCGGCAAGCGCGGCGCAAGGACACACCGCCGCCGTGGCGTACGCGGCGCGCCAGCTCGCCGCCAGGCGATTGGCCATGCTGACCATGCCGGCGGATATCCCGCTCGTGCAGACGCAAGACGTTTGCGCGCTGCTGCGTGCCCACCGCACGTCAACGCTCGCCGGCGGACGCGCGTTCACCATCATCCCCGCGCACGACGAGCGCGGCTCTAATGCCGTTGCGTGCTCGCCGGCCGATGCGGTCCCGCTGCGCTTTGGCGAGGACAGCTTCTTCCCGCATCTTGCTGCCGCGAAGAAAAATGGGATCGAGCCCGTGGTGCTGCGCTTGCCGCGCGTTGCACTCGATATCGATACGCCCGAGGATCTCGCAGCGCTGATTGCAGCGGGCCCATCCAACACCCGCACGTTCGAGCTGTTGGCGCGCTGGCGCCTGCGGCAGGCCGAGGCGATTAGTAATCGTAGCCCGCATTGAGCGAAGCGAAATGCGGGGAGCGCCCCGCAGCCATTCGCGAGCGACTTAATCAAGGCCAGGCTCGGTCAACAGCACCCTTTAAACGCCTGTGTTCAGTGCTTCCGCCTTACCCCAAAATCAAGAGACATTATTCCAGTCGATCAACTCGGCTGGGTAGTGCCAACCGGACTAAATGCACAGCAGCGAATAGTGTCACTATTCGATCACCTCGTCGGCGGTGGCAAGCAGCGTCGCCGGGAGAGTGAGGCCGAGTGCCCGAGCAGTCTTGAGGTTCACAGTTAGCTCGAACCTGGTCGGCTGCTCGACCGGAAGGTCAGCCGGCTTTGCTCCCTTGAGGATGCGATCGACATCCTAGTCGTGCCCGAAGCTTTGTTGCGAAGCTGCGGATCCTCATCGATCCAATCATTCTTGACGCACGATGCTTGATGAGCGTCAACGACACCGTTTCCCTCGCTACCCACGATCTCTGGCCTCTTGATTCATCATTTGACCTCGGCCCAGGTCGGGCTGGTGGTGGGCTCTGTCGCTTCCGGCGGGGTCGAGTCCGCTGACATGGGCGTGGGCGTGGTTTGGCGTCCCTCGGCCGCCACCTTCTCCCTTATCCGATTTTTGGCTGACGCCGCGGCCGGGAGAAGATCCGCATGGACTGGATTGGGGGCAAACTGAGGAGGAGAGAGCATTGGTGAGCTCTCGGCATGCACGGCAACAATCTGGGGCTGGTAGCCTTTGAGCTCAAACGTGGCCGAGAGTTCGGCCACCTCAAGTTTGAGTTCGCATGGCGTGCGACAGCTCTGTCCTGAGACTTTGACCACGGCGCCCCGTGGTACAGATTCAAACCGTAACGCCGTTTTTGCTGGCGATGATTTGAGAAAATCAAGGCCAGGTACCGATGCAGAACATGCGGCCAACGTGAAGGCGCACACCACTAAGCCAATGACTCTGCTCATCACGAACTCCCCGTCCCGGTCAACAACCTAAAGTTTCCACCTGCACTGTGGCGGCTCAGTGATAGAAAAAAGGCCACTTGTTGAGGGTGGCCCAGTCACCCGAACCATCCTTCATTGTCACGCCGGGAGCGGGGATCGACGTACTCCACCACAAAGGGGTGTCTATGTCCTTGCGGGAGCAGGAGATGCAGACTGGTCGAGCAGATCGGGCCCATAGGAGAGGGTCATCAACAGCCCAACACGATACCTCCACGTTGGGTTGGGTGCGGTGTTCATTCGAGAGCAGTCGGGCAAGCTCGACTTCCGACGGGGAGAGGTGGACCTGCTGGCTCGATCTCAGCGAGGCCGGATCATTGCGTGTTTTGAGGCGAACCGACGGGGCGCTTGAGCCCGGAAATAATCGCGCGCAGGGCATTGTGCTCGGAAGCCTGCGCGGAGGGCTCAACCGCATGGATGCGGTCATGCAGGAAGGCGAGCTTCCAGATCGCAGGTGAGGAGAGGACGAACGGATAAAGATCGCCCTGTCCCATGCTGCGGTTGATGGAGTTCACGGCGAAGGTGAGCGGGAGCCAGGTATCGATGATGCGGTTCATCTCGGCGCGATGGGGGTCGAAGTCGATGACAGCGGCAAGCCCGGCGCCCTGCGCCACCCGTGGCCGCAGCCGCAGCCCGAATGCGCCCGCGGATTCAAGCGTGTCGACCATATGGAAATAATGTGCCCAGGTTTCCGCGAAATCTTCCCACGGATGCGCGCTCGCATAGGCGGTGACGAAGCGCTCCGACCAGTCGGGTGCCGGTCCGTTGGCGTAATAGCGCGCCAGCGCCGCCTGGTAGTCCGCGCGCTCATCGCCGAACAGATGGCGGAATTCGGCAAGCGCCGGAGAATTGGCGACGAGATGATCCCAGTAATAATGCGCGATCTCGTGGCGGAAATGGCCGAGCAGCGTGCGATAGGGCTCGTTCATGGATTTGCGTTGGCGCTCGCGCTCAATGTCGTCGGCCTCAGCCACGTTGAGCGTGATGAGACCGCCCGCGTGTCCGGTCATCGGCGGCGGCGCCGATGCATCCTCGGGCGGCGAGAGAAAATCGAAGGCGAGGCCGTTTTCGTCCTCGTGGCGCGTGGTCAGCGGCAGGCGAAGCTTCAGCAGCGTGTAAAATAGCCGATGCTTGGCGAACTCGATCTTGCGCCAGTGCGACAGGTTCTCCGGTTTGGACAGGTCGGGGATGGTGCGGTTGTGGCTGCAGGCGGTGCAAAAGATCTCGGGATGATCGGCTGCGATGAGCCAGTTGCAGACATCGTGGCGCGCGTTATCGCAGAAACGGTAAAGCTCATCCGCCACCGCGAGCGGACGCCATAGACCTTCGGCCGGCGCCAACGCGCTCACGATCTCCTGCTGCGGGAGATAACCCAGCCGCAGGGCGCAGCTCTCGCACGACGTGTTCTCGAAATAGAGGGGCTGCCCGCAATTCTGGCATTCGAACAGTTTCATCGCGGGGCGGGGAAAACGCGCGCGCGGTTCACCGCAACAGCTTGCGTCAAAACTTCACCGGAAGGAAGCGCCTGGTAAACATCACGGCGTCGTCGGGCACCTGCTGCAAGATCCCCATCTCGACCAGCGACTGGCGTAATACCGCAAGCGCCTGCGGATCGAAGGAACCGTCGCTGGTGAACATCTTGATCTGCTCGTCATAGACGCGGCTGATCACGGCTTCATCGAGGTGGAGAACCCTGGACGTGATCTCTACGGTGCGCTGCTTGTTCGCGCGCATGAACGCAATGGTCTCGAACCAGCCGTGCAGGAAGCTTTCCACCACATCGGGCCGCTTGGCGATCAGCTCATCGCGTGCGTAGATGACATGGGTATGAAAGTGCGGCGCAAATGGCGCGAGCGGCGAGAGCACGCGCCATTGCTTGACTGCCTCCTGCGCATAACCCAGTTCGAGTGCGATCACGACCGCGTCGATCTGGCCGGTTTTGAGCGCGGCCTTGGTCGAATCGAGTCCACCGACGGTGACGGCAGACACGTCGCTCGGCGCCCATTTCCGGTCGGCGACCACGCGCTTGAGCAGCCAGTCCGTGAGCGATCCCACGGTGGTGATGCCGACCTTCTTTCCTTTGAGATCATCGATCGTCTTGATCGGCGATTCGTAGGGTACGACGATGCTCATATTCATCGGCGCGCCCGCCATCGCCGCCACCGCTTTGGCCGCAACACCTTTGGCGAGAAAGCCCATGCCCGGGCCGCTGCCCAGCCCGAAATCGATGCTCTCGGACGCAAGCCCTTGCTGGAGCCGCGCATCGCCGGCAAATCCGGTCACTTCGAGTTCGAGCCCGCGTTTGCTGAAATTGCCGATCTCTATGCCGACATCGATCGGCGTGAACGTCCAGGCGAAGGGCACTGCCTTGCCTAGGCGCACCTTTTCGGCGGCCTCCGCGCTCGCAACGAGCGCCAGCGCCACAACAGAGACGAGCGTGGCCAAGGCCGCGCGTATGAGATGGTTCATGTTCGCTCCTCGGACGTAGCCCGTAGCCCGCATGAGCGGGGACTTCGCTTCGCTCATCCGGGCTACAAACTAATCCAATTGCACCCCGAATTCGCGGATGATCGGAGCTGCGTCGGCCGCGGTCTCCTCGATCAGCTTTTGAAACGCTTGCGGGTTCGAGAATGCTGCGATCGATCCGGATTTTTCGATCATGGTTCGATAGTCCTGCGATTTGATGATCGCTTCGATGCGCGTGCTCAGGAGGGCGATGATCGGTTGCGGCGTGCCGGACCCCGCGCATACGCCGAGCCAGGCGGAGGCCACGAACGGGATTCCACTCTCGTTGAGCGTGGGCACTTCCGGCATGGACGCTAGCCGCTCGCTGCCGGTGACCGCGAGAATCTTCACCTGCCGGCTCTGGTAGACCGGCAACATCGATAGCGGCGGTCCGATCATGAGATGGGTTCGTCCGGCGATCACTTCCTGCAGGGCTTCCGGAGTTCCCTTGTACGGAATGGGTGTCATTCTCATGCCGGTGAGCTTTTCAAGTCTCTTCGCAAGCAGGTTCTGCGTGGAGCCTGCGCCGAGGTGGCCATAGTTCACCTCGCCCGGATGCGCCTTGGTGTAGTCGACGAACTCCATGAAGGTCTGCGCCGGAACCGTGTTCGAGATCGCAGCCGCGTAGCTGTAGCTTGCGATCTGAGCAATCCCGGCGATGTCCGAGAGCTTGTATTTGACGGTGCGGTAGAGGAGCGTGTTGACCGCATCGAAATAGGTGCACAGCAAGAGGTCGTATCCGTCTCGGGGACGCGACAGCACTTCCATGGCGGCCAGCAGCGCGCCCGCGCCGGGCTTATTCTCGACCAGCACCGGCTTGCCGAGCGACCCGGTCAGGCGCTCCGCGATAAAGCGCGCCGGAATATCGGTCGGCCCGCCCGCGGTGAAGCCAAGCACCAGCCTGATCGGCCGCGACGGATAATCGCCTGCCGCAGCCGGCGCGGCCGAAGCAAGCACCGCGCAGAAGATCAGCGAGTGCCGCGTTCGTGCCGCAAGATGTTTTCCCAGCATGATGAGGGTGCGATGCGGGTGTCCGTATGGAAAAGGTTAGTCGAGCATCTTCGTTGCCGCAACCGAGGTAGCCCGGATTGCGCGATTGCGTGCCGTTGCGGGTCCATTGCACAATTTACCGCGCGCAATCCGGGACCGCCGTCAGTCCCGGATTTGCGCCTGCGCTTCGCGCCAGCTCCAATCCGCGCTACTGTTTTGCTGAGATCGAGCCAGCAGGTCCACCTCTCCCCGGCCGAAGTCGGATATATCCGGCTTCGGCCTATTAAAGTGCCGAACTCGGGTAAACCCGAGTTCGGTCGGAGAGGTACCGCGGGCCGCACCATCGCCTTGGAGGACACCCTTGGATTTCGGAATTCAGCTCGCCACCTCGTCGCATTCCTGGAAGATCGTCAAACGCGCTGAAGAATTGGGCTTCACCCACGCGTGGTTCTACGACACTCAGCTTCTCAACGCCGACATGTTCGTCGCCATGGCGGCAGCCGCGATGGCGACCTCGCGCATTCGGCTCGGTACCGGCGTTCTCATTCCGTCAAACCGCATCGCACCGGTCGCGGCGAGCGCGCTTGCCTCGCTCAATGCGCTTGCCCCCGGCCGCATCGAGTTCGGCGTATCAACCGGCTTCACGGCGCGGCGTACCATGGGGCTGCGCGCGATCTCCCTTGCCCGCATGGAAGAATACGTCACCGTGGTTACGGGACTGCTCAAACGCGAAACCGTGGAATGGCGCGGCGAGAAAGCGACGCACAAGATTCGTTTTCTCAATCCGGAGCTTGAGCTCATCAACCTGCATGATCCCATCCCCGTCCACATTTCGGCGTTCGGGCCGCGCGGGCGGCGCCTGACGGCAAAGCTCGGCGCGCACTGGATGATTGCAACGCGTGGGGGTGCCGCCGCCAACGCCGCGCTTGATGATATGCGGCTGGCCTGGCAGGAGGCGGGGCGCGACCCGGCAGCGCTTTATGCAACGGCTTTCGGGGGCGGCTGCGTGCTTGCAGACGGCGAGCCCGCCGACAGTCCGCGCGCCAAGGCGCAGGCGGGCCCCGCCGCGGCGATTGTGTTTCACAACAACGCCGAGCAGGACGAACTCGGATCCATCGGCTTTCCACCGCCGCCGCAGTTCAAGGCGAAGTTCGACGCCTATCGCGAAATCTACCGTAGATATGAGCCGGCCGATGCGCGCTATCTTTGCAATCACCGCGGACATCTGATGTTCCTGCGACCCGAGGAGCAGGAGATCATTACCGGCGACGTCATCCGCGCCTTCACGTTCACCGGCACCAAGGCGGAGCTGGTTGACGGCCTTCGCGCCATGAAGGCTGCCGGCTTTCGCCAGTTCGGCATGCACATTCGCACCGGTCACGAGCTGGCGATGTTACAGGACTGGGCCGATGTCATCGCGGACGTATAAAAGACACCGCATGGCACCACGCTCAATCGCGCTCGCGCTTGCCATTGCGGCGGCATGCGTGGCCCCCGCGCAAAGCGACAACTGGCCGAGCCGGCCGCTCACAATGGTGATTCCGTTCGCGGCGGGCGGCGCGCCGGATCTCGTGGGGCGCATTCTTGCGCCGCATCTCTCCGAATTTCTCGGCAGCCCTGTCATCGTCGAGAATGTCGGGGGCGGCGGCGGCATGATTGCCGCAGCGCGCGTCGCAAAGGCTTCGCCCGACGGTTACACCTTCATACTGGGATCGAGCGGCACTCACGCCGTCCACCAGACGCTGTCCAAGAAACCGCTCTACAATGCCGCGACCGATTTCACTGCGGTGGCGCTGATCGCCGATCAGCCCGTTCTGCTCATCGCGCGCAAAGATCTGCCCGCCACCAACGTGCAGGAATTTGTTGCCTACGCGAAGGCGCATCAGGAGACGATGCAATATGGCTCGGCCGGACCCGGCTCCGCCACCCATCTCGCCTGCATCCGCTTCAACATGGCCGCCGGCATCAACATTCCGCACGTGCCCTATCGCGGCGGCACCCCGGCGATGGCCGACCTCATCGCCGGGCGCATCGATTATCAATGCGCGACGACCAGCGCGCTGCCGCACATCGAAAGCGGCACGGTTAAGCCGATCGCAATTTTCGCAAAGGAGCGATCGCCCATTCTGCCGCAGGTTGCGACCGCGCAAGAGCAGGGAATGGGGGAATTCGAGGCGGATGTGTGGTTCGCGATTTTCCTGCCGAAGGGTACGCCCGCCGAGATCGTCCGGAAGCTTCACGCGGCGTGCATCGCCAGCGTGGATTTGCCCGCCGTACAGGAACAGGTCCGAAACATCGCGACGAGTGTCGTGGCACCCGAGCGCAGATCGCCGCAGTACCTGCAAAAATTTGTGGAGAGCGAGATCGAGAAATGGGCGGGCCCGATCAAGGCCTCCGGCCTAAGCATGGATTGATAGTGCAGAGAAATGTCATTGCCGGGCTTGACACCGCAAGTCGGGTATACCCGACTTGCGGCACCTTGTTGATGTGCGGACCTCGGGCAAGCCCGATGTCCGGTGCAATCCATCTTCTTCGCAAAAAATTCTATCAGGAAAAGGATGGGCCACCCGAACTCGGGTATACCCGAGTTCGGGCACCTCAAGTTCGCAAGTCGAGTAAACTCGACTTGCGTGGTCAAGCCCGCGGGTGACGGCGTTACTCACACCTTCGCGGGAGCGCGGTAGAGCTGCTCGTCCATCTGCGACTTGACACCTTCCTTGGCCAGCGTCTCCTCGTATTCCTTGCGCAGGAACGGATCTTCGAGCCAATACGGAATGGCGGTGCCCCCTTCGGTCACGTCGATGGCGCCCTCATCGGTGTCCTTCTCGCCCGGAACGCCGGCCTTGTCCTTGCGGTGGTTGTTCGGTCCGTACCAGCCGATGAGGCGCAGCGGCTCCCTGCTGATGCCGAAATGCGCATGGAACCAGTCGCCGCCATAGGGAGCCGCGGTGACGAGCCCGACGGGCTCGTAGTCCTGCCGATAGACTTGATCGGTCTTGCCGTCCTTCCACGGCGTCATTCCGACTGCGCGCGGCCAGGTATAGGTGTAGCCCTTGCCCTTGATGCACACGAGCACCGCCGATGACATATGCGCGTGTGCCTTGGAGTAGCATCCGGTGACGTGCTCGCCGACGAAACCATAGAACACGTTTCCCGCCATGTTGGGCTCAAGCCGCCGATAGCCGGGGGAGCGCCGGTTGTCGAGGTAAAGCTCGGCATTGAAGATGTCGGGAATGAGGTTGGTTTTGCGCATGGCGAGCCCGCGCAGCGGATCGGGCGCGATGTCGTCCTTGGGCTTGAAATAATTCTCGCTGCCGTCGAAGCGTGATGGAAACGCCGCCTGGCAGTTGAAGATCCAGTCGATGTCGCGGAACAGATTCATCACGTTTGGCGCGGTGGAAGCGACGAGAATGAGCGCCGGACTTGATGCCGCATTGACGATGCGGTGAAAAGTATTGAGCGGGATCGAGAACATGGAGCCGCGCTGCCACTCGAAACTGTGCGGCTTGGTCTGGCCCTCGGTCCAGATCTCGGTGGTGCCACGGCCTTCGACCACCACCATGATTTCCTCGTACATGTGACGCTCGACATTGAGCGCGTCGGCACCCGGCACCTCCACCACGTAACAGCCCCAGCGCCCCTCGGTGCCGTAGAGCTGGATGAAGGTTCCCGCGCCGCCCATGCGCTGCCATGGCTTGAGCGGCATATCCTGGACGCGCCGCACACCGATGCCGCGATAGATCGGAATGCCTTGCGCCGCCATGTAATCGTCATAGGGCGTGTTCGGCCGCTTCCAGGCGCCGTAGCCGGCGTTCTTGTCAGCTTGCGGCTCGTGCCAGTGTTCGCCTGTCACGTCGTGCATGGTTCGCCTCCGGTTCCGGATTTCGCTTGCGCTCAATCCGGGCTACAAGTGCGATAGATGCATCGTTCACTTACGCCGATTTGGCGAGTGGCGGCAGATCGGCGAGCTCCTGGGCGTAGGCCTGATCCATGCGCGGGGTGAGGCCATGCTTTGCCAGCTCGTCGGTGAATATTTTCCGGATTGACGATGTCTCGTCGGCGTAGTCGATCTGATCGCCGCCAAGCCGGCGGCTGATCCAGGCCTTGGGCACCCCCTGCGCGTTTCGAATGGATACGCCCTCGTGCTTGAAGGCGAGATAACGCGCCGGGGTGGTGCCGCTGTTGAAATGCTGATGAAACCACATGTTCGGGGGAACGATGAGCGTGCCGATTTCCCAAGCATAGCGGCGTGGCTCATCGCCTTCCGGCCACATCAGCGAATAGCCCTCGCCCGAGAGAATGATGACGTGGGCACCCGGGCCGTGCGCGTGCCCCTTCTTGTAGGTGCCGATCGGAAACTGTGAGATGTGGCTGTTCATGGAGCCTTTGGCCATGTTGAACCGGATATGTCCGCCGCCGGCGCCGCGCTCTTTTGCGCTGATGAGCGGCAGATTGACGGCGTCCGCCACGAAATTGGTGACCAGAAGAAATCCCTTCTGCTCGCCTTTCGCGCTGAAATAATCGGGCTCGCCGTTGAACCGGTCGTTGAAATCGTGGGCGGTGTTGAAGATGAAGTCGACATCCTCATAGAGATTGATCACGGGCGGCGCATTGGTCACGGCGACAAAGCGCGCCGGCATCTGGCCCGAGCCGTTGAAATGCTGGTGCCAGCAATTGAGCGGGATGGCGAACATCGCGCCCTGCTTCCATTCGAACGTGATGCGCTTGCCCGTGTCGTTCCACACCGTCGTCGAGCCGCGGCCGTCGAGCACCAGGATCATCTCCTCGAACAGCTGCCGTTGCGGCGCGAGCTTCTTTCCTGACGGGATCTCGCACACATAGCAGTCGTTCGACGTGCGTGACGCCTCATGATTGATGTAGACGCCCGCACCGCCGCGCCGCGGCCATGGCTTGAGCTCGACCGTGCGCAGATTTCGCACATAATGCGCGCCGATGATGTCGAGTCCTTCCGCGCGCACCCAGCGCAGATAGGGGGTATCCTTTTCGGTCGCGAATTTTTTTGCCAGCTCTTCCGAGACGATGGCGTCCTTGGCCATTTCTTGCTCCTACTCAGGGATCAGGAATCAGTCGTCAGTAATCAGCAACCAGACATTCCATTTAGCAGCAGCCGAGGCGATTTGCCCAGCCTTCCTGCCCGGAACCCGCTCGCTCCGGCAGGCCGTGCTTCTTAGCCTGCATCAATGAAATCAATATCTTAGTGTCAGGCGCGCGGGCTTTATGCAGAAATAACGGATCATCAACGGATCATTTCTATTCTCGCCCAATACTCTTCTGACTTTTGTGCAGCTGCGGGTAGCGTAGAGCGTCATCGATGTTGCGTGCATTCCATGCGCTCACGCGGACCACTCGGCTTGCGTTGTGCATAAGCGGTCTTTTCATTGCGGTTGCGAGCGTCGGCGTTCTTTCAGGCTGTTCTGATCAATCCGAGCAACAGAGTTCGAGCCCGCCCGAGGGCACCTCTGAGCAGGTGCTGCGCGACGCCGATGAGAACATGTGGGTGCAGGCGGTTCGCGCCGGCACACTCGGCGCATTCACGGACTATTTGCAGAATTTCCCGAACGGCATGCATGCGGTCGAGGCGCGCGAGCGCGTCGCCGCGCTTGAGGCGCAGGCCCGCAAGGATGCAGATGAAAGAGCCTGGGCGGCGGCCAGGCAGGCTGATACCGCAGCCGCCTACGCGGACTATCTGCGAGATTTCCCCGAGGGTGCCCATGCTGCGCAGGCGCGTGAGCGGCAGGCCGCGCTTGACCAGGAGGCGCGGCGGCAGGCCGATGAGAAGAGCTGGCAGGAGGCTCTGCGCCTTGGAACGCAGGTTTCACTTGCCGATTATCTGCGCCAATTTCCAAGTGGCGCCCACGCCAGTGAAGCCCGCCAACGGTTGGCTGCGCTGGAACAGCAGGCGCGCAAGGAAGCTGACGAGAAAGCGTGGGATGAGGCGCAGCGCAGCGGATCGCTCGCCGCCTTCCAGGACTATTTGCGGAATTTTCCGAATGGCGCTCATGCCGCCGAAGCGCGTCAACGCATCGCCGCCCTTACGGGTACGAAGGCGGGCACGCCTGCGGGTGCCAAAGCGATCACGAGCGGCGATAAGAAATCCGCCGCAAGCAAGGCCAAGCCGAATTGCACCGCCAGCCGATCGGTATCGGCTACGACTGGAACTCCGGTCTATAAAGCGCCGCCGTCGAACCCATGGTTTCGCTGGTTTCGGTGAGTAGTGAGTAGAACGAAGGCACGGCCTTCACTACTCACCACACACCCCGCGTCAGGCGCGTACAAGCACCATGCTGCGCAGCTTGGCCGCCACCCGCAACCGCTGCTCGCGCAGTTTCTCGATCGCCATGAGGGCCGCCGGCGTCACGACCAAGGTCAGCACCGTCGCAAAGCCGAGCCCGAAAACGATGGCGGTCGAAAGATTGATCCACCACTGCGTCGCGGGCGCGCCGACCGTGATCTCACGCGAGAGGAACTCGACGTTCACACCGAACGCAATGGGCAGCACGCCCAGGATTGCGGTTGTGGCGGTGAGCACCACGGGGCGCGCTCGCTCGCGGCAGGTCTCGACGATTGCGTCATAAGCCGCGACGCCCTCCCGGCGCAGGCGATCGTAGGTATCAATAAGCACGATATTGTTGTTCACGATTACGCCCGCATTGGCGATCACGCCAATGCCGGCCATGACGACGCCGAAGGCCTGCCCCATCACCATCAGGCCGAGCATGACGCCGAATGTCGAGAGCACGACCGCGGTGAGCACGAGGCCGACCGAGGTGAGCTTGTTGAACTGCGCCAGCAGGATCGCAAAGATCAAGAAGATCGCGGTGCCGAATGCCTTGAGCAGAAACGCCGAGGCCTTGGCGCGCTCCTCGTCCTCGCCCTTGAGCTTGAAACTCACGCCGGGGCCCAGGTTGGCTTGCGCGAGCGCATTCGTGATTTCTTGCTGCACCTTTGCGGACTGCACGCCTTCGGTAACATTGGCCGACACGGTCGTGACCCGGCTGCCATTGACCCGATTGATGTAGCCCACGCGCGGCGTCGCGATGCGCTGCACGAAATTGCCGATGGGCACGTGCCCCGCGGTGGTCTGCACCCGCAGGTCATCGATGGCATCAAGGCTGCGCCGCTCGGGTGGAAAGCGCACGAGAATGTCTACCGACTTGTCGCTTTCGACCGGCCGGTATTCGGTCGCCTTGAGCCCATTGGTAACAAGCTGGATGGCACTGCCCACGGTGCCGATGCCAGCGCCATATTTTGCCGCTTCGGCTTTGTCGACTTGGATCTGCCAATCGATGCCGGGCAGCGGCTGGCCGTCATCGAAATCGCGAATGTCGGGGTGGCGACGCACAATGGCCGACACCTTCTCGGCCGCCGCCGGAAGGTCCTTGGGATCGAGCGCGCTGATCTGAACCTGAATGGGCTTGCCTGTGGGCGGTCCCGCGCGCGGCGCCGTCACTTCGACGAGAATGCCGGGGATGTCGGCGGTCTTGGCACGGATGCCACCCATGATCTCGTGCGCAGGCGGCCGGCTGCGCCAATCCGAGAATTCGAACTGGACGACGCCGATGGTATCCTCGGTGAGCTCGCTCATGCCGCGCGGCTGCTCTCCGATTCGGGCATAGACCGTCTTGAGCCCGTCGAACTTGAGCACGCGGCGTTCGACCTCGCCAACGAGGCGGTTCTTTTCCTCGAGCGCCAGATTGCCGCGGGCGTGCACGATGACCTGACCGTAGTCAGGCTCCACGCTCGGAAAGAATTCGACCCCGCGACCCCACTTGCCATAGGCAAGCTGCACCACGACCAGCAGGCAGGCGGCGAGCGCGAGCGTCATTCCGGGGTGGCGCAATGCTGCGTGCACGGTGCGCATATACGGACCGCCGCGACGGGGGGCCGTGCCCTTTGCGTCATGCAAATGCGCACCAGCCTTGCCCACGAGGGCTCCCAGCGTCGGCGTAAAGAACAACGCAACTGCAAGCGAGGCCGAGAGCGTCGCAATGAGCGTGATGGGCAGGTATTTCATGAACTGGCCGACCACGCCGGGCCAGAACAGAAGCGGCGAGAATGCGGCAATGCGGGTTGCCGTCGCCGAGATCACGGGCCCCGCCATGCGCTTTGCCGCGAGTGCATAAGCCGGACGCGGCGCCATGCCTTCCGCCATGCGGCGCTCGGCGAATTCGGACACGATGATCGCATCGTCGACCAGCATCCCGACCGCGAGAATGAGCGAGAACAGCACCACGATGTTGATGGTCAAGCCCGCGAGGTGCAGGCCAAGCACGCCGGCAAGAAACGATGCGGGTATCGCAATCCCGATGAAGATCGATGCCCGGAAGCCGAGCGCGAACAGGATGACGATGGCCACCAGCAGGACGCCGGTTGCAACCGAATTCTGCAGGTCGCCCAGCATCTGCCGGATGATTTTGGATTTGTCCTGGGTGAAGGTGACGTGGACGGCGGAAGGCCAGGTCTTTTGCAGCTCGGCGAGGACATATTTTACCGCGTCAACGGTCTCGATGAGGTTTGCGCCGGTGCGCTTGGACACCTCGATCGTCATCGCTGGCAGTCCATTGACGCGCGTAACGGAGGTTGCGTCTTTGAATGTAGGCTTCACCTGCGCAATATCGAGCAGCGTCACGGCGGCCTTCGCCGAGGCGACGACGGGGATTTTTAGAATGTCCTGTGGGGTCTCGAACAGTGACGGCACCTTGACCGCGAAACGGCCGGTTTCCCCTTCGAGCGCGCCCGCGGCAATGAGCGTATTGAACGACGCCGTGAGCGTGCCGAGCTGATCGATCGAGAGGCCGTAGCTACTCATCAGGGTTGGATCGAGGATGATCTCGACCGCCTCATCGCGCGCGCCCCGCAGTTCGGCTGAAAGCACCCCTGGCGCCTGCTCGATTGCGTTCTTGGCGGCGCGCGCCATGCGCAGCAGCGTGCGCTCGGGCACGTCGCCGGAAAGCCCCACCACCAGCACGGGATAGAGCGAAAGATTGACTTCGAGCACCTGCGGCTCGTCGACGTCACGCGGCAAATCGTGCTTGGCCTGGTCGACCTTGGCCCGCACATCGGCGAGCGCAGCTTTGGAGTCAAAGCCTGCTTCGAATTCGAGCAGCACAAAGCCGCCGCCCTCGAAGGCGGTCGAGCGCATTTCCTTTACATTGCCCACGGACTTGAGCTGCGTCTCGACGGGCCGCAGCAGCAGCCGCTCGGAATCCTCGGGACTGATGCCGCGTTGCGAGAGCTGGACATAGATCATGGGGATCTTGATGTCCGGCTCCGCCTCCTTGGCGATGGTGAGGTAGGCAACGAGGCCCGCGCACAGGAGGAAGATCAGCGTGGCAATCGTGAGCCGCGCATGATCGATGGCATAATCGATGAAGCGGGACATTACTTCGCGTCCGCAGTCAGCTCATGGGCTCCGACCGCTTCGACTGATTGGCCCTCGCGTACGAAGTCCTGTCCCTGCACAATGACGCGGCTGCCGTCGGCGATGCCTGCAACCCACATCATCGCCTGCTTATCCTCGACAATGGTGATGGGGACGAATTCGACCGTGCCGTCGCCGGTGACGGTGCGCACGCCGAGGACGCCACTGGATGAGAATGTGAGCGCCGAGCGAGGGACCCGCGTCGCCATGACTGGGGATTGGGGCACAATAACCTCAACGGTAATTCCGTCGGGAATCCTGCCGTCGGGATTGGGCACTTCGACCTCGACGCGATAGGTGCGCGTGGTCTGGCTTGCCATCTTGGCGACGAAACGGATTCTGCCCGTTGCGCTCTCGCCGGTGACGAGGCGGACCTCGGCAGGCTCGCCCTCCTTGATGCCGGCAAGCTTGCGCTCGGCCACTTCCGCCACCGCAAGCATGGGATCGAGCGCAACGAGAACCGCAAGCTCACGCCCGGCGAAAGAGAACGCCGCTTGGCCGACTTCGACTGCGATGTCCTGGATCACGCCGGACCATGGGGCGCGAATAATGCCGCGATCGCGCTCGGCTTCGGCGCTGGCGAGCGCGGCTTCCGCCGATTTGAGCTGCGCCTCGAGATCGACCAGCTGCAAGCGCGGCAAAGTGCCGTTCTGGATGAGCTGGCGCTTGGCCTCGAGCTCCGTGCGTTTCTGGGTGACGATGGCCTGCGCCTGCATGACCTGCGCCTCGCGCGCCTCGTCAGACAGAATGGCGACGATGTCGCCTTCTTTGACCGCCGTGCCGCGCTTGACCCGCAGATCCGTGAGCACGCCCGATCCGCGCGCGGTGATCGCGACATGTTTGTCGGCTTCCGTGCGCCCGGAGATAGCGAGGTTGCGGCGATGGGGAACAAGGCTGGTGCGCTCGACCGCCACCCGGAACAGCTTGGGCTCGGTGTGGCTGACACGGGTGACAGCGCGATTCTCGCCGCCCTCGTGCGGGAGGAAATGACCCGACGCGATCCACAGGGCGGCTCCGGCAACGAGGCCGAAAGCCGTCAGGCGAGCAATCCGCATAGTGATGACCCCCGAATGTCAGGAACAGCGCCACGCATGACGCGGTCCTGTCCCTCCCGCCGGCCCTTCAATTGATGGGGAAGGCGGCGGAAATGCGGTGAAAACCATGCTTGTGCGGTTGCCTTGCAAGCCCCACACGAGCCTATAGATTTCTTCCTGACACTTGAGGGGCTATGGCGGGCAAACCGGTCGCGATCATCATGGGAAGCCAGTCAGACTGGCCCACCATGAAATATGCGGCCGATACGCTGGCCGAGCTTGGCATCGACCACGAGGCGCTCATTGTATCGGCTCACCGTACGCCTGACCGGCTGTACAGGTTTGCCAAAGGGGCGCGCCGCAGGGGCTTCAAAGTCGTCATTGCCGGGGCAGGGGGTGCCGCCCATCTGCCCGGAATGACCGCCTCGCTAACGCCACTCCCGGTCTTTGGTGTGCCAATGAACACGCACGCGCTGGAGGGCAAGGACAGCCTTCTTTCCATCATGCAGATGCCGGCCGGCATCCCGGTCGGCACGCTTGCGATCGGCAAGCCGGGAGCGATCAACGCGGCGCTGCTTGCGGCCGCCGTGCTTGCGCTTTCGGATTCACGACTAGCAAAGCGGCTTGATCAGTGGCGCGCCCGCAATACCTCCGCCGTCGCCAAGCGCCCGAAGGACTAGGTCCCGTTGACATTTAGGGGATTCCCTCCGACTCGCAAATGTGATTTAAGATCGAAACTGAGGAGGGCGATCTTGATTCGGCTTCGAGCGCTCACAGACGTGCAATGGCGGCGCATTGAGCCGCTTATTCCTGGTAAAGAAGGTGATAAAGGGCGCCACGGCGAGGACAATCGTTTATTCGTGGACGCTGTGCTTTGGTTGGTTCGTGCCGGTGCACCATGGCGCGATCTGCCCAAGGAGTTTGGCAACTGGAACAGCGTGTTCCAGCGCTTCCGCCGATGGGCAAAGAAGGACGTTTGGAAGAGTCTTTTCAATGCGTTGGTTGAAGATGCGGACTTCGAATACCTAATCATCGACTCCACCATCGTGCGGGCGCATCAACATGCGGCCGGTGCCAAAAGGGGGGAGCGAAGATGAGGCGATCGGGCGTTCGCGCGGCGGCCTGAGCACGAAGATCAACGTGGGGGTGGATGCTCTCGGCAATCCCGTCCGCTTCATTCTAACCCCCGGTCAAGTGCATGACATCCTCCAGGCCGAAGACCTGATCAGTGGTTTTTCTTTCGAGCACCTGCTCGCTGATATGGGCTTTGATTCCGATCGCTTTCGCGCCCGAATCGCAGAATGTGGTGCGCAAGCCGTGATCCCATCGAGCCGTGCTCGATCGCAAGCTATCCCATATGACAAGCACATCTACCGGGACCGCAATCTGGTTGAGCGGTTCATCAACAAAATTAAGCATTTTCGCCGCATCGCAACCCGCTACGAGAAGACTGCACTCTCGTTTGCATCCATGTTATTCCTGGTTGGGGCCATGATCTGGCTTCGGTGAATGTCAACGGAACCTAGACCGCGGACGTGCTCCGGCCCAATTCGACCATCGGCATTCTCGGCGGCGGGCAACTCGGCCGCATGCTTGCGCTTGCCGCCGCGCGGCTCGGATTCAAGTGCCACGTCTTTGCCCCCAGTCCGGATTCGCCTGCCTTCGAGGTGGTGCACCGGGTCACCTGCGCCGATTACGCCGACAACTCTGCGCTCGACCGTTTCGCCGAGGACGTGGACGTGATCACATTCGAGTTCGAGAACGTGCCTGCGCCGACCGCAACTTTTCTATCCGCACGCAAGCCGGTGCTGCCCGATCCGCAAATCCTCGCGACGACACAGGATCGACTGACCGAGAAGAATTTCGTCACTGGGCTCGGCATCGCAACGGCGCGCCACGCGGAAGTCTCTTCGCAGCAAGACCTTGCGCTGGCGCTCGGTACAATCGGCCGTCCGGCCGTGCTCAAGACCCGGCGCTTCGGTTATGACGGCAAAGGCCAGATCAGCATTGGCGAGGGCAGCGACCCTGCCGCGGTCTGGCGTGCAATCGGCGAGCAGCCAGCCATCCTTGAAGCATTCGTTGCATTCGAACGCGAAGTATCCATCGTGGCCGCCCGCGGTCGCGAAGGGCGCATTGAGTGCTTCGATCTCGTCGAAAATGAGCATCGCGATCATATCCTGAAGCTTTCGCGCGTTCCGGCCAACGTTTCGAAGAGCGTTGCGGATGAGGCAAAGCGGATTGCCGAAACCATCGCGGCGGCATTCAACTACGTTGGCGTATTCGCCGTGGAAATGTTCGTCCTGCGGCAGGACGGTGGCCTGCTGGTGAATGAAATCGCCCCGCGCGTGCACAATTCCGGGCACTGGACCCTCGACGGGGCAACCGTATCCCAGTTCGAGCAGCACATCCGTGCGGTTGCGGGCTGGCCGCTGGTCAAACCATTGCGCCGTGGCAAGGTCGAGATGGTCAACCTGATCGGCGGCGAAGTTGAGGATTTTGCGAAATGGCTCTCGGTCGAGGGCGCAAGCCTTCACCTCTACGGCAAGGCAACGGTGCGCCCCGGCCGCAAAATGGGGCACGTCACGAGGGTGATGCCGGAAGGGGAATTTAAAGCGTAATTGCAACGAGAATGGACTTTTCGCGCCGATTCTGGTACATGCGCGCTCAATCATGGGCCCGCGCGATCGCGCCTTGGCGGCAGATCGGCGGGCTTAGACCTATTTAAGGAATCATCCGGGACCATAAAGGACCACAACCGAAGGAAGCATGCGTGCAGGTTCTCGTCCGTGACAACAACGTCGATCAGGCCCTCAAGGCGCTGAAGAAGAAGATGCAGCGCGAGGGCATTTTCCGCGAGATGAAGCTTCGCGGTCACTACGAAAAACCCTCCGAAAAGAAAGCGCGTGAAAAGGCCGAGGCGATTCGCCGGGCTCGCAAGCTTGCCCGCAAGCGCATGCAGCGCGAGGGGCTGCTGCCGGCCAAGCCGCGTCTGGTCCCCGGGAGCGCCGCCGGCGGAGCGCCGAGGCCCCCGCGTCCTCCCCGCTTTTGAAGAACTCCCGACGCCGCAAGCGCAGCGTCTCAAATGCAGCGGCTGCGCCTGCCAAGCCTGAAATCGCTCCCGGAGCCTGCGATCTCTGCCACTGCGCTCTCGCTGCATGAATTGTTCGCGCGGCAGACACGCCAGATGCTTGATCGCACTGATCTGAGCGAGGAGCAGAAGCAAAACATTCTCGTCGCCATGAGCTGCCCTTGTTGCGGGGCAGGTGCCATGTCGTATACGGCAAAGCTCAAGCGCTGACGCGCGCGCCTCCCGCGGTCCGGCGCTCACCAGTCATACGAAGTGTTGCGCGCAGCTTCTCCGTCGCCGCCGCATCGATCTCGAAAGTGTCGGGGTCGACGACAACGCCATAGCGCTCGGCCGCAGCAGCAACACTGACGTAGCCCTGCCGCGCATCGTTTGCGACCTCCCGCGTGGGCCGCTCCAGCGGACTGCCGTGGCCGCCACCGCCACCGGAGCGAATCTTGAAGGCATCACCGGGCTTGAGCTGCGCAACCAACACCTTGGCGTTGGGGAAATCGGTCTTCCAGTTGCCGTCAATGCGCAGCTCCACCGCGTTGCCGGTGGCTTCGAGACCGCCATCGAGCCCCCAAGGCCGGCAGTGGGCGCGCTCGATCTGATTGTTCACCACCATCGGGCTGCGCGCCCGCACGACCCGCTCGACCCCAAGCCCGCCGCGCCGGCGGCCGGCTCCGCCGGAGTCCGGCACGAGCGCATAGCGCTCGACAACAATGGGAAACTTGAACTCAGCCTGCTCGTTCGGACTGTTGTGGGTATCTCCGTCATTGATGCATACCGTGCCCGAGACGCCATCCTCGGTCATCTTTGCTCCCCAGCCGCCGCCGAGCGGCCCGAAGCTGCCAATGAAGAATTCGGAGGTGCGGCTGTTGATGCCGTGAAAGTATGACGCCAAGAGATCGGCATGATGTCCGGCGATGACACGGTCGGGAATGGCGGGCGCGAGCGCCTTGAAGATGGTGTCCACGATGGTCATGGGATACGTCATCCACCAGCGCATGGGCGCCGGCCGCACGGCACTGATGACGCGTCCCGGCGGCACGACGGTCTTGAGGCTGCGAAACGAGCCGTCGTTGATAGGATAGTCCGTTGGCGAGGTGATGCACTTGTAGGCGACCTGCGCGCAGGCATGGCCGGTCGTGATGCCGGAATTGTAAAAGCCGCGCACCTGGCGTGAGACCTCGCTGAGATCGATGGTCATCTCGTCGCCCCTCACCATGACGCGCACGCGAATCGGCACCTTCTTGCCGATATCGATACCGTCGTCGTCCATGAAAGACTCGGCCTCGAACACGCCGTCCGGGATCGTTCGCGTGTGGGCGCGTGCCATCATTTCGCTGTGGTCCATGATCGCCCTGATCGATGCGAGCACCGCATCGCGCCCGTAGCGCTCGATCAGCGCCAGGAACTGACGCTCGCCGGTCTTCACCGCCGTGACCTGAGCGCGCAGATCGCCCATGGCGCGACTCGGCAGGCGCACGTTCTGCCGGATGATGTCAACCACGGTCTGATTGACGGTGCCACGATCCTGATATTTCAGGATGGGAATTTGCAGCCCCTCCGAAAAGATGTCGGTGCTCATGCCGCCGAGGATGCCGCCGATGTCGAGCCAATGCGCCATGCAACAGGCGAAAGCCACCAACCTGCCCTTGTGAAAGATCGGCAACGTCAAGGTGACATGATTGAGATGACTTCCGGTGAGATAGGAATCGTTGGTTACATAGATGTCGCCAGGACGGATGCCGTCCGCCCCGAAATGCCTGATTTTGGCCTTCACCGTCTCGGCCATGCCGCGAATGAACATCGGCAGCCCGATGCCGATTGAAATGGTCGCGCCATCCGGCGTGAACAGGCCGGTGGTGAAATCGAGCGCCTCATAGATGATGATGTTGTAGGCGGTGCGCATGAGGTTGGTCTTCATTTCCTCGGTTACCGCGATGACGCCGTTGCGCACGATCTCGGTAATGACGGGATCAACCTGCGCGCCGCGGCGGCCCGCCTTGTTGCTCGCTCTGGTGCTCTGACGCTTCTTTGAAGTGGCCATCACCGCTTTCCCGCGATCTTGATCAGGAGATTTCCATAAAGGTCGACTTCGAGCCGGTCGCCCGGCAGCAACAACGTCGT
This sequence comes from uncultured Alphaproteobacteria bacterium, assembly GCA_963771845.1. Lineage (GTDB taxonomy): Bacteria > Pseudomonadota > Alphaproteobacteria > Rhizobiales > Xanthobacteraceae > VAZQ01. Next base: position 17,834 of record CAVYVC010000014.1, on the reverse strand, counting down.
CGAGGCGTGCTCCTCAATGAGGGCGGGGCCGCTGATGCGATGTCCCGCGGCAAGCGCCATGCGGGCGTAAATCGATGTCGCTCGAAACGCGCCGTCAACGTAGACCTGCCGCTTTCCCGTTGGCGCGGCTTTTGCAGCCTGCGCACGCCCGATCCTCTGGAGCGGCGGCTTGCGCAGGGTTCCGGTCGCGGTAGTGCGCAGACTGACGATCTCGGCAGGCTCGTCGGGAGCCGACGTGCCGTAGCGCTGCTCATGCATCGCATCGAACCGGCGTTTGATCCCCCGGCGATCCTCGTTTTTGAACAGCCGCAGCGGGAGCTCGACGGTGACGGCGTGCTCCTGGCCGACATAACGCATGTCGGCGGCACGCTTGAGCGCGATGCGCTGCGGTGTCACTGCCGTGCCGGCAATCTCGTGCCGGCCTTGCTTTTCAAGCTCGCCATAGACTCGTTCGATCTGATCGAAACTTGCATCTTCGAGCGGCGTGAACCACGTTCGCACGAAATCATAGCGCAGATCCGAGAACAGCAGGCCAAAGGCTGAGAACACGCCCGGCGACGGCGGAACAACAACGGTCCTGATCCCAATCTCGCGCGCCACCTCGACGGCGTGCAGGGGGCCTGCTCCGCCATAGGCGACAAGCGCGAAATCGCCGGCGTCGAGACCGCGCTGGGTCGTGACGCCTTTCACGGCGTAGGACATCGCGGTCGCCGCAATCCGCAAGATCCCGTGGGCGGCTGCTGTCGTTTCCATGCCGAGCGGCTCTGCCACACGTTCGACCAGCGCGGCCTTGGCGCGCGCGATATCGAGCGGCATCTCGCCGCCAAGAAATGTTGCCGCCCCAAGGCGGCCGAGCAGAACATTGGCATCCGTCACGGTGGGCTCGGTGCCGCCCAGGGCGTAGCACGCGGGTCCCGGCGCCGCGCCCGCGCTCTGCGGCCCGACGCGCAGGGCGCCCTCCTCGACCCGTGCGATCGAACCGCCGCCGGTGCCCACTTCGAAAATGTCCATCATGGCGATCTGCACCGGCAGTGCCCGTTCGTAGCCGCCGATGAGCGCGGAGCCGGTGGTGAGCGCCTCGCCATTGTGGATCACCCCGGCTTTGGCGGTGGTGCCGCCCATGTCGAAGGCGATTGCATTGCCGATGCCGAGCGTTTCGCAAAGCGCCGCGGTGCCGATCACACCGGCCGCGGGGCCCAATTCCAGCATGTGCACGCAGTGGCTGCGTGCCTGGCTCGCGTCGTAGAGCCCTCCTGTCGACTGCACGACCAGGAACGATCCGTCGAAGCCCGCGCCGCGGATATGGCAATCGATCTCTCCGAGGTAGCGGCGCACGATCGGGCCGATATAGGCATTTGCAACCACCGTCGAGCAGCGTTCGAATTCCCGGTATTCCTGCGAGAGCTCGTGCGAGGCGGAGACGAACATTCTCGGGTGATTCTTTTCCAGAATTTCTTTTGCGCGCCGCTCGTGCTCGCGGCGGGCGAAGCAGTTGAGAAAGAGGATCGCCGCAGCCTCCACGGCAAGACCCTCCAGCATGCGTCCGAGCGCGGCAATCTCCTCCTCGTCGAGCGGGGTCTCGATCTCGCCGTCACTGAGAATGCGCTCCTTGACTTCGAACCGGAGCGCGCGCTCGACCAGCGGCTCGTGCTTGCGGAAAAACAGATTGTAAGCATCCGGCCGGTTGATCCGCCCGATCTCATAGATGTCGCGAAAACCCTGCGTGATCAGGAGCGCGGTTTTCGCTCCCGTGCGCTCCAGGATGGTGTTGATCGCTATGGTGGAGCCGTGCAGAAAAAGGCGGGCAGATCTGTAGTCGCTTCCGGTTTTCTGTACGGCGCTGTTGATGCCTTCGACCAGATGGGCCGGGGTGGTGAGCACCTTGCCGAACGCGAGCTTGCCGGTTGCCTCGTCAAATGCCGCCACATCCGTGAAGGTGCCGCCGATATCGACGGCAATGCGCGCGCCGCCGGTGCGAGAGCGCAATTTTCGACCGGCTTTAATCGCGCTCATTTATTTGATCCGTCATACCCCGCGCATGCGGGGCACCCAGTAATCGTCATGTGATGATTTGAGCAACGGCAGTGCCAAACTGCAAGTTCAGGGATTACCGGGTCGTCCGCTTGCGCGGACGATGACGACAACCAGGTTGGCGATCTTTGCGCGGGGTACAAAAGGACGTATTCTCGCGACAGCCGCAAGATCGGCGCGCAAGGCCCAATGGAGAAGGCAATGGACGGCAACGGGAATGCCGCGAGAGGCGATGCGGGGGACAACGCGGTCCTGTTCGATCAGCAGTATGTCTGGCCGGGCGATCTAACGGAGATCCCGGACTGGGTCTATACCGACGAGACCATCTATCAGCGCGAGGTCGAGCGCATCTTCCACGGGCCGACCTGGAACTACGTCGCGCTCGAGGCGGAAATCCCGAATTCGGGCGACTTCATACGCTCCAATGTGGGTCCGACCCCGGTCGTTGTTGCACGCGCGCAAGACGGCAGCATAACCGTGGTTGAGAACCGCTGCGCTCACCGTGCCGCGGAGTTCTGTCGCGAGCTTACCGGCAACGCGAATGAGTTTGTCTGTCCCTACCATCAGTGGACCTATGATCTCAAAGGCAACCTGATCGGCATTCCGTTCAAGCGCGGTGTCGGCGGTAAAGGCGGTATGCCGCGCGACTTCAATGCGGCGCAGCACGGGCTGAGCAGCCTGAGCGTCACAACCCACCGCGGGGTCGTGTTTGCCTCTTATCACGACCACATGGAGTCGCTTGTCGACTATCTTGGTTCGGACGTGCTGCGCGAGTTCGATGCGACGTTCGACGGGCGCAAGTTGAAAGTTCTCGGCCATTACCGGCACTCGCTGCCGGGCAACTGGAAGCTCTATCTCGAAAATCTCAAGGATCCGTATCACGCAACCCTGCTGCATACTTTTCTGGTGACGTTCGGGCTGCTGGTTGCCGGCAACCGATCGCTGATGCTTACCGACGCGAGCGGGCGCCATGGTGTCATGGCGTCAGCCAAGTCTGACGCCGGGAAATTATCGGCCGATTCAAAGAAAGAGATGCGCGCCTACAAGGAAGGCATGACGTTGCGTGAGCCGCGCTTCATGGATTTCATCCAGGAATTCGACAGCCCCTGGTCGGTCACCATGGCGACCATCTGGCCCAATCTCATCGTGCAGCGCGAGATGAATACGCTCGGTATCCGGCAAATCGTTCCTACCGGCCCGCACGAGTTCCTGATGAAATGGACCATGTTCGGTTTCGAAGGCGACGATGAGGAAATGACACGCCACCGCCTGCGCCAAGGCAACCTGATGGGACCGGCGGGCTTTCTCGGGCTCGAGGACAATGAGGTCATGAAATTCGTCCAGGACGGCATGCGGCACGTGCCGAACAAGAAGCACCTGGTCAAGCTTGATCCCCAGGTGGAGGCGGGGACGTCCGACACCCTGATCTCGGAGGCTGCGATCCGCGCGATGTACAAGCACTGGCGCCGCGAAATGGGCGTCTAGAGCCAGTTTCGATGAAGTTCGATCACCACGCGATGGTGCAGCCTGCGGTACCTCTCCCCGGAGGGGAGAGGTCGGATCGCGCTTGCGCGATTCGGGTGAGGGGGATCAGCCTTACGAGTAGTAGTAGCCCCCTCACCCGGAATGGGCGCGAGCCGCCCATTCCGACCTCTCCCCTGCGGGGAGAGGTGGACCTGCTGGCTCGATCTCAGCGAAACACGCTCTAGCGGGAGCCGGCTGCATGCCCACCGCTGTTGCGGAAAAGACGCGCGATTCCCGGCTGGAAGCGCTGTTGCTCCATCATGAAGTGGATCAGTTCAACGCCGCCTATGCGGCGGCGCTCGACGAGCAGCGGCTCACCGACTGGTCGGAGATGTTCAGCGAGGATGCCTTTTACACCGTCATCTCGCGCGAGAATGCCGACAATGGAATGCCGGTCGGATTGATCTATTGCGATAGCAAGCGGATGATCTGCGATCGCGCGCTTGCGCTCGAGAAGACCGCGATGTTTGCGCCGCGCTATCTGCGGCACATCATCGGCAACCTGCAAATTCTCGGTCGGGATGAGGACGCGGGCATAAGGGCGCGGGCCAACTATGCCGTCATCCAGGTGCTGTTCGACCGGCCCGAGGCCAAGCTGCATCAGGTCGGGGTCTATCACGACGTATTCCGCCGGGTGGGCGGCGTCCTCAAGCTTGCCGAGCGACGCTGTATCTACGACAGCCTGCTGATCGATAACGCGCTTTGTCTGCCGGTGTGACGGCGGTCCCGAACGGGAGGATTGGATGATAAGCATGAGCAATCCGCAGAAGCCGATTGGCTGGCGCAAACGCATCGGGGTTCTCAGCCCGACCGTGATTGAAACGGCCGCCTACGATTTTTACCGCCTGGCTCCCGCAGGTGTCTCGATGTGCGCCATCACGGCCAATGTCGAGCATTGGAGCAAGGAAAACTTCAAGCAAAGCGTGCTCGATCCGCTGGTCACCGCGGCCAAGTACCTTGCCTCCCGCAACGTTGATTACATCATGCATTGCGGCATGCCGGTGGTGACGACGCGCGGAAAAGGCTTTGAGGAGGAGATCGTCAAGATCATCATGGACGCGACTGGCTTGCCCGCATCCACGAGCATCCGCTCGGCAATCCGGGCACTCGCCCATCTGCGCATCAAGAATGTCGCGGTGCTGACACCCTATCCGCAAGAACTGCACCAATCGGCACTCACTTTTCTCTCGGCGAGCGGTTTCTCGGTGAAGGCGGAGCACACCGAGGATATCGTCTTCAAGCGGCTTCAGGATGTCACGCCCACGCGCATCGCCGCCGCCGCGATCCGCCTCCTTGCCGCAGCGCCTTCGGCCGATGGCATCTACATTCCGTGCAATCAATGGGCGGCGGCGGACGCCGCGCCCTTGATCGAGGACAAGCTCGGGATCCCGGTGGTGACCGGCGCGCACGCCGATCATTGGGAAGCGTTCCGCACGCTCGACATTCATGACCGCATCGAGGGCCAGGGCCGGCTCATGCGAAGCCTGAGCGATGAGGTGCAAAACCCGGAACAGGCAAGTCGTCCCGCGGGCCGGACCAGCGCGGCGACGCGCGCTTAATCCTGGCGAACTCCACAATGAAAATCGCAGGCTTTTTTATTGCTGTGCTCATGCTCGCGGTTACGCCGCTTGCGGGCGCTTGGGCGCAGGATTTTCCTGCAAAGCCCGTCCGCTTCGTGGTGCCCTATGCCGCCGGCGGCAGCGGCGACCTGCTTGCGCGGCTGCTGGGCGAAAAGCTCTCCGCGCTGTGGGGACAACAGGTCGTCGTCGACAACAAGCCAGGCGCCGGCGGCATGATTGGAACGGAATTCGCCGCGCGCGCGGACGCGGATGGCTACACGCTCTATCTTGCAACCGACGGTCCGCTGACCATTGCCGCGAGCCTGCACCGGCACGTCCCCTACGATTGGAAGCGCGATTTCGCTCCGGTCTCGATGATTGCGGTGGGCTACCAGGTTCTGATCGTGAGCCCAAAGCTGCCGGCGCGCACTCTGCAGGAATTTATCGCGCTGGCCAGAGACAAGCCCGGTGCCCTCAATTACGCCTCGATCGGCATCGGCACGGCTCCCCATCTCGCCGCCGAATTGTTCAAGTCGCTGGCGCATGTCGATCTCGCGCACGTTCCCTATCGGGGATCCTCCGCGCAAGCCATTACGGCCCTGATCGCGGGCGATGTCGCGATGTTCATGGTCGGCACGTCGACGGCGGTCCCGTTCATTGCGAACGGGAACGTGCGGGCGCTGGCGGTCACCGCGGACAAACGTCTGGACAGCCTGCCTGACATTCCGACCTTCGCCGAGGCGGGATTGCCGGGCGTTGATGTGCAAATCTGGTTTGCCGTCCTGGTGCCGGCTGCGACGCCGGCAGCCATTGTACGCAAGCTCAATGCGGACATCGTGCGCGCCGTCGCCGACCCCGATTACCACAAGGCGCTCGAGCTGCGCGGGTTCGAGGCGCAATCGATGAAGCCCGAGGAATTGGCTGCTTTCCTGGAAAGGGATTACGTCAAATTCCGCGACCTTATCGCCAAGCTCAAATTGCAAGTGGATTGAGCGGGGCTGCAAGGTTTCTCGATGCGGTCGCGGTTATGCGTATCGAGCATGGGCATAGACGATTGCTGAGCTCCCGGCGCCACCCGAGCGGTCATTGATTTTCTTTCGATTTTTCCGTTCCTTCCGCAAAAGGACATCCTGTACGTGTATTTCTTGTCGAGACTGCTACTTTTAATTGATCCAGCTATCGAGATTCCGCAGGTCACCGCGAGCTCACAGCGACGCAAGCAGCTTGCCGAAGCCGCGGATCGGGCCTTTGACTTTGGCGCGCTTCATCGCGCTCCAGATCATGACGTTCATCCAGGTGATGACGGTCGTGTCGAGGTCGCGTTCCAATGGATCGATGTTGTGCATGCTGCCCCAGCCGCCGCAGGGGATGTAGATGCCGTCCGGCCTTTCCGGCGATTGCTCAAAAGCGTTTCGCGCCGTGTGATATTCCACCGGGATCGGCAGCCGGCGGATTTCGGTGTTGCGTTCGATACCGAGCGCCTTGTTGTGAATGACCCGGATCTGCTCGGCAGCAAGATATTTCACCAGCCGGTCGTTGATGAACTGCCGGAACGGGGTCGCCATGACGACGGTGCGCAGATTGCAGCTGCCAATCGCATCGATCACCGCGCCCATGTCGGTAATCGCCGGCAGTCCGGCCGCCTGTGCAAGCCGCGCCTCGAGTTCTTTGTGAAAACCGTACTCCCGCGCCACCACGGGAGGCACGCCGGACTGAAAGATCACGTCGACATCGAAATTCGACAACTGCTTTGCGGCGCGCTCCGCGCCCTTGAGCGCCTCCTCCATATTGTCGTCGGTCAACTGCTGGATTGTCAGCGAGACGGTCGTGATGTCGATGCCGTCGGGGACGACCTCGTACCACTCGCGGATTGGACGCGGTGGAACCGGGGTCGGAAAGATCACGCCGACATGCAGGCGCCATCCCGTAATGCCTTCGGCCATCTCAACCGCTCCTGTCTAGCTTGGATTTCCACGGCAAGGAATTAGCCTAACACTGCAAGCTTTGTGATCGCTACTGGATCAAGCGGAGGGCGCGGCCATTCCACCACGGGACTGCGACGGGTTTGTCGATGAGGCCCGAGGCGAGAACGATTGGCAGGTGGGCACGACGGTGGAAACGCACGGTGATCTCGCTTTCGGTGATGGCGACATCGGCCGGCATGTCGATGAGATCACGGAAGATCTGACGCGCCTGAGCATCATCGTATCCGCGCATGCGACGGGCCATCAGGCGATAGAGGCCTGAGGCGATGACGAGGAGCGCCATGTCGAAATCGATCTTGAGGCCGACTGATGAGGAGAGCGCATCGATGTGGAAGAAGCGCACCGCATCGGAGAGCGCGTTTTCGATCAGCATGCGCTTGGCATAGCGGGCGATGATATTCTTGGCGGTGGACTTGCTGTCGTTGGTGAGCAGGATGGTGGGTTCGTCGTGGCCGAGGTCCTTGATGAAGAATTGGCGGAAGGTGCGCTTTTGCGGACGCGCCTTCTGTTCGTAGAAACGCGGGGTGCGATGCTTGCGGCTGGAAATGTCGAGGGTAACGGTGCGCCATGCCGATGATGGCAGGCCATCGATCTCGGCGAGCAGGCTTGGCGAGCGCCGGCGCAGGGTGATGAAAGTAATCCCGGCCGCATCGAGCCGATCGAGGCCGTGGTAGGTGGTAAGCTTGGAGTCGAAGACGAGGTGCCGTGGCCAGCTGCCATACTGGCGCTTCCAGAATGCGATGAAGCGAAAGACCTCCTCGGCCTCCTCGCCCTTGCGGATGTTGGCGTTCGAATAGCAGAACACTTGACTGTCAGCATCCTGGGCAAGAAAGGTCAGGATGCTGGGCTGGCGGCGGCTGCGCTTGGACAGATAATGCGATTCGACGATCGGATGCTCGCCGAAATAGGGCACCGAGTGGAAGTCGAGGTTGAGGACTCGCCGCTCAAGAGGACCTCTCCGGTGACCCGGTTGTGCCAGAGGCCGAGCAGGCGGGAGACCTTCTGCGGCGTGATGCGCGAGGAATATTCCGACAAAAAGCTTTTCTTGGGCATAGCGTTGAGCCCGCAGAACAGCGCGAGCCCTTCGTCGGCCACGAGCGCCATGACATGGCTCTTGCGTTCGATGGACCATAGCTTGAGCGCGAGCGAAGCGCGCAAGGCATGGCCGGCCGGGATCATGCCGGAGCCGGGAAGTTTGGCGCCGAGGGCCAGCGCGGCGTCGGCGCCAAAACGCACCAGATCGTGGACAAACAGGAACAGCCCTCCCACGCGCGTGGTGAACTCACGCGGGGAAAGTACAAAGTCGTGGACATTGGCGATGGCCTCGGCATTGGGGCCGACCCGCTTGGGACGCTCGTCATCGAGCCGCCGCGGAAGTGGTGCGAAGCCTTCACCGGCGAGAACCTCGCGCACCGCGGTGGCGCTCAGTGGCGTTCCCTGCTCCTTGAGCGCCTGACTGATCTCGTAGACCGAATAATTGCGCTTGCGCAGCGACACGATCTGCTCCACGGCACGGCTCTTCTTGGGTTGTGTGCGCGGACCGGTTCGCGCGGTTGCAAGAGTTCCGGCAATTGCCTAGGATACTTTGAGGTCGGTCCCCCTCACCCGGATCGCGGAAGCGCGATCCGACCTCTCCCAGCCGAAGTCGGATATATCCGACTTCGGCCAGGTTAAAATGCCGAACTCGGGTAAACCCGAGTTCGGGCGGGAGAGGTGCCCATGCGGCAAGACCGCGTCATAATCAAACATCATCGAAATCTGCGATAGATGGAGATTTGTTACTGCGGGATTGCGATGCCGGTCGCCTTGATGAGGGTCGACCATTTCTCGCTGTCGGACCGCATGGTTGCCAACATGGCCGCCGGCGTGCTGCCGACAGTCTCCAGCCCTTGCTCCTTCATGTGCTCGCCGAATTTCGGATCGTGGACCGCGGTGTCAACCTCGCGCGCAAGCCGCTCCACGATGTCGTGCGGTGTCTTCGCAGGTGCCAGCAGACCGAACCAGCTCATCATCTCGTATCCGGGCACGCCGGCTTCTTCCATGGTCGGCACATCGGGGAGGAGCGCCATGCGTTTTGGCGATGCTACCGCAAGAACTCTCAACTTTCCGCCTGCTGACATCGATTTCGCCGAAGGCGGGCCCGTGAACATCAGATCAACCGTCCCCGCCACCACGTCCGTCATAGCCTGCGCGGTGCCGCGGTAGGACACCTGATTGATCTGCGTCCCGGTCATGAACTTGAACAACTCCATGCTCATGTGCATGGCGGTGCCCAGCCCGATCGATGCGTAGTTGAGCTTGTTTGGATGCGCCTTGGCATAGGCGATCAGCTCACGCACGTCGTGCGCCGCGACTTTGGGGTTGGTCACCAATACCACGTAGAGCCGGGCGATGATGCTGATCGGCGCGAAGTCGGAAAACGGGTCGTAGCTCAGGTTATGATAGAGGCTCGGGTTGATCACGAGATTGCTGTCGACTGCCAGCATCAGCGTGTAGCCGTCGGGCGCTGCGCGGGCGACGCTGCCGGCCGCAAGGCTGCCGTTGGCACCGGGCATATTCTCCACGACCACCGGCGCTCGCATCTGCTGCGAAAGCCGATCGCCCAGTGCGCGCGCGATCAGATCGACCGCGCCCCCTGCAGGTTGCGGCAGGACGAGCTTTATGAGACGCGAGGGATAGTCGTCGGCGCGAACCTTTTGTCCGCTGCAAAGCAGGAGTGCTGACACGAGGCATGCGACGGCGATGCGCATAGGCGTGACCCGATGATGCGTTTGTCAGAACGCCGCTCGCGCCGGCGCGTTCGAGCGTGACGGCACTTTCGACTTGGCAAGCTCACCGGGAGGAAACGGCGCCCGCAATCCCGCCTGCACCATGAGCGGAAGCACGCCGGTGTTCCACTGGGCGAGCTCGTTCTTGTAATCAACCCAGGAGATCAGACAGCCGTCAACGCCGATATCGGCAAGCTTGCCGAGCTCGTCCACGATCTGCTCCGCGGTGCCGACCAGGGGATATCCGCCGTGGCCGGCGATGAAATGCGCCTTGTGGCCGTCGAGCGTCTTGTTGTCGAGCGTCTCGGTGTGCATGCCGAAGATGCGCAGGAGATTTCCCGCCGCTTCCCAATCGCCCTTCTCCACCACGTAATAGTTGAGATAATCCTTGGCTTCCTTTTCGGTCTCCCGGCACACCACATAGACGTGAATCCAGATCCGGGTCTCGCGCCCGTGCGAGCGGGCGAGCTGTTTAAGGTGCGCGATCTGGGCGCGGGCGCCGGGCAGAAAAGTCCGATCCTTGAGGATCACGAAATTCATGTCGCAATAGCGGGTCGTGAAATCCTGGGCTGCGGGTGATCCGCCGGCATTCATGATCGGCGGATGCGGCTTCTGGATAGGCTTGGGCTGGCTCCAGACCGAAAGCGCATCGAAACTCTCGCTCTTGAAGTCGAACTCTTCCTCAGCCGCCCATGCTTTCTTCAGAAAATCCAGCCATTCAGTTGCGAATTTGTAGCGGTCGTCGTGCGGACGCATCTGGGCGCCGAACATGTCGAACTCGTTTTTGAACCAGCCGCACACCACATTGAGAGCAAAACGCCCGTTGCTGACGTGATCGATGGTCGCAGCCATCTTGGCCACCATGAGCGGATGAACGAGCGGCACATGACAGGTGGCAAGCACCGTGACGTAGCGCGTGAGCGCCGCGATGGCAGACGCCCAGGTAAAACTTTCGAATGTCACGGCGTTGAAATTGCTGGGCCCGCCATAGCCTCGCCAGCGGCCGACCGGCAGGACCGCTTCCATTCCAGCGCGGTCGACGGCCTGGGCGATCTCAACCGTGTCCGGCCAATTGAGCCGCCAGGCCTCCGGCACCGTGGTGATGGTGGAACCATGGCTGCAGTTGAACGCCATGACGCCGAGCTTCATGCGGTTGCCGCCGAACAAACGCGCTCGGGCGGTGTAGTCTGCGTTGGGCAGGGCAGGATTCATCAGGGAGTTTTCAATCCCAGCGTCGACACTCATGTCAATAGGGCGTGAACCACATCCACGCTATCCATTTTGCGGGCTATGATTGCGGCAACCCGGGTAACAGAAATCGAAAGCGTCCAGTCGACAATCTGATGCGCGGCTGGTATTGGCGGCCGCCTTTTCGCAAGGAGACTGATCATGTCAAAGCTTGCCTGCATTTTCACCTTAGGCGCGGCTCTGGTGCTGGGCGCAATGGCAGCGACGGCGCAGACCGCGATTCCGGACCTGCGGGGTACCTGGAAGGGCGAAAGCGAGTCGCTCGTGCTCAACGCCGGCAATCCACATCACCCACCGGCTTCGTCGAACGAGCCGGAGCTGCGCAGCGTGGCATTTACGCTGGTGGTCGACAAACAGGAGGGCCGGCGTTTTTCCGGCACCTTCTCTTCAGCGCGCAGCAGCGAGAAGGTGATTGCCGTGATTTCCCGCGGCGGCACGATTTTCCTCGCCGACGACGAGGGCTATACCACTGGAACCATGCTTGCGCCGAACCGCATGGAGCTTTGCTATCTTCACGTTTCATCCGCGGCGCGCGTTGCATCCTGTTCCGAGCTGACCAAGCAGCCGTAATCACACGCAGGTGTAGCCGCCGTCCATGACCAGGTCGGCGCCGGTCATGAACGAGGACTCATCGCTCGCCAGGAACAACGCGCCGTTTGCGATCTCGTCGGGCTGGCCAAGCCGGCCGATGGGATGCAACGGCACCAATGCCCTGCGCGCGGCCGCCATATCGCCGTAGCGCACGACCAGCCGCCCGGTTTCGATGGCGCCCGGCGAAAGCGTATTGACCCGGATGCGGTCCTTGGCGTGATCGAGCGCGAGCGAGCGCGCGAGCTGAATGAGCGCGGCTTTGCTCGTGACATAGGCCGGACGCCGCGGCACGACCACCTGGCCCAATTGCGAGGCGATGATGACAATGCTGCCGCCGCCCGCGGCGGCGAGGCGCGGGATGCCATGTTTGCAGACCAGGAAGACGCCGGTGAGATTGACGGCAAGCGCGCGTTCCCATTCGGTTTCATCGAGCTCGACCGCAGTGCCCAAGGGCTCGCGCACCGCCGCCGTGTTGACCAGCAGGTCAAGCCGGGAAAACGCGCGAGCGGCAGCATCGATCGCGTTCTTCACCTCGGTTGTCTTCGAAACGTCGCAGGCGAGCGCCACTGCGCGGCCGCCGTCGGCTTTGATCGAGGATGCCGTGCGCTCGACGCCATCGCCGTCAATATCCACGCACATAACAGCCGCGCCTTCGTGCGCGAACCGCCGGGCAATGGCGCTCCCGATTGCGCCGCCGGCCCCGGTGATGAACGCTGCCTTGCCCTCTAGCCTCCCCATGGCGCCTGCCTAATTCGTCAACCCGGCGGCTTTCGCGACGGCCGCCCATTTGCTGCTGTCGCGCGCAATCAACGCGGCGAATTCCTCCGGCGTGCCGCCAAGCGGCTCGAATGCCTGCGCCCGCAGCTTGGCGATGATGTCAGCGTGCGTGAGCGCCTCATTCGCGGCGGCTGCAAGCTTCTCGATCACCCCATGCGGCGTGCCGGCAGGTGCCATGAGACCGAACCACACGCCGGCATCGAATTCAGGCAGGCCCGCCTCAGCCATGGTCGGCACATCGGGCGCGATCTGCGCGCGTTTGAGCGAGGTTACCGCGAGCGCCTTGAGCCGGCCCGATTCGAGATGTGGAATAATCGTGGAAGCCACTCCCAGCATCATCGATACGCGCCCGGCCAGGAGATCCGTCACCGCCGGCGGGCTTCCCGGATAGGGCACGTGAACCAGCCTGATATTCGAGCGCATGGCGAAGAGCTCGGTGGACAGGTGTGGTGTGGTCCCCGGCCCGACGGATGCGTAGGTGAGTTCGCCCGGCTTGGACTTTGCGAGCGCAATGAGCTCCTTGACGCTCGCCACGCCGAGCGATGGAGGAACTGCAAGAATGAGCGGCAGGAGAGTGAGCGCCGTGATCGGGGCGAGATCTTTGCCGAAGTCGAAGCGCAGATTTGAGCTGATAAATGCATTTGTGACGTTCGACGATGTGCCTATGAACAATGTGTAGCCATCGGCCGGGGCGCGCACGACCGATTCTGCCGCGATGCTGCTGCCCGCGCCGGGATGGGTCTCGATCACCAGCTGCGCTCCGAGGGAGCGGCTCATGGCGTCTCCCACCAGACGGGCCGTGATGTCGGCCGCCGACCCCGGCGGGAAGCCAACGATCAAGCGAATGGGCCGCGACGGAAAACTCTCCGCGCGCACGTCCGAGAGAGCGGCAAACCCGGTAAAGGCGAGTATCAAGACCAAGACAGTCAGGTTGCGTTGCACAGCGGTCCTCCCCTGGGTTCGATTTTCATTATGCACATTTCCATGGAGCGGAATATCTTGCCATCAACCATCGCCTGTGAGCGCGCATGCCAAAACGCAGTGCCGGCATTCTGATGTATCGGCGCCGTCCGCCGATCATTGAGCTTCTCCTCGTCCATCCCGGCGGACCATTCTGGGCTAAAAAGGACCTCGGTGCCTGGTCCATTCCGAAGGGCGAATATTCCGAGCACGAGGATCCACTCGCGGTGGCAAAACGCGAGTTCGAAGAGGAGACCGGGATGCGTGTCGATGGCGAGTTCGTGCCGCTCGGGGATCTTGTTTCGCCCGGACGCAAGATCGTGACCGCCTTCGCGCTTGAAGGCGATCTTGATCCGGCGCAGTTGCGCAGCAACGAGTTCGAGCTGGAATGGCCGCCCAAGAGCGGGCGCAGGAAATCCTTTCCGGAAGTCGACCGTGCCGGCTGGTTTGCTCCCGACGAAGCGCGACGAAAGATTTTGACCGGTCAGGCCGAGTTCATTACGCGGCTGGTCGCAGCACTGGGGCCGCGTAGCGGCAATAACCCGCTGACTCGGCGGCGCGCATGCCCTCGCCGCGGCCGACCTGCCACATTCCGAGAAGACGCTGATGCAGTGCCTTGGGCTTCTCCAGAAAGAGCCGCGCTGCGAGTTGCTGCGCGGCCGCGACGTGCGCTGCTCGTCGTTGCACGATTGCCGGAGCGAGGCGTGAGCGCCAGCGTGCCAGCGGCTGGTGCGGCCCGGTCAGGCTTGCCAGCACAAGGAGATCCTGATGCTTGCCGAGCCGCTCGCGCAGGCGCTGTGCTTCGCCGGTCCACATTTTCACGAACCGCGGCCATAGCGGCTCGATGATCTCGATCTGATAGCGGTGAATGACGACGCGTTTGCGCAGCTCGTGCAGCGCCTCGGCGCTCGTGCTGGTCCAATCCGCGGGAACGAGCTCGCGCGCGCCGCGGTAGCCGCGGGCAAGCGCGCCGGCAACGGCATCGAAGCTCACCCCCGCAAGCGGCCAGGCGCCGACCGCGCTTTCCGCTTCGTCGAACATGCGGCCAAGCTGGAGGCGCATGTCGGCGTTAAGCGTGGTGGTCTCGGCCGCGCACCGGATATCCTCGATGCGTTTGCGCAACCCTGCGAGGGAACGTTCGGACAGCGCGAGTTCATGCTTGTCCATATCGGCGAGCGCATCAAGCGCCGATTGGCCGTCGCGCGCGCCCGAGAGCGCGTGGGCGCAGTCGCGGCCGTGATTGCGCAGCTGCCGCGCTTCCGGTCCCACGAGCGGTTCGATAAGACGCAGCAGCGCGCGCCAGCGCTTCATGGCGCGGCGAAAGTCGTGCACGGCCTGGGCGTCGGACCTGCGCGCATCATCCATCGCGGCGCGTGCCTCGCCCAGACAGTCGCGAAGAACAGCGCGCATGGCCTCGCCGACCGAGGTTGCGTCCGAGGTCAGGGCGGGCCGGTCGTCCATTGGTAAAACGGGCTGTCGCCAGGGATGGGGCCTCACTCTACCCCAGGCAGCGGGACAGCGGAACGCCCCGCCGGGCCTTTTTGGCTGCTCTTTTCAAGGAGCGCCGCGGTTGCTAGATAAGGGGGGTGCGCAGCAGCCTGCGCGCGATTTTCACGCGATCGACGGATTGGCGCGGGGTGGAGCAGCCCGGTAGCTCGTCAGGCTCATAACCTGAAGGTCGTAGGTTCAAATCCTACCCCCGCAACCACTTTAACTATTTACAATCCATACTCTTTTTGCGACGGCAGTTTGCGAATGGGCCTGTGGACATCTGGCCAATATCGGCACCCTGTCGGCACCAACTCAACCTTGCAGTAGAAACAGTAGGGAGTGGCTTTTGCGCGTTGCGGTTGGGTCCCAAACTTGCGGCAGCATGATCTGCGGAATTTATTCTCTTCAAATCGGTCTCGCCGGGGTGATGCGTTGCCGGTAATTGGCGTGCTAGGACATGCGGATGCGCAGACAACGCTCCGCTACGCTCACTTGGCCGATGACCCGGCGCGGATGGCTGCCGACCGGTGCAATTGAAACCGCGATGAACTCTGTGCGGAGGCCGCCAGCTTAGGCGACGAGTGCCACGCCAGGCGAAAGATTTCGAGGCGGTCCATCGAATTTAATGCGGCAAACATGGGAAAGAGAAAAGCTAAGATCAATACCGGATTTCTAGAGGGTAATTGGCGGGATTTGAAGTTGCCCTCAGCCGATCAAATGGAGCGCATTGAGCGCACTCTTGGAACGCCCTTATCGGAGCAAATTTGGGCGGAAATTCTAACCTCAGCGATGTTTTCCATAATGAACGAAGCGACTTGGAGTCAATTTGTTCCGCGCAAAGAACTTGTCGGACTGTTACGGCGGCAAAAGGACAATATGGAGGCGCTAAGTAGACAGCTGGAAGGTCTGCCGTTTTTACGGCTGGGGCCTAAATGGACTCTCCCGGCAGGTGACGGGAAATGCACCAGAGTCCCGATAGGCGAGGGCAGGAAAGGTCTGCGGGACATCATAGAGCGTCATTTTCAACTGGAGTTGCCCCAAGGCAAATGCGAACACGAACTGTCGATATATTCCATTTTGGAATGGGCTATCGATGGAATGCTCGTAGCAACTGAATTCGCTATACGGGAAATTTCGCATCCAGAATATGATCATTATCAGACGGGGCACCTCTGAAATCTTTGGATTTACCTGCTGACCGACATTATGAGGGAACACGGACTGCCATACAGGGTGAGCAAGCGTACGGCAGAAAAAATCAATTCGTCAACTTTGTGTATGAGCTGCAAAAGGAGTGCATCCCAGAGCAGTGCCGTCGTCATCAGCACTCGAAGGATGCTCTGGCTACTGCAATTGTGCGGGCGAGACAGGAGATCAATTTTGGCGGAAAGCGATTTACCCTGCTAACTCCCGAATTTGTCCGTGCAAGGGATCTCACGCAACTCTAAGTGAGCGGGTCGTGGAATGGTCCGTTAAGGCCTGCACATGTCCCCCACGGCACGCCTGATATATGATTGATGGTTGCCTCGTTGCCGGGCCATTCCCGGTCTCATCAGACGAGGTAAACAATGCCACCCGACACCTATCTGACGCCGCAAGAGGCCGCAGAATATCTGCGCAGCTCTGTGAGCACTCTCGCGAAGCGCCGTCTTTATAAGCGGCCGCCGAAATTCGCTCGGATCGGAACGGCCATTCGCTATCGCAAGTCCGATCTCGACGAATTCATGGCGCACACCCGCGTGCCAGTTTCCTCCGAGAACGTCGAGCGAGGGCAGCAATAAGCCCGAAGCCAGAAATCCGGAAGATGCTTCGCGATAAGCTGGTTCCATTCCCCCGAATGTGAATCGGGCTGGGGACTTCTCAAAGGCCGAATACCTCATGCCAGACGAAGCCACGTTCGGGAAGAGCACCTCAATAATCTCCGTTGATTGCGGTCGGGGACATGGAGTGACGAGGGGCGCTGTGCTGGCGACCTACCCGGCAGCCGAGCTTTTCCCGCGCCCAAGTGAGAGCGAACTGCGTGCCTCCGCTGGTCACAGGTGGTCACCCGTATTTTCTCAAATCTTTCTACCGCAGGGAAGTTCGACGGAATGCTCGGAGTGATTAACTTGCCGGTTCCGGCATCACAAGACGCCGATGAACACGCGCGATCTGAGACGCAACGCAAGCAGCGGCTTTTCGACTGGGCCGATGCGGTGCTTAACAAGCTTGGCCGGACCATGGCGCTGGCCGCCGCGAGCTCCATCGAAGAGTTGCGGCTCGTCACGTTCGATGCGGGCCAGTGCCGAGGTAACCCTGGCAATCCGCGATGCGCTCCATCCGGCGAGTGGCCCCCGCCAGGAGCATTTTCGCGGTCTCAAAGAGGGTGGCCTCAAGCAGATTCTCAAGAACCGTTTTGCCGAGCTTTAAAAAAACGCGGGAGGCGGCATTACGGCGTAGAAAACCACTGGATTGGACCGATCAACTAATTCTCGACAAGGAAGGCAACATCGTTCCCAATCTCGCTAACCTAATCCTAATGTTGCGAGAAGCCCCAAAGTGGAAAGGCGTACTTGGTTTCGACGAATTCAACGTTCGGGTCGTTATCAAACGGCGGCCGCCATGGGGCGAGGAAGCATCCAATACGTCCTGGACTGATCATCACGACACCCAAGTGCAAGTCTGGTTCCAGCGCAAAGATATTAGTCCATCGGCTGGCGATGTTGGACGGGCAGTGCAAGCAGCGGCCAGATACAACTCATTTCACCCTGTACGTAACCATTTTAAGTCGCTTGCTTGGGACAGAGTGTCCCGCCTGAGAAACCTGGCTTCAAACACATCTCAACGTCGAAGACAGTGAATATGTTCGCGCGATTGGACCTCGGTATCTGATCTCAGCGGTCGCTCGCACCTATAAACCG
>CAVYVC010000013.1:0-54667 GCA_963771845.1 uncultured Alphaproteobacteria bacterium | reverse complement strand
AGCCCGGTAGCTCGTCAGGCTCATAACCTGAAGGTCAGAGGTTCAAATCCTCTCCCCGCAACCAAATTAAAGCCCGCCAGGTCAAAGACTTGGCGGGTTTTTCCGTCTGGAGGCCTAGTTGTTCTGCACAGTGATTTTGACGGTTTGAACCCAGGGGGTGGATTCGGTGCCCATTGGAGCCCTCGTCGCCGGTCAAAGAGTCAAAATCACTGTGCAAAGGTACTAGATGGTGAAAGTTGACTGGCAACCGTTTGGCAACCGCCTGACTCGATTCTCCACCCGTTTCTCCCCGCAAGAAGCTCAGCACTCCATTTTCCTGCTGGCGCGGCCCGTTCTGCATAAAAAGGGACATGGCGGGATGACGCTTGCACGCCGTGCAGTATCGGCACTGATAAACCCGCTCGCACGCACGCCACGCGTGAACGCCACCGTGCTCCTGTACCGGCGTCGTATGGGCGAAGACCGGACTGTCTCGACAGGAGCTACTCCCACGCAAGCCGTGTTCGTTGAACGGCAGCTACACGCTACCGGTCAACTGCAAGACGCATCCTGGGGGGAGGGGGGCCATTTCTGGCGATTGATTAGGCACGGGTGCCAGCCGGTAATCGATCGGCGCCATTTCGCAGCTGGTGGAAGCTGACATGCCTGCGTCGAGCGACCCCGTGACTGATAAGCCACGCCCGCAGGGAATATTGAACTTACCAAGCCGCCGCCGCAATTTGGCTTGCGGGTCAATGTTGGGATTTCCTGCAAGATGAAAAAATGACAATTGGGGGTTGGCGGTGCCTGTCGAGCGCGGGGAAAGATGGCCGCATACCCGCTTGCTCATTACAGCACTGCTCGCCGGCGTATCGCTCTCCGCCATTGCCGCTCATGCCCAGGACGCGACATGGCTGCAAAATCCTAGCTCCGGCGATTTCAACACGGCAAGTAACTGGAATCCGCCCACAGTACCGACAGGAACCGCCTTCTTTGGCAATTCGCACACCACTAGCCTAACGTTTTCGGCCAACACCACAGCCGGCGGCTGGACGTTCAACGCCGGCGCGTCGAACTATACCTTCACTAACGCCGTAAACCTCACCTTTAACGGGGCCGGTATTGTCATCAATGGTGGCAGCGCCAATATCATCAACAACGATAGCTTGGATTTCTTTAATGGCAGCACGGCCGGCAGCGCTACTATAACCAACAACGGCGGTATGCTAATCTTTGGCAGCACAGCCGGCAGCGCTACCATCACCAACAATAGCATGCTGCAATTCTCTTTCACTGCGACAGCCGGCAGCGCCACTATTATCAACAACTTTGACTTGACGTTCTTAAACAGCAGCACGGCCGGTAGCGCTACCATTATCAACAATAACAGTCTGCGTTTCTTCAACGGCACCACAGCTGGCAGCGCCGCCATCATCAATAACAATACTCTGGAATTCTTTAGCAGCACGGCCGGCAGCGCTACTGTAACTAACAATAGCATGCTGCAATTCTTTGATACCAGCACCGGCGACACGGCGCGTTTGATCAACGGTGCGGCCGGAACCATCGATATATCGACGCTCACAACTACCGGTATGACGGCGGGCTCAATCGAGGGCGATGGCGCGATCAAGCTTGGCGCTAAGAATCTGTTAGTTGGTGGCAATAACCTATCGACGACGTTTGCCGGCGTTTTGCAGGATGGTGGATCGTTCGGCGGCGCCGGCGGGTCGCTCACCAAAACCGGCACCGGCACGCTAACGCTGTCGGGTACCAACACCTATACAGGTACGACCGATGTCAGCGGCGGCACGCTCATCGTGAATGGCTCGATTGCGTCATCGAGCCTCACCCGCGTGAACAATGGCGGCTCGCTTGGGGGAATCGGCACGGTCGGCAACACACAGATCAACAGCGGTGGCATCTTCGCGCCGGGCTCAGGCACGGTCGGTTCGTCTATGACGGTGGTCGGTAATCTCGCGCTCCAATCCAGCGCGCTCTATGTGGTCTATCTCAACCCAACCACGTCCAGCTTCGCCAACGTTACCGGCACGGCGTCGCTTTCCGGCACCGTGCAGGCGGTGTTCGCGCCGGGCAGTTACATGGTGCGGAGCTACGACATTCTCCATGCGACGGGCGGTCTTGGCGGCACAACGTTTTTCAACCTGACCGGCGACGTCCCTGCCAATTTCACGGCCAACCTGAGCTACTCCGCGACCGACGTCTTCTTAAACTTGACTGCGAGCTTGGCCGGTCCTGCGAGCTTGGGCGGTCCTAGTGTGTTTGTCGGACTAAACGAGAATCAGCAATCAGTCGCGAATGCGATCAACGCGTTCTTCAACAACGGCGGGACGCTGCCGCCCAGTTTCTTGAGCCTGTTTGGTCTTACTGGCGCCAATCTCGCCAATGCGCTCACGTCCCTGTCGGGCGAGGTTGCCACCGGCGCACAGGAGGGCGCATTTCAGTTGATGACCGAGTTCATGGGGCTGATGCTTGATCCGTTCGTAGCTGGCCGCGCTGGTGTCGGCGGCATGTATGGTGGGGCGTCCGCCTTTGCTCCTGAGCGCGAAGAACTGCCGGAGGATATTGCGCTGGCCTATGCCAAGGTGCTGCGCACGCCGGTTTACAAGGCAACGCCGTTCGAGCAGCGGTGGAGCGTGTGGGGCGGAGTGTATGGCGGTTACAACAAGACCAGTGGCGATCCGCTCGTGGTGGGAAGCCATGACCTGACCGCGCGCACGGCGGGCGCTGCGGCAGGGATGGACTATCGCATTGCGCCGGGGACGGTCGTGGGCTTTGCGCTGGCAGGCGCCGGCACCGGCTGGAGCTTGGCGCAAAACCTTGGCAGCGGCGGCAGCGATGCGTTCCAGGCGGGCGTCTATGCCACGACGCGCTCGGGACCGTTCTATCTCGCCGGCGCGCTCGCTTTTACCCAGCACTGGATGTCCCTCGACCGCTACGCCTTTGCGGGCGACCATCTCTACGCGAGCTTCAATGCGGAGAGCATCGGCGGCCGTGCCGAGGCAGGCTATCGCATCCCGAACGCAGTTGCGGCCATTACGCCCTATGCCGCCGTGCAAGCGCAGAACTTTCACACTCCGGCCTACAGCGAGACCGATTACAGCGGCGGCAGCTTCGGGCTTACCTACAACGCGCAGAACGCGAGCGACACGCGGAGTGAGCTGGGCGCGCGTTTCGACAGGCTGATCCTGCTCAACTGGAACGCGGTGCTTGCCTTGCGCGGGAGGGTAGCCTGGGCACACGACTGGATCAGCGATCCGAACCTCTTGCCGAGCTTCGAGGCGCTTCCCGGTGCGAGCTTCCTGGTACAGGGCGCGACGCCCGCGAAGAACGCGGCGCTGACATCGGCCGGCGCGGAGCTGCGCCTTGTCAACGGCGTTTCGTTCCTCGGCAAGTTCGACGGCGAGTTCGCCACGCATTCGCAGACCTACGCGGGCACAGGGACTGTGCGTTACGTTTGGTGATTGTTGGTCCACGCCGGTTCGTCCGGTTCGGGTCTTGTGTCACGAGGATCGCCGGTCCAAACGGCGCTGCGCAACTGTACGAGAGATGAAGGGAGGTCCTTCGAGGTCGGCAATCAGGTGCTGATCTCAAGCCACCGCAAGCTGCTGTTGTCAAAAGCAATGGTGGTGAACGTTGCGGAAAAGTCGCGGTCCGGTGGGAGGGAGGGGGACCATTTTGTACCATACTCCGATCGAGACAGGCCGACGCGAGGGCTTCTAGGTCGATTGATTGCCGCGTTCGTAATAGCGGCCATATTCGGATTTAATCCGCTGCCCTTTTACGGTTCGGGGCTTAAGCCGCTTCAGATTGTATCTGTGGCAGAAATTGGTCCAGCGAGGTTTGCCAAACCCGTCCTCATATTCAACGCGGCCCCAAACATACAAATATCTGCTACGATTTCGCGACGGGATAGAAAGTGCTACTGCGCCTTGCCGCATCGTGATCCCTGGCGGGATGACGTTATCACCGCCAAACCAATTCAAATTTTCGAGCGAATTTTCCTCCCAGACTTCTTCGTCAGAAAATTTGGAGTTAAATCCCCATTTGACGTTGCGAGCGGGCAAATGGCCCGCATTGTGAACACCGAAATGCCCGAGGATTTGATCTTGGGGAGCATCGGTTTTCTCGCGGGGGATGTAGGTACTGACTCCACATGGTTCGACGCCAAGCCAAGCACGGTTGAGAATTCTGGAATCTTTGGTTTGTCTTCGGGCGATGCACGCTAAGATGACCGTGTAGATGGCAATTACAAAAGTAGACAGCGCAGTAATTTCTTCATGATGGGACTTAATGTAAGTGTCATTAAACGACCCCAAATAGATCCATACCGTAGAGAAGAATTCAGACGGCATGGGATCGTTATAGGAGTGATTGTTGGAATTTTTGTCGCAATAATCGGCTTTCTAATGTGGTTCTTGTCATGAAGTTGCTATCATCCAGCGATCGCCGTTCCGAAAATATCGGCATTTTACCGATTGTTGCAGCGGAAATGCGCATTGGAAATCGCCGGTTGGGTGTTAGTCCCCCACCTGCATCCCTTCAGCTCTGCCCTATCAACAGGACCACAATACATTTGCTGAGCAGGTTTTGGCCACGTGAGAGCTCCACGAGCAACTAACTGAGCTTCCTCTCAGCCATTACTACAGCGACAACCATCGGCACAGCCCCCGACAAGGCCGTTCCAGAGAAACGGATCGGCCTTGTGGAGCTACTGGACTATTCGTGGACGTCGTAGAGACCCTTTCGGGTATCGAACTTGACTGCCTGAATTGTCTTCCCCTCACGATGAGCGTTCCAGGCGAAGATGCAGCCCTGGTAATAATTGGCAGGCCTCAACTCGTTCTTGGCTCCACGTTTCTCAACCATTGCCTTGAGCCACGCATCGAGTGTGGTGGACGGTGCGTTCTCGGCGAACTCTTCGCCACCCCGCGCAACCTCGGTCCAAAATTTCCGAGCCTCGCGTTCATTCTTAACCCAGGTGCCGTACATCGCCGCAACGAATGTTTGCCGGCGCAGCTCGGGAGTTTTGACCGAGAATAGCTCACCGACCCAGCGGATGAACCCGTGCAGACCGGGCTCACCAAGCCGCACATATTGATCGTCACCGGTTGGCGCCGGCAGACCTTCGACGTATCGGTCGTACCAACACGCTCCCTCGACGGCCATTTTGGCTGCCCCTCTGGGCACGTCGTGCAGCTCCTCGTAGAGGCCCTGGTAGGCGCCTGCTACATCGCTGGGCGAACGGTTGGACTTGCGGTCGTCGAACTGTCGGAACAGCAAGGCAAGTGATGCCTTGTTTGGTACCTCGTACTCGTCGATGTGGACCTTGAGACCCTTCGGGAAGTCCCCGTTGAGGCCGCACAGCATGTTCGACGAATGCTGTCCGTTCATCCGCAGTCGAATATCACCCAATTTTGCAACCGACCAGTGAAACGTGACTAGCTGGCCGGCTTCCGCCTTTGTTTTGAGGTGCTTCATCCTAGCTGGGTTAAGTTCACGTTCCGTCGGCGACGGTTCGAGATTGCGGAATTCCTCCGCCAGCTCGGGCGTCAATTCACGGACTTCCGCTTTTACCAGCCGATAGCCGGCTTCATACGTTGAAACAATCATGACTTTCACCTACAAGGGACGTGCTGATGGGTGGCCGTTCGCCGTGTCCCTTGATCGGCGGTCGGTCGCTCAGCCCATTCCTCGAGGAGCTTTTGGATCTTTGCGGTCATAATGCGCACAGTCGGCGGTGACATCGTCGCTGCGTTAGCTCGACCTTGAACTTCCAGCTCCTTGAGGATGGGTGTGAGTCTCTCAATTAGCTCATGAACGCTGATTTGCTTGTCTCTGGGTGAAAGGCGGAAGTGATATTCCGTTCCAACTTTTTTGCGCTCGCATTTGGTTTTGTACGTTCCCCACCTTCGCATCAGATCAAGGGTTGACCAGACGTTCTTAGCCCGCGCCTCAGTCGTGGCGACGATCTTCTTGAATGAGTGCCATTGGCCATCGCAGAACTGTGCTTTGATCTGGTTACCGAGCTCGCGGGCGGCTGGTTTGTTTCGCATCACCATCGGTGCTACCCGGCTCAAAAGGGAAAGTCCCAGTCGTCGGCAGGTTCGAACTCTCCCAGTGACCGCCCCGTGTCGATTGAAATCACGTTTTCCTCGACGTCGCATGGCACAAACCTTATTTCGAGGCAGGTTACATATTTGAAGGCTTGTTTGGTCGATTTGTCGGGAGCGCGGACGATGAGTTCGCCGAGTTCCGCATTTTCGCCTTCCTTCAAATCCCTGACCGAGGAATAGGTATGAGTACCTGCAATGACATTCACGCCATTTGTGCAAAGCTTAGCTAGCAGATCTTGTAAGCGGGCCAGCCTTGGTATCGCTCCGAATGGTTGCTGATCGAATTCGTCCCACCAAGTCGAGTCCATGGGCAGCCGACCGAATTTTTGAACTAAACGGTGAACTATCGCCATCACCGCTTGCATATCGGCTGCGGTCGCCGTGCTGGGGTCTATCTTGAGCCACCACCGGTATTCGTCTGCGCGTTCGGCCAAGGCACTCAATTCTGTTGCAGACCGAACGGCCCGTAGCTTCAACAAAGACCAAGCCTCGGATGGTGGCGACGCGTCCGGGGTTGAAAGAGTAATGTCACCAGGATTGACCTTCAGCGCAGTCGCTAAGTCAGTGATGGTGGTCGTCGCAACCGGATGGTTCTTTCGCTCAATGTCCCGAAGGAGCCTCACCGAGTACCCCGCTGTTCTGGCAAGAGCCTCCTGGTTGAGTCCTTTCTCTTTCCGCAGTTCCATGATTTTCCGGCCGTTAGGCCGTTTTCTTCCGAAATCAGTTTCAGCCCCCATTCTGGCGCTCCTTTTTGCAGTTACACGACCATAACACGGTGTACCGGCATCGTCTCGGCAAACAATCGGCAGAAAAACCGGATTTAGCCGGTAAAGCTGTTGATAATAACCGGCACGCAGTCGGAATTTACCGGCAAATAACCGGCAAGATGAGAGCATACGGGCGGCACCCCAGCCGGGGCTCGAACCGGGCCACGCGGGGGGGCGAGAGTGCGCCGATGCGGCGCCCTTTTTCATGCCTTCGGAAATCGTAGCGCAACTTCGTCGGCACTATCGGCCGCCTACCGAGGGTCCGCATGCAGTGCGGGATTTCGGTCCGGGGACTTCGTTGGTGCGAGTTGAAGCTATTTACAGAACATCTTCGACATTGACTTTCAAAAATTCTGCTGAGGCATCGAAGCGGATCAAATTCGCATGTCAGTAGGGGGAGGGGGACCATTTTCGATTTGCGGCGGTGATCAATTGTAACGCGATTGCACCTCAGTTCACGGGCAGGCCACAGACTGTAAAGCGGTCTGCGGGAAGCGCTGCACCCTGTTGTTTCAAGAACGCGAACCAGCCGGCAATGGCATAGGGCACATCGGCAAGGAACTTATACTTCATGCCATCGATCTGATGAACCATGACTTCGATGCCGCTGAACTTCCCCAAGCCATACGACAAGGGCAGACAAAGGCCAATCGTCTGCAAGGTAGAGGGGGCCACTTCGGGATACAGCAGGTCCCAGCAGACACACTTGGCGGACCGTCTGTCCGCTCGAATTCCGGCGTGGCTTCGGCTAGAGGGCTCACACTCACCTTACGAGGGGGCGGAAGTGATTCCGGCTACGAAGCTCGACAGCATCCGTGCAGCGTGGGCTGCCGGTGATCGGCTGGGTGCGCTCCGCATTGCTGCAAGGTTCTTCGACCGATCAGGGGCGACAAAAGCTTTCAAGCGCGGCATGGATGCGCATAACAATCCCGAATTCTACCGGCAACTTGGGAAGGATCCGGATTTGCTGCGCAGAACTGCGCTGGAATTGCTAGCCCGCAAATTCAGTTTGTGACCTTTCCCCCGCGACAATGGCCTCTGCAAGGGAGGCATGCCCATGCAACGGAGGGAACGATATCACGCTTTAATCGTGCGGTCTGTGGCTAAGTCCGCTTACCCTCCAAGACTCTCCGTGAATGCGGACATCACTTCTCGTCGGCCCATGTGCCAGGAGGAGATATACGACATACGGGCCAATTTAAGGGCAGTTCAGTGGTGGGCCGCGACCCACGTCTGCCATTCCGGGGTGTCGGGAAATGGCGGGTTAGCATTGGCGCGCTTGAAGCGAAGCCACTCTTTCCAGTCCTGCGTCTGATAAGGCCACTTGTCCATCTCGATGCACCATCCGGGCGGTTCAAGACTGAGGAAAGCCTGTTGACGTTGTTCGCGCGTCAAACAACGCGGCACAGCCTTGGTTGCATTTTCGATCAGATGCCGTGTGGTCCATAAATTCCAAATTCGCGCTGTTTTATCTGAGGAGGCGGTCACTACCTGCCGTCCACCTTTGATTGGTCTGGCGTATATATCGGCGGCCACATTGGCGCGGGCTGGGAACGGACTACTTTCATTGATCCAAGCGCGGGCTCGGTTTTCATATCCTCAATTGGCTCTTTTTTAGTCGGAGGTGCCCAGGCGACGGATGCCCGCGCCAATTCATTTCTTGGCGGCGCACAAATCGGCTGGATGTACCAGGTTGGAAGGTAGTGGTGGGCAACGAACTCGACTGGTCCTGGACCCGTCTCAACGGCAACGGCGCGGATTTATTCGGTCCCCTCAGCCCCGGAACTTTCTCCTTTGTTTTTGCAAACGAGGCCTACAGCGTCTCCGCCAAGTGGACAGGAACAGCTACGACGATGATCGGCATCGCAAGAGACCACTGGATGTTTTATTCCAAAGCGGGTGCGGCGTGGGCGCACCACGAGTACGCTTTGGCTGTTAACGGCATTGGTACCACTGCTATTTTTCCTCCTGCTGCTGTTCCTTTCGGCTTTGCGCCACCAAATACCGGCGACACGCTGGTCGGCTGGACCATCGGGACGGGCGTAAAGTGGGCGATGTCCAACAACTGGTTTCTCAATGTCGAGTATGACTATATGGATTTCGGCTCCAAGGGCCAGAATTTCACCGCGGTATGCGCAGCGCCCGTTGTCGCTTTCGGCCCTTGCCTTGGCAGCACCACCACCAGCCCGAGCACATTCACTACCACCTTCAATCACCGCATCTCTGAGGTGAAGATTGGCCTGAACTATAAGTTCGCGCCCGGCTTCCTCTTCTGGTGAGCGCCTCGCGATTTTGCACAAGGGTAAGGGCCGGTTTTCTATGGCCTTTGTTTATGAGACTGGCAGCGAAAGCTGCTAACTTCCGGTTTGGGTCAAAGCCTGAGATTACCGCACCGCAGCACTGATGGCCGCTTCTCCCGAATGAACGGACATAAGGCAGTAACTTGGCGCTTCTGAGCGGTGGTCCTCATGCGCGCGGTCCCAGTCGGGGGATCCCGGCAAGCTCGCCACCGAATGTCATCGGCCTTCGTGGTGTTTACAGAACTTGTTCGATTTTTAGTTTCAGAAATTCTGCTGAGGCATCGAAGCAGATCAAAAAAAGCCCTGCCTATGGGGGGAGGGGGACCATTTTGCTTGTCACTGGCTGCCGACAGCGATCCACAACAAGCTCGAACCTTGTGACCCACCATTACATGTGTTGCCACCGCCGTGACGTGCCTGTGCGCCTATCATCAGTGCATCCGTGTGTCGTTGTACTCAACGACGATTCCCTCAGGCTGGTCGAACACGCGCCATCCCGGTTCAAGCGATACTCATGTTTTAGCCTGAGCACTTTCAGGATGGCCACGCTTTGCGATTTTCACGCCGTCGGCAACAATGAAGATTTCGGTGCCGTTACTGACCACTTCGACCTTTGGCTTTCTCTGCCTCGCGCGCTTTTTGGCCATGATGGCTCGCTCCTGCCTTTTTGCCTTCCTTGGGCGGGAATTCTGGGGTCGGATGACAATCGCAACCTCGCTAGCTGCCAACCCCGGAAATGAATCTCATTGGTGGATGCTGTCAAATCTACGGTGGCGAACCGTATACTGTGTCCTTGGATGACAACCGTTTCATCGAGCGTCTTCCCAACAGATGGATGCAAGAGCAATCCCTCAGCGCGATCCGCCAGGGGGTCGCCGCAGCCGACTTGGGAGCGCAGATAGGCGTAGATTTGATAGAGGTACCCGCTGCGCAGCGTTTCCTCACGATACCATCCGCCGGTCAGAACCGAGTTGAATTTCGTGTCGATTACAACCCGGCGACCCGAAGGGTAATGGTCCAGGACCACATCGGTCCGCATCATTGGCAGGATCTTGTCTATACCTGCGGTCCTCTTTTCGATCTGCCAAGCGAGCGGACCGCCACACTTAACTTGCCATCCTTTCGGGCTCAGCACGACATCGAAGAACCCACCAACAGCTCTCTCGTAAAGCCGACGCACCCACCTCTCTTCTCGATCAGGCAGCGCAAGGACATTTTTGCCGGACACCTCGGTAGGAAGAGCGAGGTCGAAGCTGCGCTCGGATCCTGAATTTTGCGCTGGACCAACGAAAGGACAAGAGGGTCGCGGCTGAACCCGACCCCAATACCGCAGAGGTCCTGGGAGTCCTCCAGCACCGATTAAAATTTCTTCATGAGTGCAGGGACGATGGATTTTGCCATCTTTTCTGCCCAGATGATCCTCTGTCGATCTCATGCGCACAGGGCATCGCCGTCCCGCCACGTCCTTGCCTGTTCAACTCCCAATGGAGCCCACCAGATGCTGGCAGAAAATTTCCACTCGGCAACCGACGCCACGTCGATGTGCGCGAAGTGATGAACGGCGTCATGTACGTGTTGAGCACGGGCTGCCAGTGGCGGGCGAATTCCGAAAGACCTGCCGCCGCGTTTGCCCCTGTTCGATTGTCTCGATTTGTGGAGTTGGGACGGAACGCTCGATCGCATTCATCACGCGCTCTACGTCGAATGCCGCGAGCAGGGCGAACGGGAGGCGATTCCGGCCGCCGCCATCATCGACAACCAGAGCGTGAAAAGCGCAGAAAAGGGGTGCTACTTCCGTATCTTGCCCCCCGGATCTCCATTGAACACAACTCGATTTCCTCAAAGGACTAGTTAGAATGCAAAATTGCGCTGGATGTGAACGACCGATAAGTGATGTTGCTCAAGGAGCATTAGGGAGCGGCAATTCCGGTAGAAAGAGAAATAGGTGTCTAACATCATTGCCATTGGCGACATTCACGGTTGCTTGGACGAGCTGAAGCAACTGCTGCAAAACTGCGAGAAGGTCGAGCCGCCTCGCAAGTACGTTTTCATTGGAGATTACGTTGACCGTGGTCCGGATTCGAAAGGCGTGATTGATTTACTGATTGATTTACTGATTGATTTTCAGAGGAGCCATGATGTTGTTTGTTTGATGGGCAATCATGAGGATTTGATGCTGAATGACAAATTGTCGTGGCTCATACCATTTCCAGATCATGATGACTTGACGATGTAGGGGAAAGAGGTGATGGATTTGACGAGTTCTGGATTTTGTTCGATGTAGAGTGCAGCCTCCACAAGCTTATCGCAGACCTCGTCCATAGATTTGAGGGCGTAGTTCTTGAAGATTTTCTCCCGAATTTCGTCCCAGAGATTTTCTTGAGGGTTAAGCTCCGGCGAGTAAGGCGGAAGGAAGTGCAGCATGATATTAGCGGGGATCACGAGATCGTCGCAGTGATGATTGGGGGCACCGTCTACAAACAGCAGGATATGCTGTCCGGAAAATTTCTTGGCCAAGATGTCGAGGAAGATCTGGAAGCACTCCGTATCAGACGCCGGCATGATCAGGAAGACGCAAGCCCCATCCTTTGGGCACACGGCTCCATACAGGTAGGTGTATTCGCGAATGAGCTGGGACGCGACCCGTGGCCTCATGCCTGTGGGGGCCCAGCACGGCCGAGGGCGGTTCATCCGACCAAAACGTGCTTCATCGGCGAACATGATCCGCAAGCGACGACCACGTTGCGCGGCGATTCGCCGGGCTCTCCTTACCGCTTCCGAAAAGCCTTTTTTTTAAAGTCAATCTGCGCCTCGATATCCTGGTCAGGATGAACAGGGCGCGGCATCAGCTTGCGCCAGTCGTGGCGGTCCAGAAGATTATAGACCGTGCTGTTGCTGGTCGGGTGCCCGATGGCCTTTTCATACGCCGTTTTGAGATCGTGGATGTTCAACATCTCTCCGGCGCCGGCGGCTTTGGCAAAACGATCGAGCAGGACCTTTTCCTCGGCCAGGGTCATGTTTTCCCGGATCCGCCCGCCGCTCGGCTTGGGTTCCAACGCCTTGCGCCCGCCGTGGTCATAAGCCATATGCGCTCGGTTCACCGTGCTCAGGGATACCCCCATAGCTTCGGCAATCTCAGGCTGCGTCATCCCGTTTTCGCGCAGTAACACCATCTGGATTTGCTGTCGCATCGCAGGGTTTTTCTCGTGCTTCAGCGCTCGTTGCAACCGCGTCACCTGGTCTTTGTTGCACTTGACCATCTGGCCCCGCTCCCGAATCAGATGGTCTTAGCGAATCACACACAGAGTCCATTGGCGACCCCCCGTTTCGCGACCCGACTACCGGAGACCCCCTTCAATTCATGCCGCTATGGAAGTGGTATCAGAAATGGAGGGAACGAAACTCTTGACAGTTATGATAATTTTTTGCTGCCGGACCATGTTGATTGGGTAAGGAAGCTCCCTTATTGTTTTGAAGATGGATTTGGCCGAACGTTCGTTCATGCCGGAATTGATCGCTCTTTCCCATTGAACGAACAGTCCTTGAATACGTTGATGTGGGTTCGGTCAGAGTTCTTAAACGACAAGCGAAAGGATGGGGGCTATATCGTGCACGGTCATACGCCGCTACGACGCGACCTTCCGGAAATTCTGGACAATCGAACAAACTTAGACACAGCTTGTGTGATTGGAGGGGCGCTATCGGCAGCGGTGTTTAATAAAAGCAAAATATGTCCCGTGATGACGTTCAATCACCGCGGACAGCATTCTGTCTAGAAGGCCATCAAGGGGAAACTCTCGGGTGCCAAGACAGGGCTGATGAAAACACTGACCCTTCCGGGCGCGGCGATTGAAGGTGTCCAGCAGGTCCACAGGCAGGACCTTGAGCTGCGGGAGATTGGCGCCGAACCGCAACAGCGAGGCCGGAAGAGTACCCAAGAACGGGCCTTTCGAGAGAAAAGCGCAGATGAGGGAGCTGCCCCCCATGCCACGCCCTTCGGTGGAAATTTCAGGTTCCGCGCACGGAACGCGTCCGCGATGAGTGAGCCGACCGTAGTATCGGGCAGCGGCAGGCTCCAAGGCTCGTCGGTGAGTTCGGACAGCTCGATTTTGCGTCGCTGGCTCATTTGCTTTGCAATCCCGCCACGATCAGTATGCGGTCGTGAAACAAGGTTTCAAAATGAATGTCCTCATCGACCGAAGACACGGAGCGTCCGAAGAGAAGATCGATCCACGGTATTGCTGTGCGCTCGCCGCGATTGGCGTCACATGAATGGAGATTCCCGGATGTTTCCGGTGGAGTTGGTCGAACACCGTTACGTGGATAGTGGCCTCTCATATTTGTCGTGGCTATGAGCAGCCGGCGCGACCATTACTTTCCCAACACCGAACCGCTGGTCGCCGCAGAAATGCGCATCATTGCGCTCGGCACCGGCCGGCCGTTCATTCGGCGCGCACAGGCCAACTGCTCCTGGCTGATAGAGCTCGGGAACGGCGACAAGTTCATCATGGACTTCGGCTCGGGCTCGCAGGTGAATTTCACTGCGCTCGAAATCCCGCATCAGGACGTCACGGCGTATTTTGCCACCCATCTGCACGCCGACCACGTCGGCGACTTTGCGCAGGTCTGGGTCGGGAGCTGGACCGGCGGACGGGTCAAGCCGCTAGTCCTTTATGGGCCATCGGGCCCCGAGCCCAAATATGGCATCGCGCATTTCGTGCGGCGCCAAATGGAATCCTTTGCCTGGGATACGGACACGCGGCTGGGGACCCTCCCCGACGCCGGCGCAGAGGTGGAAGTCCATGAATTCGACTACAAGCAGACCGGCGTAGTCTACGACCGCAACGGCGTCGTCATCAAAAGCTTTCCTGCAGTTCACATCTACGACGGTCCGGTCAGCTACCGGCTCGAATGGAACGGCCTCACCTTCGTGTTTTCAGGCGATACCACGCCGAGCCAGTTCTTTGTCGACAATGCCAAGGGCGCCGATTTCCTGATCCACGAGTGCTTCAACACCGTGGCGCAGTTGATCGAGCGCTCCGGCTACGACCAAAAGACCGCACGTGCCGTCGGCACCATGGTGCATACGGCGCCCGACGAAGCGGGACAGGTGCTTGCGCTGGTCAATCCGCGTTTCGCCGCCGTCTACCACTTCTTCAACGACTTCGACACCGGCGTGGAGATCGAACGCGAGATCCGCAAGCATTACCATGGCCCGCTCGCGCTGGCGCAGGATCTCATGGTGTTCAACGTCACGCCGAATGACGTTTGCGTCCGTCTGGCGGTCACCGCGTCGCACGTGTGGCCGAACAAGGAGCATCACGACGACGGTTTTCGTGTGGCCCCGCGCAACAAAAAGGGCCTCAAGATGTCGCGTTGGCTCGCAGACAAGCAGCTATTCCCGAAATTCTAGCCCGCGCAGTGCATCACGGATTTTGAGGGAAACATGGTGAAATTTCCACGCCGCCGGTTTCTCCAACTCGCGGCGGGTGCCGCCGCTTTACCGGCCATCTCGCCGATTGCGAGCGCGCAAGCTTATCCGTCGCGACCGATCACGGTCATCGTGCCAACAGGTGCGGGTGGGCCGCAGGACGTGGTCGCGCGCATTGTCGTCGAGCGCATGCAAGGGGTCCTCGGCCAGCCCCTCATCATCGATAACGTGCCCGGCGCGAACGGAACACTCGGAACCGGCCGGGTCGCCCGCGCGAAGCCCGACGGCTACACGCTTGCCTTTAGCGTCTCGTCATCCACGCACGTCCTGAACGCAGCGATCTACGCGCTCCCCTACGATGTGATCAATGATTTCGAACCCGTTGCGCTGGTCGCGGACGCCCCCATTTGGATCATCACAAAGAAAGCCATGCCGACGAAGGACCTAAAGGAATTGATCGCTTGGCTGAAGGCAAACCCCGACAAAGCCTTTCTCGGGCACACCGGCCCTGGCAGTCCAGCGCATGTGGCCGGCATCTTCTTCCAGAAACAGACCGGAACCCGCTTCCAGTTTGTGACGTATCGCAGCGCCGGCCAAGCCATGCAGGATGTGATTGCCGGGCACATCGACCTGATGTTCACCGCCCCCACCATTGCTTTGGCACCGGTGCAGGCCGGCAGCGTCAAAGCCTATGCCGTCACGGCGAAGAACCGCATGACGATAGCGCCCGATATCCCGACGGTGGACGAAGCGGGGTTGCCCGGGTTCTACGCCTCGGCCTGGTATGCGCTCTGGGCGCCGAAGGGCGTACCGCCGGACGTGATCGGCAAGCTTAATGCCGCGGTCGTGGCGACGTCGGCGGACGCGACGATGCGTGCGCGGTTCGCCGATCTCGGGCTGGAGATTTTCCCGCGCGAGCAGCAGACGCCGGAGGCGCTCGGCGCCTTCCAGAAGGCCGAGATCGAGAAATGGTGGCCGATCATCAAGGCGGCGGGCATCAAGGCGGAGTAAATCCATCCACATGGGATAACCACTGACTTGTCCAGTGCGGGAGCTGAATCAACAGCGGTTGGCTCTCTTGCAATCGTCACTGACAAGCACAACAACACAATATGCAAGGTCAAGGTCGCTGCGCCGTCGCGGCATTGCCAGCCACTGTGACCTGCTCCCCACAGCCGAGAACGAAAACATAGTCAAGGAGTGCGTTACATGAGCACGATTACAACCAAGGACGGCGTCGAGATTTTTTACAAGGACTGGGGCAGAGGTCAGCCCATCGTGTTCAGCCATGGCTGGCCGCTGTCGGCCGATGACTGGGACGCGCAGATGCTGTTCTTTCTCAAGCACGGCTATCGCGTCATAGCCCATGACCGCCGTGGCCACGGCCGATCCACGCAGACCGGCGACGGCCATGACATGGATCACTATGCAGACGACCTTGCGGCGTTGACGGCTCATCTCGATCTGAAGAACGCCATTCATGTCGGCCATTCCACCGGCGGCGGCGAGGTGGTGCACTATCTGGGACGGCACGGCGAGAGCCGTGTGGCGAAGGCGGCCATAATCAGCGCGGTGCCGCCGCTGATGGTGAAGACGGCGGCCAATCCGGGCGGCCTTCCCAAGGCAGTGTTCGACGGATTGCAGGCGCAGCTCGCGGCCAATCGCTCGCAATTCTATCGCGACTTGCCGGAGGGGCCTTTCTATGGCTTCAACCGGCCGGGCGCGAAATCCTCGGAGGCGATCATCCAGAACTGGTGGCGGCAGGGCATGATGGGCGGCGCGAAGGCGCATTACGACGGCATCGTCGCCTTCTCGCAGACCGATTTCACCGACGACCTCAAGAAGATCACAGTGCCAGTGCTGGTGATGCATGGCGACGACGATCAGATCGTTCCCTATGCCGACGCTGGACCATTGTCGGCAAAGCTGCTCAAGAACGGGATGCTGAAGACCTACAAGGGCTTCCCGCACGGCATGCCTACCACGCAGGCAGACACGATCAATGCCGACTTGCTGGCCTTCCTCAAGGCGTGACGCGCGCAGGGGCGAAACGGCTGCGATAAGGTCAGCACCTTAAAGACAATCGCGCGAATATCGGCGCGCTTCGCATTGTCGGTTGATCGCAGCATGAGGCCATCATCAATGGCGGCTAATTGGAGCCGGCCAGACCGGGGATGGTCACGCCCAACGTCTGCAAGATCAGCAGACCGTTTAGCAAAAGCACCACGACTGCACCGGCGATCGCCACGAAATCGGTAAGCCTGCCGTTGACGAACTGGCCCATGATGTCGCGGCGCCGCGTGAACATGATGAGGGCAATCATGGGAAGCGGCAGCGCGATGCTGAGCACCACCTGGCTGATGACCAGTGCATTCGTCGCATTAGCGCCGACACCGACCACCACAAAGGCCGGCAGCATTGTCACCAGCCGCCGAACCCAGATCGGGATGCGGAAGCCAACGAAACCTTGCATGATCATTTGGCCGGCCATTGTTCCGACTGTCGAGCTCGATACGCCCGACGCAAGCAGGGACAGCAGGAATACGCCCGCTGCCGCGATGCCGAGCAGCGGGGTCAGGGTGTGATAGGCGGTCTCGATCTCCGCAACATCGCTATGTCCGGCGTGGAACGCGCTCGATGCCATCATCACCATCGCCATGTTGACCATGCCGGCGATCGCGAGAGCGGCAATGACTTCGGTATTTGAAATGCGCACCACGGTGCGTTTCTCGCTCTCATCACGGGTCGGAATGCGCGCCTGTGTCAGCCCGGAATGCAGATAGACCGCGTGCGGCATCACGGTCGCGCCGATGATGCCGACGGCGAGCAGCAACGCTTGGGCATCGGTTATTTGCGGCAGCACTGTATGCAAGGCTGCCGAGCGCCACTCGATCGGCGCAATGAACATCTCGATGAGGTAACAAAGCGCGATGATCGCGACCAGGTTGCCGATGATCAGCTCGACCGGGCGGAATCCGAACCTTTCAAACATCAAGATGGCGTAGACAATGACGCCGGTAACGATCATTCCGTAGAACAGCGGAATGCTAAACAGCAGCGACAGGCCGATGGCCCCGCCAAGAAACTCGGCCAGGTCGGTAGCCATGGCAGCGACTTCGCTGATGACCCACATCGTCCAGACGACCGGCTGAGAAAAATGATCGCGGCACATCTCCGCCAGATTTCGGCCGGTCACAATCCCAAGCTTGGCGGAGAGCGCCTGGAACAACATCGCGATCAGGTTGGCAAGCAATACGACCCAGAGCAGACCGTAGCCGTACTTCGCACCGGCCTGAATGTTGGTCGCAAAGTTGCCGGGGTCCATGTAGGCGATCGAGGCGACGACCGCCGGTCCGACGAAAGCCAGATAGGCACGCAGCCCCGCGCGCTGGCCAGCCAGCAGCCCGCTCGCTGCGGCTGCTGTCCGTTCGGAAAGCGATGCCGGGCGGTCGATCAAATCGGTCATTGGCGCGCGCTTGCTCATCCAGTACGTGTTTCGCTGAGATCGAGCCAGCAGGTCCACCTCTCCCCGTTGGGGAGAGGTGCCGCGGGCTGCACCATCGCGTCGTGATCGAACGTCATCGAAATTGGCTCTAGTACTTACACGATGATGTAGCTAATGCTACATGGTGGTGTCAATTCTGACAGTTCGTTGCGGAAAGGCGTCATGTCTCGAAGAACACCCGGAAATCGAGTCAAGCTTCCGTTGCAGCTGCCAACGGAGTTGACGCAGGCACGTCGCTTCGGCAAAGCGCGTTCGGCTCAATCGACAGCTTTGCTCGAAGATTATGTCGAGCTCATCGCCGATTTGTTGGCGACGACCGGCGAGGCGCGTCCAACGGATATCGCCCGCCGGCTGGGCGTTTCGCATCCTACAGCCATCAACACGATCACGCGGCTGAAGCGGGCAGCACTGGCAACAGCGCGCCCCTACCGTGGGGTATTCCTCACGCGGAAGGGAGAAGAACTGGCCAGCCGAGTGCGGGCCCGCCATAGGCTCGTCGTCGACATGTTGCTTGCACTCGGCATTCCGGCGGAAGCCGCCGAGGCCGACGCCGAAGGAATCGAGCACCATGTCTCGGAAATCACGCTCAAGGCATTTGCTCGCTTCCTGCAAGGGCGCAAGCGAACGCGACCAGCTTCAGCGCAGTGACCTACATGCGCAAGCGGGCCTTGGAGCGCATGGCGACACCATACAATACGCCGGCTACTCGCCGGGCTCGACAATCTGCCCAAACCGCTGCATGGGCGCAGAGAATAGCCTGGCGCAGATCGTTGCCCCTGCTGCCGCTCCGATCAGTTGGGCAACGATGAAACCGGGCACATGGTTGATGGCGATCCCTGCAAACGTCGTAGTGAACCCACGCGCCAGCGTTACCGCCGGATTGGCGAACGAAGTCGATGACGTGAACCAATATGCAGCCGTAATCGTAAGTCCAACAAGCCATGGAATAGCTTGCGGCGCGTAGCGCACGCCGCCGAGGATCGCCAGAACAAGCGTGAAAGTCGCAACAGCCTCTGCCAGCCATTGCGATGGTCCACTCCGTGCGGTTGTGCCGATCGCGAGGGGGGCAAGATCGAACATCAGGTGCGCAATGATGGTGCCACAGATGCCACTCAGGAACTGAACGAGGACGTAGGGCGTAACTTCGCTCCACGGAAACTCGCTCCGGCTGGCAAAGACCAGGGTTACTGCTGGATTGAAGTGGGCGCCTGAAATCGGCGCAAGAATGGTAATGATCACAACCAGGATCGCGCCCGTCGGGATCGTGTTTCCCAGCAGCGCAATCGCCTGGTTTCCCCCCGCCAGCTTCTCCGCCATGATGCCGGAGCCCACGACGGTAGCGACCAGAATTGCCGTTCCCAACGCCTCCGAGAGTAGTCGGGTGGACAGCGGGAAGGATGTTTTGCTCATTCAGCGGCTGTCGCCGGTGGCTCGTCCGCGTCTCTGCTCTTGCCAATCGCATCCAACTGCCGCTGCAACGACAACTCGTCCAGCGAACGCAGCGGGAGACTGGTGAAGATCGATATGCGATTATTGAGCATGCGGTAGGTGTTCGCGAAAGCAAGGCCAAGCTCGGCCTCATTGCCGGGGGCAGCGGCGGGGTCAGGCATGCCCCAGTGCGCAGTCATGGGCTGCCCTGGCCAGACCGGGCACGCCTCCGCCGCGGCATCGTCACACAGGGTGAAGACGAAATCGAGCTTCGGCGCTTCCGGGTGAGAGAACTCCGCCCAGCTTTTGGAGTGCAGACTGCTTACGTCATGGTTCAATTTGCGCAGCAGATCGAGCGCACAGGAATGGATGCTGCCCTTGGGATGACTTCCAGCCGAGAAGGCGCGAAATTTCCCCCAGCCTACCCGGTTCAGAATGGCCTCGGCCATGATTGAGCGTGCCGAGTTCCCAGTACAGAGAAAAAGGACGTTGAACGGCTTGTGGTGGGCGTCTTCGGGCATGGGCTGCTCCGTGCGATCAGGCGCAACACGTCGGCGCTGATTGAGTGGCCGCAACGGACTGCGGCTCGCAGCAAGTCCTAGCCTGAGCAAGGCGCGCCCCGCGCTCCACGCTGTGACCGTAGTTGGTGCTCTCGCCGGTCGTGTAGAAGGTCTCCCACGCGATGCCTGCGGGATCATCGATCCACGACTTTTCCGACTTGGCGTAACAGCAGGTGGTCTGACCTTCCTCAAAGATCTCGCCCTCTGCTTGATGCAAGCGACCGTACACTTCCTGCAACTCGTCCGGGCTCTCGACCTGGATGCCAAGGTGATCGAGTCCCGGCTGCTTTCCGCGCGTTGAAATGGCAAAGTTCACGCGCGGGTCCTCCAGCATCCATTTGGCATAATCGGGCTTCACCACAGCAGGCTGCGCCGCGAACAAGGTCGAGTAGAATGCAATAGCCTTGTCGATACTCTCCACTGAGACGTGGACGTGCATACGTTTCATGGGTGGGCTCCTTCCTGGGTCACACCGTTTCGGACTTGCGTCTTTTCACCTTCCCGGGATCGCAGCGTCGTGCAGGCGTGCACTTCTGTGGGGCTCCCCGACAGCAGTTGTCGGTGAGATAGCCAAGCAGATCGTTCATGGTCTCGTAGCGGGCCGCGTAGATCATCGAGCGGCCTTCGCGTCGGACCGATACAAGACCCGCCATGCGCAAGCGGTCGAAATGAAACGTCAGGGTGTTGGGCGCGATCCCGAGCGCGTCAGCGATCTCGCCTGCGGGCATCCCATCCGGTCCCGCCTGCACCAGCAGGCGGAACACGTCGAGACGGTTCTCCTGCGCCAGCGCGGCCAATCCCGCGACGGCATCCAGCTTTTCCATATTTCAACGAATATAGAACTATCATCGCCCTGTCAAGAGTTGCTTCAATGAATATTGAAATGAGAAGCCGATGTGCAGGCAATCGTCGCCCGCCAGGTCAAGCGCTTAGCGGGCGATTATGTTGGCATTCCTCCTTTTCCTCGTCCCCAAGAACGTTGTTTCATTTTGTTGCCGGAGCGTCCTGTGCCAACGTGTATCGGCTCTCGATGGGACATGAAATGTCTGTTCGGTCATCGTTATTGTTCAAAGCCGGGTGCATGCGTCAGCGTGCAAGCGAGTAGGGAGGTAAAGAATGAGCTATGTTCTGATCATGCTGTTCGTGGTCACTGGCAGTAACAGCATCGCGGCTACTCAGGTTGGGACAAAAGCATACCCCAACCTGCAAGCCTGCCTGGATGCCGCAAAGGCGGCCACCCATGGCCAGGACAACTTTTCGAATGCAGCAACGCGTATCACTGCTGTAGGATTTTGTGCGCCTCAACCAGAATGAGATGACCGTCAGATACGGCTCAACTTCAACTTAAGGTCGCGTTGGATGTAGATTTCGATGAATCCCGGAAGCCATCCAGCGCGCACCATCTGCTCGAACGGCTCGCAGTAGCGCCGATCCAGCGCATTGGTCAGGAGCACAATGCTCCACAGGTTCAAAGGCGCCTCGTCTGTCCCGCCTACAGCGTGACGGACGAGAAAGAGCGGCTGGAACGGGCTCGCCACGACAGCGTTGCCATTTTCTTCAAGCATGCGCGGGCGGCCGAGGAAATAGATGGTTGCTTTGGCGTCGCTGACGAAAACGTCCTCCAGGACGCGTCCTTCCTCCGGCGTGATCCATCCCCGCTGCAACGACGATCGGCAGAACCGCATGGAGCCGTCGGGTAGCGTCGTGCGGCCCCATGAGCGGGCCTGCGAAACCACATAGGGAATATAAGTGAGCGGATCCCAGGCCTTCCTGGTCTCCATGTCCCAGATCATGGCACGCGTCAGGGTCTCGTCGGGGGTGAGCCGATATCGCTGCTTGAGAACCTTGTTCACGTCGACGCCCGGCAGCTCAAACCGTGTGCTCGATGGGGCGTTCCAGGCTTCGTCGTACTCGCGCTCCGCGCAATCGAATGTAATCGCCGGCACGACGTTCATTGAATTCTCCACGGAACGGCTACCGTCAATGAGCGCAGTCAATTGGCCGGCTTCACTTGCTCCGGCTCACAGGAAAGAGCGGGATTTGGGTTGGCAGCGGATCTGACATAGGTCCAGCGATAGCCGACCCCACACGGTTCGCCTTCTCGAGCAGCGTGATACGGCGAGCCGAATACTACAAACCAAATCGATACTGCGAAAAGCACAAGGAATGCGAAAATCGCGCAGTAAACCGCCCAGTGTCTTGCTGCCATAGGGAAATGATTACCATACGGAGGGAGAGCGCACTATCCCTGTGTCCATGCGATCGGAAGCCTGTGCGCAAGGTGAGGACAATGAATGCGCGCACCGCGCCCAACAATTCAAGCCGACTGAATCGGCGCCTCATGAATAGGCCTAGCCGGAACGCAAGTCTCGGGCCTGACTGTTTCTAACGGTCCCGTCGATAGCGGCTTCGCGGCTCAGCGGCATATGCTGAGAAGGGGTTGCGCTGGCAAAATCCTCCGATCCCGCGCACGTTCGCTTGGCATTGCTCAAACGAGTAGAACCCGCAATTGCTCGATCCCCTGGTGTAGCGCGAGCACCAGGTGCCATCAGCCTGCGCGCCGATCGTCGACAGGAATAAAACAGCGAACGTGATTGCGATCCTGCGCATGAATTCCTCCTGGGCCAGGCTTCCTCAACCAGTCACGACCTTAACGCATTTACCGGGTTTAGGGCCAGCGGACCGGTTCAAATCACTCACATTTGAGCGAGTGAATGCGGACAGCGCGGACGCGATGCGCCGCCTGTTCGAGCGGCTGCGGCCAGGCGATGGCGGCAAGGTCTTCAACGACGACGGCAGCGAGCATCCCTGGTGATCGCGCTCACCACGCGAACGATGATTGACGCACCAATCTGTTCAAGCCGGATCCGGTGGTTGGCCTATGGGATCGTCCTCGTCGTCAAAGATAACCGGTCGATTATAGACCTCGAGAATGCCTTCGACCTGTTGCACGAGTTCCGGGCTGAACTGCCCAAGCTCCTGCGCAGTCAAGAGATCATGGAAACGAAACGCGCAAATCTGCCTGACGGCTGTGGATCGCCGCAGGGAATCGAATATCGGGTTGATTTCCTTGTCGCGTTCTCGCACCAGGCGGTAGATCGCCCGATATCGTTCCGGCTTGGTCTTCGTGTTATCTGAGGTAATGCCCGCAATCTCGCCGAGCACTCGATCACAAAAACGTTCAAGCGCAAGCTGTCGCAACCCCTTGAAAATCTTCCAGTCCGATTCTTTGATATCTTGCATTGAATACGCTCCGTTCTAACAGCACCTGAGCCGGCGCCGTGGCTTGGCATGCTGCGGACGCTGCGTTGCCGGGCAACGGGCTTTCTCACTGGTGCGGATGCACGACAATATTGACCAGCCCGCCGGGCCTGGCCTTGACCGCCGCGAGCGCGTCGTTGACGCGCTCGAGCGGATAAGCCTGCACGGTCAAAGGCGAAAGATCGAGCACGCCGGCGCCCGCCATATCGGCCATGAGCTGGCCCTCGCCGGTGGTGAACCAGTTCGAGCCGCGGAACGCCAGCCTGGCGGTCATGAAACGGATCGGCTCGATGGCGAGCGTCTCCGTCAGCGCACCGATGTTGATCGCGGTGCCGCCGCGCTTGAGGCCATGCAAGGCTTGCGCGGTTGTCGCAGCCGCGGCGGCCCGCCCGGAACAGTCGATCAGCACATCGACGCCAAGCCCATCGGTATGCGCGCGCATCCAATCTGCGATCGGCGCCTCCCCAAGCGCGAGCGTATGGATGCGTTCGGGCGCAAGCGTTTTGAGCCGCGCCATGACTTCGCGGTTGCGGCCAAAACCGAGGATGCATGTTGCGCCCATCGCGAGTGCAAGCAGCGTCGCACCGGCACCGAGCGTTCCCGTAATGCCGTTGATCGCGATTGAGCTTCCGCCACCGACCTTGCCGGCACGCAGCGCGGCAAAGGACGTGCCCATATAGCCGAAGCGCGCCCCGTGATCGAAGCTCACCCCATCGGGCAGAATGACGAGACGATCCGGCGAGGCGGTGATGTATTCGGAGAAGCCACCGAACGGGTAGGCGGCGAGCGCACGGAGTGATTGCGGGAAGAATCCGAAATAGCCCTGGAAGGCCGCGCACGCGCACAGCATCGGCTCGCCGCGACGGCAATAGGCGCATTCCCCGCATGAAAGCCATGGGTTGACGTAGACGCGCTCGCCCGTATGCACGCCGGCAACGTTCTCGCCCACCCCGGCGACGATGCCGGCGGCATCGAGACCCACGCTCGCGGGCAAAGGCGGGAGATGATTCCAAAGCGTGCCGCTGAAAATGGCGTTCATATTGGGAATGACGCCGCAGGCCCGCACCTCGACCAGCACATCGTTCTGGCGCGGTTTCGGACGTTCCACGCGGTCTATGCGCAGCGGCTTTCCCGCCTCGTGCAGCCGCGCGGATCGCATCTGCGTGACCATTCCTCTCCTCGAAAGCTCGGTGGCGTCGGAGCCATGAATGCGGGGCCGACCGGCTCAGTCTGCTTCGTGCAGAATAGAATCGGCCGACGCCTTCACGCGCCGAAGGCGGGGCACAAGTCCTCAATTTTGTGAACGATTTGTCCGCGGCTTTCAATGCGCCTAGCAGAAGGTCCTTTGCGCCGGCGCGCCGTCCTCTTCCGAGGGAATGCAATACTGCGCGAGTTGCGCGCTGGCGCTGGCCGTCTCGGATGCGCGTAAACTCTGCAAAGAGTGAGGTGTCGCCAGGACGGCAAGCATGAGGCTCAATCCGAGCGCGGCCAAATTCGTTTTTTGGTGGTGGCGCATGTCGCTGCGCTCCTTTGGCCGGGGTTCAAGCCGGCCGGGCCAGGCGTATGGCCGGAGCTGGCGAAACGATTGTATCAACCAATCGCTGATCAGAGACACGATGAGTGCGCCGATCGGGATGAATGCGCTCCAGAATATGGCGAAGAACATGGGACTGATCCTTTACGAGTAGCCCAGCCCACCAAACGAAAACCACAGAACCCCGACGATCACGCCTAGCAAGATCACGGCTTCCATATTGGACAGCTCCGGTTCTTGTGGACTCTGCATGGCACGTCTCCGCGCTCTGCCTCGCGCCGCGACGCTCGCTGCCGCGGCGCGAGGCGGAAACTCATCAATTGCGGAAATATTCGCCTTGATGCGCTTTCGCGGCGTCGTTGGCTGCACTGCCGGTGGTCACGCCCCTGTCCCAGGACGCCAGCGCCATGGTGAAATTGGCACTGCCAAGAAGCGAGAGTGCGACAGCGATGATGCCGATGGCTTTGTTCATAACGATCTCCTGTTTTGCGGCTGCTGTTCGCCTGACAGCTATTGGAACATGCAGCTGCCGGCGGATGCCGATGCACCGGAAATGTTGCAGCGACGGGAGATTCGCCATTAAATTGGGGTTCAGGAATTTAAATTCGGATTTAAGCGCGACCGGAGCAGCTGATTGGCTGCGCTCGATATTGGACCTTAAAATCAAATTTAGTGGCGGCCTGCTCGGGTAGAGCCTACCTTTTTTACGCTTGCTTTTTTACGCTTGCCGGTGCGAG
Source organism: uncultured Alphaproteobacteria bacterium (assembly GCA_963771845.1). Classification (GTDB taxonomy): domain Bacteria; phylum Pseudomonadota; class Alphaproteobacteria; order Rhizobiales; family Xanthobacteraceae; genus VAZQ01. The sequence goes on along the minus strand of CAVYVC010000013.1, from coordinate 29,028 downwards.
CCGAAACGGTTCGTGTTATGGGTGAGGAAGATTGCAGTGGCTCTACGCGCGATGGAGCATTTGACTGCTTACCGGTCGATAGCGGTCGACCGTCCGGCCGTTTTGGCCGAGCCTGGCGGGAAGGCTGCCATGCCCAAAGTGCTCCTGATCGAGGATGACCGCGAAACCGCGAACGAGATCATGGCCGAGCTCATCGAGCGCGGCTACGAGGTCGACTGGGCGGCAACAGGAATCGAGGGTCTCGACAAGGCGCGCGCCGCCGGCGTCGATGCGATGATTGTCGACCGGCTTCTTCCCGGGATGGACGGCCTCACCATTATCGAGGCGGTGAGGCAGGCGCAGATCCGTACTCCCGTCCTCGTCCTGAGCGCATTGGGGGCCGTGAACGACCGGGTGCGCGGGTTGCGCGCCGGCGGGGACGATTACCTGACCAAGCCGTTCGCCATTGTGGAGCTGGTCGCCCGTATCGAGGCGCTGTTGCGGCGGCCCGCCGAAAGCCGGGACACGGTCTTGCGCGTCGGGCCGCTGGAGATCGATCTCCTGTCGCGTACCGCCAAGCGCGGTGAGCGCGTGGTCGATCTCCTCCCACGCGAATTTCGCCTGCTCGAATACATGATGCGGCGCAAGGATCAGCTGCTGACCCGGGCGATGCTGTTCGAGGAGGTCTGGAACTACAAGTTTGTGCCCCAGAGCAATCTGGTCGACGTGCATATGGGCCGCTTGCGCCGCAAGGTGGACATGCCCGACGAGCCGCCCATGATCCACAATGTTCGCGGCGAAGGGTTTATTCTCCGTGCGCCTGCCTGAATTTGTGCGAACGACAACGTTTCGCTGGACGCTTGTCGTGTCCGGTGCGTTCTCGCTTTGCATTCTTCTGATGTTCGGGTTCGTCCTCGCGCAGGTCTATGCGTACATGACCGTTGACGTCGACGGGCTCAATGCGGGAATCGCAGATAACATCGTTGGCAAGAACGCCCTGGAGGCGCGAGTCGAGAGGCTCGATGAGTATCTGCATGTTGATCCGCACGGCGTAAAGGTCGGCGGGTTGTTTGATGCCGGCGGCCATCGCATTGCCGGGAATATCGAGAGCTGTGCCACCCGAGCTCGAGCCGGACGCCGGCCCACAGCTCGTTTCGCTGGTCCGGGTCGCTCCAGCGGGGTCCGAGCGGCAAACGGCGCGCGCCGTGGCGCGCCGGCTCCCTGACCGGTCGATGTTGGTGATTGGCCGCTTCGATTATGAGATCGCGTGGTTTGTTCATAGCGTCGAACGCGCGCTGGCTCTGGGGCTCGTTCCTGCGCTTTGTCTCGGTCTGGGCGCCGGCGCCTTCCTGAGCATTCGCGCGCAGCGGCGGGTGAAGGAAGTCAACCAGAAGATCCAGCGCATTGTCGCCGGCGAATTGCGCGAACGGCTGCCGACGCGAGAAACCAACGACGCCTTTGACAAGCTCGCGGGTCTCGTCAACGGAATGCTGGATGAGATTGAGACGCTTATTCGCAGGATTTCAGGTGTCGGCGACGACATCGCGCACGATCTTCGCACCCCGCTCACGCGTGTGCGGGTCGGGCTTGAGCGCGCGCGCCAGAATGCGCGCTCGCTTGATGAGCTGCGGGCGGCGGCCGATCAGGCGATCGTGGGAGTCGACCAGTGCCTGGCGATCATCACGGCACTGTTGCGCATTGCCGAGATCGAGCACAGCCGTCGCCTTGCCGGGTTCGGCCGTGTCGATCTCGCCGATGTGGTTCGTGAGGTGGGCGATCTCTACGAGCCGATTGCGGAAGACAAGCATGTGGCCTTGGCAGTCGCGGCGAAGGAGCATGCTGCCGTGCATGGCGACCGCGATCTCTTGTTGGAGGCGATCGCGAACCTTGTCGACAACGCGGTGAAATTTACGCCACAAGGCGGGCGCGTCGAGGTCAGCCTGCATCAGAGCGGCCACGAAGCAGTCGTTCGCGTCCGTGACACGGGACCCGGCATCGCCGAGAATGACCGCGATCTCGTGGGCCGGCGGTTTTATCGTGCCGACAAGAGCCGCTGCGCAGACGGCGTCGAACTCGGGCTGAGCCTCGTCAACGCTATCGTCAAGCTGCACGGGTTTCGTTTCAACATCTCAGGCGGCCCCGGCTGCGTCGCCGAAATCGCAGGGGAGCGCGCAGCCGCGTGAAAATGTAGCTCATAAGCATCATCCCGCGCGCGGCAATGATGAAAGCGTGAATTACGACAGCGAATTGGTTGCGCCGGCCAGCGCCACGCACTCGATCTCGCAGCCGTTGCCGAAGCGAAGCTGCATCGACCAGGCAGTACGCGCCGGGGGATCGACGGGGAAGAATTCGCGATAGACCCGATCCATCTCCGCCACATCCAAGATGTCGGCCAACACCACGTGCACGCGCACGATGCGAGCGAGCGAGGAGCCGGCAGACTCAAGCATGTGCGCCATGTTGGAGAGCGTCAGGCGAACCTGTTCGGCAATCGGCCCGTGACTTCGCTCGCCGGTCTGCGGATCGACCGGAACCATGCCCGACAGGAATATGTAGTCGCCGACCCGGATGCCGGGAACGTGCGGCAGATTGCCGGCGCGCGAGGCGTTGAGCAGGGGGTTCTTCGGCGTGACCGCCACCCGTTCGAGCTTTTCGGTCATGACGTCACGCCAGCACCGTGCATTCGATGATCACCTTGATGCCGTCGGGCAGCCGCGCGCCGCAGACGGTGCGCGCCGGCGGCGGCTCGGGGAAGAAGCGCGCGTACACCTCATTCATGTTGGGTGCTTCGAGCATGCTGTGAAGGAGCACGTTCACCTTCACCACACGATCGAGGGAGGAGCCTGCCGCCTCCAGCAATTGCCGCAGGTTGGCCAGGATCTGACGGGTCTCGCTGGCCGTGGTGCCGGGCCTGCGCTCGCCGGTGTGCGGGTCAATCGCGGTGAGCCCGGACACAAAAATGAACGCGCCGCCGCGCACCGCCATCGAAGCCGGAGCAGCAGGTACCGCGCTCGGCGCCGCGGCGGTCGGCGAAATAATTTCACGCTTTGCGGTCATCACCTGTCCGTCACGCGGCGGCAATCACGTCAAGCTCGACCTTGAATCCAGCCTCGATCTGCGCCGTCCACACGGTGCGCGCCGGCGGACCGCTGGCGACGTATTGACGGTAGACCCGGTTGAGCACGTCATACTCGATGCTGTCGTAAATGAGCGCATGCACCTGCACGAGGCGATCGAGCGAGGAGCCCGCCGATTCCAGCAGCAGCTTGAGATTTCCGAATATGACGTGCGCCTCGCTGGTGAGCGTGCCATGGCAGCGCTCGCCCGTTCGCGGATCGATCGGCAGCATGCCGGAACAGAAGATGAGCCCGCCCGCGCGGATGGCCGGCGACTGATGGTGTCCATAATGCTGCCTCAGGTCGAGGCCGGGGAGCGGCGCCGGAATGATTTCACGCATGCTGCGTGCCGAGCACCCTTCTCAGTCCGACAACTGCGCGACCCCGGGCAGCAAGAAGCGCTCGACATTTCCGGGCGTCTTTACATCTCCCAGGCCGACCAGGGCCTCGACCAGCGCATTCATCTTGCTCCGGGAGATCTTGCCGGTGCGATCGAAGAAATTGTTGCTCTTGAAGAAGTCGTAGGATTTCTCCACGTCCTGCGGCTTCTGGCCGCTGACCTTGACCAGAATGCTCACGGCCTCGGCGCGATTGGCAGGATCGTAGAAATACCCGGTGCTCTTGCTTTGAGCGGCGAGAACACGCTTGAGCACGTCCGCATTGGCTGCGGCCCACGTCTTGTTCACGACCGTGCCCGAGAATGCCAGCTCCGGCGCGTATTGCATGGCGAGGCCGAGATTATTGTAGCCCTGGTCTTGAACCTGAAAGTTGGACGGGGGCAACAGAATAGCGGCATCGACCGCCCCGCCGAGCAGCGCCTGGGCGCGGGCGGTGGTCGCACCGGCATAGACGTAGTCATAGTCGCCGGTTTTGAGCCCCTGTGGCGCCAGCATACGATCCACGTAGAGACGCGTGATGTCCTTCGGCCCGCCGACCGAGATTACCTTGCCTTTGAGGTCTGCGAGGCTCTTGATGCTCGCCTTGGCCAGGAGCGCATAAGGCGGCACCTGCACTTCGAAGCGCGTGAGAGCAAGCGCTGCGCCCTGGTCGATGGCGCGCAGCGGATCAACAATCCCCGTGGACATGGTCATGTCGAGCGAGCCGGCGGAAAGCTGCTGGATCACGGCGGCGCTTGACTGGATGTAAACCACGTCTGCCTTGAGATTCTCTGCGGTGTAGAAGCCCTTTTCGAGGCCGATGAAGAGCGGCCAGAGGTTCGCCGAGGGCGATCCGACCGTGCCGATGGTAACGCTGTCCGCCGCACGCGCGGGCGAAAGCCATAAAGACGCGGCAATGGTCAGGCCCAGCGCCGCTCGACCGAGCACAATCAACATTCGCATGAGTCAATCTCCCTGTGCATTCGATTAGACCCTACGGACCGGGTTTCATGGTGCAATGGGGTCGGCGAGCGATTATCGCGAGTGTAAGGCAGGGCGCCCGCCTGATCCATCGCCGCCTACGGGCTCACGCCGGATCGAGAAATCGCTTCACCGCCTCGACTGTGCGCACCGGATCCTCCTCTTCCGGCGCATGACCGAGATCGTCGAAGATCACGAGCGTGCTGCCGGCGATATCGCGGTGGAAACGTTTGGCATCGTCGGGTGGAATAGGCGGTCGCGCCCGCCCCAGAGGATGAGGGTCGGTACTGTCAGCTCTGGGATACGTTTGCAAAGCGTGCTGGGGCGTCGTTGCCGCATTGCTCTCCCAATTCCTCGCGGTTGCCTTCGCGCGATCATCCACGCCCGTCGCTTTCTCATCACCTTCTTGTGCTTGCAAATATGTTGTGCAAACCCTGCTTCACGAGGCTGCGGGGGAGCGTGTTCCTGAGCAGCCAGGTGAGCGCGGCGTCGCGCGCGCCGATGCGATCGGAGCCGGTCGAATATCGGATGCGACCGCATGATATGCATGACGCACCCGGCCCGGATGTGGCAAGCCTTCACCATAGAGGGTGTCGAATTGCCGGCAGATCATGCCCTGGAAATCGAGCCGGGAGCATTGGATCACTTTCGAACGCTTGTCTATCGTTGATGTGCCCGCCGAGGCCTGTAGCCCGTAGCAGGCAGATCGATATCGTTTTGCCGCTTGCTCAGCGCTTCGATCGGTGTAGGGCATGCGACGATCCGGTGCCGTGCAGCAGCACGACAGGAGTTGGATCATCGGCTGGGCCCCAGTCGCGCAACATGTTCGATCCGGCCACATCATGAGGTGATGGCGCCGTCTTCCAGGTCTCGCAGTCCGCGAGCCAACCTACGGGCGCCCGTTCGCGCGATGGCATCGAGCGTAGCGCGGATGATCTCGGCCTCGTTCGCCGCCGGCACTTCATTGAGGCGGACGGAATTGCTCCGGTTATGGCCCATCCATTCCCAGCCGCGCTTCTCACCCTCCTCGATGATCTCGGGATGATGCACGCAGATATCGCTGTTGAGCGCGACGGTGGCGCGAATGCCATGCCGGTCAAGCACCTCCATCAGCCGAAACACGCCGATGCGGTTGCCGTAGTCGCGCATGGCCCAGATTGGAATATCGGGAATCTTGCCCGGGCCGAGACCCCCCGGGCGCGTTTCAAGGGAGAAGAATTCAACATTGGGAACGACCCACAGTGCGACGCGGGCGCCGCCTGGCCATTCGAGGCGCGGGCGGTGGATGATCGGGGAATATGGAAACGGACCGTACGGACCGGGCTTCATGGTGCAATGGGTCGGCGAGCGATTAGCGCGAGTGTAAGGCAGAGCGCCCGCCTGATCCATCGCCGGCTTCGAACTCAGGCCGGATGGAGAAATCGCTTCACGGCCTCGACTGTGCGCACCGGATCCTCCTCTTCCGGCGCATGACCGAGATCGTCGAAGATCACGAGCGTGCTGCCGGCGATATCGCGGTGGAAACGTTTGGCATCGTCGGGTGGAATTAGGCGGTCGCGCCCGCCCCAGAGAATGAGGGCAGGCACTGTCGGCTCCGGGATACATCGCGACGTTGATTTTTTGATGGAGAAGTTGAGGACTTGTCGGGAAAAGCGCTGCTTGCGGCTTCAGTGCAGTTGTGGCGGAGACGGTTGCCAGGCTGCACCGGAGCGGCCAAGCTCGTAGCCGTAGGCAAACAAGGAGCGCATATAGCCCGTCTCAAATTCAACCGAGCCTTTATCGGGGATGTCCTTTGGCAGATAGGTGAGATTGAATTTAAAGCCATTGCGTCGCGCAAATTCGTAGGCGGCGACCACGCTGTTTCGGCGCTCCGTCTTGGTCAAAGTGAAAATGGCGCGGCCGGGAACTTGAACAGGACTGTTCTCCGTCAGCTCGAAGCTCGGCTCGAGCTTTGTATTGATCAGCACGTACATCGATTTGTGAACTGACGCAGCGCGCGTGATCCCAAGGCTTCTGAGAATTTTCTCCGGCCCCGCGAAGATCGGGTCTGTCAGCTCGCCATCAACGTGCATTTCCGCGAACCGGTGCCCGTCCGCTTGGACATCGATGAGCACGGGCGAGAATACTCCCGGAAAGCTCGCGGAGGCGGTAATGACTGCGGTGAAAAGCGCGCTCGCATCCGGCCGCTCGCTCGCGGCAATTGCCCCCATGTCCCACAAGACCGGCCGTTGTGCATCGAGATTTGTGGTGATGACGTAGAGACGCCGGCCCTTGCGATGTTCACGCGCGACATCGGCGAGCAGGCGAGGGGTAATATATTGCGAAATGATCCGGTACGCGCTGTTCTCGCTGATCAAGCCTCCGCCGAAAATGACGTTCGTGACAGTCGCTGCTTTGGCAAATTGCTCGGCATGACCTGCCGTGTACATCGCTTTGATATCATCGTCATACTCAGATCCGAGAAAGGCAAAAGGCGCCATGAGCGCCCCCGTGCTCGCCCCTGACACGATGGTGAACTGCGGCCGCTCGTGCGTGGCTGTCCAACCGTTGAGAACACCCGCTCCGAAAGCGCCATCCGCGCCGCCACCGGAAAGAGCCAAAAAGGCAAAGTCCTGCTTGCTGGTGATCTTGGCCGGATCCATTTCGAGCTTCGCCCCCGCGGCGTCAGCGAACTCGCGGATATGAGGAAAGCCGGGGAGATGGGCATTGGCCGCCTGAGTCACGGTGAACGACGCGCGCGGGATGGCACAAGCCCCGATGGCACCCGCGATGATGGAGATTGCGACTGCCCGGAGAAGGAGGTGTGCTGGGAGCGCGAAGTACATCGCATCGCTCTGAGCTGATGGGCGACTGACTTAGGGCTGCGGCGCCCGGTGGCGTGTGCTGGTTTGGATGGCCGACGATCGTATGAAGAACTTGTTAATGATCTGCGAGCCGAGCCCCCCGTACCCGCGTTGAAGAGGCGGAAATCGCCCGATACTGGCGCTCACCGTGGCTCATCATCATGGCAATTCGGAGTTCATAACGGGGTCAATTGCCGAACCGGGAGCGGATCCCCCGCTGTCCGCTTAATTCCCCAACGCCGACATCTCGCGGTAATCTTGGCCCCCGCATCTTGTCATTGCATCGAGGCCGATGGCCCTGCCCGGAATGCGTACCCGGTGCATTGACTTAGTCATCTGACAAGAGTTTGCCCCGGTTTAGTCGTGCGCGAACAGCTGCCGGATGTTAAGACAGCTGCCCGTAAAGCCGGATTATTGAGGCAAGACCATGCACAAGCACGATGCGATCGTTATCGGGACCGGACAGTCCGGGCCGGCACTGGCGCGGCGGCTTGTTGCTGCCGGGGAGGACGTCGGCATCATCGAGCGCAAGTACTTTGGCGGCACCTGCGTCAATACCGGATGCACGCCCACGAAGACATTGATTGCGAGCGCTTATGCCGCGCATCTGGCACGCCGTGCCGCCGATTACGGCGTGACCATCGGCGGCCCGATCGGCGTCGACATGAAGGCGGTCAAGGCGCGCAAGGATACCGTCGCACTCGCATCGCGGCACGGCGTCGAGCGATCCCTCAAGACATTGAAAGGCTGCACCGTGTACGAAGGGCACGCCCGGTTTGTTGCAGACAAGAGGATAGCGGTGAACGGGGTCGAGCTCGGTGCGGATCGCATCTTTCTGAATGTGGGAGCGCGCGCCTTGATCCCTCCGATTTCTGGTCTGGACCAAGTCTCTTATATGACGAACAGCTCGATGATGGACGTCGACTTTCTTCCCCCGCATCTCATCATTCTCGGCGGCAGTTACATCGGCCTCGAATTCGCGCAAATGTATCGCCGGTTCGGAAGCGAGGTGACGGTGATCGAGCTCTCGCCGCGGCTCATTGCGCGCGAGGACGAGGACGTTTCCATCGCCGTCGCAGAGTTTCTCAGGGAAGAGGGCATTGATGTTCGCGTCGGCGCCAAGGCGGCCGGGGTGGAGAAGCAGGGAAGCTCGATTGCCGTGAGGGTCGAATCCGCGGGGAAGGTTTCGCAAGTCGTCGGAACGCACCTGCTGGTGGCGATCGGCCGGCGGCCGAATACAGACGACCTTGGCCTTGACAAGGCCGGCGTCGCGACCGATTCGAACGGTTATATTCAAGTCGACGATCAGCTTCGCACCAACGTTGCCGGCATCTGGGCGATGGGCGACTGCAACGGCCGCGGCGCGTTCACGCACACGTCATGGAACGATTTCGAGATCGTGGCCGCGAATCTCCTCGACAATGATCCAAGGCGCGTCAGCGATCGGATCACCGCCTATGCGCTCTACACCGATCCTCCGCTCGGGCGCGCCGGCATGACGGAAGCCGACGTCCGCAAGCGCGGCAAGCCCGCGCTGATTTCGACTCTGGAAATGGAGGACGTCAGCCGCGCATATGAGAAGGGCGAGACCAAGGGTTTCATGAAAATCCTGGTCGAGCGCGACAGCAAGCAGATCCTTGGGGCCTCTTTATTGGGGCTTGCCGGTGACGAGGTCATTCACTGCATTCTCGATCTGATGTACGCCAAGGCTCCCTATACGGTCATGCAGCGCGCAATGCACATTCATCCAACGGTATCGGAATTTATTCCAACCATGCTGGGGGACCTGCGGCCACTGCAATGACCACTCTCCATGTCAAAGCCGGGCCGTATGCGTTTGAAGCCCGCATGGAAGAGGAATTGGCTCCGAAAACCTGCGTCAAGTTCGCGAGCTTGCTTCCGTACCGCGCGCAGATCATTCACGTTCGCTGGAGCGGGGAAGCCTGCTGGATTCCACTCGGTGAGCTCGATCTTGGTTTAACTTACGAAAATCACACCAGCTATCCGGCCCCGGGTGACATTATTCTCTATCCGGGCGGGATCAGCGAAACGGAAATTCTGCTTGCCTACGGGGGCGTACGCTTTGCCAGCAAGGTCGGACAGCTTGCAGGCAATCACTTTCTCACCGTCACAAAAGGACGCGAGAACCTGGCGGCGCTCGGCAAGCTTACGTTGTGGCATGGAGCGCAGGACATTTTGTTTGAGCGTGCATAGGCGATCCAACATAGCAGCTCTATGGCGAGGAAGGTTTTGTCTTGCCAAGGACTCTCCTGTTCACCAGTATTGCCATTCACCCTGGACTGCAAGGAGGCCGCGATGGCACAGGAGCCGCTGGCGACCAAGGGCAACTATCTCCACATCTACGATTTCCGCGTGCAAAAAGGCCGCGAGGAAGAATTCATCAGATCGTTCGAGCAGTTCGATTACTCGGACGGCAATCCCATGCACAAGTCGAAGGCGCAGGTGAAGGACGGCGTGCTCTGCCGTGATACCGAAGATCCCCAGCGCTTTTTCCTGATCGCCGAATGGACGGACATCGAGGAGCACGCGCGCATCCGCAAGATCCTCGCCAACGAGATCAAGCCCGAATTCATCAAATATATCGAAGGTGGAAGGTTCGTCCCGAAGTACGTCGAGGTGGTTTCGTCCACTCCGGAGGAGATCCTCAACAAGGCCGGCTGATTTGCTCTGATCAACTCAACCCGACCATCGAGCGTATGTCTGCGGGTGTCGCCCCATCCTTGCGTAGTGCGCGCAGCGAAGTGGCCGCAGTGGATTTCGACAGCTTTCGCCCCTGCTCGTCCAAAATCAGGCGGTGGTGGTGGTAAATCGGCTCGCGCAGGCCAAGCAGAGCCTGCAGCAAGCGATGGACACCGGTCGCGAAGAACAGATCGCGCCCGCGCACCACATGGGTGACGCCTTGGACGGCATCGTCGATGACGACCGAGAGATGATAGCTCGTGGGCAGTTCCCTGCGCGCGAGCACGACATCTCCCCAGACCTGCGGTTGCGCGACGAGCGTTCCCGTTTCCCCTGACGGACCTGCTCCGGTCTCGGTGAAGCTCAACGATTCCACACGCGCCAGCGCCGCCTTCATGTCGAGGCGAAGCGCGAAGCGCGCGCCCGATTGCATGCGCGCCGCGCGCTCCTTGACCGAGAGCGAATGCGCGTTGCCAGGATAAAGCGGAGCGCCATCGGGATCGCGCGGCCAGCCGCCCTGCGCGTCGCGCTCGGCAACCATCCGGGCGATCTCGCCGCGGCTTTCAAAGCTTGGGTAGAGGAGACCCAAGCCATCCAGGCGTGCGAGCGCCGCGCGATAGCCGTCGAAATGCGCGCTCTGGCGTCGGACCGGCTGTTCCCAGGTCAGCCCCAGCCATTCGAGATCCTCATAGATGGCTTGCTCAAACCGCGGCCGGCAGCGCGTGCGATCAATGTCCTCGATGCGCAACAGGAATTGCCCGCTCGAGGCAGCCGCCATGTCAAAATTGATCAGCGCCGAGAGCGCATGGCCGAGATGGAGATAACCATTCGGGCTCGGCGCAAACCGAAAGACCGCAGGAGACATGTTGCGGATCAGCCCTCAAGTGACAATCTATCCCCTTCCATGGCTTCTCACGTTCTCCGAAATCAAGCCGATCTCGATGCGGGCCTCGCAATTCTGACAGCGAACGATCCGCGTCTTGCAAAGCTCCTCCCCACGGCCGGACGCCCGGCCTTGCGGCAACGGCCGGCCGGACTGGCAGGGCTGTGCGCGATCATCTGCGCCCAACAGCTTTCGACTGCGAGCGCAACCGCCATCTGGGGACGCTTTTCCGCGGCGTTCGATCCTTTTCACCACGATGCGCTGCGGCGCGCCCGCTCCGACAAGCTCGCGCGCATCGGCCTCTCCAGGCCCAAGATCAAGACCGTGAAGGCGATCGGCGCCGCAATCGCAAAGGGCGACATCGATCTCGAAGCGCTTGCCGCGATGGAAGCGGATGAAGCCCACAGCGCGCTCACCGCATTGCACGGCATCGGCCCATGGACGGCCGATATCTATCTCCTGTTTTGCCTGGGTCATGCGGATGCCTGGCCTGCGGGTGACCTCGCCCTGCAAGAGGCGGCCCGCTTGGCGTTTGGTCTCAAACGCCGACCTTCTGCCAAGGACATGATCACGCTCGCGCAGGAATGGCGGCCATGGCGCGCGGTAGCTGCGCACCTGCTCTGGAATTATTATCGCAGCATCAAACGGCGCGATGCGGTACCGATCCCAGCGCAGAACAGGGAAAACAAAGATGCCCGTTGAGCTCGACGGACCGCGGCTCGATCCGCGATCGCCCCCGGCCCGTGCGTTGGTCGTGTTTCTCCACGGCTATGGCGCCGACGGCAAGGATCTCATTGAAATCGGCCGTGCCTGGCAGGGGCTGCTGCCGCACACCGCGTTTGTATCGCCGCACGCGCCGGAGCCCTGCAGCCAGGCCCCCACAGGCAGGCAATGGTTTGCGCTGAGTTTCCGCGAGTCCAACGAGCGCTGGGTCGGCTGCAACAAAGCGGCGCCCGTGCTCGAGCATTTTCTCGACGCGGAGCTCAAGCGCCGCAATCTTGCACCCTCGGCGCTGGCGCTGGTTGGATTCAGCCAAGGCACCATGATGGCACTGCATGTCGGGCTGCGCCGCGCGGTCGCTCCGTTTGCCATTGTCGGCTATTCCGGGCTGCTCGCCCTTCCGTCGAATGCCGATCCGCAAAAGCTTGCAGGCGAGGTCAGATCGCGGCCACCCGTCATGTTGATTCATGGCGACCAGGACGATCTCATCCCCGTCCAGGCCTTGTTTCAGTCAGCGAGCGGGCTTGCAGCCCTCGGGGTGCCGGTCGAGTGGCATATGTCGCAAGGCATCGGGCACGGAATCGATCAGGACGGACTGCGTCTCGGGGGAGAATTTCTCGCCCGCCGCCTTGCCGCGCAGCGCCCTTGAAGCGGCGGCGAGCTAGCTGTCCAATCCTGCCTGCCAAGGCTTTTCTGATTCGCCTCGCTTAGACGTTGCGTCCAATGCGGTGCCAACCCTGCCCGTGCAGCGGTTGCGCACGCATGGCTTAAGCCTCGGAGCGGGCTTCACAATCCTGTCATGCTACCCTATAGACTGTGCCAGCGACTGGGGCCACCGCTGCGGTTTGCAGGGAAAGGAGATGGCAGGCCTTGAACGTGCACGTTTCGCCCTCGGGCTTTCCCGCGCTGGTGCTCAACGCGGATTTCCGGCCGCTTAGCTATTACCCGCTGTCGCTCTGGTCCTGGCAGGATGCCATCAAGGCTGTCTTTCTGGAGCGGGTGAATATCGTCGCCGAGTACGAGCGCGCGGTGCGCAGCCCAAGCATTGAGATGAAGCTGCCGAGCGTGGTCTCGCTCAAGACCTTCGTGAAGCCTGCCACCCAGCCCGCCTTCACCCGCTTCAATGTGTTTCTGCGCGACAAGTTCAGTTGCCAGTATTGCGGCTCGCGCGAAGACCTCACCTTCGACCATCTGGTGCCGCGCTCGCGCGGCGGCCACACGACCTGGGTCAACGTTATTGCGGCCTGCTCCTGGTGCAATCTCAAGAAGGGCAATATGACGGCCGGCGAGGCGGGCATGTGGCCCGCGCAAATGCCGTTCCAGCCGAGCGTGCATCACCTCCACCGCAACGGACGGCTGTTTCCGCCGAATTATCTGCACGAAAGCTGGCTCGATTATCTCTATTGGGACACCGAGCTCGATCCCTGATCGGCCCGGTCGTCCGGGAGGAAGCGCCATGGACCTGATCGCGGACCGCGGCCGTCGCGTCGCTATCGAAGAGCTCAACACCAGCCGGCTCTTGGCCCACGCCAGGAAGCAGGCGCAGCAGCGCAAGCTCGACGACGTTTTGATCGTGGATGTCGACGCGCATCACTACGAGAACGAGTGCTACGACGAGTTCCTTCCTTTCATGGAAAACGATGTCCTGCGCCAGCTCACGCTCGCGGGCCGCGCGAAGGGGCGCGGCAGCGCTATTCCAAGCCCGGCGACCGGTTTTCAGGACATGGGCGGCCGTATCACGCGCTATTCACTGCGTGCATCGGAAAAGACCGAGCGCGGCAAGGTGCGCGACGTAGAGCTTGGACAGCGCTGGATGGACGCCATGAGCGTCGACTATTCCTGCCTGTTTCCGACTTTGCTGCTCGCCATCGGCCTGCATCCCGATTCCCAGATGGAGGTCGAGCTCTGCTGGGCCTACAACCGCTGGCTCACGGAAAAGGCGCTGCCGGAAGCGGGCGGCCGGCTCTATTCCATGCTCACGCTGCCGCTCTCGGATCCGGATGCGTCCATGCGGCAGATCGAGACGTTCGGCGCCTGCAAATACGTGACCGGATTCATGATCACCTGCGTGCGCTCGCTGCCGGTGCATCACAACGCGCATATGAAAATCTACCGCGCGCTCGAGGAACGCGGGCTGGCACTGTCGTTCCATTCAGCCATCAATCCGACCGAGCCCGTGTTCAAGAGCCTCAACCGCTTCGCCTCAGTGCACGGCCTGGGCTTTCCGTTCTACAATATCCTGCATGTGACGAACTGGGTGACGAACGGGCTCGGCGAGCGTTTTCCCAAGCTGCCGGTGATCTGGATCGAGGGCGGGCTCGCATGGGTGCCGTTCCTCATGCAGCGGCTCGATCACGAATACATGCTGCGCAGTTCCGAGTATCCGCTCCTGAAAAAGAAGCCGAGCGACTACATGCGCGACATGTATTACGCCTCCCAGCCGATGGAGGCGGAAAACATGCGGGCGCTGGAATGCACGTTCGAAATGATCAGCGCCGAGACCCAGCTGCTTTATGCCTCCGACTATCCGCACTGGGACTTCGATCTGCCCGGCCGGATCTGGGATCTCCCATTCCTGTCGGAAAAGGCCAAGCACAATATACTCGGCGGTACGGCGGCGCGACTATTCAAGCTGCCGCCTCGCAACGCGAAGCAGGTGCAAAATCTCCGCCGCTTCGGCAATCTCGCAGCTTGAAATTTTCGAAGGGCTGGACCTGCCCACTTATAATGGTCTTGTGTTGCGCAGCCCGGCGCGCCAATCCATGACCGCCGCCCAGATGGCAATCGCTGCGAGCCCAATCGAGATCAGCGCATTGTAGCCGGCGAGCGAAAGGCCGAGAAAGCGCCACGCCGCCTCGTCGCAGCGCACGACGCTGATCGACCGGATCCGCTCAGCCAGGTTCCCTGAGCCGAGATCGCCCAGCGCGCCCGTACATTCCTGCGGGCCCGCCCACCATTTCCATTCGACCCCGGAGTGATAGACGCCAAGCCCGGCATTCCAGAGCATCCCCGCGGCGATGGCGGCAAAGCCCGCGATAATGACCTTGCGGGAAGCGCCGGCGTGATCGCCGAGCGCGAGCATCGCCGCGAGTGGGACCGCGAAGTAGTAGGCGTAGCGCTGCTCGAGGCAAAGCGGACAGGGATTGAGCCCGAGCGCGTACTGGAAGAACCAGGCCCCCAGAATGGTCACGGCACCCACGATGGCAATGGCGAGTGCGGCGGAGAAGACCAGACGCGACGAGATCAGGGCGTGAGCAGAATTGGGCATCGAGTGTGTATCGAACTTGACCATCATATATAGGAGTATGGTATTGCGCCGCGCGCCTCAAGCCGATGCCGATCACCTGCCAATACCCAATGGATGATTGGTTTTGCAGGCCATCGCCGCGGAAGCTATAGATAGCACCATGCCCGTGTGGCGGAACTGGTAGACGCGCACGACTCAAAATCGTGTTCCGCAAGGAGTGGGGGTTCGATTCCCTCCACGGGCACTCGGACTTTTGTACTCACAACATGGCGGTGATTCGGTTCCCAATCACGCACAAGATGTAGCGGGTTGTATCGGCACATTTCGGCACACAATGTGAGTAGAAATGTGAGTAACGGTCGCTTTCTCTCAAAAGAGGTGGAGGTTCGATTCCCCATTTGACGGCACTCGGATTTTTGTTGCAGCTGCGAAGACAATGAGGGAGGACGTAACATGGACGACCTGCGGGCTTGGTGTCTGTCGGTAGTGGAGATTTACGACAAGTTGCACGATATCTTAGCTGCGCTTGAGGATAAAGATTTGGACTGCGAGCAAACAATGGAGAAGGTAAAGGAAGCGGCACTTAAGGCGTTAAACCACGCAGACATGATGAGGCGGCATTTAGCCAAAGAGAGGGCTGTTGATTGCTGACCTTGCGCGGCTGCCCATTTGTGATTCAATGAGGACATATTAGATAACGATCGGTGCCGCCATTGCTATAGCTCCACTACCAACAGTCGAACGCATCGTTCATTACAAGGCCCCCGCTAATGACGAGTGGCCGCCGCGCACTCTCGCGGCATTGATTACTGGAGTAAACGAAGATGGGACAGTAGACCTGTGCTGCTTTGGCCAGCAGGTCTCGGCTTCCGCCGAAACATAAAAGAGGGTAATAAAGACAGCACTTGGTCATGGCCGCCTCGCGTATGACGCAGTCGGAGGAAAGCAAGTGCGTGAACAAATTCTAAGTGAAATACGACGCCTTGCGAAAGCTAACGGTGGTAAACCGCCGGGCAGAGATTTCTTTGAGCGTGAGACTGGTATCCGCTCCTCAGAGTGGATGGCCCGACATTGGACGCGCTGGGGAGACGCACTGATCGAAGCGGGATTTGCGCCGAACAGCCTCCAGTCGAAAGCTGACACAAACTTAATCCTTCGCAAGCTGGCAGAGGCAGCGCGGTCTTACGGAAAAATGCCGACTTCGGGAGAGTTACGAATGCACGCTCGCGCCAATCCCGGCTTCCCTAGTCATACTACCCTTTTCAATCACTTCCGCAGCAAGACAGAAATGCTCGCACAGTTGCGCGACTGGGCATTTGCCCATAGTGAATACAGCGATGTTGCGGCATTGCTTCCCGACATCCCAGTCGGCACACCATCAGCAAAAGCGCCACGTCCCAAGGAAGGACTCGTCTATCTCATCAAGTCCGGTGCTCATTACAAGATCGGCCGCAGCGAAGAACTCGAACGCCGTGTCAAGGAAATCCGTATCGCTCTGCCGGAAGCAGCCTCCCTCGTACACTCAATTCGCACCGATGATCCGGCCGGTATCGAAGCCTACTGGCACCGGCGTTTCGCCGACCGCCGAGCCAACGGTGAATGGTTCAAGCTAACTAGCCCGGACGTAGCGGCATTCAAGCGACGCAAGTACCAGTGACGTCTCGCCCTATTGTGCCGCAAACCGAACGTGTGAGTAACGGTGTGATTAGCGCTTTTGCCGTTTAGAAAATTCCTGTTTGTTTATCAAAGTGATATCTCGCCAGTGAGATTCCCTCCACGGCACCATCGCAGCCCTTCGCCAATCGGCGCGTCTCGGGAGTTGCGAAGCCGAGCCTGCAAGAGGCCGGCACCAATCGGCTGCTCTATGACAACTTGGCTGCAGGCGGGTGGGCAAGCGCCCGGTGTTGAGCTGCCGGGCGCTTTGGTTCGCGAGGGATTATCGCCTCCGAAAATCACCGGCGCTGCGACCCGCAGCGCCGGTGCTACGCACGCAACGGGACAAGCTCCCCCATTCGATCATCTGCGATCGAAATCGAAGAAGTGGTGCCGGAAGAACCAGTGAGGGTAGCGGCCCTCGTACCTGTCGTGACGGGCGAACCCGTGATCAGGATAGGTCGCGCGATAACCCCCGTGGTTGCCCCGCCAGTCAGCCGCAGCGGGAAGAACGCTCATTGTGCCGATCGTGACGGCCGCAGCGGCGGTCACGATCGCGCGGCTCAGTTTCGTATGCATGGTTTAATCCTCGGTTTGTCGCCGCCTCAAGGGCGGTCAACAATCAAGCTAAGATTCGACGAGGGACAAAAGAAGGCAGCGACAACTTATGTTTTTGTAATGTAGAGTAACAAACGTTCAGAATTTTCCGCTCGGACAAGCGAGCCCTCGAGGGAATAATTGCATGCTTGAAAAAGGTCGCGCAGCCGCTTCTACACGGTCGGGTATCTTCGCTGGTGTATTGATTTTCTGGATCACCGGCGCAAACGCGCAGCAGCCTGCAACCACCGAGGCGCCACGGCCGCCCGCCAATGTCCCGGGGATCACGCCGGAAGTATTGGTGCGCACCGACGTGCCGGGAGCAACTTCCAAAATTGCCATCACCACGCGAGTCACCTATCAACCGGGCGCGCGCAATCGCAAACATTATCATACGAGCCAAGTGGTCTTTTATGTCCTCGACGGCGAGATGATTGTTCAAAATGAGGGAAAAGAGCCGGTCACGCTGAAGCCCCGAAACGCTGTTGGTGAAACCAGGCACCGTGCACGCGCACTGGAATGCAAGCACGACTGCGAAGCTGGTCTTTCTTGAATTTATTCTGCTCGATGAGGGGCAGCGCAGCACAGTGCCGGTCGAAGAATAGCGCGCGGCGTTGATCGCCGCGTGGATGGTGCACCCGCTATATTTATGCGGAAACAAGAATGATGACGGCACTCAAACTGCGGCCAGAGCTGCACCACCCAGCGCGCACAAGATAACCACCAGCCACGGCGGTACTTGCCACATGAAGAGCAGCAGAAACGCCGCGCAGGCGAGCCCGAAATCATGGGCACTCTCGATGCCCGACGTCCAGACCGGGTGGTAGAGAGCCGCAAGCAAGAGTCCGACCACCGCTGCATTCACGCCAACAAGCGCAGCTTGCGCGGCCTTTCGCTGTCGCAACTCATTCCAGAACGGGAGCGCGCCGATCACCAGCAGAAATGAGGGCAGGAAAATCGCAACCAGGCATATGACAGCACCGAGCCAACCGTTCGGTTGCGGAGCCATGACGGTGCCAAGATAGGCCGCGAATGTGAAAAGAGGGCCGGGTACCGCCTGGGCAGCGCCGTATCCGGCAAGGAAGGCGTCATTGCTGATCCAACCCGGCGGGACCACCGAGGCTTGCAGCAGCGGCAGGACCACATGCCCGCCACCGAAGACGAGCGAGCCGGCACGATAGAACGCATCGAATAATTTTAAGCTCTGCGAGGCTGTCCCCGCTGCGAGCAACGGCAAGCTGATCAGCAAGGCAAAGAAAATGGCCAGCATGACTGAGCCGGTCACGCGGCTTACCGTGAGCGGCAATGAGGCATGCTCGCCGGGCGGCGCCACGCGCAACACTATGATCCCACAGATGCCGCCGAGTACGATGGCGCCGATCTGCCCCCATGCGGTCGGGAATGCCAGCGCAATGGCAGCCGCCACAACGGCCACGGTTGCACGCTCGCGGTCAGGCGCAAGCGAGCGCATCATTCCAAGGACCGCTTGCGCGACAACCGCCACCGCAGCGACTTTAAGGCCATGCAGCCAGCCGGCGCCGGCCACGTCGCCGAGTGCATTGACGCCATAACCGAACAGGACGAGCGCGATGGCGGAGGGCAAAGTGAAGCCGGTCCACGCCGCAAGCGCGCCGAGGTAGCCCGCCCGCAACAGCCCGATCGCCAGGCCCATCTGGCTTGATGCCGGGCCGGGAAGAAACTGGCAGAGCGCGACCAAATCGGCATAGGTCCGGTCATCGACCCAGCGCCGGCGGGTGACGAATTCGTTGCGGAAATAGCCGATATGCGCGACCGGACCCCCGAACGATGTCAAGCCGAGCCGCAGGAATGCGAGTAGGACTTCACGCCAGTTGCCGGCGGGAGCGCGCGCCGTCTCGATGGTGGAGGTCGTCATCAAACGCCTGCGTTGATCACCTGAAACGTTCGTGCAAGAACACGACGATGAGCTCGCGGGCACGATAAGCGCAATGGATTTTGAGCTTCCACAAGAGCTGCGCCTTCTGAAAGAGAACGTTCGGCGCTTCGTCGACCGTGAATTGATCCCGCTCGAACGTCAGGTTGTCAACGATGTGAAGGCGCAAAAGGAGCTGCCAAACCGGCTGTGCGGCAAGGCGCAAGCGTTGGGGCTGTGGCTCTATGACGTGCCGGAGGAATTCGGCGGGCTTGGGCTGGGCATGATGGCCAAGGTGATTGTGTGGAGCGAGATCGGCCGCACGACGGCGCTGCCCTCGCGCGGCGTGAGCGTATTCGGCCCTCCGGTCAGTCCCATTCTCTACCAGCTCGAAGGTGCCGCGCGAGAAAAATATCTCATGCCTGTCATCCGGGGGGAGAAGCGAAGCTGTTTCGCGCAAACCGAAGCCGATGCGGGCTCCGATCCCGCAGCCATGCGGACCACCGCGGTGCGCGGTGGCGATCATTACGTGATCAGCGGCGTCAAGCGTTTCATCACCGGCGCCGAGGAAGCGGATTTTGCCCAGGTCTTCGCCGTCACCGATTCGCAAAAGCGCAGCCGGGGCGGCATTTCTGCATTTCTCGTCGATATGGATGCGCCGGGCGTCAAAGTCGCGGCGTCCTACGATCTTATGGTCGATGACAAGCCCTGCGAGATCATGTTCGACCGCGTGCGCGTGCCGATCGAAAATCGCATCGGCAAGGAAGGCGAGGGGTTTGGCCTGGCACAAACCTGGATCAATGAAGGCCGGATTCGACACGGAGCGCGCAGTCTCGGCGTGATGGAACGCTGCCTCGAGCTTGCCATCGGGTATGCGAAGCAGCGCAAGACGTTCGGCGCGCCGCTGGCGCAGCGTCAAAGTATCCAATGGCCCATCGTGGACATGCAGATGGACGCTCACAAGCTGCGACTCATGTTGCATCATGTCGCCTGGAAATTCGACCGTGGCGAAGACTGCCGGCAGGAAGCGTTCATGGTGAAGATATTCGGCGATGAGCGCTCGTTCTGGGCGGCCGACCGGTGCATGCAGATTCATGGCGGCATGGGGCTCTCGAAGGAGCTGCCAATCGAGCGCTTCTTTCGCGATCAGCGCAGCATGATGATCACCGAGGGCGCCATTGAGGTGCTGCGCATGGCCCTCGCACGGATGATTTTGGACGTGAAATGAGGATGCCGAGTTGATCTAGAGCGTGTTTCGCTGAGATCGAGCCAGCAGGTCCACCTCTCCCCGTTCGGGAGAGGTACCGCGGGCTGCCCCATCGCGTGGTGATCGAACGTCATCGAAACTGGCTCTAGGTTCCGGCGCGGGAAAATTCCCCCTTCACCGGCGCAGTATGAAGTTTTCGACCGCGTGGCGGTGCTCCCATCCGGCGCGCTCGAGTTCCGGGGAATCATACTCGGCCTGCGGGTAGCCGAAGCAAAAGTAGCCGATGAAGCGCCAGGCACTTGGAACCTCGAGAATGCCCGCAACGCGGGCCGGATTGAGGATTGAAACCCACCCCATTCCAATCCCTTCCGCGCGCGCTGCAAGCCACATCATGGATACGGCCGCAACGACCGAATATTCTGCCATTTCCGGCATGGTCCTGCGCCCCAGGCCTTGACCCAGCCCGATCGCCGGATCGGCAAAGACCGCCATCTGGGCGGGGGCTTCCGCCATGCCCGCAAGCTTGAGCTCGGCGTAGCGCGCAGCGAGATCACCCGTATATGATTTGAGCGCGTCTTCGTTACACGATTTGAACTCTTCAATCATGGCACGGCGGCGAGCAGGATCATCGACGATCACGAAGCGCCATGGCTGGCTCAAACCAACAGAAGGCGCGAGACAGGCAAGCTCGATGAGGCGTTCCAGCGTTGCGGGCGGCAATGGATCGGACCGAAAGCGCCGCACGTCACGGCGCCACACCAACAGCTCGCGCAAGGCGGCACGGAAGCCATCATCGAACGTCATGCTGCGAAAATCATCTGCCCCCACCCTTCCCTCCCCCGCAAGCGGGGGAGGGATAAAGGGTGGGGGCGAAGAAGCTCGTTTCTGCCCGGCCCGGCATGCTGGATACTTTGGCGCCTTTCATGCGGCCGCTGCTGCATTCTAACCTCGTCAACGGGCGAAGCGGCGATCCTGCGCTCTATGTGGAGACGCTATTCGAAAAACGCGCGATCCTGTTCGATCTGGGCGACATCACCGCTCTTTCGCCCCGCAAGATCCAGCGCCTTGATCATATCTTTGTGTCGCACGCGCATATGGATCACTTCGCCGGGTTTGATCAACTGCTCCGGCTGCTGGTCGGCCGGGAGAAGACCATCCGCTTTTATGGACCCGAGGGGTTCATCAGCCATGTGGGGCACAAGCTTCATGGCTATATCTGGAATCTTGCCGCCGGCTACCCCTGCGACCTTATTTTCATTGTAACGGAAATCGCAGCCTCGTTCGAGACCAGGGCGGCGCAATTTCGTCTCAAGCGCGCCTTCGCCGAGGAGCCGGGGCGCAGCGGGCGAATCGCCGATGGTGTTCTTTATCAGGAGCCATCGTTTCGGGTCTGCGTCAGCATTCTTGATCATCGCATCCCCTGTCTCGGCTTTGCGATCGAGGAGGCGATTCATGTCAATGTCTGGAAAACCCGGTTGACCAAATTGGGTTTGCCGGTGGGCGCGTGGCTGCGCGAGCTCAAGCGCGCGGTCACAGAGAACATGCCTGACGAGCATCCAATCCAGATCGCCACCCCGGGGGCAACGCGAGAATTGCCGCTTGCGACCTTACGCCATGTCGTGACCGTTACGGCGGGTCAAAAGATCGGCTATGTGACCGATGTTGCGGATACCACGGCCAATCGGCAATCCATTATCCGGCTTGTCCAGAATGCCGACTTGTTGTTCATAGAAGCTGCATTTGCCGAAGCGGACGCAGCGTTGGCGCAGGAACGCGCACATCTGACGACCGGTGCCGCAGGGCAGATCGCGCGCGCTGCGGGGGTGCGCCGGCTCGAACCCTTCCATTTTTCTCCTCGTTATGCGGGCGAGGATGAGCGCATGCTGAACGAGGTCAGAGCTGCCTTTGCCGGCCAATGCAGTGGATAGAAGATTGCAGATCCGACAAGCACTGAACCGCAATTGGCCGCGGCTGCTGCTGAGCTCCAGCGGCCGGATCGATCGCGCGAGCTGGTGGATCGCGTCATGCGCTCTGATCATCGTGGGTGCCATCGTTTTGAAGTTGATCGACATTTTCGACTATGATCGCGTCGTCGCAGCGACAAACACGTTTTCCGCCGTGAGCGTCGGTGTCGTGTTGGTGATTCTGTTTGCGCTGTTACTGTATTGTCTGCTGGCTGTCGGGGTTAAGCGCCTGCACGACCGTAACAAGCGCGGCTGGTGGGTCTTCCTTTTTCTCCTGGTCCCCGTGGTTCTCGCCTTCATGATCGGCGCCCTTGCTCGCGATCTGGGCGCGGAACTGACGTGGACGGCTGCTGCGACTGCACTCACCCTTGCCGTGTGGGCACTCATCGAGCTTGGGGTTCTCTCAGGCACGGCCGGGCCAAACCGATACGGCCCTGCTCCGGTCCGGTAAGTTGAATGGTTTCCCCCTTTTGGAGGGTCCCATTCAGGCGGAGGTACACGTGTCGTCCTAACGACTTGGAGGCGGGTAAATATACACCGGGCGCTTGGCCCATCGTGCTGGACCGCGCGCCGGCCATGCCATGATTTGACCACGTCGCGCTGATGTAATTCACAAGCCATGGGCCGAGTAGGTGGCCCCTGGCGCATTCCTTGCACTTTGTCGGTTGGGGCTGGGGACAACAGAGGAGTCTTCAGCATGTGCGACTACAGCTTGCACAACGTAAAGTCACGGCCTGCCAAAGTCGGCGACAAGTTGACTACCCACAACTTCAATACCGGCACCCGCGGGTTTGCCGCTCCGGGAGATGTCAACACCGCAGTTTGTGTTCTTCCCGGAACGGAGCTCGCCTTTGCCAACAAGGTAAAGTGCGTATCCAGCCGGCTCCTTGGCTGGAAAGCAGCCGAGCTCAATCACGCAACGGCTATCTTCCGCCAAGTCAACAAGGAAGAGCCGCGAACCCATCACGACGCGCTCGAATTGCCCGACGGGCAGATCGTGATGCTGACCGACTTGCTTGAAGGTCAGGAAGCCACGGTGCTCCAGCTCCCGGCGCAACCTGTGACCGAGGCCGAGAAGCAGGCGCAGCAAAGGGTTGCGCACGTCGGTTGATCGCTGGCTGCAAGTTTTTTAGGCCGCCCCCGGTCGGGGCGGCCTATTCCTTGGTATAACGGCGAGCATGGTCGCGAGAAGCAGACGGACGTTCCTGCTCGGCGCGGCGGCTCTGTGCGCTGCCGGCGCCGCCGGATTTCCGGTTCGTGCCCAGGCCGCAAGCTTGCGGCTCGGCTATGGCGGAGCGGCGGAAGAGCCGTTCTGGCTGCTGCTTGCGCAGCCTTCCCTCGGCAAGAATTACGGCAAGGCCTACACCCTCGACGCGACCCGTTTCCAGGGCTCCGACAAGCGCGCGCAGGCCTTCGAGGCGGGAGCGATCGACCTTGCGCTGAGCGGCGCAAACGGCGTCCTCTTCGCCGCCGCCGAAGGCGTGACTGCCAAGATCATCGCTTCGATCTCGCAGGAGAGCTCGCGCGGCTTTAGCACCAGCTACTACGCGAAGGCGCAATCTGGCATCAAGTCCGTCCCCGACCTGAAAGGGAAAACGGTCGGGCTGAACGGCTTCTCCACCTCGGGCCATCTGTGGCTTTGGGCCGCTCTGCAGAAGCATGGTCTTTCCGACTCCGATGTGACGATTGCTCCGGTGCCGTTTCCGGCGATGGAGGAAGCGTTGATCGCGGGCAAGATCGACGCCGGAGAATTTCCGCAGCCGTTCGCTGCGCTGCTTGAGAAGGACGCCGCGGTCAACAAGATCTTCGATGCCAAATACGGATTGCCTTTCGACGAAGAGCTCAATGTCTTCATCGCCAAGGACGAGTTTCTCAAACGCAATGCTGCCGCGGTGCGCGCGCTGCTTGCGGATCTCCGCACGACCATGCAGCTCTATCTGCAAAATCCACGCGCGGCGCGGCAGCTCCTGATCGACAGCAAGATGGTGCGGGTCCGTGCCGACGTCTATCTGGAGATGCAGGACTACTACCGCGATCCAACGCTGCGCCCGCACCTCGATGCTCTGCGCGCGATGCAGGAATTTCAGGTCAAGGCCGGTTTCCAGAAGAAGAGCGTCGATGTCGAAGCGCTCGTTGATGCGAGCTATCTGCCGCAGTAGCGCCGGTCCAATCGCTGCCTTCGGGGGCGGGATTGGCGCCTCTCGATGCAGAAAATTCGCTCACGCAGCGGGCGAGATCGATGAAATTGCGATGCAGCTGTTCGAGCACGAAGCCGAGCGCGTAGAAGTGCTCGACCGCCTCGGTCGCCAGGTCGCGGGTTAGCCCGTCGTAGCGGACCGCGCCGACCTCTTGCGCGTAGCCTTGCAGTGCCGCCTCGAAGGCGTCGAGCGGTGCCGGGCCGCGATGCAGTTTGAGCGCGGTTGCGCTTGCATGCAGATATTCGGCGGCGCTCGCGGCGACGCGATTGAGCGGCTCCGATAGTCGTGCCTGCAGCGGCTGCGGCAACGGAGCCACCGCCGCGCGCCCGATCATGACGAGATCGTGCCGCAGGCGAAGGAGCGTGCGCAGAAGCGGCGCCGGGTCCGGGCCTGCAGCGAGCCTGGTGATGCGCTCGTGCCGCACCTCGGGCGCAATGGTATTGAGCCGCGCGAAGGCATCGCCGAGCCTGTCCTGAAGCGCGCGGATTGCGTGCTCATCGCTGCCTCCCAGCAAGCCGGAAATGAGCTCAGGCAGTGCCTGCGCGATCAGGGCAAGCATGGTGGTTGCCGCCTCGATCACGCGTTGGGTCCCCCGCGACGGAAATACTGCAAACGAGACGACGAGCCCGACGAGTGCCCCGATCGCGACTTCGGCCACGCGTTCGAAAGCGGATTTGATCGGGCCGGCGTGCGTGATGGTGGGACCGAAAAATACCATGATGGCCGTGACCGGGGCGGCGCTGAAACGCGGATTGGTGGCGGCGATGAAAGCCGGGGGAGCGACTGCAAGGGCGAGCGCGGCCAATAATGCAACCTCGTTTGCGTGCGGGACGAGCGTTCCGATCGCGCCGGCGTAGACCGCGCCCCCGAGCGTGCTTGTGAGATAATCGAGCGTCGCCTTGAGCGAGCGGCCGACGCTGATCTGGGTGAGGATGACAGCGGTCAACACCGTCCAGAGTGCGAGCGGGAGGTTGAGAAGATGGGCGACCGCGAGCGCGAGAACGGCGGAAGCGGTGGCGCGCAGGCACAGGCGCAACTCCACCCGGTGCGCTTCGCACCATGCACCCACTGACTTGCAGACAGCCGCGAGCCGGTCCATTCGCGCGCCCTCGACTTTGGCGCATCCCGGTTTATCCCTCCCCTGCAAGCGGGCGAGGGATTAGACCGAGTCCGCCGCTCGTTTTATTACATCTCGCCGAAACCGCTGTAGTCTGAGGGGGAATGCGATTTGCGGCAAGCGGCAGTGGAGGAGGCGGATGCTCTACATCATCTATCAGGAAGATCGGGACGATGGCGCCGCGATACGCGCGGCCAACAAGGACCGGCATTTCGCCTATCTGGAGCAGCACCAGAACATTTTGGTGCTCGGGGGAGCGCTGCTCGCCGACGACGGCGTAAAGCGTCTTGGAAGCTGCCTTATTATCAATGTGCCGAGCCGCGAGCACGCGGAGGAATTCTCGCGCAACGAGCCCTTCCGCAGCGCCGGCTTGTTCAAGAGCGTAAGGATCACGCGCATGCGTCGCGGGCAATGGAACCCCGCCGCCGCCCCGAAGACCGCGGAGGGGAATTAGTTTAGGCAGTTGAAGCACAACTGCGCAGTCGGGGACTGCTCCCTCATCCGACTGAACCCCGGCCTGGCGGGGGTCCCGCACTATATTGCGCAAGTCGGGCAAGCCCGACTTGCGATGAGGGACTGGGCCGTGTGGCACTGGTCGTCGCACGCGGGAGTGGGGTTACGGGCGCACCTCGTGCTTGCCCAGCTCCCACAGCGCAACGGTGAGCCAGCCGGTCCAAATTCCGAGAAACGCACCCGCAATCACGTCGCTGAGAAAATGGAAGTCGGCGCCGATGAGGCCGATGCCGGCGACCGCCATGGCGAGTGCATAGAGCACTCGGAATTTCGGATAGCAAATCCACAGAACCGACATTACCGCGCAAATCGCCGACATATGTCCGGACGGGAAAGCGGCGAATCCCGGCCCGCCATGAAATGGGTTGAAGCCGTAGACGCCGTCGCGGATGAAAGACGGATTGTCGCGCAGCCAGGTTTCCGGCCAGGTTCGTCCGAAAGCGAATTTGAGCTGGACCTTGATCGCCTCCGAGATGGCGAGGCTCGCGCCCGCGAGCACGACGACCGTCTGAAGCCTGGACAATGCTCGTCCGGTGAGCATGTGCAGAGCGACCGCGGCAAATACAATGACCACGACGGGCGTGGTGATGGCCGAGACATAGGTCAGCATTTCGAAAACGTCAAAACCGCGCAGCTGTTCATGGACGAACAACGCGATGGGGCGATCGAGCCATAAATACGAGAGCACAACCGCAGCGGTCGTGAGACAAAACCCGATCGCCCAGTTTCGCACCGAATTCATGTGTTGAGTTTGCGCAGTTCGCATCGTGGATGGATTGGCTGCCGGGGCCGGACGATACCCGGTAGATGCGATTAATTGATGAATTCCTCGCCGTATTCCGAAACCTGGTACGGCAGACGGTAGTCACGGCACGAAATGGTCTGCCCTTGGGTTGGGATGCTCAACAAAAATATTTCACAAGATTTTCGTCGGTAGATCGCCGCCAGCGGTAGTGCCGCCATGGAACTGTGGATAGCCCGGGCAAGCAACCTGCCCGTGCCGTCACAGCGTGCGATGATGGAGCACTCCGAATCGGAGGACGGCAATGCGCGCTCAGGCACTCGCCCATGACATCAACATCGATCGCATTGATCTGCAGGCGCTCGACCAATTCCTGAAGTCTGAACGCTCTCCGCCGCGGAGCATGATGCTCTCCGACCTCGATGGCTTTCTCACCGGGATTGCTGTTGGACCGGAGCTGATCCGGCCGAGCGAATGGCTGGCGCACATCTGGGGCGGGGAGGGGCCGGAGTTCACTGGCCTCGATGAGGCGAACGCGATCCTCGGCACCGTGCTGGGCCGGTACAACGAGATTTTGCGCGAGGTCGCTGATGATTTGCCTGAGCCGGTCTTCTGGGTCGACCGCGACGGCACCTTAATTGCCATAGACTGGGCCGAAGGCTTTCTTCACGCAATCAAGCTGCGCATCGATGCCTGGAGGCCGCTGTTCACGTCCAGCAGTGAGGGGGAGCTTTTGTTGCCCATTCTGGGGCTTTGCGGTGATGCGACCGGCGACTCGCTGATCGCTCTGACACCGGAGGCAGAGGATGCCCTCCTGGAGCAAGCCGCGGACCTGATCCCGGGTTGCATCGCCGGAATCGCTAGGTTCTGGCGCCGCAACGCGCGAAATAACCAAACATTGGTTTCGCTCAGCCGAGCGTCAGGGCGCGAACCCATCCGAGCCGCGGCCAAGCTCGGCCGCAACGATCCCTGTCCTTGCGGCTCAGGCCGTAAATTCAAGAAGTGCTGCGGTGCTGCGGGTAACGTGGGTGGGCCGTAACCATCCACCGTCTCCTGCACCCCTGCACCGGTGCAAGCCGCAGTGCTTTCACCAATGCTAAACAAGACGGATCATCCCTGCCTTCGCGAGGGCGGCCGCTAACGGAGGTTACGGTGGGTCCCCATAAGTCCACCCAAACAAAAAGCCGCCGCGGAGATCATCCGCGGCGGCTTTTTGCATGAGAGCGTGAAGAGGTGTTCCGTCCTTGGCAGGCCTGGCAGCGACCTACTCTTCCAAGCCTTGAGGCTTAGTACCATCGGCGCAGGGGAATTTAACGGCCGAGTTCGGGATGGGATCGGGTTCAGGCTCCCCGCTAGAACCACCAGGCCGGCCAAAGACAGGCATACAGAATCAGTAGTCAGAATCAGATTCGAGTTCGCCGCCGCTGATTTCTGCGCAAGCTGGTCCACATTGTACCGTGTCGTCTGATTACTGATTACTGACCACTGATGCGTACTGATGATGAGAGACGATCAAGCTCACACGAGCGATTAGTACCGGTAAGCTCAACGCGTTGCCGCGCTTACACACCCGGCCTATCAACGTGGTGGTCTACCACGGCTCTTAAGGGAGAACTCGTTTCGAGGTGGGTTTCCCGCTTAGATGCTTTCAGCGGTTATCCCGTCCGTACATAGCTACGCAGCACTGCGGCTGGCGCCACAACTGCTCCACCAGAGGTACGTCCATCCCGGTCCTCTCGTACTAAGGACAAATCCTCTCAATTCTCCGACACCCACGGCAGATAGGGACCGAACTGTCTCACGACGTTCTGAACCCAGCTCACGTACCACTTTAATTGGCGAACAGCCGAACCCTTGGGACCTGCTCCAGCCCCAGGATGTGATGAGCCGACATCGAGGTGCCAAACGATGCCGTCGATATGGACTCTTGGGCATCATCAGCCTGTTATCCCCGGCGTACCTTTTATCCGTTGAGCGATGGCCCTTCCACGCGGGACCACCGGATCACTATGTCCGACTTTCGTCTCTGCTCGACTTGTGGGTCTCGCAGTCAGGCAGGCTTATGCCATTGCACTCAACGAGCGATTTCCGACCGCTCTGAGCCTACCATCGAACGCCTCCGTTACTCTTTGGGAGGCGACCGCCCCAGTCAAACTGCCTACCATGCACTGTCCCGGCCCCGGATGACGGGACGCGGTTAGATATCCATAACCACCAGGGTGGTATTTCACATTGCGGCTCCACGCGAGCTGGCGATATTGGTACTGTTCTCCGTACCTTGGACCGAGTACCGTATTGCT
>CAVYVC010000012.1:0-70845 GCA_963771845.1 uncultured Alphaproteobacteria bacterium | reverse complement strand
CAACGGTATCGATTTTACTCTAAAATTAGGCAACGCCACCTCTTCAAACTCGGCGGCGTTCATTCTCCGTGCATCATCGGACCGTAGTAATGATCAATTTTCAATCGCCCGGGATGCGCCGGTTCGGCCTGGTGCTATCCGTGATTTTGCCCTAGCGACCGTTTTGTTTAGCTTGCGAGACGCACGGCTCATTTCTGTCCTGTTTCCAATCGAACCTGACCGCGTTTAGCTGCCGCAAACAGCGGCATTCGCAAGTGGATCACGTTCAGGTTATCCTGGCGAACAATTATGGCATCCCTGACGCGCTTTTGCTCACCGGCTAGACCTGCCGTTGGATATTTCGCTGGACACGACGCTCAATATCCTGGCGGAACGCCAGCACACTGTCACCGTTCCACTATGTTCAACGTGTACAGGAATCGATTGCCGATATTGCTGCTCACGTCCCATTGTCGGGCGCCGACAGTTCGTCGGATTGGTGGCGCTGGTTGGAGGACGAGGTTCTGTCACCTTCTCCTCAGATACGGTTACCCTGCGCTTGCAGTCACGCTGCTTGTTAGTGCGATCGGTCCGCCCATGCCGGCCGGATTGTCTGCAGTCCTTGCCGGCGTGCTGTCTGCAGGTGGAGGAATCAACTTGTTGGCCGCCATTTCGATCGCGGTTGGCGCTTGCGCGATCGGCGATGTGACGGCCTACGGCCTGGGGCGGATCGCCGGCGTGCATTTCTTGGACCGGCGCGGCCGCTGGTTCGGATGACAGCCGAGCGCCAGGTTCGCGCGCGTGTACTGTTGCAACGATGGGGCGCAGCGGTGATCCTGGAACGCGGACCCTGGCCCTTTCGTCACTAGCTCGCCAGTCAGTCTGATCGCAGGCGCTAACCGTTATAGGTTCTCAACGTTTGTTACGCTTGTTCTCCTCGGACGAATGCTCTGGACCGCCGCCTATGTCGGCCTCGGCTACAATCTCGGAGGCAGTCCTGAATTCGCTGCTAGTTTCCTGGCCAACCTGACAGGCTTGGTTTTGTCACTGGTCATGCTCGCAGGAGCGCTACTTGTCGCATCAGAGCGCGGCCATCGCGCAGCGACACGGTCAACACCGCCTAATGGCGCCGTGCTCCATTAGGAGCCCGGGTTGGGTCTTGGTCGTGTGAAAACTCGCGGGAAAGCGCTTGCTTACATCGACTATTTGTAGATAAATCGCCGGTACAAAATGATAAAAATCATCTTGCGTGGCGCTCTGGCCTGTCTCGCCGTCACACCGCTTGTCCTCCCCCGCGCTGCGGAATGCGGCACGGTCAGCCTTGATGTCGAGTTCAGGCTCACGGACCGGGAATACCAGCCTCTTTCTGCCGTGCCGCTGCGACTCGTGCTCGGGGTCGAGGACTGGCAGGCTGGCCAAGCCGGCGTCCGTTTCGTCACTGGGGAGGATGGAGGCGCGCGGTTTACGACCCAGGCGGTTATCGATCGCCGCTGGCGATGGAGCAATATCGGGTTTACACCTTTCAGCATGCCCTCACGGGTCGATCATCTGTCGGTCGCCGCCGAGCTTGAATTCGCGGTGCCGAGAAAGGACGGCCCAGATGCGATCCGTCGTTGGCTCTATACAGCCGAGATTTATCGCCATCGCGATGGGGATTGCAGCACGGACGACCTGGACAGAATTCTACGAAGCCGGACCGGACGGACGACTTCACCGGGCTCCTCGGCTCCGGCGCCACCGGACCGAATTTTCAAATGAAGATCGACGACTTTATCCTCACTGGGGCCGGATACAAGCTGTGGGACTTCATGCTCAGCCCAGAGGAGACCGATCCCACGGGCAACCGTTGGCATTTGAAGCTAGCCCTCATGCGAATGCCGAAGGCTCAGTTGCGCTGATTACTACGCTCAAGCAGGTCTGCAGGTAGTGATGCAGGCAACTCTCTATTTCCCGGCCAGTTTTCTAAGCGCGTCATTGATCCGGTCTTGCCAACCAGGCCCGCCCTCCTGGAAATACTCAAGAACGTCCTTATCGATCCGCAATGAGACTTGTTCTTTAACGCCTGGGATAGACGGTTTCTTCGGAGCTAACTCTGCGGGTTTCGTCGTTGCAGCCTTGAACGCAGCCTCGGCAGCGTCGCGAGAGGTCGTGGTCCTTCGTGTCATCTCATGTCCTCGTGCCACGGTTCACCTTGTAAACGCACACGGTCCGCACGCTAGACTTTCCTTAGATCGAGCCAGCAGGTCCACCTCTCCCCGCAGGGCAGAAGCGCAAGCGGGAACATAGCGTTGGTACTTGGTATGAGCGCTTACGTCTCGTCGCAGACGGTGGGCGATGCGATGCCAGCGGCGCAACGCGCGAGTGAGCGGTGGTCGGATTGATGGCGGTTTTAAGCAGATGCAGCATGAGAGAGTCTCCCGCCAGAGGCAACGCTGTGATCAGCATCGATGGGGTATCCCCGGGGGACGCTCGGCCAGAGCTAGATCTCAGAATGGCGACCAGGGCTGCCCTGAGCCAGGCTTGAGCGCCTGCGGATCAACTTTTTTGAGATGACCAGTGCCAACAGCGACTTCAGCCGCTTGAGGCGAGTTCGACTGCCAACGACCACGATACATCGAGGTGGTGTGGGTTGAGTTGCTGGTCGGTGTAGTGAGACGAGATATAGCCCGCGCCTCGATCGTTGCGGGCTGGATCTGGCGGTTCTGCTTGCGTGCCTCGCGGGCGCTTCCACGGCGCGCCTCGCCGCCGCCTGCTCTCTTGATCGCGCAGACGCGACAGCGATCGCGGGCGTGTTGTCAGATCGCCTGCCGCAATCCAGGCCGGCCAATCGCCAAGCTGCCCGGCGGGCAAGCGACGCAGGCGGCGCAGCAAGCGAATGGCCGTTTCTTGCATCGGTCAGCGGCAGATTGGTCAAGTTCAGACGTACGATGACCGTAGCGCCATACCGATGCGCGTGCCGTATCCCGTGCGATTGGCAACCCTCGATCGGCATCAGAACGTCGCCGGCCGCCACCCGACGACACAGCATCCCCAACGAGATATCAGTCACGTGCACCTGATCGCAGGCCAGCGACGGCAGATGCACCGATAAGCATCGCCAGTCGATCCTGTCGCTCCCGGCTCACTCACCGTACTGCGTCCACCAAGCGACACGAGTCATCCCGCAGCAGCGGTCGCACCAGCCGCGCCGTCATCCATCGGCCTATCAATTGCTGCCCATCCAGCGAAACCATCGCCACTAAGCTTCAAGCGTTTGAGCAACGCCACATCCGAGACCTCCACCAACTGCCCCTCTGCAGGCGCACTGCCGTTCGCGCAAAGAGCAACCTTCTGCCAATGGATCAGCAGCACTCGCAGCAACATCGCCGCGTCCGGAACGCGCGACATCGCCGCAGCTCTCCCAATTCGCGCGCCTTCTCCCGCCAGCCGCCGGAAGCACGCGCAGAACGACTCCCAATCGTCCGCATCGCTGCTCGAAACCGTATCGGCCATTGCCTCTCCATCAGGGCAATGTATAATTCTGTTTGGCAGCCGTCAATCATTAAGTTAGCGCTTATGCCCCTCCGGGGAGAGGTACCGCGGGCTGCACCATCGCGTGGTGATCGAACGTCATCGAAACTGGCTCTAATCCCGGCATTACTCATGTCTTCTTGCCTCCCATCCATTGCAAGTCCATGCCGGAGGTAATCAGCTCCAGTCCCTGCTTGTGGCTGTGGCCGACCGGGAACCTCTTCATTCCGGGCGGCTGGGCTCGACGAGATGTGCTGCCCCGCATGCCGTTCGAGCAGGGTGCCGTGCGCTGCTCGACTTCCAAATCCGGGAATTTTCGAATCAAGCTTCGATCCTGGCCGTGCTTGGCCTTTAGCCGTTGAATCTCTTGCTGACGCTTCTTCCAGTGCACTCTGTTCTACCTTGCTGGGAGTTGGCTGCCTCGCACTGTGCCTGGCGTAGCAAGCGTGTATCGGTCCGGCTTGTCCGGCCCGTTTCGCCAAATCAAGCAGCGACAGAGCTGCCCAAAAGACCAAGCTCGCCCAACGTTGCGACAAACTCTGCGCGTTCCTGATCGAGGTACACACGCAAGGCGGTGCCAGCCTGAAACATCGGCGACCAACTCAGGCGTGACAGTTCCTCCCGCCAAAACGGTTGCTGCGTCGCGGCGTCCAACACACTCGCCCAATAGGCGACCTGTTCCGGCTTAATCCCCGCTGTGCCAGTGATGCCGCGCCAGGCCCCAATAGTGCAATCGGCGGATTGCTCTTTCCAGGTCGGTGCAGCCGCCAATGGGCCCGACAGCCGCTGGGGCGCGGAAATGCCGAGCAACCGGATGCGACCGGCTTTGAGTTCGGTCAGCACGCTTGCAGCAGTGACCGCGCAGACATCGGCTCTGCCTGCTACAATGTCAGCAACGGCGTCGAGTGCCGTGTCAAATACCCGAATAACCGGAGCATTGACGTCGCCGCCCGAGCGCCGCGTGAGCTTTGCCAAGGCAATATGGTTGGGGTTTCCGCGCGCCGTGGCCAGTGCGACCGTCACTGACGAAGGCTCTTGGCCAAGCCGGAGAAGCAGATCGGCTCCCATGTTCATCGCAGAGTCCGATCTGACCGCGAACGCAATGTACTCGGTCACAAGCGTCGCTATTGGTACATATTTTGAATGTTCAAAGCTCGCCGCCCCGATGAGATAATCTGTGGTCAGATTGGGTGAGCTGACGCCAACGACGTGGCCATCGGCAGGGTGATTGTCGATATAGTGCGTCCAGGCGCGCCGTGCGCCACCTCCGGGTATGTTGACGATTTCAATCGGGACGTCGATGAGAGACCCTTGGGTGAGCGCTTTGGCAATCGCGTGGGCTACACGATCAAGGCCGCCTCCAGGAGGCGTTCCGGCAACGATCCGTACCGGTCCGTCGGGCTTCCAGAGGTGCCCCACGTCGTTCATTCTTGGCGTAGAGTTCACTTCAGTTCGCCCAGCACCTTCGCCCAAAGAGCAACTTCATCCTTGTAGAACGCGTCGAAGTAAGCCGAGCTGCGCTTTTGCGGGGGCACCACATCGTAGCCGAGTTGGGCGAAGCGTTCGACCACGATGGAATCGTCCAGTGCGACGCCAAGCGCCCGGTTGAGCTTTTCGATGATCGGACGCGGTGTGCCCTTCGGCGCCGATAGACCGAACCAAACCGTGAGATTGAAGTCCGGCATGCCGGCTTCGGCGGTTGTTGGTACTTCCGGCAGCATCGGTGAGCGCTTTTCGCTGGTCAACGCATAGGCTTTGAGCTTGCCGCTTTTGACATGCGCAACGATGTTGACGATTTGATTGCAGCCAAAATCGACAGTGCCTTTAAGCAGATCCATCGTGGCCTCCGGCGAGCCTCGATAGGACGCGACCGTTGGATGGACATGAGCCAGAGAATGGAAAATGGAGCATGCCAAATTCGATAGCGAGCCGACGCCGGCATCGGCCTCCGTGACGCTCGTTTCGTTTGCCTGCAGGTAGGCAACAAAATCCTTAAGCGTGTCGGGCGGCAAACCGCTGCGCGCCACCAGAACGACAGGCGACGTGTTGATCAAGCCGATTTGCTCAAAATCGGTCGAGCGATAGGGCAGATCCTTCTTGAGGTATTGCGCCGCGGCGTGAGTACCTGAGCCCGAGACAACCAGCGTGTAGCCATCCGGGGCAGCTTTGGCGACGCGATTTGAGCCGATGACGCCGCCGGCTCCAGTGACGTTTTCGACGATGATCTGTTGCCCGAGTGCTTTCGACATCGGAGCTGCGATCAACCGGGCCGTCGTATCAGATGGACCGCCAGGCGGGAACGGGGCGACAAGAGTAATGACCCGCACCGGATATTCCTGCGCCTGTGCAGCTGAGGCCAGAACGAGCGGGATAGCCAAAAGAACAGTTGCTTTTTTCACGCCAATGCTCCAGCGCCGACCTTGAAGCTACGGCCACTGCGCCGATGGTCCGTCAGCTGCGCGCCTTCATGCTCCAGCAACCAGCGCTTTCGCTGCAGCCCGCCGCCGTATCCCGTCAGCGATCCATCCGCGCCGATGACGCGATGACACGGCACGACTATGCCCACTGGATTTGCGCCATTTGCCAGGCCGACCGCACGCGCAGACCTGGGGCACTTGAGCCGGGACGCCAATGCGCCGTAACTGATTGTTTCTCCAACTGGAATTTTGCGCAGCGCCATCCAGACGCTGCGCTGAAAATCCGTACCGCCCGTCGCCACGCGTATCCCCTCGATCGCCGCCAGCTCTCCGGCAAAGTACGCTTTGAGGGAGTGCCACACTGCCGATCGGGAGCCTCTGTCGGTGATTGTGACCCGGCTGCCGCCGTATTGGAGATGCAGCAGCCGGTGCATTCGCGCGGCATGATCTTCCCAATCGAGCACGCGCAGACGATTCTGCTCATCAATCAGGATGACGAGTTTGCCGATTTGCGTCAGCAAAAACTCTTGGAAGAACAGCAGGTCCTGCATCAGCTAACACTCTGTGGAAGGAGTATGCGCTCACATAGCAAGCCTGATAACCTGAATGCTTCGGCCGCGGTCGAATTATTGGCGATCAACTTCAGTATCCGCGCCCTGCCGCCCGCCTCACTCCGGCTTGATCTTTGCGAACTTGATCACCTTCGCCCATCGCTCGGTCTCGACGGCAATGAGCTTGCGGAACTCGTCGGGCGACATCATCAGAACCGGGCTGCCTAGATTCTCGAGCCGCCCCTTGATCTTCGGATCGGCGAGCGCGGCGTTGATCTCGCGGTTGAGCAGATCGATGATTTCCGCCGGAGTGTGGGCAGGCGCGCCAATTCCGGACCAGCCGCCACCCAAGTAGCCCGGCACCGACTCGCCGATGGTCGGGACATCAGGCAGCGCCTGCGAGCGCGTCCCGGGCGTAACCGCAAGCGCACGAATGCTGCCAGCCCTGATGTGCTCGATCGACGAGGGCAGGTTGTCGAACATGACCTGGACCTGCCCACTCATCAGGTCGGTGAGCGCCGGCACCGAGCCGCGATACGGCACATGCACCATGTTCACGCCCGTCATCATCTTGAACATCTCGCCGGCGACATGGCCGGCACTTCCAATTCCCGGTGACGCCATGCTGAGCTTGCCGGGCTCGGCCTTGGCCAGGGCGATGAGGTCGGGAACGGTCTTCACCGGCAGCGAATTATTGACATTGAGAACCTGGTAGCCGCGGCCGAACGTGGCGATCGGCGCAATTTCCCGGGCAAAATCGACGGTACCATAGAGCGTGGTGTTGATCACATTATTCGACGAAACGACCAGAAGCGTGTAACCGTCCGCTGGAGAGCGCGCCACCATTTCGGTAGCGACATTGGCGGCGGCACCCGGCCGGTTCTCGACGATGAATGTCTGACCGAGTCGCTGCTGCAGCCAATCCGCCATCAGGCGCGCGGAGATGTCGATTGCCTGGCCGGGGGGAAAGCCGACGACGATGCGCACCGTCCGGCTAGGATAGCCTTGCGCATTCGCGCTACACGAGACGGCCGGCAGCGCGGCAGCACCGGCTGCCAGACGCAGCAATCGCCGACGTGGAAGCATCATGTGCTCCTCTCGCTCGCAGCCTTGCCTCGGATTGCGCTGTGATCGACTGCCGCCAACTCCGCTTTGAGCCAGCGATTGAAGGCCTCTACCTGCGGACGATCTCGTCCGGATCGCGGGCAAACAAAATACCAGGCGCGGCCCGCGGGCAGCGCAAGCGCGATTGGGATCACCAGGCGGCCGGCCCGCAGGTCATCATAGGCAAGGAGGTCGTGCGCCAGCAGGACACCTGCATTCTGGCTTGCCGCCTCAAGCGCATGATCGGCGCTGTTGAACCGCAACCCATGGCTGACCTCGACGTCGTGCAATCCCGCCGCCCTGAACCAATCGGCCCAGGTCGGGATACCCGCTCGATTGGAGAGGGTATCGTCGTGAATGAGGGGCGCGCGAAGAAGTGCTGGCGGCGTTGACATTGGGCCGCGCATTGCAATGAGACCTGGGCTGCATACCGGCAGGAAGGACATGTCCGCGAGCTTCTCGGCGACGAGGCCGGGCTCGAGGCCGGAGCCGATAGGCATGTAGCGCACCGCCACATCAACTCCGTCGGTTGTGAAATTGGCGTTGTTCAGCGAGGAGGAGATGCGCACGTCGATCTCGGGATTGGCGGCGGCGAAGCGATAGAGCCGCGGAGCCAACCATTTCGATGTGAGGCCGGGCGAGGTGCTGACCACCAGCACACGCTCGTTGCCTGCATCCTTCAGGCCGGCCACTGCCTGGCGAATGTGCAGAAACCCGGTCTGCAGCCCCGGATAAAGCAGGTTGCCCGCAGGCGTGAGCGCAATCGCGCGCACGCGCCGCTCAAAAAGCCTTACCCCCAGCAAGGCTTCAAGGCCGCGGATCTGGTGGCTCACGGCGCCGGGACTGACGCTGAGCTCCTTTGCCGCCTTGGTCAAGCTCAGGTGCCGGGCGGCGGCTTCAAAGACCCGCAATGCGCCAAGCGGCGGGATCGGATGCATGAGAAAATCTCAATCATGGCACGAGAACTTATCCTTTGTCAGCGCGCAAAGCGCCAGTCAAGATGCCAACCAAGCGACCACGCGTGAGAAATGCTCAAATATTCGTGCACAGGAGATAAAACCATGAGCGCCACCTATTTTGACCGGGATGTCGCTGATTATCGCGCCATTCTGCGGCCCGCGCCGGCTGTTCGCCAGCGAAAAGGCATTCTACGCCGCATCCGCGCGGCGTTCCTGCAGGCCTCGCAGCGCGAAGCGGATCGGCACATGGCGCGCCTGCTGCGTCAATCGGGCGGGCGCCTGACCGACGACATCGAGCGGCTGCTGATGGAGAAACTGACGCGCAACGGCAATTTGCGCTTCTGAGGCTGCAACGATGTCGACGACTGTGCGGGTATTCCACATTCGTTTACGTTAACGACTCATTAACGAATTGGAATCAATGCTCACGACCGTGAGGAGGCATGGATACTCGGGAGAGATACCATGTCTGACAAAGTCATCACGCCCTCCAAACCGAAACGACAGGCCGAACGCAGCAGGGATCAGGACCGCACTTTGATCAATGCCAGACTGCAATGGGTGGCGGACCTCGTGTGCGCCATCCTGAATGCGGAGAGAGTCAAACGACCATCAGCAGTGGTGGTGAAGCGGCCGCCGGTCCGCTGACCGCCGGCGACTGTTCAGATGTGGCGAGGCCGTCGTAATCGGCGGCCTCTATTTTTTGTGCCAAACAGGATCGCGCTCGCGCGTCATACGGATGCGGCGGGATCGGCATACAGCCAATCTATCGTCTCCGGACAACCCGCCAGATAATTGGCAGCAGAAAGCGATCCTGCAAAGTTCCAAGCCTTGCTACGGTCTGGGCCGTAGCAAGCGCCAGGCCGCCTGAACGAGGAGGAACGCCCATGTTTGCTGTGATCTTCGAAGTCCAACCGAAGAAGGAACGCTGGAACGATTATCTCGATCTCGCCAAATTTCTCAAACCCAAGCTCGAAGCGATCGAAGGCTTCATCGATAACGAGCGCTTCGAGAGCAAACGGACGAAAGGCCGCTTGCTGTCGCTGTCGAGCTGGCGCGATGAAAAGTCCGTGGTGCGCTGGCGCACGCAGCGCGAGCACCATGGCGTACAGGAGAAGGGGCGAATAGAAATTTTCGAGGATTACCACCTGC
The DNA here is from genome assembly GCA_963771845.1 of uncultured Alphaproteobacteria bacterium. Taxonomy (GTDB): domain Bacteria; phylum Pseudomonadota; class Alphaproteobacteria; order Rhizobiales; family Xanthobacteraceae; genus VAZQ01. The sequence goes on along the minus strand of CAVYVC010000012.1, from coordinate 61,173 downwards.
GCGTCGGCGAAGTGACCGACGACAGCGATCCGCCGCGCGGCCTTGCCGTCGTCCAGCAACGCTTCGACGAGACGGCGAACCCGCTGGCAAAGGCGGTCTCGATCACCGAGCTTGGTCCGCCCAAGGGCGACAAGCAGAAAATCGCGGCGGAGCAGCTTGCCGCGCAGCTTGGCCTGGACAAGGACGCCGAGGGTCTCGTCGAGCATGAGATTTTCGAGAGCATTTACAATCCGGGAAAGCTGTTACTGCTGGTGACCTGGCGAGACGCCGAAACGGTGCAACGGTGGGCTCCGGTCGCACGTCCAGACTTTGGCAAGCTGCGCCACCGCCGGGTCCGCATCATTCGCGACTACGGCATGACCGACCGGAACGAAGCACCGCAATTTTATCCGCAGATCAGGCGACGGGGGCAGGGCGTCGCCGCGGAGTGAAACCTCATATCACTTGTCACTTGCGGTCGTGGCAGAACTGGACGGTCATCCCCTTGGGTCGCTGGCGAAGCGCTTGGCTTCCTCCGCGGAGCGGAACAGCGCCTTCGCCTTGTCGACGCATTCCTGCTGCTCGGCCTTGGGATTGGAATCGGCCACAATGCCGGCGCCGGCCTGGACATACATCATCCCGTCCTTGATCAGCGCGGTGCGCAGAATGATGCAGCTGTCGAGTTCTCCGGCCGCTGAGAAATAGCCGACCGAGCCGGCGTAGATGCCGCGCTTTTCCTTCTCCAACTCGTCGATGATCTGCATCGCCCGCACCTTCGGCGCTCCCGAAACGGTGCCGGCGGGAAAGCCTGCGACGAGCGCGTCGAGGGCGTCCTTGTTGGCATCGAGCTTACCCTCGACATTGGACACGATGTGCATGACCTGACTGAAACGCTCGATCAGAAACTGATCCGTCACAGTGACCGTCGCGGTGCGGGAGACGCGCCCCACATCATTGCGCCCGAGATCGAGCAGCATGAGATGCTCCGCGCGTTCCTTGGGATCGGCGAGGAGCGCGGCCTCCAGCGCCTTGTCCTCCTGCGGCGTTCCTCCGCGTGGCCGCGTGCCCGCAAGCGGCCGGATGGTCACCGTACCCTCGCGCACGCGCACCAGGATCTCAGGACTCGACCCGGCAATGGCAAAACTGCCGAAATCGAGGAAATAGAGAAAAGGAGCGGGGTTGACCCGGCGCAGCGCGCGGTAGAGCGCAAACGGCGGCAGCTCGAATGGTGCCGCGAACCGTTGCGACAGCACGACCTGAAATACGTCGCCGGCCGCAATGTATTCCTTGGCGACATCGACCATGCGCTCATATTCGGTTGACGGCGTGTTTGACGACGGCCAGACCGAGAGTGGTCCTTTCTGCATGCGGGGAGGGGAGTGGGCAAACGGCGCATCAAGTGCTTCCACAACGCCCGCAAGCCGCTTGCCCGCACGCTCGAAGGCGGTATCCGCTGAACAGCCGGCTTCCGTCCGCACCGGAGTGACGATGGTGATGATGTCGGCGACCGCGTCGAAAACCACCACGACGGTGGGCCGCAGCAGCATGGCATCCGGGATGCCGATCGGGTCGGGCTTGGAGGAGGGAAGATCCTCCATCAGCCGCACCATGTCGTAGCCGATATACCCGAACATGCCGGCGGCCATGGGCGGCAAGCTGTCGGGAAGCTCGATGCGGCTCTCCGCGATGACGCTGCGCAGCGCCGCCAATGGCGGTTCATTGCACGGGCGGAAGTCCTCCCCGCCGTCCGCGCTGCGCTTTATTTCCGCGCGCCCGTCCACCGTGCGCCAGATGAGATCGGGCGCAAGGCCAATAATCGAATAGCGTCCGCGCACCTCGCCCCCTTCGACAGATTCGAGCAGAAAGCTCAAGGGCCGCTCGCGCGCGACCTTGAGGAAAGCGGATACCGGAGTTTCCAGATCCGAGACCAGATTTGTCCACACGACCTGGGCTTCGCCCCGGGCGTAGCGTCGGGCAAACGCCGGTGCCGGCGGCTCGATCTGCATGGCGCAAATCAGTTCGCGTCGCCGGTGTCGGCTCCGCCGCTGATCACCTGGTTCAGTGCACTTTGATTGAAGGTCACGCCCATTTCGCTTTCAAGCTGTGCAACGTATTGGGTGAGAACATCTTCGGACAAGGCGCGATTGAGCACCTCCACCACGCGCTTGGAATTATCGCTCTCCGCCTCGAGCGGCGGGACAACGATGTCGGTCACCCGAAACACAAGCTGATCGCCCCCCTGTGCGGCATCGCCTCTGGCGTTTGCGTCCTTCGGTGTGCGGAAGATCGTCTCAACGACAGCAGCCGAGAGCGGCGGCGATACGCCACCCCGCTTGATGCCGGAAAGGGTCTCGACCTTGAGGTGACCGGCCGCGGCGACATCGGCCAGCGCGGTGCCGGCTTTGAGCTTTTCGAGAATCTCGTCGGCCTTGGCGTTGAGCCGCTTCGCGATCTCCTGCTCGCGCCAGCGCGCTGCCACCTGGTCCTTAACCTCGTCAAGCGGCCGCTCGCGCGAAGGCGTTATTGCGACCACGTCGTACCAGACATATCCGTCCGCTACCTGCAGCGGATCGCGTTCAACACCGACATCGGTGGAAAAGGCCGCCTCGATAAGCCGCTTCTGGTCGGGCAGCCCAATCGGCGTGCCCGCGGGGTCGCGGCCGGAGCGATCGATCGCCTCAATGGTGCGCACCGGCAGCTTGAAGCTCTCGGCAACATCGGCCAGGGGTTTTCCTTCTGCGCGCGCGTCCTCGATCTTGTCGTAGGTATCATGCACATCGGCTTTGGCGCGCGCGGTTGCGAGCTCCCGCTTGAGCTCGCCCTTGACCTCGTCAAAGGAACGGACCTGCTCGGGTTCGACCTTGACGACGCGCACAAGCACCGGTCCAAACCGGCCCGCAATCACGCCGCTGACCTCGCCTTCCTTCAGCGCGAAGGCGGCATCGGCAACCGCCCGGTCGATCATGCCCGCCTTGGTGAAGGAGCCGAGATCGATATCCTTTTCGGTCTTGCCTATTTCCTTCGCGATGTCGGCGAAACTTGCGCCCTGGGCAATGCGCTGTGCGGCCGCCTGTGCTGCCTCCGTATCCGGAAAATCGATCTGCTCGATCTGCCGGCGCTCGGGGGTCATGTAACGAGCGCGCCGCTCCTCGTATGCGCGCTTGAGGTCCGCCTCGGGAATCTCGATCCATTGCGCAAGCTCGCTCGGGATGAGCGAGACAACCACCAGCTTGCGATATTCGGGGGCACGAAAGAGAACTTTGCGCTCGTCAAAATACTTGGCAAGTTCCTCCTCGCTCGGAGCGGGAATATCGCCTGCCTGGGCATGATCCAGGAGCACATACTCAATCGATCGCTGCTCGTTCTGATAGCGATTGGCAGCCTCGATCAGCGCCTTGGGCGCTTCCATTCCCGACGCGATCGTGCCGGCGACCTCGCGCCGCAGCATCCGCCGACGCTGCTCGGCAACGTAGCGGGCTTCCGTATAACCGGCACTGCGGATGGTCTGCTCAAAGGTGAAACGATCGAACTGGCCGGTCGGCCCGCGGAACGCTGGATCAGCGGCGATCAGCTTCGCAACTTCCGCATCCGAGATGTTGAGACCGAGCTTGCGCACCCTCTCATCGAGCACGATTTCGGAAACGATTTGGCCGAGCACCAGCCGGTCGAGGCCCATGGCGCGGGCCTGGTCCATGCTGATGGGACGGCCGAGCTGCCGGGAATATTGCTGGAGCCGATCGTTATAGAGAGTGCGGAACTGCTCGATCGTGATCTCGGTGCCGCCGATCTTGGCGACGGTCGAGCGGCCGAACCCACGGAAGATGTCGCCGATGCCCCAAATGGCAAAGCTGATGACCAGAAAGCCGACCACGGCGGCCATCACTACCTTGCCGAGCCAATTGGTAGAGGCTTTTCTGAGACCTCTAAGCATGCGTCATCCGGTGGGAAAACCCTCGCTTCCGAGGGGTTGCACATCTTAGGGTGGCCCTGGCTGCCCCGCAATATTCGTTGGGCTAAGCCCATGGCGGGATTAAGGGCAAAGGAGAGCCTTGTGAGCGCTCGGCGCCGGCCGCTCGTGGCCGGAAACTGGAAGATGAACGGCCTGCGCGCTTGCGCACGCGAGCTTGCGGGCATCATCGCGGGGTCGGGTGAGCTTTCCGGCGTCGAGCTCATGGTGTGCCCGCCCGCGACATTGATCGCGCAGTTTGCAGGCCTTGCTGGCTGCTCTCCTGTGGCGATCGGGGCGCAGGATTGCCACCCCGAGCCCGTCGGCGCCTTCACCGGGGACATTTCGGCTGAAATGCTCCGCGACGCTGGGGCGACCTCGGTCATTGTCGGGCACTCGGAACGCCGCACTCTCCACAAAGAGACAAACGCGGACGTCCGTGCCAAGGCGCTCGCAGCGCGGCGCGCGTCCCTGTTGGCGATCGTTTGTGTCGGGGAAACCCGTGCTGAGCGAGAGGGCGGCTCGGCCCTCGACGTAGTCCGCTCTCAGCTCGACGGCTCACTGCCTGATGGCTCGACTGCTGACACCGTTGTCGTGGCGTACGAACCAGTCTGGGCCATCGGCACCGGCCTCACTCCGACCACAAACGACATTGGTGAAATGCATGGATTCATTCGCCAGCGCCTCGCGTCGAGATTTGGGAGCGCGATGCAAACGATGCGCATTCTCTATGGCGGATCGGTCAAGCCATCCAACGCCAAGGAGCTGATGAGCGTTGCCGACGTGGATGGGGCACTCGTCGGCGGCGCGAGCCTCAACGCGCAGGAGTTCTTGGCGGTTGCCGGCGTCTATCGCTGAGCACCCACCGTGATCTGTACGGGCGGGTCTCAAACCCGCCCTGGGGCAACAAACAACGTCGGTGAAGTTGCGCTCAGATCCTGAAACAAGCTGCCTCATCCCTTCTCTTCAGGAGACAATCTCGCGATCGCTCCCGGCGACGAAGGGGGCGGGCTTGAAACCCGCCACTACAAGGACGCAAAGATCGCGTCCAACCGCAGCCGCCGTGCCGATTTCTTGATGGTTGGACCGCAGCGCCCTATATGAGCGACCGGAACCGCCACGCCTTCACACCCATATCGAGCCGAACGGGGATTCATGCAGACCGTCATTGTCGTCCTCCATCTCATGGTGATCTGCGCCATGATCGGGGTGGTGCTGTTGCAAAAATCGGAAGGGGGCGGGCTTGGGATCGGCTCATCCGGCGGATTTCTTTCGAGCCGCGGGACATCGAATATTCTGACCCGCACGACCGCGGTCTTGGCCGGGGTGTTCTTCGCGACCAGCCTGCTCTTGTCCGTGCTCGCCAGCTGGGATCGCAAGCCACGATCGATCATCCAGGGAACACCAGCCCAGGAAACGCCCAGCGGGCCGCTGGGTGGACAGGGTGGGGGCGTGCTCGACACTCTGCGTCAGACCGAGCAGCCGGCCCCACCGCCGCCGCCATCCGGGCCTCAAGTTCCGCGCTCACAATGAGATTTGTGAAGGGCCGGGTGACCGGCCCTTCACTCAAGAAGCTATGCAAATGAGGAATGTTGAACTCGCAGATCACTTGAGGGCGCCGGCGCAGAGCGCTGGCGCAACACGTGAAATCGCCGTCATGCAAAAACCGCATGCGGCGGCCTCAAGGCGTCGCAACGGGGCTCTCGGCGAATCGGGAGCGGCGCGCTAAACATTGGGTCCCATGGCGCGGTACATCTTTATCACCGGCGGCGTGGTCTCCTCACTGGGCAAGGGTTTGGCATCGGCAGCTTTGGGCGCCCTGTTGCAGGCGCGCGGCTACCGGGTCCGGCTGCGCAAGCTCGACCCCTATCTCAATGTCGATCCCGGAACCATGTCGCCCTACCAGCATGGCGAGGTCTTCGTCACCGATGACGGGGCGGAGACCGATCTCGACCTGGGGCACTACGAACGCTTCACCGGCCGTCCCGCCACCCGCCAGGACAACATTACGACCGGGCGTATCTACCAGGAAATTCTCGCCAAGGAGCGCCGAGGCGACTATCTGGGTGCCACGATCCAGGTCGTGCCTCACGTCACCAATGCGATCAAGGAGTTCATCCGCGAGGGCAACGAGAACTACGATTTCGTGTTGTGCGAGATCGGCGGCACGGTCGGCGACATCGAGGGGCTGCCGTTCTTCGAAGCAATCCGTCAGCTCGGCAACGATCTGCCGCGGCATCACGCGATCTATATCCATCTCACCCTGCTGCCGTTCGTCGCCGGTGCGGGAGAGCTCAAAACCAAGCCGACCCAGCACTCGGTCAAGGAATTGCGCTCCATTGGCATCGGGCCCGACATCCTCCTTTGCCGCACGGACCGGCCCATTCCGAGGGAGGAGAGGCGCAAGCTTGGGCTGTTCTGTAACGTCCGTGAGAGCGCGGTGATCGAGGCGCGTGACGTCGACAACATATATGCCGTGCCCGAGGCCTATCATGCGGCCGGGCTTGATCGCGAGGTGCTCGCCGCATTCGGCATGCCTCCCCAAGGCGAGCCTGATCTTGCGCGCTGGCAGCTCATCAACGAGCGCATCCGCAATCCCGAAGGCGATGTGACGATCGCGATTGTAGGCAAATATACCGGGCTCAAGGACGCCTATAAGTCGCTCATCGAAGCGCTATCCCATGGCGGCATCGCCAACAAGGTCAGGGTCAATCTCGATTGGATCGAATCCGAAGTGTTCGAGCGCGCGGACCCCGCGCCTTTCCTCGAACACGTGGACGGAATTCTCGTGCCCGGCGGGTTCGGTCAACGCGGCAGCGAAGGCAAGATCAGAGCCGTGCAGTTCGCGCGCGAGCGGCAGGTCCCGTATTTCGGCATTTGTTTTGGGATGCAAATGGCCGTCATCGAGGCGGCGCGCAATCTGTGCGGGATCGAGGACGCAAACTCGACCGAGTTCGGCGCAACCCCCGAGCCCGTGGTCGGTCTGATGACCGAATGGATGAAAGGCAACGAACTCCAGCTGCGCGGGGCGAGCGGCGACCTTGGCGGCACCATGCGGCTTGGCGCCTACCCGGCTGTGCTACAGCGCGGCAGCCGGGCGAGCGAGATTTATGGCGCGACCGACATTTCCGAGCGCCACCGGCACCGTTATGAGGTCAATACCCGTTACAAGGACCGGCTGGAGCAACATGGCATGCGTTTTTCCGGCATGTCCCCCGACGGGCTGTTGCCCGAAATGGTCGAATATGAGGGCCATCCCTGGTTCATCGGGGTGCAGTTTCACCCCGAGCTCAAATCACGGCCGTTCGAGCCCCACCCATTGTTTGCTTCGTTTGTCGGCGCGGCAGTCGACCAGAGCCGTCTGGTGTAAACCGGCCGTTGCGTTTCCGCGCGCCGGCATTAACGTCGACCCCCCCACCCATTTCCTGCGAGGCAAGCAATGATCTACGAATTGCGCATTTATCACTGCGTGACCGGCCGGCTGCCGGCGCTCCTCAAGCGGTTTGAGACCACAACGCTTGAGCTGTGGAAGCGCCATGGCATCAGGCAGGCGGGGTTCTGGACCGTTCTCGTCGGCGACGGCGGGAATCAAGACCTGCACTACCTCTTGGCATGGGAATTGCTCGCGGAACGGGAGAAAAAGTGGGCCGCGTTCGCAAGCGATCCCGAATGGCTCTCCAAGCGCGCGGAGAGCGAGCGTGATGGTCCCATCGTCGCTTCGATCAAGAACATGTTTCTCCAGCCGACCAGTTTCTCGGCAGTGCAGTGACCGTCGAGCCTGGTCCCAAGGCAATTGTCGAGATCGGAACGGCGCGCTTCGGCAACACTCTGCCGCTTGCGTTGATCGCGGGGCCATGTGCCCTCGAAAGCCGCGATCACGCGCTCGAAATGGCAGGCGCGCTCAAGGACATCTGCGCAAGGTTGGCAATTGCATTCGTCTACAAGACCTCCTTCGACAAGGCCAATCGTACCAGCGGTAGCAGCAAGCGAGGGATTGGGCTCAAGGAAGCGCTGCCGATCTTTGCCGAACTGCGTGAGAAGCTTGCCATCCCCGTTCTCACCGACGTGCATGAGACGCAGCAATGCGGGCCCGTCTCCGAGGCGGTCGACGTGCTGCAGATCCCGGCGTTTCTCTGCCGGCAAACCGATCTCATCATCGCTGCCGCGAAAACGGGGCGGCCGATCAACGTGAAAAAGGGGCAGTTTTTGGCGCCCTGGGACATGGCAAACGTGGTCGCGAAAGTCACCGCCGCCGGCAATAGGAATGTGCTGGTCACGGAACGGGGAGCGTCGTTCGGCTACAACACGCTCGTTTCAGACATGCGCGCGCTGCCGATCCTTGCCGAGGCGATCGGAGCGCCGGTCATCTTTGATGCTACCCACTCGGTGCAACAGCCAGGCGGGCAGGGCACGTCGTCGGGCGGGCAGCGGCAGTTTGTGGGCGTGCTGGCGCGAGCGGCGGTTGCTGTCGGAGTGGCCGGGGTCTTTATTGAAACCCATCAGGATCCTGATAAGGCACCTTCCGACGGGCCGAATATGATCGCGCTCAAGGATCTCGAGACCCTGCTGCGCCGGCTCATCGAATTTGACCGGCTCGCGAAACATTAAGATTGGCGAGCCCGGCTATCCTTCCTGTCCTCAAAATCGTCGGCCTCGTTGTATTTGCGCAGACCTTGTTCACGCGCGCCGTCGATCCCGTGATCCCGATGATCGCTGGCGATCTCGCCATTGATGTAAAGACGGCAGCGCTGCTCTCAAGCGCCTTTACGTTTCCCTACGCCCTGGTGCAGCCCGTGCTCGGCACCACCGCTGATTTCTTCGGCAAGACCCGCCTCATGAATTTATGCCTGCTGGTGGTCGCGATCGCCGGACTCATCAGCGCAGTCGCAACGAGTTTCAGCTTGCTGGTCGCCACGCGGATAGTAGCGGGACTGGTGGCAGGCGGAATATTTCCGGTGGCGATGGCGCTGATCGGAGATCTGATCCCGGTGGAGCGGCGCCAGGTTTCGATCGGTCGCCTGCTCGCCGTTGCGCTTACCGGAAATCTCGTGGGAGCGTCACTCGCAGGCGTGATTGGCGATTATTTCGGCTGGCGGGGCGTGTTCGCGATCCTGAGCGTGTTCGGCTTGCTGGTGGCGATTGCGGCTTTCCTTGCTTTGCGAGAGGTCAAGAGCCCTCCGCCTGCTCGGTTCCATCGCGCGGCAGTCCTTGCGAATTTCCACAGCATCTTTGCGGACCCGCGCGCCAAGATCTGCTTTGGCTCGGTATTCTTCGAAGCAATTGTCATCCACGGGCTGTTTCCCTACGTGGCTTTGCTTCTTCTCGCAGCAGGCGAGCCGCGCGCATCCATTGCCGGTCTGTTGATTGCTACTTTTGCAATCGGGGGCATCTTCTATTCGCTCTCGGTTCCCGTGCTCATCGCCCGCTTTCGAGAAGCACATCTGATGATCGCCGGCGGGACTTTAGCGGCGGGCGGGCTGGTTCTCATCGCGCTGCATTTCTCATGGACGTGGCAAGTTGCGGTCTTCGCCATGTTCGGCTTTGGCTTCTATCTCCTGCACGGATCCATTCAGGTGCATGTGACCGATCTCTCCCAGACCGCCCGCGGGGCAGCGGCAGCGCTGCACTCCTCCTCGTTCTATATGGGTCAGGCGCTGGGTCCGGTGATCTACGGCTACGGCTTTGCCCATGCGGGGGCCGAGCCGAGCCTTTTCATGGGAGCCGCTGTTGTCATGACGGTCGGCCTGGTTTGCTCCAGGCTGCTCCGTCACCGCCCTCGCGCTCATCATCCCCGCCCGCGGTAGGAAGCCACACCCTGGTCCGGCAGCCACACGCCCGCGGGGAGCCTGCCGTATTGCCAGAAAACATCAATGGGCATGCCGCCACGCGGATACCAGTAGCCGCCGATCCGCAGGAACCGAGGCTTAAGGAACGCTGTCAGCCGCTTTCCGATGCCGACCGTGCAATCCTCATGAAAGCCGCCGACATTGCGGAAGCTCGCGAGATAAAGTTTCAGCGACTTTGATTCAACAAGCCATTTCCCTGGCACATAGTCGATAACGAAGTGCGCGAAATCGGGCTGCCCGGTAATGGGACACAGCGTCGTGAACTCCGGCGCGGCGAAGCGTGCAACATAGGGCGTGTCGGGATGCGGATTTGGCACCCGCACGAGCGTCGCCGCTTCCGGAGAAGGAGCGGCACGCATAGGTCTTCGCAGATGCTGCAATGGACGTGCGCGCGCAGGCATGAGACAGGCTCGAAATTGCAATAGGGGCTCAGGGACCCTCGTCAAACAAGCCCCAGGAGCGGGTTTAAGCTACATGAATAACCATGGTCTTGCGAATGCGTCCGGATCGCCTACAAGCACGGCAAGGCTGTTTTGCCCGCGGGGAACCATGACCGCAATCGTCGATATCATCGGGCGTGAAATTCTCGACAGCCGTGGGAATCCGACCATCGAGGTCGACGTCGTGCTCGAAAATGGCGCAAGAGGGCGCGCTGCCGTCCCGTCCGGCGCCTCGACGGGAACACACGAGGCGGTTGAGTTGCGCGATGGCGGAAACCGCTACCTCGGTAAGGGGGTGCGCACGGCGGTGGACGCAGTCAACGGCGAGATTTTCGACGCGATTGGCGGAATGGATGCCGAGGCGCAGGTCAAAATCGACGAGACGCTGGTTGCACTTGATGGCACCCCGAACAAAGCCCGCCTGGGCGCCAATGCCATTCTTGGCGTCTCGCTCGCGGCGGCCAAAGCCGCGGCAGCCACCACGCAAGCACCCCTCTATCGCTACGTCGGAGGACCCGCGGCCCGGCTTTTGCCGGTACCCATGATGAACATTCTCAATGGAGGAGTGCACGCCGACAACCCGATCGATTTCCAGGAATTCATGATCATGCCGGTCGGAGCAGCATCCTTTGCCGAGGCGCTCCGCATCGGGTCCGAAATTTTCCACACGCTGCGCGCGGCGCTCAAGCAAGCCGGTCACAATACCAATGTCGGAGACGAAGGCGGCTTCGCCCCCAACCTTCCTTCCGCCGATGAGGCTCTCGATTTCCTGATCTCAGCGGTGGGCAAAGCCGGCTATGACTGCGGCAGCGAGGTCGTGCTGGCACTCGATTGCGCGGCGAGCGAGTTTTTTCGTGATGGCGCTTATCACTACGAGGGCGAAGGCAAGACGCGCGGCAGTGAGCAGCAGGTCGAATATCTGGCCGATCTCGTGTCGCGCTACCCCATCGTCTCGATCGAGGACGCAATGGCGGAAGACGACATGGAGGGCTGGAGAATGTTGACGCACGCCATCGGCTCAAAGTGTCAAATCGTCGGCGATGACGTATTCGTCACAAATGTTGCAAGATTGTTGGCAGGCATCAGGAATGGCATTGCCAATTCCATCCTGATCAAGGTCAACCAGATCGGAACGCTGACCGAGACGCTCGCCGCCGTCGAGATGGCGCACAAAGCCGCGTATACGGCGGTGATGTCGCACCGTTCCGGGGAAACCGAGGACTCCACCATTGCCGATCTCGCGGTTGCCACCGGTTGCGGGCAGATCAAGACTGGCTCGCTTGCACGCTCCGACCGCACCGCCAAGTACAATCAACTGCTGCGGATCGAGGAAGAGCTTGGAGCGCAGGCGCGATACGCCGGCCGTTCCGTGCTCAAATCCCAAGCTGCGCAGAGGTGATTCGATCGGCGCGCACGCGTCGTTAAAGTTGCCTTAAGCTCGCGGCGCCATGTTCGGGCCATGGTCAGACGCCGTCGACTCCGCACCGTCACGAATGCGCTTGCGCTCTATACCATTGCCGCGCTTCTGATCGGCTATTTCGGCGTAAATGCCTATACCGGCAATCACGGCCTGCGTGCCCGGCAAGACCTCGACCAGGAAATTGCGCAACTCACCGATGAGCTCGCCCGCCTCAAAGCCGAGCGCGCGGCCTGGCAGCGCAAAGTCTCCTTCCTCAAGCCTGAGAGCATTGATCGGGATATGCTGGATGAGCGCGCTCGCGCGCTGCTGCAATACGCAGATCCGCGCGATCTCATTCTCCAGCTCCCGGCGCGCTGACCTTTCCAGCAATTGACCGGGCGCATTGGCGAAGCCCGGTCCGGCTGCCTATCTCCCGGCGGATGCGACCCTGTTGCCTTTCGCTGCGAGATGATTTCGACTATTGCAATGGTCGTCTCACCGAAGCTCGTTCCCGAGGAAAAAATGGCCGTTGCCAGCAACAAACCAGCGGCTGAACCTGCCTCGGCGCGAGGAACGGCAGATCAGGCGGTGCCTGATTTCAACCAGGAGCAGGAGCTGCGGGCCTATCGGCAAATGCTGCTCATCCGACGTTTCGAGGAGAAAGCCGGACAGCTCTATGGCATGGGACTGATCGGGGGATTTTGCCACCTCTACATCGGTCAGGAGGCGGTCGTCATTGGAATGCAAATGGCGATCAAGAGCGGCGACGAGGTCATCACTGGCTATCGCGACCACGGTCACATGCTCGCCTGCGGCATGGACCCCAAGGGGGTCATGGCAGAACTCACCGGCCGCCGCCACGGCTATTCCAAGGGCAAGGGCGGCTCCATGCACATGTTCTCCGTCGAGAAAGGCTTCTACGGCGGCCACGGCATCGTGGCAGCGCCGGTGCCGTTGGGAACGGGCCTCGCATTTGCCAATCGCTATCGCGGCAATGACAACGTCTCACTCACCTATCTGGGCGATGGCGCGACCAATCAGGGGCAGGTGTATGAGAGCTTCAACATGGCCAAGCTCTGGAAGCTGCCAGTCGTCTATGTCATCGAAAACAATCAGTACGGGATGGGGACTTCCGTTGTGCGTGCCTCAGCCACCACGGATCTCTACAAGCGCGGAGCATCCTTCGAGATCCCGGGTGAGCGGGTCGACGGCATGGATGTGCGCGCGGTCAAAGCTGCCGGCGACAAGGCGGTAGCGTGGTGCCGAAGCGGGAAGGGGCCGTTGATCCTCGAAATGCTCACCTATCGTTACCGCGGTCATTCCATGTCTGATCCCGCAAAATACCGCAGCAAGGAGGAGGTCGATAAAATGCGCACCGAGCACGACCCGATCGAGCAGGTGCGCAGCCGTGTGCTCAAGAAGGGCTTTGCGAACGAAGACAGATTGAAAAAGCTCGATGCCGAAGTGCGCGCAATCATCAACGAAGCGGCCGAGTTCGCCACCAACGATGCGGAGCCGGATGCCTCCGAGCTGTTCACGGACGTCTACAAGTAACGCATTTCTGTACGGGACGACGCGAAAACTTCACATGCCTATTCAAGTTCTCATGCCTGCGCTGTCGCCTACGATGGAAAAGGGCAATCTTGCCAAATGGCTCAAGAAGGAGGGCGAGGCGGTCAAATCCGGTGACGTGATTGCCGAGATCGAAACCGACAAGGCCACCATGGAGGTCGAAGCCGTCGACGAGGGCACCTTGGGAAAAATCCTCGTGCCGGAAGGCACCAATGATGTGGCCGTCAACACCCCGATTGCCATGATCCTGGCGGAAGGCGAGGACGCTGCCTCGCTCAAGGATCGGGCGGCGCCGGCCCGCGCGCAGAAGGCCGCGGAATCGGCGCCTGCCGCAACAAACCAAAAAGCTGCACCACAAGCCGCTCGCGCTCCCACTCCACCCAAACCAACAGGCGCCGCTCCGTCTGCCGCGGCGGCACCGGCCGAGCCCGATGTGCCGGAGGGGACGGAACTGGTGACCATGACAGTGCGCGAAGCCCTGCGCGATGCCATGGCGGAGGAGATGCGGCGCGACAAGGATGTCTTTGTGATGGGAGAGGAGGTGGCCGAATATCAAGGCGCCTACAAGGTGACGCAAGGCTTGTTGCAGGAATTCGGGGCCATGCGGGTAATCGATACGCCGATCACCGAGCACGCTTTTGCGGGCCTCGGCATCGGCGCGGCGTTCGCTGGCCTTAAGCCGATCGTCGAGTTCATGACCTTCAACTTTGCGATGCAGGCCCTGGACCAGCTCATCAATTCGGCGGCCAAGACGCGCTACATGTCCGGCGGCCAGATGACCGTATCGATTGTATTGCGCGGGCCTAATGGACCGGCCGCGCGCGTGGCTGCGCAGCACAGTCAGGATTATTCCTCGTGGTACTCACATATTCCGGGGCTCAAAGTGATTGCTCCCTACAGCGCCGCCGATGCCAAAGGACTGCTTAAATCTGCCATCCGGGATCCCAACCCGGTGATCTTTCTCGAGAACGAAATCCTGTACGGGCAGAGCTTTGCGGTTCCCAAGCTCGACGACTACGTCGTGCCGATCGGTAAGGCCAAGATCGCCCGGCCGGGTAGCGATGTAACCATCGTATCGTGGTCGATGGGCATGACTTACGCACTCAAGGCAGCCGAGGAGCTCGCGCGGGAGCAGATAGAGGCCGAGGTCATCGATCTGCGCACGCTTAAGCCAATGGACATCGAGACCGTCATCGAGTTGGTGAAGAAGACCGGCCGCATTGTCACGGTCGAAGAGGGGTGGCGCCAATCCGGCGTAGGCGCTGAGATTGCAGCGAGCATCAATGAACAGGCCTTTGACTGGCTCGACGCGCCGGTTACGCGCGTCACCGGAAAGGACGTGCCGATGCCGTATGCGGCAAACCTGGAAAAACTTGCGCTACCTTCAGTTACCGAAGTCGTCGAAGCCGCAAAAGCGGTTTCCTATCGCTAACGCAGCCGCAACCCGATCTTCGCCGCCGTCCAGCGAGTAGTTCATGCCGACATTCGATCCGCTCAACGTTCCGCCCAGCGCGCTGGAGCGCGGCGGGGTAGAGGTGCTGCGCGCAGCCATCGTTGAGGGTGGGCTGCACGTCTCGCTGCGGCGCGCATTCGACGACCCGCAAGCCTGGGGCATGCTGATTGCCGATGTTGCGCGGCACGCGGCGCGCATTTTTGCAAAAGAGACAAAGCTGACCGAAGAGGACGCGCTCGAACGGATCCGTTCGATGTTCGACGCAGAGATGGATGCGCCGACCGATCCCGGATCCACCAGCGCGATCAGCTAACGAGCCGGGTGTCTGATGGCGGTGAACATTCTCATGCCGGCGCTGTCGCCCACCATGGAAAAGGGCAACCTTGCAAAATGGCTCAAGCAGGAGGGCGAGAAGGTCAAACCAGGCGATGTGATCGCGGAGATTGAAACCGACAAGGCGACCATGGAATACGAGGCGATCGATGAGGGCACCCTCGCAAAGATCGTCGTTCCCGAAGGCACGCTGGACGTGCCGATCAATGCGCTCATTGCCGTGCTCGCGGAAGAAGGGGAGGATGTAGGCGCTACAGCGGCCGCGGCCGGGAAGGCAGGACCACCGCCATCGGCAAAGCAAGCGCCAGCCCAGCCGAGCGCGCAACGAACGCCAAGCCAGCCGGCACAAACAATTGGCGCAGCCCAACAACAGGGTCCGACGCGAGTTCCCCAACCTGCTGCTCCCCAACGCAAGGAGGACGCCGGAGCGGGACGTGGCGTCCAGGCCCATCGAATCTTTTCCTCGCCACTTGCTCGGCGTCTCGCCCAGCAAGCCGGCATCGATCTGGCGCGCATTCAAGGCTCAGGGCCGCACGGGCGCATCATTGCGCGCGACATCGCGGCGGCAAAGGAGGGCAGGGGGCTCGTGACCGCGGCTGCGGCTGCCGCGTCAGCGGCCGCAGCGCCTTCCCCGATTGCGGTTACCACACCCTCAGACGACAAGATCCGCGCACTGTTCGAGCCGGAAAGCTACGACGTCATTCCCCATGACAACATTCGCAGGATAATCGCGCGTCGCCTGGTCGAAGCCAAACTCACCATCCCGCATTTCTACCTCACGCTTGAGTGCAACATCGGAAAACTTCTCTCCGCGCGCGAGGAGATCAACAGCGCCGCTCCGAAGGACAAGGAAGGCAGGCCCGCCTACAAGATCTCGGTGAACGACTTCGTCATCAAGGCCCTCGCGCTCGCGCTCCAGCGCGTGCCTGAGGCGAACGTCACCTGGACTGAGGGCGCGATGCTTCGGCACAAGCATTCCGATATCGGCGTTGCGGTGTCGATCCCCGGCGGCTTGATCACGCCCGTTGTCCGCCATGCCGAGACAAAGCCGCTTTCCATCATATCGAACGAGATGAAGGACTTTGCCGGCCGGGCGCGCACGCGAAAGCTCAAGCCGGAGGAATATCAGGGCGGTACCAGCGCGGTCTCCAATCTCGGCATGTATGGCATCAAGGAGTTTGCCGCCGTGATCAATCCGCCGCATGCAACCATTCTGGCGGTGGGGGCGGGGGAGGAGCGGGCTGTCGTTCGGGATGGCAAGATTGAAGCACAATGGATGATGTCAACGACGCTATCGACCGATCATCGCGCCGTTGACGGTGCGCTCGGTGCGCAACTGCTCGGTGCCTTGAAGGCGCTAATCGAAAATCCCGTGCTGATGGTGGTTTGAGTACCTGGACATGATGGGTTCTGAAGCCCGAGACGTCAGGATCAAGTCAGCCCGGGCTGCGAAAGTAGAAAATGGCCGATACGAGCTTTGATATCATCATCATCGGCTCGGGTCCGGGCGGCTATGTCACGGCCATCCGCGCGGCGCAGCTCGGTTTCAAAACCGCCATTGTCGAGCGCGAATACCTCGGCGGCATCTGTCTCAACTGGGGCTGCATTCCAACCAAGGCGCTGCTGCGCTCGGCCGAAATCCTGCACTACCTCCAGCACGCGAAGGATTACGGCCTCGCCGCGGAGAAAATCACGTACGATCCCGCAGCCGTCGTCAAACGCTCGCGCGGCGTCGCAAAACGTCTGAGCGACGGCGTCGCCTTTCTCATGCGAAAAAACAAGGTTGCCGTGATCTGGGGGGAGGCGGCGGTCGATGCGCCCGGCAAGATCACGGTCAAGGCCGGCAAGAGTGAGGGGCCAAAAGGCACGCTCGGTCCCGGCAAGTACCAGGCCCAGCACATCATCATCGCAACGGGGGCGCGTCCGCGCGTGCTTCCCGGCATCGAGCCCGATCAGAAGCTGGTGTGGACCTATTTCGAAGCCATGCTGCCCGACCATATTCCAAAATCTCTTCTGGTCATCGGATCGGGTGCGATCGGGATCGAGTTTGCGTCGTTTTATCGCTCGTTCGGCGCCGAGGTAACGGTGGTCGAGATCCTGCCACAGATTCTGCCCGCCGAAGATGCCGAGATCGCAGCCTTTGCGCGCAAGCAGTTTGAGAAGCAGGGGATCAGGATCTTCACCGGAGCCAAGGTAACCGGGCTCGACAAAAAGGCAGACAACGTCACGGCAAGCATCGATGACGGCAAGGGCGGTCAGCAGACGCTCAGCGTCGAGCGCGTCATTTCCGCAGTTGGCGTCGTTGGCAATGTTGAGAATCTCGGCCTGGAAAAGATTGGTGTCAAAATCGAGCGTGGCGCGATCGTCGTAGATCCACTCAACCGTACCAACGTGCCCGGCATCTATGCCATCGGGGACGTCTCTGGTCCGCCGCTGCTCGCGCACAAGGCCGAACATGAGGGGGTCATCTGTGTCGAGGCAATCAAGGGCCAGCACCCGCATCCCATGGACAAGCGCCTCATTCCAGGCTGCACCTATTGCTCGCCACAGATTGCCTCGGTCGGACTGACCGAGCAGGCGGCGAAAGAGAAAAATATCGAAATTCGCGTCGGCCGATTTCCATTCATCGGAAACGGCAAGGCTATCGCGCTCGGCGAGGATCAGGGTTTGGTGAAGGTGATCTTCGACAAGGCGACCGGTGCGCTGCTTGGAGCGCATATGGTCGGGGCTGAAGTCACCGAGCTGATCCAGGGTTATGTGATCGCAATGAATCTCGAGACCACCGAAGAAGAACTGATGCACACGGTATTTCCGCACCCGACCTTGTCGGAGATGATGAAAGAAGCGGTGTTGGACGCTTACGGGCGCGTGCTCAACATCTGATACCACCGGGGCGGTCGCCTCGTGTTTAGCCGGGAGGTAGCGCCACACCGCGCTTGCGATCGGTCCTCGTGCTGCGTAGATAAACCCCGGAAGAAGGCAGCATGGTCGTTGTGCTCGATACGCGCGCGCGCCATCCGGAGAAAGCCCATCGGCCGGATGGTCCCGTGTCGAAGAAGCCGCCCTGGATCAGGGTCAAGGCACCGACCTCGCCCGGCTATGCCGAGACCCGGGCGATCGTGCGCGCAAACAATTTGCATACCGTTTGCGAAGAGGCTGGCTGTCCGAACATCGGCGAATGCTGGGAAAAGAAGCACGCCACCTTCATGATCATGGGCGATGTGTGCACACGCGCCTGCGCATTCTGCAACGTCAAGACGGGGTTACCCGGCGCACTCGACAGCGCTGAACCTCTGCGGGTCGCGCTCGCAACTGCAAAGCTTGGATTGAGCCACGTGGTTGTCACCTCGGTCGATCGCGACGATCTCGCCGATGGCGGGGCTGCCCATTTCGCTGCGGTGATTGGCGCAATCCGGGCACGTTGCCCGAACACCACAATCGAGGTGCTTACGCCTGATTTCCTGCGCAAAGTGGGCGCCGCCGCCACGGTCGTTGCGGCGAGACCCGACGTCTTCAATCACAACCTGGAAACGGTCCCCGCAAGGTATCGTACGGTACGGCCGGGGGCGCGTTACTTCGCGTCGATTCGCCTGTTACAGCAGAGCAAGGAAATCGATCCGGCGATTTTCACCAAATCGGGTATCATGCTGGGGCTAGGCGAGGAGCGCAATGAGGTGCTCCAGGTCATGGACGACCTGCGCGCGGCCGATGTGGATTTTCTCACAATTGGCCAATATTTGCAGCCCAGCCGCAAGCACCATCCGGTCGAGAGGTACGTACCGCCCGACGAGTTCAAGGCCTACGAGACGATCGCCTACGCCAAAGGTTTCCTGATGGTCTCATCCTCGCCGCTTACCCGATCCTCGCACCATGCGGGCGACGATTTTGCCCGGTTGAGAGCGGCGCGAGCGGCAAAATGCGGCACTCGTTGACGCCCGGACGCGCGCCGTGAGCCTTGCGGCACAAGCATCAGCGGCTCGCGATCCGCTCTGATGCCGCAGTTCACCACGAGCCGACGCGTAAAGCATTCGGCGGCTGACATGTTCGACCTTGTGGCGGACGTCGAGCGCTACCCCGAGTTCGTGCCGCTATGCCGCTCGCTCAAACTGCGCAAACGTATTCCGGAACCCGAGGGCATCGAGGTTCTCATCGCGGACATGACGGTGGCTTACAAATTCGTTCAGGAGACCTTTACGAGTTCGCGTGACGCTTGATCGGCCGAATCTGCACATCCTGGTCGAGTACCTCGAAGGCCCTTTCCGGAAGATGGAAAACCGTTGGACTTTTCACCCGATCGGCGGCCAGACATGCACGGTGGAATTCTTCCTCGCCTATGAGTTTCGCAGCCGCACGCTCGCCCTTTTCATGGGAGCGATGTTCGACACCGCTTTTCGCCGCTTCTCCAGCGCGTTCGAGCGCCGGGCGGACCGCATCTACGGACAAAAGGGTTAAGACGAGAACGTTGAGACCTGTTCGGCACCAAAGCAACACATATTCCGCGTCGCGAGGCGCCACATCTTCCTCAGCTCGCGTGCTCGCGCAGAATTTTTTTGTGTATCCGGTTCAACAACTTTGGAGGCACCTCACGAAGATTGAGCGCACCCTTCCACTCAATCGGAGCATGCACCTACAGCCGATCGCGCCAGGCTGCGATCTCTCGGAGAATTTCACCGAATGTCGGTTGGTCACCGTAGTAAAGCGCTCTTGTATCCGCATAGGCCTTTGCGTAGAGCCGTCGGGTCGCTTCGTCGCTCAGGACAAAAGCTTCGTTTTGCGAGATGTTCGGGTTGTCGTCCTGGCGGAACCGCTTCGCCTTATGCCCTTTGTACTCCTCTGTGCCGATAAACGAGGTCACCTCGAGCCGCTGAAGTAAATTGTAAACATCATAGTAATGGCGCATGAAATCAATTGGTCGGTCCTGTGTTGCTCGTTGCAGACGGAATTTTGTCGAAACCGTCTGGAGCTTTTCGACGAAGGTATACCCAGGATGATAGCAAGGGACGCCTTTGGCGCGGTTGTCGATGACAGCGGCCCTATCCGCCGCATAGTCATACAGCCATGAGCTGATGTCCTTCGCAGTGTTCGGGGTGACGTCGTCGAAACCGACTTCCAGCAGGACTCCGAGCTTGAGACCAGCCATTGCTAGCACGCGAGTTTTGTAGATCAGCCGGATGCCGGCGCTCCTCAACAGCCTGTCGTCAAAAGGCCGTGTCGCGCTCAACTCTTTCTATGCCATCGATGCGGATTGTTTTTGCGAGCCAGTCGTAAAAGTCCCGCCGGCTTTGCACATGCGCCGGACTATTTTGATTGCGGCCGGTTTTTACGTCGTCCGCCCTGGGAGGTTCGATGCGAATGTCGATGTCCTCTGAGAATTGATTAATAATCTGATAGCCCTTCGACAGCGAAGTCCCGCCCTTCAATTCGAACGTCAGCCCCAATTGCTGCAGACCGTAAAGACAATGCATGAGCCAATAGTCTTTTTCGACCAAGGCAGGATCGATACGTCTCTGTTCCGCAACGATGCGGATGAGGTCGGCAAATTGCGGGTGATTGTGAAGAAGGTCAGCGGACATGCGAGGGCATGTCCGCTGACAGGACTCCGGCGAAGAATTTTTTCGTGCCTACGTTGCCGTAGTCGCGTGCCGCCCGCCGGAGCCGCGGCGCGTCATAGGACGGCGCGTGCTCCTTGACGCGCGCAAGCACATCGATCCGGTTTTCGGCGAGGCGGTCCAGATTGTTCACAAGATCGACCAGAAGAAATTCGCCGGTCAGCTTCTTGGGAAAGGCAGGCTTGACCCGGAAGTCAAAAGTACGCCCGCCCAGCGAGAAGCGGCCATGTCGCTTGTGATTGTAAACCACGGTCTGGTCGTACAGCTGCGTCGTGCCGAGCCCCAGACTGTTATAGGCGTTCGGTGAAGCCAGAAGGAATCGATGATCCTTCAGGAAGCTTGTGACGAGTTCGTCATCCTCCGCCGGCGCTTTCCCGAATACCGTGTCCCTCGGGCACAGGTAGAGGCCGGCCGCCAGCTTGGTGAGGGCGCCTTCATCGACTAGCCGCTTGAGGTGACGATCGATGGCCGTGGACCAATGGGCCAGCTCCTCGCGCCGATACACTCGTCCGGGCCGCAGATGCTGCTTGAGCTCCTGAAGCTTTGTCATCGGATCAATATAGCAACCTTTTTTGTAGCATTGCAAGGTTTTCCATTGAAAATGCATGCATAATTAGGGGCAAGACTTTGATTCTGCATTAAAATTCGTACAGGTGAGCGCGCCTTCGCCCGCGCTGCGCTTCGTGCGCGATGTTTATTCCTTTTGCGCCATTTCGTGCAGCATCGCGAGCGCTTGAACGACCGAGGCATGGCGGACCTGCGAGCGGCCGATATCGCCATACTTGCGGATCTCATCGAGGTGCTGGCCGCCGCGCGAAGCAGCTCCAAAGTGGACAAGGCCTACGGGCTTGCCGGCGACCTCACCCCCGGGCCCCGCAATCCCGGTGACGGACACCGCAAGATCAACCGGAGCACGTGAAAGCGCGCCGGCGGCCATGGCGTGCGCACACTCGCGGCTCACAGCGCCGTGGGTCTCGAGTGTGGCCGAAGAAACGCCTAGCAGCGTCTGCTTTGCTTCATTGCTGTAAGTGACAAAGCCGCGTTCAAAAACGTCGGAAGAGCCGGCGACCTCGGTCAGCGCGGCAGCGACGAGCCCGCCGGTACACGATTCCGCGGTGGCGATCTTGAGCCCCTTGGATCGGCACAAAATCAGCAAGGCCTCCGCCTGCTCGAACAAACCATCATGCATGATTAGCCAGTTGCCGGAAGCCGGAGCGTCGCCGTGGCGAACGCCGCGATGCCTTCGCCTCGCCCCGTGAAACCCATTTTTTCCGTGGTCGTTGCCTTCACGGCAACCCGGTCGGCCGCAATGGCGGCAATCTCAGCAATGCGGCCACGCATCGCATCGCGAACAGGACCGATCCGTGGACTCTCGCACACGATGGTCACGTCAAGATGCGCAATCTGCCCCCCCCTGGAACGCACCCGTTCGACCGCAAAGGCGAGAAAACGATCCGACGAGGCGCCGCGCCATTGCGGATCTGTCGGCGGAAAATGCACGCCAATGTCCCCTTCGACAAGGGCGCCAAGGATCGCGTCGACCAGTGCGTGCAGGACGACATCGGCATCGGAATGGCCGCTCAATCCCCGTTCATGCGGAATGCGCATGCCACCCAACATGACGTGGTCACCTGGAGCGAACTGGTGAACGTCGAAGCCGAACCCGGTACGTATGTCCGCGCAAACAGCCCCTGGCAACGCTTCGGCGCGGGCGAAATCCTCAGCGCTGGTCAGCTTCACATTGCCGGCTTCGCCTTCGAACGTGGTGACCTCTATTCCGGCCCATTCGGCAAGCGCCGCGTCGTCAGTAAAGCCGTCACGACCTGCGATATGCGCTTTTCGGTGCGCGTCGAGCAGCGTGCGAAATTGGAACGCCTGCGGCGTTTGCACCAGACGCAGCGCTGCCCGGTCAGGAGTACCCGTTACGACGCCCTTCGCGTCGACACTCTTGACCGTATCCGTCATGGGGGTAACGGGCACTGCACCGCTGCTTTCCCGCGCCGCAGCGATGGCGCGCGTGATGAGCATCTCAGAAGCAAACGGCCGCGCCGCGTCGTGGACAAGCACGATCTGCGGACCATGCGGCTCCAACGCCTCAAGGCCAGCGCGAACCGAAGCCTGACGCGTATCGCCGCCGAAGACTGGCGGCAGAAGGTCGAGCCCTTCCGTTGCCGACCTGTAAGCACTTGCATCGGCGCTATGAATGACCGGCTGCACCATGGCGATGCCAGGATGTCGAATGAAAGCGGAGAGAGCGTGCGTAATCACGGGTATCCCGAATAGCTTTCGATACTGCTTTGGCGACTCTGCTCCGGCGCGTACCCCTCGTCCGGCGGCGACGACCACGGCTGCACTTCCTCCGGACATGGCCGTCCCTTCCTCCTGCCCCACGCTCCGGATTGGCATAGCCGTACAAAAAACGGGCGGCAAACCGCGGGCGCATTCACAGTCCCTCTCGGATCAAAGCAGGGGATTTTTTGCAGTGCAGCACTTGCGCAGTGAACTCAAATGGCTAAACTCTATGCACATCTGTAATTCGCCTAATTCATAAGCAGAGGGCTAAGTGACTGCTTTAAGGAAGCTTTTTCACTTTCGACCGCTGAGGGTAGGAAATATTCTGCTGCCGAACCCGGTGATCCTCGCTCCCATGTCAGGGATCACCGACGCCCCCTTCCGGCGGCTGGTGGCCCGTCTGGGGGCGGGCCTGGTGATCTCGGAAATGACTGCGAGCGCCGCGCTTGCGAAAGGAAACCAGCAGGCATTGATCCGGGCGCAAGCGGCAGGGCAGGGCACTCATGTTGTCCAACTCGCAGGCTGCGAACCGCGCTGGATGGGGGAGGCCGCGCGGCTTGCTGAGGCGAGCGGCGCTTGCATTATCGACATCAATATGGGCTGCCCGGCCCGGTACGTGACGGGCGTACAATCCGGTTCAGCGCTGATGCGCCACCTCGATCATGCATTGTCGCTGGTAGAGGCGGTCGTCGCGGCCGTGTCCGTGCCGGTGACGCTGAAGATGCGCCTTGGCTGGGACGCCGCCTCGATCAACGCGCCCGAACTTGCCCATCGCGCCCAAAGCGCTGGCGCACGCCTCGTGACGGTGCACGGGCGGACCCGTTCTCAGTTTTATCAAGGTCGCGCCGATTGGAATGCGGTGCGCGCGGTCAGGGCGCGCATCTCGATCCCGCTGGTTGTCAACGGCGACATAACGTCCCCGGCCGATGCGGTCGCAGCACTGGAGGCCTCCGGCGCGGACGCGATCATGATCGGACGCGGGGCGAGGGGCCGGCCGTGGTTACCGGGGCAGGTTGCCCGTTACCTCGGTGGCGGACACCGTGAAAGCGCGCCCGGACTCACGCAGCAGTTTGCGCTGATCGAGGAACTCTACGACGAAATGCTCGCCCACCATGGCCGAGAGCTCGGGAAACGTCTTGCCCGCAAGCATCTCGGCTGGGCGCTTGACGCCGCCGTGCAAACCGTGGGCGGCGACCTATTCCTGCTCAAAGCCCATCGCCATCGCGTGCTCACAGCCGAGGAGCCCGCCATGGTTCGCCGCCATCTTGCTGCGGCTTACGCTGCCTTCGAGCGCACCGAGCAGAAAGCCGCATGAACCGGCCGCAGCCCATGCCGATCCCATCCGGCACGGCCGACGCCGTGCTCGATGCCCTGCCGCATCCGGTCATCGCGGTGGCGGCCGACGGGCGCATCGCAAACGCCAACGCGGCCGCCGAATCCTTTTTCGAAGCCTCCCTGCCGCTCCTGCGTCGCCACCGTTTGCGTGACCTCGTGCCATTCGGGAGCCCGCTGTTGGCGCTGATTGAGCAAGTGCGCGCACGCGGCGCCGCAGTCAACGAATACAAGGTGGATCTCGGCACGCCGCGCAATCCCGGCGAGCGTCTGGTGGATCTGCATGTGGCGCCGTTACCCGAGCGCGCGGATCACGTTGTGGTCATGCTGCAAGAGCGCACCATTGCCGACAAGATGGATCGCCAGCTTACCCATCGCGGCGCCGCACGCTCGGTGATCGCGCTTGCGGCCATGCTGGCGCACGAAATCAAAAATCCGCTTTCCGGCATCCGCGGCGCGGCTCAATTGCTGGAACAGTCGGCCAGCGATGACGATCGCAGCCTCACCAGATTGATCTGCGAGGAAGCCGACCGGATCGTCAAACTCGTCGATCGCATGGAAGTCTTCACCGACGAGCGACCGGTCGAACGCGAGCCAGTCAACATTCATGTGGTGCTCGACCATGTAAAACGGCTCACCCATTCGGGTTTTGCAAGGCACATCAAGTTCGTCGAGGACTATGATCCCTCCTTGCCTCCGGTGCTCGCCAATCGCGATCAGCTGATCCAGGTCTTCCTCAATCTGATCAAGAATGCCGCCGAGGCGATTGGCGAGAACGCCAGTGACGGCGAAATCCAGCTTTCTACCGCCTTTCGCCCGGGCGTTCGTTTGTCGCTCGCGGGCAGCAAGACGCGCGTGTCGCTTCCACTCGAATTCTGCGTGCGGGACAACGGCCCGGGCGTGCCCGAGGACCTGCTGCCGCATCTGTTCGATCCATTCGTGACCACGAAGCCGTCGGGATCTGGATTGGGCTTGGCCCTTGCGGCAAAGATCGTTGGTGATCACGGCGGCATCATTGAATGCGAGTCGCAACCCCGCCGCACGGTTTTCCGCGTGCTCATGCCCATGTACGTGCCGGACAACGCGGTCCCGCGCAATTCTGTTTGAAAGGGGACAGTCTATGCCTGCCGGAAACATCCTGGTCGCTGACGACGACGCCGCCATTCGCACCGTGCTCAACCAGGCACTGTCGCGAGCGGGTTATGAGGTGCGCTCAACCAGCAATGCTGCAACCTTGTGGCGCTGGGTCAGTCAAGGCGAGGGGGATCTCGTCATCACCGATGTCGTCATGCCGGACGAGAATGCGTTCGATCTCTTGCCGCGCATAAAGAAAATGCGGCCCGAACTGCCCGTGATCATCATGAGCGCGCAGAACACGTTCATTACCGCCGTGCGGGCATCGGAAAAGGGAGCCTACGAGTATCTGCCCAAACCATTCGATCTCAAGGAGTTGATCGGAATTGTCGGGCGCGCCCTGTCGGAGCCCAAGGAGCGCCCGCGCCCGGTAGCAAAGCCACAAAATCTTAAATCGATCCCGCTGGTTGGCCGTTCTCCAGCCATGCAGGAAATCTACCGCGTTCTCGCTCGCCTGATGCAAACCGATCTCACAGTGATGATCAGCGGTAAATCCGGCACCGGCAAGGAACTCGTCGCTCGCGCCCTCCACGATTACGGCAAACGGCGCAGTGGACCCTTCGTTGCGATCAATATGGCAGCGATCCCGCGCGACCTCATCGAATCGGAGCTGTTCGGACATGAAAAAGGTGCCTTCACGGGCGCCAATGCCCGCAGCTCCGGGAGATTCGAGCAGGCGGAAGGAGGTACGTTATTTCTCGACGAGATCGGCGATATGCCGATGGAGGCACAGACCCGGCTGTTACGCGTGCTTCAGCAGGGGGAATACACGACGGTCGGCGGACGCACCCCCATCAAGACAAACGTTCGCATTATCGCGGCCACAAACAAAGACCTTCGCATCCTCATTCAACAGGGGCTGTTTCGCGAAGATTTGTTTTTCCGGCTCAATGTTGTACCGCTCCGGCTGCCGCCCCTGCGCGAGCGCAGCGAGGATGTACCCGATCTGATCCGGCACTTCTTCGATCTGGTCGAGCGAGAAGGACTGCCAGCCAAGCAGCTCGATCAAACCGCCGTGGAACGGCTCAAGCGCCACCGCTGGCCGGGAAATGTGCGCGAACTTGAAAATCTCGCCCGCCGGCTGGCGGCGCTCTATCCGCAAGAGACGATCACCGCCTCGGTCATCGAATCCGAGCTTTCGCAGCCGGAGATGATCGCGGCTGAGGAAGACCCCAAATCCGGAGACGGCCTGTCATCGGCGATCGAGCGGCACCTGACCTCGTACTTTGCAAGCTTTGGAACCGAGCTGCCGCCGCCAGGTCTCTATCACCGGGTGTTGCGGGAAATGGAGCAACCGCTGTTGTCGGTTACGCTCGCTGCCACACGCGGCAATCAGATCCGTGCTGCAGACCTGCTCGGGGTGAACCGAAACACGCTGCGAAAGAAAATTCGCGATCTCGACATTCAGGTCTTTCGAAGCAATATCTGAGCGTGTGGCCGCACCTGAAGGCACCTGATGCCGATGGGCCACAGGACGCTTTTCTGCGCCCTTGAATTGTCGTAATTCAGCAACATTGTGATATAAAAGCATCATTCGATAAAGGCGTCAGATTGGGGGGGGGGCGCCCAACGGTTGTGTCGAATCCCGTTGGGACGAGATGATGAGTTCATGACCAATGTCGGCCAAGCCGCCACTGCCGAACTAGTAAGCGCGGCGGCGGCACCTGCACCGGGATGGCTTGCAAGGGCGCTCGGCCTCAGTGCGGTCGCCATCGCGCTTTTGTCGGCTCTAGTCACGTTTGTGGTGCTTGCCGGCCTCACCCCGATTGCACCCACGCACGAGGTGGTGGTCACGCTCCTGCTGGTGAACGCAGTCACCGTCGTTCTCCTCATTTTATTCATTGCCCGCGAAGTCTGGGGCGTTTGGCAGGCAAGACTCCGCGGGCGCGCCGCCGCCCGGCTGCATGTCCGCATCGTTGCCCTGTTCTCGGTCATCGCCGCAGTTCCCGCCGTGCTGGTCGCAATCGTGGCGAGCGTGACGCTCGACCGCGGCCTCGACCGGCTGTTTTCCCGTCAGACGCATTCATTGATTGAAAATTCGCTGATGGTCGCGGACGCCTATGTGCGCGAACACGTCCAGTTCGTGCGGGCCGACAGCATTGCGATTGCAATCGAGCTCGCTCGCGCCAAGCCCTTGTTCGAGCAATCGCGCGACCAGTTCCATCAGTTTGTCGCGGTGCAAGCCTCGATCCGAGGTTTGCCCGCAGTCCTTGTTCTCGACAAGGCCCTCAACGTGATCGACCAAGCCGATGCGGCGGTGAACCAGACATTCGTCAAGCCGTCACCCGAGGTGCTTGCCGGGGTCAACGACACGGAACCACAGGTGGCAATGTTCCTGGAGGCCAACTATGTGGCCGCCATCATCAAGCTGCGGGGCTACACCGACACTTACCTGTACATCGCCCGATTGCTCGATCCGCGCGTCCTTGCGCAATTGCGGGCAACCCAGGCAGGCGTCGCTCAGTACGCTGATCTCGAAGCGCGCCGGATCGGCATCCAGATTGCTTTCGGGCTGATGTACACGGTCATCGCGCTGATCGTGCTGTTGTCAGCGGTCTGGATCGGACTCAACTTCGCGAATTATCTGGTTGCACCGATACGCCGGCTCATTGGCGCCGCCCAGATCGTTGCGACCGGAAATCTCTACGTCCAAGTTCCGACCCATCGCTCGGAAGGCGACCTGGGGCAACTCGGCCAGACATTCAACAAGATGACGCAAGAGCTGCGTACGCAGCGCGATGACATTGTGCGCGCTCGCGATCTTATCGACAGCCGCCGCCGTTTCACCGAAGCTGTTTTGGCGGGCGCAAGCGCCGGAGTGATCGGCGTGGATGCTGAAAGTTGCATCAGCATCCTCAACCGCTCTGCCGAGCGGCTCATTGGCCGGTCCGATGCAGAAGCGTTAGGAAAGCCACTCCTGGAGATCGTGCCTGAGCTTGGCGATTTGTTCTCGGCTGCCCGTTCAGGACTCCAGCGTCTTGTGCAAGGGCAGGTGACCATCAACCGCAACGGGCGCGAGCGCAATTTGTCGGTGCGCGTGGCGAGCGAACAGTCCGGCTCAGCCGAACGGGGATACGTGGTGACGCTTGACGACATCACCGATCTCGTAACGGCGCAGCGAACTTCCGCCTGGGCGGATGTCGCTCGCCGCATCGCACACGAGATCAAGAATCCGCTCACGCCCATCCAGCTCTCGGCTGAACGTCTGCGGCGCAAGTATGCGTCCATGATCAAGGATGACGGGGGAATCTTCCAACAGTGTACCGACACCATTGTCCGTCAAGTCGACGATATCAAGCGAATGGTCGACGAGTTCTCCCGTTTTGCGCGCATGCCCAAGCCGGTGATGGCCCAGGAAGACGTCGCCGACGCGGTGCGCCAAGTCGTGTTCCTCCAGCGTGTCGGCAATCCGGATATCGATATCGATGTCGAAATCGCAGAAGACCCGATGCTGGCACGCTTTGACCGGCGGCTCATTTCCCAGGCACTCACGAACATCATCAAGAACGCGACCGAAGCCATCAATGCCGTTCCACCGTCCGAGCTCGGACGCGGACGCATCCGCGTGTGGGCCGGACGCGAAGGCGGCGACGTCGTGATCGACGTCATCGATAACGGCATCGGGCTGCCGAAGGACAACCGGCGCCGCCTGCTCGAACCCTACGTTACGACGCGCGAGAAGGGCACTGGGCTCGGCCTCGCGATCGTCGGAAGAATATTGGAGGACCACGGCGGACGCATCGAACTGGGCGATGCCGCCGATAAGATCCCCGGGCAACGGGGAGCATGGATGCGACTGCGCTTTGCCGCGGAAAGCGCCCCCTCCAGCGAGGCGCAGCCCGCGGCGCAAGCTGCCACCCCTCAACTCGTAACGAGTGGATAGCTATGCCCGACGACATCCTCATTGTTGACGACGAAGCGGACATCCGGGAACTCGTCTCCGGCATATTGCAAGACGAAGGTTTCATCACGCGCTCCGCGCGCGACAGCGACGACGCACTCGCACACGTGGCGAGCCGCCGGCCTAGCCTGGTTTACCTCGACATCTGGCTGCAAGGCAGCCGGCTTGACGGCTTGCAACTGCTCGATGCGATGAAAGCACAGCATCCGGAATTGCCGGTCGTCATGATCTCCGGACACGGCAATATCGAAACCGCCGTCGCCGCCATCAAGCAGGGTGCCTACGACTTCATTGAAAAGCCTTTCAAGGCGGACAGGCTCGTGCTCGTCACCCAGCGCGCGCTCGAAACTTCGCGCCTCAAGCGCGAAGTGAAAGCGCTCAAGCAGCTCTCGCCGTCGGTGCTCGTCGGCAAATCATCATCGATGAATCAGTTGCGCCAGACGGTCGAGAAAATCGCGCCGACCAACAGCCGGGTTCTGATCGTGGGCCCGGCGGGCGCCGGCAAGGAGCTCACGGCACGCGCAATCCATGCCCACTCCGCCCGCGCCAATGGGCCTTTCATTGTCATAAACGCCGCTGCGATGATGCCGGAGCGGATGGAAGTGGAGCTGTTCGGCGTCGAGCAGCCGACGAACGGTCAGGGCCGCAAGGTCGGGGCGCTCGAAGAGTCCCATGGCGGATCGCTGTTCATCGACGAAATCGCCGACATGCCACGCGAGACGCAGAACAAAATTCTGCGCGTGCTGGTCGAGCAGACGTTCACGCGCGTCGGCGGCACCAATAAAGTGCAAGTCGACGTGCGCATTCTCTCCTCGACCGGCCGCAATATCGAAGCCGAAATCGCCGCGGGCAAGTTCCGGGAAGATCTCTACCACCGGCTCTCCGTGGTTCCGATTCGCGTGCCCCCGCTGGCGGAACGGCGCGACGACATTCCGCACCTGATCGAGTATTTCATGGAACAGATCTCAATGGCCACGGGCCTGCCGCGCCGGCTGATCGGGGACGACGCCATGGCCGTGCTGCAGTCCCATGATTGGCCGGGCAACGTGCGTCAGCTGCGCAACAATGTCGAGCGGTTGATGATTCTGGCGGGTGGAGATCCGGATGCCGTCATCAATGCCGACATGCTGCCCGAGGATGTGGGCTCCATGGTCCCCTCGATGCCCGGCGGGGACGGCGGCGAGCACCTCATGGGGTTGCCGTTGCGTGAAGCGCGCGAGGTGTTCGAACGCGAATATCTGGTTGCGCAGATCAGCCGGTTCGGCGGCAATATTTCGCGGACCGCCGAATTCGTGGGCATGGAGCGCTCGGCACTCCATCGCAAGCTCAAGGCGCTCGGCATAGATTGAAGACGGTTACGGAGCCTCGTTGGTGCGCAGCGCCTATGTGAATGGGCGATACCTTCCCGGTGCTCGAGCCACGGTCCATATCGAGGACCGCGGCTACCAGTTCTCCGATGGCGTGTACGAGGTCTGCGAAGTCCGCGACCGCCATATCGTCGACGAGCAGCGCCATATGACGCGCTTGCGCCGCTCGCTCGCTGAGCTTCGCATCCCAATGCCCATGTCCGATCGAGCGCTCGGGATCGTCATGCGCGAATGCCTGCATCGCAATCGCGTGCGCGACGGCATCATCTATCTGCAGATCACGCGCGGAGTGGCTCGCCGCGATCATGCCTTTCCCGCGCCAGACACAAAGCCCAGTCTGGTGGTGACCGCGCGCAGCCTCGATCGGGCGGCAAACGAACGAATTGCCGCGGAAGGCGTCGCCGTCGTGACGGTACCGGACAACCGGTGGGAGAGGGTGGACATCAAATCCATCTCGCTTCTGCCCAACGTGCTCGCCAAGCAGGCGGCGCGTGAACAGGGGGCCAAAGAGGCATGGTTCGTGGACAGCTCCGGCCATGTCACCGAGGGATCATCCAGCAATGCCTGGATCGTCACGATCGATGGCAAGGTGATCACCCGCCCTGCGGACCGGGGCATTCTGCGTGGTATCACCCGAGCGGTACTGCTCGAAGTGATCAAGGCACAAGGACTGAGCTTGGAGGAGCGCGCTTTTACCCCCCAGGAGGCCTATAAATCGCGGGAAGCTTTCCTGACCTCCGCCAGCCAAGTGGTCGTGCCGGTCGTGCGCATCGATGGCCGGGCGGTCGGGAACGGAGCGCCAGGCCTGGTGGCGACTGCGCTGCGGGCCAAATTCCATGAGCATGCCGCCCGGAGCTGAAATGGCCGCTTTGCCCTCGATGATGCATCCGCTGCCCCCAACTTATGCTTGCGCCAGCCGCGGACCTACCTTGTAATGGAGGGACTGGGCCGCGTTGCGTGTACTCGCTTTCGGATTGGGCGCCGCGGCCCGCGGTGATGCCCCGAGGCACAACGACCTCGAGGAACATGGAACAACGACAATGGCGGCCGACCGCTCACAAAACCTGCAAGATACCTTCCTCAATCACGTCCGCAAGAACAAGACCCCGCTCACGATCTTTCTTGTGAACGGCGTGAAGCTTCAGGGCGTGGTGACCTGGTTCGACAACTTCTGTGTGCTGCTCAGGCGTGATGGTCATTCCCAGCTCGTCTACAAACATGCCATTTCCACCATAATGCCGGGCCATCCCATCCAGCTGTTTGAAGGGACGGATGAGCACGCGGCCGGGGACAAGGGCTGATTGGAGCCTCGACGGGTCGATAGCCGGAGCGATCGGCTCAGCCCGCATGGCGGGTCAGAAACGGGACGCGCGCTTGTCCTTGAGCCGTATCTGCGCGGGCGCGCCGCTGCATCGACACGGTCGCGTCCTGGAGCGACCGCGCGCGCACCGTCATCGCAACTCGATGAAGCCGTAGGTCTCGCCCGTGCCATTGATTTGAACGTGGTCTCCGCCGGCATTGTCCCGGTCGGCGCCATCCGCCCGGCAACCTTTATCGGCAAGGGGAAAGCCGAGGAGATCGCCGGGCTGGTCAAGACCCAGGACGCCGACATCGTCGTGATGGACTGCGCGCTATCACCGGTTCAGCAACGTAATCTTGAGAAGGCCTGGAACGCCAAGGTGCTCGATCGTACCGGGCTCATCCTCGAAATTTTCGGCCGGCGCGCCCGCACAAGGGAGGGCGCACTGCAGGTTGAGCTTGCCCATCTCAACTATCAGAAAAGCAGGCTCGTGCGCTCCTGGACCCATCTTGAGCGGCAGCGAGGCGGCTTCGGGTTCCTCGGCGGGCCGGGCGAGACCCAGATCGAATCCGACCGTCGCCTGATTGAGGAACGTATCGCGCGGATCGAGGCCGAGCTTGAAAAAGTCAAGCGCACCCGCAAGCTGCATCGTGACAGCCGCAAGCGGGTTCCGTACCCGGTTGCAGCCCTTGTGGGCTATACGAATGCCGGGAAATCGACCTTGTTCAATCGAATGACGCGCGCGCGTGTGCTTGCGACGGATATGCTTTTTGCCACCCTTGATCCGACGCTGCGCGCAATCGAACTGCCAAAAGGATTGCGAATCATCCTGTCCGATACGGTCGGCTTCATTGCGGATTTGCCGACTATGCTGGTCGCGGCATTTCGGGCAACGCTGGAAGAGGTTATTGAAGCCGATCTTATTCTGCACGTGCGTGATGTCTCGGGGGAAGACAGCGAGGCGCAGGCGCTCGACGTGGAACACGTCCTGGGCCAACTCGGCATTGCTCAGGAAAATGCGATCCTCGAGGTCTGGAATAAGACCGACCTGCTCGACGATGAAATGCGCATCCGTCTAAGCAATCTCGCCACTCGGCGGCCGGCCGGTGAGCGGCCGGCCCTCGTTTCAGCACTCAGCGGGGAGGGGATTGACCAATTAGCCGCGCAAATCGAGACCCGCCTGGCGCAGCGAAGGATTACGCTCAATCTCGTCATCCCCGCTTCCGACGGTGCTGGGCTGAGCTGGCTTCACCGGCACGCGGAGGTGATCACCAAACAGCTTCGCGATGACGGCCAGGTCGTGATTGTGGCGCGAACCGATCCGGTAAACGCGGATAAGGCGCGCGCAAAGTTCGCCGGCGAGGCGCACTGAGCCATACGACCGGCGCGTCCTCATTCCTTCGATTTCGCCTCGTTCCAGAGGCTGTCCATTTCAGCCAGCGTTGCTTGCTCGGCCGTCTTGCCGCGCCCTGCGAGGGCCTGCTCGATTGCTGCAAAGCGGCGCTCAAATTTGGAATTTGTTGCGCGCAACGCCGCTTCAGCATCGCAACCCAAATGGCGGGCGAGATTGACCACGGCGAACAGAAGATCTCCGATTTCGGAGCCTGCTCTGCCGGCATCACCGCGCGTCAACTCCGCTTCGATCTCGTCTGCTTCCTCCCGAATTTTTGCGAGCACGGCGCTCGCCTCGTCCCAATCGAAGCCGACCTTGGCGGCCTTGGCCTGCAACTTGAGTGCACGAGTGAGGGCAGGGAGGGCTAGCAGCACTCCCGCAAGCGCACCCCCCGAGGCCGGATGCGGACCAGATTTCTGGGCGCGGGATTTCTCGGCACGTTCCTCCAGCTTGATGCGCTCCCACAGGCCTTCCACCTCGTTCGACGTGAGCCCTGCGGCATCGCCGAAGACGTGGGGATGACGTCGCACGAGTTTTTCAGTGAGCGTTCTGACCACATCGGCGAATGCGAACGCTCCCTGCTCTTGCGCCATACGGGCATGAAAGATCACCTGCAGCAGCAGATCGCCCAGTTCCTCCCGCAGATCATCCATATCGCCACGGGCAATTGCATCGGCCACTTCATAGGCTTCCTCGATGGTATAGGGCGCAATGCTCGCAAAATCCTGGGCGAGGTCCCATGGACAGCCGGAACCGGGCGTGCGCAGCGCAGCCATGATCATCAAGAGCCGGTCGATATCGGACATCACGGGACGGGGGACGCGGCGCGGAGCGAGGCTGGTTTTGCCGCCTGATTCGCATAAGGAATATTATGGAACTTCTGCATGAGGCCGAATACCTCATGCAGTTCAGTGCCTTGGGCCGTTTCTCTTAAAGCGCCCTTCAACATCACTCCGCAACCTCGATCGTGAGGCCATCGTAAGCGGGCTCAACGTTGGCCGGAAGCTTTCCGCGCAGTTCCTCAAAATCCAGGTCGGAATGAAGATTCGTCAGAATAGCGCGGCGGGGCTTGACGCGCGCAATCCAGGCCAGCGCGTCGGCGACGCTGAAATGGCTGGGATGCGGCCGATAGCGAAGCGCGTCCACCACCCAAATCTCGGTCCCCGCGAGGGCCGCAACGCTCTCGTCCGGCAAGGCGCTCAGATCACAGGAATAGCTGAAGGTGCCAAAGCGAAAACCGAGCGAGGGAGTCCCGCCATGCTCCTGCAGGAACGGCAAGGCGGTAATGGAGCCCCCTGCTCCATGGATCGTTGCGGTTGCGCCCGCCTCCAGCCGATGGTCCGTGACAATCGGTGGATAATCGCTGCCGGGCGGGGAGCGAAAGCAGTACCCGAACCGGACATGCATGACGCGCGCGGTGGCTTCATCCAAATACACATCGATCCGCCGCCGGTGCTTGATGACAAGCGCCCGCAAATCATCGATGCCATGGGTGTGGTCGGCATGCGAATGGGTGTAGAAGACACCGTCAAGCCAATCCACCTCGGCATCGAGCAGCTGCTCGCGCAAATCGGGTGACGTATCGACCAGGATGCGCGTGATGCCGGAGCCATTACGCCGTTCAACGAGCAGCGACGTGCGGCGACGGCGATTCCTGGAATCATTTGGATTGCAGTCGCCCCAGCCGAGGGCCGGCCTTGGAACCCCGCCAGATGACCCGCATCCCAAGATGATAAATCGCAACGTCATGCCGCGACGACCGGACGCGGCACTTTGGCAAACAACCGGAAGAAATTCTCGGTCGTCTGGCGGGTGATTTCGCTCAGAGATACGCCGCGCGTCTCGGCCAACACCCGGGCCGTCTCAACCACATAAGCGGGCTCATTGCGCCTGCCCCGGTGCGGAACGGGCGCGAGATAGGGCGCGTCGGTTTCGAGGAGGATGCGGTCGGACGGCAGCTGCCGCGCGATTGCCCGCAATTGATCGGAGTTTTTGAACGTCAGAATACCTGTGAAGGAAATCGAAAAACCGAGCGCCACCGCGCGCCGCGCAAGATCGGGGCCCCCGGTATAGCAGTGCAGGACTGCGGCGAAGGCGCCCTTCCCTGCTTCGTCGGTAAGGATGTCCATCATGTCGGTATCGGCATCGCGCGAGTGAATAATAAGGGGAAGCCCGGTTTTGCGCGCAACGGCGATGTACTTGCGAAAAGTGAGATGCTGCGCGTCGCGCGCACTGAAATTGTAATGGTAATCGAGGCCCGCCTCCCCAATCGCCACGATCTTGGGATGATCCGCACGCGTCGTCAAATCATCGGCGGAGATATCGAGCTCCTCCTGCGAATGGTGCGGATGTGTGCCCAGCGAGCAGTAAACTTCCGGAAATCGCTCGGCGATTGCCAGAACCTGGGCATGCTGTTTAGCCCGAGTGGATATGGTCACGAGCGATCCAACGCCAGCCGCGCGTGCGCGCGCCATAACGTCGTCGAGCTCGCCGGCAAAATCCGGAACGTCGAGATGACAATGGCTATCGACCAGCATCGGGGGGCAGGCTGTTGGCCGCCAATTCCTTTCAATCAATTCTATCGCGCTTCAATGCCGCATGTCGGAGCCTGGCGCGCTCGCGTATTCAGCCTCAAATCTGGATATCTCGCTCAACAAATCCTCCACGATGCGTTGGCGGACCGTAGCGTCGGAGCCATAGGTCATCTCCGCTACGGTTTTACCGAGCGCGGAAATAATCTCATCCATATCAATGGTGTCCTTCTCGCCGCTCAGCGAGCCATATTCTGCGTAGAAGTCATCGATCGTGTCGGCAATCAGGCAATGCAGACACGGCCGTTCTTCGTCTGACTCTGGCTTCTCGGACATGGTCTTCCTTTCAAATCCCGATGCGCATCCCACGACACCGATATGGTGCGAGGGTCAGATGGCGGCTTTGCCCTCTTCCGGCTGCTGCCTCAAGCCTGTGCGCTCGCTTCGCTGTCAACATAACGCGGAAAGACCGCGCTCGGAGCAGGCAGCGCTCTGCCCGAAGCAATCCGCCGGTTTCCGCCGACATCACAAAACGCCCGCTCATCGAGCGGGATTCCGAGTTGATCCAACAGTCGGGGAGCCGCGCTTGGCATGAACGGAATGCATAAAATGGCGATCTGCCGGATCACCTCGGCCGTGACATAGAGCACCGTTCCTTGCCGAAGCCGATCGACCTTGGCGAGCGCCCATGGTGCTTCGCCAGCAAAATAGCGATTGGTCTCGGCAACCACCGTCCAGATCGCGTTGAGAATCTGGTGAAGCTGCTGCGTCTTCATCGCCTCGCGTGCCTTGCCGATCATGCCATCGGCCAATGCTAAAATGGCTTTGTCCGCTGCACTGAACGCGCCGGGGCCTGGCAATACGCCGCCGAGCTGCCGCGCCACCATCGCGAGCGAGCGTTGCGCCAGATTACCCAGATCGTTCGCGAGATCGGCGTTGATGCGCGCGACGATTGCCTCGTGACTGTAGTTTCCGTCTTGTCCAAACGGCACTTCGCGTAGAAAGAAGTAACGCAGCTGATCGACCCCGTAAGCGTCGGCGAGAGCAAACGGATCGATCACGTTCCCGACGGACTTTGACATTTTCTCCCCGCGATTGAACAGAAATCCGTGCGAGAAGATGCGCCGTGGGACCTCGACGCCAGCCGAGAGCAGGAATGCAGGCCAGTAAACCGCATGGAAACGAACGATGTCTTTTCCGATCACATGCAAATCGGCGGGCCAATACCTGCGAAATCTGGCGCTCTCGACATCGGGATAGCCCACAGCTGTGATATAATTCGTAAGTGCATCGACCCACACATACATCACATGCTTTGAATTGCTGGGAACTCTCACGCCCCAGTCGAACGTGGTGCGGGAGATCGAGAGGTCCTGCAAGCCGCCTTTGACGAAGCTTACAACTTCATTGTACCGCTCTTTCGGCAGGACGTAATCGGGAAATCGGGCATAAAGCTCGAGCAGCTTGTTCTGGTAAGCCGAGAGCCTGAAAAAATAGCTTTCCTCCTCGACCCATTCGACCGGGCTTCCCTGTGGACCGACGCGCTGACCTCGCTCGTCGATCCGCGTCTCATCCGCATTGTAATAAGCCTCGTCGCGTACCGAATACCAACCTGAATACTTGTCGAGATAGACGTCACCCGCCGCTTCCATCCGCCGCCATATGCCGACCGAGGCGCGATGATGGCGCTCCTCGGTCGTGCGGATGAACTCATCGTTGGAGCAATCGAGACGCTCGACCATGGCTTTGAAGAGCGGCACATTGCGCTCGACCAGCTCACGCGGCGAGAGCTTTTCCTTGGCTGCGGTTTGCAGCATCTTCATTCCGTGCTCATCCGTTCCGGTGAGGAAAAGCACGTCAAATCCGTCGAGCCGCATAAAGCGGGCAATGGCATCAGTGGCGATCGCTTCGTAGGCGTGGCCGATGTGAGGCGGGCCGTTGGGATAGGCGATTGCCGTGGTCACGTAATAGCGCGGCTTGTCGGCCATTGGGCATAGGTATCAACCGCGGCATGCCTCGGCAAGCCACGCAAAGGTGTTAAAAACCAATGGCTTGCGTTCAAGATTGAATTCCTCGACCGCGCGCGCGGCCGCGTTGAACTTCTCCCAGGCGAAAGCAAGACGGTCGAGCATCGCCGGTTGTTGCGGTCCGGCAAGCAGGCGGGCGGCGAGCCAACCATTTACGGTGTCAACGAAAGCCGCAAGCGTGGCGGGGTCGGTACCGAAAAGGCGATCCCCGACCACGTGCATCTCCTGCGGCTCAACCGCCGGAAGACGATCGAGCAACGACACAACGCGGTTTCGCAGATCGAGAATATTGCGGTCGAGCAACGCGAGAGCACGCCGAACACTGCCTTCCGCTGCCGCCGCAGCGGCCATCACGCCGGGATCAGCCGCATTGGCTGCGATCGCAGCGGCTGCCGCGCGTGCGACGTCATCTGCGGACAATGGCCGCAACATCAAGACACGGCAACGCGACCTGATCGTCGGTAATACGCGGGCAGTTGAATGGCTCACGAGTAACAGGAGGGAGCGACGCGGTGGCTCCTCCAGGACCTTAAGGAGTGCATTGGCGCCGTTCGCATTGAGCTCATCAACGGAATCGACAACCACGATGCGCCAGCCTTCCTCGGCCGCCGTTGAGCCGAAGAACGAGACTGTCCTGCGCACGTCATCCACTTGAATGTCCTGGCGCAGCTTGCCCGTCTTTTCATTGACCGTGCGCTCGAGCACCAGGAGAGCGCCGTGAGCCTGCACCGCGATGCGCCGGGCGACGGGCTCGTCCGCCTCAACATGAAGGGAACCGGC
Organism: uncultured Alphaproteobacteria bacterium; assembly: GCA_963771845.1. Lineage (GTDB taxonomy): Bacteria > Pseudomonadota > Alphaproteobacteria > Rhizobiales > Xanthobacteraceae > VAZQ01. The sequence goes on along the minus strand of CAVYVC010000012.1, from coordinate 22,539 downwards.
CGCGGCGACGGAGGGGGAGCGGTGATCGGGATGGCGCAGCACAAACCGCGCCATGCGGTAGGCCAACGTCGCTTTGCCGATACCCGAGGGGCCGGCGATCAGCCACGCATGCGGCAAGCGCCCGCTTCGATACGCATCGAGCAACGTGCGCTCAGCATCAGCGTGGCCGTAGAGGAAACTATTCGTGCGTGGCGGGACCGGCTCGATGTGATCTGCCCGAAGAGCCTGGCTCACGAGCCTGCGCCTGTGAGCAGAACCGGCGTAGTCGCGGGCGAGAGCCGTTCGTTCACGGTCTTCCAAATCAGATCGGCAACGACCGTCTTCGGCTCGGTGGCATCGATCATGATGCAACGCCCAGGCTCGGCAACGACAAGCACACGATAGGCATCACGCAATTCCTGATGGGTCGCGAGCGATTCCGCTTCGAACCTGTCCGCGGCCGCCTCCCCTCGCCGCTTGCTTGCGCGTGCAAGTCCTACCTCGGCGGGCACATCGAGGATGAACGTCAGATCAGGCTTGAGATCGCCGATGGTGACCCTTTCGAGGGCACGGATGAGTTTCGGATCCACGTGACCCAGTGCACCCTGATAGACCCTGGTCGAGTTCAATGAATCGATCGCAGATGACCCATGCTCCCCTTGCCAAAGCCGGCTCTATCGTGCTGCGCACGTGATCATCGCGCGCGGCAGCGAACAGGAGCGCTTCAGCCTCTGCCCCGAGCGGCTTTGCCGCACCCGACATGAGCACGTGCCGGATGGCTTCAGCGCCGGTCGAACCGCCCGGTTCGCGTGTGAGTATGACATCGATGCCCAGCGCCTTGAGCCTGCCGGCGAGCAGGGCGGAATGCGTCGACTTGCCGGTCCCCTCGCCGCCTTCGAATGTGATAAGTCGCCCGCGCATCTCAATCGGCCGAGATTACTCAATCAAGGTGTCGCGACTTTTCAGCAAAGACCAAAGAATCAGCCGGCAAACCGATGCTAGAGACGCTGCAAGCCCGCGCGAAACAGGCCTAGCACGAGTTCCGTCGCAGCGTCGAAGGCGCGTCCGGAGAGTGAGCCGGTACCCACATTCGAAGCCGCCTGTAATGGCACTTCGAGCACCAAGAACTCTCCACGCCAAACTTTGAGCGTCCCGATTTTCTGGCCCTGCTGCACGGGGGCCGGAACCGGACCCGAATACACCACGCGCGCGATGATCTTCTCGCGGGTGCCACGCGGGACCATGAGTTTAACCTCTTTGTCCGCGACCAGCGGCACGTGTCCCTTGCCGCCACCGTAAACCCTGGCCTGCGCAATTTCCTGGCCTTGCGCAAACAGCAGCCCTGATTGGAAGTTGTGAAATCCCCACTCCAACAGCCGTTTGCCTTCGTCCGCCCGCTCTTTTTCCGTGCGCAGGCCGGTGACAACGACAATAAGGCGCAGTCCGTTCTGCACGGCGGAGCCAACGAGCCCGTAGCCTGCCTCCTTTATGAAACCGGTCTTGAGTCCGTCGGCACCAATATTCATCGCGAGCAGCGGATTGCGATTGAACTGGCGGATCTTGTTCCAGGTAAACTCGCGTTCGGAGTAAAGCGGATAATATTCGGGATAGGTCTCGATGATGTGGCGCGCGAGCTTCCCCAACTCACGCACGGTCATCAGCTGGCGAGGATCCGGCAGGCCGTTCGAGTTACCGAAGGTCGATTTGGTGAGGCCAAGCTCGCGCGCCCGCTTGGTCATCAATTCAGCAAACGCGGATTCGCTGCCGGAGATCCCCTCCGCCAGAACGATGCATGCGTCATTAGCGGATTGGATGATCACGCCATGAAGAAGCGCGTCCACCGACACCTTGTTGTGGATCGGAATGAACATGCTGGACGTATGGGAGGGCGCGCCGCCCCGTCGCCAGGCGTTGGTGCTGACGATGAATTCCCGACTGGGATCAAGCCGCCCTTGGCGAATCTCGTTGAAGACAACTTCCGCCGTCATCAGCTTGGAGAGACTCGCGGGCGCAACGAGCTCGTCAGCGCCTTTTTCGAACAGCACGCTGCCGCTGTCGGCATCGATCAGGATCGCGTGCGAGGCGCTGGTCTGAAAGGCATCGTTTGTCTTTGGCCCGGATACCGGATTTGGCGCTGTCCACGCGGTTGTGATGCCAAAACAAAAGAGGCTCACAACCATGCACTTGCGCAGGAACGACGGAGCAGAGATGGCTGGCAATGTCGTATCCCTCACGGCGCCTAAAAGTGCTTCGTTGGCACGGCATTTCCGTGCCCGTGTTTCGTTAACAAGGGCAGCCACTGAAATCAATGCGTACATCGCGATACGTCTTCGCCTCGATACGTTTCCATCCAACGGTTGCAAAGCTCAATACAACCCGCGACCGCTCATGAGACCAAGCGCGGGAGCATCGTTTCGCGGCGAAGGCGGCGAGTCCACTCTGGGCAGGGGCGGCTGCGGGTCGGCGGATGCCGATCGCGTGGCAGTTTTCAGGCGGTAGGGCGAAGCAGTCCCGGCCGGGATGGGTTGATCGGGCTTTGCGGAATTGAGCACGAGCTTGCGGTCCGCCGGCTGCGGGAAGTTGTTCCCATCACCTGGCTTGGGCAAGAAAGGCTTGCCCGAAGCAATCATGACTTTCGATGGAGCAGGAGCCGGCGCGCCTTCCCGCAACGTCGCGAGCAACATGGTATCATCGCTGCCCTCGAGCGGGGCGCGGCCGACATATTCGACCCGAACCCGCGCGAGCCCATAGCCATAGAAGTCCAATGCTTTTGCCGTGCCGATTGATAGATCGATGATCCGGTTGCGTACGTAGGGGCCACGGTCGTTGACCCGGACAATGATGGAGCGGCCGTTGTCGAGATTGGTGACACGGGCGTAGCTGGGCAACGGCATGGTAGGATGCGCGGCCGAGATCGCGTGCATGTCATAGACTTCGCTGTTCGCCGTCAGCCTTCCGTGAAAATCAGGGCCATACCAAGAAGCAAGGCCTTCCGCCCGATAGGAGGGATTTTCGCTCGGAACGTAAATACGGCCGTTGACACTATAGGGCTTGCCAACGCGGTAGGTCCCGCCGCCCTTCGGCACCGGTTCTCCATCCGCGACAACGCGGTCGCTGTACTTGGACGAAGAGCACTCCATGAGCACGAGGCAGCCGAGCACCGGCGCGATTAGCCTCGCAACCCTTAAGTCCCCGCCCCTGAACTTGCGCCCCATCCACCCCCCGCGGGCGGGACCAACGATCACCGCAGCGCCCCCGCAAACGAGTGGCGCAAACGCTACTAAGCAACCTTGCTCGCCCTCTTGGCGGGCATGGCTCGACAGACCGTACCCCAACTCCCTCATAAGCCGCTTCATCTCGGCAGGAATGCGGCTTGTTTGCGTCCCAAAAACGGTTGTGGAGCGCCCTATTGATGGTTTTGGCGCCGCGCCGCGATGCGTTCAAACAGGCGGGCATAGATCCGCGGCAGGGCTTCGGAGAGGTCTTCGGCGATGAGCCCTGGGCCCGCAATCATGCCGGCCTGAGCATGCAACCAGACTGCCGCCGATGCGGCTTCAAAGGCCGGCATGCCTTGCGCCAGAAGCCCGCCGGCGATGCCAGCGAGCACATCGCCTGACCCGGCGCTTGCGAGCCAGGGTGGCGCCTCATCAACAATCGAAGCCCGCCCATCGGGGGCGGCAACCACAGTGTCCGCCCCCTTCAGCAGGCAGATCGCGCCAGTATGGATCGCTGCCCGGCGGGCTCTCTCCAGCTTTGATGGCGCATTAACAATCGCGTCCGTGGCGCTGAACAGGCGTGAAAATTCGCCTTCATGCGGGGTCAGCAGCGTAGCGCTCTTGCGTCCCGTGGTAGCGCCGATCAAAGTTTGCGGGTCTTGCGCAAAGCTGGTCAGGGCGTCGGCATCGAGGACTACGGCGCGCTCACCCGCAAGAGCCGCGAACACCATCTTACGCATCTCTTCCCCGACCCCACCTCCGGGGCCGATCACGACAGCATTGCGGCGGACGTCTTGCAGAAACTGTGCGAACTCCACGTCACCTTCGACCGGCCGGACCATGACAGCAAGATTTGCGGCAGCGTTCACGGGGAGCGCATCCCACGGGCTCGCAATGGTAACAAGACCCGCGCCTGCCCGCAGTGCTCCCCGCGCGGCAAGCCTCGCTGCTCCGGTTGTGTAGAGACCGCCGGATACCACCACGGCATGTCCGCGACTGTATTTGTGGCCTGCAACCTCGGGCACCGGGAAAACCTCAAGCCAAAGGTCGGGTGAGTTGATCCAGACACGGGGTTTGATGGTCGCAAGGGTGTGCGAGTCAATGCCGATGTCGCTGACGTGAATGGTGCCGCAGTGGATACGGCCCGGAAGAAGCACGTGACCGAGTTTGCGCCGGAAGAAGGTTACGGTTTCGCTCGCGCGGACAGCCAGTCCCATGACCGCAGCACTCGATCCGTTAATGCCGCTCGGCAGATCCACTGCGTGAACATGAGCGGCGACGTTCATCGCCTCGATCATGTTGCGCGCGAGGCCATCGACAGGACGGTCGAGGCCCGCACCAAACAGCGCGTCAATAACCACGCTCTGCGGCCCGACGGCGCCGGGGGTGGCAGGCTCATAAGGTCCATTCCAGCGTTGCGCGGCGATGAGCGCATCGCCCTTGAAGCGTTGGACATCCGAGAGCAAGAGCACCCGCGGCCGGTATCCCCGTTCCTTGAGAATGCGCGCGGCGACCAGGCCATCGCCCCCGTTATTTCCAGGTCCAGCGACAATGGCGATCGGCGTCCCCGGAGGATGGCGGCGCAGAACACTGTCCGCCACTGCTCGTCCGGCATTCTCCATGAGTTCGATCCCGGCGACGCCATGAGCTATCGTCAGGCGATCGGCTTCGTTCATCTCCGCATTGGTGAGCAATTCCATCATTTCCGCAGACGCTTTAGAGACATAACGGGATTGAACACAAAACAGGCAAATTGCCTAATTTATGCTCCATCGGCTTTCCAATCCACTCGGATGTGGATATTAAACCTCTGATCCGCGGCTAATTTCCCGAGCGGGACATGCTTGGCATGGAGCCTGCTATCGGAAAGGCGGCAAGTTCCAGCGGCGCGCCGGGGCAAGCCAAGGGGAAGGAAACGGGATGAAGAAGATCGAAGCGGTGATCAAACCATTCAAGCTCGACGAGGTGAAAGAAGCACTCCAAGAGGTCGGCCTGCAAGGCATTACGGTCACCGAGGCCAAAGGCTTTGGGCGGCAGAAGGGCCATACCGAGCTCTACCGCGGAGCCGAATACGTCGTCGATTTTCTTCCCAAGGTAAAGATCGAGATTGTGCTCGGCGATGATATGGTCGACAAGGCCGTCGAAGCGATCCGCCGTGCCGCGCAAACCGGACGCATCGGGGACGGGAAGATCTTCGTCTCCAGCATTGAAGAGGCCATCCGGATCCGAACGGGAGAATCCGGATTAGACGCGATCTAACTAAGCGCGCGCTTCCAAGCTCTCCCTCCCCTACTCAATCACCAGCAAAGGGTACCCGTGCAATGACTACTGCCAAAGAAGTCATGAAAATGATCAAGGACAATGAAGTTGAAGTACGCTGATATGCGTTTCACGGATCCGCGCGGAAAATGGCAGCATGTCACGATGGATATCAGTACCGTCGACGAGGACACCTTCAGCGAAGGCATCATGTTCGACGGCTCCTCGATCGCCGGCTGGAAAGCAATCCATGAATCCGACATGCAGCTTATGCCGGACCCGGAGAGCGCCTGCATCGATCCGTTCTACGCCGAAACGACGCTGGTCCTTGTCTGCGATACGTTGGAGCCCCTCACAGGAGAACCCTACAACCGCGACCCACGCTCAATCGCAAAGAAGGCGGAGGGGCTGGTAAGGTCCATGGGCGTGGGCGACACGGTCTTCTTCGGGCCGGAGGCCGAGTTCTTCATCTTCGACGATGTGAAATATTCGGCTCAGCCCTACAACACAGGATTCAAGCTTGACTCCGTCGAGTTTTCGACAAACTCGGACACCGACTACGAAGGCGGCAACCTCGGACATCATATCGGATTTAAAAAGGGCTATTTCCCGGTCCCGCCGCAGGACACAGCCCAAGACATGCGCTCGGAAATGCTGGGCGCGATGGCCCGGATGGGCGCGCAGGTCGAAAAACACCATCACGAGGTCGGCTCGGCCCAGCACGAGCTCGGGCTGAAGTTTTCACCCATGGTCAAAATGGCGGACCGCACGCAGATCTACAAATACTGCATTCAGCAGGTCGCGCAGATCTACGGGAAAACCGCCACCTTCATGCCCAAGCCGATTTACGGCGACAACGGGTCCGGCATGCACTGTCACCAATCGATCTGGAAAGACGGCAAGCCCACTTTCGCCGGTAACAAATATGCCGATCTTTCTGATACGGCGTTGCAGTACATCGCCGGGATTCTCAAGCATGCGCGTACCATAAACGCTTTCACGAACCCGACCACGAACTCCTACAAGCGGCTGGTGCCCGGTTTCGAAGCGCCCGTGCTTCTGGCTTATTCCGTGCGCAACCGCTCGGCCGGGTGCCGGATTCCGCTGGCCTCCTCGCCGAAGGGCAAGCGCGTCGAGGTCCGCTACCCCGATCCGCTGGCCAATCCCTATCTCGCCTTCGCGGCGATGCTGATGGCGGGACTCGATGGTATCAGGAACAAGCTCGATCCAGGGCCGGCGATCGACAAAGATCTTTATGATCTGCCGCCGCAGGAGCTCAAGCAAATTCCCACGGTGTGCGGCTCGCTGCGCGAGGCCCTTGGCTATCTCGAGAAGGACCGTGATTTCCTCAAGGCCGGCGGGGTTTTCGATGACGATTTCCTCGAGAGCTACGCCGAGCTCAAGATGCAGGAAATCATTCGCTTTGAGCACATGCCGCATCCGGTCGAGTTTGAGATGTACTACTCGGCCTAGCGAATGATCTGAATTTGCTCGAATTAACGGCAATAAAGCTCGGCCCGGCCAAGCTTGGGCCATATTACCGAGGCGGCTTCAGATCAGGTACACAAGCGCGAGAGCACAGCAGGCCACAATAGCGGCGCCGAGAATGTAATCGCGCCAGCGTCTGCGCCAATACAGAGCTGCAAGCCTGGAGCGGATGATCGCTGCTTCGAATTCAGCGGACGAGCCGAACGAGCAAGCCATTGCATCCCCTGCCCGGGCGGCGGCGCTCTCCAATGCCAACAGGGCGCTTCTTGCTCGAATGGAAGCCAAGAGTTCGCGCATTGGACGATCCTACCGCTCAGCGGTAAACGCAGCGTTGCGGGAGGGCCTCCCGGAAACGAGGTGTTCGCGGCCCGCGCGTGCCGGAACAGCTGTCTAATTAGTTGGCCTAATAGCTTGCCCGCCGGCGCCAGCCGCGCGCCCGTACGAAGGGCACCCGCTCGGCCTTGATCAATGGAACAATCGAGGGTGCAGCCGCAAACGGCGTTATGTTGTCATCAAGTGGGGCTGTTGCTTCGACACGATTTCGGCCATTCGCTTTCGCCCGGTAAAGCGCCCGATCAGCAATCTCGAGTAACAAATCCATGCTTGTCATTGTATCTTTCGAGCCGTCGTTCGTGTCGCGGGCAGCTTCCGCCGGGGGATTGACCGCAACCGTGACGCCGACGCTCACCGTCGGCTCCAGGTCGCCGTTTACAAACCGCTGCGCCGCAGCCGCAAAGTTCCTGCGCACTCGATCAGCAACGGCGTACGCCTCGCCGAGATCGCCCACTGGAAAAAAGGCAGCAAATTCCTCTCCGCCAATGCGGCCGAAGAGGATGTCAGCGCCGAGCGTCAATGTGCTGGAGGTAGCGAAACTCTGCAGGACCCGGTCTCCGACTGCGTGTCCCATTCGATCGTTTATATCCTTGAAGCGATCGAGATCGAACAGCATCATCGCTAGCGGTTCACCATCAATTGCCTGTTGCGCCAGCAACCGGCGCGCACCGTCGAGAAAAGCTCGCCGATTGGCAACACCGCTCAATGGGTCCACCATCGCGTTGATCTTGTGCTGCAATTCGGTGCGTTCCTTCGTCATGTTGAGGAGCAGAAAAGACATGAGGACCGTAAACAGGAGGGTGCCAAAAGCGATCAGGGCAAACGCAAGACCGCTCAGCAGCGAGCCATCGTCGAGGGTGGAAAAAAATGTCGCTGGGATGCGAGCGAGCAGCACAGCCGCATAAGCGAAGAGAACGATGACGGTCGGCCAGCGAGAAAGCAACGGCTCGTCGCGGCCGCGCCAGAACTCTTCGGCTGTCGCCGCAGCCAGCATCGCAGTCATGCTCGACACGACCACGACGCGCAGGTTGGCATCATTCTGAAATGCCGGGATGCGGCACGCCAAAAGCCACACCACAGGAGCGAACACGATGACTGGTCGCAGCACCGGTCGGCCGTCGAAAACCCGCGCTCCGGCCCAAGTCAGCCCATAGCCAAGCAGCACGAGGGCATTAGCAATATCGGTTGACACGAACGGCGCAAGCGTGCCGCTGGACGCTGCCAAAGCAAGCCCGATTGCGCTGACGATTTGCGCCCCGCCCCACCACATGGGCGCACGGATGTCGCGGTTCTGCACGCCCGCAAACACCAGCAGCGCGCCCAGAAGCGCGGTCACGAATACAGTTACGACCGAAAGAGTCCCGACATCGAGATGCATGTGAGGGCGATCGCCATCCCCGCGAAGATGATGGCAATCTAGCGCCCAACTATTCCGCAGCAGTTACCAACGGCCGGGTAGACGGCATTAGCCTTGCCGCCATGTCAACAGAAACCGCTCAGTTCGAATGATTAGGATGAATCAACGTTTTGAGAACTGGAACGAGCGCCGGGCTTTCGCCTTGCCATATTTTTTCCGCTCTACCACCCGCGGGTCGCGAGTGAGAAAGCCTCCCCGTTTGAGCGCCGCACGCAGATCGGGCTCGAAATTCATCAGCGCTTTGGAGAGGCCATGCCGTACCGCGCCCGCCTGGCCAGACAGCCCCCCGCCTGAAACCGTGCAGACGACATCGTACTGACCAGCGCGATTGGCCGCGACCAGCGGTTGCTGAATCAGCATCCGCAGCACTGGACGGGCGAAATAGACCTCGAAATCACGCGTATTGACCAGGATCCTGCCCGCTCCTGGCTTGAGCCAAACCCGTGCCACGGCATCCTTGCGCTTGCCGGTCGCGTAGGCGCGGCCCTGCTTGTCAAGCTTTTGAACGTATTTTGGCATTTCCGGCGCAGCAGCCGGCTTGAGTGCGGACAGTTGATCGAGCGATTGGATGGTTTCGGCCATGATCAGGCAGACCTCGTATTCTTGCGATTGAGTGCCGCGACATCGAGGCTTTCCGGGGTCTGTGCCGCATGGGGATGGCGGGGCCCGGCATAAACGCGCAAATTGCCGAGCTGCACGCGACCGAGCGGCCCGCGCGGCAGCATGCGTTCGACAGCCTTCTCAACGATGCGCTGCGGGAATTTGCCCTCAAGGATTGATCGAGCACTGCGCTCCTTCACCCCTCCGATGTAACCGGTGTGATGGTGATACATCTTCTTTTCGCGTTTTTTGCCGGTCAGCACGATCCTTTCGGCATTCACGATGATGACGTTATCGCCGCAATCGACATGCGGCGTGTAGGTCGGCTTGTGCTTGCCCCGTAACCGCATGGCGACAATGGATGCCAGCCGGCCAACAACCAGACCGGTCGCATCAATCATCACCCATTTCTTCTCGACGCTGGCAGGCGTGGCCGAGTAGGTCTTCATGGCGCAACTTCCTTGCAAATGCGCGGTTGCGGGGCCTCATACGGGATGCCCGGCCCGAGGTCAAATACGGGCATAAACTCTTTACAGTTCAGTATTTTGAGTCATCGGTCTTATATTACCTCCAGCGGGTGGAATCGAATAAGTCGATGTCACATGCGCGACGGGCTCGTCCTGTCCATCACATCGGACATCGACCTCACCCACCGCAAGGCGCCTGCCGACCTTCAGGAGCCGCGCCTCCGCCGTGAGGTCGCCCGGAGCGGCCTTGCGCAAGAAATTTATGTTCAGATTAATTGTGACAGCCAACGGAACGGGGCCAATGGCGGCAAGCACGGCGACGTACATGGCAAAATCGGCGAGCGCCATCATGGCTGGGCCGGAAATGGTACCCCCTGGACGCAGCGAGCTTGCGCGGAATGCCTGCCGGACGCGGCAGCCGCGCTCCCAAACGGCCTCGATCGAAAGACCGCTCTCGTCGTTGCAGGCTTGGGGAAACTCAGCGGCGAGGAATTGCTCCAGTTCCTCGCACGACATCAATACAGCCACTTACCCTTCCCCATCTACTGCTAATCTAACCGGCTCTGCCGGCAGCTGTTCCTTGCCACGGACTTGCATACATGTCGTATCGGCCTAATCTCGTAACAGTTGCAGCCCTTACTCCGGAACCAGGTCATGAGCGCCATTTCTTCAGTTCGCAAGGTCCGCGCAGCGGGCATCGAAACGCCCCTTCTGCGGGAGGATGAGGGCAATATCGCCGTCCTCACCCTCAATCGCCCGCAGGCGCGCAACACTCTTTCCGAAGCAACGCTCGCAGCACTGCGCGCGGAGCTCGCTGAGATTTCCGGGCAGGCTCATGTGCGGGCCGTCATAATCGCCGCCAATGGGCCGGTCTTTTCCGCGGGTCATGATCTCAAAGAACTGGCCGCACACCGTACTGATGCAGACGGTGGCCGCGCGTACACCCGAGAGCTCATCGCAAGCTGCAGCGCGATGATGATGGATATATTGCGGCTGCCGCAGCCGGCGATCGCTGCTGTGGAAGGCACCGCGACAGCCGCGGGCTGCCAGCTGGTTGCGACCTGCGACCTCGCGGTCGCCTCAGCGACGGCAAAGTTCGCTACGCCCGGTGTGCATATCGGCCTGTTTTGCTCGACCCCCATGGTCGCGCTTTCGCGCAGTGTCGCGCGCAAGCACGCCATGGAAATGCTGCTCACGGGCGATACGATTGATGCGAAAGAGGCCTGCCGCATCGGGTTGATCAATCACGTGGTCGAGGCGGGCATGGCGCGCGAGCAAGCTCTGCAACTTGCGCGCCGGATTGCGGAAAAATCAAAAGCCATCGTCAAGCTCGGAAAAGAGGCCTTTTACCGTCAGATCGAGATGAGCATTGCGGATGCTTATGATTACGCGAGCGAAGTCATGGTGCAAAACATGATGCTAGGCGATGCAGCGGAGGGGATCTCGGCCTTTATCGACAAGCGTGCGGCAAAATGGGAGGACGGCTGATCGGGTCCCCTTTCGCCTGCGCCCGCGCATCCATATCTTCGTCAGGCCGGCATGCGCCGAAGATCGTTGTGGCGCCCTGCGGCCGGTACGGAAATCCTCCAGCACGATGCCGATGGACCACGACAGTTATTCCGACAGCTACATTCGCGGCATCCTCAATACCGTGAAGACGATCGCGATGGTGGGAGTGTCGGCGAATACCAGCCGGCCGAGCTATTTTGCATTCAAATACTTGCTCGATCGCCGATACTATATGATCCCGGTCAATCCTGGCCTCGCCGGAGGTGAGCTCCTGGGCCAAAGCGTCTTTGCGAAGCTCTCGGATATTCCCGAGCCGGTCGACATGGTCGATATCTTTCGGGCTTCGCGCTATGCGCTCGCCATCGTTCAAGAAGCGCTTGCGCTGCGGCCGCGCCCGCAAGTGATCTGGATGCAACTCGGGGTTCGCAATGATGCGGCCGCTGGGCTCGCAGAAGAGAACGGTCTCAAGGTCGTGATGAATTGTTGCCCGAAAATCGAGTACGGACGGCTCTCATCGGAGATCGCCTGGATGGGCGTCAACACCCGCACCTTGAGCGCGCGGAAGGCTCAGCTGTTCGGGCGCGGCATCCAGCGCATGGCGCTCAATAGGGTCACCGTCGCCGGCGGCACGACGGAAGCAGCCATGCATGCGCAAAAAGTCGAAAAAGCCACCTGATAAGACTTGGCAGTAGGGCGTGCCGGGGGCAAGCTGTCCTTGACCCTTTCAAGGCGTCGGATACACCAACGACACACTTTCGCGGACCAGCCCTTGGTCCCAGCAAGATCGAGGACTGGCCATGAGCGACCGCACCCCGGGCTTTGCCACGCTTGCAATCCATGCTGGCGCCCAGCCCGATCCGACGACCGGCGCACGCGCCACGCCGATCTACCAGACGACATCCTTTGTGTTCGAGGACGTCGATCATGCGGCGTCGCTGTTCGGGCTGCAAACGTTCGGCAACATCTACACCCGCATTGGAAATCCCACGAATGCCGTGTTGGAGGAGCGCGTAGCGGCGCTGGAAGGCGGTACCGCAGGGCTTGCTGTCGCATCGGGGCACGCCGCGCAGGTCGTCGTCATGCATTGCCTGATGCGGCCAGGCGACGAATTCGTTGCTTCAAAAAAGCTCTATGGTGGTTCAATCAACCAGTTCAATCACGCTTTCAAGAATTTCGGCTGGAACGTTGTCTGGGCCGAACCCGACAATACCGGAACATTCGAACGCGCAGTCAGCGCCAAAACCAAGGCCGTTTTCATCGAATCCATTGCCAATCCCGGAGGCGTAATCACTGACATAGAGGCGATTGCAAAGATCGCGAAGAACGCGGGCGTGCCGCTCATCGTCGATAACACCCTGGCAACGCCCTATCTCTGCAAGCCGATCGACTACGGCGCGGATATTGTGGTTCATTCACTCACCAAATTTCTCGGCGGGCACGGCAATTCCATCGGCGGCCTGATTGTTGATGGCGGCACGTTCAACTGGTCGCGAGAGAAGCGCTATCCGATGCTGTGCGAGCCTCGGCCGGAATATCACGGCATTGTGCTGCACGAGACGTTCGGCAATTTTGCCTTCGCCATCGCCTGCCGCGTGCTCGCTTTGCGCGACATCGGCCCCGCGCTCTCGCCGTTCAATGCATTCCTGATTCTCACCGGAATTGAAACGCTTCCGCTGCGAATGCAACTGCATTGCGACAATGCGCTGGCAGTCGCGGAATGGCTCTCTGGACACAACAAGGTGGCCTGGGTCAGCTATCCAGGATTGCCCAATGACCGCTATCACAAGCTCGCCAAGCGATACGTGCCGAAGGGCGCAGGGTCCACATTCACGTTCGGGCTCAAGGGTGGCTACGATGCAGGCGTCAAACTCGTCTCCAACGTGAAACTGTTCTCGCATCTCGCCAATATCGGAGACACCCGCTCGCTCATCATCCATCCCGCGTCTACCACTCACCGCCAGCTTACGGATGCGCAGAAAACCGAGGCTGGCGCAGGTCCCGACGTGGTGCGATTGTCGATCGGGCTTGAAGACAAGGCCGATATCATTGCCGATCTCGATCAGGCTCTCGCGGCTGGCTAGCTACGCAGTCGGGTTATTCGCTCAAACACCCTTGCGAAGGGTGCGGCCAACGTAATCACGTATCCGAGCCAGCGTTTCCGGCGCGGTCCAGATCCGCTCCACATCGGCTCGACTCGTATCCAGATTTATCTGGTCAAGATAAGCTCGCCGAATTTCGCCTTTTGTCAGCGCAAACGCGGGCGGCGGCAGCGACGCAAGCGCTTGAGCGCGGCCGATTGCGTCCTTGAGCAGGGCGCCGCTCTCCACGATTTCATGGATCATGCCCCGCTCGACGGCCTGTACGGGCGCATAGGTCAAACCGCTGAAGACCACATCTGCGAAATGCTGCGGCGATGTTGCGCAACGCATGATCTCCAGGGCCGCAGCTGGAAATGGAACTCCGACGAGAAGCTCGGTTACCCCGATGCGCCCCGCCTCGCGGCCCATCAAGCGCCTGTCGGCAGCGCAGGCAAGCACACAGCCGCCCGCGACAGCGTGACCGTTGATTGCTGCCACCACAGGCTTCGAGCACGAGAACACGTCTGCCAACATCCTGGTCAGCTTTGGCAGGAAATCGCGGATATACGGAACGCCGCCATCGAGCAGCCGCAGAAGGTCTACGCCCGCGGAGAAAATCCGGGCGCTGCCCGTGATGACGATGGCGGGCACCGGCGACGCCTGGAGTTTCTCGAACCGCTCAATGAACAGTTCGCAAAACTCAATGCTCATGGCGTTGACCTTGCCGTCGCACATGCACAGGACCCCTACCCCGTCGCGCTCACTGATCTCGATCATGTTTGCGGGCCATCCTTTGCTCGTTGCTATGCTCATTGCGCAGTTCGACTTGCGCTGGCGCTGCCTCTCCGCTAGCCCATCTGCTTGTCATGACTAGCCGGAATCTCACCGCGCAACACGCGGCCCCCCCGAAGGTCAGTTTTGTGTCGCTCGGATGCCCAAAGGCACTGGTCGACAGCGAGCGCATCATCACGCGGCTGCGCGCAGAAGGCTATGAGGTGTCCAGGCACCATGCAGGGGCGGATGTGGTCGTGGTCAATACCTGCGGCTTCCTCAACAGCGCGCAGTCGGAATCACTTGCAGCCATTGGGGAAGCTCTCAACGAGAACGGCAAAGTCATCGTGACCGGGTGCATGGGCGCGGAGCCGGAGAAAATAACCAGCATCTATCCCGGCGTGCTCGCGGTTACCGGGCCGCAACAATACGAGACTGTTATCGAGGCAGTCCATCGGGTGGTGGTACCGCGCCATGATCCGTTCCTCGATCTCCTTCCACCCGAAGGCATCAAGCTTACACCGCGCCACTATGCGTATCTGAAGATTTCAGAGGGCTGCAACAATCATTGCACGTTCTGCATCATTCCCAAGCTGAGAGGGCGTCTCGTTTCGCGCCCTGCGGCCGACGTTCTGCACGAAGCCGAGCGCCTCGTCGCCGCCGGTGTAAAGGAGCTGCTGGTCATCTCGCAGGACACTTCGGCTTACGGCAGCGATATCAAATACGCTGCAAGCGAATGGAACGGACGCGAGATCCGAGCAAGGTTTTTCGACATCGCCGAGGCACTCGGCGATCTCGGCATCTGGATTCGCCTGCATTACGTCTATCCCTACCCCCATGTGGATGAGGTGATCGAACTCATGACGCAGGGCAAGATCCTGCCCTACCTCGACATCCCGTTTCAGCATGCGGGGGCGGACATCCTTCGCCGCATGCGCCGCCCGGCGGCACAGGAAAAGACCTTGCAGCGGATCGTGGCATGGCGGCGAGCCTGTCCGGAGCTCACGATCCGCTCGACTTTCATCGTTGGCTTTCCGGGCGAGACGCAAGCGGATTACCAGTCGCTGCTGGACTGGCTCGATTGCGCAGAGCTCGATCGCGTTGGCTGTTTCCGCTATGAGCCGGTCGAAGGAGCCGTTGCGAACGGACGCGCTCATGCGGTTCCCGATGAAGTCAAGGAAGAGCGCTGGCATCGCCTGATGCAGCACCAGCAGGCGATCTCGGCGCGGCGATTGAGACGCCGGGTCGGAACCCGCCAGCCGGTTATCATCGACGAGCTGTGCAATTGCGACAGCTCCCGGGCGCCCGCCGGCGCGGGGATCCTCGCGAAGGGCCGCAGTCGGGCCGATGCGCCTGAGATCGATGGCTCGGTATTCGTTGCAAGCCGCAGGCCACTGCGCGTCGGCGAGATCGCAACCGTGAAGATCGAGCGCGCGGATGCTTATGATCTGCACGGCACAGTGGTAGGATATTGACCGGCTGGCGCTCCTTCACTTTCCCCTCACACGGAGCGATCGTTCTCCCTCGGACTTCGGGCGGTCAGTAGCTCAGCGCAAGAGCGGCGGTACCTTTCCCCGGAGGGGAGAGGTGGACCTGCTGGCTCGATCTCAGTGAAACACGCTCTAGCTTGCGTCCGCTTTGCTTGCGATTGCAGATATCAGGAAAACATCCCGCGCAGACTCAAGATCCCGCGCAGACTCAAGGAGGCAAGCAGGCATGGAGGTTCAAGCGATTCATTCTAACGATGAACTGACGCGGTTCGTTGAATGCCAGCGATCAATTTATGAAACCGATTCCCCGCGCTGGACGCTGATGGGCGAGGACGACTACCAGGTCTTTTATGGAAAGGCTGCCGGGGTGGAGGCGCAGGGATTTCTGGTCACCGCAGCCGGCAAAGTGTCGTCGCGAGGGGCGGCCATACTCAACAGGCAACACTTGAAAAAGTTTCGCGACGGCGTGGGATTTTTCGGTTTTTTCGACACGTGCAGAGATGCAAGAGCGATCGAATTGCTGCTGGGCGCGATCGAAAACCAGCTGCGAGCGTGGGGGTGTTCTGTCGCACGAGGGCCTGTGAGCCCCACGATGAACAAGTATCCTGGATTGTTAATCGAGGGGCATGAGAAGTGGCAATCGCCGTTCACGTCCTGGACGCCAACCTACATTGCGGAAATTGTCGAATTGGCCGGCTACAAAAGATGCAAGGATCTGCTCGCATTTGAAGTCACCAGTCATCAACAGATGCCGCATCTCTTCACAAGAACAGCTGAAAATCTAAAACGGCTTGATATCAGCATCAGGCCACTGTCATTTCGACGTTTTGATGGGGAAATCCGAGAAGTCTGGAAATTATATGAGGAGCAATTCCGGGACAATTGGGGGGAAATACCGATCCCGGAAGAGGAGTTCCTAACAATAATCCATCAATTGCGCTGGCTGGTTCCCCGCAGTTTCGTCCAGCTGGCGCAATCGGGGCGCAACATCGTCGGATTTATAGTCGCCATGCCGGATGTTACGAGATTAAATTCGATCCCTCACCGTCTGGCGAGCGTCAAGCAACTCGTAGGCGAGTTCGGACGCGTATTGCGCAGTTCGCGTGTCCGCGTGCCGCTGCTTACCGTTCACAGAGATTTCAGGAATTGAGGTCTCGACGCCGCCCTGGTCGCCTCTATATGGCGTGAATGCTTGAGACGGGGGGTGGAATGTGCTGAGTTATCATGGATTCTCGAGGATAACCGAAACATGCTGGGGCATATCAGAAGAACGGGCGCTACGCAGACTAAGAAGTGGCGCCTGTACGAGAAATCACTTTAGCAAACATTGGATCCCAACTGACCGAAACACTTTTGGTCCTGTTGTAAGTTTGAGGCGGCCATTCATATCATCATCACCGGAGCGAGCAGCGGTTTAGGGGCCGCTTTGGCGCATTTCTACGCTGCTGCCGGGACGATATTATCGCTCGCCGGCAGAGACCTTACTCGATTGCAAACTGTTGCCGCCGGATGCCGCGCGCGGGGAGCCGAGGTTGCTTATGAAGCCGTCGACGTCACCGACGCCGCCGGCATGGATCGCTGGCTGCAGTCGCGCGATGCCGCCTGCGGCGTAGACCTGCTGATTGCGAATGCCGGAATTGGCGGCATCGGCGTCATCGCCCGCCGACATCGGCGAAGTTGGAGAGGTCGCTCGCCGGATCATAGCAAATCAATGTCATTGGTGTTTTGAACACCATCACGCCATTGGTGCCGCGGCTTGTGGGGCGCCGGCGTGGTCACGTCGCAATCGTAAGTTCGCTGGCCGGGTTTCTCGGCCTTCCGGACGCCCCGAGCTATTGTGCATCAAAAGCCGCGGTCCGTATCTATGCTGAAGCCCTGCGCCGGCGCCTGGCGCCGCATGGCGTGCGCGTGACGGCGATTTCACCCGGCTTCGTCGATACGCCGATGAGCGCAACGCTGCCGTTTATCCGGCCATGGTTGTGGCCCGCGGATCGAGCGGCACGGCATATCGCGGCAGGGTTGGCCCGCGGCAAACATGAGATTGTCTTTCCATGGCAACTTCATCTTGCGCTGCGCTTTGCAGCGCTTCTCCCGACTGCGATAGTCGACCGAGTTCTTATCCGGCGGAGTCCTCAAGATCATCATTCGTGAGCGGTCGGCTGGACCACGCCAAATCGTCGGAATCCCTCCGCACGCAGATCCAACTCGGAGGAAACGTGGTCTGATGGAAGCGCAGGCAACAGCCATTTTCGGGTATCGCTATTTCGGTTTTTGGCACCGGACCGCAGCAGTCATGAGGAAGGAGTTCCTCATGCTGCGCCGCGACCGGATCACGCTGGCGAGCATGGTCATCATACCTCTGGCGCTAATGCTCTTGCACGGCTACGCGCTGGACAATACGCCGCGTAATCTGCGGACCGCCTGGGTTGCACCCGAAGAGAGCGATGCCGCTTTCGAGCTTCGTTCTGCCCTCGAGCAGACCGGCTTCTTTCGTGTTACGCGCTACGCCCAAACAATCGAACAGGCGGATGATTGGTTCAAGTCCGGCGAAGTCACTTTCGTTGTCGAGATACCGGCCGGGTTCGAGCGTCGATTGCGTCGAGGCGAATACCCGGCGATTCTGATCTCGGCGGACGCCACCGATCCGGTGGCAATGTCGATTGCAATCGGCTCGCTCGAAGGCGCCAAGGCGACCGTTCTGAACCGGATTCGCGGGCTGGCGAAGGCCACGGACAAAAGCGCCGACTTCGAATTGCGCGTCCACCGCCGTTACAATCCGGCCGGATCGACAAGACTTCATATCGTTCCAGGCTTGCTGGGCATAATCTTGAGCATATCGATGCTGTATTTCACCGCGCTTTCGGTGACGCGAGAATATGAACGCGGGACGATAGAAGGTCTGCTCGCAACGCCGGTCAGACCGGTAGAGATCATGTTTGGCAAACTGGCGCCGTATGTTCTGGCCGGAGCGGGACAGGCGGTCTTGATCGTGGCTGTTGCTTTCTTTGTCTTGCAGGTTCCGATTGTGGGCAGTCTCATATTGCTTTCTGCAACCACAATGCTGTTTATTATAACCAACCTCGCGATCGGATATACATTCTCGACGGTGTCCCAGAACGAACTGCAAGCCATTCACTTGACGAACATGTTTTTTCTGCCGAGCATCATGCTTTCCGGCATCGTATTTCCGTTTGCGGGAATGCCTGCATGGGCGCAGAACCTGAGCGAGTTCCTCCCGTTGACGCATTTCGCACGCATCGCAGGCGGGATCATGTTGAAGGGAAGCGATTTGGCCGCGGTCGCCAGCGATTCCATCGCCCTATGCGCGATCATGGCCCTGGCAATGGCCGTGGCGGTGTTACGCTTTAAGATGAAGCTCGATTAGATTCAGGAATCCATGGTCGCCGAGACGGGGCAGCGGGGCAGCGAGGCGCCGGCATGTATTCGCTCATCGAGCGTGGCGAAGGTTGCAGCAACTGCGGCCACCGCCGTCCGGATCTGCTCCGGGGTGTGATCGCACGAGAGGAAAAACCGCAGGCGTGCCGCGTTTTCCTCGACGGCCGGATAGACGACCGGCTGTACGTTGATCCCAAGCTCCCGCAGCCGTCCCGCATAGGCGATGGCGCTGGTCGAGTCGCCGACGATTATGGGAACGATGGCCGATCCGCCGCTGCTGCCGGTATTCAATCCTGCCGCACGCGCCAGTTCCAGAAACTGCGCGGCGCGCGCCTGCAGCCGTCGAACCCTTTCCGGCTCGCGCCGGAGCTGACGCACTGCCGCGAGCGCTGCGGCCGCGCCCGCCGGCGGCAGGCCGACGCTGAAGACGAAGCCGGGGGCGGTATATTTGAGAACTTCGATCAATTCCCCGCTTCCAGCGATATAACCGCCACAACTGGCCAACGACTTGCTTAACGTTCCCATCCAAAGCTCGACATCCGAAGCATCGATGCCGGCGTGCTCCGCAATCCCACGCCCCTGCCGGCCGAGCACACCGATTGAATGGGCCTCGTCGACCAACAACCACGCATTGTGCCGTTTCTTCACCTCGATGAAACGGCGCAGGTCGGGAATGTCTCCATCCATGCTGTAGACGCCTTCGATGGCAATGAAGATGCTGGCGTATTGCCCTCCGATTGCGTCAAGCAGTTCGTCCAACGCGCGCCAGTCATTGTGCGGAAATGCACGATGCACCGCTCCCGACAGCTTGGCGCCTTGCAGAATGCTGTCGTGCGCGAGCGCATCGTGGACAATGAGATCACCCGGACCGGCAAGATGACCGAGGACGGTCGTATTGGTAAGATTGCCGCTGACGAACACGATCGCGTCTTCGGTTCCAATCAGGTTGGCAAGTTCGTGTTCGAGTTCACGGTGGAGTGACCGCTCGCCGGAGACCAAGCGACTCGCCGACACCGATGTTCCCATTGCATCGATTGCCTGCTTTGCAGCTTCGTTCACAGCCGGATGGCCGGACAGCCCGAGATAGTTGTAGCTCGCGAAGTTGAGTAGCTCGCGGCCACCAATATGAGTGGTATTGCGGGCGGTGCCCTCGTGCACGGTAAAGAATGGATTGTGCAATCCAAGCTCGGCCAAGCCCTGCATCCGAGCCCGCAGCCGGGCGAACGAAGCGAGTGGCGACGCAGGATGGCGGCTGTTGACGGATGCTGATCCTTTGCCCGCCTGCGCAGCACTAATGATAATCCCGATCATCTCGTCAAACGAGATGTCGCGCGAAATTTCGGACAGCTGCAACGATATGCCGAACTGAGTCTCCGCGCAGCTCAGCAGCTCGGCAATCTGTACCGAGCTCAGCCCCATCTGCGACAGCAGAACGGCGCCCCCGGCCCAATCGGCATCTTCGCCGGTCACCCGCGTTATCTCCCGCTTGAGCCAGGCCGTAATCGCGCGACCACTCCCGTTGTTCGCGTGCGCTACCTGGCCGCGTTGAGTCGCTGGAGCGGAAAGCTCCCAGACATGGAGCGCCGGCGAGTTCGCCGGCAAGCCACATCCGGCGCGTCTCGTGACGGCGCACCTTGCCGCTCATCGTCTTCGGCACGGCCCGTTTGCGCACCAGCACAAGGCGGCGCAAGGGCAGGTTATGTCTGGACGCGATCTGGCTGCGCAACGCGCGCACGATCCCATCATAATCGACGCCCGCGCGCGTCTGGACTTCCGCGACCACCATGAGACCCTCGTCCGCCGTTATTGCCAATGCCGAAAGCAACGCTACCCTGGGGGAGCAGCGCGGGATCTGCCGCTTCGACTGTCTCCTCAATGTCCTGCGGATAATAGTTCTTGCCGTGCATTTTGATCAGATCCTTCGACCGACCGACGACGAACAATTCATTGTCTCGCATAAAGCCAAGGTCTCCCGTGCACAGGTAGCGTCGGCCCAGGATCTCTCGGAACAGCGGTTCCATCGTTTCCGGCTGATTCCAGTAGCCGGGAGTAACGCCGGGGCCGGAGAGACAAATCTCGCCAATCGTGCCGGGTAACACGGGGCGGGCATTCTGATCGACGATCAGAATGTGGCTGCGTGGCTCCGTCGTTCCGCAACCGATCAGGCAGACGCCGCTTTTGCCGTCGATCGGCACGCACGCCGTCCCCTGGCGCAACTTCACTGCGTCGAACTGTGCGATCACGGGCGGCCGGCGGATCGATGTGGTTGTCGCCATTACCGTGCATTCGGCCAATCCATAGGCCGGGGTAAACGACCGCGGATCGTAGCCCGCTGCTGCAAACGCCGTGCAAAATCGCGCGAATGTTTCCGCCCGAATTGGCTCACCGCCGCACATCAGCATGCGCAGTGAACGAAGGTTCAAGCTCGCACGCTGTTCCGGCGTGGTCCGGCGCACGCACAGATCGAGCGCGAAGTTCGGCACTGCGCTGTGGGTCACCCGGTGGCGCGATATCATTTCCAACCACCTGATCGGCCGCTGGGCGAAATGCGCCGGCGACATCAAGGTTACGTGGTGACCGTTGTAGACGGTCATGAAGACCCCTCCAAACAGTCCCATATCATGGTACGGCGGCAGCCACATGAGGCCCTCGACCGGACCGTCGTCGAACAACATTTCCTGCAGGGAGGAAAGGTTGGCCATCAGGTTGGCGTGAGTGATCATCACGCCCCTGGGATGTCGCGTGGAGCCCGAGGTATACTGCAGCAGAGCGAGGCCGGTCGGATCGAGCTGAACTCCCTGCCACAGTGACGCCGCGTCCTCGTTAACATCGCCCAAAGCAAGCCAGGTGATGTCGCACAGATCCGGCGCTGCGTCGGTTATGATACGCGCCATGCTTGCGTTCGCGACGATTGCGACCGAAATACCAGCGTCGGCAACGAGCCGCCGAATCTGTTCGACCATGCGACCCGGCCGCACCGCGCTGGGTGCTGCACTCGGCACAAGTACAGTGCCGGCATACATGCTGGCATATGTGCCGATGACGAATCCAAGTCCTGGGGGTGTCAGCAGAAGGACCCTCGCTCCCGGTCGCGAATGCTCCCTGATTGCCACCGCGACTGCCCGTACCCGCCGATCCAGTTGCGCGTAGGAAATAGACTCTACCGCAGTCCCATCGTCGCGCACGAAGCTGTACGCAATTTTGCTGCCCTGCGAATTCTGCGCGGCGAGAAAGTACATCAACCACGGTCTTGTCGTGAGCGCTGGCCCTGACTGTCATTCGCCAAATGTTCCGAGGTTCATTCTACCCCTCCACGTCCGGCGGCCTGAAGCTCGCTGCTGTCTGATTTTCCGGAACACGCACTGATGACTTCGTGATCTTGTGCGAGCCAAAATGGGCCATGAAAACGCATCGTTGGCAACCAGCCGGCTGTCAGCACAACGAGCTATTGCACACTGGTAATTCTGTTTTACGGTCTGGAACCGTACAAAACTCAGTGCACGATGTCGAGCGGTTGGCGACTCCTCGATCTTAGAT
>CAVYVC010000011.1:0-108532 GCA_963771845.1 uncultured Alphaproteobacteria bacterium | reverse complement strand
GATCCGGGAGCGCCGAGATTAGGGGATGCGCGGCGCTGCTCGGGTTGCTCCGGGTTAGCCGCGCTTTGGTAGAGGGATCCCCTTTAGAATACGTCCGTAGATGGCGCGGATGCTGCGGGACTATCCTGGCACAGACGCGTGTATCGCCTGTGCGTCGTCTTGGCGGATACCATACGCAATCAACAAGGCAGCAATCCCAAATTGATATGCTGAAAACACAAATGAAGCGAAATCAAAACTGATATACATACTGTCCACGTCGTACACGATGCCATTTAAGAATGCCTGAGTGGCTCCCGCTACTCCCACCATTGCTAAAATCGGGGCTTGCATCAGCGCGCGAGTGCGGGACCGAATGCAAACGGCAAGCAAGAACCATTGCAACAAAAATACGACTGTGTAGACAAGTACGGCTGGTAGCGAAATCTTTCCGACATCAAGAATGTTAATAGCAATCATCCCTTGAATCACCTGAAGAAACCAAATACCTGAGAAGAGCCCAACTAACCCAATAATTCCTCGCATTCGAGCCAAGCTCGCCGCCAAAAACGTGTAACCAGCGGAATACGCGATTTCGTGAAAGGTGAGTAAGGAACCGTCTCCCCATTGAAACCACATTAGCCGACCGACCTGAGTTAGGAATTCCGACACAAAGCCCATAACGGCGGCTGCCGCCCCGATCGCCCAATAAGGCCAAGAGCTTGCTTTGAGTTTGCCATTTGAGTCATCGAGTAAGCGAAGTTTCCGGATTAGCCTACCAACGTCATTGTCGGATGTAGTCCTGCTGTGAATTGTCTCAGCCTGCTTATCAACAAGCTCCTGTAAGTCCTCAGGCAGCCCCTCTCGTTTAGGAAATGGAGCATCACCGAGTCGAACAGGAACCACGCGCTTCCCGAGCTCAAGAGCCCTGCCGACTTCCATGCGTACAAAATCTGGCTGGTTCAGCTTTTGCCTTTGTCTTAGGCCTTCAACCCAGCCGGGCCCTATCAAGGCAAGCAAAACGTTGCACTGGGACAA
The DNA here is from genome assembly GCA_963771845.1 of uncultured Alphaproteobacteria bacterium. GTDB lineage: Bacteria > Pseudomonadota > Alphaproteobacteria > Rhizobiales > Xanthobacteraceae > VAZQ01. Next base: position 107,515 of record CAVYVC010000011.1, on the reverse strand, counting down.
CGACCGCTCTAAGGCCTCGGGGAAAGTTGAGCCTGGAGAAATAGAATCAATATCCATAAAAATGTCGTCACGCGGAAGTACCTTACAAAAAGCGTCATAGATAAACTTAGCAGGCCATTCTGTATCCTCGCGTCGATAACTGATAAATACCCGCACGGCCCCCCTTTTTGCGGAATCCGAGGGAAAGCGGCCAGTGATTCCGACGGAAAGCGGCCACCCAATCCGAGGCAAAGCGGCCACCGATTCCGAACGAAGGCGGCCACCCCTGTTGATAGGGTGAAGCGGGGAACGTTGTCGGCAGTCTGAAGCGGCGCAAGGTCATCCCTTTGCGATTCGAGCAAGGGGAGGGACCGATGCCCGCCGAGAGATTGTCGATGCGGAAGGTACGAGAAGTTCTGCGCTTGAGGTACGCCTGCGGGGTAAGTGCGCGGGTGATTGCCCGATCGCTGGGGATCGGGCGCACGGTGGTCGGCGAGTACATCCGTCGCGCGGCGGTTATCGGCATCACCTGGCCGATACCGGCCGAGCTCGACGACACGGCGCTGGAACGCAAGCTGTTCGCGCCGGCAGGCTACAGCCCTCCGCAATCGAAGCCGTTGCCTGACTGGGGCCGCATCCATGCCGAGTTGCGCCGGCGCGGCGTGACGCTGGCGCTGTTGTGGCAGGAGTATCGCGCCGGCGAGGCCGACGGGTACGGCTACAGCCGGTTCTGCGATCTCTACGGCGAATGGCGTCGCGGGATCACGGCGACCATGCGCCAAACCCATGCGGCGGGCGAGAAGCTGTTCGTGGATTTTGCCGGCGACACCATTGCGGTGTTCGATGCGGTTACCGGTGAGGCGCGCGAGTGTAAAATCTTCGTCGCGGTTCTCGGGGCGTCGAACTACACCTACGCTGGAAGCCCGCTTCAGCGAAGCGCTGCCCGAATGGATCTACGCTCATGTCAACACGTTCGCCTTTCTGGGCGGGGTGCCGAAGGCGGTCGTCTGCGACAATCTCAAGGCCGGCGTGACGGCGGCGAGCAGATACGAGCCCAGCGTCAACCGCACCTATCATGACCTCGCCACTCATTACGGCACGACCATCATACCGACGCGGCCACGCAAGCCGCGCGACAAGGCCAAGGTCGAGGCGGCGGTTCTCATCGTCGAGCGGTGGATTTTGGCGCGGCTGCGCAATCAGCGCTTCTTCTCGCTCACCGAGCTGAACGTGGCAATCCGTGTATTGGTCGATGAACTCAACGCACGTCTGATGCGCAAGCTCGGCGCCAGCCGCCGCGAGTTCTTCGAGAGTATCGATCGGCCGGCGCTGATGCCGCTGCCCGCCGAGCCCTACCAATATGCCGAGTGGCGCCGCGCCCGCGTTGCTCCGGACTATCACATCGAAGTACGTCGGGCACTTCTACTCCGTACCCTCCCGTCTGATCCGCCAGGTCGTCGAGGTGCGGATCGCCGAGCAGACCATCGAGGTGTTCCATCGCGGCGTGCGCGTCGCGAGCCACGCGCGCTCGCCCGTGCCGCACCGCCACACCACCATTCCCGAGCACATGCCGAGCGCGCATCGCCGCTACGCCTTCTGGACGCCGGCGCGCGTGTTGGCCGCTGCCGAGAAGATCGGCCCGTCCACGGTTGCGTTGTGCGAGGCGATTATGCGCGCCAAGCCACATCCAGAGCAGGGCTTCCGATCTTGTCTCGGCATCCTCTCGCTGGCGCGCGGCTACGGTCCCGCTCGCCTCGAAGCCGCATGCTGTCGCGGGATCGGCATCGGCGCGGCGAGCTATCGATCCATCGCTTCGATTCTCAAGAACGGCCTCGACAAGGCCTTCCTTGCCGAGAGCGCTCCCGAAGCCGAGCCCATCCACCACAGCAACATTCGCGGCCAGGGCTATTACCACTGATCTGCAAGAAGGAGACCTCATGCTCGCCAATCACAGCCACGAACGGCTCATCGCGCTGCGCCTGCTCGGCATGGCCAAGGCTTTCGACGATCAGATGCGCCAGCCGGACGCCGACACGCTCACCTTCGAGCAGCGGCTCGGCCTCATGATCGATCGCGAGGTCACCGAGCGGGAGAACAGAAGGCTCGTCACCCGTCTGAAGTTCGCTTCGTTGCGGCAGACCGCTATCATCGAAGACCTCGATCTGCGTACATCGCGCGGCATCGATCGCGCCTTTCTCGCCAAGCTCATCGACGGCGACTGGATCGGTCGCAAGCACAACCTCCTGATCACCGGGCCGACCGGAACCGGCAAGAGTTGGATCGCTTGCGCGCTCGGCCACAAGGCCTGCCGCGACAATCGTTCCGTCCTCTATCATCGCCTTCCCAGACTGTTCGAAGCTCTCGCGCTCGCCCGCGGCGATGGACGCTATGCTCGCCTGCTCAAGACGCTCGCGCGCGTCGATCTCCTCATCCTCGACGATTGGGGGCTCGCCCCTCTCACCAGCGAGCAGCGTCGCGATCTCCTCGAGGTTATCGATGACCGCCATCAACGCGGTTCGACCATCATCACCAGCCAAGTGCCAATCGACCACTGGCACGAGGTCATCGCCGATCCCACCATCGCCGATGCCGTCCTCGACCGCCTCGTTCACAACGCTCACCGCCTCGCACTCAAAGGAGACAGCATGCGCAAGATCACCGCCCAGCGCGCCAAGCTTGACGCCGCCAAGAAAACCTGAATTCAACTCCTCATGCCGGCAACGACACCCCGGCCGCCTTCGTCGGAACAGGTGGCCGCCTTCGATCGGAACGCATGGCCGCGTTCAATCGGAATCCCCGGCCGCAATCGTCGGAATCCGCACCCTTTTTTGCTTACGACGAGAATACTGCAGTTGCATCTACAATGTAAAGAGCTGGTCTCGGAAATCTGAACGGGGCGATAAGTGGAGTTTCTGCCTGACAGCGGGCACGCTGTGCCCAGCGAATCAGGAGAGACCATGAACAGACGACCGCGCCGGAACCACACACCGACCTTCAAGGCGAAGGTGGCACTTGCGGCTCTGAAGGGCGATCGAACCCTAGCTCAGCTTGCGGAGCAGTTCGACGTCCACCCCAATCAAATCACATCATGGAAGGCGCAGCTCGAGGAAGGGGCAGCCGACGTTTTCGGTCCCGGCGGTGGTAACGGAGCCGGGCAACCGGCTGTCGACGTGAAGTCGCTGCATGCCAAGATCGGAGAGCTGACGCTGGAGAACGATTTTTTAGAGGGGGCGCTCACCAAGGCGGGTTTGCTGAGCGCAAGGCGATGATCGACCGCGAACACGATCTTCCGATCACGAAGCAGGCGGAGGTTCTGCGTATCAGCCGTGGCAGCGTCTACTATTTGCCGCGGCCGGTTCCGGAAACCGACCTTGCGATCATGCGGCGTCTCGACCGACTGCACCTGGAGTTCCCTTTCGCCGGCTCGCGGATGTTGCGAGGCCTGCTGGCGGCCGAGGGGTGCAAGATCGGCCGTCGTCACGTGAAGACGCTGATGCGGCGGATGGGGATAGAGGCGCTCTATCGCCGTCCCCGCACCACGAAGCCGGAGCCGGGCCACAAAATCTACCCGTATCTGCTGCGTGGGATGGAGATTGTCCGGCCGAACCAGGTGTGGGCGATGGACATCACGTACATCCCGATGGCACGCGGCTTTGTCTATCTGGCCGTTGTGCTCGACTGGTTCAGCCGTCGCGTGCTGTCGTGGGGCGTATCGATCACCATGGAGGCGGCGTTCTGCGTCGAGACGCTGGAGGATGCTTTGGCTCGTCACGGCAAGCCGGGCATCTTCAATACCGACCAGGGTTCGCAGTTCACTGGCTCGGCCGTCACCGGCGTGCTCGCCGGCAACGGCATTGCGATCAGCATGGACGGTAAAGGCGCTTGGCGGGACAATGTGTTCGTCGAGCGCCTGTGGCGCAGCGTCAAATATGAGGAGGTGTATCTGCGGGCCTACGAAAGTGTATCCGAGGCCCGCACTTCGATCGGCCGCTACTTGGACTTTTATAATGGCCGGCGTCCACACTCGAGCCTTGACGGCAGCACGCCCGATCAAGCCTACTTCACCCCGCTGCCACTCCGCTTGGCGGCCTAACCCCGGCAGAGGCTCCACTTATCGACGCGGAAAATCTGTTCAGACAACCGGGACCAGCTGTTAAATCATTCCACGATCGCTGCGACTTGATCTGTCCCGATCTGCCGAAAGTGCTGTAGGGCTCAAAGTTTTGACGTTTTCAACTCAAGCCCAAGGCGGACCACAAGGCCGCCGCAGCAGTCGCCACGCTCGGAGCAAGCAACCCGCCAGTAATCCCTTCAATGACATTTCGAAGGGATTTTCCAGCCTCGCGAACTATAATTATTAGTCAGCAAGTCTCCTGTGAGATCTTGATTGATTGTCGTTCTATGTGGCGGATGAGACCCCCCACAGATTCTATCTGATTGGGGTCGTCCGTGATTTCCCCCTCTGCGCCAAATTGGTCTTCGAGTACGATCACCAGTTCAATTATATCAAGTAAATCGAGTCCAAAATCGTCGCTCAAGTGCGAGTCATCGTCGATACATTGGATATCGACGCCCACATGCTCCGCGATACGAGCACGGATCTTGCTTGCAAGAAATCCTTCTTTCAGAATTGAGCTTGGTGATGCCAAGCTGGTCATGAATTCTCCAACACTGAGTCTGCGTACTCCACATTCCGCCCGTCAATTCGCCCGAGAGTGTGGCGGCGTTAAAAAACTTGATGAGTGTTGCACTAACGACACACGTCATGGGAACCGCTCGTGTCGGCTTCCCGATAACGCATAGTGAGACGAACGAAGCGAGCCAAACGATTCAATAGCTTGTGAGGCAAAGTTCCCGGACGGGCTTGGGCTTTCGGGCATTAATCAGGTTGTGCCATAAGCCCGGAGGGGGACTGCGTAAAAAAGCGTTTCGGATGATGAATCAATATATTGAACCGCAACTTGGGGCAGAGTCGTTCTCGTGTCCTTATTGCAATGCTGTCGCGCATCAAGACTGGTATAGCCTCTTTCTAAAGCCCGAAAATGCTGCCGAGGTACGTGTTCTTACGCCTGAAGCGGTCAAGGCCTTGAGGCAGGATGATGCTCAACGGGACAACATAAAAGAAATCGACCAATTCGTTGAGCGGTTGAAAAAGAACGCGCTTACCCACGAGTATCAAAAGCATCCGCACCCCCCTGAAGGTGAAGATGGCGAACCTCCACATCAGCAATTGCCACAGCTGCAACGGGTTCTCGTTATGGGTGGGCGGGCTACTGGTGTTCCCAACAAGGATAGATAAAACGCCGGGGCTTGTGGAGGAAGACCTTGAGGAAGCTGCGGCTATTTTGAATAGGTTTCCTCGTGGAGCAGCTGCATTAATGCGCGTCTGTATTCAAAAGCTGGTGCCTCTGCTTGAAGATAATGGCAAGGAACTGAACCAGCGTGTTTCTTCATTAGTACGTAAAGGTCTGGAAATGGAGGCACAACAGGCAATGGAGGTGCTTCAGGTTCTTCGAAGCGATCCAGCGCAGTTAAGTCACCTTGAGACACAAGCAGACAGGAAGACGGCACTTAGGTTTCTTGATTCTTTGAAGGAAGTTCTTGAACGCAGAATATCCCGAAATCAGGACGAAACGTAAGCAGGTAGGTTGCGCATTCGAGCATTGGACGATGGGCTTCTCTCGCCTGATTATGGGTCTGAATTCATCGGTTCCCAGGCAGCTATTCAATGATATGATGGGGGGAAGCAGGATAAGAAGCAGCCTAAACTGATGGCGTAGCAGCAACTAATACCCGTTATGCCAGAAGATAGACGGATATTTTATAGCCACGCGATAACGATCAGCGAAGTGCCGCTGGTCGAATTTTATGATTGTTTAAGTTCGTCATCCTTACCGTATTACATCCTGATCCTGTCTCTCGTTCGCGATGCCGATGCGCCAAGCTTCTATTCTGATGTTGAGCGATACTGGAATTCTCTACATGATGTAACCGGCGACCGAGTGTTGTTTGCTGTAGCCGGACAGGATGCTGCTGGTCGTCTAGGACACGCGAACGTGCCGCTTAGGCAGGCATATTCGTCAAATATCGCTTTTGCCCCTAGTAGGCCGGAAGTTAACTTCTCCGAGGATGGGCGGCTAGACGATATCCGAAAAACTATTCGCGATGCTGAGAATTTCGCTAAGCTTCTTCAAGAAGCAAGAACTTTTGGACAAAATATTCGGAACGCAAACACATCCCAAGTCACTGAAACTTCGACGCTTCCTCAATATTGCTGAAGCGGATATTCCATGCCTCCATCTGACGTTGTTACGCTCAAATCCTAGACCAACAGTTGTGTTGCGGCTCAAGGATATCCCGGATTTCAGCATTTACACGGTGTGCAAAGATATCATGAGCCGATTGCAGCCTGTCCTTGATGAAATGAACACGCCTGTTCAGTCCCAAAAACACCTTTTGAGCAGTACCGAAGCGAGGCAGGTTGAAGACTCTGCGACGGTTGCCGAACCAAATAGGTTAGAGAAGCTGCTTGAGGAGAAATTCTGTGCATTGGGAACCATTGCGCAATACACAAAGACGGATCGTCGTTGGGACTATTTTATTTCTTATCCTCAAAAGGCGAGAGAATTGGCTACCGGAGTCTTTCAAGAAGCTTGATGGACTAATGCGCGTGTTCATGAATTATTTTTGCCTGATCGCAGGACAGCATTGGGACACAATAACTCCCGATATTCAGGCTAATTCTCGTGGAACAATTATACTGGTCACTCCCGATACGCCTTCAGCTCATTTCCAACAATCAGAAATTCACCTAGCCATCAATCTGCATCGAGCGCAGGGGCATAAAATAATTCCGATTTATACGGACGCTGGAATACCAGCACCTTTTGGCTTGCAGCAAATCCATGGGATTGTAGCGTCGCGGGATGCCCAATCGGATATCCCTTCATTGCTGCTGGATCACTTGAGAAGAAGCGGCGAACCGTCCTTCCATTCCATGTGATTGGCATAGCCCATTGCGCATGACATGCATAAATCCTGCTATGCAAACAAAATATATTCTTCGCGTCGCCTTTCCCGGCTAAGACCAGTGGAAGGAGTGGAGGCAGTATATAAACTTTCTGGAATACAATTTCATTTAGAAAACTTATGGAGTCCTTCCACTCCTTCCACTCTTTCGGGAGAAGGAAGGAAATGGTGCAAAACTGCGTATGGATATTCTATATGATGATTGTGTCGGGACGGGTGGAAAAAAAGCCGGGAAACGTGGGAAACCTGGTCCCCACCGCTCCGAGTTCTAGTCGAAACGATATCTGCACACTTTATCAAGGGGAAAATGGAGGTTATACCCTAACTTTTTACCAACAGAAATCACTTTGGAGAAGTTTATACTTCTCCTTCCACACCATCCACACTCTCTTTTCGGGAAAAGGTTGTGGGCATGTGCGTAAGAAATGCACATCAACCGGTTGTCTCGTCTGATTGCCTTTGAAGAAGCCTTGAAATTTGTAAAAGTGCCCTTCACACCGCTGAATGCTAACCACGCTACGACAAAGCGAATCGGCAAAATAAACAGTAGTGTTTCATGAGGAAACAGGCTAATCATATCGATAATGAACAATGAGATGATCGTAAATAGCCCGATGGAAGCTGCTACACGGAGATTGAAAAATGTTCCAAAAGCACAGCATCCAAATAAAGCCGCTAGTCCACCATAGGGTATCCAATCATAAATCCAATCATAAATCTTCCAATCATAAATTCCAATATAAAATAGACTAAGAATCGGGAGGAATTCATCTAGGTGTCGGAAGTGTACCACCGCACCCCATCTATATAGGTCAAATAACAAATAGATCGAGATAGATAATGTAAGGGCGGCAAGTACAGCAAGACATGTTACTCCCACGAGCGTCAATAATCTTGCTTGTTTTAGTGTTCTTACTGGAAGCCAAGGGAACAAAACTAACTTCCATAGGTCTTCCCGGATTGCTTCACCTAAGAATGCCTGCGCCTTCGATTGCTGCCCATCCTGCCGTTGTTGTACTTCATCGGCTTTTCTTCGCGCCTCTAACTCTCGTGCCTTACGTTCCCGCTTTTCTCGTTCCTCTTGCTCACGTTGCCGCTTTTGCTCGGCACGGTCTGCCTCCTTCCTAAGCCGTTCCTCTTCTGCTCGTTGTCGTTCTTTGTCTGCCTTCTCCTTTAACGCCGCAGCTTGTTCATCCGCCTGAAGCTTTCCCTGCTCATCGATGATTGCATCCATGGACCGCATCAGGCGTTCGATATCAGTGTCAAAATTTCGTCCACTATCGATTGTTGCAGCATTACGAAAAGAAAATTCACTCAAAGTCTCAGGTAGGTCCGTTAGTTTGGGCATAGCAGCATTGCTAATCAATACCGGAATTACAGGGATATCTCGCTTCAGGGCTGTCTCAACCTCAATACGCACAAGGTCATTAGCTTCATGAATTCTAATGCTGCCATCGTCCGCAACACCCCGCCAATTAGGTCCGACTATGGCAAGGAGAATATCAGTGTCGTGCAAGGCTTCGTTGACAGCTTTGCGGAAATCAACCCCGAACCGAATTCTATCAATGTCCCTGAATATGGAATCCTTTCCATATCGTTGAATCAGCCGGTCATAGATGCGACCAGTCGCATCAGTGTCGGTTCGTCGGTATGAAATGGCTATCTTGGGCATAGGAGCCGCTACGGTCTAAATAAACCCCAGCAGCATGTTCGTTCCATTTTTTGTAAAGAAATCGATTAGCCTCTTCGTCCCAACACTCTCTCTATCCCAAAACAGTATGACCTTATCCGCTTTACTGGCAAAGAACATGTCCCTTTCTGATGGAGCGTCGACCAACTGCGAAACGTTTTCTGTGGTTGCATCAATGAGGGTTACTTTGCTTTCCTCGGCCATTCTTTTCACGATTGGCGAGAAATCATACCGCTGGTAGCCGACAACAAGCGGATGGACACCCTGTCTGATTAGATATTCAAGTACAAGTTCGTCAGTTGTACCCCGTCCACCGCAATACCAGATTGTATTTTCGTCAACATACGGATCGAGCAATGTTTCTATTCTACGTTTCAGTCTCGATGTATTTGCATCCATCGTTCCCGTTACCGCAATTGTTCTTGGTCTGTTGATTTGCTTCCGTTGGCCAACCGGTGCCTTGTGCAGTTCCCTTTGTTGTTGCTTCGCTTTCTCCTCCGCTTTCGCAATTTCCGCTAGCGACTTTTCTTCCGCCTGTCGTCTTGCTCTTGCGAGTTTTTCACGCTGCTCATCTTCAGCACGTCGTTTTCCCTCAGTCTGTTGAATTCGATGTTGTTCCTCTACCCGTCCGCGCTCTTCAATTAATTGTCGTTCTTGTGGTGATATCCATGGCAATCTCACCTTCTTAACAATGTCCTTACAAAATTCTTCGACCCGGTCCTTAACCTCCTCTGCGTCTTTGCTACGATGACGGATGCGTCGCCAGTCCACGTAATGTCGATCTTTGACAATTGATATGATGGCATCATTTTGCGTGTTTCCCTCCTCCAATTGCGGGGGAGTGATATACAAAATGGGAAACACAAGATCATCGCGGCCAAGTTCTTTTTCACGTTTAAGAAAACTCTCAAATTCGAATCTGCAATACGGACTATTTAGGGCGCTTGGCGAAACCATCTGAATAAAAAAACGAATTCAGATACGGCTTCTTTCAGCTTCTCCTTCCAATGCTCTCCTGCCGCTAATGCATCTTTGTCACGCCACAACTTAAAATTCTTGTCCGTCCGTCCCAATTGTAAGAGTAGCTCTCCGTAAATGAGATTTGCCAAAGCTGCTACTGCACCGCCGCCTTTGTCGTCATCGGTGCGCGAGTAGCTGAAGAACCCGATTAGGTTTGGTAGCTCAGCCAGTGAGGACATAGGGGTGCTTAAGCGTCTGCGCAGCGGTTTCACATCTTTAGTAAACTGGTACCAGACCTGCATATCGGCCTTCAAACCGCGAGTCATCCTCTCTATGCGTTGGATTTCTTCCTGCGCTCGCCGCGCCAGGCGTTGGGACTCTGCCTCGGCTCGCCGTGCTTTGATTTCTGCTTGAGATGGCTTCTGTGTAACTGGTACCCGAGAGGTGTTGCTTGAGCTTTTGCATACTAAGAACCGATCCTCAAGCACATGTGCAGCGATCCGATAATCTAAGTTACGGTCGCGGATGTTCTCTTCGTAGGAGACCACTCCAATGATCCACTCCGGATTTGTTGTCCATTCGTCGGACTCTGGCATGAACGCAACTTGAGACGTGCCCGGCTAGGTAGAGGGATGCAGGGCCAGAGTTGAGTTTGCCTCATGTCGCGTTCATGTTGCATGGAGCCGCCGGGAGCGCGCGGGAACGCTTGAAATCATTGGGAAAAATATTGCAACATGCGCGACATGAAATAGGGAGACTTAGGAGGTATAAGCCATTGATTTTGCCGGTAGCGGGGGCCGGGATCGAACCGGCGACCTACGGATTATGATTCCGCCGCTCTGACCAGCTGAGCTACCCCGCCATGCGTGCCTTTCAAGGCGCAGGAGAGATAGGAGATTTCGGGCAGTTTTCCAAGCGAGCGGGCCGCGCCGGCCAGCGCTCAAATGCGCGGCTCTCTTCCTTTACACGGCCAGCCGGGCAAACCGGATAAGCGAGAAATGCCCGAGCGGCGGCATCGGGCGGCGCTCGAGAAAGCGCACCGCCGGATTGCCGGCCGCCCATTGGGCGAGACGCTGCCAGCGGAATTCGGGCCGCCAGCCGAGCCTTCGCGCAACCGGGGCAAAGCCGTGCTCGATGGCGCGGCGCAGCCCCATTTCCGCGCCGAGATGGTTGACCAGGATGATTTCGCCGCCCGGCTTGGTGACGCGGGCAATCTCGTCGAGCGCAGCCTCCGGATCAGGCACGGTCGTGATGACGTATTGCGCGACGACGGCGTCGAAGGTCGCGTCCGGGAAGGCGAGCTGCTGGGCATCCATGACCGCGAGCGCTTCGACATGGGCGAGCCCGTGCTCGGCAACGCGTTCGTGCGCCTTGCGCAGCATGGGCTCGCAATAATCGACGCCGACCACGCGGTTTTTGGGCGAGTAGTCGGTCAGCGAAATGCCGGTGCCGATGCCAACATCGAGAATGCGCCCCCCTACCCGCTCGGCCGCCGCGATGGACGCCTTGCGGCCGGCTGCGAAGACGGCCCCGAAGACGAGGTCGTAGACCGGCGCCCAGCGGGTGTAGGCCTTGGCAACCGTGCCGATATCGATCTCGCTCTCACTCACACCCAGCCCCTGCTCTCTCGGCCGGTCTATAGCGCGGCCGCGGGAGCGGAATGGCCTGCGCGGGCCGGCAGCGCCGTTGCGGGAATGGAGCTGCGGATAAAGCCGCCGCCGAGAACACGCGCCTGCCCCTCGGCCGCCTCGTAGAAAACGCAGGCCTGACCGGGCGAGACGCCCTCCTCACCCTCGACGAGATCGACCTCGATGCCGGCGGCGCCCCGGCTCAGCCACGCCGGCTGAGGCGGCCGGGTCGAGCGCACCTTCACGAACACTTCATGCCAGCCGGCGCAGAGCGCCCCATCGATGCTGCCTTCGCCGAGCCAGTTGACCTCGCGCAACCGCACGCGGCTGGTGCGCAGCGCCGCGCGCGGTCCCACCACCACGCGCCGCGCGGCGGCGTCGAGCCGGACCACATAGAGCGGCCGGCCGGTCGCAATGCCGATCCCCCGGCGCTGGCCGACCGTAAAGTGAATGATGCCGGGATGGGTGCCGAGCACGCGCCCATCCGTGTCGACGATCTCGCCCGGCTCGGCGGCGCCGGGCCGAAGCCGCTCGATCACTTCGGTATAGCGGCCGGTCGGGACGAAGCAGATGTCCTGGCTGTCATGCTTGTCGGCAACCGGCAGGCCAAAGCGGCGCGCAAGCTCGCGCGTCTGCGCCTTGGTCATGTCGCCGAGGGGAAAGCGCAGGAGATCGAGCTGCTCGCGCGTGGTGGCAAACAGGAAATAGCTCTGATCGCGTTCGGCCTCGCGCGCGCGAAAGAGCGCGCGGGCGCCGCCCGGCAGCACGCGCGAGGCGACGTAATGGCCGGTCGCCAGCACCTGCGCCCCGAGCTCCCGCGCGGTCGAAAGCAGATCGCGAAACTTGATGGACCGGTTGCACTCCACGCACGGCACCGGGGTCTCGCCCGCCACATAGCTCTCGGCAAAGCGGTCGATCACGGTCTCCCGGAAACGGTTTTCGTAGTCGAGCACGTAATGGGGGATGCCGATCCGCTCGGCGACCGCGCGGGCATCATAGATGTCCTGACCGGCACAGCAGGCGCCGGTGCGATGGACCGCCGCCCCGTGATCATAGAGCTGGAGCGTCACGCCCACGACATCGTAGCCTTCGGCCTGGAGGAGGGCGGCCGTGACCGAGGAATCCACCCCGCCCGACATGGCCACGACCACGCGAGTGTCCTGGGGTGGTCCGGGAAGGTCGAGGCTGTTGAGCACGGGGTATTTATCCTTCAACCGTAGCCCGGATGAGCGCAGCGAAATCCGGGGAAGCCTGCATTGCCCCTCGGCCGTTCCCGCATATCGCTTCGCTCATGCGGGCTACAGCCCCTAGTATAGGCACTTCGGGCCCGGATCGCATCGTTTCTGTGAACGGCGTTTACCCAATTGAAACGATGAGCTTAGCCAAATTTTAAGCGGCCAATGCTAGCTTTGCACCCGAGTTGGTCAGTCGAGTGCGTGAGTAGTCACATGACGGAGCCCCTGCGACCAAGGGCCAAGTATGTCATCGGGCCTGACGGCAGCCCGCTGACCATTGCCGACCTGCCGGCTCCCGGCACCAAGCGCTGGGTCATCCGCCGCAAGGCGGAAGTGGTTGCTGCGGTGCGCGGCGGACTGCTCTCCCTGGAGGAGGCCTGCAGCCGCTATACGCTCACGGTCGAGGAATTCCTCTCGTGGCAGTATTCGATCGACCAGCATGGGCTTGCGGGTCTGCGCACCACGCGCATCCAGCAATACCGGCAGTAAGCGATCCGCATTGAGCTGATGAGCGCGCCGGCCGCAAGGCCGGCGCTTTTCTTTGCGGCGCACCGGCGCGCCAGCTCATCGCCCATAGCGGTGTCGAGCCAGCGGGTTTCGTGCTATCAACGCGCCATGACAAGAGCCGAAATAATCTCATGACATACACGCGCTTTAATACCGCACTCATCGTGGGTGCGGGGTCCGGCCTCAGCGCCGCGCTGGCACGCGTGCTGGCGGCGGAAGGGATAAAGGTCGCGCTCGCGGCCCGCAGCACGGATGATCTCGCCCCGCTTGCCAAGGAGATCGGCGCGCAGGCGCTTGCTTGTGACGCCGGCAAGCGAGCCGACGTGGAGAAGCTGTTCAACACGCTTGATGGCGCAGCAGGCGCGCCCGAGATCGTGATCTACAATGCGAGCTATCGCACGCGCGGGCCGTTCGTCGACCTTGATCCGGCGGAAGTCGAAAAGGCGCTGATGGTCACCGCCTATGCCGGTTTCCTCGTCGGGCAGCAGGCCGCGCGCCGCATGCTGGCGAAGAAGCACGGCGCCATCCTGTTCACCGGAGCATCCGCGAGCATCAAGGGCTACGCCCAGTCGGCACCGTTTGCGATGGGCAAGTTCGCGCTGCGGGGATTGGCGCAGAGCATGGCGCGCGAGCTTTCGCCGCACGGCATCCATGTCGCGCACGTCGTGATCGACGGCGGCATCCGCAGCGCGCGCCGGCCCGAGCCCGGGGAAGGCGCCGATACCCTGCTTGATCCCGCCGCCATTGCCTCGACCTATCTCCATCTCATTCACCAGCCCCGCAGCGCGTGGGCGTGGGAGGTGGAGTTGCGCCCCTGGGTGGAGAAGTTTTAAATTCCCATCGCCTGCTCAAAGGCGCGGCGCACCTCGTTTGGTTGGCCGTAGCAGTGGCGGAATGCCTTGAGGCGGGCGTTGAGCAGGGGATAGTTGGGAAAATCGGCGAGCGCGATGCCCTCCCTCATTTCCCTCTTCTGATAGAACGGCAGCTCGACGCATTTCGCGACGTTTGAGTTGCGGATCACGGCCTTCGGGTCCATGCCCTGCGCGACCGTGTCGAGATCGTTGAACAGCTGCTTGCGGATCATCACAATGCCCAGGTCGCCGGGGCCGAGATTCTCCCGTGTGCGGTCGGCGATCCGGCCCTGTCCGACCCAGGCGATGATGTCCTGATTGATCACGTGGCTCGTGATCCAGCGGCCGCTTTCGTCTTTGGTGGGACTGATCCAGGCCGGTACCTCCGCCTGCACATAGGGCTCGCGCCCTTTCGGCACGCGCATGAAAAACCACGCCACGCTGAGCGTGTTCTCGTCATCGACCGGCACGCGCCATTCGAAATGGTTGCCGAGGTAAAACCCGTTCGGCCATAGCGCAACGCGGCCCACCGTCCAGTACGGATTGTGCTCGTCTGAATTCTCGCGCACGCGCTTGTAGATGAACCCGTACTCGAACTCCTCGAACTTGAGCTTCAGGTGCTTGCCCGCATAGGGTCCGGCCTTGCCCGCAAGCCGCAGCGACCAGTTGTCGTGCATCCACTCGAAATGCACGGGATCGCAGGAGTTCTCCTGGCATTGCAGCCAATTGCAGGGAACGTCGGAGAGCACGATCTCGCGAAAGCCGTTCTCCCACGTGAACGGCTCCCACACCGGCAATTCGGGAGCAGGCTGCGGACCCATATAGGTAAACAGCAGACCGGCGCACTCCTTGACCGGATAGGCTCTGGTCCCGCAGCGCTCCTTGGCGCGCGAGTGCGGATTGACCGTGTCGTCGTAGGGCTGCTCGATGCAGCGGCCGGCCTCGTCCATCAGCCAGCCATGATAATTGCAGCGAATGCCCCTCTCCTCGACGAAGCCGAAGGAGAGATCGGCACGCCGGTGCGGACAATGCCGGTCGATGAGACCGAAATGGCCGCCGATGTCCTTGTAGAGGACGAGGTCCTCGCCAAGGAGCCGCACCGGCTTGATCGGCTTTTCATCAAGCTCGCTCGCGCCGCCGATCGGCATCCAGTATCGGCGCAACAGCTCCCCCATGGGCGTGCCCGGACCGACCTGGGTCAGCATCCGGTTGTTCTCAGGCGATAACACCTGCGTCCTCCTTTAGCGCTCCAGCCCGCTGGGAACATTCTTGTTTTCGCTGGTGAGCTGCATGCCGGCGGCCAGCGCCATCGTCTCCATGAGCGCCGAGAAATCCTTTGCCAGATATTCCTTCGGATTGGGCTTGAGCGTGGCCGCGCCGAAGTGGCTTTGCAGCAGCTCGCGCGTAGCGGCCGTGATCGGCATCGGCACATCCCATTCGCGACCAAGCGAAAGCCCGAGATCGATGTCCTTGCGCAGAAGCTCCGGCGTGAACGTCGTCGTCCAATCGAGATTGACCAGCGCCGGCGACTTATAGGCCGTGAACATCGAGCCCATGACGCTGTTGTTGATGAAGGCCAGAAAGGCGTGACGCGGAACGCCCATCTTGTTGGCGAGCAGCGTGATCTCGATCAGGTTCTCGATCACCACGCCCAGCATGACATTGTGGGCGATCTTGCACACGCGCGCGAGCTCGCCCTCGCCCACGTAGGAGACGCCGCGCGGGGCGATGGCGTCCAGCATGGGAGTGACGGTCTTGCATGCGGCTTCATTCCCCGAGATGACAGCGGAAAGCTTGCCCGCCTTGATCACCGTGGCATTGCCGCTCACCGGCGCCGCGACAAACTCGCTGCCGAGCTGCCCGAGCCGGTCGCGAATGGCGGCTGATTCCTCAACCGCGATCGTGGAGCAATCGACAAAAATCTTCGGGATCTTTCCGCCATGCCCGGTAATGCTGTTCTTGCCGAAATAGACCTGGTCGAGGTCCTTTCCCGTCGAGACGATGGAGAAGACGATATCCACGTCCTTGAGTTCAAGCAGGTTGCCGGCAATCTTGGCGCCCGCTTTGCCGAGTGGCTCGGCCTTGGCGCGCGTGCGGTTCCAGATCGAGACGTCATAGCCGGCCTTGAGCAGGCGCTCGGCCATGGGATAGCCCATGCGTCCCATGCCGATCCAACCGATCTTTTTCTTCTCTGCCATTACAACTCTCCTTGCTTGTGCCTCACGGCGGCGGTCCGTATATCCGCTCCGCCACGGCCTTGAACAGAATGAGGGCGGTGCGGCACCAGATCAGCACAATGATGACGCGCGCCAGCTGAAATCCCGCAATCACGGTTGCGTCGAGACCGAGCACTTTTCCCGTAAGCACCATCTCGGCAATGCCGGCAGGCGCAGTCGCGAGCACCATGGTCGGAACGGGGTATCCCGCGAGGGCGCCGACAGCAGCGCCGAACAGCGCCATGAATCCCGCAGCAAACACGACGACGACGAAGGACGCGCACAACAGCCCAACGAGTTGCGTCAGAAACTCCGGCCTGAACGCAGCACCCAGCGCGGTTCCGATGACGATCTGGGCCGCAATCAGCAGAACGTCAGGCATGCGGCCCTCGAGCCACCCGAGATTGCTTGCAAGCGCGGCAAAGAAGAGTGGCACGATCAGCCAAGCATTGGGCGAGCGCGTGCGCGAAAGAAGCGCAGCAACGGTACCGGAAACCGCAAGCAGCGCGGCGAGGCCGAGCCAGGGGACGGCTGGCGTGGCAAGCAAAGCATTGCGCGCGCTGGCGCCGGCAAATGAAATCACCAGGAAAGGTGCGAATACGACAATCAGGGCAACCCGCGTGGTTTGCGCGACCATGATGGGTTCGACCTGCCCGCCGTATTGCGGCGCGAGCATCATGGTCTCGACCACGCCACCGGGAACGGTGGCAAAAAAGGCCGTCGTGCGGTCGACGTTGGTCAGCCGCATGTAGATGAGGCCGCCGATCGCGCCGATCACGGTGGAGACGAGCGCCGCGGCAATAATCAACGGCAGCAAGGTGACAAGCTTTGCGACGACGGTTGCGGTGAACTGCAATCCCGTCGCAGTGCCGACCACGACCGTTCCCGCCGGCCGTCCCCACCGGATGAGTTGGACCGGCGCTCCGGCAAGCGACAGTGCCATAATGGTCACAAGCGAGCCGAGCAGCCAGGGCAGGGGAAGGTGGATCAAACGCGCAGCGGCTCCTCCCGCGAGGCCGGCACCAAGCGTTGCCGCCATGGCCAGTCCTGCGCCGAGCTGTTTGGGCCAAACTTGCGGGTTGGAGATTGCGGGCATGCAGAGGGGCCGTGTTAACAGGCTGATGCGGGGGAATCCATATGCGTGTAGCGCGTAGCCCGGATTGAGCGCAGCGAAATCCGGGGGCATTCCCGCGTTTCGCTGGGCTCAACGCCGGGTACGGAACTACGACTCCTCCGCCATGCAAGACCGCGGCCATGCAGGCGACCCGCCCTACTCATTGCGCTATGGCCGCATTATCGTGCTGCCATGGCCGACATCGCACCGATGACGACAGCAGCAATTCCGAGTGCCGGGGCGATCGCGGCGCGCGAAGAAAGCGTCGGATGGATTATCGCGCGCACCGCGCTTCCGTTCCTCGTGGTCGCGCTCATCTGGGAATTCACGGCCCACCTCGGCGTGTTTCCGCCGCGGCTGTTTCCTCCGCTCGAGGAGGTAGCATCCGCCCTCGTCCGGCTCACCAAGTCCGGAATTCTGCCACATCACGTATTGGATACGCTTGTTCGCCTCATTGCGGGCTTTGCGCTCGCCGCGATCGCAGGTGTCGGCATCGGGTTTGCCATGGGGCGCTCGCGCCTGGCGGAAGATGTCTTTCTTCCGCTCATCAGCATCGGCGCGCCCATCCCGGGAATAGCCTACGCACCGCTGTTTCTGCTCTGGTTCGGGCTGGGCAACACATCAACCGTGATCCTGGTCGCATTCGTCTCGGCTTTCCCGATCGTCTTCAACACCTGGACGGGCGTGAAGGCGGTGAAAGAAATCTGGCTGCGCTCGGCGCAGGCTATGGGCGCGGACAGCCGCCGCCTGCTGCATCACGTGATCCTGCCGGGATCGCTGCCCTATATGCTCACCGGGCTGCGGCTTGGCCTCGCACAGGCATGGCGCATTCTGGTGGGCGTCGAGATGCTCGCGGCGGTGCCGTGGGGGCTCGGCTGGATGATTTTCGGCGCGCGTGAATTTCTTAATACCGACGTGATGCTGGCAGGCGTAGCCGTGATTGGCGCAATCGGCGTTGCGCTCGAAAAGCTCGTGTTCCAACGGCTCGAGCGCTTGACCGTCGTGCGCTGGGGGATGATGTTGTGAGCGCCGCGCTCGATCGCGCACAGTCGGCCTATCGCGGAGGGCTTGCGCTCCTGGTCGCGGCCGCCGTGTACGAGGCGCTGGCGCGCAGCGGCGCCTTTCCCCCTGCTCTGCTGCCGACGCTCCCGAAGGTCGCAGCCACGCTGGTGAACCAACTGCTCGACGGCAGCATCCTCGAGCACGCGTTCTTCACCCTATACCGCGTTCTGTTCGGTCTTGCGCTGGCGGTTGCCGTAGCGCTGCCGCTTGGGATTTTGATGGGGCGATTCCGCCCCGTCGAGCATTTCTTTTTGCCGCTGGCGAGCGCGCTGATGCCGATACCTTCGCTCGCATGGGTGCCGGTGTTCATTCTCTGGTTTGGTCTCGGCAACACAGTTGCGATTCTGGTCGTGTTCTATGCCGCTCTCTTCCCCATGCTGCTCAACGCCTGGGCGGGCGTGCGCGCCGTCAACCCGTTATGGCTGCGGGCGGCCGACGCCATGGGCGCGGACGAGCGCGCGCTGTTCTGGAAAGTGATCATCCCGGGCACTTCACCATTCATCATCACGGGACTGCGGCAGGCGTTCCTGCGCGCCTGGATCGCCGTCGTCGGCGCGGAGATGCTCGCAGCCTCGGACTGGGGGCTCGGCTGGGTGATCTTCGACGCCAAGGAATTCCTCAACGCGGACGTGATGCTCGCCTCCCTCGTCGTGATCGGCTGCATCGGATTTGTTTTCGAGCGTCTGGTGTTCGGCTCGCTCGAGCGTGCAACGGTGATGCGATGGGGGATGGTGCGCAGCGCCGCGTAGGGCAACCTACAAAAACCGGGTCGGCCACATCAGCGTGCGCCACATGTGTGAGGCGGGCGTGTTGTCGAAACCGAGCCCTTCCTTCGGCTGCTTGAAATTGCGCCCGATAATGTCGACGAACTCATCGAGGCTCACGACCGCGTTGGGATCGAACGCATAAATGTCGTTCACGCAAATGAGCCGCGCGGTCATATAGTATTTGTGATTGCGCGCACGGTTGTATTCCTCAACGATGTAGGGCTCGGGCTTGTAGTCCGGACCAAAGTATTTCAGGTACATATCGGGGTATTTGTAGCCGGCGGATTCGTCGGGAAAGAAGCGCAGCGCCTGGTGCACGCGTACGGCCCAGCTCACTTCTTCATCCACATAGGGCTCGATAAGCTGCGCGCCCCAGTAGCCATGGTCGGCGCGGATGAAACCCGCTACCCCGATGTCGTGCAGAAGACAAGCAAGCACCACCTTCTCGCCGTGCCCCGCCTTGCGCGCGAGTTTTGCACTCTGCAGGAGATGATTGATCGGCATGCCAGCGAAACGGTATTTGAAGAAGTCGAGGAGCGTGGGCTTGTCCGGCATTTTCGGCAGCCGCGGATCGTCCCCCATGAGAAAGTACTTGCCGGGATTCTGCGCCATGAGCGCCGCGCCGCTTGCCATCTCGCGCGTGCCGTCGGCAAGGGTGAAGAGGAGCGATTTGGTTGCGATCTTCTCGTCGAGCTCCTTCATCATTCGCTCTTCGAGCTCATCCGCCTGTTCCGATAATGTCAGTGGCCTTGATGCTGCCTGCGGTCCCATGGAAGGACTCCTCGTGATGAAACCTGGTTTGACCGCCTGTCTACACCGAAAACCCCGATGAAACCACAGGACCACGCACGTCCGGGCCCGTGCGCAAGCCTGACCCTCTTGGTCGTCATGCCCCGCTTCATGGTGGAATGCTGGGGCGCCCGCCGGCGCGGGCGATGCCGGCGAGAGCAAGGTGTGGCTGCTGATGCCTCATATTGAAGTCTCCGACGTTTCTCTCGTCTACGACACGCCCTCGGGGCCGGTATCGGCAGTGGAGAAGGTGAGCTTCAACATCGAGGCTTCCGAGTTCCTCTGCATCGTCGGGCCCTCGGGCTGCGGAAAATCGACGCTGCTCAATCTGATCGCCGGGTTCCTCGTTCCCAGCGGCGGACAAATCCGAATTGGCGGGAAAGCGGTCAGCGGGCGCGGGCTCGACCGCGGCGTGGTGTTCCAGGATTTCGCGCAGCTTTTCCCCTGGCGCACGGCGCTTGGCAATGTCTGTTTCGGGCTTGAAATGAAAGGGATTGCAAAGCCGGAGCGTGAAGACATTGCCAGGCGCCAGCTTGCGCTGGTCAAGCTCGAAAAATTCGCGCAATCCTATCCGCACCATCTCTCGGGCGGCATGCAGCAGCGGGTCGCCATCGCGCGGGCGCTCGCCTATAACCCCTCCGTCCTGCTGATGGACGAGCCGTTCGCGGCGCTTGATGCGCTTACCCGCGACGAGATGCAGCGGCTGCTCGCGGAGGTCTGGCGGGAAACGCGCAAAACCGTGGTGTACGTGACCCACAACGTGGCCGAGGCGGTCTATCTGGCGGACCGCGTAATCATCATGACGCCGCATCCCGGAAGAATGAAATCCGAGCTCTCCATTGCTCTTGCGCGGCCCCGGGATTCGCTTAGCGTAGAATTTCTGAACTATCAGAAAACGCTGTTGCGTCAGCTCGGTCAGGAGACAAATGAGGCAGAGCATGATGCCTCGTATTAGGGCACTGTGCTGTGCACTCGCATTCATCGCGGTTGCAGGCAGTAGCCAGGGCGAGGAGGCCTATCCCACAAGGCCGATCCGGCTGGTGGTGGGCTTCGGCGCGGGCGGCCCGACCGATATTCCGGCGCGCTTCGTAGCTGAAAAGCTCGGTGAGGCGCTTGGCCAACGTGTGGTGGTCGAAAACAAGCCGGCCGCCGCCGGCATGATCGCAACGCGCGATGTGCTCGCTCAGCCGAGGGACGGCTACAACCTGCTCCTCTGCACGCATTTTGAGGCGATCAATACGGCGGTCTACCAGCACGCCCAGTTCACGCTCGACGATCTCGCCCCGGTCTCGCTGATCGCCAAATATTATTACGGGCTGGCGCTCGCCAATTCCGTTCCCGCCACTGATTTCAACTCGTTCATCCAGTATGCCAAAGCCCGTCCCGGTGAGCTGGCCTATGCCACCATCGGCGCGGGCTCCGCGCAGGAGATCCTCGCGCGGCAGTTGGGGAAGCTTACCGGGATCAGCATGAACCGCGTTCCGTTCCGCGGCGGCACCCAGGTGGTGCAGGAACTGATCGCCGGGCGGGTGCAGTTCTATGTCTCGCCGACGCTTGCGATCGTGCCGCAATACGAAGCAAAGCAGCTCAAGATCCTGGCGGTGTCCGCATCCGAGCGGTTGAAGAATCTGCCGGAAGTGCCCACCCTGACCGAGAAGGGCATCAATTTCGTGCGCTTCGGCTGGCTCGGCGTGTGTGCCGGCGCCGGCACGCCGCAGCCGATTATTGATTCGCTCAACCGGCACATCGGCGCGATCGTTGGCAGTCCCGAGTATCACGCCATGATCGAGAAAGCAGGCTCGATCGCGGTTTCATCGCGGCCGGAAGAACTCGGCAAAGTCATGCGCGAAACCTACGAAGACACCGAGGCGAGCATCCGCGAGTTCGGCCTCCAGCACGAGCAGTGAAAGGCGGCGGGCAAAAAGCAGAGGAACGACAATGAGGAAAATCACGCGACGAGACTATCTGGCGGGAAGCCTTGCGGCGTTGGGTGCGGGTGCCGGGTCGCGCGCGAGCGCGCTCGATACCGTGCGCCAGGGCTATCAAACCAACATCTGGGGAATGCCGACCTATTATCTGCTCAAATCAGGGCTGCTTGAGAAGCATGGCGTGAAATTCGAGGAATTCGCCGTGCCCTCCGGCAATCTCACCATGCAGCAGATGGTCGCGCGCCAGGTCGACCTCGGCACCTATGCCGGCCAGTCCTTCATCATCGGTCATGACAAGGGGGGCCTCGTCATCATCGCCCAGATCGAGACGGTCGGCAAAACCGCGCAGATCGTCGTGCGCAAGGACGTCAACGCCAGCAAGGTTGCGGATCTCAGGGGCTTGAAGGTTGCCAATCAGACCGGCTCTTCGGTGGGCAATATCTTTGTGGACATCATCGCGCCCGGAGCCGGTCTCAAGAAAGGGGATTTCCAGGAAGTGCGCATGGACGTCAACAATATGATTGCCGCCATGGCGGCAAAGACCGTCGACGCCATGGTCAATGTCGAGCCCTATAACGAAATCGCGGTGGCGGATGGGATCGGCACATCCATCATGGATTTTTCGAGCGTCGACAAGATGCCCGTGTTCATGGCGGCAACGCCCGATTTCGTGGAGAAGAGCGCCGATACGGTTGTGGCGTATCTCAAGGCCTGGCAGGACGCGGCAGCCGGATTCAAGAACGATCCGGGCAAAGTTGCCGATGTGATCTACTCGTTCTACGCGTCCAAGGGCTACAGCATGTCGCGCGACACCTTCGCCAAGGCGCTCGCGCGGGTGGAGGTCAGCCCTGGCTTTCCCACTGATATCGCGACCAATCTGCAGCGCGACGCCGAGGTTCTCTTGCGCGAGAAAAAGATTTCAGCCATTCCCGACTGGAAGAGGGCGCTGCGTCCGGACCTGTGGGCGAAGGCGAGTTCTTGAGCAAAGGAGCACGAAATGGCCGTTGCCGAACAAAGTCCAACGCAGTCCGGCTCGTACCAGCCTGTCACCTGGAATTTCAAGCTCATCGCACAACACGCCCTTGATGGCTTTGGCGGCATGGGCGAGGGCATGTCGATCCAGATCGCGCCCGACGGCCGCCGCATCCTGTGGCTGGCGCATGAGAGCGCACCGAAGAATTTCACCGCCGTCGATGTGTCCGATCCACGCAAGCCCAAGGTGGTGGTGCAGACCGATCTGCCGCAAGCCTATATGCGGTCGAACTCGCTCGAGACCTGCGGCAACCTCATGGCGGTTGCCTACCAGACGCAGAAGAAAGGGCTCGAGCCCGCGGGTTTTGAGCTGTTCGATATCAGCGTGCCGGAGAAGCCGAAGTCCATTTCCTTCTTCGACTGCTCGGGACCGACCTCGCGCGGCGTGCATCAGCTCTGGTTCTGCGACGGCGAATACGTGCACACCGCCTCCGGCGCGCGCGATTTCGTGCCGACGCATCCGCTCGACGACCAGTTCTATCGCTGCATCGATGTGCGCAATCCGTCGAAGCCGGTCGAGATCGGCCGCTGGTGGATGCCCGGCACGCGCCAGGGCGACAACGTGATGCCGCCACCGCGCCATCCGTTGGACAAGGGTCACCGCGCGCACAACACCAATGTCTATCCGCAGCGCGGCGATCGCTGCTATCTCGCCTATATCGATGGCGGGATGTTCGTGCTTGACATTGCCGACAAGGCCAATCCGAAGCGGGTGACGCAGTGGACGAACTCGCCGCCCTATACCGGCTTCATGCACACCGTGGTGCCGCTGTTCGACCGCGGGCTCATGCTGGTGACCGACGAGTCCACGGAGAACAATGCCAAGGATTGGCCGAAGCTGATCTGGGTGCTGGACGCGCGCGACGAGAACAATCTGGTGCCGATTGCGACCTGCCCCATGCCGGATCACAAGGTCTATGCGGCGGCCGGGCGGTTCGGCGCGCATAATATCCACGAGAACGTTCCCTTGCCGACGGCGTGGCAGTCGGACCAGATCGTGCTTGGCACGTTCTTCAACGGAGGGCTACGCGCCTACGACATCTCCAATCCGTACCAGCCAAAGGAAGTCGGAGTCTTCATTCCGCCGGCGCCACCCATGGCGCCGACCGGCACCATTCAACTCAACGACGTGTTCGTGGACGAGCGCGAGATCGTCTACACCGTGGATCGTCATGTGGGCGGGCTCTACATCCTGGAAATGGAATTTTGAACAGGCACAATTCTCCCCGCATGCTGCGCGCAGGCGGAGCATCCAGTAGCGATGGAGCCTAGGGCTAATCATGATGTTGCCCTCGCGATGGTCGTTTACTGGGTCATCCGCTTGCGCGCACGATGACGACTAAGCGGCCTGGGGAACAAGGAACGCGGTTGCTCGATCTCTTTCCCTCGCGCGAAGCGGGACCATTCGGGCGCAGGCTCAAGCAGGCCCGCGGCGCGCGTATTCCGGTGACCATCATTACCGGCTTTCTCGGCGCAGGAAAGACGACGCTCCTGCGCCGTTTTCTTGCCACGCCGGAAGGTGAAGGCACGGCCGTCGTCGTCAATGAATTCGGCAACGTCGGCATCGATGACGTGCTTCTTCGCAGCAGCAGTGATCAGATCACGCTTCTCGGCAACGGATGCCTGTGCTGCAACACGCGCACCGACCTGCAAGTGACGCTGCGCACACTCGTTGCGGAGCGCGACCATGGCAAGGTGCCGCCGTTCCGGCGCATCGTGATCGAGACCAGTGGGCTCGCCGATCCCGGGCCGATCCTGCAGACATTTGCGACCGACCGCGCGCTGGGCGGCGAGTTTCATGTCGAGGCGCTCGCGACCGTGGTCGATGCGGTCAGCGGACCGCACACGCTCGATTGGGCGGCGGAAGCGAGAAAGCAGGTCATTCTCGCCGACCGTCTGATCGTCTCAAAGAGGGACATCGCCGACAGCGGCGTCGTTGATCGACTCAAGCAGCGACTGCGCCTGCTCAATCCGCGCGCCGATATTCACACCGCGATCGCGGGCGAGCTCGATGCGCGCGTGCTCATTGCGCCGGGCGAGCCGGCTTGCGGCTATGTTGCGGAAGCCGCGCATAGCGACGGCATCACGAGCTTTGTCATCATGCAAGACGATCCGTTGCCCTGGGATGCGTTTGCACGTGCGATGGAGACGCTCATTGCACTGCGCGGTCCCGATCTCCTGCGGGTGAAAGGATTCCTCAACGTGGAGGGCTGCCGCGGGCCGGTCGTGGTTCAGATCGTGCAGCACCTCTCACATCCGCCGGTCGAGCTTGCGGCTTGGCCCGATGAGGCGCGCACGACGCGTCTTGTCTTCATTACGCGTCACATTCGCGAGAGCCAGGTGCGCAACCTGCTTGCCTGCGTATGTTCTTTGGCGGAACAATCTGGCGCAGCGGTGCTTTGAAGGTTCACGGTCAACATTGGTAGGTTGGGTCGAGTACTTCACGAGGGCTCAAGTTCCGGTAGCTCCGGTAGGTTGGGTCGAGTGCTGCACGAGACCCAACACCTCGTAACGTTGGGTCTCGCGGGCTCGACCAACCTGCAGTTCTACGGTTCCAATATTGGAGAAAGCGGCGGTGATGGCGCAGATCAATCTCGACGTGAATGGCAAAATCCATGAGATCGATGTCGATCCCGATATGCCTTTGCTCTATGCGCTCCGAAACGAATTGGGGTTGAACAACCCCCATTTCGGCTGCGGGCTTGCCCAGTGCGGTGCCTGCACGGTGCATATCGACGGCCAACCCGTGCTCTCCTGCATCACGCCGGTTTCCGCCGTTGGCAACCGCAAGGTCGTCACGCTCGCAGGTCTCGGCACTCCGGAAAAGCCTCACCCTGTACAGACAGCCTTCGTCGAGGAGCAGGTGCCGCAGTGCGGCTACTGCCTCAATGGCTGGATCATGACCGCGGCGGCGCTGCTCGATCAGAAAAAGAAGCCCACCGACTCCGAGATCAGGGATGGACTGAGCGGCTTAAAATGCCGTTGCGGGACGCACATGGGCATCTTGCGCGCCGTCAAGCGCGCCGCCGAGATGATGGGCTGAGGGGGGCGAGCATGAGCAAGAACGCGCAAGCCACCACCACACTCACCCGCCGCTCCCTGCTCAAGGCGGGCGGCGCCTTGGTGGTTTCAGTCGGAATGCCGATCGGCATGGATGCGGTCTTGAATACTCGCACCGCATTCGCGCAAGGGACAAAACCGCCGCTCGCTCCGGACCAGCTCGCTTCGTACATCGCCATCAACGGCGACGGCGGCGTGTCCGCCTTTCTCGGGAAAACGGACATGGGCCAAGGCCTGTTCGTCGCTATCGGTCAGATGGTGGCGGAAGAGCTCGATGTGGCGTTCAAGTCCGTCACCGTCATGATGGGCGACACCGCGACCAGCGTGAACCAGGGCGGTGCCTCGGGCTCAACCGGCATCTTGATGGGAGGCAGGCAGATGCGCATGGCTGCCGCCGAGGCGCGCCGTGTGCTCGTTGAGATGGCGTCCGCGAAGCTCGGCATATCCGTCGAAGCGCTCACCGTGACCGACGGCGTGGTGCATGCGCGCTCAGACGCGGCCAACAAGGTCTCCTACGCCGAGCTGATCGGCGGGCGCTATTTCGATGTCCAGCTCGCCTGGAACGGCAAGCTCGATAATGCGCTTTATGCACCGGGCAAGGCACAGCCGAAAGACCCGAAAGAGCACAAGATCGTCGGCCAGCCGATTGCCCGTGCCGACATCGCGCCCAAAGTCTTCGCGCAACAGGACTTCTGCACCGACATCAAGGTGCCCGGGATGGTGCATGGACGCGTGATCCGTCCGCCGATTGCGGGTGCGGTGCCAGTCAAGGTGGATGAAAGCTCGATTGCGGGAATTACCGGAGCGCGAGTGTTTTGGGACAGAGGCTTTCTGGGCGTTGTCGCCGAGAACGAGTGGAACGCAGTCAAAGCGGCGCAGCAGCTCAAGGTGGAATGGTCGCAGACCAGACCGCCGTTCCCGGATGCCGGTGCGCTCTACGAGCACATTCGCAACGCACCAGTGCGCAAGCGCGAGCTTGGCAAAGAGAGCGGCAATGTGGAGGAAGCGTTCAAGAGCGCCGCGCGTGTGATCGAAGCCGAATACGAATGGCCTTTTCAATCCCACGCAAGCATGGGACCCGCCTGCGCCCTGGTCGAGATCAAAGACGGACAGGCGACGGTTTGGACCGGATCGCAGAAGCCGCACTATACCCGAGAGGGGGTGGCAGCGATGATCGGGGTGCCCGCGGAAAACGTACGTGCCATTTGGGTGCCCGGGCCCGGATCGTATGGCCGCAATGACGCGGGCGACGCGGCGATGGATGCTGCGGTGCTGGCCAAGGCGGTGGGTCGGCCGGTACGCCTACAATACACGCGCGAGCAGGCCACGGGCTGGGACCCGAAAGGCCCGGCCTCGATCCATCGCGCGCGGGCGGCCACCGATCATGCCGGCAACGTGGTTGCATTTGACTTCGTGAGCAAAGGCTTCTCCCGGCTTGATGTGTTTTCGCGGGAAGGCCGACCGGAAGACACGCTCGCGGGACAATTGACCGGCGCTGCATTGCGATCAGGCGATGCATTTCGGCTGCCGGAGCAGTCGTATGATTTCGCCAACAGACGGCTTGCCTGGGAAACCATTCCGCCGCTGCTCGATCGCGCCTCTCCGCTGCGCACCTCGCATATGCGCGATCCCGCGGGCCCGCAGGTGCACTTTGCAAGCGAGTCGTTCATGGATGAACTGGCCGCGGCGCTGCAAACGGATCCGGTCGCATTTCCGCCTGCGCTATGTCAGGGATCCGCGCGACATCGCGGTCATCAAGGCCGCCGCTGAAAAAGCGCAATGGCAGTCAAGGCCGTCGCCGCGCCGCGATCAGAGTGGCAATGCGGTGAGCGGACGCGGCATTGCCTATGCCCAGCGCGGTCCGACCCGCTGCGCAGTCGTTGCGGAGGTCGAGGTTGATCGGTCGAGCGGCAAAATCTGGGGGCGCAGGTTCACTGTCGCGCATGACTGCGGCCAGATCATCAATCCCGACGGGCTGCGACACACGATCGAAGGAAATATTGTTCAGGGCCTGAGCCGCGCGCTGTGGGAAGAAGTCAAGTTCGACCCCGAAAACGTCACCAGCATCGACTGGATGACCTACCCTATTCTCGACATTACCGATGCGCCCGAGGAAATCGACATTGTGCTGATCAACCGTCCCGAGATTGCGCCGAGCGGTGCCGGCGAGCCCTCCACGCGCCCGGTGGCCGCCGCGGTGGCCAATGCAATCTTCGACGCAACCGGCGTGCGCATCCGGCGCGTGCCGTTCACGCCGGATCGGGTAAGAGCGGCGTTGTCCTGATTTTTGCGCCCGTGGCGTGCACGTCGCGCCATATCTGGCCGTGCGCGAAGTTGCCGGAATCTGATATGCGGTGCGCTGCCGCCACGAGGGACAGGCAGCATGATTCGGATCAACGCGGATATCTCGATTGATGAGGATGAGGTCGAGGAACGCTTCATCCGCGCCTCCGGGCCTGGCGGGCAGAACGTCAACAAGCTCGCGAGTGCGGTGCAGCTTCGCTTCGACGTGCGCCGGTCGCGATCGCTTCCAGACGATGTGCGTGCCCGGCTCGAACGGCTTTCGGGCAAGCGGCTGAGCAAGGACGGTGTGCTCGTCATCACCGCGCAGCGCCACCGCACCCAGGAGCGCAATCGCCGGGATGCGCTCGATCGCCTGATCTCGCTCATTGGACGCGCCGCCGTGCCGCCGGTTGCGCGCCGGGCGACGAGGCCGACGGCCGGTTCGCGCGAGCGCAGGCTGGAGTCCAAGAAGCGCCGCGGTTCCCTCAAAGGCCTGCGCCAGACCAAGCCCCCGCTCGACTAGGCGTGTTTCGCTGAGATCGAGCCAGCAGGTCCACCTCTCCCCGCAAGGGAGAGGTCGGAATGGGCGCCTCGCGGCCATTCCGGATGAGGGGGCTACTACTCGTAAAGCTGATCCCCCTCACCCGGATCGCGCAAGCGCGATCCGACCTCTCCCCTCCGGGGAGAGGCACCGCGGGCTGCACCATCGCGTGGTGATCGAACGTCATCGAAACTGGCTCTAGGTACGGGAGTCTATCGAGCCTTTCGCGCCGGAGGCGCCGGCACACGAATCACGCGGCCTTCGCTATAATGCCGGCCATGGCCGTTCGACAGCTCCCGGAAGGTGTGGTCAATCGCATTGCCGCCGGCGAGGTGGTGGAACGTCCGGCAAGCGTGGTGAAGGAGCTCGTCGAGAACGCGCTTGATGCCACGGCCACGCGCATCGACGTGCTCACCGACGGCGGCGGGCGCCGATTGATCGAGGTCACCGATGATGGGGCCGGCATGACGGCTGCCGATCTCGCGCTGGCCGTCGAACGCCACGCCACATCAAAACTTCCCGATGACGATCTCCTTGCTATCCGAAGCTTGGGTTTCCGCGGCGAGGCCTTGCCCTCGATCGGGGCGGTGGCGCGGCTCGCCATCACGACGCGGCATGGGAGCGAGCCACACGCCTGGACCATCAGGGTCGACGGCGGCACAAAATTCGCCCTTAAGCCAGCCGCACTCGCGCACGGCACCCGGGTTGAGGTGCGCGATCTCTTCTATGCCACGCCGGCGCGGCTGAAATTTCTGCGCAGCGATCGCAGCGAGAGCGAGGCCATTCGCGAGATTGTTCGCCGCCTCGCCATGAGCCGCCCGGACGTTGCGTTCACGCTTGCGGGCGAGGAGCGAGCGCCGGTGACATGGCCGGCGCACCTGCCAGGCGCCGCCGGGCGGCTTGCGCGGCTCGCCGATATCCTGGGCGCCGAGTTTCGCGCCAACGCGGTTGTGGTCAACGGCGGCGACGAGAAGCTCGTGATCGAAGGCTTTGCCGCGCTCCCCACGCACAGCCGCGCCAACTCGCTCGGACAATATCTGTTCGTGAACGGCCGACCCGTACGCGACAAGCTCCTCATCGGTGCCGTGCGCGCGGCCTACGCGGACTATCTGCCGCGCGACCGCCATCCCATTGTCGCTCTCTTTGTCACGGTCGATCCGCGCGAGGTCGATGTGAACGTGCATCCGGCAAAGGCGGAGGTACGCTTTCGCGACTCGGGCCTGGTGCGCAGCTTCCTCGTTCGCACCATGCAAGAGGCGCTGGCGCGTGAAGGCCGCCGCACGGCAACGACCGGCGGCGTCGCCACCATTGCCGCGTTGCGGCCGGCCGGCTTGTCAACGCGGGCCGGCTGGGACTGGCGGACCTCGCCGGCGCGGCCCGGCGGCGCTTTCGCGCCGATCCGGGGCGCTGCTGCGTTGGCTGAACCGGCACAGAGTGCTTTCGAAGTGGGCGCGCCGTCGGCCGACCTGCGCGATGAAGAGCCGATTGCGGATGGGACGACGCACCCCCTCGGCACGGCGCGCGCGCAGGTGCACGAGACTTATATTGTGGCGCAGACGCCTGACGGTCTGGTCATCATCGACCAGCACGCGGCGCATGAGCGCATCGTCTACGAGCGGCTGAAGGCCGCGCTCGAGCGCACCGGCGTCGCACGCCAGATCCTGCTCATTCCGGAGATCGTTGAGCTTGATGAGAGCTCGGTCGAGCGGCTGCTGGCGCGCGGCGACGAGCTTGCCCGTTACGGACTCGCGATCGAGCCGTTTGGACCAGGAGCGGTCGCGGTGCGTGAAACGCCCGCGCTCCTCGGCGAGATCAACGCCCAGGCGCTGGTGCGCGATCTCGCGCAGCATATGCAAGAATGGGACGAAGCATTGCCGCTCGAGCGCCGCCTCATGCACGTGGCTGCGACCATGGCCTGCCACGGCTCGGTGCGCGCGGGCCGGCGCCTCAAGCCCGAGGAGATGAACGCGCTGCTGCGCGAAATGGAGACGACGCCCAACTCGGGTCAGTGCAATCACGGCCGCCCGACTTACATTGAGCTCAAGCTCGGCGACATCGAGCGTTTGTTCGGGCGCAGGTGAGACGTTATGCGCATGAGCATGGGCGTGGGTGATTGCGAGATTGCCTGCAGGAATCCGGGCTTATTGTTTGGACTTGGTTTTTGTCGTTCATTCCGCAAAAATGCATCCTGTAGGTGAATTTTTTCTGAAAGCTGCTACTTTTAGTTGAATAAGCTATCGAGTTTCCGCAGGTGTTCGCGAGGGCTTGCTGGTCGCGCTTGGCCGCCATGGGAGCGAATGGTGTTTGATCTCATTCTTCGTGGCGGGCGCGTCATTGATCCTTCGCAGGGTGTCGATGAGATCATGGATGTCGGCTTTTCCGGCGGGAAGGTCGCCAGGTTGGGCATCCACCTGCCGGCCGAAAGCCGCACCGAGATGCGCGACGTCTCCGGCCGTCTCGTCACCCCGGGCCTCATCGATCTTCACACCCACGTCTACTGGGGCGGCACCTCGCTCGGCATCGATGCGCAAGATTTCTGCCGCAAGAGCGGCGTCACCACCTGCATCGATACCGGCAGCGCCGGACCCGGAAATTTCGCGGGCTTTCGCAAGCATGTGATCGAACGGAGCGCGGTGCGCATCCTTGCCTATCTGCACGTCTCGTTTGCCGGCATCTTTGCGTTTTCCAAGTCCGTAATGGTCGGCGAGAGCGAGGAGCTGCGCCTGCTCGCGCCCGCGGACGCGGTCGCCGTGGCCGAGGCGAACCGCGACGTGATCATCGGCATCAAGGTGCGCGTCGGGTTGCGGGCGAGCGGCCGCTCGGGCACGGCGCCGCTCGACATTGCGCTGCAGGCGGCGAACCAGACCGGTCTGCCGCTGATGTGCCATATCGACGAGCCGCCGCCGAGCTATGAAGAGGTGCTGGAGCGATTGCGGCCGGGCGATGTGTTGACCCACGCCTTTCGCCCGTTCCCGAATGCGCCCGTCGATCCGCAGGGCCGGGTGAAGGATGCAGTCCTGCGGGCGCGCCAGCGCGGCGTGCGCTTCGATATCGGTCACGGCAAGGGATCGTTCGCCTTCAAAACCGCCCGGGCGATGCTCGCGAACGGCTTTCTTCCCGACACCATCTCGTCCGACATCCATGCGCTTTGCATCGACGGTCCGGCCTATGACCAGGTGACGACGCTCTCGAAATTCCTGTGCATGGGCATGCCGCTCAACGACGTGATCGCGGCTACGACAGTGAATGCCGCGATGGCGCTGCGGCGCCCCGAGCTCGGCACGCTCAAGCCCGGCTGCGTCGGAGACGCGACCATCCTCTCAATCAAGCAAGGCGAGTTCGACTATGTCGATGTCGTCGGTGAGCACATGACGGGGGACCGGCGCATCGTCTCGGAAGGCGTGGTGATCGCCGGGCACTGGTGGCACCCCTGAGAAACTGAGGTCTTGGGGATGCCCGGCCAAGCGGGCGCCTGCACTTCCTCATCGAGCAGTATTATTCGCGACTGGCGCTCGGCAGCCAGTATATTAATGCTCTGCGCCTAGCCTCAAATGCGTCAATAGCGGCGCGATACTCAAGGGTAACGTCGATGTCGTCGATACCCCGCGTCAGGCGATCTTTACGCAGTGGACTGATGTCAAAATGATGCGCTGACCCGTCCGGAGTAACGACTGTCTGATTGGGCAGGTCGATCGTCATTTCAGTCCCAGGTTGGGCGCGCAGTTGCCGCCAGATCTCGCGGATGATTGCCTCGGGGAGCGTGATTACCGGAATCCCGTTCTGTACACAGTTTCCCTCAAAGATTTCGGCGAAGCTTGGACCGATCAGCGCCTTCAAGCCGAAATCCAGCACCGCAAAAGCCGCGCCCTCCCGCGATGAGC
The DNA here is from genome assembly GCA_963771845.1 of uncultured Alphaproteobacteria bacterium. Taxonomy (GTDB): domain Bacteria; phylum Pseudomonadota; class Alphaproteobacteria; order Rhizobiales; family Xanthobacteraceae; genus VAZQ01. Next base: position 74,963 of record CAVYVC010000011.1, on the reverse strand, counting down.
CGCACCCAAAATCGGAAGCAGTCACCAGGATCTTGGCGTCGCGGTAGGCGGGCTGATTAGTGGGAAAATCGGGGTTCGGCCGGCCCTTCTCGTCGAACCGAAGGTCATAAAGAAATGCCTCGCCGTAGTCGTGTCCTGGCCGGCGATGCCTGCGCATATAGCGGCCCGGAAGAATCATACCGGTGTCAATTTTTGCGACCTCCAGTGGTGCAGCGACGGCGGTGAGAACGGTGAACGGCTGCATCGATCGACCTCACATCCGGCGTGCGTCGCTGAGCTGGCCATGGACGGCAGCGGCAGCGACCATGGCCGGGCTCATGATGTGGGTCAGGGCGCCACGCCCCTGGCGACCCTCGAAGTTGCGATTGGTAGTCGAGGCGCAGCGTTCTCCTGGGGCAACTAGCTCGCCATTTGAACCATTGCACATCGAGCAGCCCGGTTCCCGCCACTCCAACCCGGCATCCAGGAAAATTTGGTGTAGCCCCTCTGCCTCGGCCTGACGCTTCACTCCGTGCGAGCCTGGCGACACCATACCGGGCACCCTGGCCTTACGGCCTTTCAGCACCTTAGCGGCAGCCCGCAAATCCTCGATGCGGCTATTGGTGCAGGAGCCGATGAAAACCCGGTCGATCGTTATCTGTTGCAGCGGCGTTGCCGGCTTGAGCTTCATGTAAGCGAGCGCTCGCTCGACGTGGCAGCGCCGGTTGCTGTCGCCGATCTCCGAAGGGTCTGGCACCACCCCATCGACCGGAGAGCAGTCCTCGGGGCTGGTGCCCCAGGTCACCATGGGGGCCAACTGCGCGGCGTCGAACGAAATTTCACGATCGAAACTCGCGTCGGTGTCCGTCGACAACTTCTTCCAGTATGCCAAGGCACGCTCCCAGTCAGCGTCCTTGGGCGCGTACCGCCGTCCATGCACGAAATTGAAAGTTGTCTCATCCGGCCCGATCATGCCGATGCGGGCGCCTGCCTCAATCGACATGTTGCAGATGGTGAGCCGTCCTTCCATCGACATCGCGCGGATCGCCGAGCCCGCGTACTCGATGGCAAATCCTGTCGCGCCACCAACTCCTATCTTGCCGATGATCGAAAGAATTACATCTTTGGCGGTCACAGCGTGCGGTAGGCTGCCGTCGACCACAATGCACATCGTGCGCGGCTTCTTTAGCCATATGGTCTGGGTTGCGATCACATGCCGAAGCTGGTTGCCGCCACCGATCGGTACCGCGAGCACCCCGCACGCGCCGTGCGTTGCGGTGTGGGAGTTGTTGCAAGTGATCAGCATACCCGGCTGCGAAATACCAAGCTCCGGACCGATCACATGTGCAATGCCCTGGTCGGGATGCCACCAGCCCACGTGCGGCAGCTTAAATTCGGCCGCATTCTCGTCCATCATTTCGACGACGCGGCGGATTTCAGGATTGGAGATACCGGCGGGACCGCGATCACGATTTATCGTTGGCAGATAATGATCGGTCACAGCCAAGTGTTGTTGCGGACGGCACGCCGTGCGGCCTTCGATGCGGAGCTGATCGAACGCGAGGAACGACTGCCCTTCGTTGATCATGTTGAAGTCAACGTAAAGCAGCTCCTCGCCCTGCGGCGAGCGCACGATCACGTGATCGCTCCAAATCTTTTCGAATAACGTACGTCCGCTCATTCCAGCATTCCGAGCTCTTTCAGCACGGCGCGGTTTTCGTCGTAATCGTCTTGCATCCATTTTACCGTCTGAGGGTAACGGATCGGACGGGGGACCCAGAAGTTCAGGGCGAGGTCCTTCTGGAAATCCTCGGCCTGCAAAACCTTGTCCAGCGCCTTGGCCCAGAAGTCGATCTGCTCCGGCTTGAGATCATTGGGCAGCAGCACGGTATAGGAGTTGGCGGTCACGACATCTATGCCCTGTTCCCGAACGGTTGGAATGTTCGCGAGCTCACCGGGAAGGCGCTCCGGCGCGGCGATGCCAAGCATGCGAAGCTTGCCCGCTTGGATCATTGGGTACTGACTGCCGATGGATGTCAGACCGACATCCACATGATGCCCGGCCACCTGTGCCGCGACGTCCGAGCCGGAGTTGAATACAACGGTGACGAGCTTCTGCCATGGGGCGCCGGCCGCCCGACCAACATTGACAACGGAAACATGGAGCGGGGTGCCCAGCCCGACCGGAAAAGCGAAGCTCAGGCTGCTTGGATCGGATTTAAGGCGGTCGCGGACATCAGCCATGTCCTTGATCGGGGAGTCGAGCGCGGTGAAGTAGCCCTGATAAGCGTCGAACAACTTGATCAACGGGGTCACCTGCTTGTGCAGCTGCGAACCGTTGCGGGCGATGGCGTTGATGAAGCTGCCTGACGCAAGGCCGATCTCATGGGCATCTCCTCTTCGCTGCGCAAGGTAATTGATGGCGATCGTCTGCGCCGCACCGGGCCTGTTGAGCACCGTCATCGACGCAACCAGCTTCTCCTTAACGAGGACATGCTGGATGGCTCGGGCAATGCGGTCGTTCTCGCCCCCCGCCCCCGCGCCTACGACAAATTCGACATTACCTTCGGGTTTCCAGACCGTTTGTTGCGCATGCGCAGTTGTAAGCCCGCCGGCAACGTGCAGAAGCGCCATACATGCCCAAAGCATCCTCTTGATCCGCATCTATCCTCCTGAGATGTCAGTCAGCAACCTGGACCCTATTGATGTCTTCTCGTTTTTAGCGCCTGATCCTCGCGAGCACAAAGACGTTTCCAATGCCATAGTCGATTTCCTATGAGCTCTGACGAACGTGCCGCGGCACTTGCGCAAGATACCAGGTAGCGATCTGTTCGCGCGTTGGAAACCAGACGTTCGATTTTCCCTTGACGTATTCGATAAACTCGCGGAGCGCCGCGATGCGATGCGGTTGGCCAATGACGTGGGGGTGCAGGCCGACGTTCATGATGCGTCCGGTCACGGCGCCTTCGGCGTGGAGCTGATCGAAGCAGAGCTTGAGCATGTCGACGCCGTCGCGGGTCGACAGGCCCCCGCGCGCGAACATGTTGAAGTCGTTGATGTCGTTCGAATAGGGCACGCAGACGATTGGCCCGTGAACGGTGTCTATCAGATACGGCTGATCATCATTGAGATAGTCGCAATACGCGATAAGGCCGAATTCCTTGAGGAATGCCGGCGTGTGCGCGGTGCCGCGGATCGCCGACGACAGCCACGCTTTGGCAGGCTTGCCGACCGTTTGCTCATACGCATCGAGGGTGCGGCGGATGACGGCGCGCTCCTGCTCGGGGCTGTGCGCGTAATAAGTCAGCAGGTCGTTCTGCGCCCAGTTGTGCGGCACCAGCTCCCAACCGCGATCCTTCACTGCATCGATGATGCGGCGGCGTTCGATCATGATCATGCCGTTGCAGGTGCAAGACGGCGCAATGCCCATCGCATCGAACACGTCCATCACACGCCAGATGCCGACGCGCTGGCCGTACTCGCGCCAGGTCCAATTCGCGGTGTCAAGCACGTCACCCGGCAGGGCATGGGGGATGGTCGCCGGTCCGCCCGGAAACAAGGGCTCCTTCTGGCCGGGCCGGAACGGCTCCCAATATTCGATATTGATGGTGAAGATCAGCGCGACATGGGCGCCACCTGGAAATTTCAGTGGAGCGCGGTCCGGCAGCGGGACGAAATCATAGGAAGAGGGCGGTTGCGACATCACGAACTCCTGGCGAGCCGCTTTTGCCATCGCTCGGCGCGGTCGAGTCGCCAGACGGTGAGACGGCGCGCCAGATCGGGGGCGTCGACAGTGGCGATAACGACGAGGATGGTTCCAGTGACGAGATCGTGAACATGCGGCTCCACGCCGATGGCGCTCAACCCGGAACGCAGGATGCAAAGCGTGAGCACCCCCGCCGCAATGCCCATCGGGCTGCCGCGGCCGCCGCTGACGGAAACGCCGCCGACGATAGCGGCCGCGGCGGCGGGCGCCAGCACATCGGCGAGCGCCACGGGAGACGCCGCGCCGAGGCTGTAGCTCAGCAGCACACCAGCGAGGGCGGCCGATGCACCCGATGCGGCGAACACACCGATGATGATGCGGTCGGTGCTTAGGCCGGCGATCCGGCTGGCGCGGCGATCGCTGCCGGTCGCGATCACGTCACGGCCGATGCGCGTCCATGTCATCACCAGCGCCGCGACCACGAACACCATAACGGCCACGACGCTTCGCACCGACACGAGATTGGCAATCGGCTCATTGAGCTTGAGCGCCACGACCAGATTGGGATAGCCGATCGTCCTGTTCTCGGTGAGCACGTAGGTGATGCCCTGCAGGGTCAAGAGCCCGCCCAGCGTCACACCGACCGAGCTCAGGCCCAGGCGTGTCATGATGAGACCCTGCAGCGCGCCGCTTGCCACGCCGGTCCCGACACCGAGAAAAAGGCCGAGCCAGGGATTTGAAGCGCCGGTCATCACCGCGACGCAACCGGCAAGACCGACAATGCCCGCGACCGAGAGATCGAACTCGCGCACCAGCATCGATAAGCCCAGGCCCAGCGCGACCAGGCCAAGCGTGGCGAACAGCTGCATGACGCCGAAAACCGTACCGAGGCTGAAGAAGTACCCGGTGCCGCGGTCAATCAGCGCCAGCACCACGATCGCGGCGGCCATGATGCTGAATGGGCGCGCGGCCGGATCGAGCAGGACTGTTAGGGCGCGCTTCATCGTCTTTCGCCGACGGTGTGAAGCATGATGACGGCGAGAACGATGATGCCGGTGATGAGGTACTGCAATTGCTGGCTGAAACCGCGCAGCAGCAACACGACTTCAATGATGGCGATGACGGTCACGCCGATCATCGTGCGCAGCACGGAGCCGGAGCCGCCCTGGATGCTGGTGCCGCCCACCAGCACCGCGGCGATTGCTGCATAGTCGTATCCGGCGCCGATCTCCATGTCGCCGGAGCCGTAGCGCGCGGCGAGCAGCACACCGGAAACCGCCGAGCAGGCGCCGGCGATGGCATAGGCAACGGTGACCGCGACCGCGGTGTCGATTCCGGCAGCTGTAGCCGCGCGCAGGTTGCTGCCGACCATCACCATCACACGGCCGAGTTGCGTCCACGACACGATGCATTGGCCGATGGCCGCGGTGGCGAAGAAATAAATCGTCTCGACCGGGATGCCGATGATGCGCCCCTTGAACATCTGCAGGCCAGCACCGCCGGGATAAATGCGTTGCCCACCTGTCGCGAGCGCGGCAGCACCGATCAGAAGCGAAAGGCCCGCGATGCTCACCAGGATCGGGTTAGCGCGGACATAGCCGACCAGCACGCCCTGCGCCGCGGTGATGATGATGCCAAAGAGCATTGCCAGCAGGCACGCCCACGCGACCCCAAGCGAGAGGCTTGCCAGGAAAATCAGCGCCGATGCCGAGACCGTGGCCCCCAGGCACAGCGACATGATGTTGCCGGTAAGGGTGATGAAGGTCATGCCGACCGCGACACAACCGATAAAGGAGATCGCGTTGAGCAGCGCGTTGATGCTCAGGGGCGAGGTGAAGCCCGGCGTCGTCAGCGCGAAGATTGCAATCGCCGCCCCTGCAACGATGCGCACGGCCAAGACGAGGTGGCGCGCCCGCGCGCCGGCGCCGGCAAGGCGAAATCCTGCGCGCAGTGAGATGGCGCTCATGCCTGCGCGACCAGATGGGTAATATCGGCCAGCACACGATGGATGTCCGCTTCGTCCCGTCTATACGTGGCGATCTGGCGGCCGCGACACATGGTGACGATGACGTCACCCATGCCGAGCACCTCCTCGATGTCCGACGATGCCATGACAAGGCAATAACCGCGGTCGCACAGTTGCCGGATCAGCCGGTAGATTTCCGCGCGGGCCCCGACATCGACGCCGCGGGTCGGCTCGTTCATGAGCAGCACGCCCGGCTGTTCGCCTCCAAGCGAGCGGCCGAACGCGAGCTTCTGCTGATTGCCGCCACTGAGCTCATCGGCTGGCGATCGCAGCCGCGCGCTGTCGATGCCGACGGCAGCCGCCAATCGGGCGGCGGTAAGCCGTAATCTGCGCCGGGCAAGAATGCCGAACCGGCTGTGATCAGCAAGCCGGGTCGCGACGAGGTTATCGCCGACGCGCAGCCGGAGAAACACGCCTTCGCCGGCGCGGTCTTCCGAGATGAACTGGACTTTTGCGGCTTGCGCTCTCGGCACAGAGCGCAGCCGTATTGGCTTTCCGGCGACGCTCATTCGCCCGGTCGCGTCGGGAGCGAGGCCCGCGAGCGCCCTTAGCAGTTCGATCGCGCCAGACCCGACCTGGCCGGCGAGACAGACCACCATGCCGCGCTCGGCGGCGAGGCTGAAATTCTGCACGATCGGGGGCACGCTGAGGTTCTGCACCACCAGCAGGGGCTCGCCGGGCTTGCTGTCCCAGCGCGGATACATCTCGCCCACGCTGCGGCCGAGCATCATCTCCATCAGATGCACGCGATCGATATCGGCGGTGCGGCGGGTCCCGACGAGCTCGCCATTTCGCAACACCGAAACCGTGTCACAGATCTCAAAGACCTCGCCGAGCCGGTGGGTAATATAGATGATCGACTTGCCCTCGGCCTTGAGCGCGCGCAGGGCATGGAAGATGCGCTCGATCTCGACATCGGACAGTGTCGCGGTTGGTTCATCGAGAATGAAGACCCGTGCCTTGCGGGTGAGCATACGCGCCAGTTCGACCAGTTGCCGGCGCCCGATGCTGAGTTGGGAGACCGGAGTCGCAAGCGAAAGATCGCCGAGCCCTACCCTTTCCAGGGCCGCTTGGGCGTGCCCGGCAAGCTCCTTGCGGCGGTGGAACAGCGGGGCTTCACGGTTACCAAGCCAGATATTGTCGAGCACCGAAAGCGCAGGGGCGAGGCTGAGCTCCTGCGACACCAGCGCGATGCCAAGCGCCTGGGCATGGTGCGGGTCAACGATTTTGGTCGGCGTGCCGTCAATGCAAACCACCCCGCCATCAGCCGCATGCACCCCGGTGACGATCTTGACCAGCGTGCTCTTGCCCGCGCCGTTTTCGCCGCAAATCGCGCGGATCTCGCAGGCATCCAGCGCGAGCGTGACGTTCTTGAGAACCTCGTTCGGGCCGAACCGCTTGGTGAGTCCTTCGACGGCGAGGACGGGCATTGAAAACTACAGCGCGTTTGCGTCGTGCGTGACGCCTGTGACTTATCGAGCAATGAACAAATAACAGCGAAACATGCTCTAATACGAGCAGCCCGCAGCGAACTGTCCGACGTTCTCCTTCGTGATGCCGTAGACCGGCACAATTTCGTATTTCTTCAGCTGCCCGCCATTGAAGTAGGTCTCGACCTTTTTCGCCGTCACCTCTGCCTCTTCCGTGGGGATTTGGGTGGCCGTGGCATATTGCTGTCCGGAATTGATGTGGACGATGCCATCCTTCATGCAATTGCTGGCAACGACCACAATGCCCTTGTCTGCGACGCCGATCTTAAGGCCCGCGGATTCCACCGCCTGGATCGCGCCGGTCGCCTGATTGTCCGCCATGGCAAATACGCCATCGACCCCGCCGCGGTTGGCAAAGCGTACAAGGAGCTCGCCGGTAATCTTCTCGGTCAGTGCCGTGTTCCACTTGCCGTCTTCCACCGCGACCAATTCGATGCCGGGATGCTTCGCCAGCACGTCTTTGAAGGCCTCCATTCGGGTCGCCACGTGGATCTGCTGCGCAAGCCCGGTCACCGCGATCACCTGCGCCTTCGTCTTTCCCTCTCCAGCCAGCCCCCTGACCATGTTCTCCCCCGCGATACGCCCGAGCTCGCGGTGATCTGTGCCGATATACGAGGTGAACAGCTCCACATACTCCGGCTTGATCGGCGTGGCCCACAGAATGACCGGAATGCCGGCCGCTTTGGCGCGGGTCAGCGCCGGCACGATCGCCTGGTCGTTAACGTAACACAGCACGATGATATCGAACTTCTGTGCAATGGCGTCGTCGATCTGCTGGGATTGCACCGCCGCGTCGTAGTTCGAGCTGAGATTCGTCACCTTCATGCCGGCCTGGGTCGCGAACTTGCTGAAGGTCGACGTCCAGGCGCCGATATACGGATTGGTGTTCGCGGTGCCCAGCAGCATCACCCGCTTTCCCTCCGCTGAAGCGCCCGCGTCACCGCTGCCTGCAAGGCTCACAAGCAGAACCAGACTGATCACGACCATTACGGCGCGCATCGGCATCTCCCGTTAGATGTGGGTGTGGTGGTTTTTCAGATACCACTCCGCGATTTCCTCGCGGGTTGCAAACCAGACGTCGCTGAACGACTTGGCGTAGGCCACAAAATCCTGCAGGGCACGGATGCGGAACGCCTGGCCGATCACGTGCGGATGCAGGCCGATATTCATGAATTGTCCGCTGATCGCGCTCTCGCGATAAAGCCAATCGAACTGCTCCTTGAACACGTTGAACGCACCATCGACGTCCTGGCCTTGCCGCAGGAAAACCGTGAAGTCGTTCACCTCCGACGTGTAGGGGATCGACACGATCTTTCTGCCCGAGCGCGTTTCGATCATATAGGGCTGGTCGTCGTTGAGCAGGTCGGTAGTGAAAATCAGACCTTCCTCGGCGAGGATGTCTACCGTGTTCAGCGTGCAGCGGAGCGAGCTGGAGAGCCATCCCTTCGCGGGTTTGCCGCAGACCTCCTTGTACACCCGCAACGTCTCGCGGATCACCTCGCGTTCCTTATTCTCGTCGAATGAATAGTCGGCCAGCAATTCCGTTTGGACATAATTGTGCGCAACAATTTCCCAGCCGCGCTTGAGCGCCGCCTCGATCACGGCGCGCCGCTCCAGTCCCATCTTGGCGTTCATCGTGCAGGTGGAAGGCACGCCGAACTGATCAAAGATGTCGAACATGCGCCAGACCCCGACGCGCTGTCCGTATTCACGCCAGGTCCAGTTCGGATTGTCATAGACATCACCGGGGAGATCGCCCCCGACAATGCCGGGTCCGCCAGGGTAGAACGGTTTAGACGTATTCTTCGTGGCGTCCCAGTACTCGAGGTTCGTGGTGATCATCACCGCAAGCCGTTTGCCGTTTGGCCATCGCAGCGGCTTGCGCTCAGAAATCGGCACGAACGGGTACTTCATCAGACGCTTTCGAGTCGGGTCGCACGAACGATCAGGGGCCGCAATGATAGCAGTCTTCTCGCCGGCCTTGCCAGCCGATCAAACAGGGCCAAAGCCTGGAACGATTTAGCGGCGAAAAAGAGCTCAACGACATTCATTTTAAATCGACGAAGCGACGTTCATCGTCGATGCTCGCAAGGACCCGATCGCCGGGTACCAGAGGCCGGATTGAGCGCAAAACAGCCGCCCTATGTCTGCTGACTGAGGAGCGGACAGCAGCACTGCGTCAATGGTTCTCAAAGCTGGTCCATTTCGGTGCCGGTGGCGGCAGCCCCTTGCTCAACAGCGGGGTAAAGTCGAATGCAGCCATGGATTTCAATCTTCCGGTCGCAGCTCATTCAAGGTGGAGCCTGATGTTACAGGCGTTTACAGGCGTGTCAAAAGTCGAAAACGCGCAAAGAAATCTCTGTCAAACATCTCCATCAAAAAATTCGGACAACACAAGCCAACAAAACAAATCGCCAACAAAAAATGAAAAAGTGAGAAAAAGTGAAAAAATTCTTGACAAAGAAACGGAACTTGTGTATGAAAGCGCATCCTCCGAAATTATAAATTGAACTTCCGCTGCAAGGCGCGCGCAGTCCTGCGATATTTGCGCAGGGCTTGCGCACAGGAATTTCGCTTTTATCACCGCGATGCCGGCAAGGTCGTGAATTTGCGCGATGACCTGATCAGTGCAACGCGCTATGCGCTCATGTGCCTGCGCTTCACCAACCCGGCGGGCCAGGGCAGCTTCGGGCGCAAGCCGAAATATCCGGCGCTGGGGATTGTGTGACCGGAAATGTACCGTGAGCGAGGCCGCAGAAGATGAGAGCATGCCCATCGTAGCGTCCCATCGCAGCATCCCTTGCCCATCGCCTGTGGAGTGGCCGCCTTGAGGGATGAATGGGCGGGCTTTGGTGGCGTGGAATCTACGCCGGGTTAGGGTGAATCGGGGCCTCTCGCAGAAGCGCCTTGCTCATGACGCAGAAGTGGACCGCTCATACGTGGGCAGCCTTGAGCGACAGGAGGAAAATCCAATAGTCGACGTTTTGGAGCGACTTGCGAAGACGCTAGGGGTTCCTCTTCGGAGCTGTTGAGGAACCCACGAAAAAGGAGCGCTCCCCCCAAGCCCGTTGCGGTCTGGGCGTCGACATCGCGCCAAGGCTCGGTACTGAGCTACGCTCACTCCTCATCTGGTAATCGTGACTGTGCAGCTCATTCCTTACGTCGGCTATCCGAAAAGAAGCGGACCGCAATGTTGCATTGCGGTAATCTCAGGTTTTGACCCGCAGCGGCCATCGGCTGTGCACTGCGGCAATGGTTTTGATGCCCGGTTGAGCCCCTATCAAAGTACTCTTCGGAGCCGATACAATGCTGGCCCCTGAGCTTGGGTGCGGATATGCGGCGACGTGAGTTCATTACGCTTCTTGGCGGTTCGGCAGCGTGGCCACTCGCAGCGGACGCGCAGCAACGGGCCATGCCCGTGGTTGGATTCCTCAGCAGCGCATCGCCTGACCTGTATGCGGTTCGTCTACGCGCATTCCACCAGGGACTGAAGGAAGCGGATTATGTAGAGGGCCAGAACATGGCCATCGAATACCGCTGGGCGGAGGGCCAAAACGGTCGATTACCGATGCTCGCTGCCGAGCTGGTTCACCGTCAGGTCGCCGTGATTGTGGCGGCCGGCGGTACCCCTTCGGCGTTGGTGGCAAAAGCGGCGACTTCACAGATTCCGATCGTTTTCGGAATAGGAACCGATCCGGTCGAGGTCGGAATTATCGCCAGCTTGAACCGACCGGGCGGCAACCTCACAGGCGTGACCTCATTGAACGTGGAGGTCGGACCGAAGCGGCTCGAGTTTCTTCACGCTGTGGCGCCCACTGCGACGATCATTGCGCTCCTCGTCAACCCTACCAGTCCTACTCTTGCTGAGCACTCTTCGCGAGACCTGCAAGCGGCGGTCCGCTCACTCGGGCTTCAGCTCCATGTCCTGCATGCGAGCACTGAAGGTGATTTCGAAACGGCTTTCGCAACCTTGGTGAAGATGCGGGCAGGCGCCCTCGTGATTGGTCCCGATACATTCTTCACCGCGCGGAGCAAAGAGCTTGCAGCACTGACAGTGCGCCACGCGGTGCCTGCAATATATGAGAATCGCGAATTCGTTGCGGCTGGCGGTCTGATGAGCTACGGAACCAGCAATGCGGAATTTTATCGCCTAGTTGGCCTTCAGGTCGGAAAGATTCTCAAGGGCGAGAAGCCAGCGGATTTGCCAGTGATACAAGCAACGAAAGTCGAGCTGGTTATTAACATCAAGACTGCGACGGCGCTCGGCATCACATTCCCCATCACGCTGCTCGGCCGCGCCGACGAGGTCATTGAATAGAGATGTTGTTTGTTGCAGTGCATGGGTCCGCTGTTGGCACGACTCGGAAGCCCTTGGCTGCGCGTATCGATTCCGCTAACTGGGGGTGAAGCAGACAGCAATGCTGCGGCGCGGTAATGCGTGCAATTGACCCCTGAACCGACATAAGCGGGAAGATTTCGCTACGATGCACCGGCGCGCTTATGGTCCAATGATGTGCTAGATTGTGGGCCTCGTTCGAGGGTAACTCATGCGGCGGCGCGAGTTCATCACGCTGCTCGGCGGTGCGGCAGCCGCGTGGCCGCTCGCGGCGCGAGCGCAGCAGCGGAAGATGCCGACCATCGGATTTCTTGGCGCATCAACGGAAGCCGCCTGGAGCCGTTGGGTCGCGGCCTTTGTACAAAGGCTCCACGAGCTCGGTTGGACCGAGGGACGTAACGTTGCCATCGAGTATCGTTGGGCGGAAGGACGTAGCGATCGCTATGCCGAAATTGCTGCCGAGTTTGTCCGGCTCAAGGTCGATGTCATTGTCACTGTCGGAACGGCGGTTGCAGCAGTAAAACAGGCGACATCGACAATTCCCATCGTCTTTGCGATTGCCAATGATCCGATCGGGGCAGGCTTCGTTGAAGGCTTGGCACGGCCAGGCGGGAACCTCACCGGCCTTTCCAACATGGCGAGCGATCTGACAGGCAAGCAGGTTGAAATTCTGCGCGAAGTGATGCCTGGGCTTCGGCAAATCGGAATACTGACCAATATTGGATACAAGTCCGCCACTCTCCAGCGTGACGAGGTTGCTGCGGCTGCGCGATCTCTTTCAGTCGAAGTGATCGCGGCAGACATCCTGCGAGCCCAAGATATTATCCCGGCGTTTGAAATTCTGAAGGGCCGAGCAGAGGCGCTCTACATCTGCTCCGACGCGCTAGTAAATACGAACCGCATTCGGATCGGCACCTTAGCGGCAGCGGCTCACCTCCCGACAATCAGCGGCGTGCGGGAATATGTGGAAGCCGGTGGTCTGATGTCCTACGGCCCGAATTTTCCAGAGTTTTGGCGTCGGGCTGCCGATTACGTTGATAAGATCCTGCACGGTGCGAAGCCGGGGGATATCCCCGTCGAGCAGCCAACACGGTTCGAGCTTGTGGTCAATTTGACCACAGCGAAGGCAATCGGGATCGATCTCCCAACAGCGCTACTCGCCCGCGCCGACGAGGTGATTGAATAAAATAAGCCGTACAACCGCGTGCGTGATTTGCTGCACTGTGTTAGTCCGCTAATGGCACGACTTGGAAGAGCTGACAGGTCCTGCTTACGTCAGGTATCGGGGGCAAACCGGAAGACATCTGTTCGTGGCGAGCATCTCTCAGTTTGGACTGATTTCTATTCGCCCAGCCCTCGAATGCTTCCGGCTTGTGCCAAAGCAGTTGTTCCACGGACGGCCGCCCGAGAGCCATTGAGCCGTTCCCGAGCGTCGCGTAGGCTTTCAACCGAACTTCGACAAGCCGCCTCAGTAAGCGGCCAACGCCATGTGTGGACGGCGCCGAGGGGGGCATAAGGACGGCCGCGATGCTGCCGGAATCCTATACAGACCTGCAAGAAAAGCTCGCGCGTGCGCAGCGCGAGCGCGACGAGGCGCTGGAGCGGGAGGCTGCAACCAGCGAAATACTTTCCTCGATAAGCAGCTCGATTAGTGACACTCGTCCAATGTTCGAGGCGATCGTGCGGAACCTGCTGCGGTTGCTCGGCACTCGTTTCGCGGTTGTTGTCCTCCTTCGTGGTGGCATGATCGAAATCGCCGGGTTCGAAGGCGAACCGGGCTTTGAGAAATTTGTGGCCCAATTCCCAGTTCCGTTAGATGAGCGATCGATCGCTGGAAAAACGATTTTCTCCGGACAGGCGATGTACATTACGCCGATTGTCGGTAATCCGGAGGCCCCCCCTGTCGCAGAGCAGTCTGCGCGTGAATTCGGCTTCAACTCCCTGCTGTCTGCGCCAATGATCAGGGAGGGCAAAGTCATCGGTGCGATCATTACAGCGCATCGCAATGCGGCGGCGTTCATCGACAGGCAGATCGCGCTCATCAAATCCTTTGCCGATCAGGCCGTCATCGCCATCGAGAACACGCGGCTGCTCAATGAATTGCGTCAGCGCACGGATGATCTGAGCGAATTGCTGGAGCAGCAGACAGCGACCTTGGAGGTGCTGCGCGTCATATCGAGTTCGCCCAGCGAGCTGGAACCGGTATTTCGAGCCGTGCTCGCGAATGCCACGCGGCTTTGCGAAGCCAGTTTCGGCGCGCTGTGGCTGTGCGACGGAGACGGCTACCGGACCGGGGCGCTCCACGGTCCGTTGCCCGAAGCCTATCTGGAGCAATTGCGACCCGGGACCCTCTATCATCCCGACCCAAAGACCAGCCTCGTCCGTGCCACGAAGACCCGACAGGCGGTCCAAGTAGCCGACCTCAGCGCAACCCGAGCCTATCTCGACCACGACCCCCTGCCGGTGGCCGCAGTCGATGTCGCCGGTATACGCACATTGGTCACGGTTCCGATGGTGAAGGAAAACGAGTTGGTCGGCGCTATCGTCATCTATCGCCGGGAGGTGAGACCGTTCGAGGACAAGCAGATCGAGCTGCTGACGAACTTCGCAGCGCAGGCTGTTATCGCCATCGAGAACACACGCCTCCTGCATGAGCTGCGAGAATTGCTACAGCAGCAGACAGCAACGGCTGATGTTCTCCGTATTATCAGTTCATCTCCCGGAGAGCTTGAGCCGGTGTTCCAGGTGATGCTGGAGAACGCGACTCGCCTCTGTGAAGCTAAATTCGGTGTATTTTTCGACTTCAATGAACAAGGCGCCCTTTCGGTAGCGTGGCTGAACCTGCCGGCGGCGTTCGACGAACATTTGCGTAAAAGGGAGCGTCGCAAGCCGCGCCCCGGATCTGACCTCGATCAGCTCATGAATTCAAAGAAGATCGTCCACACCGCGGACATGCGCGTGTCGCACGGCTCTATCCCGCCCACCGTACTCGGCGGCGCTCGCACCGAGCTTTGCGTGCCAATGCTCAAGGATGATGAGCTGATCGGAGCCATCACGATCTACCGCACTGACGTTCGTCCGTTCACCGACAAGCAGATCGAGCTGGTGCAAAGCTTCGCCGCGCAGGCCGTCATAGCGATCGAGAACACGCGGCTGCTCAACGAGCTGCGCGAATCCCTGGAGCAGCAGACCGCGACCGCCGATGTGCTCAAGGTCATTAGCTCGTCGCCCGGCGAGTTGGAGCCGGTTTTTGTTGCCATGCTGGAAAACGCGGTGCGCATCTGCGGGGCTAAATTTGGTGTGTTGTTCCGCTACGATGGTAGCACATTTCATCCGGCCGCTTGGCGCGGAGTGCCACCCGCATATGAGGAACACCTTCGGCGGCGCGGATTGTTTCTGCCTGATGAGGGAGCCCCCCTCCATCGTCTGTTACAGACCCAAGAGGTTGTTCACACCGCCGACGACTTAGCCGAACGAAACCCAGGTCCTGCGGCCAAGGTTGGTGGCGCCCGATCGCTGATTGCCGTGCCGATGCGGAAGGAAAATGAGTTCATCGGCGCGTTCGTCATCTACCGAACGGAAGTCCGCCCGTTTACTGAGAAGCAAATCGAACTAGTTAAAAACTTCGCTAATCAGGCGGTCATCGCCATCGAGAACACGCGCCTGCTCAACGAGCTGCGCCAGCGCACTGACGATCTCTCAGAGTTGCTGCAGCAGCAAACCGCCACCGCCGACGTGCTTAAGGTCATCAGCCGCTCGACGTTCGATCTGCAAGCCGTGCTCAATACCCTGACCGAGTTGGCCGCGCGGCTATGCAATGCCGACATCGCCGCGATCTGGCGGCCCGAAGGGTCTTCGCACCATTTGGCGGCAGCCCACCAAGCAAGCCGCGAGCACACAGCGTATTTGGCAAATCTGGGGCTCACGCCCGGACGGGGCTCCTGCGTGGGCCGCGTTTTGCTCGAACGTAAAACCATCCATATTCATGACATTCAGAATGACCCTGAGTATGCATTGGAGCTTTCAAAGCTTCAGGGTTTTCGCACCATGCTCGGGGTTCCGCTACTTAGGGAAGGATTTCCGATCGGCGTCATTGCCTTGACACGTGCCCAAGCTGAGCCGTTCACCGAGAAGCAGATCGAACTAGCGACCACCTTCGCCGACCAAGCAGTTATCGCAGTCGAGAACGTGCGCCTGTTCGACGAAATCCAGGACAAGAGCCGCTTGCTCGCGGAGGCGAGCCAGCACAAGTCGCAGTTCCTAGCCAATATGAGTCATGAGCTGCGCACGCCGCTCAATGCCATTATCGGCGTCAGCGAGATGCTGCGAGAGGATGCCGAGGCATTGAAGCAGGACACCGAGCCGCTTGACCGCGTGCTTGGCGCTGGCCGACATCTGCTCGCCTTAATCAACGACATTCTCGACCTCTCCAAGATCGAGGCCGGGCGTATGGAGCTGCAGCTCGAAGATTTCGCGCTGGCGCCGCTCATCGACAATGTGGTCAAGACCATCGAGCCCTTGGCGGCGAAGAATGCCAACCAAGTCGCGGTCAGTTGCGATGCTGCGATAGGGAGGCTGCATGCGGATCAGATGCGGCTCCGGCAAGCGCTGCTCAATCTCTTGAGCAATGCGAACAAGTTCACCGACCACGGGACGATCACCATCGATGCCGGTCAGCAACAGCAGAACGGCTACGATTGGATCACGCTGGCGGTAAAGGACAGCGGCATTGGCATGACAGCAGAGCAAATGGGCAAGCTGTTCCAGGAGTTTTCGCAGGCCTCCTCCACCACCGCGAGCAAGTACGGGGGCACCGGCCTTGGTCTCGTGATCAGCCGGCGGTTCTGCCAGATGATGGGCGGAGACATCACGGTCGAGAGCGAGCCCGGTCGCGGATCGACCTTCACGATCCGGCTGCCAAGAATTGTGGACGACTCCGAAGGAAGCGGTAACCACCCAAATCGATAATCTTTCAAACGGCTTGAGCTTGCTAGAAACGCTCTAACGGGACAAATTGACTATGGAATTGGCGGCTGCCGGGGGATGCCGGTGACTAACAATACAAGGAGGCAGACCGTGAAAAGCATCGGGAAATTGACCAAAGGGATCACCATTATCGCATTGACGACGCTAATCGGCCACGCGCCGGCGCTGGCGGGAACATTCGTCTACGTATCGAATGCCGACGAAGGCGACATCGGGGTCTACAGCGTGCAGACGGATGGCTCGCTGAAGCCGGGCGAGCGCGCCAAGGCGGCGAACGTCGTCATGCCGATGGCGGTGAGTCCGGACAGGCGCTTTCTTTACGCGGCGGCGCGCTCCAAACCGTATTCGGTGTTCGTCTATGCGATCGAGCCAAACACGGGCGCATTGAAGACTTTGTCAGTGTCCGCGCTCGCCGAGAGCTTTCCGTACATTTCGCTCGACAAGACGGGGCGTTACCTGTTCGGCGCGTCGTATGGCTCGCACCTGATCAGCGTCAACGCGGTCGGAGAGGACGGGCGCGTGGCTCCCGAGCCGCTGCAGGTGATACCGGTGGGCCGTAACGCCCACTCGATCCGCACCGACGAGAGCAACAGATTTGTTTTCGTCCCCACGCTCGGCAGCGACGAGATATTTCAGTTCACGTTCGATTCGAAGACCGGGCATCTTGCTTCGAACACGCCAGCGGTCTTCCTGACGAAACCCGGGCTGGGCCCGCGCCACTTCATTACGTCGAGCGACAACAAATTCGTGTACGTGCTGAGCGAACTGACCGGCTCGGTCACGACGTTTTCGCTAAGCAGCGGTACAGGGCTGTTGACGGAAGTGAGCTCGGCATCCGGCTTGCCGCCTGAATCCAAGCTCGTGCCCGGCGCGCCGCGCGGCCCAGTGGGCGCGCCCGGCGGCCCGCCGCCACGCAACACCGACAACGATATTTGGGCCGCAGATCTGCATCTGACGCCGAACGGCAAATTTCTCTACATGACCGAGCGCACCAGCAGTTCCCTCGCTACGTTCAGCGTCGATGGCGCAAGCGGCAAGCTTATTTATCTGGGCAGTACGTCCACCGAGAAACAACCGCGCGGTTTTGCGATTGATCCCAAGGGAAGATTTCTCGTCGTCTCTGGGGAAAAGTCGGACACGATTTCAGCTTACGCGATCGACGAGGCGAGCGGCGCTCTGAAGCTGGTCGGCAAGTATCCAGCAGGAAAGGGCGCGAACTGGGTGGAGATCGTCAGTTTTGATTGAAGGCGCGGGGGTACAAGGCTTCAATAGCGACAACAGCGCCGGGTGGATCAGCAGCGCTTTAAGCCTTCGCGACTTTTTTGCAGTGCAAGAGGTCCGTTGTTGGCCCAGATTAAAAATCTGACTAAACTATTGAATTAATTGGCTCCCCGGGAATGGGTTCGAACCATCGACCGGACGGGAAACAACCGTCTGCTCTACCGACTGAGCTACCGGGGAACACGCCCGTCACTCTGGGCGATTCCCGTAAAAAAGTGATAAACTTGGCCGCCGCTTACGGCTGCCGGTCCAACAATTGGGCCGACACTCCTGTGTGCGGCCCCTTGCGTGCAGCTTCGGGCCTTCGAACCGAAATCCGTTTGCCTGCCTCGCGTGCCATTCCCTTGCCCGCATGGCCGAGAAACTTTGCAAGGCGCCGGGCGCGCCAGGCGAGCCCCGTCTCGATCGAAACCGAACGCAGATAATACGCCTTTTCGCGGCAGAACTTGTCACACGCGACCTTCACCTCGTCGTCGTAAAAGGCCGCGATCTTGTCCTTTCCCATCCCGCGCGAGGCGAGCCAGCGCGGGATATGGAAATTGCACAACCGCTCCACGTCGGTGAACACCTTGTTGCAGCCAGTTCCCGCAGCCGGGCACGAGGTCGCGAACGCATCACCCACAAGCACGATGCCGGCCTGGCGAAACCCCTTGCTGACATAGAGATCAACGGGGCGAATCTTGACTTCTGAAATTTCAACGTCGCCGAGAAGGGAGCGCAACCGCGGCATGGAGGCGAACAGCGTCGCCTCGGGAAAGTGGCGCATCTGCTGCAGCCAGGGATCGTGCATCTCGCGGTACACGAACAAATTGGCCCGCATGGTTGCTCCGATCGGGAACAGCGTGACATAGGCGACCCGCTCCGCCGGACCCTCGCCATAGTAGGTGAGCGCCCGAAACTCGAAGCCCGGCCGGCCCACCGGCTTGACATCAAACCCGATGCTGATGGAATGACAGGGGCTGATCACCTCGCGTTCGATACCGGCATTCGCGCGCAGGCCGATATTGAGCCCGTTCGCCAAAACGATCAGGCGGGCGGAAATTTCTTCTCCCGTGGACAAGGTCAGCTGCTGGCGATCATCGCTGGTTGCGATCGCCGATGCCTTCGCGACAAGGAACGGCACGCTTGCGGGGATTTGCGCCCGCAACGTGTTGACCATGGCATCATAGAGAATGTCGTACTGGCCGCTCGGCTTGCGGTCGACCACACGCCCCAGGCGCGCGATCCAGACTTCAAGATCGATGGTCGAGGCGCGATGAAGCGCCTGCGCGAGCCCGGTCTTTTGCAGAAGCTCGACCTGCGATGTGTCGAGCTTCTCACAACGAAAATCCTTGGGGTAGGACGCGTGCGGATCGACAAGCACAACGTCATGCCCAGCTCGGCCGAGCATGGCCGCGGCGGTCGAGCCGGCAAGCCCGCCCCCCACGATGGCAATATCGGTCTCCCGCATGGCCGCTTCTCCTGCGGCATCATTGCGGTCAAAAAAGTTAACGAAGCCTCAAATCTTGACCGAAGCGGCCACGATTTCTTTAGGAATGGTTGCAACCATGTGCACGGACAAACCCACCCAAGCGCGCTCGACGGATGACTGCCGACCATATCACCCTCACTCCGAGCGAGGCTCACGGCACGACTTGCGCCGTTGCCAGGTCGCCGCAGGACAGCAAACCTGACAAGAGCGCGCGCACGCATCTTCCTTTTGCGATCAGCCCGCCGCTCGGGGTCGAAGCGGGGCACGCCATTCACGCGGTCTCGCGGTCGGGCGTTCGCCTCGAAGTCCACGATCTCGCTGAGATGGCCAGAGAGTGGAAAGCCTTCGAGCACCGGGCCGACCACCTGGCGTTTCAATCGTTCGATTGGCTCGCCAATTGGCAGCGCCACGTCGGCATAAGGCGCGGCACAATTCCCGCCATCGTCGTCGGTCGCGAGATCGATGGCGAAATGCTCTTCATCCTGCCGCTCGCGGTGGAAACGGCGCGTTCATGCCGGCGGCTTTGTTTTCTGGCCTCGCGACTATGCGATTACAACGCACCGTTGTTGGCACAGGATTTCTCCGCCCGCGTGAGCACAGAGCGATTCCTCCAGACCTGGCGCGATGTGGTCGCGCTTTTGCGCTCGCAACCAAAGCTGCGATTCGATCTCATCGATCTTGAAAAAATGCCGGAACATGTCGGCGAGCAGCGCAACCCATTCCTGGATCTCTCCGTGCAGGCGCATCCGAGCGGCGCCTATCTCGCTGATCTCGGCCGCGACTGGAACGCCTTCTACGCGCAGAAGCGTTCCTCCGCCACCCGCAAGCGTGAGCGCCGGCAGCTTCGCCAACTCGCAGAGCATGGCAAGTTATGCTTCGTCGATGTCGAGGACAGCGGCGAGATCACGCGCACGCTCACAACATTGATTGAGCAGAAATCACGCGTGTTTGCGCGCATGGGGGTGGACGACCGGTTTGCACGGCCGGGAGTTCGCGAGTTCTTTCTGGCAGTCGCGGGCGAGGCGGGCATGCGCGAGCTGGTTCACGTCAGCCGGCTCGACGTCGGGATGCAAATCGTTGCTGCGAGCATCGGATTGAAGTTCCGCGATTGCTACTATCTCATTCTGTCGAGCTATGACGACGGAGAACTGTCCCGCTTTGGGCCAGGGCGCGCGCATCTAAACGAGTTGCTGCGCCACGTCATCGAACAAGGATTTCGTTGTTTCGACTTCACCGTCGGGGACGAGCCGTACAAGCGCGATTGGTGCGACACCGAGCTTACGCTGCACGATTACCTCGGCGCCGCGACCATCCAGGGCTGGTTTGTTGCCGGGATGACCGCGGCCTTCCGGCGGCTCAAGCGCCACATCAAGCGCTCACCCGGGTGGTGGCGCGCATTCAGCAGAGCACGAGCTGTTGCCGGACGGATTACTGCTTCCAGACCTTGAAGGCCTCAGCAAATACACGCTCCCCGGGTGTGCCTTTCTCCATTGCGAGGATGGCACGCCGATTGTTGTTGTAGACCACCGGAATATCGAACCAGGCGCGCTCCTTGAGCAAGGACATATTGCGCTCCTTGTCGGTGTCGACGTTGGTCAATCCGATCAGGAAGAATCCATTGGTGACCTTCACCGCAAGGCCTGCAAGCGGCACGCCGCGCGTCTGCTCCGCTTGCTTCATCAGAATGCCCGGCACGTTTGAAATGCCACCTGAGGGGAAATCGGCGGGCAGCTTGAAGACAATCTCGACCGTGTGGCTGGCCGGCAAACTTTTATCGGTATTGCGGCGAAGCGACCACGTCATTGCGAGCTTGCGTTCCGGGATTTCGACGTCGGCGCGGATGGCCAGCTCCGGTGGCTGACCCGGACCCGGCGTCACGGTCTCCGTCCGCCAGATCGCCGAGCCGACAAAGCGTCTCCCGTTCGGTTCGGCCGGATCTTCTTCGTAAAGCACGACCTTCTGGGCGACAACGGCAGCGGTCTGGGGTGGTGGCACCGGGGCCAAGCTCGATGACTGGCTGCCCGGCTCAATTCGATCGGTCATCTTTATACGGGCATTCGCAGCCGATGGCGCTTCGCGCGCAACCTCGACAGGAGCCGGCGCCCGCATACTGCGATAGAGTTCGACCACGTTGGGCCCGAGCCACGCAAGGAGCCCAATCACGGCAACTCCGGCGGCTCCCGCGCCAACGGCTTTGATCAGGCCTGGGCTTGGGCGCCACTTCCACACGGCTGAAATACCCCGCCTCTCGCCTTCCTCCTCGGCGAAAGCCTCAGCGTGGTGTAGCTTGGGCGCGACCGGATGAGCATCGTCGAGCGCAAATGCCGATTCGAGCATCGGCTCGGAAAAATCCTCGTGCAGATGCCGATGGTCGTGATCGAAAGCAGGCTCCTCTTCCGGCGCCACCGGCAGCTCGAAACTGCGGAAATCTGCATGAACAGAATCGTGCGTTCGCCTCGGCGATCGCTGGAAGCGGTCGAAATCGGCTATCGGGGGCAGACCTTCCGGCGCCGTTTCAAGCGAGGTCTTCTTCGCTCGGGGCGGCGGCGGCGCCAGATCGACCGCAGGCGAAACCGTGCTGCGCAATTGGTTTTCCGCACGTATCGGCGAGGGCCGTAACTCCTGCGCCGGTCTGCGCAGCACAGGTCGTGGCTGCGGCACTGCGATATCAGATGCGGGCTTTTGTTCGGGCGCGCCTTTCGGCGGGAGCGGTGTTGCGGGCTGCGCCGCAGTTTTGGACAGTGCGGGCGAATAGGGCCTGGATGAAGCCGAGCGCGTTTGCGCAGCGTCCTTTTCGCCGTCTTGCGCGACCTGCGCAGGTGGATTGGCGGAGCGCCGCGGTGGCGATGCATCCGTCTGCGCTGGCTGGCGAGGCTCGATCGGCCGGATTCGCGGTGCGGGCGGCTGGCGCACGGTCTCGGCGAACTTGCGCGCGCACTCCGCCTCGACCTTGCGAATTGATTCCTCAAGCGCAAGGCGTTCACGCGTAATGTCGGATTCGTTGAGAGCGGGCGTGACGCTGCGCAGCTGTGCAAGCAACGCTGCTCGCGCGCGTTCGTAAAGCGCACGGCGGTTTTCGCCGTTGTTCTTCTCAAGACCGGCGACTGCGCGCGCGATAAGGGGGTGATAGTCGGCCATTGAGTTTCAACTTACCTCAGGACGGGTACAAGCTCGATCGCTCAGTTCTCGAATGGGTTGTGCATGAGAATGGTATCCTCGCGCTCGGGGCTGGTTGAGAGCAGGGCAACCGGACAGCCGACCAATTCCTCGATATGGCGCACATATTTGATGGCCTGCGCCGGCAACTCTGCCCAGGAACGCGCGCGCGCTGTAGCCGCGTGCCAACCCTCGAAGGTCTCGTAGACCGGTTCCACCTCCGCCTGTGCGCGTTCGCTTGCGGGAAGATGGTCGATTTCGCGTCCATCCAGCCGGTATGCCACACAAACCTTCAGTTCGGTTAATCCGTCGAGAACGTCGAGCTTGGTCATCGCCAATCCATTGATCCCGCCGCTGCGGACGGTCTGCCGAACCAGCACCGCGTCGAACCAGCCGCAACGCCTCGGACGGCCCGTCACGGTGCCGAATTCACGTCCGCGCTCCCCGATAAGCCGTCCGATCTCGTTGCGTTGCTCGGTTGGGAAGGGCCCCTCCCCCACGCGCGTCGTATACGCCTTGCAGATGCCGAGCACATAATCGATGGCAGCCGGCCCAAGCCCGGAACCGGTGGCGGCCTGTGCGGCCACAGTGTTCGAGGAGGTCACGAAGGGATAAGTCCCGTGATCGATGTCGAGCAGCGCTCCCTGCGCTCCTTCGAACAGTATGCGCTTGCCCTCGCGCCGTTTCCGGTCGAGCAGCGACCACACGGAATCCACGTAGGGCAGCACCCGCGGGGCAACGCGCTCGAGCTGTTGCTGGACCGTGTCGACCGAAATCGGCGCAAGATCCATTCCCCGTCGCAGGGCGTTGTGGTGCGCCAACAGCCGCTCGATCTTGCGCCCGAGCGCGAGCGGGTCGGCCAGATCCATGACGCGAATGGCGCGTCGTCCCACCTTGTCTTCGTAGGCTGGACCAATGCCCCTGCGGGTGGTGCCGACGCGCGTGAGGGCATTTGCGGACTTGCGGATGGCATCAAGCTCCTGATGTAGCGGAAGGATCAATGTAGCATTCTCGGCAACTCGCAGCGTGTCCGGGGTGACCTCAATGCCCTGTCCCTTGAGCCGGTCGATTTCCTCAATGAGAGCGTGTGGATCGATCACGACACCGTTGCCAATGACAGAGAGCTTTCCACGTCGCACAACACCCGAAGGCAGCAGCGATAGTTTGTAGGTGACACCATCAATGACGAGCGTATGCCCGGCATTGTGTCCGCCCTGAAAGCGAACAACGATGTCGGCCTGCTCCGATAGCCAGTCGACGATCTTACCCTTGCCCTCGTCTCCCCACTGGGAGCCAACCACGACCACATTGGCCATGAGGCACGTTTCCTCTGCCCGGCCGACGACAGGATAATATCGACGCTACAAAGGGTTACCCCAATATGCAGCCCTCTCCGGAATTAAAGGATAGATCCCCGCCAAGCAAACCGAGCAGCGCGCAGGCTAGACCCTTCGACGCAACTCAATGCCTGATCTTGCGGATCGCCACCCCTTCGCCATCGCCCTCGGCCAACAACATCGGATGAATTGGCTCTCTGCAAGGCGATCCTGCGGCAACATCGCGGCGAAAGCGACCTCGTGTGCCCGGTCTGCGCAGGATGCTACGGCATTACTGCTGCTTCAGACCCGCATGCGTAACGACCTTTGTCCATTTCTCGATCTCGTCGCTGAGAAGCTTGGCGGCATCGTCCGGCGAACCCCCAAGCACGAGCCCTCCCATGTCAGCGAGCGTGCTCTTTATTTTCGGATCAGCAAGGGCCGCATTGATCTCCATGTTAAGGACATCGATCACGCCAGCGGAAGCGTTTGCGGGTGCGGCAAGACCCGTCCAGGTGCCTGCCTCATAACCCGGAACGAACTCAGCGACAGCCGGCACCTGCGGCAACTCCGCCCAACGCGTCGGGGTTGTGACAGCAAGCGCACGGAGCTTTCCCGCCCGGATCAGCTCGATCGCGGGAGGCATGGGCGCGAAATAAACCTGCACCTGACCTGCGAGGAGATCGCTCAGCGCGGCTGGCGAGCCGCGATACGGCACGTGCACGAGATCGACCCCGGCCATCATCTTGAACAGCTCGCCGGCAAGATGCCCCGAGCTGCCGGTGCCAGCCGATCCCATGTTGAGCTTCCCAGGATTGGCCTTGGCATATGCGATAAACTGCGGAACAGTTGTTGCCGAAACCGATAAGTTGACCACCATCACGTTCGGCACGGCGACGATCGCTCCAATTGGTGCGATGTCTCGCCGAATGTCGAACCGCTGATTGTGGTCAAGCGCGGCATTGATCGCGAGTGCAGAGTTGGTCATGAGCAGCGTGTAGCCGTCGGGCGGCGCACCCACGGCCAGCTCGGTTGCAAGCGTACCACCGGCACCAGGCCGGTTCTCGACAATGAATGGCTGGCCCAACCGATCCTGCAGCCATTGTGCAAGCAAGCGGGCGACGATATCGGTTGTACTGCCCGCCAAAAACCCGACCACAATGCGTACTGCTCGAACCGGATAGGCTTGCGCCGTTGCGATGCGTGTCAAAATGAGCAACCCTGCAGCCCCCGTCAGCTGCAGGAATTTTCGGCGCGCAATTTTCATCCTCTCGTCTCCAATCCAAATGGCGCATCGCGAATAGGGCGGAGCGGGCAGGGCTTACTCGCTATTCGCTATTCGCTATTCGCTATTCGCTATTCGCTATTCGCTACTCCACGCGGTTTCGCTACAATCATGCGTAGTGATTCGCGCCGTGACCGCGACCTGCACCTTCCGCCGTGACAGGAGCGCTGAGGGCTTTTCCCTACGCGCTTGAAAAGCCGTGGCTGAGGGCATGCGCAGCGCCCGTTTGTGGAAGCTTCGCCACGGGTTTGCCCAGGCATTGGCACGTCTTTTGCTCACCCGAGATCAGTGCGTCCGTCCCCCCGCGTGTTGTCACAGCGTTCTGACCTCAACCATGGAGGCTGGACATGTGGAATACCCAGCGCAGTTTGAGAATTCTTGGTCGCGCGGCATTCAGTTCTGCGATGATCGGCCCGTTGCTCGTGCCCGCAGAGCTGCTCGCCCAAGAGCATCATCATCCCGCTCTCGCCCAGGAGCGTCATCATCCCGCTGCTGACATGGCGCTGCATGAAAAGTTCTATTCAACCTGGTTCATGCCGGATGAGCCGAACAAGTCATGCTGCAACAAGGCGGATTGCTATCCGACGCAGGTGAAGTTTCACGACGGCCAATGGTGGGCGATGCGGCGGGAGGACGGCAAATACATCCCGATCCCTTGGAGGAAGGTCGAAATCAACCGCAACAATCCCGACGGACGCAATCATCTCTGCGCGCCGCCGCCGTCGTCCTATCATGCCCCGGACACGGTGTTCTGTTTTGCGCTTGGTGGAGGAATATGATCGTCCTGCGCTAACACGTGCTCTGCGACCTCTGCACGCGTGCCGACCCAGATGTCGGCGGCGGAGACGGCTTTTTCGATGATCTTCTCATAATAGTAGGCGCCGCGGTGGTGACCGAAGATGTGCGCATGGCTGGTCACATCGATGATCCGCGGTTCATCGTCGTGCTCGCGAGCAATTCTGATCACTTCCTCGAACGCCTCGAGCATGACGCTCGGCGCAGAGCCATATTTCATGGACGGCATGTCGTTGACGTCGTAGGACAGCGGAATGGCGACGATCCGCTTGCCGTCAAACTTTTGTACATAGGGCAGATCGGCATCGAACACGTCCCCGTACCAACGATAGCCGGCGGCAACGAGCAGCTTGGGTGTAGTCGGCTTGGAGGTACCGCGCGGACTGAGCCATCCCACTATCTTTTGGCCTGATACCGTCTCCAGTAACTTGGTGCAGCGCTCAATGTTGCGCTGCTCGTCTTCCATGGACAGGAGTGCCGGGATGACATCCATCGCGTAGGAATGCGATAATATCTCGTGGCCCGCTCGCGCCACTGCATGCACCGCCTGCGGAGCGCGCTCGGCGATGATCGCGCTCACCATGACGCTCGCCTTGGCACCGTGCCGTTTGAATGCGTCCAGCAGGCGATAGATGCCGGTCGTGACGCCATAGGCTGCCCACGATATAGCCATGGTGTCGAGCACCCCCGGCGGAAGCGGATTGCCCATCGGACTGATGCCCGGCGCCTTGCCGTCCGACCACGCCTCGAGACACACGTTGAACACAACCGCTATGCGTTTGCCGGTCGGCCACAGCCGGTTCGGTTGGTTCATTGCGGTCTCCCGGCCTCGCAGTGCACC
Organism: uncultured Alphaproteobacteria bacterium; assembly: GCA_963771845.1. Classification (GTDB taxonomy): domain Bacteria; phylum Pseudomonadota; class Alphaproteobacteria; order Rhizobiales; family Xanthobacteraceae; genus VAZQ01. The sequence continues at coordinate 48,295 of CAVYVC010000011.1, read as the reverse complement.
CTCAAAACTTCAGCGTCCTTGCCTGCTGTACCTGCGGCAAGGCCCGCACCGCAGCAAGCACGTGGGGAGGCAATTCGCCATCGATCTCGATCAATGCGATGGCGTTACCCCCCGGCGCGTCGCGGCCGACGTGAAACGTGGCAATGTTGATGCCCGCCTCGCCCAAGACCGAGGAGAAGCGGCCGATGAATCCGGGTTTGTCGAGATTCGTGATGTAGATCATCGAGGGGCCGAATCCGGCATCCATGCGGATGCCCTTGATATTGACGATCCGCGGCTTGCCGTCGGCAAACACCGTTCCCGAGACAAAGCGCATCTGGCGCTCGGTCACGACCGTGAGCGTAATCAAACTCTCATAGTCGCTCGCAACGGCGCGGGTTGTCTCCTCGATGACAATGCCGCGTTGCTGGGCGATGCTTGGCGCCGACACCACATTGACCTCCTGCAGCATGGGCCGCAGAAGCCCCGCCACAGCGGCTGAGGTGAGCGCCTTGGTGTTCATCCCGGCAACGTGACCTTCGTAAGCAAGATGGACCTGCTTGATTCCGCTTTCGGTCAATTGCCCCGCGAACGAGCCGAGCTTGTCGGCCAACTCGATGAACGGGCGCAGCCGTGGCGCCTCTTCCGCGCTGATCGAGGGAAAATTGACCGCATTGGCAATGGCGCCGCGCAACAGGTAGTCGGACATCTGCTCGGCGATCTGCAATGCGACGTTCTCCTGCGCCTCGGTCGTCGCCGCGCCCAAATGCGGCGTGCAAACGACATTGGGATGGCCGAACAACACGTTCCCGGTCGCCGGCTCTTCCGTAAAGACGTCAAACGCAGCCCCGGCAACGTGGCCGCGCTCGAGCGCCGCACGGAGCGCCTGCTCGTCGACCAGCCCGCCACGCGCGCAATTGATGATGCGCACTCCTTTTTTCATTGCCGAGATCGCCCTGGCGTCGATGACGTTCTTCGTCTTTTCGGTCAGCGGGGTATGCAGTGTAATAAAGTCGGCGCGCCTGATCAGCTCATCCAAATCAACTTTCTCCACGCCCAGATCACGCGCGCGCTCAGGAGCAAGGAAAGGATCATAGGCGATCACCTTCATCTTCAGGCCAATCGCCCGATTTGCGACAATCGATCCGATATTGCCGCAGCCAATGATACCGAGAGTTTTGTTGGTGATTTCGACACCCATGAAGCGGTTCTTCTCCCACTTGCCCGCCTGAGTGGAAACATCCGCTTGCGGGATTTGCCGCGCCAGCGCAAGCATCATTGTGATGGCATGCTCGGCCGTCGTAATTGAATTGCCGAACGGCGTGTTCATCACAATGATGCCTTTGGCGGTCGCGGCGGGAACATCGACATTGTCGACGCCGATACCGGCGCGGCCGATCACCTTGAGACTTTTTGCCTTGTCCAGGATGTCGGCCGTCACCTTTGTGGCAGAACGAATGGCGAGCCCCTCAAAGCCGCCAATCAGCTCCGCTAGCTTTTTCTTGTCAGCCCCGAGCTTGGGCTGAAACTCGACCTCAACGCCGCGATCCTTGAAGATCTGCACCGCCGCCGGCGAGAGCGCATCCGAAATGAGAACTTTGGGAGTCATCTCGTTGTCCTGTCTGCGCGCGTGCGTCAGATTGAGAACACCAGCCTTGCCTTCGATTTGCGTGCTCTGATCACCCCGCCCTTCCCTCCCCCCGCAGGCGGGGGAGGGAGAGGGTGGGGGCCTGGTTTTGAGCCTCACGCCGCCTTGAGCAGCGCGTCCTTGCTGTTCGCAAACGCCCAATCGAGCCAAAGCGTCAGCGCCTCGAGATCGGCACGCTCTACAGTCGAGCCACACCAGATGCGCAACCCGAGGGGCGCATCACGATGCGCATCGATATCATAGGCGACCGCCTCCTTCTCAAGCGCCGCGCCAAGCCCCTTCACGAAAGTCCGCTGCGCATCCGCCGTTAATCTCGTGACCGACGGATCCACCACTTTGAGACATACCGAGGTGTTTGAGCGAATGGTCCCGTCGACAGCAAGAAACTCGACCCAGGACGTGCGCGCCACCCAATCCGCAATGACTTTGGCGTTGGCGTCGGCACGCGCCATAAGCGCCTTCAATCCGCCGGCCGACCTGGCCCATTCGAGAGCATCGAGATAATCCTCCACGCACAGCATCGATGGCGTGTTGATGGTTTCTCCTTCGAAAACACCCTGGTTGAGCTTGCCAGCCTTGGTCAGGCGAAAAACCTTGGGCAACGGCCACGGCGGCGTATAGTTTTCAAGCCGCTCGACGGCGCGCGGAGACAATATCAACATCCCGTGGGCGGCCTCGCCACCGAGCGCCTTTTGCCAGGAGAAGGTGACGACATCGAGCTTGGGCCAATCGAGCGGCTGCGCAAAGCAGGCCGAGGTGGCATCGCAGATTGTCAGTCCCTTGCGCTCTGCCGCAATCCAGTCCGCGTTGGGAACGCGCACACCGGATGTCGTGCCATTCCACGTAAACACGACGTCGCCCGCAGGATCGACCTTGCCCAGATCAGGAATTTCACCGTACGAGGCGTTGAGCACGGTAACATCCCTGAGCTTGAGCTCCTTGACGACGTCAGTGAGCCAGCCCTGGCCGAAGGACTCCCACGCGAGCACCGTCACTGGCCGCGCTCCAAGCAGTGACCAGAGCGCCATCTCGACCGCGCCGGTGTCCGACCCCGGTACAATACCGATGCGGTAACTGGCCGGGACTTCGAGCACTTCGCGGGTGAGATCGATCGCGCGTTTGAGCTTGGCCTTGCCCAATTTCGACCGGTGCGAGCGTCCGACCGCGGCATGTGCAAGCGCAGACACGCTCCACGCCGGGCGCTTGGCGCAGGGCCCGGAGGAGAAATGCGGAACGCTTGGCCGTTTAGCGGGTTTCGCGCTCGTCGTCATGCACCCTTCCAGGAAAGACCAATTCCGCCGATGAGTTCAGTCCGTTGTGACGAGCCCGCAACGAGGCGAATTCGCTCGATCCCCACCCTTCCCTCCCCCGCTTGCGGGGGAGGGTTAGGGTGGGGGCGAACGGACTTAGGCAAGGCAGGACGAGGCGTCAAGTCGCTGACGGATGCCGACGATTGCAGGCAATGGACGCTTCAGGGGAATTTGAAACCCACACCCACCCGGCCGGTCTGCACAATGCTGTTGATATGCCAAATTGGCGCGAAGCCGACGAACTCATATTCGGCGCGCAAGAAGACGTGCGGCATCACCATAACATCGACGCCGCCACCAATAGACCAGCCCCAGATGAACGCGCCGTTCTTGGCTTCCGATTCGGAAAATGAGAGCGGGACACAAGGCGGGGCGGCGACGGGATCGCAGGTATTGGGGTCTGGGGGCGGCGTCGGATTTTGCTGGCCAGTCACGGTCGCAAAACGCGTGACGTCTGCGCGACCGGCCGCCACGCCGATCATGGCGTAGGGCAAGAAATTGCCGGCATCCCAGCCCGCGCGGCCGCGCAAGGTAAGAGTATCGGTGATGCGCATCGAGGCGCCACCAGAGAGGTTGACGTTATAGTTGTTGCCGCCGGCCGAGGTGTTGATGAAGAGTGGCGTCATGGGCGCCACGCTGGAGAAGCTGGTCCGGCTGTAGTTGAGCTCGGCGCCAAGGATCAGACTTTCCCAGGGACTGTTGTAGCCGATGAAGAACCCCCCGCTCGTGCCCCTCGTGTCTGCCTTACCGAGCACCTGCCAGGTGGAAACCTGCTGTTCCTGCTCGAGCGTGAGCTGGCGCAACTCGTGCGCGACGAGGTCCTGTGTGGTTGTTCTGAAATCGTTGCTGGCCACGCCAGCCCCGATCTGACCGCCGAAGTAGAAGCCTCCCCAAGTCGAGCAGCACGCCGGTCCGGGCGCGGGCAGAAAGCGCTGCGATCCCCGTAGCGTCGGAAGCTCGAATTCCTGCGAGCAAGCGCCGGTGACCGAGGCGATCAGCGAGAGGGCGACGAGCAGGCAGCGCATGCAGGCCTCGTGATTCGAGCATGTCCATCGACGCGCTGCCAATCATGAATGATTAACCTTAATGAGCGGATAGCGTTCATCTAGAAAAATGGAAATTAGATCAGCGATTTAGACGGCGAAAATGGCTAACTCTGAACTGGTTAGCCACACGCAGTTCATTCTTCGTGCTTATTGTCCGGAATGCGTTGGAGCGCCGCCTGCGAGAGCCGAGCTTGGTCGGCCCGATGTGTGTAACGTTCGATCTCCTTCAGTGATCGATGGCCGGACACAGCAGCGATTTCTTTGGTTGTCGAGCCATACTCTGCTAGTGTTACTGCGTCACAACCTGAGACGCATGTTCCTTCTGTATCGGGTTGCACAATAGGGGCATCTTGGCAGCATCCTTGCGATTGCGACGATCAGCTGATGATGGAGCGTAGCGATCGAGTTGGGAACGTGGCGTTGGGGCCGGATTGGCGGCGCCGCGGGGTCGGTAACTATCGGGAATGGCAAGTTTTTTGACTCTCCGGGCGCAATGAGGTCCTGAGGGGGGAATCGTCTCCCTTTCGGAGATCAGGAAGCCGTAAACGGCGATGCAAAGCGTCGCGTGATGGTGGAAGCCCGGCCATCCCCGCCCCTCGTAGTGCCCGAGCCCGATCTCTTGTTTGAGCTCCAGGTAGTCGCGCTCGATCCGCCACCGCATTTTTGCGCGATCGACCAGCGCATGAAATGAAATGTTCTTATCGAGGGTGGCAAGCCAATATTTGGTGGGCTCACGCTCACTCTTGGGCCATTCGATGAGAAGCGTTTCTTCACCTCGTGCCGCGGCACCCCTGATCGGCGCCGTTCGCACTTGAACGCGGGCGAAGCGCGAGCGCAGCTTTTTGTTAGTTCCCTCCCGCCAGGTGATCGTGCACCAAGCTTTTTCTGGCAGCCTGAGTGCCAACTTCTTCACGCTCAAGCGCGGCCCCATCCCGCCATCATCGGTTACTCTACGCACCATAATTGTCGGTATGATGGCTGCCACGTATTCGAGCCCCAGCGCACTGAGGCCCGTGCGAAACCCTGAGTTCGATCCGTAGCTCGCATCTGTGAGCACCACCCCGCGCGGTACCCCCGCCGCTAAGGCTTTCGCAATCTGCTCCAGGGCGATCTGCGGTTTGGTCTTGAACGAGATCTCCTTGGGAATACGCGCTTTCTTGCGGCGCGCAGCGTTTTTAGCCCATTGCTGCGGCAGATAAAGCCGATACGCGATCGGCAGGCTGGCGTGATGATTGGCGATCGACAACGTCACTGCCACCTGACAATTCGCTTGCTTGCCAAGCTGGCCGCAATATTGATGCTGCACGCCGACCGATTTGGAGCCGCACTTTGGAAAAGACGTATCGTCGACAATCCAGGCTTCAATCGGTCCATGCCGCTCGATCACCGGCAAGATCAGCTCGCGCACTTTGGCCAACATTGACGCGTCCGACCACGGCGCATTGGCAACAAAGTGCAGCAATCTTTGATGCTGCACCGAAGTCTCGTGCGGCGCCGTCACCGCCGCGATCGGCTCCACGCTCCTGCGGCCTTCTGAGACCAAAAGGCCGGCACAGTAATCATTCAGCGGCCGCTCCCGGTCGGCGTGGCCGATCACGCTCGTCAGCTGTTCCACAAAACGCGCAAATCGAGATGCACTATCCTCCGTTCTTTCGAGATTCATCGCAGCCCTCCGCCGGCCAGTGAACCTCGACAAATATCTGATTCTCATGCACTATCGACGGAAAATCTTCTGACTCAGTGCGACTAGCCGCCGCAACGCGGATTTACGCAACCCGTGAGCGACACAATGTGATGGCAGACCCGCCGCCTTTACGGCGATTTGTATGATTCTTGTCAGCGTCTGCCTAGTAATTGGTCGTCCTCTCGCTTCACTGAGCAAGTACACACCGTTAGTGCGCCACGCTCGCATTGCACGATCAAGAGCTGGGTGAATTGGAATCTGTAGATAGTCGTCCTCGTCTTTCGCAGTCTTCTGTTGCAAGACGCGGATCGTGCCATTCTTAATATCCGATCGTCGCATTTTGACAACATCACCAGCGCGCTGTCCGGTGTAGAGCAATAAAGCAAGTGCCAGTCGCTCTCGCGTACCGACGGGCCATCGCTTTTCATACAATGCAATTTCGTCCTCGGTCCAAGTATGATGCGTGCCGAGTTTATACTTCGGTACCTTATTGAAAGGGTTATCATGTCGCAGGTTCAGCGAAATCGAGTGCTCCATCAATCGTCGAAGTACAGCCCGTGTGAGGTTTGCCATCGCTGGCCGGCTAACACCGACGTCTTCTATCAGTTTCCTTGCCTTGGGCTGTTGCAAGTCCCGCACGAGCCGATGACCATGAGCATCGCGCAGCTTGTCGAGAATGCTTTTGTAGATTTTTTTGGATGATGGTTTGAGATTAGAAAACTCAGTAGAGCGACAAAACTCAATGGCGAGCCAGCCCATTGTTCCTGTTCGGTGGCTGGCATAGTTTGCGCGTGGGGCTTCATTCAGCGCCGCTTGGTAAGCATCCATAAATTCGCGTGAACCCGGTATCCCAGGAAGGGAGACACGTTTGCATCCGCGCTTGCGAACATAGCGGCGCAATTGCCCGTGGCGATCCAGGTACTCATGTACGTACTTCAGCCGCAGCCGCGTCATGCGTCGGCCCAGGTGTTTACTGCCTCAATATGATGGCGCGGTAATTCGTCGAAGAACAAGTCCAATTCTCGAACATCCCACACTTTCCGGCTGTCTATTCGCCGTGGTCCCGGCATCCTTCCGTCCGCGACGAGCTCGTCGAACTTGCTCGGCGAGATGCCAATGTACATGGCGGCTTCTTCGCGAGAGAGGCCACGGCGGGGGACCGGACGGATATCGGAGAGAGCACGGGTGCTCACGGGCTAGCCTGCCGAAAATTGGTGGGGGCGCGGGACATTACGGCCGCCCCCGAACGGGTCTCGAAGGGTACTTGCCGCCTGCGTGCCGCCCCCCCGTGCCGCCCCCGTGTTGCCCCGTGCTGCCCCAGCGTGTCGCCCGCCCCCTTATACCCCCACGAGCAGCACGCGGGTGCTGCACGGCGGCACGCCGTGCACCCGCGCGCCGGAGTGCCGTCACGAGCGCGTTTGCGCTTCCGAAGAATACTGCAGCGAAAGCGGCAAGGCTCCGCAGCTTCGCACATAGCTCGCAATCTCGGAGCGCCCGCAGCCAAGGTCCGAACGCCCCTGAAATGGGCGTTGCAGTGTTTCCCGGATGCCCGTCGAGTCGATCAGGCATCTTGATCCACCGGCTGATCCCGCAAGGCCGCCAGGAGATCGAGAGCACGCGCCAGCGGGCCGGAGGCCGAACCGTCGCTGTTGCGGGTCAGTGCAAGGCACAAGGTCTCAGCCGGGCAGCCGTATTGAAGCAACAAGGAAGCAGCGACAGCCGCATCACGGGCGTTCACGTCAACGGCTGTGCCGTGCTTATGAGCACTCAGGAAGATCTCAGCCAAGGAACCATTTTCGAACCGACCGATGCCGACGGTGTAACGAATGTTGCCGTGCTCGAAGTCGAGCAGCTCGTGGTCGCGCCTATTCGGGAGACGCACGCGCTCGCTCATTGGAAATCGTCCAGGCTGTCGCCCGGCGGGCCGAGAGCAGGCGCGCCCCCTTTTCTTTCTTTCTGTCGGTCTGCGGAAAGATCAGAAAGATCGGAAAGATTGAAATTTTCTGGTTTGTTTTCAGTACTTTGACCGCCGTTTCTTTCTTTCTTTCCGATCTTTCCGGTATCCGAAGGTTCGGAAAGATTGCGGGCATAGACGCCGCGCTTGAGGCGGGTTACCTCGCCCGTCTCGGTCATCTTGAACAGGAGAATATCGATCGCATTCCGGTTCTGGCTTCCCGTTGCGGTCATGATTTCGGCTACGGACAGCCCGTCTTCGCCTGCGGATTCCAGGGCCCTGAGAATCGCGGTCCTCTCGCTTGAGCGATGCACGTCTGCCGCCGTGCCCAGGATCGTCCACCGGCACGTCTCCTTACTAAACTGTAGGGCCAGTTCGGCCTCCTCGATGTCACGCCCACGGACGTAGAGCGTCACCGCGCCGGCCTGGCGCTTCATGATCAGGATGGTATCGGCCGCGCCGGTAAGGCCGAGCGAACCCGACACGGTGTCGAAGACATCGTCGGCTTCGCTCTTGCGGTCATGGTGAACAATGATGATTTCAACGTTGTACTTGCTGGCTAGCTTTTGCAGGCCGGATATTGCCGCATAATCGTCAGCGTAAATTTGGTTCTTCCCGTTCGAGAGCCTACGAAACTGTGCCAGCGTGTCGACGATAACCAGCCGAGGTGACGTGTTCGGTTTCGTCAGCCACTGTTCGATGCCATCAAGCCCGCCCTGGTCCGCGCGCGGCCATTCCGTCGCGATCTTTAGGCCCTGCGGCCATGTTCCCGAGAATGTGGGCAGCAGTTTTGTTATGCGGCGTTGCAGTCGACGCGGCCCGTCCTCTAGGGCGAGATAGAGAACGTCGCCGGTTGTCGGCTTCAGCTCTCCAAGCGTGAACCTGCCGGTTGCTGTTGCTATCGCGATGTCGAGAACAAGCCAGCTCTTGCCAAACTTCGGCCGGGATACCAGCAGCGTTGCGCCCTCCGGCACGAGACTAGGCAGAATGAAATTGAGCGGCGGAAAGGTCATCGTCTGCAGCGCAGCTGCGCTGAACATTCTTTGACGCCACTCACCGCCAGGCCCGGACCCCTTGGCAAGCCTGCCATTCGGCAGCGCCACGTCTGGAGCTTGCTCTACGAGGCGATCCAGTTCTTCTCGCGAATGTCCGGCGGCAAGCCAGTCGCTTATATCGCCGCCCTTCGGGCAGTCGGGCCAATGCTGTGCGAGGTCGAGTATGCGTATTCGCCCGGCAATGCGAGCAGACATGCGCGCGATCGCGTCGGCATGGGCGCGGCCGGGGTCATCGTTATCCGGCACAATGATGATATCAGCACCACGCAAGAACTCACTGTATTCAGATTTCCATTTTGATTGCTGCCCGGGGCCACTCGCTCCGCCGGGATTGCAGGTCGCAGGAACGTTGAGTTTGCGCAGGCTCTCGACATCCTTTTCGCCCTCGACGATTAGGACCGTGCGCTCAGTTGCTATTGCTTCAGTCAGCTCGGGGAGCCGATAGAGCACCTTGCGCACATCCGCAGTATTCCAGATCCAGCCACCCCTGCCATTTGGGCGGCGTTGCGGAAATTGCTTGCCCGCTTTGCGACAGACCTGAAAGAGCAACCCGCCGTTTTCGTCGGTATAGTCATAAACCGCAACGAAACGATCGCTGTCGCTCCGCGCGTGACCATTTGTTTTGCCGTTGAAATATCCGCCATCCTTCCAGCCACAATGATTGCAGCCAAAATGTATGCCATTGTCGCCAATGGTGATGCCAAGACATTTGACGTGTTGGTGTGCTCTCGCTCGTCCAGCGCTACATTTCGGACACCTTGTATAATAGCGGTCCTCGCCCGACGGCGGCGGGGGCAACCCAAATTCTCGCAGGATCTCGGCTGCGGTTCTCATCGCGCGCTTTCAACAAATCGGATCGGAAGTCCGAAATTGTGTGCGAGCCATTCTGCATCGGCACGTGCCGCATGGCGGTCGCCGTGCGCCCAGCCATGCCCGCGCGGCCCCAGAACTAGCCAAGGACCATCTTCTTCGCAGAAGACGAAAACTGCGGCGATGCGCCGATGAGGAAATCTAATGGCGCTATTGCCAGCCGCGCCCGGAGTGGCTATCATCTTCACTACGATTGATCCTAATTGCCCGGCTCTGTGGCCGGGCTTTTTTTATGATGCGGAATGCAATGGTGATCATTTGCATCCAAGAATTCGTGCGGCGATATGCATTCGTTTGAGCTCAACCGGCTTCACAAACCAGCGGGTACCGCGACGATGACCGCCCCCCGTCCGAAGGAGTCGGCGCCTCAGTCCCTCGGGGGTCAAATTGAGGAGGTGCGCAGCAGCCTTTAAAGCAATCGGAGTGCTTGCCGGGCTGCCGACCCGAGGAGTGGGGTGCGAGCTCATGCCAATTGCGCCGCAGTGACCTCACTGACCTTGCCAATGGCGTCTCGCGTCTTCGCGCTAGCCCCGATGTCTTGGGCGAGTCCACGCTCGACTAACCGCCTAATGGCGTCCGTCCGGGACGGTATTTTAGGGTGCGAGCGCCGCCATTCCTCAATGCGACTGAAGAAGTCGCCTTCGAGTTTGAGGCGAACAGCTCCCGTAATTTGGCGGCCTGTAAGAGCATTAGACATCGTTGACCTCCTGCTATTGCAGCATGAGGTGCACCCTGCGCACGAAGTGGTCTAGACCGCTAAAGTCAGTTTTCTTTTGCGGAGATTCGCGGGGCCTGGGAATGGACGGTGGTTTCAAAATCCGTCGCAATACGCTCAAGAGCTGCGCCGGGTGCCTTTGGCAGAATACGATCTGGTAGCCAAGGCCGAAGTAATTCTACTGCCTCTATAAGTGTGCCGGACCATCTGCCTCCGACACGTTGAGAATTGTATTTGTACACAGTAAATTTCTTTTCGCCACAGCCAAGGGCTGCATGTATTAATCGTTGAACAAACACGTCCAAACCCGGTCTATCTGTGGTTCCGAGTGGACGCCCTTTCCCGACTCGTGTTTGCCGTATCGCGCTCTCAGCGGCCTTTGAAAGGACGCCCAATTCAGAAACATACGTTCGAATATCAAGTCTCTGGTCGCTCAACGCCGCGTCCGAGAGCGAAGGACTGGGCGTGACCCCACCACGCAGCGCATTGTAGGGTAGAGAACGGGCGGCTAGCGCCTGCTCCTGCGCCTGCCTTTGCTTATCGAGCATGTCTCGAACATGCGCAATATATTCTGCACGTTCTTTGTCAGACTGGTCTTTTTCTAATGCACTCCACTCAATATCGGTTTGTCGTTCGTTTTCTAATTGCTTCGCTCGCTGCTCAGCCCCAAATTGAAGCTGTGCTCGCTCTGCTGCAGCCGAGCGCTTAGCACCGCTTGCCGTTCCCGACCTGCTCAAGGCCGCATGGAGAAAATTTCCCGCTAGGGTGTTTGGAGTGATCTTCGCATCGATCATGCTGGCCAACAATCGCTCAAGTTTACGAGCAGTGCTCTTCACGCTTTTTAAACTTGCGGCAATTTTTTCTGGCTTAAAACGCCTCACTTTCTTCACATCTTGCAGCCTCCATACCTCATCAATTGCTCGTTTGAGACGGCACTCAAAGTCGTCCCGCGCTGGTTTTGGAATGTCGACCCGATCAGCAATTTTTTGGATGACGCAAGCATCTGGGTAAGAGTCACGCTTGTCGGGCATTGACCACCACCAAGCCACCGCCAAATCAGAGGGCAAACGGCGCGGAGCAAAGCCGGACGGCAGTGGTGAAATATCCGGTTACGGGCTGCAGACCCGGCCCCGCGCCTGAATTAGGGTAGCACAGACAGATTGTATCTCAAGAACTGCGTTTTGGTTATGCCCAGGTCAGAAAGAGTAGCTACGTGCGATTCTTTTTTTCGTCCTAATTGACGTTCGCCCTTTGCTTTCTGCTTGATGCGGCGGCGCAGTCAGCGGTTGAACGAGCAATTTCGCTCATGTGGTCACGTCATCGTCCTTCGGACTCACGAGCCTGATCTTGATCTCCTCGATCTTGATCGGGCCGCAGTCCTTGCCGCCGTGCTCGATCGAGGCGAGCTTGGGATGCACATATGGCGCGGCGCTCCTTGCAGCTTCCATACGGACTTGGTCGTTACGCGTCTTGTCGCGCAGGATGTCGAGCATGTAGTCAAGCGGCGTCAGCCCAGACGCGGCAATAGCCGCCTGCCGTTCTGCATTGGCCTTGTTAGGAACGCCCTTGGGTCGGCCAGAACCAGAGCGTTTTCCACCACGCATTCGATTGCCTCTCGCGGTTTCTGATATGTTGGCTCGCATTAACTCCAGACCATGGGGCGCACGCCAATTATACTCTCCCTTTCTCTTTCGGCGGCAGTTTTGCAATTCAAAGGAACAAAATAGGGCTGCCAGCTAACAATTAAGGTGGGCTCAAGCTGACTTCAAGCAAATACTATCTGGTCCGGCGACGTGGCTCGTCGTCCTCCTCAAAGAACCTCCTAAGCTTTACTCCAAGTGCCTCCGCGGTATGCCACAACGTCACAATAGTCGGGTTTCGCTGCCCCAACTCCAGCCCGCTCACGTAGGCCCGATCAACTCCCATACGTTCCGCAAGCGCAGCTTGCGACAGACCCGCCGCGATCCTGAGTCGCTTCACATTCCTTCCAACCATTCGCCGCACGTCTTCGGACATGGGGCTAGTCGGACAGGCTGTGCAATTAATTGCGACGCATTATAATGCACGGCCTTCCGAGTACCGATGAAGCGAACCTGAGAGCGAGGGCTGCAAGCAAGCCGACCAGCGTGGCCAGCGGACAAGGGGACGGAGATGCGTTGCACCGAATGCCTCACGTTGACTCTCTTAGTGCTGTTTCCGATCAGTGCTCTGGCGACGAGCAGGGATCGAGACGGTCAGTATTTCTGTTACGTAGAGCAGGCTGCAGGCATTAGGGTTGTCACAGGTCAAGCAGCTACATCTGGCAAAGTCACGCTTCCCCAAAACCAAATGAAATTCTTTATCAAAATCGGTCCTGTGGTGCAAAACGAGATTACTCGCGTCCTGTGCAGCAACACAATCAACTATTTCTTTGGGGAATTTTTGGAGAAAGGCATCCCGTATGAGGATGACCCGCCACTGTCCAAGAAATTTAGCAAGAATATCGAGGATCGAGAAAGTATCGGCCGCCATTGTTTCGCATCAAATGAAGTCACCGTAACATATCCGGGCGAAAAACATTCCTGGATTCTACGGGGATACGATACCGTTCGGTTTTTCGGGGTTGAGCCGGCTCATTGGTTTAACTTCTACGGTGCGAATGGCGACTATTCCTTTGAAATGGGTTTCCCCTACGACACTGGGCCCGTCGTCGAATACGGGCACTGCACAAAAATCGAGCCTCCGAAATAGAGATACCAAACTTGTCGGCGACGCCCACCGTTAGATGCAGATGACCGCTCACGAAAACCCATTTTTGTTCTTTGTGGCTTTCGTGTGCTTGGCCGCAGCAATTTTTCTGATCCTAAAATATTATAGGCACATAGCGCTTTTCGCATTCATTGTTGTAGGGGGCGGTGCGCTTCTTTTCGGCGGGTTAGGATTGCTCGTGTGGATCGGTTCGGCTCTTTATGAAGAGTACACTGCGAAGCAATGCCTAACGCTATATGAGCGGCGCGCGCATGCGTTCACTGCGCCAGATGATTACTTCGGACGACAACTCCGCGAACAAGTGGCGGGTGAAGCAAAAAGATGTGCCGAACTAGCTGCGAAGAGAGAGGCGGCAACCCAAAAGCATTAGACCGTTATTGTGCCCGTAATAGGAATTTTGTTCCCGTCTGACGGCTGATTCATGCGCTTTGAGGCCTACTGCTCGGACGAGCGCGTCGAGATCGTCGATGACGTTGGTGCCTATGCATCTCAGCCAATGGTGTGGAGCGCGGACAAGGAGCGCGAGGCGGTGCCGGTCGCCAACCGGGTCGGCGACCTGCACGAACACAATCGGCACGCTGTGTGTCGTGCGCTGCAGGGTACTTACCGCCAGCGTGCCGTGGGCGACGACGACATCGGGTGCAAGCGCGACCAGCTCTGCTGCAATCTTGCGATACTGCTTCGCGTGCCCCTCGCCCCAGCGGAATTCGATACGGACATTGCGGCCATGGGTCCAACCTAGTTCCTGCAGCCCCTGCGAGAGCGCCGTGTTGCGGGACATCAATTCCGGATCACTCGCCGCGGAAGGCAGGAACACTCCGATACGCCGCATCCGCCCGCCCTGCGCGCGCGCCGCGAGCGGCCACGCGGCTGCTGTGCCGCCGAGCAGGGTGATGAACTCGCGACGCCTCATTCGATCAAAATGCATCCGCTCTCCCTAGCCAAAGTGGCAGCATAGCGGATTGGCAAGCATCAAGTCAGCGGGCTCGCTGCAATGTGAAATGTCGGCCCCGCCTATGTCGGTTGAGGGTCAATAGTTTGCATTACCGCGCCGCAGCATTACTGTCCGCTTCACCCCAGTTAGCGGAATCAATTCGCGCAGCCCAGCGCTTCCAGAGTCGGCCGAGTAGGCCCGGGGAATTTCACCCCGAGCCTCTCACAGATCCGGACTTGACACTCTCGCGTCACCCGGCTCGTGCCACCGCACGAAGGCTGCCGCCTTCCATTGAATATCGGGTTCCTCCCGTTGCCGGTTGACCCGATCTCAAAGGCGATGACCCACCCCCTTCGCTCCACGGGCATTACCCCGCTTCAACACTACTACGAGGCAGTCCGCCCCTCTCCGGCGCATCAGTACTTTCGGCCTCGCGGTTGGAGCCGCTTGTGCCTTTTCCCTTAGCATCGCCGGCCAGGTTCTCACGTTCCGTACAAGAGCCAGATTGAGCTTCGCGCCGCCTCCATGCCGGATGCCGTTTGGGCAGTCTCAGGACATCCCCCAAACTTATCCCAGAGGAATGGCAACCCCCCGGTTTTGACATCGTCTAATCCGCTTTCGACACGTCATCAGCGGTTCGCTTGCGCTCGCCTCTCTCAATCATACCTGCCGGAATCTCGTTCCGACTTTTCCGCAACGTTCACCACCATCGCTTTTGACAACAGCAGCTTGCGGTGGCTTGAGATCAACACCTGATTGCCGAACTCGAAGGACCTACCTTCATCTCTCGTACAGTTACGCATCGCCGTATGGACCGGCGTTACTCGTGACACAATGCCATGACCGGTCGTGAGCAGATGCAGCAAAAGCGGGCGACGACTGCTACGGCCGGCGTCTAATTTGCTCGATTACGTCGAAGCTGGCTTCCTTGACATCACTGAACGGGGTGCATGTCGCAATCAGTCGGGTTGCACGGACATCTACCTTATTCCGGCAGTCCTGCAGCGCGCAGCGGCTCGCTGAGAGCGGCTGCAAGCGCCGGCGCGAACGCCGCAGCGGCAAAATGGCGGCTGTAGCGGTATGTCGGTTGCAATTCCAAAGCGCGTGCCGCCGCAGCCTTTGCCTCTTCCAGCCGCCCAAGCTTCGCGAGCGGTGCGGCCAGAAACACGTGGCACATGCTGAACCCGGGGCTTGATTGCACGGCCTTATGGCCGGCAGCGACCGCCTCTTCGTAGCGGCCACGGTAGAAGTGCCCAAGCGCCAGCGCAACGAAAGCCGAGGCGCGCCAGGGATCGAACGGACTGAGTCGCAAGCCCCGCTCGGACCAATCAATCGCCCGTTCGGATTCTCCGGCAAACGCCAGAATGACACTGCCCTGCATGTAGGTGAGAGCGGATGAAGGACTGATGGCGAGCGCCGCCTCGAACGCGGCAAAGGCCGCGGCCCTGTCATGTTTGTCCATGCCGGTAGTAAATCCCGCGAAGGTCAGGGCGAGCGCATCGTCCTGACCATGGGCAATCGCGAACTGAGCGTGGCGGATTGAGGCCGCGCGGTTCTCCTCATGCATTCCGGCGCGGTGGAAGATCGTGTGATGGCACTGCGCCGCAAAGGCGTGCGCCAGCGCGTAGGTCGGGTCGAGTGCGAGCGCGCGTCCCAGCAGCACCAGCGCCCTCGTCGATGGCGCCGGCATCCTCGTGTACACGTCGGACTGAGCCTGCAAAACCAGATCGTAGGCGTCGAGGCTCTCCGGTCGCTTGCGTTTGACGCGCTCGGCCTCGGCCAGGCGCAGGCTCGGCTCGATCGCGCCGATGACGGACAGCGTCATCTCGTCCTGAAGCGCGAAAATATCGTCGGACTTGCGGTCATAGCGTTCGGCCCACAGGTGCGCGCCGGTTGCGGCGTCGATAAGCTGTCCGGTAATGCGCACGCGGTCCACGGCCTTGCGCACGCTGCCTTCGAGCACATAGCGCACGCCGAGCTCGCGGCCGACCTGCTTCAAGTCGACCGTTTTGCCCTTGTAGGTGAAGCTCGAGTTGCGCGCGATGACGAACAGCCACTTGATGCGCGAGAGTCCGGTGATGATGTCCTCGACCATGCCGTCGCAAAAATATTCCTGCTCCAGATCGCCGCTCATGTTCTGGAACGGCAAAACTGCGATCGATGGTTTGTCGGGCAGCGCAAGCGCGGGAGTCGCCGTTGGCGCGATGCTATCGAGACGTACCCGATAGGCTCGCACCGGCCGCGCGATGTTTTTAAGCTGCTGCTCGCCAATGTCCTGGCATGCAAGATCAATTCGTCCGCTGATCTCTTCGTATACCTTGCTTGAGATACAGATGCCGCCGGCTTCTGCGATCCCTTCCAGCCGGGCTGCCACGTTGATGCCGTCGCCATAGATGCGGGTTTCGTCGTGGACTACGTCGCCGATATTGATCCCAACGCGGAACTGCATGCGGCGCGCTGGCTCGATTGCAGCATTGCGCTCTGCCATCTTGGATTGGAATGCAACCGCGCATTTGACCGCATTCACCACGCTGGGAAATTCGGCGAGGATGCCGTCGCCAGCGGTGTCGATGATGCGCCCGCCGAACTCGCCGACCATCGGGAGCACAACGGCCTGATGCCCCTTGAGATCGCGCACCGTGCGCGCCTCGTCCGCGCCCATCAGCACGCTATAGCCGGCGATGTCAGCCGCGAGAATGGCGCATAACCGCCGTTCCACACGCTCTTCGGCCATAGCTCGCCCCTGCCATTTATCGCGACCAACCTTATGGTCGGGTGTCGAGCGTGTCTATGGGGCACGACAATCTCCGAGTAGGTCGTGCGTACCGAATGCATCGTCTGAAAACGGCGATGCTGAACTGTTCAAGAGATGAGGTAAGGCAGTTCGAGGTCGGCGATGGTGCGATTGCTTTTCTTGACGTTATGTCTCCTTAGGGTCAATAGTTTGCATTACCGCGCTGCAGCATTGCTGTCCGCTTCACCCCAGTTAGCGGAATCGATTCACGCAGCCAAGCGTTTCCGAGTCGCCTCCGCCAGTTCGCGGGTAAGAGCGCTGACTTGCTCTTGCAGATCGGCAAGGGTTGAACTGGCTGCGGGCGCGGCCGTTGGCGCGTCGTTGCGCTTGGGCTTCTTCGTGCCGCTGTGCTGCGTTTTCGCTGGTTTACGGCTCATAGCGCAACGCCATCTCACCGAGCCCTTCACCTGAGCCGATGACCTTACTCTACCACATCATGAGGTCCGTTGTGCACCACAGCAAAATTCGCTGTCGATTGGCAGCTATGGGTCAAAAGCACGCATTACCGCACTGCAACATGGCCGTCTGCTTCGCCTCGATTAACAGACATAAGCGATAGACGAGTTCTACCTATGCTGCCGGTGGCCGAGCCTCTTGGCCGTTATGCGACGACTACGCTTCTTGCGCCCTCGAAAGGGCGACTGATCAGTGTCGCTTCGACGATGGGCTTTTGGCTTCTCTTTTCGCTTGTTCAAGCATCTCCCGGAGATCCTCCTCAGTGATCCCGCGTTCCGCGAGCATGTCCTTCGTTTGCTCGCGGACCATTTCAGGAAAGAAAGCGCCAGCTATCCTGTAAAACTGTATCGGATCGGCAGCCAATTGCTTCCAAGCCGCATGTAAAGCTTTCATACCGCCGGTCTCATAGGCGGTCTTGAGCCGATTTATTTCTGCCCAATCAGCATCTGTGAGCCCTAAGGGATCTGGAACTTCATCGAACGGCCATTTTGGCATTTGGGCAACTCACAATGATGATGGAAGTCCTGCGGAAGGCCGCTGGTGCGTCCCGATCACCTGCACAGCCGTTCGCGTGCGCGGATAACAGTCTTGGTCGACCACGGCGCGCCCGTCGGCGTCGCAACACCGCGCACGTTCAGCTCACGCGCCGCCGCATGGGCAGACATGCCGGCCAACTCGGCGAGAACCGGTGCAATGGCCCGTGCTCGCGCTACCGGTCCGCCCGTCGCGTTTCGTTGATCTCGGGTAGCCGGGGGCCGCCGAGCTTCACACCGCGCTCCCTGGCCGCCGCCAAGCCCGCCTTGGTGCGCTCGCTGATCATGCGGCGCTCCTCTTGCGCCACCGCGGCGTAAACGTTGATCATGAAGGCATTGGCGCTCGGCATATCGCAGGCTACGAAATCAACCTTGCGCTCCATCAGCCCGCTAATGAAATGGACATTGCGGGAAAGCCGGTCGAGCTTCGCGATGACAAGCTTTGCCTTGTGCTTCCGGCAAGCCGTCAGAGCCTTCTCGAGCTCGGGGCGATCGGAGCGCTTGCCGCTCTCCACCTCGGTGAACTCAGCCACCAGCTTCCACCGCCCGCCATTCAAATAGTCCTCAACCGCCTTGCGCTGTGCGGCCATGCCGTTGCCGTTCACGCCCTGATGGTCGGTGGAAACACGGTAATATGCGATGAATTTGCCGTCCATGACCCATCCCCTGTGACTGACTTACGAACGTATGTGTGTCACAAACGCAGCGTTAGGTCAAGCGGGTCAGAAGGCTTCAGAGCAGAACGTGACCGCAAAGCCACGCCGGGCTTCATAGCGCCGTGCCTGCCTTCCCTAGCCGGCCCTACGAGCCAGCCGCGCCAATGCGTTCACCGCTCGCCGAAGTTGGACCAACTCTGCGCTACGGCCGCCATGCTTCCAGGCGTTCTTATTTCCCTTCGGTGGCCCTGGTGACTTGCCGCCGTGCAGCCTGCACCGGCCGTTCGGCATCGCGGGCGATTGGCATGGCGTGCCGGTTCTCTTGCAGCGGGCAAGGCATCGCCGAGCCTGATGCATGGGCAATAGCTGCTTGTGCATCGGGTTGTTCGTCATGCCGGCTCCTTACCCCCCCACCTGTTACGACTTTATCCGCGACCACCGCCTGCTCGGCATTCACAGTGACATGCTTCACAACCACCGTCTGTTGACCTTTACCTCGATGACGGTCGAGAGCGTCAACCAGCATCGCAAGACTGCGTGTTGCTTTGTCTGCCAGCTCGAGAAATTTGGCTCGCACAATGAAACTTTGCTCTGGATGCCATGCCCGGCGCCGCAGACCGAGCGCGCTTTCATGCGCCGAAATTATCTGGGTCGCGAGCATTCCCTCGATTGGATCGTTGGGATTAATTTGGACCAGCCCAGCGAGGGTTGCATTCGCGGTCTCGTCAATTCCCTTGGCCCCTGAATGAGCACCCGGCAGCGAGCCAAGCAGATGATTAGCGACTCGCATGTTCCAGCGGTCATCATTTCCACCACCGACCTCCTTAATCTTTGGAACGGGATTGCGGTCGAGCTGCACTAGTGGCCCAGATGGCACCTGTTTCTGCAACGCCTGGCGCGGTTTGGCGGGAACCAATGCAGGTTGTTTTTCAGTTTTGGCCATAGCTTAAGTAACCATTGTTGTAGTGAGCGTCTTCAGCCCATCATATCCAAGGCAGCGGGCCGCTTCCATGTCGCCCAGGTGTGCCGAAACGAGGGTGAGAAGCCGGCAGACCTGCCGGTGCAGGCACCAACCAAGTACGAACCGCGTAGCGGCGAAAGCGCTCGGCATCGCCGGCGGCCCAGCGCGTGTTGATCCGCACGTTGCGCCCGTCGGTCCAGCCCAACTCCTGCAACGCCTGGACAAATGCTACGAGGCGGGCCTGCCCTGCGGGATCGTCTGCGGCCAAAGCCATGAGAACACCGATCCGCCGCATCCGCTCGGGCTGCTGCGCGCGCGCCACGAGCGGCCAGGTGACTGCTGCGCCGCCGAGAAGGGTGATGAACTCGCGCCGCCTCATTCGGTCACCTCGTCGGCGCGGGCGAGGAATGACTCTGGGATCGCGAGGCCCATAGCCTTCGCAGTCTTGAGGTTGATGACTAGCTCGAACTTGGTGGGTTGTTCTACGGACGGCCTCCAGACGTTGCGCCGCCTTGGCGAGGTCCTGACGCCGCGGTGGTGGCTCGAAATGTGGGGATGGCGAAACGCGTCCGATCTCTTCTGCCAATCCAGAAAACAGGTCATCGCGCAAGCGCGCAGGTCGGGGTAATGGTGGTGGGGGGTTCTGGGGCTCGGGCGCCGACCACTGCGCCGTTTCCTCATCCATGGGCGGTGGCTCAGATCCCGGCGTTGGCTCGAACTGGGGTGGCCACATGCTTCCTTCGCCGAGCGGCACCGCGCGCGGCAGGGTGTCGTCTGCGAGCGGCGGGCGATGAGCAGCCGTTCCCCGCGGCGCTGTAGCCGTCCGCACGATATTGGGTTCAATCACGACATCGGTCGGACCCCCGACCATCAAGAGATGCTCTGCGTTATCGCGACGGATCAGGATGAGCTGTCGGCGGGCATCAATACTTGCCGCGTCGAGGACCGCGAGCCGCGGCTGGCGCGCGTGCGTAGTGACGTTGGAACGCTGCAACCGGCGTGCAAGCCACAAGACCAGGGCCAAGAAGCCGAACACCGCGATGAAGGCCCACAGCATCTTGAGCGCATAATGTCCCTCGCCGAACAAGGTGTTGAACATCGCCCCTCCCCACCATTAGGGGATCATGCGACTGCCGTTTTGCGCATGATGCCCATCGCTGTCGCGCTTAAAGGCGATCACTTCCCAATCCCGGCATCTCGGTTTCGGCTGTATTCGCTGAATTCTCGCTCCAGTTCATCGAGAGCAAACTTCAAAGTCGGGGTCATTGGTGGGAGCGAAAGCTTGTCAGCTTTATCGGCGCAGTTAGGGGCTTTATCCTTGCCGAAAAACAATTCGGAAATTTGCTTTCCATCCAACATCGAAGCCGACTCGCAAAAGCACTCCGGCTAACGTGCAGGTGACTATTAGCGGGAGCGATCGAGATACCCATCGACTGCATTTGCGCGAAAGAATCGCTACGCCAGCCGAGAAATGCCACTGTACGCACAGCACAACACGAAAGCATGATGTTTCTGAGGTTTTACCACCGCGCGGAGATATTCATCACCACTATCAACAGGGATCGGGCGGCCGTCCTCAAAAATGGTGTAGTCGAGCTGATCGCGGTAAACCGGGGAGGAAAGGCCGGTGTGGCGAAGTGTAAGCGGCATAGTCCAGTCCCACAGCCAACGGACGCGCAACAGTAGCGGTGCAGGCGAGATTAGGTTAGCCACTGCTGAAATAAAGCAAAACAAATCAATAGAGCGGCAGAGGCAGGTTAGCCTCTATAAGCCATTGAATAAACAGTACTGTCTCGTAGTGAGCGGTTAGCTCGGGCGGGACGCACAAACGAAAGCGGCGCGGGAATTCCCGCGCCGCTTGACCGAGGCGAGCCGGGCTGCTCAGCCCTTGCGCATCACTGGAGGCGGCGGCGCATAGAGCGGCGCTGGAGCCACATCCGGCGTGAGCATGAACCGCACGCCGATCCGAAGCTCCTGCGCGTCGAACTTGGTGAGCGTGTAGAACGCGTTCGGGTTTCCATTGATGCTTCCGCAGCCGAACGCGAAGCAGCTGACGTTCGGCGTGTCGATGTCGCCGAAATTGATATACCGATAGGCCAGCTCGATCTTCACGTTATTGGTGACGTTGTAGGCCACACCGGCGTGCAACGCCCATGCCCTGGTCCACTTGGAGGTGGTGTTGCCGCTGTCGGGCACATATCCGAGCGAGCTGAAGCCGAAGGGAAAGCCGGTATCGGTAACGGCATCGAACTGGTGACGGGCGGCGCCGATACCGGCGCCGATGAACGGCGTCAGACACCACCACGTGCCGAGGTCGAGATAGGCATTCGCCATAACCACCCACGCCGAATGGTTCGCGTTGTAATGGTCGAAACAGAACTGGTCGGGGCCGAGGCCTCCCGGCGGACAGAAATCCACTCCGCCGAAATACGAGCCGACGACGTTGAGATTCGCGGTCTTGCGGTGCTCACCGGTGACATCGAAGCGGAACCAGTTGTTCCAGGCATAGCCGATGCCAAAACCGATAAAGTCCGTATCTCCCATGTTGTGCTGAACGATTTGCCAGCTCTGCGGCCAGACAAAGTTCTGATTGAGCTGATTATGCTGGAAATCGGAGAAGCGCTGGATGCCCAGTCCGACATCGCCGCGCAGGTACCAGCCGCCGGTTACCACGACCGGAGCCGGAGGGGGAGGCAGAAGAGGAGGCGGAGGCAGGTCGGCGGCGAGGGTCGCCGTGCTCACCAATGCGGCCGCTCCTGCAAGAGCAATGAAGTTCGCACGAACCATGACTTCGTCCTTTCGTCCGGCAAGGGCACGACGGCCCCAGGGGGATGAACCAACGAACCCGACGATGGCAGCAAACTCTTAACGGTGACTTAACCTTACTTTTTAACCCTAATTGTTGGTTCACACGCCGGCGCCCGACCCCTCTCAATCCTGCACATTTCGGCGAAGCAGGCTATTTCCAGGCTACGGCGCGCGCGACGCTTCTTTCACCGGTAACTTGTGTCGGACTGCCCACGCAAATCAGCCGCGCGGCTCATAGGGCAGCGGATGACGGCAACCGACCCTGGTCGTGTGAAAAATCGCTGGATAGCGCTTGAGCACGTCAATTTCAGGCGGCGTGGCGGGGCTTTCCCCGTTCTGGGTAGCAATGTGATCGTGATATCCTTTTGCCGCACTGCTTCCCCAGCAGTGGTCCTCGGCGTCGTGTGGGGCTTCATGAGAGGGCGCGATTTCATCATGCTTTCGGGCGTCGTGCCGACGCGCAGCGCAGCAAGTTTGGTCGTTAGTCATTCGGCGCGAGTTTTTGTGTTCGTGATCCTGCGATATTGAAGGTACTCGATGAACGAGAAGAGAGAGCCCAGTGCTGCACTGATCGAGGCGTGGCCTCGATTGATTGCAGCAGGTCGCGATGGCGTCAAGGATATGTTGGCCGGCCTCTTGGCGTCGGTGGTGCTGATTGCCAACATCGTCTCGTTCGGCGCCCTGATGTTTCAAGGCGAATTCACCGCCGGCATCCCGATAGCGACCTGGGCGATGCTGATCGGAAGCTGCATCGGCGGCGTCTGGATCGCTCTGGCGACCTCTCTGCCTCCGCTTGCAACAGGTATTGATTCTCCGACGGGCGCCGTACTCGTTCTGTTGAGTGCGACGGTCGGGTCTCGCGTCGCTGCAGCCGGTGGCAACCCGCAAACTGCGGTCCAGACCGTAATGCTGATTTTCACAGCGGCAACCGTAATGTCAGGTGGATTGCTCTATGGTCTCGGTGCCTGCCGGTGGGGCACATACTTCCGGTTTATGCCCTATTTCGTAGTTGGCGGGTTCCTGTCCGCCACCGGTTGTCTCCTGATTTTAGGTGCTGTTCGGATGACCACCGGCCGCACGCTCGGTCTCAACATCCAAGCCACAAATTGGACGGTGATCGAGACCGCCAAGCTTGCGAGTGCCGTCGCCGCGCTGGGAATATTCTTGGCTCTGCGTCGCTGGATCAAATCGGCCTTCGCCATGCCTGCGGCGCTTCTCTTGATGTGGCTGACGGGGGTCATCGCGCTTCGAAGCCTGGGGCTTTCTAGCCCCGATTATGGCTGGTACTTCCCATCGCTCGGAACCCTAATTGAATGGTTTCCGTTTGAGGGCGCTCGCGCATCGCATCTGGATTGGCCAACGACAGCTGGGCTCATCCCTGAGTTGCTCGCAGTGACGATCGTGGCGCTCATCTCGCTGATCTCGAAGGTTTCGAGCATCGAGGTCGCACGCCAAGTTTCCGGAGATCTTAATCGCGAGTTTCGCGCCCACGGCATTGCGAGCCTAGTATCCGCGCCTTTCGGCGGCCTCGTCAGCAGTGTGCAAGTCGGGACCAGCCGGCTTTTGGAACATGCCGGCGGCGCAACACGGATGAGTGGGGTCGCGTGTGCGCTGGTTCTCGGTATAGTCGGCATTACAAATTTCAATCTACCGGGATTGATTCCCATTCCCATTGTCGCGGGGCTCGTCCTATACCTGGGCTACAGTTTCATCGTGGACGGTCTGTGGCGGCCATACTCTCAGCGCGCTTGGCTCGATCTGTTGCTGGCCATCGCCATTATGACTGTGTGCATCCTGTATGGTTACCTCATCGGCCTGCTGGTCGGATTGATATGCGCCTGCCTGCTGTTTGTCATCAGTTACGCCCGCCTCGGCGTCGTGCGCCGGCACCTGACTGGGGCCCATTTCGCGAGCTATGTTGATCGGTCGGCAGAGGCATCCGCGTTTTTGCGCCAGACCGGTGACGCCATCCAACTCTACTGGCTCTCCGGCTACATCTTCTTTGGTTCCTCCGAGGGCGTGTTCGAGCGCATCCGGACTGACATCGAGACTCTGCTCCCGCGCAGGGTCGCCTACGTAATCCTCGATTTCGGCATGGTGTCTGGAGCGGACTCCTCCGCTTTCGCCAGCCTAGCCAAGTTGCGCAACTATTGCGGACAGCGTGGCATAACGCTCATCTACTGTTCACTGTCGCCAGCCAATTGGACGGCGCTGGAGCGCGGCGGGTTCTTTGGCGGCAAGAGCCCGCACCAGGCCTTCGCTAATCTGAATCTCTCGCTCGCCTGGTGTGAGGATCAACTGCTTGCCAATGTGAGCTTCGAAACTGATAAGAGCAACGTCGGCTTCGAGTCCTGGATTCAACATCAACTCGGTGCGAGCATCAGGCCCTCTGACTTCATTGCCTATCTGGATCGAAAGGACACTGAGGGCTCACAAATTCTCTATCGTGAGGGCGAGCCCGCGGACACGCTTGATCTCGTCGCAGCGGGCCACCTTACGATCGACATCGCAAAGAGTGATGGAGAAAGCCTGTGCGTGAGACGTATTATGACGCACACAGTCGTCGGCGAGATGGGTTTCTTTCGGCAGTCCGTGCGCTCGGCCACCGTATCCTCGGACGGGCCGGCAACTCTGTTCACGCTGACCCGCGCCAATTTTGGGCGCATGCGCCGTGAGCGCCCCGATCTGTCGAGCGCCTTCGACGATTTCATTATGCGCATTCTGGCTGATCGTGTCGAAATTGCAAATCAGCAGATCGCGGCCCTGGCGCCGCTTGTATTCTCGCCAGGGCGCCCGTCGTCCACTCTAGGTCTTGCGAGCGGACAAGCCCGCCGTTAAGGCGTCACTTGCCTGTAATACAACCGATCAAATTCACTTGGCTGTCAATCAACGTCAAGACATCAAAACCGCTTGGCCTCAGCGTCCCGCCGACGCTTCTCGCGCGCGCCGACGAGTGATCGAGTGATGCCTTTTCTGCTGCAGTGCATGAGCCTTGTTGTTGGCAGATATAGTTGCGCAACTCACAGGCGGCTTCACTAACAGCCTGAGCTTTTGCAGCATGAGAGTCGGCGTCATTGTCAAACGATTGCCGGCGAGGCCGGCGCAACTTTGCGTACTTTCAAGATCTGCGTTGGCCCGAAAAACGGCAGAGCCGTCAGAAACCAGCGCCGCAATCGATCCGCCACCCCGGTTTCGTAGCAGTGCTCGACATACTCAAAGCCGTTGCTCGCAAGAAGCGCGAGCAGGGTCTGCGGCGTCCAGGCATAAACATGACGGTCCCATTCGATATCGGACAATACCTCCGCGGCGAGCCGTGATGACCGGCCGCGCCAGCGCCGGATTGCATTGCCGAGCTCAAGCCAGACGAACTTCGTCATGCGCCACACACAGAACGGGTTCGGAACGCTGACGATCAGCGCACCACCCTGTTTGAGAACCCGGTTCACCTCTTTGACTGCGAGGGCTGCCCCTTCCAGGTGCTCAAGCACTTCCTGCAGGGTGACACAGTCAACGCTGCCATCGGCGATTTCGAGGCGATAGATGCTCATTCGTCGAAAGCGGTCGCGTATATCCGGATACAGCAGACGGGCAATGCGGATGTTGTCGTCGAAATAATCGACGCCGATCACTGTCTTATCCGGAAACCGGAGGCTCGCCGCCCGCACGAAGGCGCCGGTATAGCAGCCGATGTCAATGATGGTATCGCCCTCGATCCGCTCCAACACCTTGATTTGGCGGTCAAACAACGGCATTGCGCCGAATAGCGCGAGACATTGATCGGCTGAAAGCTGCTTGCCGTCAACGAGGTAAGTCTCAATTACCGTGCTCTCCACCCCACACGCGCCAATTTCGGAAGAATGGTACATCGGAGCTGACCAATTGATGAGCCGGGCATTGCCGTCCACAAGTAGGCGACAAAACCAGCATAGGGCGAAGGCATAGATAAATCCTTGCCGGTGCTGCCAAAAGCTGATGTTCATGCGCAAGCCATCGCTTGCAACGAAATTGTTCAGGAAAGATTTACCAATTCCTATCCGTCGGTTTTCATGCCTGCATGGGCCAACGGGCAATCCAAACGGATCATTCCTTGCTAACGCCTTCTTCCAGCTCTCCGATATGGTGCTGGGCGTAAAGTTCGAGGCCGAGCTTGGCAACCAGATCGAGCTGCGTCTCCAAAAAGTCGATGTGCTCCTCTTCGTCGTGCATCAGCTGCTCGAACAAGTCGCGGGTCACGTAGTCCTTGACATTATGGCAGTGCGTTGCCGCTTCCTGGTAGAGCGCGCGCGCCGACATTTCCGCCGCGAGATCGCAGTCAAGCACCTCTTTGACGTTTTGCCCGATGTGGAGCGGATCAATGACCTGCATGTTGGGAAAGCCGTCGAGAAAAATGATGCGCTGCACGATCCGATCGGCGTGGCGCATTTCCTCCATGGATTCGCCGCGCCATTTTCGGGCGAGATCGCGATAGCCCCAATTGTCCAGCAGCCGGTAATGCAGCCAATACTGGTTGATGGCGGCCAGCTCGTGCCGCAGCCCCCGATTAAGATACTCGATGACTCTCGGGTCGCCCTGCATGGTTCAGAGATGAGACATCAGAAGTCAGATGTCAGAAATCTAACCTCAAAAATCAAGCCTGTCCGACCTCCAACATGCGAGCTCGGACATCGGACAAGATGCTTCGAAGCGTTTGCGCGCAGCGCCCGCACTGGGGGCTGCACCCCAGGCATTCATAGATTTGTCCAGGGCTGCGCGGGAGGGGCTCCGCCGCGATTGCGGCGCGCACATCGCGGTCGCTCAGCACATTGCAAGAACATACAATCATGAAGGGAGGCATTCCTTGAAAATTGGTCCCAGACGCAACGATCGTTAGCCGTGACCGCTCCCGCACGCAACGGGCTTTCTCGATCTTTAAAGCAATTCCAATGTGCAGGTCAGGTTGCGGCGAACCGCGGATCGCCCTCGGCGATCGACGCTTGGCTTTATCCGCCAGAGAGCTCGGTGCGGGCTCGATCACGCGGCCGCATTGGTCAGTGCGTCCACAATCCCATCCACGATTTCCTCGACCAGCATCTTGTCTTCCCCCTCCCCCATCACCCGAATGACCGGCTCGGTGCCGGATGGACGGATGATCAGCCGGCCATGGCCGTTGAGCCTGGCTTCGGCATGCTCGATGACGGACCGCACCCCGGCGTCTTCGAGCGGCTTGCCGCTCTTGTAACGCACGTTTTTGAGCACTTGCGGCAAAGGATCGAAGCGGTGACAGACCTTCGATACCGGCTCGCCATGCTTCTTTACCACCGCCAGCACCTGCAATGCGGCAAGCAGCCCGTCCCCCGTGGTCGTGTAGTCGGACAGGATGATGTGACCGGAGGGCTCCCCGCCAACATTATGGCCGTGACTGCGCATGTGATCGAGCACGTAGCGATCCCCGACCGGCGTGCGCACCAGTGATAGCCCCAATTGCGCGAGGTAGCGTTCGAGGCCGAGATTCGACATGACGGTGGCAACCACGCCATCCACGGCGAGGCGGCCATCAGATTTCCAGCTCTCCGCAATAACCGCCAGCAGCTGATCGCCGTCGACCACGCGCCCGCGTTCATCGACGATGAGCACGCGATCGGCATCGCCATCCAGCGCGATCCCGCCATCGGCGCGCATCTCCTTGACCTTCTGACAAAGCGCGGCAGGCTCGGTCGAGCCGCATTCGCGATTGATGTTAAAGCCGTCGGGCTCCACCCCCATAGCAATGACTTCCGCATCAAGCTCGCGCAACGCCTCCGGCGCAACCCGATAGGCTGCGCCGTTGGCGCAATCGACGACGATGCGCAGGCCCTCGAGGGAGAGATTGCGGGGCAGCGTGCGCTTGGCAAATTCAATGTAACGGTCCTGAACGCCATCGATGCGCTTGGCGCGACCAAGGTCTGCGCTCTTCGCTAGTTTCTTTGTGAGGTCGGAATCGACCAGTAATTCGATCTCGCTTTCGACTTCGTCGGAGAGCTTGAAACCATCGGGCCCGAACAGCTTGATGCCGTTGTCGGCGAATGGATTATGCGAGGCCGAGATCATCACCCCGATGTCGGCGCGCATTGAGCGGGTGAGCATTCCCACGCCCGGCGTCGGAATGGGTCCGGTCAAAAGGACGTCCATGCCGACAGAGGTAAAGCCCGCAACCAGCGCGGTCTCAATCATGTAGCCGGAAAGCCTGGTATCCTTGCCAATGAGGACCCGGTGGCGATGATCCCCGCGCCGAAATATCAGTCCCGCCGCTTGCCCCACCTTGAGAGCGAGTTCCGGCGTGATCACGCCGTTTGCGCGACCGCGAACGCCATCGGTGCCGAAATATTTACGAACCATGCCTGCCTCACCCCGTGCACTGCCTTCTTTTCAATGAAAAGAAAGCCCAATTCAAGGGGATGTGCAGGGGAACGCGCGGGAATTTCGAAGTAATAATAACAAATGCAACCGCACCGCCTAACCCACGGCGCGGCCGCAAAAAACCTCCCCGGATAGGAGGAAGTGCTTATCTTTTGGGCTTCTTATCGTGCAGGGTCGGAGGCGGCTGGGTTACGCTCGGCGGGTCGGAGGCCGGGAAGCTGTCTTCCAGTGCCCTATCGAGTGATTTTTCCGCCTTGCGCCGCTGTTCCTCGCGCAATTCCTCGGCGGCTTCCTGGCGCCTCTTTTCCTCGATCTCATTTTGAGTCACGCTGTCGTTTGGGATTCCCATAGTGTCCTCTCATCAGATCTGGCCACCTGACAACGCGGAGAATGCATCCTGCGTTCCGGTGCGTTAAACAGGGGGCGTGGAGGATCGACGTGGGTGCGCTAACCTGCATTGCGGATCTGCGCGAACGCGCCCGGCGCAAAGTGCCGCGCGCGTTCTTCGATTACGCGGAAGCCGGCTCCTATTCGCAGCAGACCTTGCGGGCCAATCGCGACGATCTTGAACGCATCACACTGCGCCAGCGCGTCCTGGTCGACGTCTCACAGCGCGATCTCACAACCAGCATCATCGGCGAGCCGGCACGGCTTCCGCTCGCGCTCGCACCCGTCGGTTTATGCGGCATGCAGCACGGCGACGGCGAGATCCTGGCCTGCCGGGCGGCGCAGACGGCCGGCATTCCGTTTACCCTCTCGACCATGTCCATCTGCTCCATCGAGGACGTGGCGGCCGCGGTCGGCAAACCATTCTGGTTTCAGCTCTACGTCATGCGAGACCGCGGCTTCATCAAGGCGCTGATCGAGCGCGCCGCTGCGGCAAGATGCAGCGCACTTGTGCTTACCGTTGATCTCCAGGTCTTGGGCCAGCGCCATTGCGATATTCGAAACGGAATGACCGTGCCGCCCAAGATCAGCCTCGCCAATCTCATCGACATGGCAACCAAACCGGGTTGGGTGCTCTCCATCCTGCAAGGCAAGCGCAAGACATTCGGCAAC
Organism: uncultured Alphaproteobacteria bacterium; assembly: GCA_963771845.1. GTDB lineage: Bacteria > Pseudomonadota > Alphaproteobacteria > Rhizobiales > Xanthobacteraceae > VAZQ01. The sequence goes on along the minus strand of CAVYVC010000011.1, from coordinate 18,710 downwards.
CTTGCCGGCCACGTCCGCGGCATGGAGAACGTGATTTCGCTGGCGCAGTGGACGAACAGCCAGTTCGATCCGACGCTGAACTGGAGAGATGTCGAGTGGGTGCGCGCCCTTTGGCCGGGCAAGCTGATCCTCAAGGGCATTCTTGATGTCGAGGACGCCAGGATCGCTGCCAAGACCGGGGCAAGCGCGCTCGTCGTTTCCAATCACGGCGGCCGTCAGCTCGATGGGGCACCCTCATCGATCTCGGCGCTGCCGAAGATCGCAGACGCAGTCGGCTCAGAGATCGAGATCATGTTCGACGGCGGGATACGATCGGGCCAGGACGTGCTGCGGGCGTTGGCGCTCGGCGCGCGCTCCTGCATGATCGGCCGCGCCTATGTCTATGGCCTTGGGGCAGGCGGCGAGGAGGGGGTCGCCAAGGCCATTGAAATTCTGGGAAAAGAGCTCGACGTGAGCATGGCACTAACCGGCAGCAAAAGCGTGCGGGACGTCGGCCGCAGTATCATTGCCCAATAGAAAAACCTCATCTTTTCAATATTTTAAGATTCAACTTGACTCTGGAACGGAGCCCGGGAATCTTTAGGAACAAATCATGAACAAGAAGCCTCGGTCTTCCCTATGGCATTGCGACCAGAGCCCCCCTCTCCTGTCGATCAGCCGCGCCTTCTTGATCGATTGCGACAAGAGCTTTTGTCGGCCGAGCGGGCCACTGGGCTTGTCAGTTCAAGCAATCCTCCCCTGGCGATTGGCATTGCGGTCATCGATAGCGCGCTTGGCGGGGGACTTGCTTGCGGCGCACTGCATGAAATCGCCGCCACGCGCGAGAGTGAGACCGCGGTTGCAACGGGTTTTGCACTGGCATTGGCCGTGCGCAACGGGAGGAAGTCTCGACCAGGTTGCAGTGGTTCGCGGACGCAGATTTCACCCCTCCCGCAAACCGTGCTTTGGATTGCGGAAGATCTCTCGCTTGCCGAAAACGGGCAGCTTTACGGACCGGGACTCGACCAAGCCGGCATTGCTCCTGAACACCTGATCACGGTTTCGGCTTCCCGCGCGCGCGATGTGCTCTGGGCCATGGAAGAAGCGCTGCGCTGTCGCGCGCTCGGCGTGGTGATCGGCGAGATTCGCGCGCGCGGCATTGAGCATGTGACCACGCGCCGTCTTTCGCTCGCAGCGGCGGCTGGAAACACGCTGGGGTTTCTGCTGCGCACGCTGCCGGACGACGAGCCCTCCGCCTGCGCAACGCGCTGGATGCTTGCAGCGGCACCGTCTGATTTTCCATCGCCGAGATTCCACGACATCGGCCCGCCGCGCTGGACAGTGCATCTGACTCGCAACCGTCGTGGTCATTCCGGAATATGGATCGTGGAGTGGAACAGTGTGGAGCAGCGTTTCGAGCTCGCAAAGAATTCTCAACCTGTGGTTGGAACGGCTCTCGATCGACCGCATCGCACGACAGCGGCATGAGCGTGATGACGCTCCATTCGTTGTCTTCGGCAAACGCGGCAATCTCGACCTTCTGGTTGCGGTCGATTGCGCGGCGGCAAGGCTCGGGTTGGGCACGGGTCTCGCGCTTGCCCAAGCGCGCGCCATGCATCCTGCTGTTATCGCCGTTCCCGAGGATCAAGCAGGCGATGCACGCCTTCTCAATGCTCTTGCCGACTGGTGCCAGCGCTACACGCCCCTCGTGGCGCTCGATCCCCCTGACGGCATTCTGCTCGACATCAGCGGCTGCACGCATCTCTTCGGAAACGAGCAAAGGCTTCGCCATGACCTGCTCGCGCGAGTGACACGTTTCGGCTACTCGGCGCGCGCCGCCATTGCTTCGACCATCGCAGCGGCATGGGCCGCGGCGCATTTCAGCACCGTGGCCATCATACCGCCCGGCGACGAACGCGATCTGCTCGCGCCATTGCCGCTTGCTGCGCTCCGGCTCCCGCAGCAGACAGCCGCCGCAATGGCGCGGCTCGGATTGAAACACGTTGGCGACATCATTGATCTGCCGCGCGCACCGCTCGCCGCGCGTTTTGGCATCGATCTTCTGCGCAACTTTGATCGCGCAATCGGCCGCGAAGACGAACCGCTGAGCCCGCGTCTGCCGGTTGCGCCTTACATCGCGGAAAAAAGCTTTCACGAGCCGATCGCGCGCGAAGAGGACGTGCTGGTGACAATCGAGCGCCTTGCCGCACGATTGAAGCTCGCTCTCGTTGCCCACGGCGATGGCGCACGAAATCTCGAGCTTGCTCTCTTTCGCACCGATGGCGTCGTCAAGCGCGTCACAGCCGGCACGTCGCGTCCCATTCGTGATCCCGCGGCCATTCGCGCGCTTTTTGTCGAGCGGCTTGCTGCCTTGGGCGACGCGATGGATCCCGGCTTTGGGTTCGACCTCGCGCGATTGTCGGTGACCCACGCCGAGCCGCATCCCGAGGAGCAGATCGGTCTCGGGCAAACCGAGGATTGCGCTGAGCTCGACCGTCTCATTGATCATCTGAGCGCGAGGCTCGGACGCGCCCGCGTCACGCGCTTGATTGCCCATGACAGTCATATTCCTGAACTCGCCGCGAGTGCATTGCCGGCGCAAATGACGGTAACGATCGAATCGGGCTGGGATGCCTTTCGCCGTTTCCGCACCGATGCCGGATTGAGCACGCGGCCGCTGCGCCTGCTCGCCAAACCCGAGCCGATTGTCGATCTCCTCGCACTTATCCCCGAGGGACCGCCGGCGCGCTTTCGCTGGCGCCGTGCCTGGCATGAAGTGGTTGCCGCCGAAGGCCCCGAACGGATCGAAGCGCCCTGGTGGAATGAAGAGGGGAGCGGCCCCGTGCGCGACTATTTCCGCGTGCAAGACAAAGCGGGACTGCGCTTCTGGCTGTTTCGTGCCGGACTTTATCGTGACGCGGCATTGGCGATGCCGCGCTGGTTTTTGCATGGACTCTATGCGTGATGCGTTACTTCGAATTCGCGGTCGCTTCCAATTTTTCCTTTCTGCGCGGCGCCTCCCATCCCGAGGAGCTGATGCTGCAGGCTGCCCATATCGGCCTTGACGGTATTGGGCTCTCTGATCGCAATTCGGTTGCGGGGGTGGTCCGTGCTCATCTGATCAAACGAGAAAAGGAGCTTTCGCTCGCGTATCATCCCGGCGCGCGCCTCGTCTTTGCCGACGGCACGCCCGACATTCTCGCCTATCCGCGCGATCGTCCGGCCTGGGCACGGCTCTGCCGCCTGCTCACGCGCGGCAACCTGCGCGCCCAAAAAGGCGATTGCATCCTTTATCTCGACGACCTGCTCGAACATAACGAAGGTCTCGAGCTGGTCGTGATGGAGACATCGACGCGGGAATCCCCGTCATCTGTTTTGGCGAAAAAATCTCAAGCGGGCCGCCTTGCACCCACGCCTGCGTCATCTCCCCAGCAGCAGGACGCGCTCAACCCAACAAAGACCCCAGTCGCAACGCCGAAGCTTCGGCTGATCGCGAACCGGGATGCGAGGGAAGCTTGCGCGAGAACCGCTCATTTTCTCTCCCGCTTGCGCGCTGCCGCTCGCGGACGCGTGCGATTGGCTGCAACCATGCTCTATCGCGGCAATGACCGCGCCCGGTTGGCGCAGCGCGCGGCGCTTGCGGCCGGGAACGATATCGCGCTGATTGCCGTCAATGACGTGCTCTATCACTATCCCGATCGGCGGGAATTGCAGGACGTGCTTACCTGCGTTCGCGAGCACCTCACCATCGATGAGGCGGGTCGCCGGCTTGCCGGCAATGCCGAGCGCTATCTCAAGCCCCCCGTCGAAATGATGCGCTTGTTTCACGACGCACCGCAGGCCGTCGAGGAAACATTGGCACTGCATGCGGCGCTGACTTTCTCACTCGATGAGCTGCACTATGAATATCCCGATGAGACGCGCGCGGGTTTCACGAGCCCCCAGGAGGCGCTCGTCCATCTTGCCTGGGAAGGCGCCGCCGCCCGCTATCCCGCGGGCATTCCGGACAATGTCCGTCAAACACTCGATCATGAGCTCGCCCTGATCGGAAAGCTCAATTACGCACCTTATTTCCTGACCGTGCATCACATTGTCGAGTACGCGCGCAGTCAGAACATCCTTTGCCAGGGGCGCGGCTCGGCGGCGAACTCGGCGGTTTGCTATTGTTTGCGCATCACCGACGTTGATCCGCGCGATGGGCGTCTTCTGTTCGAACGTTTCATTTCCTCCGACCGCGGCGAGCCTCCCGACATTGATGTCGATTTCGAGCACGAACGGCGCGAGGAGGTGATCCAGCACATTTATCAGCACTATGGCCGCGACCATACCGGCATTGCTGCGACCGTCATCTCCTATCGCGGCCGCTCCGCCATTCGCGAAGTGGGCAAGGCATTTGGGCTCTCGGAAGACGTCATCAGCGCGCTGTCTTCTTCGATCTGGGGAATGGGCGGCGGCGCGGTGCGCGCAAACGATCTCGAACGGGCGGGAATCGACCTGCAGAGCTCGCGCGTGCAAAAGATGCGAGCGCTTGCGCTCGAGATCCAATCGTTCCCGCGCCATCTTTCCCAGCATGTCGGCGGCTTTGTCGTTACGCGCAGCCCGCTCGACGAAGTGGTTCCCATCGGCAACGGCGCGATGCCCGATCGCACCTTCGTCGAGTGGGACAAGGACGATCTCGACGCACTCGGCATTCTGAAAGTCGATGTGCTTGGGCTCGGCATGCTCACCTGCATACGCAAGGCGTTCGAGCTCGCCGAAAACCATTATGGAATTACTTTTCGCGCAGAAGCATCTGGGGCGGTTACGACGAATAGGGTCACAGCGTTCCCTCCCCCGCTTGCGGGGGAGGGACAGGGAGGGGGCATGCTCGACAAACCTTGCCAATTTGCCCCCACCCCAACCCTCCCCCGCAAGCGGGGGAGGGAGCAGAGCCCTTCTGCTGCACCAGGGGTTTTCACCCTCGCGACCGTTCCCAAGGAAGATCCGGCCGTCTATCGCATGTTGCAGCGCGCCGACTCGATTGGCGTCTTCCAGGTGGAGAGCCGTGCGCAGATGTCCATGCTGCCGCAACTCAAGCCGAAGGAGTTTTATGATCTTGTGATCGAGGTCGCGATCGTGCGGCCCGGCCCCATTCAAGGCGACATGGTGCACCCCTATTTGCGCCGCCGGCAGGGGCTTGAGCCGGTTTCCTATCCTTCAAAAGAGCTCGCAGCCGCGCTCGACAAGACGCTAGGCGTGCCCTTGTTCCAGGAACAGGCGATGAAGATTGCGATTGTCGCCGGCGGTTTTACTCCGGGCGAAGCCGACAAACTGCGCCGAGCCATGGCGACTTTCAAACGCACCGGCACCATCGGCACCTTCAAGACCAAGATGATCGAAGGAATGATGGCGCGAAATTATCCGCGCGACTTTGCCGAGCGCTGTTTTAGCCAGATTGAAGGTTTCGGTGAATACGGATTTCCGGAAAGCCATGCTGCAAGCTTCGCGCTCCTGGTCTATGCCTCGGCTTGGCTCAAGTGCCGTTATCCCGATGTATTTGCAGCAGCCTTGCTCAACTCGCAACCGATGGGCTTCTACGCCCCGGCCCAGATCGTGCGGGACGTGCGCGAGCATGGCATCGAAGTGCGTCCGGTCGACGTCAATCATTCGGATTGGGACGCCACGCTCGAGCCCGAACTCGCCGCCGGCGGGGCGCGTGCATGCGCTTCACAGCGAGATGACGAACGACATTTGCAGCACCCATGCCCTGCGTCTCGGCTTTCGCAAGATCAAGGGCTTGTCCGAGCAGGATGCAAGATTGATAGCCGCTGCCCGGCGACGGACACAGGACGTCCAGTGCGCTGCCCGAGAAGCGCGGTATACCTCGATGCGCAATCTCTGGCTCCGCACCGGACTTTCTCCGCGAATCATCGCACGGCTTGCCGATGCCGACGCGTTCGGTTCGCTCGGTCTTACGCGCCGGCAAGCGTTGTGGGAAGCCAAGGCGCTTGGCCGTGTCGGGGATAAAGAGGACGATCTCCCGCTGTTTCGAAACAACACGAGCAAACCGGTCGTTAGTATCATGGACAGCGCCGCGGGGTTCCCTCCCCCGCTTGCGGGGGAGGGACAGGGAGGGGGCATGCACGATGCGTTTCGCCAATTTGCCCCCACCCCAACCCTCCCCCGCAAGCGGGGGAGGGAGCAGACCTGTCGCGTGTCGCCGATGTACCCCCCTACTGCCAACCCAGAGCCCAATGTCACGCTTCCGCTGATGGGATTTGGCGAGGAAGTCGTGAACGACTACCGTTTCCTTGAACTGTCGTTGCGCGCACATCCCGCATCCTTCCTGCGGGGCGATCTCACGGCGCGCGGCATCATTCGTAATGAAGCGCTGCGCACGCAGCGATCGGGTGAGCATGCCATCGTCTCCGGCCTGGTCACCATTCGCCAGCGACCGGGAACGGCAAGCGGCGTCATCTTCATGACCATCGAGGACGAGACCGCCATCGCCAATATCATTGTGTGGCCGAAAATCTTCGAGCGTTTTCGCGCCATCATCCTCGGCGCGCGCTATATCGCCGTAAGCGGTACGCTCCAGCATGAAATCCGGCGTGATCCATTTGGTCGCGGCGCGGCTTGCGGACCTCACCCCATTATTGGCTCGACTGACCGAAGATTCCTCGCCGGTCCAGTCGCTTGCACGCGCGGACGCGGTCAAGCATCCGCACGATGAGAACATCGATAGCCGCGCGCGTGGCCGCCGCAATCCGCCCCGCATTAGTGCGCCCGCCGCCTTGCCTGACTTTTTCGCGAGCGATTTTGAGATTTCCGCGCGCGGCTCGGCACACGTTCCCACCCGACGCGGCGCAAGCAAGATCCGCTAGGACGGCTATGGCACCAGGCCATCGCGGCCGACCGTGACGCGCGCGGCCTCGCACATGCCGTCCGGCGCTCTCATCGCATTGATGCCTATCCCGAGCCCTCACATCGGCGGTATCACGCCTCCGCGACCCACATAGAGCGCCGGTGTCGTCAAAGATCCGTCGGGCTGCTTGGTTGCTGCCATGACGATGGCCGCCACTCCAGGCTTGAGCTCATCCTTGCTGCCCGGCGCCACTGCCACGATCGGCGTGTCGGGCGGAACAAGCACCTTCTTCTCGCCGTCCTTGTACTTCACAGTGAGCGTCTGCCCGTCCACTCCCGTGACGCTCGTCTCCACAATTGCATTCGTCATGGTGCTGCCTGGTCGCAAATCCCAGGGCAGGAATCGCTCCGGTACCACGCCTTTCTGGGATTCATGGAAGATATGGATCGCGATGGCTTTTTGCGTGCCGTCGGCCTGCGGCATCGCGGTGACCCCGACAAATGTCCCGACCTTGATGTCCGCGAGCGAGGCCTTCACCAGCGCCATGACGCGCGCGGGATCGACGAGCTTGACCTTCATCTCTTCGCCGCTGCGCGCCTTGATCTGCAAGAGGTCGCCGTCGACCTGATCAATCTGGCCGCGAATGCGCACCGTCGAAGGCGGTTGCTGTGCAAAGCTCGCCGTTGCCACGAGCATCACGCAGAACAGGATGACGCCATAGAGGCGCCGGATCGTCATCGTCATCTCATTTCCTCCCACTTTAGCGCCGAACGCACGGATGGCTTTGGGCTAACCCCGTGTCGACCGTCTTTATTCCTGCCTATTAATAAAGCCCAGGCGTGGAGCCGCCATCCACGCCAATAGCGGTGCCCTGGATATGACGCGCGCGCTCCGAGCACAGAAACAGCGTGAGCTCGGCGATATCTTCGGGTGTCCCCAAGCGACGAATTCCGCTCTTTTCCAGCATGGCCGCGCGGACCTCTTCCACCGATTTGCCGAGCGCGGCCGCGCGTTGTGTCACGAGCTGGTCGGTGCGCTCGGTAGCAGTCTGGCCGGGATGGATCGCGTTGACATGAACGCCGTCGCGCATCCCCAGCCGGGAGAGCCCCTTGGAGAAATTCGCGCATGCGGCGTTAACCGATCCGCCGATCAGAAATTCAGGTTCGACGGTGCGCGCGGCGCCGCCGATGATGCTGACGACGTGGCCCTCCACGGCTTTGAGCAAGGGCCAGAACAGACGTGTAAGGCGCACTGCCCCGAAGAATTTCAGCGCAAACCCGTCGAGCCAGGTCTCATCGGGAAGCTCAAGAAAGTTGCCGGCCCGCGTCGCTCCGGCGTTGTTGATCAAAATATCGCAGCGCTGAAACCTTTCCTGCACACGCTTGAACAGTTGCTCGCAGCCGGCAAGGGTGCGCAGATCGCCGGCCACGATCAAGGGCGCAAGCCCCTGCGCCGCAACTGCTTTCGCCGCCTCGGCGAGATTATGCTGCGATGACGAAGCAAGCACGGTTTGGGCGCCCTCGCGCGCGAAGGCAAGACCGATGCCGCGCCCGATCCCGCGACTGCCTCCTGAAATAACGACCACCTTGCCGTTGAATTCTCCCGCCATCGATGTTCTCCGTGCTAGCCTGATGGACAATCTACTATGGCTTGAACGCGTCAGGGTCAAAGGCCGTGAAGGCGATCTTCATTGACTGCAACAAACAGCTCGCCCCGGTATTCGACGCCGTGCGCCGGGGCGATGACCCGCCGATCGATATCAATGGTGAAAGCTTTTCATCTGCGGATCTTCCGCGTCTGCTCGCCGGCTATGGCATCTGTCTCGACGATCATTCCTACATGCCGACCGAGTTCGTTGCGCGCTGCCAAGGGCTCAAGCACATTGTGTTTCTCGGTACGGGCGCATCGAGCTACATGGACGTTGCAGCGCTCACTGCAGCTGGTGTTCGGGTTCACACCATCAAGGGCTATGGCGATACCGCCGTCGCCGAGCACACGATTGCGCTGATATTCGCATGCTGCCGGGAGCTTGCGCGCATGGATCGTGCGGTGCGCCGCGGTGTCTGGGATCCGCTGGAAAGCATGCAGCTTAAGGGCAAGACGCTCGGCCTGATCGGGCTCGGCGGCATCGGAGGGGAAGTCGCGCGCATTGCGCGCGGCATCGGCATGGAAGTGATTGCCTGGAATCGCACTGCGCGCGCGGATGCCGGCGTGGCGCTCGTTGATCTCGACGACTTGTTGACGCGCGCTGACATTATCTCGCTTCATCTCGCGCTCACGGACGAAACGCGCGGAATGCTGGGGGCGCAGCAACTTGCACGCATGAAGCCCGGCGTCATCCTGGTCAATACGGCGCGCGCCGCGCTGGTGGATGAAGCAGCTCTCCTGGACGCGCTCGGTCGCGGCCACATCCGGCACGCCGGCCTCGATGTTTTTCATTCCGAGCCGCTCAAACCCGATCATCCGCTCGCAGGCTTTGAGAATGTGACGCTTACCTCGCATGCAGCCTTTCGCACGCTCGAAGCCTCCATGACGTTGATGCGCCGCGCGATCGATATCGTGCGCGGGATCGAGGGCTACCCGGCGGTCGCGTGACCGCTCGCACGCAGCATTGACGCGCGCCTTCCCGCGTCGACAATGCAGAAAACCAGTCCGGGAGGGAGCGTTGAAGCCGGCACCTTTCGCCTACGCCAAGGCCCGCTCGCTCGATCATGCCATCGATTTGCTGGCGCAGGACGAGGCACGGATCCTTGCTGGCGGCCAGAGCCTGATTGCAACGCTCAACATGCGGCTGAGCCGGCCCGCTCTGCTGGTCGATATCAATGGTCTTGATGGATTGGATGAGATCAGCCGCGAGAACGGCCACCTCAAAATTGGGGCCTTGGTGCGCCACGTCAAAGCCGAGGGCTCGACCGAGATTGCCCGATATGCGCCGCTCATCGCTTTGGCCATGCCCCATATCGGCCACCCCGCGATCCGCAATCGGGGAACCGTCGGCGGCTCCATCGCATTTGCCGATCCCGCCGCGGAGCTGCCCGCCTGTCTGCTCGCGCTCGCAGGAGAGGTGGAGATCGCCGGACCGCAAGGCCGGCGAACCGTGCACGCCGATCATTTCTTCAAGGGCCTGTTCGAGACCGCGCTTACGCCACACGACGTGCTCGCCTCGATTCGCGTGCCGGCCGCGACCGCAGCAACCCGCGTCGGCTTTGCCGAATTTGCGCGCCGGCATGGCGACTATGCCATGGTGGGGCTCGCCGCCTGCGCGCGCGCCGAGGGCGGCACGCTTGCCGATATCCGACTGGTCTATTTCGGCGTCGGCGCTGTGGCGGCCCGGGCCCGCAATGCCGAGCGCTCGCTGGCGGGCGGCGACGTAGAAGGTGCCATATCGGCGCTGCCGACTGATCTGCATCCGAGCGAGGACTTGCAAGCCTCCGCCGCTGTGAAAGCTCATCTCGCCGGTGTTTTGCTGCGGCGCGTCGCCAAGCAGCTTGCTTCGCCACGAATCGAGGGCATTGCACCATGAGCGGACGCTTTCATGACATTTGCCTTGTGGTGAACGGGGAGGAGCTGCGTGAGCGCGTCGATGCGCGCACAACACTGGTTGATTTCCTGCGCGACACGCTCGCGCTCACCGGCAGCCATGTCGGCTGCGAGCACGGCATCTGCGGAGCTTGCAGCGTGCGTGTCGACGGCGCGGTCGTGCGCGGCTGCTTGATGCTTGCCGTGCAGTGCGACGGCACGCGTGTCGAAACCATCGAGCGGATCGCAGAGACGGACGAAATCCTTGATCTGCAAAGAGCGTTTATCGAGCGCAACGCCCTGCAATGCGGCTATTGTACGCCGGGCATGCTGCTGAGCGCACAGGAATTGCTGAACAAGGGCGGCGTTCCCAGCCGCGCGGCTATTCGCATTCATCTCTCCGGAAACTATTGCCGCTGCACCGGCTATCAGGCGATTGTCGACGCGGTCGAGGCGGTTGCACGCGAGCGATCAGGCGGCAGAGCGTCAGAGTGAGACCGATGAAAATTGCGCAAGACTCGCCTCCCATCCTCTCGGCGCTCGATCGCCCGAACTCCTATATCGGCCGCTCCGTGCCACGGCCGAATCTCGGCCGGCTCACCCAAGGCCGCGCGCAATTCGTCAGCGATCTCAATCTGCCCCGCATGGGGCATGTCGTCTTCCTTCGCTCTCCCCACGCCCATGCAATGATCAGGAACATAGATACGTCGGCGGCACGGGCGTCTCCCGGCGTGATGGCCGTTGTCACCGGCACCGAGCTCGCGCAAGTGATTACCCCCTGGGTCGGGGTGCTCACGCATCTCAAGGGCATCAAATCGGCACCGCAGCACGCTATCGCGATCGAGCGCGCATGCTGGCAGGGCGAGGCCGTCTGTGCCGTCGTCGCGCCCACGCGTGCGCAGGCGGAGGATGCCTGCGAGCTCCTTGAGGTCAGCTACGAGGAGCTGCCCGCCGTGACCGATCCCGAGACCGCGCTCGATCCCGGCACGCCGGTCATTCATCCCGACCTCGGCGACAATCTCACTTTCGAGCGCATGCATGTCGCGGGCGAGCCTGACCGAGGCTTCGCGGAGGCCGACGCGATCGTGGAAACGACATTCGTGTTCGGCCGCCACACCGGGGTGACGAACGAGCCGCGCGCCATTGTCGCGGATTGGGATCCGGGCGAACAGCGGCTCACGGTTTATCAGGGCACGCAGGCGCCGCACATGATGCAGAACCTCTTTGCCAAGCATCTTGGCCTCGAGGAGCACCAGGTCCGCGTCATCACCAAGGATGTAGGTGGCTCGTTCGGCATCAAGGTCCACACCTATGCCGATGAGATGGCGGCCGTCGCGCTGTCAAAACTACTCAAGCGTCCGATCAAATTCGTGGCCGACCGGATCGAAAGCTTCGTGACCGACATTCATGCTCGCGACCATCGGGTCAAGGCGAGGATCGGCGTCAAAAATGACGGTACGATCACCGCGTGGGAAATCGACGACCTTACCGGCATCGGCCCCTATTCGGTGTACCCCCGCACGTCAGGTATTGAAGCGAACCAGATCGTCAATCTCACGGGTGGTCCTTATACCTGCCCGAATTATCGCGCCCGGGCGCGGGTTGTCTTTCAGAACAAGAACGTGATGTGCCAGTACCGCGCTGTCGGGCACCCGATTGCAACGGCGGTGACGGAAGGATTGGTCGAGCTTGCCGCCGCCAGGATCGGCATGGACCCGCTGGAGATCCGGCGGCGCAATCTCATTGCCGACGACGCGCATCCCTCGAGCGGCCCCTCAGGCATCAAGTTCGAGGCGCTGTCCCATCACGAATGTCTCGCCCATCTTGATGCCATGATGAATTACGCAGGACTGCGGGCGGAACAGCAGCGGCTGCGCACGCAAAAGGTTTATCGCGGGATCGGCTTTGCGAGCTTCATCGAGGTGACCAATCCTTCGGCCGCGTTCTATGGCATTGGCGGTGCGAAAATCTCCGCGCAGGACGGCGTCACCATGAGGCTCGATGCGCAAGGCGCCATCATCTGCCACACCGGGGTGACCGAGCAGGGTCAGGGCGCGGAAGCCGTCATCGCCCAGGTCGCCGCTTCCTCGTTCGGCGTACCGATCGAGCGTGTGCGCGTGATTACCGGCGATACCGACAACACGCCGTATGGGGGAGGCACCTGGGCCTCCCGCGCGGCCGGGATCGGCGGTGAAGCCGCCTGGCAGGCGGGCAAGGCGCTGCGCAGGAACGTGCTCGCCTGCGCCGCGCCGATCCTGCAGGCAAAGCCTGACGATCTCGACGTGAGGAACGGCGCCATTGTCGATCGCGGCAGCGGAAATGAGCGCCTCTCCCTGCACGAGCTCGCCCGCATCGCCTATTTCCGGCCCGACACCCTGCCGCCGGATTTTCAGGCGGAGCTGGTTGCAACGCGCCATTACGTGCCGCGCAAGTGGCCGTTCGCTTTCACCAATGGCATTCAGGCGAGCTATCTCGAAATCGATGTGGAAAGCGGCTTCGTCACGCTGCTCAAGCACTGGTGCGTCGAGGATTGCGGCACCGTCATCAATCCGCAACTTGTCGACGAGCAGATCAGGGGCGGCGTGGTGCAGGGGTTCGGCGCCGCCTTGTTCGAGCACTGCGTCTATGACGAGCGCGGCCAGCTCCTCAACGGCAACATGGTCGACTACCTTGTGCCCATGGCGGCGGAGATGCCTGACATCGAAGTCGGCCACGTGGTGACGCCGACGGCGGATTCCGAGCTCGGCGCGAAGGGCGCGGGCGAAGCGGGCACCGCAGGCGCGCCCGGCGCGGTGATGAACGCCATTAATGACGCGCTGCGCCCGCTGCGCGCCAAGCCGCTCGTGGAAATGCCGTTCACGCCGGGCCGGATTCTGGCAGCGCTGGGAAGGGTGTGAGGCTGGGCCGCGTGAAGAACTGATCCAAGCTGCGATCATCAAATACGGGTCCGTCGAGGAACACAGCAAATGGATATCAAAGTGGGCAGGCAGGCGATCGCGCAAGCGACGCAAAAGCTCAGCAACTGGGGCCGCTGGGGCAAACACGATCAGATCGGCACGCTCAACCATGTGACACCGGAAGACATCGTCAAGGCGGCAAGCCTCATTCGCAGCGGCAGGGTATTTGCGCTCGGCATCCCGCTCGACAGCAACGGGCCGCAGACAGGCCTGTTCGGCGGACGTTTCAATCCTATCCACCAGATGCTCGCGACCGGCACCGATGCTATTGCCGGACGGCAGGACTGGAACAAGATTCGCTACGCCGACGACACGCTCAATCTTTGTGTTCAGGGGGCCACCCACTGGGACGCGTTGGGCCACGTCTTTTACGAGGACAAGGCGTACAACGGCCACGATCCGAGAATGATCGATGCTCGCGGGTTGAACGTGCTCGGCATTGAGCATTCCAAGAGCAAGATGGTGGGCCGCGGCGTGCTGCTCGACATCGCGCGCTTGCGCGGCGTGAATTGGCTCGCCGACGGTGAAGGCATCTCGAATGATGAGCTCGACAAGTGCGCCAAGCATCAGAACGTGGAAATCCGCCGCGGAGATTTCGTCATTATTCGCACCGGCCAGATGGAACGCTGCCTCGCTGAGAAGGAATGGGGCGGCTATGCCGGCGGCGACGCGCCCGGCGTGCGGTTCGAGAACTGCTATTGGTGTCATGCCAAGGAAATTGCCGCCATCTGCTCCGATACATGGGGCGTCGAGGTGCGGCCTAATGAAACGACGGAGGCGAACCAGCCCTGGCATTGGGTCGTGATCCCGGCCATGGGCCTGTGCATGGGCGAAATCTTTTATCTTAAGGAGCTTGCCGAGGACTGCGCCGACGACGGCATCTATGAGTTCTTCTTTTGCGGCCCGCCACTCATCATCACCGGCGGCACCGGATCGCCGATCAATCCCCAAGCGATCAAGTAATCAGGCCATCAAGCAGGAGCGAGGCACAGCATGAACACCGTTCCCAGGATCAACCCGGAATCCGCACAGCGTGCGAGAGCGATCGATCCGGCCGAATGGGAGACACGGGTCGATCTCGCTGCGTGCTACCGGCTGGTTGACCTTTACGGCATGACCGACCTGCATCTCAATCACATCTCGGCTCGCGTGCCCGGACACGAGCAGCATTTTTTGATCAATCCGTTCGGAATGATGTACGAAGAGACCACGGCCTCTTCCCTCATCAAGGTCGATCTGGCCGGAAACATCATCGCAAACGCGAATGCGGAATACGGGATCAATCTGCCGGGCTACGTCATCCATAGCGCGATCCACCGCGCGCGCCCCGATGTGGCTTGCGTGCTGCACACCCATACCAATGCGGGGATGGCGGTCTCGGTGCTCAAATGCGGACTGCTGCCGCTGACGCAGACGGCGTTGCGCTGGTCGCGCATCGCCTATCATGACTTTGAAGGCGTGGTGGTCGATCTTGACGAGCAGAAGCGGCTTGTCGACGACCTCGGCGACTGCGCGGTCATCATTCTTCGCAATCATGGACTGTTGGCGTGCGGCAGCTCCATCGGGGAGGCGTTCAATAACATCTACCGGCTCGAACGCGCATGCCAGACCCAGCTGCTGGCCATGGCTTGCAATGACGAGCTCTCGCTCCCGCCGCAAGCAGTCATCGCCCGCACGAACGCACAACTCTCGATTGCGCCCTCCCCGGACGCAAAGGGCACGAAGCGGCCACATGGCGCACTGGAATGGCCGGCGCTCAAGCGCATGCTTGACCGGCGCGACCCGTCCTACAAAAACTGAGGCGCACGCGCGACAAGCGGCAAGGCCAAAGCCGCTCCGGTGACGAGCTCGCCAGCTTGGTGCGGGAACTCACCGCATCTGAGATGTTTGCTGGCTCGTCGCTGGTGCTGATGTCGGAGTGAGCAGCGTCGGCTTGGCGGCGGGCTTTTTGGGCTTGGGCTTCGGCGCTGGCTCATCGACTGCGGCTGGAGCATCGGAGGTCGCGCCTTCCTTCCCGGCCGTGGCCGGTTTAGCCGCAGCAGCTTTCTTCTTGGCCGGCTTCTTTGATTCCGCCGCCGCCCCCGGCGCCGGGGGCTTGGTCCCGGTATAAACCAGAACCGGTTCGCCCATATTTGCGTCTGGCAGCAGATTTGCCTTCGTCTTGGGCGCGTGCAGGCTCGAGACGAACACGCCATAGGGGGAATCCGGACCAAAATTGGTCGGGGCTATTTCCTCTTCGTCTTCCGTGGCGGCACGCTTGCGGTGTGGACCGCACATATCATCGCGCAGATTCGGCGGGGCGGCACTGACCGGCTCCACCGCCTCGACCGTTGCGAGGGCGGGCATCAACCAGTTAAGCCCGGTGCTGCTGTTGAAGCCTCGCTCCAGAAGTTGCGCGGCCTTGAGCGCGCGCCCCGCCGAGGAAGGCGCCCCGAGCACTACGGCGATCAACCGTCTGCCGTCGCGCGTTGCGGAAGCGACGAGATTGAAGCCCGAGGCGCAGATGAATCCGGTCTTCATGCCGTCGGCGCCGGGATAGCGGCCGAGCAGGCTGTTGTAATTGCGCTGCACCATCTTGCCCATGCGTATGCCGGGCAGGTGCCAATAGTAGTCGTATTCCGGGAATTCCCGGATGAGAGCGCGCGCGAGAATTGCAAGGTCACGCGCGGAGGAAATCTGGTCGTCGGCCGGCAGGCCATTGGGATTGACGAAGCTCGACTGCACCATGCCGAGACGGCGGGCGTTTGCATTCATCTGGTCGGCGAAGTTTTCGATCGAGCCGCCGACGCCTTCGGCAAGCACGACTGCGATATCGTTCGCTGATTTCACCATCAGCATCTTGAGCGCGTTGTCGACGGTGACCTGGGTACCGACCCCGAATCCCATCTTCACCGGAGCCTGGGCGACCGCGTTGGCGGAGACGGTCAGCGGCTGGTCGAGGGTGATCCGGCCTTCCTTGACCGCTCGCAACGTCACATAGGCGGTCATGAGCTTGGTGACGGAGGCCGGGTACCAGGGATAGCCTGCGTTCTGCGAATACAGAACCTTTCCGCTCTCGGCCTCGATGACCAACAGCGCCTCGGCCGCGGCGCGCTCGCCCGTAAACCCGGTTGCGGTGCACAGGATTCCCGCCCACATTAGAAGTCGCAGAGCACTAGACGGCATTGCGCGTTCCATGCTTTGAGGCGGGCCGCTCAACCTTATCGCAGGCGGAAGAAGGTGTAAGCGAGCAAGGCTAAGCCGATGATGGATAAAAGGCAAAAGCGAAAAGTCCCCGCTCGCAAGCTCCTGCCATCAGGCTCGTGTTAATGTTAAAAGAAAGCGTCCAAATTTCGGCACGTTTATGCAAGTGTTGCATTTCCATCACAAGGCACTGACAATCGTGCAGAGCGCAAATCAAGGGAGAGCACCGTGACCGCATGTATTGTTGGCTGGTCGCACACCCCCTTCGGCCGTCTTGAAGGCGAAACGGTCGAAAGCCTGGTTGTGCGGGTAGCGAGCGAAGCGCTTGCGGATGCAGGCGTTCCCGCGCGCGATGTCGACGAGATCGTGCTTGGCCACTTCAATGGCGGGTTCTCGCAGCAGGATTTTACCGCCTCGCTGGTTTTGCAGGCCTCGCCCGACCTGCGGTTCAAACGCGCAAGCCGCGTCGAGAATGCCTGTGCGACCGGCTCGGCCGCCGTCCACCACGAACTCAAGGCGATCGCTGCAAACAGCGCACGCATTGTGCTCGTGGTCGGTGTCGAGCAGATGACGACCACGCCCGGGCCCGAGATTGGACGCAACCTGCTCAAGGCCTCCTATGTTCGCGAGGAGGCGGATATCGAAGGCGGCTTTGCGGGCATCTTCGGGAAGATCGCAGCGCTTTATTTTCAGCGCTGGGGCGATCAATCAGACGCGCTCGCCCGCATCGCGGCCAAGAATCACAAGAACGGCGTTGCCAATCCGTTTGCACAAATCCGCAAGGATTTCGGTTATGAGTTCTGTCGCACCGAAAGCGAGAAGAACCCGCGCGTTGCGGGTCCGCTCAAGCGCACGGATTGCTCGCTTGTCTCTGATGGCGCAGCCGCTGTCGTCCTGGCAGACGTCGCGACCGCGCTCAAGCTCGGCAAGGCCATTGCGTTTCGCGCGGCCGAGCACGTGCAGGATTTCCTGCCCATGTCCAAACGTGACGTGCTCAAGCTCGAAGGCTGCAGCGAGGCATGGAAGCGCGCGCTCGCGAGCGCGGGCGTGCGGCTTTCCGATCTCTCATTTGTGGAAACTCACGACTGTTTCACCATCGCGGAATTGATGGAATACGAGGCCATGGGCCTGGTGCCGGAAGGTCAAGGGGCACGCGCGCTGACTGAGGAACTTCACCGGGAGACGGACCGTTGCCGGTCAATCCTTCGGGCGGGCTCAAGGCCAAAGGCCACCCCATCGGTGCGACAGGCGTTTCGATGCACGCCCTTACCGCCATGCAGCTCATGGGCAAGGCGGGTGACATGCAGATCAGGAACGCGACATTGGGCGGCATCTTCAACATGGGCGGCACCGCGGTCGCCAACTACGTGAGCGTGCTCGAACAAATCAAATAAGGGTTGCTGATCACGCCGGGGCGAGCTTGCCCATGCGATCACGCAGGCGCATTCGCGCAGGCCGCTCCACCGCATAGAAAAGCATCGCCGCGAGCGCAATCACCAGCATGACCGTCGCCAGAAATGCGGCCGCGCGGCCGGATGCGTTCCATTCGGCAATCCCGGCATGTTGCCAAAATCGCCGCAGGACGAGCAGCACGGGAAAATGAACCATGTATATGGAATAGGAGATCTCGCCGAGCCACACGAATGGCCGGCTTCCTGACGTCCGGCCAGAAATCCGTTGGCAGTTGCAGCTCCGAAAATCGTCAGGGCAAGCAGAGCCACGAGGCCAAAATCCCGCATCGCCAAGGAGGCGCCGGCCAGGAACAACAGGAATGCCGCGGCTCCGAGCAGGTCACCACGCAGGCTCGCCGGCTTGCGACCGAGCGCAACGGCGCGGCATAGCGCGGTCCCGCACAGGAATTCGCCGGATACGCGAACGAGCGCGGGCGCCCCAACCCAGATGTTCAAGCTCCAGTCGGCGAGGGCGAACGCCCATGCGGTGCCGGTGAGGGCGACCGTGGCAACCAACAGCGCGGTCGCGCGGTCGCGCACGAGAATCAATGCCGGAGCGAGCAGCGGAAACAACAGATAAGCGAACCACTCCGCGCTGATCGACCACGATGGCGCATTCCAGCCCGGCTTCGGCGTCACCCCCCACGCGTGCAGGAGCGTGAGCTGCCAGGGGAGATCCGCAAAGCGCCACTCCTGCGGATTATTCAGGCAATGTGGTTCGCCCCGACGACGGCGAGAGAACAGCCAGAGCGGCGAGAACCGTGACGTGAACGGGGT
>CAVYVC010000010.1:0-253446 GCA_963771845.1 uncultured Alphaproteobacteria bacterium | reverse complement strand
CGGTTTCCGGTCCGCAGGATAAGAACGGAAACTGCATCGACCGGGGCATGGTAGCAGTAGATGACCGGATCAATGGTGCCGGCCAGGCCGGGGCCATTTTTAGCGCACAGGACCACGCGATCCTCACCATTTCCTGCATGACGCTGGCAGCGTATGCCACCGGATCGGTTGGCTTTTCGTCCAGGCAGTTCGCTATAGGAGACGTGAATGACATCGACTTTGGGCAGTTCCGGGGCAGCCAAGGAGTTACGGCCAACGAAACCAGTAAGATCAACATCCACAGCCCGGGGATTTACGATGATGCATACCGGTTTGCGGTGGCAACCGATTTATCCCAAATCACTATCGAGGGTACCATCAGAATTGGGTATGGCTTAACGTTCGAATTGGCTTCTTGTCTGCGATCAACAATTCTGTTGTATCGCTGGGTGTGTCGGCGACAATCGTAGGCGGCGAGGCGATGTCGGGCGCGTCATATCAGTGCAGGGATGCCATTATCAGCAAGAATGTCACCCTCCCAGGTGGCGATGTCTCTTACGTGGACAACGAAAACTGCAGGGTGTTCGGGCTTGCCCCTGACAAGGTAGTCGTCGATCACAAACTCGATCCCATTTACTCCGAGCTCAAAGCAGTCCGCAGCGAGCTCCACAGACTTGAGGTGTTTCGGAACGTCATCATCGCTGTGCTGGCAGTGCTTATGGTCCTCGCTCTGGTCAATGCCTTATATGTCTGGCAGCAGCATCGGCGCCGATGACTGTTGTATCAATGGTCCGTTCCATTTGGGGTCGAACAAGTACTCGGTGCCACGACGGGACTTAGTTCGGCGATATGATTGTCCGAAAGGCATAATTTAAACAGTGACCGCTTAAATACTGCGGCAGTTCTGATTAAGATTTAAGGCAGCGGATAATACAACTACGGTCTCGATTTTCATCCAAGCTTAGGTGGACCGAGGCTATCTCCAATTGGAATAAAGGAGAAGGCTCCGGTGAGCGACAGCGATACTTGGCCAATAATCACCCGATCATTCGTCGATCGACGGAGTGGTGTGGATACTCGCTCTGTAGAGGAGCAAAACTTGTTGGAGAGCGTCGCTCAGGACTGGACCTCAGCGGCCTTAGAGGCCTTTATACCTTCGATGATCGTCTTCAAATGGTTGATCGTCTTCATGACCTGAAGTCCTTTCCATTCCCAATTATAACATAAATCGGACACCTTGTCAAGGAAAAAGGTAATGATTTCAATAGCTTATCTGGGATTTCATCAAGTAAAAGTCCTCGCTACCAAACAAGAAAAATGGGAGCCCGAAAGCTCCCCCCGCCACAGCGATCTCTTTGACGAAAGCGATTTGATGTTCTGTTAGTCGATCAGCCTTTGCTCTTGCAGCCGCTCCACAAGCCGATGCGAGAGCTGGTCCGAGAAATCTGCACAGGGCGATAAGTGGAGTTTTCTGCCTGACAGCGGGCACGCTGTGCCTGCCGAATTAGGAGAGACCATGAGCAGACGACCCCGCCGGAACCACACACCGGCCTTCAAGGCGAAGGTGGCGCTTGCAGCCATCAAAGGCGATCGCACACTGGCTCAGCTGGCGGAGCAGTTCGACGTCCACCCCAATCAGATCACATCATGGAAAGCGCAGCTCGAGGGCGGGGCTGCCGATGTATTTGGCCCCGGCGGCCATAATGGAGCGACGCAGCCGGCCATTGACGTGAAGTCACTGCACGCAAAGATCGGCGAACTGACGTTGGAGAACGATTTTTTAGAGGGGGCGCTCACCAAGGCGGGTTTGCTGAGCGCAAGGCGATGATCGACCGCGAACACGATCTTCCGATCACGAAGCAGGCGGAGGTTCTGCGTATCAGCCGTGGCAGCGTCTACTACCTGCCGCGGCCGGTTCCGGAAGCCGACCTTGCGATCATGCGGCGTCTCGACCGACTGCACCTGGAGTTCCCTTCGCCGGCTCGCGGATGTTGCGAGGCCTGCTGGCGGCCGATGGGTGCAAGATCGGCCGTCGTCATGTGAAAACGCTGATGCGGCGGATGGGGATAGAGGCGCTCTATCGCCGTCCGCGCACAACGAAGCCGGAGCCGGGCCACAAGATCTACCCGTATCTGCTGCGTGGGATGGAGATTATCCGGCCGAACCAGGTGTGGGCGATGGACATCACCTACATCCCGATGGCGCGCGGCTTTGTCTATCTGGCCGTTGTGCTCGACTGGTTCAGCCGTCGCGTGCTGTCGTGGCGGCTCTCGATCACGATGGAAGCGGCGTTCTGCGTCGAGACGCTGGAGGATGCTCTTGGCTCGTCACGGCAAGCCGGAGATCTTCAATACCGACCAGGGTTCGCAGTTCACCGGCTCGGCCTTCACCGGCGTGCTCGCCAACAACGGTATTGCGATCAGCATGGACGGCAAAGGCGCTTGGCGGGACAATGTCTTCGTCGAGCGGCTATGGCGCAGCGTCAAATACGAGGAGGTGTATCTGCGGGCCTACGACAGCGTCAGCGAGGCCCGCGCTTCGATCGGCCGCTACCTGGACTTCTACAATGGACGACGTCCACACTCGAGCCTTGACGGCAGCACACCCGATCAAGCCTACTTCACCCCGCTGCCACTCCGCTTGGCAGCCTAACCCCGGCAGAGGCTCCACTTATCGACGCGGAAAATTTGTTCAGACAACCGGGACCAGCTCTGCGCACGTTGGGAGGCGAGGTCGGGCTTTAGGTTCACAAGCGTCTGTAACAGTTGGTCAGAGAGTTTTGTCGCTCGGTCTTGGTGCACTGGTGGCGGTTCATTACCAAGCCTGAGATTGCGACCCTGTTACGGAGCGGGGAGGGGAGTTGGATTTATCTGTTGGTATTGGTCGCTGTCACTACTGGGATGCGCCGTGGCGAACTCTTGGCGCTGCGTTGGCCGGATATCGATTTCGGCACCGCAAGGTTGACGGTCAATCAATCGCTGGAACGGGTCCGAGGTAAGACTGTGTTTAAGTCACCGAAGACCAAGGGAAGCCGCCGGACGATTACGCTCCCAGCGTTGACTGTGGAGGCGTTGAAAGAACATCGAACGGCCCAAGCTGAAGAACGATTGAGGCTTGGTCTTGGCAAGCCTGATACCATTTCCAGATCATGATGACTTGACGATGTAGGGGAAAGAGGTGATGGATTTGACGAGTTCTGGATTTTGTTCGATGTAGAGTGCAGCCTCCACAAGCTTATCGCAGACCTCGTCCATAGATTTGAGGGCGTAGTTCTTGAAGATTTTCTCCCGAATTTCGTCCCAGAGATTTTCTTGAGGGTTAAGCTCCGGCGAGTAAGGCGGAAGGAAGTGCAGCATGATATTAGCGGGGATCACGAGATCGTCGCAGTGATGATTGGGGGCACCGTCTACAAACAGCAGGATATGCTGTCCGGAAAATTTCTTGGCCAAGATGTCGAGGAAGATCTGGAAGCACTCCGTATCAGACGCCGGCATGATCAGGAAGACGCAAGCCCCATCCTTTGGGCACACGGCTCCATACAGGTAGGTGTATTCGCGAATGAGCTGGGACGCGACCCGTGGCCTCATGCCTGTGGGGGCCCAGCACGGCCGAGGGCGGTTCATCCGACCAAAACGTGCTTCATCGGCGAACATGATCCGCAAGCGACGACCACGTTGCGCGGCGATTTGCCGGGCTCTCCTTACCGCTTCCGAAAAGCCTTTTTTTTAAAGTCAATCTGCGCCTCGATATCCTGGTCAGGATGAACAGGGCGCGGCATCAGCTTGCGCCAGTCGTGGCGGTCCAGAAGATTATAGACCGTGCTGTTGCTGGTCGGGTGCCCGATGGCCTTTTCATACGCCGTTTTGAGATCGTGGATGTTCAACATCTCTCCGGCGCCGGCGGCTTTGGCAAAACGATCGAGCAGGACCTTTTCCTCGGCCAGGGTCATGTTTTCCCGGATCCGCCCGCCGCTCGGCTTGGGTTCCAACGCCTTGCGCCCGCCGTGGTCATAAGCCATATGCGCTCGGTTCACCGTGCTCAGGGATACCCCCATAGCTTCGGCAATCTCAGGCTGCGTCATCCCGTTTTCGCGCAGTAACACCATCTGGATTCGCTGTCGCATCGTAGGGTTTTTCTCGTGCTTCAGCGCTCGTTGCAACCGCGTCACCTGGACTTTGTTGCACTTGACCATCTGGCCCCGCTCCCGAATCAGATGGTCTTAGCGAATCACACACAGAGTCCATTGGCGACCCCCCGTTTCGCGACCCGACTACCGGAGACCCCCTTCAATTCATGCCGCTACGGAAGTGGTATGAGTTGGTGTTTAGTCACAGTGACGGATCAGCGTTCGACCCGGATAGCGTCACCAAAGCGTTTGACCGCCTGATTAAGGCCGCAGGCGTTCGACGGATTACATTCCACGGTCTGCGTCACACCCATATCTCGCATCAACTGATGGACGGCGTACACGTCAAGATCGTTAGCGAGCGGGCTGGCCATTCCAGTATCAGCACTACTCTCTCAGTCTATGCAGCGTTCATTCCGAATATGCAGGCCGACGCTGCCGCTGGTGTTGATACATGGCTTCGCCAAGCACTCGCCGAACAAGTCGGTGGCAAGTCGGTGGCAATTGTCGATTTTGGACGTGACGACTAAGAGCTAAGTCCTTGAAATCGTGGCGGTCCCGAGAGGACTCGAACCTCCGACCTTCGGTTTAGGAAACCGCTGCTCTATCCGGCTGAGCTACGGGACCGTCTGTGTTTCAACGGCTTGCTGGACAAGCCGCTGTCGGATGGGCTGATTTCCCACCCGAAATCCCACCGGGGCGTCCCGGCATAACCTCTTTTACTCTCTGCCGAAGCCATGCGTCCACCCGCAGCGCCGCGTCAGCCTGCATGTTGGGGATGTACGCCGCATAGTGCCGAGCGTGATGTTCATGTTGGCGCGCCCAGCCCACTCGCTAACGCGTTTGACGTGTACCCCGTCCATGAGCAGGTGACTGATATGGGTATGCCGCAAACCATGGAACGTGATGAGCGTCACTTTGGTAGCAGCGATCAGCTCACGAAAAGACTTGCTGATGGTGTCGGGGTCCAATCGTTCGCCTTGTGGACGTAAGAACACGAGCGCACGTCGGGTCACGCCCCATGCCCAGCTTGAGCCGTAGATGCGCCTTTTAGTATTAAGTTCCTTTCGCTGCGCTCAGGCACCTGCGCCGGTCAGCGCATTTTCGTGGTAGCGTTCACCGTGGGGGAGAGAGTACATGCTCGGCCTGCTGGCTTTGGTGACGGCATCTATCTTCTTCGGCGCTGCGGTCTACATTAACATCGCAGAACATCCCGCAAGGCTCGCTCTGTCCGACGCAGCCGCTCTTGCCGAGTGGCGTCCGGCCTACAGGCGCGGGTTCGCAATGCAGGCACCCGTGCAGCCGCTTGGTGGACCACTAGTGATCTGCTGTGGGCCGTTGGTGCTGTGGATCATGCTCGCCAATTGGCCGTACACGTTGGTGGCTATCATGCCTACCAACCATCTGCTTGAAGCCACCGCACCAGGAGGCAACCGCCATACCAGAGAACGGTTAACTCGGTGGGGACACCTGGACGCCGTCAGGAGCGCTCTCAGTGGGATCGCAACCCTGATCTACCTCGTAGCGGCGCAGCGCAGCCTGTAACGGCTGCTCCTTCAATGGGGTGGAACAAACTTTGGGCATACCGCGAACCATATCGCCGCAGGCGCGAAAACAATTCAGCCATTCACCCGGTCACGCCAATAGTCTGGTCGTCGGTGCAGGTGAGCAACTGCCAGAACGACTATATCGGCGGTTTCGGTCCTGTAGATCAGCCCAAACGGAAACCGGTTGACGCGGCAGCGGCGCACGCCTTCGCCGAGCAGATGCCAAGCGTCCGGATAGAGCGAGATGCGGCGAACGGCGGAGAGGACTTCAAGGAGAAAGGAGTGGCCCAGACCAGGGGCCTGTGCCTCATACCATTGGACGGCTTCGTCGAGCTCGATCTCCGCAATTTCTAGGAACCGGACAGCCACAGTCCATATTTCGCCACGATTTCACTCAGGTCTTTGGCCGCAAGGTCACCGCGGCGGTAAGCCATTAGACGGTCCTTAGCCTCCCTGATCCAAAGATCATCGATCGCTGGATCGGCGCTGTCGAGGCTGTCGAGAACCTCTTCAACAAGTGCGATACGGTCTGCCGGGCTCAGCTCGCGCGCTTGTTCGCTGAGCGCCTTGGCCCTGTTGCTCATTGTCCACGCTCCTTCTCGCTGATGACGGTTTCGGCATTGCCTAGCACGGCAGATCGCGGCGATGTCACAAGGATGGCTAAAATTTCCCACATCCCGAAACAAAAAGAGAACACTGACGCCGGACCGTCAAGATGGCAGTAACCGGTTAACCGTACTATGTAGGGCTGCTGTTCGATTGTGCCGTTCTTTCCGTCGGAGTTTGTCATGGCGCCGCGTGCGTATTGGAAAGGCTATCTGAAGCTCTCGCTGGTCTCGTGCCCGATCGCCTTGAACCCGGCCACCTCGGTGTCCGAGCGCATCTCCTTTCGCCAGATCAATCGCAAGACCGGCAACCGGCTGCGTCAGCAACTCGTCGACGATGTCACGCGCGAACCGGTGGACGCCGCCGACAAGGGCCGCGGCTTCGAAGTCGGCAAGAACGAGTTCATCGTCATGGAGGACGAGGAGCTCGAAGCGCTCGAGCTCGAGAGCACCCACACCATCGAGATCGACAGCTTCGTGCCCGCGAAGCAGATCGACAAGCGCTACTACGACAGCCCGTACTATATCGTGCCCAATGACAAAGTAGGCCAGGAGGCCTTTGCGGTGATCCGCGATGCCATGCAGGGAAAGGGCATGGTCGGCCTGGGGCGCGTGGTCATGTCCAAGCGCGAACGCGTCATTGCGCTCGAGCCGCATGGCAAAGGTTTGATCGGCACCACGCTGCGCTACCCCTACGAGGTCCGCAACGCAGAGGAATATTTCGAGGAGATCCCCGAGCTCAAAGTGCCGGGCGAGATGCTCAAGCTTGCCGAGCACATCATCGAAACAAAGCAAGGCGATTTTGATCCGTCCCAGTTCAAGGACCACTACGAAGAGGCATTGACGGAGCTGCTGCGCAAGAAGCAGGCGCACATTCCCATCGCCAAGAGCAAGGAGCAGGTCGCAGCGCCGCGCAACGTTATCAGCCTGATGGATGCGCTACGTCGCAGTGTTCAGGCCGCGGGGCCCGCGCCGGCGCAGACCAAAAAAGGCCGCAAGCGCGTGGAGGGACAACGCGAGATGCTGCTCCCGATAGCGGGCAAGCAGGCCGCGGCGGGAAAAAGGGGAAGCCCGAGCGTTCAATCCGGGTGGTCGAGGCTCGGCCTGCAGCCGGCAAGCGTTCGGCGCGATAGCGCATCCCAAGCCGGCTGTTGCCGACTTGGGCATTTAGTGTGGCCGATCTCGGGTAAACCCGAGATCGGGTGCCGCTACGCAGCGCTTAGCGCTGCGGTGAAAAGCCGCCAAGGGAACCAAACAGCCGACCAGGTGTTGTGGCCGTTGCGCGGGGTTTCGTCCTTTCATGCATTGTGGCTGGTGCACAGGGCGAATTTGCCTCCCGTCGGCTGGTTTTGTGATGATGATCGGGCGCGTTGCGATCACGCCCGGAAAAGTTGAGCCATGAACATGGGCCTTGCGGGCACGAACCGGCGGCAGGACGAACTCGATCTCGAACAAGCGCTACGTGAGCAGAACCAAAGGCTTGCGGTCACCTACGAGCACGCCACGGTTGGTATCGCGGAGATCGATGCAACCGGAAAACGCCTGCGTGTCAACGCCACCGCGTGTGCCATAACGGGACGCGCGCGCGAGGATCTCGTTGGCGGAAACGTCTTCGACGTGACGCATCCCGAGGACCGCGAGGAGGACTGGCTACAGTTTGTGCGGCTCGTCAGCGGTGAAATCGACCGCTATTCGATCGAGAAGCGCATCGTGCGCAAGGACCGGGCCGTGATCTGGGCCTCGGTCATGACGTCCGCCGTTCGCAACGAGGATGGCACGTTTAATTATGCCGTGCGCATCTTCCAGGACATCACCGAGACCAAGCGGGCGGTCGATGCGCTCGCCGAAAGCGAGCAGCGTCTTGCGGCGACCTATGAGCACGCCGGGATCGCAATCTCCGAAGTCGACGCACAGGGGCACCTGCTGCGGGTCAACGAGACGGCCTGCGCGATCACCGGCTATTCACGCGAGGAGCTGCTCAAGCTCACAATCTTCGACGTGACCCACCCGGACGATCGCGATTCAGACATCAACACGTTCGAGCATCAGACCGTCGCGCCGGCAAACCGGTATGCGGTCGAGAAGCGGCTCATCCGCAAGGACGGCGGCATCATCTGGGTCTCCGTCACCTCTTCCATCGTGCGCGATGGCGCGGGCAAGTTCCGTTACGGCATCCGGGTTATGCGCGACATCACCATGCAGCGCCAGGCGCGCGAGGCCTTGCGCGCGAGCGAACGGCATTTCCGCGAGCTCCTGGAAGAGCTTCCGGCCGCCGTCTATACGACCGATGCCGCAGGACGCCTGACGTTCTACAACCAGGCCGCGGTCGAGCTTGCCGGTGCTACGCCCGAACTCGGAAGCAACGACTGGCACGCGGCGTGGCGTCTGTTGCGGCCGGACGGCACGCCGTTGCCCTATGACGAAAGCCCGATGGCCGTGACGCTGCGGGAAAACCGGGCGGTGAGGGGAGCGGAGGTCATCGGCGAGCGGCCCGACGGCCGGCGCATTCCCTTCATTCCCTATCCAACGCCGTTGCGCGACGAGACCGGCAAGCTGATCGGCGCGGTCAACATGCTGGTGGATATCAGCGAGCGCAAGCAGGCGGAAGCGAACCAGAAGGTCCTGCTCGATGAGCTCAATCATCGGGTCAAGAACAATATGCAGATGCTCAACGCCTTGCTGCGCGCGGCGCAACGCGAGACGAAGAGCGCGGAAGCCCGACTGGTGCTCTCCGATGCGAGCAAGCGCGTAGGCGCGATGGCCGCGGCGCAGCAGGTGCTCTATGACGCGGGCAACGCCACGACCTACAGCGCGAAAGATTTCCTCGAAGGCGTTTGCGCGAGCGCAAAGCAAGCGTTCAGTGGCAGCGTGAACATCTCGGTCGCAGATTGCACGTCCGCCAGACTCTCGAACGACACCGCGATGCCGCTTGCCCTCATTCTCAACGAGCTGCTCACGAATGCCGCAAAGCACGGCCGTAACGCAACGGGGGATGCATCGACCCAGGTCCGGTTGACCAAAGCGCCCGACTCATACCTGCTTGAGGTCGAAGATGATGGACCGGGATTTGATGCCGGGGACGCCAACAAGCGCGCGTCGGGGCTTGGCCTTGTCAGCGGATTGGCCCGGCAGCTCGGCGGAACGCTCAAAGTCGAACGCACGCCCGGCGCGCGCTGCGTGGTGCAATTCGTCGATCGCGGCGCGGCCTACTGAGGCGGCGGCAAGGATGCGCATGGCATCAGCATCGAGGGTTCATCCTGCCTCACCGGCGGCGCAGTTTTCGATACGCTCACGCCACTCAGGCCGCGGTCACGATGAGCCGGTCAGCATTCTGATCGTGGAGGACGATTTTCTCGCAGCCATGGAAATAGAGTCGGTCCTGAAAGAAGCGGGCTATGCGGTCGCAGGCGTCGCAGCCCATGCCGACGAGGCGGTCCGGCTCGCAAAGTCAGCCACCCCCACGCTCGTGATCATGGACATCAGGCTCGCCGGGAACAGCGACGGGGTCGATGCTGCGCTCGACATATTTCGCGCGACAGGGATTCGCTCGATCTTTGCGACCGCGCATTACGACGCACATACGCGCTCGCGGGCGCAGGCCGCCACGCCACTCGGCTGGCTGCCGAAACCTTATGCCCCGCATGCGCTGCTGGCGCTGGTGAAAAAGGCGGTCGAGGAGCTGTAGGTCTCGGATGCGTTCAATGGAACGCACGCCGCAGTGGCGCCCTATTCCGGCGGTTTCGTGTTGCGATGCGAGGGCGCTTAAGCCGGGCCGGACTACTGGTTGGTGTCGCGGTTCTCATAGCCCTTGCGCCGGCCTCGAACGGGTATGGGCAACGGCGTGCGCTGCCTGGCAATTCCTGCCAGTTGGAAGCGGTCGGGGCCGGGAAGATCAGTGCCATCGTCGATGGCCGCAGTTTCCTGCTCGACGATGGCCGCGAAGTGCGGCTGCCCGGAATCGAGGTTCCGTTGCCGCCGGTTGCGGGCGAAACGGGCCCGCGCGCCGAGGCCGGCAATGCAGCGCGAGAAGCGCTCGCAAGCATGGTTGCCGGAGAGGCGGTTGAGCTGCGGGCGACGGGGCGCCTATCCGATCGCTTCAGCCGCGTCCTGGCGCACGCCTACTACACCCATCAGGGGATCCAGAGATCGGCTGCCCACGAATTGCTGGCGAAAGGCTTTGCCCGGGTCTCAAGCGAGGCGGGCGAATGCGCAGTCGACCTCCTGGCGGGCGAGCGTCCGGCCCGCGAAAGCAAGCTTGGCCTGTGGGCCGAACCGTATTATGCCATTGTCGGCGCCGAGAGATTCACCGATCTCCTGGCGGAACGGGGCCATTTCACAGTCGTAGAGGGTAAGGTTCTGTCGGTCCGCGAGAGCGGAGGCACGATCTACATGAATTTCGGGCGCCGCTGGTCAGAGGCACTTACAGTGACGATCTCGAAACGAAACGAGCGCAATTTCGCGGCTGCGGGGCTTGATCCGAAAAGGCTCGAGAACCGCCGCGTCCGCGTGCGCGGGTGGATCGAGGAGCGCAACGGGCCGCGGATCGAGGCGCTGCGGCCGGAGCAGATCGAAATTGCCGAACGCTGACATGAGTGTGATGCACAATTGTGCCACGCGACCGGCGGGCTCCCTCCCCCAGCCGAAGTCGGATTTACCCGACTTCAGCAGCTTGAATTGGTCGAAGTCGGGCAAACGCGACTTCGGGCGGGCAGGGGAACAGGCCCGTCGTGTGACGAGATGTGTGCCTCAAGCTCATAGGCGCATGGTCGCGCTTGTAACTGCGCTTGGCCTCACGCTTGCCGGGTGCAGCTCGTCGCTGTTGACCGGGGGTGTCCCGCCGGGATCGTTGCCGCAGGCGCCGCAATTGGTGCAACAGGCCGCGCCGGCCGTGACGCCGGCCTCCCGCGAGCATCAACGCATTCTCGCCGCCTATAACGGCGCCTACGAGGACCCCAAGGTCGAGGCGCTCCTCAATGATCTCGTGGCAAAGCTGATCGCCGCCTCGGAACGGCCCGATCTGCAATATCGCGTGACCATTCTCAATTCGCCTTCGGTCAATGCGTTCGCGCTTCCGAGCGGCAACCTCTACGTGACCCGCGGCTTGATCGCACTGGCCAACGACACGTCCGAGCTTGCCTCGGTGCTCTCGCACGAGATGTCGCATGTGATCGCACGCCACGCCGAGATGCGCGAGGACGAGGCGCGCCAGGTGGCGCTGGTGACCCGCGTCTTCACCGATCTCGGCAGCGACCCGGAAACCAGTGCGCTCGCGCTTGCCAAGTCCAAGATCAAGCTCGCGACCTTCTCGCGCGCGCAGGAGCTGGAAGCTGACGGCATCGGCATCGGGATTGCGGCTCGTGCCGGCTACGATCCCTATGGCGCGGTGCGCTTTCTTACGTCCATGGGACGCAACGCCGAGTTCAAATCAAACGCCGGCCAGGCTCACATCGATCCGCGCGCGCCGGATTTCTTGTCCTCGCATCCGTCCACGCCCGAGCGCATCAAGAACGCGCAAGCCAATGCGCGCGCGGTCGCGCAAGCTCAGGGTGAGCGCGACAAGCCGAGCTATCTCGGCGGCATTGACGGCATGATCTACGGCGAAGACCCGAGCGAGGGTTTCGTACGCGGACGTCGCTTCCTGCACCCCAGGCTGAGCTTCACTTTTGTCGCGCCGGAAGAGTTCACGCTCGACAACACCGCCCAGGCGGTGCTCGGCGTAAGAGAAGGCGGCGGACAGGCCTTGCGCATGGATGTGGTGCGCGTGCCAGCGGAGCAGACGCTGCCCGAGTATCTTAATTCCGGCTGGATCGAGAATATCGATCCTAAGAGCGTCGAGGAGACCACCATCAATGGCCTGCCGGCGGCAACCGCGACCGCCAAGGGTGATCAGTGGGTATTCCGGCTCTACGCCGTGCGGTTCGGGAGCGATGTCTATCGCTTTATCTTCGCAGCCAAGCGCATGAGCGCAGATATCGATCGCTCCTTCCGCGAAGCAGTCGGCACGTTTCGGCGCATGACGCTCGCGGAGAGCCAGGCCGCAAAGCCGCTCCACATCAAGGTGGTCACCGTCGAGCCGGGCGATACCGTTGAGCGGCTTGCGAGCCGCATGGCCACGCCCGACCGCAACATCGAGCGCATTCGCGCGCTCAACGGCTTTGGCCCCGGCGAGCGCGTCAATCCCGGCGATCAGGTCAAGCTCGTGGTGGAGTAGCATCACATGACGAAGGCGAACATTGCATCGATCATTGCGGGCTTCGCGCTCGCGCTCGCCGCCGCGCAGGCACAGACATTTCCGTCGCAACCGATCACTCTGGTTGTCGCCTGGCCACCCGGGGGAGGCAGCGATATCAGCATGCGACTGCTTGCCGATGCGCTCAGCAAACAGATTAAGGTCCCCGTGGTCGTGCTCAACAAGCCCGGCGCGGGCGGAGCAATCGGCCACCGCGAGATCGCCAATGCAAAGCCGGACGGCTACACAATCGGAATGTTCAGCTCAGGCGGCATCGCGCTGCCGTATCTGAACGCTCAGGCCAATACGTTCGACGAGCTCCAGCCGATCGCCTTCTTCGGGGAAGATCCGAACGCGATCGAAGTCAGCATTGCCAGCGGCATCGGCTCGCTCAAGGAATATGTCGAGCGCGCGCGTGCCAATCCCGGCAAGATCAAGAACGGCAACGATCAGCCCGGCGGGTCATCGTATATCGCGGCTGCGCTCTATGAGAAAAAGCTCGGCGTCAAGCTCACGCTTGTATCCTATGCGGGGTTTAGCCCGACGGTCATCGGATTGATGGCCGGCGAGGTGGATTCGGCAACCGTGCCGGTGCCCGACACCGCTGAACAACACAAGGCGGGTAAGCTGAAAATTCTCGGCGTCTCCGCGACCGAGCGCCATTTCCTGGCGCCCGACATCCCAACCTTCCGTGAGCAGGGCTTCGACGTGGTGGTGGGCGCCTGGCGCTGCATTGCGGGGCCGAAAGGCATCCCGGAAGATCGCCTGCGCTTCCTGGAAACAAATGTGATCGCAGCTCTGAAAGACTCGGAGTTTCAAAACAAGGCCAGGCAGGCCGGCTTTGTCGTTGCCCCCGCCGACGCGAAGGCGACCTATGAGCGCTGGAAAGCCGACGATGCCGAGCTCTATCCCATCCTGCTTGATGCCGGTCTCGTGAAAGCGCGACAGAAATAAAAGAAGGAATGCACGGCGCCCGATCGCGGTCATTGCCGCGCCTGACACCGCAAGTCGGGTATACTCGACTTGCGGCACTTTGTTGATGTGCGGACCTCGGGCAAGCCCGAGGTCCGATGCAATCCACCCTGTTCGTCAAGAACTTCTTGCGAAGCTTGATGGACCATGCGAACCCGGGCATACCCGGGTTCGCTCAGCGTAAGCGCGCAAGTCGAGTATGCTCCACTTGCGTGGTCAAGCCCGCGGGTGACGCGATGCCATGAACGCCGTACTCGCCAGCAAGGATTTTCTTGCCGGCACTCTGTACATGGCCTTCGGGCTCGTCGGCCTGTGGCTCGGGCGCGATCTGGAATCTGGCACAGCGGGGACCATGGGAGCGGGATATTTCCCGCGCCTTGTCTGCGCGCTGCTCATTGCGATCGGGGCTCTGCTGGCGATGCTATCGCTCATGCGAGCAGGCGAGCGTCTCGAGCGCGGCAAATGGCGCCCGTTCGTCTTCGTGACATTGTCGTGTCTTGCGTTTGCGCTTCTGCTTTATCCGCTCGGGCTTGTGCTGGCGCTCGCGCTCACGACCGTGCTTGCGCGGCTGGCCGACGGCAATGTGCGCGCCATTCCGTTGCTGCTGCTGTGCGCGTTGCTGATCGTCATCAATGTCGGGATTTTCGTCGTGGGCTTGCGAGTTGCGATTCCGCTATGGCCCGCCGGATTGTGACATGAGTGATATTCTGTCCAACATTGTCATGGGTTTTGGGATCGCGCTTACGTGGCAGAACGTCGTTTTGTGCTTCTTCGGCTGCGTGATCGGCACTGCAATCGGCGTTCTGCCGGGGATCGGGCCGCTCACCACCATGGCGCTGATCCTGCCGGTGACGTTCTGGCTCTCGCCCGTGGGAGCCCTGATCATGCTCTCCGGCGTGTTCTACGGCGCTCAATATGGCGGCTCGACCACCGCGATCCTGGTCAAGATTCCGGGAGAAACCTCCTCGGTGGTGACGGTCCTTGACGGCTACGCCATGGCGCAACGCGGCCGTGCCGGCCCCGCGCTCGCGATTGCGGCCATCGGCTCGCTGTTTGCGGGATCGGTGGTGACGCTGCTGATCGCGGTCGCGGGACCCGCGCTCGCCAAAGTAGCGCTCCTGTTTCAGTCAGCCGATTACGTCTCGGTCATGCTGCTTGGCCTCGTCTCCGCGGTCGTGCTCGCGCACGGCTCCGTGCTCAAGGCCGTGGGGATGATCGTGCTCGGTGTCCTTCTCGGCCTGGTCGGAACCGACGTATCGACCGGCGAGTACCGCATGACCATGGGCGTTGACGTGTTGTTCGACGGCATCGGCTTTGTGCCTTTGTCCATGGGCCTTTTCGGGTTGGCCGAGATCATGGTCAATCTTGAAAGCGCAAGTGCAGACGAGATGCGGGCAAAGCCGGTGAGCGGATTATGGCCGACGCTCGCCGATCTCAAGCAATCGTTCTTCGCGATGGTGCGCGGAACGGCGGTCGGGACGGTGTTCGGGATTCTCCCGGGCGGTGGCCCGACGATCGCAGCCTTCTCGGCCTATAGCCTCGAAAAGAAAATTTCAAAATCGCCGGAGCGCTTTGGGCGCGGTGCCATCGAGGGCGTCGCCGCGCCGGAATCGGCTAACAACGCCGCCGCGCAGGCCTGCTTCATTCCCATGCTCAGCCTCGGCATACCGCCCAACGCGCTCATGGCGCTGATGATCGGAGCCATGATGATCCACGGCATCACGCCGGGACCCGAGATCATCAGCAAGCAGCCTGCGCTGTTCTGGGGCCTCATCGCGAGCATGTGGATCGGCAACCTGATGCTCGTTGTGCTCAATCTGCCGCTGATCGGCATCTGGGTGAAGCTTTTGCAGGTGCCTTACGGATATTTGTTCCCGAGCATTCTCGTCCTGTGCTGCATCGGCACCTACACGCTTAGCTCGAGCACGGGCGATGTGCTCGTGATGACCGCCTTCGGGGTGATCGGCTATGCCTTTCGCAAGCTCGATTGCGAGCCTGCGCCGCTGCTGCTCGGGCTCGTGCTCGGTCCCATGCTCGAGGAAAACTTTCGGCGCGCCATGGTCCTTTCGAGTGGAGACTGGTCGATCTTCCTGCGCCGGCCGATCAGCGCGGGCTTTCTCTTGCTCGCAGCCGCGCTGTTAGTTGCGGTAACGCTTCCCAACATCCGTCGCGGTCGCGAGGAAGCATTCCGGGAATAGGGAAGGAGCAGCCATGCCTGTGGGTGTGTTCTTCGATGGGTTCTCGTCCACCGCCGAGATGCTGCAGGTGTGCGCTGAAGCCGAGCTTGCGGGCGCGACGAGCCTCTGGTTTGCACAGCACATGGGCTACCGCGAGGCCGTGGTGTGGGCGACCGCGGCCGCGAGCGTGACCAAGCGCGCTGCGCTCGTGCCGACAGCGATCAGCCCTTATCTATGGCCGCCATTGCCGGTCGCGATGGCGATCTCGACCTTGGGCGAGCTCGCGGACGGCCGCGTCATCCTCACCGTCTCGATCGGGAACATCCTCAACCTGGGCGAGTCGGGAATAGAACCGATAAAGCCGGTCCGGATCATGCGCGAATATGTGGAGGCGTTACGCGCGCTGTGGCGCGGTGACCCCGTGACCTGTGACGGCGAGCTGCACAGGCTGCGCGGCGCAAAAATGGCTTTCGACCAGGGCCGGCAGTATCCGATCTACATTGCCTCGACTGGACCCCACATGCTGCGGCTCGCAGGCGAGATTGCGGACGGCGTGCTGCTCTCGGCGGGCCTGACGCTCGCCTCCACCCGCGCGTGTCTGCAACGCGCGCATTCAGGTCTCGCCGCAAAAGGGCGCGACCCCAAAAGCTTGCGCAAATGCTCCCTGATCAATTGCCGCGTTTCCCGGGACGCTGCCGCCGCCAAGGCGGCAATCTTGCGCAAGCTTGCGTTCCTGTTCCGCAGCCGCGGTCATGCGGAAAACATCCGTTCGTCCAATCTCGATATCGATCATGCGACGATCATCGCCTGCCTCGCCCGGCATGATCTGGATGCCGCCCTGCGGCTGCTGCCGGTCGAGGCCGCAAACGTGTTCGCGGTTGCTGGCACGCCGCACGAATGTCGCGCGCGGCTCGAGCAATATCTTGCGGCCGGGCTGGACGAACCCATCATAGAGGTGTCAGGCACCGCGGAAGAACGCCAGCTTGCGCTCGATATTGTGCGTGAACTTGCCAGCCGGTGAACCGGCTGGCCGGGCCGCAGGCGCAAACAAGGAGAACAGGAATGAATCAATCACGGCTTATGGGCGTCATGGCAGGCCTCGTTCTCGGGGCGAGCGCCGTTGCCGCCGCGGCTCAGAGCCCGACTGTGAAGCTTACGCTCGATTTCAGCATCCAGGGCCAGCAGTCGCCATTCGTACTGGCAGCCGAGGGCGGCTATTTTGCCCGCGAAGGCGTGAACATGCAGGTCGATCGCGGCTACGGATCTGCGGACGCGATCACAAAGGTCGCAAGCGGCGCTTATGAGATGGCATTTGCCGATATCGGCGCGCTGATCCAGTTCAATGGCCGCCAGAACGAGGCCAAGGCGGTAGGCGTTTTCCAGATCTATGATGTTGCGCCCATGGTGGTCCTGTCGCTTCGGAAGGCGAGCATCACCAAGGCGTCCGATCTCGCGGGCAAGCGGATCGCCTCGCCGACTGGCGCCTCCAGCCGGGTCATGTTCCCGCTGTTTGCGCGTGCCAACGGGCTTGATCCGTCCTCGGTGCACTGGCTCGACGTGACCCCGCAGCTGCGCGAGATACTCCTCGTCCAGGGCCAGACCGACGCCACAACGGCGCTGATCACCGATGTTGCCGGGCTCGAGCATCTTGGCATCACCGAGAACGATCTCAATGTGATGCGCTACTCGGATTTCGGCGTGGCTCTCTACGGTCACTGCCTGCTGACGACGCCGCAGTTCGCCGACCGCAATCCTGACGCGGTCAAAAAGGTGGTCAAGGGCGCTGTCGAAGCCTGGAAGGCCGCCGTTGCCAATCCCGATGCCGCCATCGCGGCGCTCAAGAAACGCGAGCCGTTGATCGAGGAGAAGGTGGAGCGCGCCCGCCTTGACCTCATCATCAAAAACGCGATCCTCACCGAGCGGGTAAGGCGCGACGGGCTGGGCGCCGTCGATCCGGTGCGAATGGCGCATACGATCAATATGATCGTTGAAACGTTCAAGCTTCCAGCGCTCGCGATCCAGTCAATCTACCGTTCGGATTATTTGCCGCCGCAGGCGGAGCTCCAGCTCAACTGATCACCCGACGATCAGCAGCTCGTCGGTATCGAGATAATCTGACAGCAACTCGCAACCGCCGGGCGTCACCAGGACCATGTCCTTGTTTTGCATGCCGAAGCCGAAGCCGGTCTCGTAGATCAAGGGCTCGACGCCCAAAACCATTCCGGCTTCCAGTACTCGATCCTCGGTCGGGCCGAGATAGGGATCTTCGTGCAGATGCAGGCCAATGCCGTGACCGATGAATGAAATCGGCGGCAGTCCAAGCTCACCGACTTTCCTGAGATACAGCTCGTAGACGGAACGCGTCGATGCGCCGGGTTTGATTGCATGCAAGAGCATGTGCTTGCAGGCGGTCAGATTTGCCCAGATGCGTTTGGCCTGCGGTGGCGCGGCTTCGAGCGCAGCGGTGCGGCAGACGCCGGCGTGATAGCCGTTGATCATGGGGAAGATCTCCACCCGGCAGACATCGCCTCGTTTGAGCATCCGGCTCGTAGGTCCGACGTTCGGGAAGACGCTGCGCTCGCCCGTGGCGACGATCATGAGCTTGAAATACTCGGCGCCCTGTTCGTAGATGCCGCGCGTAAGCGCCGCAGCGAGATCCATCTCGCTTGCGCCCGCGCGCACGGAACGGCAGGCCTGCGTAATCGACTTGTCCGCGATGCGCGAGAGCCGGCGTAGAAGATCGATCTCTTCCGGGGTCTTGATCTCGCGCAGCCGCGCCAGCATGGCTTGCACGGGCGGGAAGCTTGCTTGCGGCAAAAGCTTGCGCAAGGCGGCAAAATCGGCGGCGGGCAAATAATCGAGCTCGATGCCGATGGTCGAATGCGCGAGCCCATGCCCGCGCAGGACATCGGCGAGCACATTCATCGCGTCGAACTTGAATTCGCGCCACACGGCAATTTCCGTCCCGGGAGGAGATTTGGCGCGAATCGTGCTCGCTTCCATGTCCACGACCACAAGCGTGGCGGTCGCGTCGGCGGTGACCACCGCCATGGCATGGCGCCAGCGCATCAGCGGCTGCGTCGGCGAGAGAAAACCGGTCACATAGGCAAAATTTTCCGGCGAGATCGAAACGATCGCGTCGAGGCCGTGCTGTTTCATGGCGGCAGCGAGGCGCGCAATCACATCCGGGCGCATATGGGCTATCGCTCGGCGCCGACCCGATAGCGGCGGATTTTGGCCTCATCGGCCGGGATTCCCATGC
Organism: uncultured Alphaproteobacteria bacterium; assembly: GCA_963771845.1. GTDB lineage: Bacteria > Pseudomonadota > Alphaproteobacteria > Rhizobiales > Xanthobacteraceae > VAZQ01. The sequence continues at coordinate 234,549 of CAVYVC010000010.1, read as the reverse complement.
CGGGGCCACCCGGGAGCTCGATTGCGCCCTCGACCAGGCGCATGGGCTCCTTGATGAGATCGTCCTTGTAATAAATGCCGGCGAGCTTGCCCGATTGCATCTCCGCCGGCGTGGAAACCGGCACCACACATGAGAGCACGACGGCCGGGGCCGCGGCCGCAAGCTGCAGATTGGCGAGATTTCCTATACCCGTTTCCACCGACCCGTTGACGTTGCAGATGAGCCCGGCAGAACGCGCCACCGCTGCGACCTCCATCGCGCCGTAGAGTCCACCGGGCTTGGTCGTATAAATGGAGACGATCTGCGCCGCGCGCTGTTCAATGATCTCGATCACATCATGTGCGTTCCATGCGCTTTCATCAGCCATGACCGGCACGTCAATGGCGCGGGCGACCTCGGCAAGCCGCGCAATTCCCTCAACCGGTTGCTCGAAATAGATGAGATCGAACCGCTCCATGCGCCGCAACGTGCGGATGGCCTCGCCCGCGGTGCGATAGCCCTGATTGGCATCGACGCACAGCGCGAGCGAGGGGCCCACGGTTTCGCGAATCCGCCGCACCATTGCCACATCGCGATCGGGATCAACGCCGACCTTGATCTTGATGGTGCGGATGCCTTCTTTTGCGACCTGCGCGACCTCGCGCTCGGCTTCCTCCGCGGCAAGCAACCCGATCGAATGGGTGACCGGAATACGCCGGCGCAGCGCGCCGCCGATGAGCCGATGAACAGGCAGCCCCGCTTGCCGGCCGGCGAGATCGTAAGCGGCAAGCTCAACCGCCGCCTTGGCGTAGGGATAGCCTTTGATGCTGTGGTCCATCCGCGCATGCAATTCGACGATCTCGCCCGGGATGCATCCCTTCACCGCGGGAGCAAGATGGCGGGTAATGACCTCTATTGTTGTCGCCGGCGTTTCACCGAAATAGCGGCCGAAGTCGCCGCCCCAGTCCTTAAGCACCGGAGCTTCGCCCCAACCCGTGCCCTCCGCGGCATCGGTCATCTTGACCAGGACATAGCCGCCGATCGGCTCCGTTAGGCCGGTCCATTTGTGCTCGCGCCGCGTCGGCAACGCGATGTGATAGAGCTCGATATTTGCTATGGGCGCGTCTGACATGCAGGGTTACTGCCGGGAGCACAACGCGCGACCGTACCGGCGGGATCACCGTGACGCAAACGGGTTTGCAGATGAGAATCGTGGCGCTGGAGGAGCATTTCATTCTGCCGAAGGAAGAGCGCAGCCTTCCGCCGGGCGCGCAGCAGGGCAACGATCGCGAAAAGCTGCTGGGCTTCGATGTGGTCGCGGCTTTGCTCGATCTCGGCAAACGGCGGCTCGCCGCCATGGATGCCGCCGGCATCGATGTACAGGTGCTCTCGCATAATCAGCCAGGGTGCCAGGCACTCGAGGGGGCAGAGGCCATCGCGGTTGCGCGCGAAGTCAATGACATGTTGTTCGAGACGGTGGGCGCGCATCCCGATCGGTTTGCCGCGCTCGCCGCGCTGCCCACCGCGGATCCCGCCGCCGCCGTGCGAGAGCTTGATCGCGCGGTCACCACGCTCGGGTTCAAGGGCGCGATGATCAATGGGGCAACGAACGAAGTCTTCTGGACGACAGGCGCTTCTGGCCGATCCTTGAATGTGCGCAGGCGCTGCGCGTGCCGATCTATCTGCACCCCAGCAAGCCGCAAGCGGCGGTGATGAAGGCCTATTTCGAAGGCTATGAGGAGATCGCGCTCGCGCCATGGGGGTTCGGCATCGAAACCGGCGCGCATTTCCTGCGGCTCGTGCTGTGCGGGGCTTTCGACGCGTTTCCCAATCTCACGGTGATCCTCGGCCATCTCGGTGAGGGTCTGCCGTTCATGCTCTACCGCATCAACGACCAGACGCAGCTCGCGGCAAAACGGCGCGGGCTGCGGAAGGCTCCCCTTGAGTATTTCATCGAAAACCTGGTCGTGACGTGCAGCGGAAATTTCTCGACGCCTGCTTTCCTGTGCACGGTGCTGGCGCTTGGCATCGACAACGTGCTGTTCTCGGTGGACTGGCCCTATGAATCAAATGTTGCCGCGGTCGAGTTCCTCAAGCGCCAGCAGCTTGCGGCGGCGGACATGGAAAAGGTCGCGCACCGCAATGCGGAACGTGTTCTGCGGCTGTGATGGCGTGCAGGTTGGTTCCCAGCCGGACATAAAGGCGTTGGGTCTCGCAAGAGCTCGACCCAACCTACCGGTTCATTGTTCGTGAAGGTAAATGCATTCGCAATTTATAGGCGCATTAATCCTAGACCGTATTTGCTCATTAACAATAGAAATCGCCGGCTAAGCCGATCACTCAAACTGTAAGGATTGGGAAAATCTTCCGCGTAAAGACTGCTCCCCGCAAACCAGGGGACGTCACGTGCCAAGAACAAGATCAAGCACGTCAAGCGGAACACGATCGCGAGCGCGATTCTGGTCGATCGCGGGGCTGGCGCTGGCCGCAAGCTTCACGGCCAACATGCCGGCAGGGGCAGGCGAGTGGGCCTGGCGCCCGTTCGACAAGATCCCATCGACCTATACCGGCGATTTCGGGCTGCGGTTCTGGTACGGTCGTTCGAGCACGGCCAAGAACCTCTACGATCCATCCGGAACGTTCATGGTGTCGCGTCTGACCTACGACAATCTTTCCATCTTCGCCGCCGAAGCCTACACGCGCTTCGATATTGACAGGCGCTGGTTCGTCAAGGGCTACGTCGGCGGGGGCACCTTGCGCAAAGGGTTCCTCACAGACGAGGACTTTCCGCCAGCGATTACGCCGTATTCCGCAACGTTCAGCGTGCAGGAGAACGGCTCTCCCATCTATGCGAGCGGGGACGCAGGTTTCAACGCGCTTTTCGGCCCCGACTTTCACGTCGGCCTGTTCGCCGGATTTCACTACATGAACGAAACCGTGAGCGCCTACGGCTGCACGCAGGAGGCGTTCAACCCATTCGTGTGCGGACCAGCACCCATCAACAACCGGCTCAAGGTGATCACCCAGGACAACAACTGGTACTCCATGCGCATCGGCATCGATGGCGCGTGGGAGATCGGCCGGTTCAAGTTCAGCGCCGAAGGTGCCTGGCTTCCCTATGTCGGGCTTTATGGCTCGGACGCTCACTGGCTGCGCATCAGCAATCGACCCGGTGACTTCAACGGCCCGGTGCCGGAGGACGGCCGCGGCTGGGGCTATCAGTTCGAGGCCTTCATGCAATATCGGGTGACGCAAGCGCTCAGTATCGGCTTTGGCGGCCGCTACTGGTACATGCAGACCCATGGGCTCACGCATTTCGAGAGCCATATCAACGGGGTCGCCGCCCTGCCGCAGCCGGTCGAATGGAAGGTCAACAATTTCGGAATGTTCGCGCAGCTGAGTCTGAAATTCGGCCCCTATTACGTGATTGACGTGCACTAGCACGCGGCCATGAATCACTGGATTCGCGCTACCCTCCATTCCTGGCGTGGCATTTGCGCGGCATTGCGCAGCGAAATGGCCTTTCGCGAGGAGCTCGTTGCGCTTGTCATTGCAGTGCCGCTCGCATTTCTGATCGCGCAGGAGAACTGGAAGAGAGTAGCGCTGATCAGCGTGATGCTATTGGCTTTGGTGGTTGAATTGTTGAATACGGCCGTCGAAAAACTCGCGGATAGAGTGTCGCGCGAGAGCGATAGCGAGATCGGCCGCGTCAAGGATATGGGGTCGGCGGCGGTCGGCTTGTCCCTGTTGCTGGCGGGAATTGTCTGGGCGCTGGCGTTCGTGGAGTTTTTCGGCCTGTTGTAGCCAACGCGGCGGGCGCGGACGCAATAAACACGCGCGGCCAAACGGGCACCTCGGCGCGCTGCAACAAATACGTCCATGCGAGACGCGTTTGCCCACCCTGCCGCGTTATTGCTAGACCTACGCGCATGGACGAGCGGCCATCGGACAGCCTGGCGATTGCGGTTGCGCAGCTCAATCCGACCGTGGGGGATATTGCGGGCAACGCCGAGAAAGCGCGGCGCGCGCGCGCGCAAGCGGCAAGCACGGGAGCCGACCTGCTGGCGCTGCCGGAGCTGTTCCTCTCCGGTTATCCGCCCGAGGACCTCGTGCTCAAGCCGGCCTTTCAGGCGGCGTGCCGGTCAATGGTCGAGCAGCTAGCGCGCGAGACGGTGGACGGCGGGCCCGCCATTCTGATCGGCACACCCTGGCGCGACGAGAGCAAACTCTACAACGCCTATTGTCTTTTGGACCGCGGCGCCATCGCCGCCGTGCGCCTGAAAGTCAATTTGCCGAACTATGGTGTCTTCGATGAGCGCCGCGTGTTCGCCCCGGGACCTCTGCCTGGCCCGGTGAGTTTTCGAGGCGTGCGCATCGGCCTGCCGGTCTGCGAGGACATCTGGACCGAGTGGGGCGATTACGAGGATGTTGTCGAATGCCTGGCGGAGACCGGGACCGAGCTGATGATCGTACCCAACGGCTCGCCCTACTCGCGCAACAAGGATGACGTGAGGCTCAACATTGCGGTCGCGCGCGTGACAGAAAGCGATTTGCCGCTCATTTATGTCAATCAGGTCGGCGGTCAGGACGAGCTGGTGTTCGACGGCGCCTCATTCGGTCTGCATGCGGACCGCTCGCTCGCGTTTCAGTTTCCCGTTTTCCGGGAAGAGGTCAAGACGCTGCATTGGCGCCGTAGCGGCAATGCGTGGCGCTGCGCCGACGGCACGATCGAGATTGTCGAGGAGGGCGACAAGCCGGATTATCGCGCCTGCATGCTGGGGCTGCGGGATTACGTCAACAAGAACGGCTTCAAAGGCGTGGTACTCGGGCTGTCAGGCGGCATCGACTCGGCGCTGGCGGCGACGCTGTCCGTGGATGCGCTTGGGCCCGAGCGCGTGCGTTGTGTGATGCTTCCCTACCGCTTCACCGCGCAGCAATCCCTGGACGATGCCGCCCGCGTCGCCAAGGCGCTTGCTGCGCAATACGAAATAGTACCGATCGAAAGCGCAGTGCTCGGCCTCGAACAGGCGCTGGCGGGCGTGTTCAGAGGCCAGCCGCGCGACGTCACGGAAGAGAATCTGCAGTCGCGTACCCGCGGCACGATTCTCATGGCGATCTCCAACAAATTTGGTCTGATGGTTGTAACCACCGGCAATAAATCGGAAATGTCGGTCGGTTACGCCACGCTCTACGGAGACATGAACGGCGGCTTCAATCCCATCAAGGACCTCTACAAGACAGAAGTGTATCGCCTCGCGCGCCTGCGCAACGCGTGGAAGCCGGACGATGCGCTGGGGCCGGCCGGGGAGGTGATTGCAGGGAACATCCTGACGCGGGCGCCGACGGCGGAGCTGCGGGAGAACCAGACCGACCAGGACAGCTTGCCGCCCTATGACGTGCTCGACCGCATCCTCGAACGGCTGGTGGAGCGCGAGCAGCCGATTGCGCAGATCGTTGCGGAGGGTTTTGATGCCGAGACCGTGACGAAGGTCGACCGTATGCTCAATCTGGCTGAATACAAGCGGCGCCAAGCCGCGCCCGGCGTCAAGGTGACGTTGAAGAATTTCGGGCGCGATCGCCGCTATCCGATCGTCAATCGCTTCCGCGATTCCGGCGCGCCGCTGGCACATCCGGACCAGTCGATCCTCAAGGCTGCGCCAGTAAAAACCGAGGCCTACGATTTTTAGAGAGGACGAATGTACAAAGCATCAGCAGGCGTCACACTGCCGACTTCCATCATCGGATCGCTGCCGAGACCCTCCTGGTATGACGCGGTGCTGGGATCGCAGAGCTTTCTCCAGGCCATGCTGCATTCGCGCTATCGCGAGCAATACGAGGACGCAGTGTCCTGCTTTCTGCGCGCGCAGGAAACGGCCGGGCTCGATATCTGCACCGATGGCGATGCCCATTACGACGAGCAGGTCGCCGGCATGAGCTGGCAGAGTTACGCGCTGACCCACATGGATGGTTTTGCGAGCACGCCGCAGCCGACCGCCTATAAGATCGGCGCGGTTGCCTTTCCGCGCGGCCATATCCTGCACGACTCGCTCGAAGCGCGCGTCTTTCCGAAGATCGTAGGGGCGGTCGGCCGCGGCCGACTGCAATATACCGCGATGTGGAAGGCCGCGCAGCGCATGACCAAACGCCCGGTCAAATTCGGAACGATTCTGCCGGAATTGCTCGCGGCGGCGGTTGCGGACGATTACTACAAGGACCCGGTCGAGCGCACGTTTGCGCTGAGCCAAGCGCTCAATGAGGAGCTGCACGATCTCGCCGACGCGGGCTGCCCGGTGATCCAGATGGAAGAGCCGCAGATCCATATGGTGCCCGCGCGCGGCAAGGCGTTCGGAAAGCTGGACAGTGACGACCTGGTGAAGGTGTTCAACAACACGGTCAAAGGGCTGCGCTCCAAGACCGAAGTGTGGTGTCACACCTGCTGGGGAAATCCGTCTCAGCAGCGCATGTTCGCAGACGTGCAGAGTTATCAGCCAACTTTGCAAGCGCTCAACCAGGTCGATACGGATGCTTTGACCTTTGAGACTTGCTCGTCGGGCGCAGGAGATCTCAAGGCCATTGGCAAAGTGGTCAAGGACAAGAAGATCGTCATTGGCGTGATCGATCATCACACGTTGCAGGTCGAGCGGCCGGATCAGATCGCCGCGCTCATTCGCGAAGCACTCAAGTACATCCCGGCGGAGCGGCTGATCATTTCATCTGATTGCGGCATGGGCCGCGAAGGCATGGGCCGCAGGCACGCGACCTACAAGATGGTCGCGATGGTGCTCGGGACCAACATGGTGCGCAAGGAGCTAGGCCTGCCGGAAGCGGAATGCCTCGCCGCCGATGCCCGCTATTCGCTCACGGTTGCCAAGTAAGGCGCTTGCGCGCGACCCAACCTCGATCATCACCGCGCGGGATAAAACGCGGGGCCGACGGAGCGGACCTTTCGTTTGCCCAGATCCTGTTCCGGGGTCTCCGCAGCCGCAGGAGCCGCATCCTTGCTGGCGTCAGCCGAGGGAGCATTGCTCTTCGCCGAATTGGCACCAGGAGCTGGCGTCTTTGCCGCCGGCAGTTGCCGCGCCGGGTTGGCATCAAGCGCGATCGGCTTGCCCTGCGCGTCGACGCGCGGTTGCGAAAGCTGCCTCGATCGCTCCTCGGTCACAAGGATATCGCCGCGCTCGACCGTCGTTTGATCGTCAGCTTGCCGCAGCGCGTCCGCCCAGGACTGGCCGGGTGCCCGGCAGCTGCAGGAAGCGTTGAACTGCTTGCGATAGCTAAATGCCGTGGGCAGTTCGGTATAAAGCCTGCCGCTTGCTGATGCCGCCCGGGAGACATCCTCGCCTGGATTGCGGTGACTAAACAGCATAACCTCCGTGGCGGGGCACAGCCGCCGGCAAAGCGCTTCATCCTCGGCGAATTTTCCGGGCACCGTGGAGTACGAGATCGGGAAATAGTAACCGTCGCAGGTCCGCACACACAGCGTCCGGAAAGTGCCTGCGAGCGGGATATCGCCGGAGGAGGGCGGTACAGGACTGATGGCGCCGAACAGGTTTTCGAAGAAACCGCCGGGGCCGGTGTTGACGTACTGGCGGTATTGCGGCCCGCAGTCGTTTTGGCCAAGCGCCGTGAGGATCCCGCGGCGCTGGCCCTCGCGCTCGCCGCTGTTGCCCTGCAGACGCTGGATCTCGGCGAGATAGCGGTCGATGTTGGCGCGTACCTGCTGGATTTGGTTGTTCAGAGGGCCGCATTGGGGTGACTGCCCGCTGAAGATGGCAAAGAACCCGCCGCCTTGGCAGCCGAACTTCTGGGATTGCTGGGTCAGGCGATCGAGGTCGGCTTGCTGCTTTGCGGTTGCGTCCTCGTAACGCTTGATCTCTCCGGCGCGCGCCGGATCGACTGTTCCCCGATCAACGGAAGCAAGCTGCGCCTCGAGCCGCAGGCAGAACGGATTACGCCCTGCCGGTGCGGGCACCGCCGAAGGAGGAGGCGCGGGTGGTGCGCCGAATTGTGCCACTGCGGGCGCCGCGATCAGGAAAGCTGCGGGCAAAGCAAGGCCCGCTGCGCGCAAGACGCTCGCGACCGCTGCTCCAAGCATGAAATCCCCCAACTGTGGGGAGCAGCAAGCGCCGAGATGGTGACCAAAGTGTGAAATTACTCCGCGTCTGGCTGGTTCTCGGGGCTTGCATTCTCAAACGCTGGCAGCTCCCGGCAGGCGGCATCGACGGCCACAATCCTGCGAAAACGGTCGAGTGGGACCTTGAAACGGCGGGCGTTATAGACCTGCGGCACCAGGCAGACGTCGGCAAGCGTGATCTCGCTGCCGGAGGAATAAGGTCCCTTTCCCATCAGCGGCTCGAAGGCCTCGAAGCCCTCCAGAATCCAGTGATGGTACCAGGCATCGATTTTCGACTGGTCCTGACTGAGCACATTCTTGAGGTAGCGCAGCGGTGCTACGTTGTTGAGGGGATGTATGTCGCAGGCAATGAGTTGCGCGAGGGCGCGCACTTTCGCGCGCTCCACCGGCTCGCTCGGCAACAGCGGCGGCTGTGGATGGGCCTCGTCCAGATATTCCATGATGGCGAGCGACTGAATGAGCACCTCGCCCGAATCGAGCCGCAAGGCCGGCACCCGCATCTGCGGATTGATCGCGCGAAACTCGGGTTTCCTGTTCAGGCCACCCTCTTTCTGAAGGTAAATCGATACCATGTCCCCAGTGAGGCCCTTCAAGTTAAGCGCAATGCGAACCCGGTAGGCCGCGGACGAGCGGAAAAAGGTATAGAGCGTCACAAATTCCTCCCTGAGACTGCGCAGCGGGTGGCCTACGTCTTGCTGGATTGATCCTGTTCGACGAGCTCTGTCGAGCGCCGGGTCAATTCCTGCATGGCACGATCGAAAGCGGGGCGGTCAGCTGCAGGCACGACTTCGAACAGCCGATCCATGAACTGGAGCGCGCTCGGGGCAAGCTCTTCGTAGATCGACCGCCCTGCCGGGGTCAGCGCGAGGAAGAATTCTCGAAGGTCTGCCCGGTTCGGCCGGCGCGTGACAAACTTGCGCTCTTCCAGTTGAGCAACTGCGCGCGATACCTTCGTCTTGTGCATATGGGTATGCGCACCGATCGCCTTGCCTGTCATCACGCCATTTTCGCCGAGGGTAACCAGCACTCTCCACTCTGGTATCGAGATACCATAGCGGCCGTAGACCCGCGTGAGCGCCTGGGAGACGAGGCTCGACAGCACGTTGAGCCGGTGGGGCAGAAAGTCTTCAAGCTTGAGGAGCGCCGGTTGATCGGGCGCAACCGCGTCAAGCACCTGCGAATCGCGGTATGAACCGGATTTGCTCATTCACCCGGGCCCGGTGAGGAGCGGTCCGCCCTTCGACCGCGCCCGGAGATTGGCCGAAGATCAATGGCGGTGCAACGGGAGCTCTAGCGCAAGCACTCGATAGCGACGAATTCGTCCCGCGCTGAGGTGCCATTGGTGATCGGCACCGCGCCCGTGATCTCGTCGCGGTCGACTTTGTGAAATGCGGCCGCCCGCGCGTAGTCGCGCGATTTGCAGTAGGCAGTCGCCACCGTCATTCCGCAACGCGCACCGGACGCAAGGCAGCGGTCGACGCCATAGCCGTCCGCGTTGTTGGCAATAATGAAGGTGCGTTTCTCGGCTTGCGCAGCCGTGCTGAAAAGCGCAGCCGCGAGGCATAGCGCGCCGAAGACTGGCCGCATTGTTCAACCCCCCCCTCTTGTCCCAGAGATGGCAACGCAACGCAGACCATGCGGGCACAGAACTTAAGCCGATCCTAACCAGCCGGGCCCCGCCTCCCGCCATGACAAATGGCGTGTTAACGGGACGGTGGGTCACTTGCCTAGAGCAGGAAAGCCACACCGTTCACATTTCTTTGCAAACTCGGTAAACCCGGCCGACCCGCAATGGAACTCAGGCTGCACGACACCTTGACGCGGCAAAAGCGGCTGTTCGAGCCGGTCGATCCTGCGCGCGTGCGAATGTATGTGTGCGGCCCGACCGTCTACGACTTTGCCCATGTCGGCAACGCGCGGCCGGTCATCGTCTTCGACGTTCTATTCCGGCTGCTGCGCCACATGTACGGCGCCGATCACGTCACCTATGTGCGCAACATCACCGATGTGGATGACAAGATCAATGCGCGCGCGGCGCAAGAGTACTCCGATCGGCCGCTCAACGAGGCCATCCGCATGGTGACCGCTGCCACGGAGCGGCAATTCCATGCCGACGTCGAGGCGCTGGGCTGCGTTACCCCCACCATCGAGCCGCGCGCAACCGAGCATATTGCGCCGATGAAGACGCTGATCGAGCGTCTGGTTGCGTCCGGTCATGCCTACGTGGCGCAGGACCACGTACTCTTTCGGGTCGCCTCCATGACGGACTATGGCAGGCTGTCGGGGCGCTCGCTCGACGAGATGATCGCGGGCGCGCGCGTCGAGGTCGCACCGTACAAACACGATCCCATGGACTTCGTGCTCTGGAAACCGTCGCAAGCGGGGGAGCCGGCTTGGCCGTCTCCGTGCGGGATTGCGGCGCCGGGGCGGCCGGGCTGGCACATCGAATGCTCCGCCATGAGCTGGAAGCACCTGGGCGAGGTGTTCGATATCCACGGCGGCGGCATCGATCTGATTTTTCCGCATCATGAGAACGAGATCGCGCAGACGCGCTGCGCCTTTCGCACCCCAGTCATGGCGAACTACTGGCTGCACAACGGATTTCTGCAGGTCGAAGGCGAGAAGATGGCTAAAAGCCTGGGAAATTTCATCACCATCCGGGAGCTGCTGTCGGAATGGCCCGGCGAGGTGCTGCGTCTCAACATGCTGCGCAGCCACTATCGGCAACCGATCGACTGGACGGCGCGGGGGCTGCAAGAGAGCCAGACGATCCTGGATGACTGGTATCATCTCATCGGCGACGTGACGGCTTCGCCTGACGTTGCGCCTGATCCCGACATCATGGGATCGCTTGGCGATGACTTGAACACGCCAAACGCGCTCACCCGGCTACATGCATTGGCGAGCGAAATCCGCACCAGTGCTGCCGCCGGCCAAAGCAAGATCGAGCTCAAGCGCAAGCTAAAAGCTTCAGCATATCTGCTGGGCATTCTCACCCAAACAGAAGAAGGCTATTTGCAACATCACCCGCTGCGAGCCGTCATCGACGAATCCAAGGTCAAGAGCCTGATCGAGGCCAGGTCACAGGCGCGAAAGAGCAGGGACTTCAAACAAGCGGACAGCATCCGTGAGGAACTCGCGCAAATGGGCGTGGAGATCGAAGATCACAGGGATGGCACAACCACCTGGAAGGCGAAAAGGCGAGTATCATAATGGACAAGCCCGACACCCCATTCCCGCGACATTGGCTCTATTACGTCGTGCTGAAATATGCCGTGATCGTCGCGGCCTTGGCGATTGCGCTCTACGTCGCCTATCAGATCGTCTGAAAGAGGCATGATGCGCGAACGGCTCTATCTCTACGACACCACGTTGCGCGACGGTGCGCAGACCAATGGCGTTGACTTCACTCTCAACGACAAGGTTGCGATCGCGAAAATGCTGGATGATCTCGGCATCGATTACATCGAGGGCGGCTATCCCGGCGCCAATCCGATCGACACCGACCTGTTCGCCCAAGACCGTCAACTCAGCGCGAAGCTGACGGCATTCGGCATGACCCGGCGTCCGGGACGCTCGACCTCGAACGATCCGGGATTGGCGGCTCTGCTTGATGCCAAGGCCGATGGAATCTGTTTTGTCGCGAAGTCATGGGATTATCATGTCCGTGTCGCGCTCGAAACCAGCCCGGAGGAGAACCTCGCTTCCATCCGCGACAGCGTGCGCGCGGCCAAAGGCCGCGGCCGAGAGGTGGTGCTCGATTGCGAGCATTTCTTCGACGGCTACAAGGCAAACCCGCAATTCGCGCTGGCCTGTGCCAGGACGGCTTATGAGGAAGGTGCCCGATGGGTCGTGCTCTGCGACACCAACGGCGGTGCTCTGCCGCACGAAGTGGAGAAGATCGTCGCAGAGGTGGTCAAGGTTATCCCGGGTGATCATGTCGGCATCCACGCCCATAACGATACCGAGCAGGCGGTGGCAAATTCGCTTGCGGCCGTGCGCGCGGGGGCGCGCCAGATCCAGGGAACGCTCAACGGGCTGGGCGAGCGCTGCGGCAATGCCAATCTCGTCTCGATCATCCCGACGCTCAAGCTCAAGCCGGAGTTTTCCGAGCGTTTCGACATCGGCGTCTCGCAGGTGCAGCTCAAGAAGCTCAGGCATGTCTCCCACGCCCTCGATGAGATGCTCAACCGGGCGCCGAACCGCCATGCCCCCTATGTCGGGGAAAGCGCGTTTGCGACCAAGGCCGGCATCCACGCGTCTGCCATCATGAAGGAGCCCGCGACCTACGAGCACGTCGCGCCGGAGAAGATTGGCAACCGCCGCAAGCTTTTGGTTTCCGATCAGGCCGGCAAATCGAACGTGCTCGCCGAGCTGGAGCGCGTCGGCATCGCAGCTCAAAAAGATGACGAGCGCGTCAACCGCCTCCTTGACGAGGTGAAGCAACGCGAGGCCATGGGGTATGCTTACGAAGCGGCAGACGCTTCGTTCGAGCTGCTGGCGCGGCGTATTCTGGGCAGGGTGCCGAGCTATTTCGATGTCGAGAAATTCGACGTAAGCGTCGAGCAGCGCGAGAACGCGGTTGGCCGGCGCGTGACGGTGTCACTGGCCGTCGTGAAGGTGAAGGTCGATGGCGAGACCTTGATCTCGGCCGCGGAAGGAAATGGACCAGTCAACGCGCTTGATCTCGCGCTGCGAAAAGATCTCGGCAAATATCAGCGTTACATCGAAGGGCTCAAGCTGATCGATTATCGCGTGCGCATTCTCAATACCGGCACTGAGGCGGTCACCCGCGTGCTGATCGAGAGCGAAGATGAAATGGGCGAGCGCTGGACCACCGTGGGCGTGTCGGCGAACATCATCGACGCCTCCTTTCAGGCGTTGATGGATTCGATCGTGTTCAAGCTCGTGCGGTCAGGCGCGTGATCGATCAGGGCTGTCCCTGTCCGCCGCTGGAACCGTAGAAACGCCGGGCGGAAATCATTCTGTTCCGGGCTGGCAGGCACCGATTTCGGTATTTACATTTGGCGCGGGGCACGTGTGAGGAGCCGCCGAATGTCCGTCCTTTCCCTTTTGCTCAACATCGCCTGGATTGTGTGCGGCGGCCTGCAGATGGCACTCGCTTGGCTTATTGCCGCCGTCATCATGGTGATCACCATTGTCGGAATTCCCTGGGCGAAGGCCGCATTCAACATCGCCTTCTACACGCTGCTACCATTTGGTCAGAAAACGGTTTCGCGCGCCGACTATTACGGTCAGGAAGATATCGGCACGGGGGTGCTCGGCGTCGTGGGAAACATCATATGGCTGGTGCTGGCGGGATGGTGGCTGGCGATCGGCCATCTCATCATCGCTCTTCTGCTTGCCATCACAATCATCGGCATTCCATTTGCCTGGGCGCATCTCAAGCTCGCCGGCATCGCGCTTTGGCCGATCGGAAAGATGATCGTCCCGGCGGACGAGGCTGCATTGCAATCAGCCCGGCGATATTGATTGAGAACTCTCCCACTCCTTCTCAGCTCTTTGCTCTAAAGCTTCGCAATGATGGCGTAATCACCCGTTGGCTTCGTTTTGGCGTTTTGGCAAAATGTGAAAAACGGTTGCGTTGCCATTGTTTGATACGCGTTGGTGGTCAAGACCCCATGCAAAGTTAAGTTGCGCTCCGGCCCGCGAACGTTGGCGTGTTCGTGGTTCGATTGCGCAACAGCACGCAGGTGAAACCTGTTCCCCTGTAAACAACAGAGAAAACACAGCACATCGTGCAAGAAGTGCCCGAAAAATCGAGGTTCGCGGAAAAAATAACAGGACGGGATCAGGAGCAAAAACAGGCCGGTAACAGGAGAAAAACAGGAGCAGAACAGGAACTCACTCATCGCTGGCCGCTGCCGGGATTACGAGGTGCTTGTCCCTGCGACTGAGAGCGCACCACGCCCGCGGTCGCGCCAAACAAAACCCGGCGCGGTGTTCCGGCCGGGCTGCAAACACAATCATTCAGGATGAGCTTTTATAACGAACTTTTGTTTCCTTGTCCACTAACCGCAAGTTGTATTTTCAAATATTGTTTGCACGGTGATGCTCGCCCAATTGTGGGATAACAGCACGCCCTAAGGAGATGAACCTGGTGATGTCGGCTTACCCTCCGAAAGCGGCAGCAACCGCGAACCTCCCGGCACTTGCGCGAAGTGCCATAACCGGCCGTGAGCAGATGCAGCAAGATTCAGGGCAAGGTCAGAGTTACTCGATGACCTCGTCGGCGGTCGCGAGCAGCGTCGGCGGTATCGTAAGTCCCAGTGATCGGGCAGTCTTCAAATTTACACTTAACACCAGCCTCGTGGACTGCTCGACCGGGAGTTCGCCAGGCTTTGCGCCTTTCAAGATGCGGTCCACGTAGACGGCCGCCCGCCTATACTGGTCGGCTGCATCTGGCCCGTACGCAGCCAAGCCCCCGTCTTGGACGAAGAATTGGAACGGATAGATGGCCGGCAGCTTATATTTGGCCGCCAGATTGATGATCAACTCGCGATGAACGATAGCCAACCCGTTGGGCGTAACGATCAATCCACCATTCGGCTCGCGCGCGAACTCAATGATCCCACGCTCAATCTCCGACGTGTCCTGCAAACCTACCGGGCGGACCTCCGCCATTCGGACAGTGCGCGCGAGGGCTTGGATCGCGCCGAATTGGGCGGTTCCGGACGGGTTCCTCTGATCGCGAAGAACCGCGATGCGCGTCATATTCGGCGCGATCTGTTTAAGCAACTCGAGCCATTTCCCGCTGATATCGAATTCGAAGTTGGTGAAGCCAGTGGCATTGCCTCCCGGTCGGGCAAGGCTTTCAACGAAACCGCTCCCGACTGCGTCGGCAACTTGAACGAAGACGATTGGCAGCGTGCGGGTAACTTGCTGTAGCGGGCCCACGTGGGAGCCGCCGGCAACGAGGACCACATCCAGGGCCAACACGGATAACTCGGCCGCATATTGCTGAACTAGGACAGCGTTCCCCCCGGTGTAACGATACTCGATCCGAAGATTGGAGCCTTGTGACCATCCGAACTCGGCCAGTCGCTTCAGAAATGTCTCGATGTAGGCCTTCGCTTCCCGATCATTCTCTTTCAAGTAGCTAAAAACACCGATATGAGCCGTGGGCCTTTGTTGTTGCCCTCGCGCGACAGTCGGCCACGCCACCACACCGCCGAGCAGCGAAACGAACTCGCGCCGCTTCAATTGATCGAACTGCATCCGATCCTCCACCAGCCAGGGCTAGGTCACAGGATATCGAATTAGCGAGGATCGGTCAGGGGGTATGGAGCGAGGCCCAGGAGACTGCTCCGCTGCGGGATTTCAACTCGACTTATGTCGGGTTGGGGTCATAAGCCTCGGAGGCGATCGGGGCCGAGGGCCAGTCTATGTCCGCAGTACCTCCAATCGCGTCGAAATTTTTGTGCACCGCAGTAAACGACGCCAAGTGCCAGGACCGGAACTCATGCAGTGCAGCAAAAATAGCCTATTCGATCACCTCGTCGGCGAGCAATTGTATCGAGTTAGGCACCTCGATGCCGAGTACCCTGGCCGTTTGCAGGTTGATGACGAACTCGAACTTGGTCGATTGCAAGACCGGCAAATCGGCGGGTTTCGCTCCCTTGAGGATTTGGCCGGTGTAGACGCCCACCTGACGAAACATGTCCAGACTGTCGGTCCCATAGCTCATTAGTCCGCCGACTTCGACAAACTCGCGCGAGTGGTAGCTCGCTGGAATGGCATAGTGCGTCGCGAGCGTCGCAAATTGTACACGCCGACTGACGAAGTTCGCATCAGGCGCGACGACGAGGACATCCGCTCGGTGGCGAACGAGCCCGGCGAAGGCCGCCTCAATTTCGCGGTTGGTGCTGGCGTTGAATATCTGAATTTGCAGTCCATTGGCGCGGGCAGCTTCCTCTACTTCTCGTAGCGTGGTCTCAGCGACCGAGGCGTTGGCCGGATTGATGAGCACGGCAACACGAACCGCCTGGGGCACCAAATCATGCAGGAGCCCCAAGCGCTTGGCTGTAACCTCAGCGTTGAAAAAGTTGATGCCAGTCGCGTTGCCGTCCGGCCGGTTAAGGCTGGCGACCAGACCAAGCTTGACCGGGTCCTCGCCGACGCCGAAGACGATCGGGATCGTCGGTGTGGCAGCTTTGGCCGCAAGCGCAGCTGGATTGCTGCCGGGCGTGGCGATGACAGCCACGCCGCGGCGAACCAAATCAGCCATCAGGGCAGGCAGCCGATCGTAGTGACCCTCTAACCAGTGATACTCCACCACCACATTCCGACCTTCAACATAGCCGGTTTCGCTCAGACCGTTACGGAAACTGGCCGCTCTGCGCACAGATGCCTCCGGCGCTCCGCCGGTGATAAACGCTACCACGGGCAGCGCCGCTTGTTGCGGGTGCGCCGCGAGCGGCCATGCCACTGCCGTCCCGCCAACCAAACTAATGAACTCGCGTCGCCGCATATTGGCTCACAAACTCAGAAGCGAGCATTGTATCGGCTCAAACGAGTGCTTTGATAGGGGCTCAAACCGGCGTCCAAAACCATTGCCGCAGTGCACATCAAATGTCGCTTGAGGGTCAATTCCCGCTGTTATCGCGTCGCAATATTGGCAGCCGCTTCGCCTCAATGAACGGACATGCCGGTCGCTCGAAATCGCCGTGCTGACGAGCTGAGGGGCTACATCCGCTCCGCGGCGATCGGCGTCATCTCCTTCTCGCGCTCGGACACGGCGCCCGCAGCCTCACTCAGTTGCGGGAGAATCTCCGTCACCCGTTCGGCAACGAGCAGATTGATGGAGAGATCGGCCCGAATGAAGTCGAGCTTTTTCATGTGATCGAGGAGGACGCATAGCGGGTCCCAGAAGCCCGCAACGTTGAGAATAAGGATCGGTTTCTTGTGCCGGCCAAGTTGTGCCCAGGTGAGCTGCTCGACCAATTCTTCCAAGGTACCAATTCCGCCGGGCAATGCCACGAATGCATCGGCATGTTCGAACATGACCCGTTTGCGCTCATGCATGTCGCGGGTGATGATGCGCTGTTGAACGCGGGTGAGCATGTGCTCACGATTCACAAGGAAGTCGGGGATCACGCCGGTCACCGTGCCACCATGATCGAGCGCGGCTTCGGCAAGTGCGCCCATCAGGCCCACGGATCCTCCGCCATAGACAAGCCCGATCCCATTCTCGGCCAGAATCCGGCCGAAGCCCTGCGCCGCATCCATGAAGGCCGGAACGTTCCCGGGCCCGGACGCACAATAGACGCAAATGGATTTGATTCCGCTCATGCTGATTCCGTCGACGGCGATCCCATGTGGCCTCGCCAAGGCGAGCCGTCAAGGTGACCTTTTCACGGCGTTATCGGACCGCCATCCGGCGGGGTGCTTGCCGGCCTGAAAATCTCTATATGAGGCGTGCTGGACGGTCTGCCGGTGCGGCCCGTCATGATGGGCCTCGCTGATGACCGATTACCATCCGAGATCGACGGCGGCGCTCAAGCGCGAGGTTTTGGCCGGCGGCCGCGCATCCCTGCTCACCATCGTACGGGCGCTCTGGCCGGACATCTGGCCTTCCGACCGGCCCGACCTCAAGCTACGGGTCGCGCTCTCGATGCTGCTCCTGCTCGCGGCCAAGCTCGCGACCATTGCGGTTCCCTTTACCTTCAAATGGGCGACCGACGCGCTCACAGGTGAGGGCAGCGCCCCGGTCTTGCCAGGCTCGTGGCTGTTCTGGGGCCTTGCCGCGCCGATCCTCATGACCATTGCCTATGGCGGCATGCGCATCTTGATGGCGCTGCTTACGCAGTTGCGCGACGGCATCTTCGCCAAGGTAGCGATGAATGCGGTACGGCGGCTCGCCTACCGCACGTTCGAGCACATGCACCAGCTCTCGCTGCGGTTTCATCTTGAACGCAAGACCGGCGGATTGACCCGCGTGCTCGAGCGCGGACGAAATGCCATCGAGATAATCGTGCGCATGGTCATCATGCAGCTCTTCCCCACGATACTCGAGCTCGTGCTGGTCACGGTCGTGCTGTTCTATCAGTTCGATTGGCGCTACGTGGCCGTCATTCTGATAACGGTCGCGTGCTATATGCTGTACACGTTCTATGCCACTGAGTGGCGGATCGGCATTCGCCGTCACATGAACGAGAGCGATACCGACGCCAATGTAAAGGCGATCGACTCTCTGCTCAATTACGAGACAGTGAAATATTTCGTCGCCGAGGAGCGCGAAGCCAAACGCTATGATCGTTCCATGGCCCGTTACGAGGAAGCAAGTGTGCGCGCCTATGTGTCGCTCAACGTGCTCAACGCCGGCCAGGCGATCATCTTCACGGTCGGACTGTCCGCGGTCATGATCATGTGTGCCTACGGCATCCGGCGCGGCACGAATACCGTGGGCGATCTCGTGATGATCAACACCATGATGATCCAGCTCTATCAGCCGCTCAATTTCATGGGAATGGTGTATCGCGAGATCAAGCAGGCGGTGATCGACATCGAGACCATGTTTGCAATCCTTGCTGTCGAAGCCGAGATCAAGGACAGGCCGGGCGCAAAGCCGCTCGCCGTCAGGAAAGGTGCAATTCGTTTCGAGAACGTCTCGTTTGACTACGAGTCCGCGCGGCAGATCCTCAAAGGCCTGAGTTTCGAAGTGCCCGCGGGGCACACGGTCGCCGTGGTTGGCCCTTCGGGGGCCGGAAAATCCACGATCTCCCGGCTGCTGTTTCGCTTCTACGACGTTACTGGCGGGCGCATTTCCATCGACGGCCAGGATATCCGTGACGTGACGCAAAAGTCGCTGCGCTCGGCCATCGGGGTGGTCCCCCAGGATACCGTGCTATTTAACGACACGATCCGTTACAACATTCGCTACGGCCGTTGGGATGCGAGCAATGCGGAAGTGGAGGAGGCGGCGCGCCTTGCTCAAATCGATGATTTCATCCGCATGTCGCCGAAGGGCTATGACACCGAAGTAGGCGAACGTGGGCTCAAGCTTTCGGGCGGCGAGAAGCAGCGTGTCGCTATCGCGCGAACCATTCTCAAGGCGCCTCCCATTCTGCTGCTCGATGAGGCGACTTCCGCGCTCGACAGCCACACCGAGAAGGATATCCAGGACGCGCTCGATCGGGTGTCGCGCAACCGCACCACCCTTGTTATAGCACATCGGCTCTCCACCATTGTGGGCGCCCACGAGATCATCGTGCTCGATCAGGGTGTGATCGTGGAGCGCGGGAGTCATCATCAGCTGCTTGCCAAAGGCGGTCTCTACGCCAGCATGTGGAACCGGCAGCGCGAGGCCGAAGCTGCGCGCGAGAAGCTCGCGCTGGTCGCTGATGAACCCGCCGCTCCCAATCGCGATCCGCCGCGCATCGAAGAGCTTGCGGCGGAGGCGGAGCCCCCGATCGAACGCGCCGACGCTGCTGAATAAACATGTCCGTGCTTGCTTCCATCCGCGCCCAGCTGGTCCCGGTGCATCGCGAGGGCCTGCCCTTCATCGGCGCGGGCGCCTTGATCACGCTCTTTCTGTTTTGGCTGTGGTCACCGCTCGGCTGGAGCGCGTTCATGACGACGCTGTGGTGCGCTTTTTTCTTTCGTGACCCCGAGCGGGTGACCCCGATCCGGGATGGGATCATTGTTGCTCCCGCGGACGGGCGGGTGAGCCGCATCTTGAATGCGGTCCCGCCAGCGGAGCTTGGCCTCGGCGAGCGGCCGCTGCCGCGCGTTTCAATCTTCATGAGCGTGTTTGATTGTCATGTGAACCGCAGCCCGGTCGCAGGCCGGATCGAGCGCATCATCTACCATCAGGGCGCTTTCATGAGCGCGGATCTGGATAAAGCGAGCGAGAGCAACGAGCGCAACTCGTTTGTCATTACGACTTCAGCGGGACGCATCGGGTTGGTGCAGATCGCAGGGCTTGTGGCCCGCCGTATTGTCTGCTTCGTCCGGCAAGGCGCAAGCGTGGGCGCCGGCGAGCGAATCGGAATGATTCGGTTCGGCTCGCGGGTTGATGTGTACCTTCCGGACAGTGTGCGTCCGCTGGTTGCAGAGGGGCAGACCGCGATTGCGGGGGAGACAATCCTGGCGGATCTGCGCTCCGCCGATCCGCAGCGCACGTTCAGGGTTGGTTAATCCCGGGCCACTCTAATTCAGGCGACCGTGGCGGCCGCAGCAGCGCCACGCTATATTGCGGGCATGCCGTTTTCAGCCTTCGAACCTGACCGCCAGCCGCCCAAGCTGCGTCGCTTCCGGCAGGTTCCCGTCCGCACGTTGTTGCCGAATGTCATTACGTTGCTCGCGCTTTGCGCGGGTCTCACCGCCATCCGGCTTGCGGTCGAGGACAAGCTCGAATGGGCGCTCGCCGCGATTGTGTTTGCGGCGCTTCTCGACGGCATCGACGGACGGCTCGCGCGGCTGCTCAAAGGCACCTCGCGTTTTGGCGCCGAGCTCGACAGCCTGGCGGACTTTGTGAATTTCGGCGTCGCGCCAGCGCTGATCGTTTATTTCTGGATCCTGCACGAGCTTAAATCGGCGGGCTGGATCGCCGCCATGGTGTTTGCGATCTGCACAGGGCTGCGGCTCGCGCGCTTCAACGTGATGATCGATGACCCCAACAAGCCGGCCTGGGCGGCAAATTTCTTCACCGGCATCCCAGCGCCGGCGGGCGCGATCACGGTACTGCTGCCCATCTACATGGATTTCCTCGGCGTGCCGCGCTTTTCGGTCACGGCGCCGATAACGCTGGTCTATACGCTTGCCATCGCTTTCCTGATGGTGTCGCGATTGCCGGTGTTTTCGGGCAAGCGTGTGGGAAAGCGTGTCGCGCCGGAGATGGTGCTGCCGGTCTTCGTTGCCGTCGTTCTGTTCTTTGCGCTGCTCGTCGCCTATCCCTGGGTGGTGCTCACGATCGGGACGCTGCTCTATCTCGGAAGCCTTCCATTCGGCTGGTCGTCCTATCGCGACTATGCGCGCAAGGACGAGACCGCCGCGCAGCAAGCCTCCGCGCGCACAGGGGCGCGGGCGGCCATGGCAAGCGAGTCGCCGTCACTCTCGCCTGGCCATCCCGAACAGCACGAGGATCCCGATAGACCGGCGCGGCTGAATTGAACGCAAGCAACTTGACCGGGAGACGCTATGCGCACCAAATACGCTCTGACCTCCGAAGACGCCCACAAGATGATGGCCGCCTGCAAGGCCGAAGCGCAGAAGAACAACTGGAAGGTTTCGATTGTCATCGTCGATGATGCAGCAATCCCGCTATTGCTCGAGCGATTGGACGGAGCGGGGCCAACGACGGCCGAAGTTGCCCTCGGGAAGGCGCGTACCGCGGCACTCACGCGCCAGCCGACCAAGTTATGGGAGGAGCGCGTGAAGGAGCGCCCCGCATTTTTGAATTTTCCAGCAGGGCTCGCGATCTGGGGCGGTGTTCCGATCATCTATCAAGGTGAATGTGTCGGCGCGATCGGAGTCTCGGGCGTGCAATCCCAGGACGATGAAAAGATCGCCAGTGCGGGCGTGGCGGCGTTGACGGGCTAAGGCAAAAGCCTTTTTGAAGAATGGAGTCCCAATTCATCGTCCGGGCAGGGGATGGCCCGGCATGAGATCGTAAGGATGCTTCCAGCCCGGCAGTGCCCTGATCCGCTCGAGCCATGCGCCGATGTTCTTGTGCTCTTGCGCGATATCGAAGCCGAATTCATCCGCCGGATAGTAGAGGTAGGCGACCAACGAAAGGTCCGCGATGGTCGGGCGTGAACCGAGCACGAAGGGCCGCGTCGAGAGCCGTTTGTCGACAATGGCAATGTTATTGTCGAGCCGGCCTTTGAGGAACGCGAGCACAGCCGGATCGCCCGGCGGCCTCGCCAAGGTGCGCAGAAAGCGGTACGGGCCGAGAAAGCCGTTAACCTTCTGATTATCGAAGATGATCCATCGCAGCGCCTCCAGCCGTTCGTCCTCCCCATTCGGCTGAAATTTCCCCGATCGATCTGCCAGATAAGTGAGGATGACGCCAGACTGGCTGAGCTTTTTGGCTCTATGTACCAGGACCGGTACCTCGCCCATTTCATTCACATTGGCACGGAAATCCGGCGTGCGTGGTTGGCCCTTGCCGAAGAAATCCACGAAAACGGGCTCCCAGTCGGCGCCGATCAGATTGAGCATCAATGCGGCGCGGTAAGCATTGCCGGATTGGGCGAAGCAATACAGTTGATATTCGGACATCCGAGTTTTCGCTCGCTATGCAAGGAGAATGACGTGGCTTTCCAGCATTTACCGGAAACCCTTGCCACATTTCCGTCACGGGTGTAACCAAAAAATCAACAGGTTATCCGTTGGTTGGAGTTTGTGCTGTGATTGGATCGGCTCCCTGCAATGTTGCGCGTATTCCCAGGCTGTTTTGGGCTGCTCTGTTGGGATGCGTCCTCGCTTTTGGCTCGACCGCGGCTCTTGCGCAGGCCGACAAGCCCGAATTGCGGACGGCGGATGAGGAGTTCTCGAAACAGCTGAGCGAGCTCAAGCGCACGTTCGCCGATCTGAGCAAGAAATTCGAGGACAGCGCACAAACCATCGATCGCCTCAATAGTGCCGAGGCCGCACGCAAGGAAATCGAGGAACTGCGCGAGTACGTGGGAAGGCTGCTCGCAGCGGTGGCGGACAACGGCACGGTCTGGAGCCTCGGCACCAAGGCGCTACGCCGCGCCGACGAGAAGCTCAAAGCGCTCGAAACCGAAACCCGTTACAAAGAGGAAGACCGGCAATTCCTGATCGGGCGCTGGCGCGAGCTCAAGGCCGCCACGGAAGACGCGATCAAGGAGCTCGAAGGCGCCCGCAAGGAGTTCGCTGAGCTGTTACGCAAGCTGCAAACCAATGAAGACTTTATCGATGAGCTGCTTCAAATCCAGGAGCACCAAAGGGCGATCGAGGTCATTCACGGCCTCACGGACGGCATCCGCGACGCATCCGATAAGCTGAAAAAACTGCTGACTGCGATAAAGACACCGGGAGCCTGAAAATGAGGGCGCCGGCCGGCATTGGGCTGGCGCTTGCGCTTGCCGGCTGCAACCTGGACAACAGCGTCGGCTATGTCGAGATCAAGGCGCTTCCCTCATCTGCCGCCTTTGCGCTCTATCTCGATTCCGTGCGCCTCGACCCGCCGCGCAACGGCAACGCGCTGCTGCGCCAAAAAGTCGGATTGAGCAAATTGCAGACGGACGGGGAGGGCGGCTATCTCGCCCTGCTTTGCACGATCGACGTGAAGAAGAACCGCATCACCAGCGTCACCGTTTCCACGGCGAGCCGGCAGCCGCGCTGCCAGTGCGGCCGCACCGGCGGAACCGATGCGGCCGGCAATCGCACCTGCGTCGGATAATCATTTCATCGTCGGGATGACGAATTCGGCGCCCTCCTTGCGGCCGGAAGGCCAGCGCGACGTCACCGTTTTCGTCTTGGTGTAGAACCGCACGGCGTCCGGCCCATGCTGGTTCAAGTCTCCGAAGCCGGACCGCTTCCATCCTCCGAAGGTGTAATAAGCGAGCGGCACCGGGATCGCGAAATTGACCCCGACCATCCCGACATTCACGCGGCTGGTGAAATCACGTGCGGTATCGCCGTCCCGGGTGAAGATGGCCACTCCATTTCCGTATTCGTGCTCGGAGGGAAGCCGCAGCGCCTCTTCGTAATCCTCGGCACGCACCACGGAGAGGACCGGGCCGAAAATCTCCTCCTTGTAAATGCGCATATGGGGCTGCACGTCGTCGAACAGGCACCCGCCCATGAAGAAGCCGTTCTCATATCCCTGAAGCTTGAAATTGCGCCCGTCGACGCGGAGCTTGGCGCCTTCTTTGATCCCGAGATCGACGTATGTCCTGACCTTGTCGAGATGCGTCTTGGTGACGAGGGGGCCATAATCGGCCTGGGTATCCGTCGATGGACCGATCTTCAGGCTCTCCACACGCGGAATGAGCTTGTCCATCAGGACATCGGCGGTCTTTTTACCGACCGGGATCGCAACTGAAACCGCCATGCAGCGCTCGCCGCCCGATCCATAGCCCGCCCCAATAAGCGCATCTACTGCCTGGTCCATGTCGGCGTCGGGCATCACCACCATATGGTTCTTGGCGCCGCCAAAGCACTGCACACGCTTTCCGTGCGCGCATCCGGTCGTGTAGATGTATTCGGCGATGGCGGAGGAGCCGACGAAGCCAATCGCCTTGACGCGCGCATCGGTGAGCAGCGCGTCGACCGCTTCCTTGTCTCCGTTGACCACGTTGAGAACGCCCGCGGGAAGTCCCGCCTCAATCAGAAGCTCGGCGAGCCGCATGGGCAGGGAGGGATCGCGCTCCGAGGGCTTGAGCACGAAGGCGTTGCCGCAGGCGAGCGCAGGCGCGAATTTCCACATCGGGATCATCGCGGGGAAATTGAAAGGCGTGATCCCGGCGACGACGCCGAGCGACTGGCGTAGCGAGAACAGATCAATCCCAGGACCCGCGCTCTCGCTGAACTCGCCCTTCAAAAGGTGGGGAATTCCGCAGGCAAACTCCACGACTTCGAGACCGCGTTGGATATCGCCCTTCGAGTCGGCGATGGTCTTGCCATGCTCCGACGACAGCAGCTGTGCGAGCTCATTTGCTTCCTTCTGCACCAGCTCAAGAAACCTGAAGAGGACGCGGGCGCGGCGCTGCGGATTGGTGGCCGCCCAGGCCGGCTGGGCCGCCTCGGCACTCGCAATGGCGCGTTCGACTTCAGCTTTGCTCGCAAATGCGACCTTGGCCTGAACCTCACCGGTATTGGGATTGAATACATCGCCGCTGCGGCCGGACCCGCCTGCCGCCGCCTTGCCGTCGATGAAATGACCGATCTGGCGCATTGTTCTCTCCTCCCTGATCTCGATTGCGCAGCGAACGAATCTCCATCTGTTGACATAGGCTTTCAGCTCGCTGCTGCAAAACAGCGGCCGGACTAACGTGCCTGCGCGAGCCTTGCCGACGGAGTGGCCTCTTCTGTGTCGGCAAATTCCGGCATGACCTCGGCCGCGAACAGACGCATGGACTCTTGCGCGTGGCGAAAATCGATGCTGCCGAAGTTGATCTGCAGCGAGGCGTGCTCGAATTTGCCGAAGCTCTCGCTGACCCGCCGGATTATGGCGCTGATCTCGCCTGGTGTGCCGACCCAGGCGCCGCCGGATTCGATTTGGCTGTCGAGCGTGAACGCGGCAAGCTTTCGCATGGACTTTTCATAATCGGGATAGTCCTTCGAAGTCGTTCCCTGTATCCAGTCTGCAACGGCGTCATTGAGCGCGCGAAAATATTGCTCAAACGGCGCGCGCGCGATCTCGCGCGCGAGTCTGGCGTCGCGATGACAGAACATATGGAAGGCGACCATCACCTCGCCGTTGCCCGGATGTCCGGCTTGCCGCCATGCGTTGCGATAGCGTTCGAGCAGCGGGCCGAGAGGCCCGATCGGGATCGCCATCAGCGCATGGCCCGCACGACCGGCGAACTCGAAGGATTCAGGCGTCTGCGTGGCGGCAATATAGATTTTTGGCCGAGGCTTCTGGACCGGCCGCGGCAGCGACGTGACATTCTCGAAGGAATGGAATTTCCCACTATGGCTGACATTCTCGTGCGTCAACAGCAGCTCGACTTGCTCGAGCCCCTCACGGAAGCGCTCCTGCGACTCATCGGGCGAAATGCCGAACCGGCGAAATTCATGCAGCAGGAAGGCGCGCGCAAAACCCACGTCGAGCCGCCCTCCGGAAATGGCGTCAAGCATCGCAATCTCGCCAGCGAGCTTGAGCGGATGATTGAATACCGGAAGCACCGCGCCGGTGACGAGGCGCATGCTCCTCGTGCGCTGAGAGACGGCAGCGAGAAACACGATCGGATTGGGCGTGTAGCCGCCATAGCGCGTGAAATAATGCTCAACCGTGCGCGCATGGGTAAAGCCCAGCTTTTCTGTTTCCTCGGCAATCGCGAGCGACTGCGAGAAATACTCGGCGCTGCTCTTCTCAGCGGGACTGACTGCTGGAAAAAACTGGACCCCGAACTGCATTTGGCGTGTCCTGCACGAATGCGAGTATATAGCGTATCAGAAGCGAATAGCGAATAGTGTCCGCTCGGGTTTTCCCGGTTCGCTGCTCGCTATTCGCTAATCGCCCAGGAACTTCTTGGGCGGTGGCATGTTGCTGGCCGGAAACCGATGATATAACGCGCCGCCCTTTTGCGGTGCGTTGAGGCGCTATGCCGACCACAGTTGCTGCCAGCCCACAAGCTCCGGCCGTCCCGACGAGAGGCCGGCGCAGATCGAGCTTTTGGGGGCTCACGCTCGGCAGTATCGGGGTCGTGTACGGCGATATCGGGACGAGCCCCCTCTATGCGTTGCGCGAAGCCGTCAATGCCGCTTCGGCAGGCGGCGAAGTGATGCCACGCGAGGCGGTGCTGGGCGTACTCTCGCTCATTCTGTGGGCACTGATTGTCACCGTGACGCTGAAATATGTGCTGATCCTGCTGAGGGCGGATAACCGAGGCGAAGGCGGGACGCTCGCGCTTATGGCATTGGCGCAAGGTGCACTCGGCAAGCATGCCGGGGCCGTGGTCCTGTGCGGGATTATCAGCGCTGCCTTGTTCTACGGCGACTCGATGATCACCCCGGCGCTGTCGGTCCTGTCCGCCATCGAAGGTCTCAAGGTTGCTACTCCCGCTTTCGACCGGTATGTCGTGCCGATCACGGTTGCCATTCTTCTTCTGTTGTTTCTTGTGCAATCGGGTGGCACCGCCAGAGTGGCTGCCTTCTTCGGCCCGGTTACCGCGATCTGGTTCGTCTGCATTGCAATTCCCGGTGCCGTCGCGGTGGCCTCCGATCCTGAAATTCTATTCGCATTCAATCCCGTTTATGGGGTGAGCTTTCTTGCAAACCATGGGATCATTGGTCTGATTACGCTTGGGGCGGTTTTTCTGGCCGTCACCGGTGCGGAGGCGCTCTATGCCGATCTTGGCCATTTCGGCCGCAAGCCGATCCAGGCGGCGTGGACGGGATTGGTCCTGCCATCCCTGGCGCTGAATTATCTAGGCCAGGGCGCACTCGTACTTAGCGCGCCCAAAGCGATCGAGAACCCATTCTTTCTTCTCTATCCGCAATGGGCGCTTCTGCCGATGGTCGGACTTGCCACCGCCGCCACCGTTATCGCAAGCCAGGCAGTGATTACGGGCGCTTACTCCATCACCCAGCAGGCCATACAGCTCGGTCTGTTGCCGCGGTTTGAGATCCGCCACACCTCGGAAGCTCAATACGGGCAGATTTACATGCCGCGTGTGAACTCGTTTCTGCTCGTCGGCGTGCTTTTGCTGGTCGCGACGTTTCGCTCATCGAGCGCGCTGGCATCGGCCTATGGTATCGCGGTGACCGGAACCATGGTCGTTACCGGGTTGCTGGCTTTCATCGTTATCTGGAAAGTCTGGAACTGGTCGCTGCTTGCCGCGGCTGCCCTGATCACGCCTTTTGTGCTGATCGATTTCACGTTCTTGACCGCCAATATGCTCAAAGTTGTTGAAGGCGGGTGGGTCCCGCTCGCTTTCGGCGGCGTGGTCATGATCGTGATGTACACCTGGCGGCGCGGCACACGCTTGTTGTTCGAGAAGACACGCCGGCAGGAAATTCCTCTCGACGATCTCGTGCGCATGCTGGAAAAAAAGCCGCCCGTGCGCGTCCCCGGCACCGCGGTATTTCTCACCAGCACGCCTGAAAGCGCACCCACCGCCCTGATGCATAGTCTCAAGCACTACAAGGTTCTGCATGAGCAAAACGTGATTCTCACCATCGAGACCGATCAGACACCGCGGGTCGACCGCTCCGAAAGGGTGGCAATTGAGCCTGTAGGAAAGACCTTCACCCGGGTGGTCCTGCGCTTCGGGTTCATGGAAACTCCCAACGTGCCCAGCGCCCTCGCCATTGCACGCAAGCTCGGCTGGACCTTCGATATCATGTCGACATCGTTCTTTCTGTCGCGCCGCGCGCTCAAGCCCGCGGCCCGGTCGGGGATGCCGCGTTGGCAGGATCACCTGTTCATCATGCTTGCACGCATGGCAAACGATGCCACAAACTATTTCCAGATTCCGACGGGGCGCGTCGTCGAGGTAGGCACCCAGGTGACGATCTGACATCCCCCCATTGATTTCAACCGGGCTATAACTGTAGGCGACAATCGAGAGCGCGCTGGTGCAAGCGATTGCAAAGAGGAGAAAGCGTCATGGCCGCTCAGCTTGGCAGAGAAAACGTGCACGATCTGCAACCGGACGAGGTGGCACGCGGGCTCGCCGAAGGCAGCGTGCTGCTCGTCGATGTGCGTGAGCCCAATGAGACTGCGGTCGAGCGCTATCCCGAGGCCTTCTATCTGCCGATGTCGCAGTTCGACCCATCCGCCATACCCGATCCGCGGGGCCGTCAGGTCGTGTTCGCCTGCCGGTCAGGGAGCCGCTCGGTCACGGCCTCACTGATGGCTCAGGCCGCGGGTTTTCCCTATGACGCGCACCTTGCGGGCGGCATCAAGGCATGGAAGGCAATGGGACTTCCCACGCAAGAGTCGTGAGTGGCGAGTAATGATTACGCGATGATCCGAACATCTCATCTTTTCTGCGCCGGTCTCTTTACCGCCGGTGCCGCATTGCTGGGGGCCGCCCCTGCGTCGGCTCAGAGCAGGCCGATCGTCAACGTCTATAACTGGTCCGATTACATGGCTCCCCGCATTTTTGATGATTTCAAACGGGAGACCGGAATCGAAGTGCGCTACGACACCTTCGACTCCAGCGATACGCTCGAAGCAAAGCTGCTGGCGGGTAAATCCGGTTATGATGTCGTCGTGCCTACGGCCTATTTTCTCGAACGTCAGATCAAGGCCGGGGTCTTTCAGAAGCTCGACAGAGCAAAGCTGCCGAATCTCAGCAATCTGTGGCCCCAAATCGAACAGCGGCTCTCAAAATACGATCCGGGAAACCAATATGCCGTCAATTACATGTGGGGAACGACAGGTATTGGCTTCAACACGGCAAAAGTGCGCCAGCTGATCGGAGCCGAGGACGCCATCGACAGCTGGGGCGTCGTGTTCAAGCCGGAGCTGCTCGCCCGATTCAAGGATTGCGGCGTCTACATGCTCGATTCCTCCGACGACGTGCTGCCCGCGGCGTTGCGTTACCTCGGGCTTGACCCGAACACGACCAACCCGGGAGATCTGCAGAAAAGCGCCGATCTCCTCGCAAAGGTCAGGCCTTCCATTCGCAAGTTCCACTCCTCGGAATACGTGAACGCCCTTGCATCAGGGGAGATTTGTCTCGCAGTTGGATATTCCGGGGACATCAAGCAGGCACAAAAGCGCGCAGCCGAGGCCAAGAACGGAATAGGGATTGGCTACGCCATTCCCAAGGAGGGGGCACAGGTGTGGTTCGACAATCTCGCTATTCCGCGTGATGCGCCCCACGTTGATCAAGCCTACGCATTCATCAATTACCTGCAAAAGCCCGAAGTGGCGGCGGCGAATACGAATTATCTCTCCTATGCCAACGGCAACTTGGCGAGTTAGAAATTCGTCGACCGAAGCATCATAGGGGACAAAACGATCTATCCGGACGAGGAGATGATGGCACGCCTCTACACAATCAATGCGCCTGACCCCAAGACCGAACGGATGATGAACCGGCTCTGGACGCGCATCAAGACCGGCATGTGATTGAGCCACGGCTCGGAACTCAGGTTAACGGCCTGATCGGCGTAATTTTGTGTTGACGCAGCGATCATGATTCCGTGGGCGCTCTGATTCGCACTGGAGCGCCATCATGGACACGATCTTCGACGGAGAGGTCCCGCGTGCGCGTCTTGCCCTGCTTTTGCGGCACTTTTCCGAGCTCAAGGATAACCGCGAGCCGTGGCGCATTGTGTATCCGCTGCAAGAGGTCTTGCTGTTGGTGACCTGCGCCACGATTGCCTCCTGCGATGATTTCGACGACATTGTCGCCTGGGGCAAACACCATCTTGCCTTCCTGCGGCATTTCTCGGAGTTTCATCACGGCATTCCCTGCGAGCGCTGGCTCCGGGCCCTCCTCAATCGGATCGATCCGATCCTGTTCGGCCGCTGTTTCAACAGCTGGATTGCCGCACTGTGGCCGAACCGGCACGAATTCATCGCCATCGACGGCAAAACGTCACGCCGGACCCACGACCAGCGCAAAGGGCTTAAAGCTCTGCATACGCTCAGCGCCTACGCCACCCATGCAAGGCTGACATTGGCGCAGTTGAGCGTTCCGGAGAAGACCAACGAGATCACCGCCATCCCCGATCTTCTCGATCAACTCGCCGAGACCAAACAGCTTGAGGGCGCGCTCGTCACCATCGACGCCATGGGCTGCCAAGTCGAGATTGCTGACAAGATCGTTGCTCATAAGGCCGATTATTTGCTGCCCCTCAAGGGCAACCAACCCACGCTCGAAGCCGATGTCGAGGACTATTTCCGCACCGCGCCCGCCGACGAGTTCGTCAGCAAAACTACGGTCGAGAAGGGACATGGCCGGATCGAGACGCGCACCTACACCGCCTCCAGCAAGGTCGACTGGATAACGTCGGAGAGAAGCTACCCGGGCCAGCCGCGCTTCAAGAACATCAAAACCATCGCGAAGGTCCACGCACGTGCTGAATATTCCGATCGCTGCAGCTTCGATACCCACCACTATATCTCGTCCGCGCCGCTCGATATCGAACGGATCGCCAGGGGCGCGCGCGGTCATTGGGGCGTCGAGAGCATGCATTGGCTGCTCGATGTCGAATTCAAGGACGATCTGTCGCGTTATCGGACCGGCCACGGAGCCAAGAACATGACTATCGTCCGCCGCTTCGCTCTCGGCCTCGTGCGTGCCAATAAGGCCAAGGGGAGCGTCAAGACACGACGCAAAACTGCCGGCTGGAACCCGGATTTCTTGCTAGAAATTCTTCAACTCAAATGAGCGTTAACCCGGATTCCGTGCCGTGGTGATTGAGCCACGTCATCGCCAACGCCGATGAAGCCACAGCCATTGATCAGGATGCTGCCGCACCCAGCCTTCAATCACAGACGTGATCGCCTGCATCGTGCCCTGCACGTCAATCCTCCCCTCGCCGTCGTGAGGCGCGTCGATCGGTTCAGAAATCTCGGCTCGAAACCGATGGGGGTCGGAAAGGCGCACCACGCGCGTGCCGTAGATCGGGCAATTGACGTGACGGGCGAGGCGGGCAATGAACGGATTGGCCTTGCACGAGCGGCCGAAGAAAGTCACGTCGACGCCATTTACGTAATGCTGATCGACCAGCATGGCGACGCGGCCGCCGGCCTCCAGCACACGCATGAGCTTGAATGGCGCGTCAATGGTCGTGGGCACCAGGGTTCCCATGCTGCCCTTGCGAATTTGAATAATGGCATCGCTGACGCCGCTGATATTCGGCCGGCGATAAAGCACGGTCGTGTCCAGCCCGAATGTGCTGGCGACGAGTGCGGGCAACTCCCAGTTTGCGAGATGCGCAGCGAACACCAGCGCAGGCCTGCCACGTAAACGTTCGAACGCATCCGCGGCCTCGAGCGTGTAGATGATATCGCCTTGCTCGTGGCTCGGAGGGGCGAGAATCCGCAGCCGGTCGATGTGAGCGAATTCGGCGGCCACCCGGCCAAGATTGGCCCAAACCCCGTTCAAAATGTACTCAATTTCCTCCGGCGTTTTTTCCGGAAAGGCGGCAGCGAGGTTGTCCTGACCGATGCGGTGCTCCTTGAGGCGCGGCCCGAGCTTGCGCATGAAGGCCGCCGCCAAATCGGACATGCGTTTGCGATCGGTTGCCCGAAGGCCGCGCAGGGCGCCGACGGTGAGCTTTCCGGCGACCGCGTCGGCGGCGGCTTTGAACTTTCGTCCAGCGCGACGAGCGAGCGCAATCATGCCCGGGGCTCGCGGCTCGTCAAAAATTGACGATGATCTTTCCAAACACCTGCCGGCTTTCAAGGCGCGCAAGTCCGCGTTCAAATTCGGCAAGCAAAACTTCGGTATCAATAACCGGCAACAGACCTTGCGCCATTTTCGCGAGGCTCTCGCGAATGTTACGCATTGATGCGCCGAACGAGCCAATAATCCGATACTGCTGTTGAAACAGCTGCATCAGATTGAGGGTCGTCGTCGGACCTGAAGTTGATCCGCAGGTCACGAGACGTCCCCCGCGTTTAAGGCAAAGCAGAGAGCCGTTGAAAGTTTCCGCCCCGACATGCTCGAACACGACGTCGACCCCTTTTTTGGCCGTGAGCTTGCGCACGGCGCCTTCGAACCGGTCGGCGCGATAGTTGATGACGTGGTCGGCGCCCAATGCACGCGCCTTCTGCGCCTTGGCATCATCGCCAACGGTCGTGATGACGGTGCATCCAATTGCTTTCGCCATGAGAATGGCCGCGCTGCCGATACCTGACCCGCCGGCGTGCACAAGGATGCTTTCTCCCGACGCGAGCCTCGCATTATCGAACAACATATGCTGCACCGTGGCAAATCCGATGGGAGCACAAGCGGCGTGGCGCGCAGAGACACCTGACGGGACCGGGATGACCAGACGGGCAGGCAGATTCACGAGATCGCGGCCGAAGCCGTCGATATGGAATCCCATGATGCCGCCAATATTCTCGCAAAGATTGTCGCGGCCTTCCTTGCAGGGCTTGCATGCTCCGCATGTCATGGCGCCGTACATGACGACAAGGTCCCCGGCGCGGAACCCCGCGACGCTAGGGCCTACAGCGGCAATCTCGCCGGCAGCCTCCACCCCAACCACGACCGGCATTTTGCGTTTGGCAAAGGCCATGCCGCGAAAGCCCCACAGATCGAGATGATTGAGGGCCAGCGCCCGGATCCTGATCTGCACTTCGCCGGATTGGGGGGCGGCCGGTGATGGCCAGTCCGCCAGCTCAAGCTTGCGGTCGCCAACCAGTGCAAGCGCCCGCATGCGTCAGGCGGGCTCACGGCTGATGACGAGGGAGACGTTCTGGCCTCCAAAGCCGAACGAATTCGACAATGCGTGCCTCACTTCGGCGTCACGGGCGACGTTCGGCACCACATCGAGCGGGATCGCAGGATCCGGGACTTTATAGTTGATTGTCGGCGGTAATCGCCGATGCTCCATTGTCAATAGCGTGAACACGCTTTCGACAGCGCCGGCCGCGGACAGCGTGTGTCCGACCATGGACTTGTTTGAGGAGACCGGAATCGATTTTGCACGCTCGCCGAATACGGATGATAGCCCAAGATACTCCATCTTGTCGTTCTCAGGCGTACCGGTGCCATGGGGATTGACGTAGTCGATGTCCTCGGGTGTCAGACCGGCATCTGCGATGGCCTTGCGAATGCAACCGATGATGGCTTTGCCGTCGGGGCTCGACCTTGTGCGGTGAAAGGAGTTGGCCATCTCGCCGCAACCGGCCAGGCTACCCAAGATCGTCGCCCCGCGCCGCCTGGCGGATTCATAGCTTTCAAGGACGAGGGCAGCGGCGCCCTCAGCCATGACAAAGCCATCGCGGTTTTTCGAGAAAGGTTTTGCCGCACCCTCAGGCGGATCATTGGCCGTCGAGAGTGCGGACAGCAGCGAAAAGCGGATCAGACATTCCGGATTGACGGAACCGTCGGTGCCAATGCACAGCGCCGCTTCGGTTTCGCCGCGTCGGATCGACTCAACGCCGAGCTGAATGGCGCTCGCGCCCGACGCACAGGCCGTCGATACGGAGATCGGCGAGCCCTTGGTGCCGAAATGGTCTGCGAGATGATCCGCGACCGATCCGAGCAGGCAGCGCTCGTGAATGGCATGGAAGCGGCCGGACGCGCTTGCACGCAGGAGATCCGCGTATCCGATCTCGCCGTTCGCGCCTGACGCCGCCGCCAATGTTTCCCGGTGCGGCCATTCCAATTCGGCCGGGGCGACAGCGAGGAACAGCGGGCCGGGGAAATCCCCTTTTCGTCCGATACCGGCCTGCGCAATCGCCTCCTCGCCAACGAAAGCAGCCATGCGCTCGCCGAGCTCGGTCGAGCAGAATGGCTCGACCGAAATGAAGTCAACCGTGCCGGCAACAGACGTTTTTAGCCCTTGATTCGAAAAGCGCGTGATTCGACGAATCCCCGACTGGCCCTGTACGAGCTTTGCCCAGTTGTCCTGTTTGCCCATCCCGAGGGAAGTAATCACTCCCATTCCGGTGACGACCACGATCGGACGGCCATTCGTTGTCATTCTGCTCTCTTTCATCACACTGCCTCGATCAAGCCGATGCCCTCGCCGCGCCAGTGGCTTACAGACGTCACGGCAATCTGATCGAGCGATCGGTCATATTGCTGTTCGACCCCCGAGGAATCCAGAGGCGGGAAAAGCTTTTTGTGGCCCAATACAACCGTGGCAAGCGCAACATTCATGGCAAACTGCGGCTCAAATCCGTGTCCGATGTAGCTGCCGGTTGCCCGCACCGGCAGTTCGGGCATTGTCTTGAGCCAGGATCGCTCATCACTCGTAGCCGGCTCGGTTCCGGTGGCCCCGGATATGATGGCGATCTGGCCGGCCGATCGCATTGGAGCCAGTCTCTGCCACATCCGTGCCAGCATGGCGGTGACAGCGGCGTCAGATCGGCGAGAACGATCAGATAACACAGCGAGAAGGCGAGCCAGCGGCTTTGCCCCGCGCGCCTCGGCATGGCTGCGCGCTTCCAGAACGAGGAATGCGCCAAACGAGCCGAGCACCATGCCGGGCGATCCACTGCGCTCCCATACAGGTTTGAACGGGCCTCGCAACAAGTATCCGCCCGTATCATAGAGCAACAGCAAATCCGGCCGTTCTCCGTTATACGATCCACCAACGAGCGCGAGATCGCTCTGTCCAGCCGTTATGCGGGCGAGCGCAACCCGGACCGCGTCGACGCCCGCCGCCTCCTCGCCCATGAAGCTTCGCGAAGAGCCCGTGACACCATGCACGATTGAAATATTGCCCGCGAGCAGGTTGGAAAGCTGCGCCAGGAAGAGTGTCGGGCGCAGATCGCTCATCAGCTTTTCGTTCAGGAAGCCCTCGGGATCAGCCGCCTTGGGTTTGTTTGTCAAGACCGCGCTGTCGACCGCCACGTCGCGTTCACCGCCCGCCGCGGCGACAATCATGTCGGTGCGCGCCAGCAATTCAACGTTACCTTTGAGGCCAGCGTTTTCGAGGGCCAGGCCGGCCGCGTAGGTGCCGATTCGCTGCCAAGGCTCCATTTGACGCTGGTCGCCCTTCTTTGGGATTTGGCGGTCGAGCTCCAGCGGTGCAACGGGGTGAACCAGGTAAGGAGCAAAACGCTCGGCATCCAACTTGATCCGCTGCTCAAGCAAACCGTGCCAGTGCGCCGCCGGGCCTTCGCCAAGACAGGACACGATTTCAATCCCCGTGATCCAGGTTTCGCGCGCGGCATCAGGCATTGGCGAGCATCTCAGAGGGGAACTCGAGGATTGCCGCCATCTTCTCCATGTTTGCCCGAAACTCGGAATTGGGAAATTCGACCAGCCGGAATGTAAGCTCCGCGTTGCAGGCAAGCTTGCCGTCGCATCGGACATCCGCCTTCGCTACGGCAAAGCCGGAGCCTTCGTGCAAAACCTTGCCTGACAGCACAAGCTGTTGGCCCGGCGTTATAAACGCGCGCAGCTTGGCATCTTTCACGGCCGCGAAAAACGGCATCCGCGTAAATTTCGTCACCGCGATCAGCAGCCATCCCGCGGTCTGCGCCATCGCCTCGATCAGCAGCACGCCAGGCATCAAAGGATAGCCCGGAAAATGACCCTCAAAGATCGTCGATGAAGCTGGCACTCGCGCCTCAGTGCGAATGGTTTTATCCGCAATGTCGACTTCTAAAATGCGGTCGATCAGCTGAAAATATTCGAGGCGCATGCCAGCGCGTCAGGCGCCCTTGGCCGCAACAAGCTCGTCGATGCGCGTGCAAAGGTTGTTCAACTGGAAATATTGATCCGTTGTCGCCTTGCCGTCGTTGACTTCCTGCGTCCACTGTTCGAGCGGCATTTTGATTCCGAATGCTTTGTCGATCGCAAACGCAATATCGAGAAAATCGAGGCTGTCGATGCCGAGATCGTCGATGGCGTGACTTTCCGGCTTGATTGTCTCCTGCGGAATGTCGCAAGTCTCCGAGATGATCTTGGCCACCGTGTCAAAAGTGGAAGACATCGTAAATCCTTGATCAGTCACGCCTTTGCAACGCCGCTCCGAGGCTTGCGACGACTGCCCGGATCTCGCCCTGGGGATGCCCCCTTCCCCCCTGGTAGTTCAGGGAGCGTATAGCGAAGACATGGGGCAAGTTCAATGGCGCACTGAGTGCCTTGCCCTGAGCCATAGCGGGGCATCAGTGCCGCTCGGCATCACGCGTCTCGATGAGGCAGGGGTAAGACGAATTTGAGCTCAGTTCCGGATTGCCGCGAAGAGCTAGACGATCCCTCTGGTTCTTTTCGCGCTCCGGTTCCGCTAACGGTTGAGCAGCTTATCGTTGATCGGCATGCAGTTGCGCCGACCTGAGAGCACGCAATCCTGTTTCTTTCGCAGGTCGGCCATTTGGACCGCCAGCCACGCACCCGCCAGCGCCAGCACAATCGTGGCCAGCAGTGCTGCCAAATTGACCAGCATGCGATGACGATAATTGTCCTCGATTTCCTCGCCTTCATATTTGCGGAGATCTTCGACCGGCGATGGCACCGGTTTTCCCGCGCGCTGCTCCCAGCGGGTCGAGTTGTGAGGCCACGGCGCGCGCGGCCGGAACGGCAGGACTTGG
This sequence comes from uncultured Alphaproteobacteria bacterium, assembly GCA_963771845.1. Classification (GTDB taxonomy): domain Bacteria; phylum Pseudomonadota; class Alphaproteobacteria; order Rhizobiales; family Xanthobacteraceae; genus VAZQ01. The sequence goes on along the minus strand of CAVYVC010000010.1, from coordinate 197,599 downwards.
TGATCGTTATCTGCCATTTCGGGCCGATCCGGACTCATGGTCTGTGCGTCTCGCTAAACTAACACCTTTAAGTGTCCGGGCAGCTGGCTTTCAAGCAACGCCACACAGCAGGCTCATATGCGGTCTGCGCATGAGCTTCCTATCTCCGTCGCGTGGGCGACCAGGCCATGGCGGCAAAGCCGAGCAAGCCTAACGCTGCGAGCGGAAGCCCGATATACCATCGCTCAATGCTGCGCGCGCGGGTGCGCAAGTACGCTGCTACGAAGCGTTCGCCGCGGCTCATTTCAGTCAGTGTCTGCTGCATCGATGCCAGGCGGCGCACCTCGTCGGCCGAGAGCGCTTCGCCCTGCCAGCGGGACCGCCGCTCGAGCTCATAGAGCCGGTCAACCTCGCTCCTGTGCCGGCGCTCGATGTCAGCGGCTTCCGTAAAATCCACACGTTCCCGTGCAGTCAGGAATTGCTCGGGCCCAATCCCGCTCACAGTTTCGATTGCCGCAAGCAAAGGATGGTCGCCTGACGGCGCGATGACGGCCCATGCACCAGACAGAACGCAGCCCGCGCAAATAACAGCACCGGCCGTCCGCAACGCTCGTCTGCGATTTTGGCTTCGCTGCTCGAGCGGCGTCATTACAAAGGCGCGCACGCCGCCAGCGATGACCAGCACGGCCGCGAAAGCAAGCACGGTCACCGCACCCGTCGGCGCATCGAGGAGAAAAGAGCCGAATATTCCGCATACGCTCGCGAATGCTCCAGCCACCCAGCCGATGATGAGCGCCGCCGAAATCGCAGACGAGAACATAGATCCCACCAGCGCGGGAACAATCAGAAAGCAGAAAACCAGGAGGACCCCCGCGACGCTGACCGAGGAGGTTACGACCAGACCGAATGACAGATAGAAGACCAGATCCCAAACGGCAGTTCTTTCGTTCGCGCTTGCGGCTTCTTTCGCAGCCGCCAGCAGGCGCCGCCGGAACGCCCAATGCAGAGCACCGACTGCAGCATACAGCAGAGTGAACCTGATGACCTCATCGCTGCTTACCGAGAGAATGCCGCCGACCAGCATTTTTTTGACGTGTTCGGCTCCCTGTGGCGAGCGATCGACCACGAGAATCGTTGCGGCGGTGGCCACAACATAGAGCACGCCGATAAACGCTTCCTGCCGCACGCTCTGCACGAGGCTGCGGCTGCCGGTGAGCAAGAGGGCACCACCCGCCGCAAACGCAAGCGTATAGGCGTAGCCTGCAGCGGTGGACGGCGCGTGCCCGGCGACAACGGCGACCGTCGCTCCGAGCGCCGAGACTTGCGCAAGAGCGAGATCTGCAAACACGACATTGCGTCGCAGGACCTGGAGTCCGAACCAGGTATGAATGCCAGTGAAAATGATGGCTGCCGCGAGCGGAAGCGCCGCAAACGCAAGCACGTCGTCAATCATGATCCCGCTCAGTTCGGTCCGGCTGACAAAGCGTCTGTCAAGGTCCTCACATTATAACTGAACAGGGAGAGGTAGTCGGCAGCTTCCGGAATGCTGCCCACCGATGGCGCAAGCCTGATGAGCGCCGCGCCCGTGCGGCGGACCAGCAGTTGGGATGCATCGTCCGGTGCGAAGGGCTCCTGCAGGATCACGCGTACTTTCTGCTCCCTGATGGTGGACGCGAGCCTTGCCAGTCGAGCGGGGCTTGGCGGCACGCCTTCCTTGATCTCGATGGCATCGAGGATGTCGAGCCGGAAGCGCCGCGCGAAATAAGGCCAGGTGTTGTGGTAAGCGATCAGTTTGGCGCCGCGATGCGGATTGAGCATGCTTTCCCAGTCCGCGATGCTCGTCCCGAGCTGGGCGAGGAAATGTTGCCGATTCTGCGTGATTGTCGCGGACGATTGCGGCGCGATGGCGCAGATGGCTTCGACGATTGCACCGGTCATGATCTCCGCATTCGCCGGATCGAGCCAATAGTGCGGGTTTGCAAGGCCATGGGCGTGCGAATCATTGCCCATGACATCGAGGCTGCGGCCTTTGACCTCCAGCAACGGAATGCCGATGGACGCATCGACATAGCCAACGCCGCCGCGGTTGATCGTCTTATCGGCACGCAGGGACAGGAGCTTGTCCAGCCAATGGTCGTATCCGAGACCGACACGAATGACGATCCGGGCATCTTTGAGCTTGGCGAGATCGGATGGGCGGGGCTCGAAGGCCTCCGGATCAGCGCCTGGCGGGATCATGACGTCGACGGAGGCGAGATCACCCGCCACTGTGTGTGCGAGGCTTGCAAGATCCGTGGTCGTTGCGACCACGCGAATGATCTCTGCCGGCGCCGGACGGCTGGCGAAAAGCAGGACGGCGACAGCGGCGAACGCGACGAAAGCTTTAGCCGGTCGAGTGATCACCGCCGCGCGACGAAGATGCTTTTGGGCAGCAAGCAGTGGACATTCTTCTCGGTGTCCACCATCGCGCCGACGCGGCAATCCATGGCGACGCTGGCAAGGCCATAGGCATCGAGGCGGGCGATCTTCTTTTCCCCTTCCAGCCACTTGATCAAGCCCATCGATGCCGTATCCATGGCCTTGTTGAGATCCGCATCCTTGGCGTGGGACACGAAATATTTCGGGGTTTCCTTGATCGGCCGCTCCATATCCTCGCGTCCCGCGGGGCTTTTCGGATTGAGGCAGTGGATCCCCTTCTTGATGTTGACCACCTGCGATATGCGGCAATCGGAAACGCTCGTCATCAGCTTTGCTGCTTGATCGGCGGGGATGTGGCGCAGCTCAGACAGGAGCTTGATGGTCTGCGCCTTCGCCTGGTCCCATGCCTTGTTGAGATCCTGATCGAATCCCATGGAGATCCACGATGTCTTGGTTTCAATGCGGGGATTATCGAGCGCCTGACCTTTGATCACTTCGACGGTTAGATTGAGCTCCTTGTAGGCTGTTTCGGCGGAAGTGAGATTGATTTCACCATTGCCTTCGGCGGCATGAGAATCTCCGCTCCACAGCAATGCGCCCGCCACATAGACGGGTAGATAGAGCACTGTGCCCTCGGTGAGATCGCGAATATCCAGGTTGCCACCAAATTCGCCTGGGGGCACGGTGCTGTAGCGGCCCGGCTCCTTCCGCGCCACCCCGAGTATGCCGGGAACAGGCTGTAATGGAATCTCAATGCCCGGCAGGAACTCGGTGATCTTCCGGTCCCAGTCGAGATAGAGATATTTCACCTGCCCGTCGGGATACTCCTTTGGGAACTCCCCGAACATTCCCGGCACATTGAAGTTTACGGCATAGGAGCGCGGCACGATCTTGTTGATGGTCACCTTGAGCACATCACCGGGTTCTGCACCTTCGACGTAGATCGGTCCGGTTATGGTATGCGGTCCTCGGCCGGGATAGTCGGTGCGCAACTTCTTGATCTGTTCGATCGTGGTGCCGGGAACGACCTGATTGTGGCTGTGCATCATGGTCTCCAGCGCGACCGTATCGCCCGTCTTGATGCGCAGGACCGGCGGTTGAGCATTGTCGTACCAGCCCCATTGGGTGGTTTCGAGCGTGGCCGGCAGGAGATGAATTCGTTTGCCGTTCGGCAGCGAGACCACGCGCAGTGCAGGGTCGGCGGGCCCAATAGCCGGGATGGCCTCCTTGGGCGGCTCTGGAGGCGTCGTTTGCTGCGCAACCGCAAGCGTTGATACAGTCGTGATGGCTGTCCCGGCGATGAGCGCCGCGAGCGCGGATCCTGCAAGCGTTTTCATGCAACCCCCTCTGCAAGGAATATCAAGACACTAGCACTTCGACTGACCGTCTCAAGCTTGTTTCTTTGGCAGCATTGGTCAAGAGCTGGGCAGGGAGCTGTCAACCGTTGTTTTTGACCCCGCAATGGCAAGCTGCGCGTTTCAATGCACCTCGCGCGCGATTTTGCAACAATAGATTGGAAACTATTTACCAAAAATTTGCCGTCCAAAACGAACGATTAAGACAACCAGCCTACAAGTGGTGCCATCGAGCTAGGAAGATGCCCATGGCTCCCCAAAGTCCCGGACCTCGCGAATGGTCCGGGCCCATTGAAAAGCTTGGTGACGACGAGCGTCGTTCGCTCCTCGACAGCATGAGCGCGCGCCCGCGTCCGCGCATCGAGATCGAGGAGGCGCTGCGCAATGGCTGGTTCGAGATGTGGTACCAGCCCAAGATTGATCTCAAGCGCAAATGCCTCGCAGGTGCCGAGGCCCTGGCGCGCATCCGCCATCCCCGGTTCGGCGTACTGCTGCCCGGCAGTTTCATCCCCGGCGGGGCCGACGACAGCATTTCGCGCCTTGCCGAGCACGCGCTGGTTGCAGCGCTCGACAACTGGACCACGTTCGACGAGGCGGGTTTCAATCTGCATCTGGCCATTAACGTTCCGGTAAGCGTATTGCTGCGGCTGCCGGTTTCCGCGCTGGTCGACAAGCATCGGCCTAAATCCGAGCGTTGGCCTGGCATCATCCTGGAAGTGACCGAGGATCAGATTGTGCGGGATATGCGGCTCGCGCAAGAGATTGCGCATCAGCTCAAGGTAAGCGGGATCAAGATCGCAATTGACGATTTCGGCGCCGGCTATTCTTCCTTCTCCAGCCTGCGTGAGTTGCCCTTCATCGAAATCAAGCTCGACGGCAGTTTCGTCAAGAACTGTGCGACGGATGCGACGAACGCGGCCATTTGCCAGACCGCGATCGATCTGGCGCATCGCTTCGGCAGCGCCGCGGTCGCCGAGGGGATTGAGAACGCAGCCGATTTGCAAGCGCTCATGGTGATGGGCTGCGATTTCGGTCAAGGCGTCCTGATCGCCCCTCCTATGCCGCAGGAGCGTTTCCTCGATCTGTTGCGCCAACGCGTGAGCAAGCCCGCTGCGGCAACATCATCTCAGGACGTCGGCGGCAGCTCTGAAAACGCCATGCACCGCGTGGCGTAACCGCGCACAATTGGCTGGGGTTGGCTACGGCTCCGCAAACGGCAGCGGCTCGCCTTGCGGCAACGGCATGCGAAACACATCAAGGATCATGGAGATCAGCACGTAGTAGCCCAGAATTCCGACGAGCTCGACTGTAGCAGCGTCGCCGAGCACAGTATGGACGCGAGCGAAATTACGGTCACTCACGCGCCTTGTCTTATAGAGCTCCTGAACAAAGTCGTAGATCGCGCGCTCGTCCTTCGGTGCAGATTTCGGCACTCGGCCGCGGTAGATGTCATTGATGGTTTCCTTTTTCACGCCGGCGCGCTCGGCCTGCGGCACATGGGCGTACCATTCGTATTGCGCGCGCCAGAACTTTGCCGTCAGCAGCACGGCAAATTCCGAAAGGCGTGGCGGCACGGTGGTCTTGAAGCGGCAATGGCCACCCAGTTGCTGAGCGAGCTCGCCGAAGACCGGGGCGTGCAGGAAGACGGCAAAGGGTCCGCGGATACCGGTGCTGCCGCCGCGGGGGCCCGAGCGGATTGAGGCAAGCAACGCCCTCTGCTCCGGGGTGAGCTCATGCTCCGAAAGAATGGGCAAGCGGGGCGGAAGCTGCTTTTTGGCGGGCTTTCTTGCAGATTTCGTCGTCGTCTTTTTCGCGGGCATCGTTCCCCCTGTGTGAGTTTGCCAGCGCCCAGGAGGAGGCGCGACATTCTCCGCCTTTCCTGGCGCGCGCTGGAGGCCTACATCTTATGCGTGCCCTGGGTTGGGCGAAACGGCTTTCTTTGCTGCGGGTAGCCTGCCATGAATGACCTGAGTGAGCCTGCCCCGCTGTGCTTCGTGCTCATGCCGTTCGGCCGCAAGATGGACGCCAGCGGCCGCGTCACCGATTTCGATGCGGTCTACCACAAGGTCATCGCTCCGGCTGTCGAAGGGGCCGGGCTGGAGCCGGTCCGGGCGGACGAGGAGAAGATCGGCGGCACAATTCACAAGCCCATGTTCGAGCGGCTCATGCTCTGCCACTATGCAGTAGCCGATATTACCGGCGCGAACCCGAACGTGTTCTATGAACTGGGCATCCGCCACGCGCTGCGCCCGCGCAGTACTGTCATCATCTTTCGCGAGGGCACCGTTCTTCCTTTCGACATCGCGCTCGTGCGCGGGATCTCGTACAGGACCGACGGGTCCGGCGAGCCCGTGGATGGCGGCTCCACCGTCGGCATGATCACGGCGCAATTGCGTGAAGCACGGGGCAATCCACACGATGACAGCCCCATATTTCAGCTCGTCGACGACTTGCCGCGCTGGGAGATCGATCACACCAAGACCGATGTGTTTCGCAAGAGCGTCGATTATTCGAAGCGCTATAAGGAAAAGCTCGCCACGGCGGTGAAGCAGGGACCGCAAGCCGTGGAGGATATTGCGGCCGAGGGAGGCCTTGCAAATCTGCTCGAAGTAGAGACGGGCATCGTCGTCGACTTGTTTTTGTCCCTGCGGGACGTGAAAGCCTACGACGCCATGATCAAGCTTTATGATCGGATGCCGCCCGAGCTTCAGCGGGCAAAAATGATGCGTGAACAGCTTGGTTTTGCGCTCAACCGGGTGGGCAGGGATGCCGAGGCAGAGCAGATTCTCAAAGCTGTGATCACGGAGTTCGGGCCTTCCAGCGAAACCAACGGGCTGCTTGGCCGGATCTACAAAGATCGGTATGAGAGCGCCAAGGATCAGGGCCGTCTGGAAGCGCGCGCTTTCCTCAAGCGGGCCATCGATACCTATCTGGAAGGATTTGAAGCCGATTGGCGGGACGCCTATCCCGGCGTCAACGCCGTCACCTTGATGAACATGATGGACCGGCCGGACCCCAGGCAGGCTGCGGTTCTGCCCGTCGTGCGCTATGCGGCATCTCAAAAAGCAAAGAGGAATCCTGACTATTGGGATTACGCGACGCTGCTGGAGCTCGCCATCCTTGCGGGCGATTCTGCTGATGCCGAAACCCAGCTGACGGAAGCACTTGCTCTGGCTCGACAGCCTTGGGAAGTCGAATCGACGGAACGAAATCTTCGTCTGATGCGCAAGATCGCCTCGGGGCGAGGCGAGGACGCGACCTGGATCCAGCCGTTTGAGGAAGAGCTCACCAAGAAAGGCCAGGAGCTTACGCTACCGGCGACGCGCGCCAGTTGAGGATGTTGCCCATGCGAACAGTTGCGCTCTGCTTGGTAGCTTCGCTCGTGACGAACAGGTGGGTGAGAACGAAATTCCACACCTGATCATAGATGGAATTGTTGAGATCGGAGGCGACGTAATGGGCTTTCTCAAGCGGATGCTGATTGGCTGACCGTTGCGCCGGATTTGAACAACAGCGACTTGATGATAATCGGCACCACGTTGGTGATTTCGATTACGCTGCCGATGTCGACATAATCGAATTCCTTGAGCTGCACGCCGTCGATTGCGATCACGTCGGCACGCGGCGCGACTTCGTGCAGGATCACGCGGCCAAGGCTCTTTCCGACATCGCCGTCAATCAGGAGCACCAGCGGGAGTCGTTCCTCCAGCGTGCGCGGCAGGGCTTCGCAAATGCCGGCGGCAACCGCATGCAGGCGAGCGTGCGACGGATCGCCCCGCCACGGGAATGAGAGCGCAACTGGGCTCTCGCCCTCCGCAAAATCCGCCCGCGATAGCGCCGATCGCACTTCGGCCGCCACCGCATCGGAGCAGATCTCTTGTTCGAGCGCAAAGCCGCACGCGAGCACCGGCAGATTTTGCAACGGCAGCTTATGCGGATCCGCGATCAGGATGGTGTTGCCGCTGATCTGGACGGAGAATTGCGCCGCACCGATTACGGTCGCACGAATCCCCTGGCCCGGGTCCCAGACCGCCGGCAGATCACGCCGGTGGGCGAGCCCATGGCGCAGTTCTTCCGCCAGGTCGGAGCCGAGATCGCCGAAGCGTCGCGTCTCGCGCTTATAGAGATATTCAGCGACGCCTCCTGAAAAGGTGATGGCGTCGACGTGCTTGTTCGCAATTTGGCGCGGCCAGGCTTCGGTTACGAGGAGACGGCGCGCAAGCTCGCCCGGTTCGCGCAAATCGATCAGGCCCATGATGATGCGAGCCATGCGCGCGGCAATCTTCCCGCGGTCTGCGGCGCTCAATGATCCGCCGGGATGAAGCTCGATCCCAAGCTCGCGCGCAATCTCCTCGGCCGGCGGCTCGATGCGCGTCAGCCCTTGCGCCTCGTCTTCGACGATCAGACGCCCGCCGGCGGCAATAGCGCAGGTCGCAAGGATGCGACCGTTCTCGATCAGCGCGAGCTTCGTCGTGCCGCCGCCGATATCAACGTTGAGCAGCACAGCATTGTGAGCGCGCGAGAGCGCCACGGCGCCCGAGCCATGGGCCGCCATCTGACCTTCCATGTGATGGCCGGCTGAAGCGCAGACAAATCTACCCGCCTGATCGGAAAACAATTCCGCGATGCCGCGGGCGTTACGGCGTTTCAATGCTTCGCCGGTCAGAATGACCGCGCCGCTGTCCACCTCTTCGCGCTCGATGCCGGCATAGGCGTAACAGCCGCCGATGAAGCCCGAAAGCTCGTCGACGTCGATCGTGTAGTCGGCCCGATAGGGGGTAAGCAGGATGGGCGATTGCCAGAGAATCTTGCGGCCGACCACGACGAAGCGGCTCGACAGCGCAGCCGACAGGCGCTGGAGGTGCACATGCGCGAACATCAGGTGGGAGGTCGAAGAGCCGATATCGATACCCACCGTCGTGAGCTCGACATTATCCGCGGCCCACGCAACCTCGTTGACCGCGGCATCCTCCGCGTTGACGTGCAGGTGCTCGAATTCCAGATCGTGCATGCAGTCTGCTGTTAACTGATCAGAACGGAGCTTAACGCCGGTCTTGCCTCCACCACGCGAGCCGCGCCGGTGTTTCAGGCCCTCGCCTTGACGTAGCGCCGCTCGTCTATGAATTTTCCCATCCCCGAGTTCACCCCGTGCTTCGCAAGCTCGGCGAGATAGATTTCATGAATGCGTGGATCCTGGTGCTCGTATTCGATCTGGCAGCCCCCGTCTTTGACGCTCACGTCCATCCCGGTGAACACGCGCCGTTTATCCGTCGTGAAGGGATAACGAAGACTGCCCAGAGCCACCGCGAGATAACGTGACGGCTCTGACGCGGTGTTGAAATGTTGGTGGAACATCTGATCGGGCGGCGCGAACACCCATCCGTGCTCCCAGTCGATGCGCACAAAGTCCTTGTCGTCCTCATACCACAGTAGTGAAAAGCCGTGTCCGGTCACGGCAAAGACGTGGAAATCGGGTCCGTGGCGATGCGCTTTTTTGTAGGTGCCGACCGGCATCTGCGAAGTATGGGCGTGCATCGTGCCCTCGGCGAGGATGAACATCATGTTGGAACCGCCCGCGCCGCGCTGTTCCCAGGCCTTGAGTTCGAAGCCGGCGAGGTCGGGGACAAAATTGGTCTCCCACATATTGCGACCAGGCCGTACCGGAATGAATTCGCCTTCGCCGCTGAAATATTTTGCCGCGCCCTCGCGCTCCGGGAAGCTGTAGGAATTGTCGAAGACAAAGCCCTCGTTGTGGAAGAGGTTCAGCATCATCGGGAGATTGTTGGTAGAAGCAAGCCGCGCCCGCTCGCGGCCGCTGGAATTGAAATGCTGATAACGCGCGTTGAGCGGAAGGGCGAAAAGGCTCTTGGGTCCCCATTCAAAGCTGTGCTTTCGCCCATCACTGGTCTCGATGGTGGTATTGCCGTGGCCCGAGAGAACGTAGATCACCTCCTCGAACAAGTGTTTCTGCGGCGCAGACTTGGCAGAAGGCGCAAGGTCAAGCACGAACATGGAGACGAAGTCGCCGCGCCCCTTCACATGCACGATTGCACCGTCAACGCCGAAGCGTGGCCACGCTGAGGTCGCAACCTTGCGCAGATCGATCCCGAAATCCTCGGTGATGGGAACGCCCTCGTTCGCGGCCCAAGTGGCATAAGGATCAAGCAGCATTTTAGGATGCGCGATATCGGTGACGGGCTTGTTCATTGATCCACCTTTGGCGATATGGGGCACGCGGCCGGCCTCGATCCGGCCCTAGCATGACTTGGCGCGTGTGACGAGGGCCCGTGGGGTTCCCGCCCACGGCGGGCTCATGCTACACCACAACCGAGCACCAGCGGATCGGGGAAAGCCATGGCCAGTTTGCAGCTCTCGTTTGCCTGCGGGCTCTACGACCGCATGCAGCCACTCTATACCGGCGAGGTGAAGGCCGAGGGCATCGATCTGAATTTCATCGCTATCGACGAGCCCCGCCCCATTTTCGATCGCATGGCAGGGGGCGAAGAATTCGACGTGGCTGAATTTTCGAGCTCTGAATTCGTCCAGCGCTTCGCGAACCAGCAATGCCCTTTCGTTGCTATTGCTGTCTTTCCCTCGCGGGCCTTCCGCCACGGCTTCATTGCCGTTCACCGCGCAGCCGGCATCAACAAACCCAAGGACCTCGAAGGCAAGCGCGTAGGCGTGCCGCTATTGACCATGAGCGCGGTCATCTACATCAATGGCCTGCTGCAGCATGAGTACGGGGTCGATCTGCGCAAAATCCATTGGGTGCAGGGCGCGATGAACACCGCCGGCGCCCATGGCAGCCCAACCGTGCTGCCGCTCCTGCGGCCGGTTTTGATCGAGCAGAACCGCTCAAATAAATCCATGAGCGACCTCATCGTGGAGCGCGCGGTCGATGCCACGCTGGGGACCAGCCTGCCGGCCGCGATCCGTACCAATCCCGATGTCGTGCGCCTGTTTCCGAATTATGTCGAGCTTGAAAAAGAGTATTATAAGCGCACGAAAATCTATCCCATCATGCATCTTGTTGCGATCCGAAAGCGGGTGCATGAGAAATATCCATTCGTAGCAACGAGCCTGTACAAGGCGTTCTGTGAATCCAAGAAAATCGCCCTTGCCAAAATGTTCAACTTGCGGGCGCTGCGCTACATGACTCCTTGGCTGATGCGCGACATCGATGAAATCTACGAGATCTTCGACGGCGATCCGTGGCCTTATGGCGTTGAGCCGAACCGGGCAACCCTGGAAGCCTTCATTACGTATCTGGTGGATCAGTCATTGATTGCCGCTCCTGTCCGGCTGGATGATCTCTTTGTGCCCACGCCGCTTTGATGAGAGCAATCATGTCGAGTCTCGATCATTTCATTCAGGATCTCGTTGTCGCGAACCGCATCCTTGCGCGTGAGGACGTGGTCGATGCGTACGGTCATGTCAGCGTGCGCAACCCGGACAATCCGCAGCATTTTTTCATTTCGCGCTCGCTTTCGCCGGATCTGGTCGAGCGCGAGGACATCGTCGAATTGGGGCTGGACGGCCAGCCTGTGCGCGACGAGAAGCGCGCGCTTTATCTCGAACGCTTCATCCACGCGGCTATCTTTGCAGCGCGGCCGGATATCCAGGCCGTCGTTCATGCTCACGCCGAGGATATTCTGCCGTTTGGTATTGCCCAGGCTACACCGCTGCGACCGGTGATCCATTCCGGCAGTTTCATCGGATCCAACGTGCCGGTTTGGGATATCGCTGAAAAGTTCGGCGACACCAATCTGCTGGTGACCAACATCGATCAGGGGCGCGATCTCGCGAAATGCCTGGGCGCGAACAATGTCGCATTGATGCGGGGACATGGTTTTGCGTCCGCCGGGCGTTCGCTCATCGAGGTGGTGCGCATGTCGGTATACCTGCCGCGCAATGCGCGCGCGCTGCTTGGCGCCAAGCACCTGGGCGGCGACATCAAATACCTCAGCCAGGGCGAAATCGATGCCCGCAATCGAGGCTACAGCCCCTATTCCACCGAGACCTGGCGGGCGTGGGAATACTGGGCAAACAAGGCCGGTTGCGGTCATCTCGTGACGAGACCGGGCAATGCAGGTTCCCAACATGAGCGCGAGAGCAGAAAGCCTTGAAAGTTATCTCGGCGGCCGCTGGGTTTCCGGCGAGGGCGTCGAGACGTGGCTCCATGATCCGGTGAGCGGCGACGAGCTTGCAACTGTCTCGGCCAAAGGTGTTGATCTTGCGAGCGCGCTCATCTTCGCGCGCACGAAGGGGCAGGGCGGCTTGCGAGAAATGAGCTATGCGGGGCGCGCCAAGCTCGTCGGCGCGGTCGCGGACGTCCTGGTTGCCAACCGCGCCCGCTACGAGGAAATTGCCATTGCCAATTCGGGCAATACCAAAACCGATGCCGCAATCGATATCGACGGCGCAATCGGTACATTGAAATACTACGCTCGCGTCGGCGCAACGCTCGGCGATCAGCGCATGGTGCTGGACGAAAAGCCGGTGCGACTTGCGAAGGCGGAAAACTACCAGGCCGTCCACATCATGGTGCCGCGACGGGGCGTCGCCATTCACATCAACGCGTTCAATTTCCCGAGTTGGGGCTTATGGGAGAAAGCGGCAGTCGCGCTCGTCGCCGGCATGCCCGTTCTTGCCAAACCTGCCTCGGCGACCGCGCTCCTGGCGCACGCCATGGTCAAAGACGTGATCGCGGCGAGCGTGCTGCCGGAGGGCGCTCTCAACCTCCTGTGCGGTTCAGCCGGCAACCTTCTGACACTCCTCACGTGCGACGATGTGATCGCCTTTACCGGTTCAGCCGACACTGCCGCGCGGGTGCGCGGCCATCCCGATGTGGTGAGGAAATCCGTACCGGTGAATATCGAGGCCGACAGTATCAACGCGGCGGTGCTGGCGCCGGGTTCGGCAATGGGCAGCGCCCCCTGTGACGCTTTCCTGCGCGAGGTGGTGCGGGAGATGACGGTCAAGGCCGGGCAGAAATGCACCGCCATCCGCCGCATCTTCGTCCCCGTCGATCAAGCCGGCGCAATCGCAGACGCGCTTGCCGCCAAGCTCAAAACGACGAAAGTCGGTGATCCGCGCCAGGAAGACACGCGGATGGGTCCCTTGGTCACAAGGTCCCAGCAGGGCGCTGCCTTCGATGGAATCCGGCAGCTCGCATCCGAGGCCTCGATCCTGTGCGGCGGGCCCGAGCCGCCCCGGCTTGCCGGCATTGATAACGCCAAGTCGGCATTCGTTGCACCCACACTGCTGTGCGTGAACGATGCCGCCGGCGCGCAGGCAGTGCACGAAGTCGAGGTGTTTGGGCCGGCGGCGACCATCGTGCCCTATCGCGACGAGCAAGAAGCCTGCGCGATGATTGCCCGGGGAGGGGGATCTCTGGTTGCCTCCGTTTATGCGGACGATAAGGACTTTCTCCTGCGCATGGTAAGCGCCATCGCCCCGGCGCACGGACGAATCCTCGCAGTTGATCCGGCCATTGCTTCGGCTCACACCGGGCATGGCATCGTCATGCCCCAGTGCAATCACGGTGGTCCGGGCCGCGCCGGAGCAGGCGAGGAACTCGGGGGAGCTTACGGCCTTCGATTCTATCATCAGCGGCTCGCCGTTCAGGGCTCGAGCGACCTTCTGGCGGCCCTGCAGGCGAAGGCGGCAAGCCTGCACTGAAGGACGGATTGCGTGTCCTCCTCGCAAGAAAGAACCGCACGCAGCTTTGTCGAGCGGCACGGGCTTTGGAACGACGAGCAGTTCGAGGCCGCCGCGCGGGCCGATAAATGGATTGAGGACCACGGTCTTGAGGTCGTGCGCTTCTCGTTTCCGGACCAGCACGGGATCCTGCGCGGCAAGACCATGGTGGCAAGCGAAGCCGCGCGCGTGATGCGCAACGGCTGCTCGATCACCACGACCCTTCTTGCCAAGGATACCGCGCACAAGACCGTGTTTCCGGTATTCACGCCGGGCGGTGGGTTCGGCATGCCGGAGATGGAGGGAGCCGGCGACTTTCTGATGATTGCCGACCCCACGACTTTCCGCGTCCTGCCGTGGGCGCCGCGCACGGCCTGGATGCTGTGCGACATGTATTTCAGCAATGGGCGTCCGGTGCCGTTCTCAACGCGCCAGCTTTACCGGCGGGCACTCGGAAAATTGGCTGAGGCTGGTTTCGACTACATCGCGGGCCTCGAAGTCGAGTTTCATGTCTTCAAACTCGATAACCCGCGCTTGGCTCCGGAGGATGCCACCTGGCCCGGCGAGGCGCCCCAGGTCAGCCTGCTGTCACAAGGCTATCAGTACCTGACGGAAACGCGCTTCGATCAGATCGAGCCGATACTGGAAAGCATTCGCCGTGATGTGATTGCGTTCGGGCTCCCGCTGCGCTCGGTTGAGGTCGAGCTCGGGCCAAGCCAATGCGAGTTTACCTTCCATCCGCAGGTGGGACTGCTGCCGGCCGACACCATGATCATGTTTCGCAGCGCGGTGAAACAGATCTGCAGGCGCCAGGGCTATCACGCGACGTTCATGTGCCGTCCGAACGTCGCGAATGTGCTCTCCAGCGGGTGGCATCTGCATCAATCACTGGTCGATCGACAAACGAACATCAACGCGTTTACCTCGCAGGACAAGGAGCTGCTGTCCCGCACCGGCCGCAATTTCCTCGCGGGTCTGCTTTCGCACGCGCGTGCGGCGGCTGCCTTCACGACCCCGACGATCAACGGTTACAAGCGCTACCGCGGGTATTCACTCGCGCCCGATCGCGTGATCTGGGGCCGCGACAATCGCGGCGTCATGATCAGGGTACTGGGCAGCGCCGGGGACGCGGCCACGCGGCTTGAAAATCGCGTCGGCGAGCCAGCCGCCAATCCTTACCTCTACATGGCCGCCCAGATATTTACCGGGCTCGACGGCATGGAACGCATGCTCGAGCCCGGGCCATCGGCCGACACGCCCTACGAGGCGCAGGCGCTTCTTCTGCCAAAGAGTCTGGAAGAGGCGCTACGCGCGCTTCGCAACGATAACTGCCTTTCCGACGGCTTTGGCCGCGCCTTCATCGATTACTATCTGCGCATCAAGGAAGCAGAAATCGCGCGCTTTCAATCCGAGGTCACGGAATGGGAGCAGCGGGAGTATTTTGAGTTGTTTTAAGCGGGGTGAGTGGTCCGGTGATCAGCAGTCAGTAATGATTACCGGCAATGATGCTCCGGCAACTTGCCGGATGCGTCCAGGACCGCGGGCGGGTTGAGACAGTGGAGCTTACGCGGCGCAAAGTAGGGCACGAAGCCTTCATCTAGCAGTCGAGCTGCCGCCTCAGCCATCTTAGTCGCGTCCTTGAGATACTCCACGACCAGCACCTTGCGCGAGCCCTCGCGCGCCATGCGCAGGAGCTCAATCGACCATTCCACCTCTTTGGGCTTGTTGGGCTCCTCCGCGCGCCGCACTCCGAAGAGCAAATCCTCCTTGGCGATGGCGTCCAGAGTAGTGAACAAGGTTTTGTCTTCGAGGAGCTCCTCGGCGTTCTGCATGACCACCAGGAAGTCCGGTTTCATTTTGCGCGCGTGCTCGGATAACCGGGCAATGAACGTTACCATGTCGGCCTGCGCGGACCGGTTTTCTTTGCGCCACTGGGAGTATGCATCGGCGCGGTCGAGATAAACGCCGTCGAAGCCCTGTGCCACAATGCGGTCGAGGTAGGCCTCAGGCGTGCCGAAGATCAACCGCTGCCATTCCGGATCCCAGTATCGGACCAGGTAGTTGCCCGCCCACCGCCTGTTCTCCTTGTCGAGCCATGCCGGCTTCTTGGCCTGGTCATACCATTGCGGCTGCCAGTAGGGGCGATACCGCTCCGCTTCTCCGATCGAGAGATAGGCCAGGAGAACGCGGGGGCTGGCATCGGGGCGCCGCTTCATGCGCGCGACTTCCTCGCGGGAATACTCGCGCTCGAATTCGCGGTTCAAGGAAATCTCGCTGTCGACGACAAGGAGATCATGGGGCGCCGCGGCAACGCCCCCCATCGTGGCCAAGCTCAGCCAATACCCCCAGTTGCTGACGGCACCCATGCGGCGGGCGCGCTCTGCCGCCGGGCCGGCACTTTGAACTGCCTGTGCCTGCGTCACTGCCAAGCCTGTCGGCGAGCGGCCAGCGGATCTCCACAGTGCGCAGGCGCCGGCGAGCGCAAGCCCAATGCAGATGGATCTTGTTAGAAGGTGCGGCATCATGCACGCTTGCTAAAGCTCGTTCAAAGCTCCTCAACCATTGTGATGAATAACGACGAACGGCACAATAGGGCACGATTCCGACAGAGATTTCGGCATCCAACGATCCAAGGAGAGCACAGCGAAATGTCAAAAATGAGATTGCATGCGAGCGCGGCCGCACTTGCCTGGGCCGCCTTCGCCGGCGCGCCGGCAAGCGCCTGGGAGCCCACCAAACCGGTCGAGATTGTCGTGGCGGCGGGCGCGGGCGGAGCCTCTGATCAGATGGCACGCATGATGCAGGCGGCGATCCAGAAGAACGGCCTGATGAAGCAGCCTATGGTGGTTTCCCTCAAAGGGGCTGCCTCGGGGGCCGAAGCACTGATTTACATGAAATCGAGCGAAGGCGATCCCAACAAAGTGCTGATTGCCTATTCGCTTATCTACATGCTGCCGCTCTCGGCCAAGATCCCCTTCAATTGGCGCGAGCTCACCCCGGTGGCGGTCATTGCGCTTGACGAGTTCGTGCTCTGGGACAACACGACCTTGCCCTACAAGACCGTGCAGGAATTCATCGATGCCGCAAAGGCTGCCAATCCGCCGTTCAAGATGGGCGGGACCGGCTCAAAGCGCGAAGACCACGTGCTCACGGTCTTCATTGAAAAGAAGACCGGGGCCAAATTCGCTTATCTGCCTTACAAGTCCGGCGGTGAGGCGGCAACCCAGCTGGTTGGCAATCATACCGCTGCCAACGTCAACAACCCGTCCGAGAATCTCGAAGTCTGGCGCGCCGGCCAGGTGCGTGCCCTCTGCGTCTTTGACAAGGCGCGCATCGAATACAAGACGAAGGTGACCGACACAATGTCGTGGAACGATATCCCGACCTGCAAGGAAGAAGGGCTGGACGTGCAATATCTGATGCTGCGCGCCATGTTTCTTCCCGGTAAGGTGAGCGAGGAGCAGCGCTCGTTCTATGTCGAGCTGTTCCGGAAAGTGTCGCAAACGCCGGAATACAAGGACTACATGGAGAAACAGGCGCTCAAGCCGATCTTCCTCACGGGCGAGGAGATGTTGAACTTCCTCGAGCTCGACGACGCGCTCAACAAGGAGCTCATGACCGAAGCCGGCTTCGTCGCGAAGTGAGAGCGGCTGTCATCGCGGGCGCTGTCGATCTCGGCTTCCGAGATCGACAGCGAACCCGCACCCCCTAATCACGGTCGGCGGTTCATGGATCGCGCGTTCGCGGCTTCGGCCCCCGCAATGACGTCAACGGTTGTGTCCGGCCGTTCCCAACCTGAGCAGTAATCGTTACCAGCTGAGTAATGATGCCCGCACCCGAACCTGAAATCGTCGTTGAAGACGCCGATGCGCCGGCGGCAGACTCGCCGCGCGTTGCCAGCACCCGGACAGTCGACATCATCGTTTTGCTGCTGTTGCTCGCCTTGGCGGCGCTTCTCGGCTTCGATAATTGGCGCACCGGGATAGCGTGGGCGCCGGAAGGTCCAGAGGCCGGGTATTTCCCGTTCTATCTGTCGGTCATCCTTGCCGCCGCCTCGGTCTACGGGCTTGCCAGCGCTCTTTTTTCCAGTGCACAAGCAAACGAGAGGTTCGTCACGCGCGATCAGCTGCGACGCGTGCTGCAGGTATTCGTGCCGACGCTGCTGTTCTGTCTGTTCACCCAATGGCTCGGGCTCTACCTTGCGAGCTTTCTGCTCATTGCCGGCTTTATGTATTTCATCGGGCGCATTGCTTTGTGGAAGTCGCTTACGACCGCTTTCTTGTTCTCGCTCACGATGTTCATCACCTTTGAGCTTGCATTCGACGTCATCATGCCGAAGGGCCCGCTCGAAGCCGCCTTCGGATTCTAGCGCGGCAATGGAAGCTTTCACCTTATTAATTCAAGGCTTCGGCGTTCTTCTGACCTGGAAGACGCTGGCGCTGATGATGGTCGGCCTCGTGCTCGGTATTTTCGTCGGCGTTCTGCCCGGGCTCGGAGGACCAAACGGCGTTGCTATTCTGTTGCCACTCACGTTCACCATGGACCCGACATCCGCAATCGTGATGTTGTCGTGCATCTATTGGGGCGCGTTGTTCGGCGGCGCCATCACCTCCATCCTGTTTAACATTCCGGGCGAAGCGTGGTCGGTTGCGACCACCTTCGACGGCTATCCCATGGCGCAACAAGGACGCGCCGCTGAGGCGCTCACGGCGGCGTTCACGTCGTCATTCATCGGCTCACTGGTTGCGGTCCTGCTCATCACCTTCCTCGCCCCGGGCATTGCTTCCTTCGCCCTGCGGTTCGGGCCGCCTGAATTCTTCGCGGTTTATTTGCTGACGTTCTGCTCATTCGTAGGGCTCGGCCGCGAAGAGAAACACAAGACCATTATTTCCATGACGCTTGGCCTCTTGCTCGCGGGTGTCGGCATGGACACCGTGTCCGGCCAACTGCGCATGACCTTCGGTTCGAGCGAGCTCTTGCGCGGCATCAACTTTTTGGTCGCGGTGATCGGCTTGTTCGGCATCAGCGAGTTCTTCTCACCATGGAGGAGCGCCTCGCGCTGCGCGGACATGCCGCGAGCATCAGCCTGGGCGTGGTGCTGCGGGTCTGGCGGGAAATGCCGCGCTACTGGGTGACGTTGCTGCGCTCCTCCGTCATCGGCTGCTGGCTTGGCATCACGCCGGGCGGCGCGATTGCCGCATCCTTCATGGGCTACAACCTCGCCAAGCGCTTTGCCAAGGACAAGGAAAGCTTCGGCAAGGGGCGCATCGAAGGCGTGTTTGCGCCGGAGACGGCGGCGCATGCATCGGGGACATCGGCGCTGCTGCCAATGCTTGCGCTCGGCGTTCCGGGCTCGGGCACAGCGGCGATTCTGCTCGGCGGCTTGATGGTATGGGGCCTCAATCCGGGACCGTTGTTGTTTGTCGAGCACAAGAGCTTCGTATGGGGCCTGATCGCGTCCATGTATCTCGGCAACGTCGTGGGGCTCGTGCTCGTGCTCACCACGGTGCCGATCTTTGCCGCGATCCTGCGGGTGCCGTTCTCCGCGATTGCTCCCATGATCGTCGTATCATGCGCGATCGGGGCCTACGCGATCCAGAACGCGATGTTCGATATCTGGCTGATGCTGATTTTCGGCGTGGTCGGCTATGTGTTCAAGAAGATCGGCATCCCGCTTGCTCCCTTCACGCTGGCGCTGGTCTTGGGCAGCCGCGCTGAAGACTCATTTCGCCTGGCGATGATCGGGGCAGGCGGCGATCTCTCCGTTTTCTGGTCAAACGCCCTCGTGGGCTCCATCACCACGCTTGCATTGCTGCTATTATTCTGGCCGGTAATCGCGGCAGCGCTGGAATGGGCGCGCGGCACATTCTCATCTCGCGCTCAGCTTCGTAGCCTGGATGAGCGTCAGCGAAATCCGGGTTCGCCCTAAGATCCCCGGATGTCCCTTCGCTCATCCGGGCTACAAGCTACAAACCTACGCCCGCAAGCGCTTGTCGACCTCCGCGGCGAGACGTGCGAGCGATTGGGCGACCTCGACCGGATAATGTTGCGTTTCGAGGCGGCGCAGCGGCTCCGGCAGCCGCAAGAGCTCGCGCTCGGCGCGGGCGCGGATATCGGCGAGCTTGGGTGATGGTGCGACGCGCCTGCCCCCCTGCATTACCAAGTGCAGCAGAGGCTCGCCTTCCTGCTGATCGGTTTCTACCGAGAGAACATCTCCACACATGCGCCCCGCGTGGTCGTATGTGCGCCAGACCTGCTTGCGGCCCGGCCATGTCTCTTTACCGGTCGACTGCTTGCGGCGGGGTAAGCCGGCATATTCCTGCAGCTTGTAAACGCAATCGAGCGAGGGTACGTCGCTCGACGTGGTCAGGCTCGTCCCCATTCCAAAACCGTCGATCGGCGCGCCGGCTCGCAACAAATGCGAGACGGCGTCTTCATCGAGACCGCCGCTTGCAAAGATGCGCACATCGGCGAGACCGCCCTGGTCGAGAATGCGCCGCACGCTCTTCGACAGCGCAATCAGATCGCCGCTGTCGAGGCGCACCGCCCGCACGGTGATGCTGCGCGCGGCAAGCGCGGGCGCCAGCGCAACCACCTTTCGCGCGCCGGCCTCTGTGTCGTACGTATCGATCAGGAGCGTGAGGTTGTCGGGCCGGGAACGCGCGAACATTTCGAACGCCGCCTTCTCGTCATCATGGGCCTCGATGAATGAGTGGGCCATGGTGCCGAAGATCGGAATCCCGAACACCTTGTCAGCCAGCACGGTCGCGGTACCGGCAAATCCTGCGATGTAGCTCGCGCGTGCCGCCATCAGCCCGGCTTCCGCTCCGTGCGCGCGGCGCAGCCCGAAATCGACCATGAGCTTGCCCGGCGCGGCGAGCAGCATGCGGGCCGCTTTGGACGCAACCAGCAACTGCAATTGAATGATGTTCATGAGGCGCGTTTCGATCAATTGCGCGAGCGGCAGCGGCGCGGTGATCCGAAGGATGGGCTCGTTGGCGAAGAAAACCGTGCCTTCCGGCATGGCGTGCACGTCACCGGTGAAGCGCAGCTCTCGCAGATAGTCGATGAGATTCGTCCCGAAGCGGCCGCTGCTCGCGAGCCATTCCAGGTCATCGCTCGAGAAACGCAGCTGCTCGAGGAAATCGAGTGCCTGTTCAAGACCGGCGTTGAGCAGGAAACCGCGCCGCGCCGGCAGTTTGCGCACGAAAAACTCGAATACCGCAGCCTTCGTGTCAGCATGATCCAGGTAGGCCTGCATCATGTTGAGCTGGTAGAGATCGGTGAGCAGCGGGCTTTTGCCGGGATCCATTCCGAGCCCCTCGATGAGTAGGCCGAGTTATACTCTCATGTCAGGGCTTGTAGCCCGCATGAGCGAAGCGAAATGCGGGAAGACTTCTCTTCGCCAAAGCTAGTCCCGGATTTAGCTTCGCTCATCCGGGCTACACCCCGCTTCAATCAGGTCGGCGCTGTTCACCCCCCTAGTGCCCTCCAAGTTTGGTGCTGGGCACAGTAGCCAGCTCACGCCAAGCATGGCAATAGTGGTAAAACCGCGCGGGCAAACAACAAAACCTGCATCCGATTGCCGGCGCTCGTGTAGCCCGGATTGAGCGCAGCGAAATCCGGATAGACCGCGGAAGATCCCCGGGTTTCGCTTCCGCTCAACCCGGGCTACGTGCGTGAGGTCATCATGGCGCGCAAGGCCATCATTAAAAAGCAATCCCGGCTGTTCGATGATTTCTTCAAGATCGACGAAATCATCGTCTCGCACGAGCAAATCGACGGCAGCATGAGCGCCGATCAGCGGCGGCTCGTGTTTGAGCGCGGCGATGCCGTCGCGGTGCTGTTGTTGAACCGTGACCGCAAATCGGTGGTGCTGGTCGAGCAGTTCAAGCTGCCAACAATTCCCGGCCGCCAGCGCGATGATCCCACGACCGTGGATGGCTGGATACTCGAGACGGCCGCGGGAATGATCGATGAGAAAGAGACGCCGGAAGCTGCCATCGTTCGTGAAACCAGGGAGGAGACCGGATACCAGATTCCGCAATCCGAAGCTGATCAGCCGGTTCTTTTCATCGCCGGGAGGCACCTCCGAGCGCATATTTCTTTATTTCGCCGAAGTGCGCGACTCCGACCTGTTGGCGAAGGGCGGCGGTCTCGATGACGAGGATGTCAAGGTCGTGCATATGAGCCTGGACGACCTGTTCGACCGGCTCGCAAGCGCCGCCCTTGAAGACCCGAAGCTGCTCGTCGCCGCCTATTGGCTGCAGGATCAAGTGAAATCCTGTGCGGATCGCAAGCGCTTGGTCGATGTTTTCTGGGACGGCTCCAAGGCGAGCGTGCAGCAGCCTTCGAGCGTGGCGGCAAGTGGAGCGGCATCAGCGCGTGGACCGCTCCCCTTGAGGACGGTCCGTTACGAGCTCAAGGACAAGAAGGGCCTGTTCGTCGGATACAAGACCGGCGCCATCGACCGCATCAAGGAGGTGAGCATCTGGGTCAATTCCGAGAACACGGACATGATGATGGACCGGTTTCTCGGCAAGACCCTTTCGGCGAGGATACGTTATCTCGGTGCCAATAAGGATGAGAACGAAAACGTCATTGAAGATACCATCGAGGAGGCGCTCAGGAGCGCGGTCGGTCGGCGAGCTCACTGCAGGATCGGGACGGTATTCGTGACGGAATCGGGGCAACTCCTCACCACTCATCGGGTCAAGAGGATTTTTCATGTGGCAACCGTCCAAGGCGGGGTCGCGGGCGCAGGTTTCAAGGCTGAACTGAGCAACATGGCTCCTTGCGTCGACAAACTGCTCAAGCGGGCAGACGTGGAGAACAATCGCACGTGGAGAACTCTGCTGGGGATGGAACGCTTCGAATCCATGCTTATTCCAATGTTCGGGACGGGAGACGGGGGACTCGTCGTCGAAGACGTAGCCCGCGCAATCATTCCCCCCGCCATCGAGTACTTTCGATCTCCGGAAGGGCCGACATTGAAGGAAATCTATTTTCTTGCCTTTACCGCGCGCGACCGTAGCGCCTGCGACACGGTGCTGGCGGAATACGTCTCGACCGGCACGCTGGTTCCAGCCGGGGAGGGATAGATGTCAATCACTTCCTCCTTCGTTCCGGCAACATATGAAGTGGGGCAGGCTCTTCGCCGTCGCGTTTGGCACCCACTGCGCCGCATGATGGAGATATTCCATCTTCTTCCGGTTACAGCGGCAATTGTTGTCTTTGTTCTGCTCGCCACCCAACCTCAGCTGCGCGAAATCTACCTGTCTTATCTGGAGGGCCTGAAAAATCCCACAGCCGAACAGGTCGCGTCGAATGCGATGTTTTTTCTGGCTGCGACGGTGGGCCTGGGCCTGATCAGCGCTGCACTCTACGAAGCGCATTATTGGCTCAGCACCATGCGGATCAACGCCGTCTATTCGAGCGTTTCCGATCCGGAATACGGCTCCGCCCTGCGTGGCCTGCAACGTATTGCTGCCATCGGCCTAGCTTTGGTTCCCTGGCTCTCGGTCGTTGCCGGACTGTTCAATGCAAAACTCTATCTCGTCAATAGATACGATCAGCTCAAGGCGGCTAACGTCGATCCGGAAACGATGAATTATCTGCAGACGCCACGCACCGTCGCCATTTTTATCACCATGCTGGTTCTAGCGCTGACTGTGGCGGTGTTTCTCGACCGCTATCGGCGATCTATCATCCTTCAAAGCGTGACCGTCGCCGCCATACCGTTTGCAGCGATCGGATTGTTTCTCCTGCTTACGGACTTACCGATCGGGGCGCTCAGCGGCTCGCGGTTCGTTGGCGTCCTTGCAATCGCGCTGACCAGCGCACTTTATTACCTCGGCTACTACCGGCTGTACACCATGCGCACCGGCTGGATTTATACCCAACCGACATTTCCAGATACCGGGATCAATCGGCGTCGCCGCCGAAGGATTGCGCTGTTTGCCTGGGCAATCATCCCGTGGCTGGCGATCGGTCTCTATTTCGTGATCAGGGTGATTGCCGGGCCGGCCTCTTCGCTTCCGTTCGCGGGAAGGCTTGCGGAACTGCCGGGTGTAAGCCCGTGGGCGATCATTCCCGTCATGATGAGCTGGGTGATCGCAGCGGGTCTCGGCGTTGCGATGCTGCTCGATCATTTCAGGGAGAGCGTAGCGCTGCCGCGCACAGTCATCGGCGTTATCGTTGCGCTCACGATCGGGGCCGGAATCATGTCCTACACCAACGTGGACACGATCGTATGGCTCTATCGAGCACTTGGACCGCTCGCATCGGCGATGCTGATGTTGTTGTTTGCGGTCATGGCGCTCACGCTGTTGGCCGTACTGTCACAGAAGTCCGGATTTCCGGCGCTGACGCTGGTCGTTCTGATTGTGATCGTCAACGCGATCTTCCCCGTGCCGGTCAAGATCACGGCCATCACGCTCATTGGCGTGTGCGCGCTGTTTGTCGTGATGGCTCTCCTGTCGCGCCTGTGGGCGGTTGCGGCGATTGCGACGTTTCTGATGTTGCCCCCCATCGTGGCCTGGGTTCAGCAGGCGCGCTCGAAACTGGTAGAGCCATATCCAGGCTCGGCGAGCGATCTGAAAGAGAAGTTCAGGGAGTGGCTCAACGCGCGGGTGGATGTCCGCGCCTTTCCCAGCGGGAAATATCCGGTCTTCATCATCGCAGCGGAGGGCGGTGGAATCTATGCCGCCAGTGCCGTTTCCCTGTTTCTTGCGAAGCTCGAAGATGCCAATCCCGGCTTTTCACGACATGTGTTCGCGATCAGTGGCGTGTCCGGAGGTGCCATTGGCGCCACGGTCTTCCAGGCGATCATGCAATCGAAATTCGCATCGCCAAGCGCAGGCAGGCCGCCGCGGGCGAGCGAGTGTTCAGAACGCAGCAGATCGCGCGACAAGCCTCCCGCCACTCCCCTCGTCGCGACGGTCTCGTGCATCATGCAGGACGACCACCTTTCACCCGTGGTCGGCGCAATTATTCCCGAGTTTCTCGGCGCGGCTGCGTTCGGGCGGGCGGAGGCGGTGGCCGGAAGCTTCAGATACTCTGTTCGCGAGGAGGACAGCGAGGCGGACAAGAGGCTCGCTAAGCACTTTGCAGATCACTGGTCGGAGACGAGCCAAGCACCGGCCTTGCTGCTCAATTCGACCTGGGCGGAGACCGGCTTCCGTGTCGCGTTTGCGCCCTTTGCGCTGCATGCCTACGATGATTTGCTCTATTCATTTTCAGACAAGAATATGCCCGGTAATAGGGCGGGCGATAAGGAAATAAATTTGATGGAAGCAGCTGTGGTGAGTGCCCGCTTCCCGGGAATGCTTCCGCCGTACTCCCTAACGATGAACGAAAACAAACGCGAGCTGCCCTGGAATTTTGTCGATGGCGGCTACTCGGATAATTCCGGTGCAAGCACGGCGCTCGCGATTTATCGCGCGCTCAAAAGCGAGCCTGGGGCAGAGATGAAAATCATCCTGCTGACCAGTTCGAACCCGCAACCCGACCTTACGCCCAACAAGGTTTCCATCATCGGCACATCTTTTCGCGATACGGTTGCGCCGATCACGGCCCTGCTCACGGTCAGGCAAGGGCTCGGTAACCAGGCGGTCGCGCGGGTTTGCGAAGAATTAAAGATGGGAGGCGATTGTACGCTCGAGGCAAGCAAGCCCGAGTCGCGGCTCAAGATCGTCGAGCTTGAAGTTGAGACATACAACCTGCCGCTGGGTTGGAAACTCTCGCACACGACGTTTGCAATGGTGCGTTGGATGGTGGGTGAGTCCCGGCTTTGCACGATCGGCCATGCCGGGGTTAACGCAGGAGCGGCCAGCCGGAGCTCCGACGACACGCAGA
Organism: uncultured Alphaproteobacteria bacterium; assembly: GCA_963771845.1. GTDB lineage: Bacteria > Pseudomonadota > Alphaproteobacteria > Rhizobiales > Xanthobacteraceae > VAZQ01. The sequence continues at coordinate 172,292 of CAVYVC010000010.1, read as the reverse complement.
TCAACGAGCAGACTGTCGAGCGCAACAGCTGCGTTCACAAATGGGTCGGCGATTTGTTGACGCCCACTCGCGCGGGGCGACATTGATTGGCGATGTCCTCCTTTCTCACCGATCCGCTCGACAGCGAAGCGATTCTCGCGGATATCCGCGCGGTTGTGGAGATCGAAAGCCCCTCGCGTCACGCGGCGGGCGTGAACCGCGTCCTCGAAACGATCCAATCGCAGTTCGCCGGCACCGGCGCCGTCTGCGAGCGCGAGAAAACGACGGACGGGCTCGGCGATATTCTGCGCGTGCGCTGCGATCCCGTGCGCAGCGAGGGCGGGATCCTGGTGCTCAGCCACATGGACACCGTGCATCCGGTCGGCACGCTTGCCGGCAAGCTTCCCTATCGGCGCGAGGGGGACCGCGTGTATGGCCCCGGCATATACGACATGAAGGGCGGGCTCATGCTTGCGGTCGCTGCGTTTCGCCGTATCGCGCAGGCAAGACGCCGCACGAAATTGCCGATGACGTTTCTGTTCACGTCGGACGAGGAGCTGAGCAGCCTTGCCTCGCGCAGCGTCACCGAACACGAGGCAAGCGGCCAGCGCTATGTCCTCGTCACCGAGCCCGCGCGCGACGGCGGCAAGATCGTCACTGCGCGCAAGGGTGTCGGCGCTTTTATCATTCGCACCACGGGGAGGCCCGCGCATGCGGGCCGCGATCCGGGGCAGGGCCGCAGTGCCATCACCGCCATGGCGGAGATCGTGCTTGCCATCGAGGCTATGGCGGATGCGGCGCGCGGAATCACGACCAATGTCGGACTGATCGGAGGCGGCACGGCGCGCAATACGGTCGCAGAGGAATGCAGCATCGAGGTTGATCTGCGCTTCTGCGAGCTGGCAAGCGCAAGCGAGATGGAGGCCAAGATCAAGGCGCTGACATCCTCGCGGCCCGGTATCGAGACGACGGTTACCGGCAAGATCACGCGCCCGCCGTTCGAGCGTGAGCACGGTGTCGAGCTCGTCTTTCAGAAAGCTGCGGCGATCGCCAAAGAGATCGGTTTTGCGCTCGTAAGCGCGCCGCGAGCGGGCGGCGGCTCGGACGGCAATTTTACCGTGGCCATGGGCATTCCGACGCTCGACGGGCTTGGCGTCGACGGCGACGGGGCGCATACCAATCATGAGCACATGCTGTTCTCTTCCATCGAGCCGCGCACGCGGCTGCTGCAAGGCCTGATGGAACGGCTGGAATAGGTTGGATCGATGGTAGCCCGCGTTGAGTGAAACGAAACGCGGGGAGTCGTCCCGGGTTTCGCTACGCTCAACCCGGGCTACGGGAGTTTGGGGAGATCATGCCGTCAAACAATGAGCTGTTGGAGCTGACATCGGTCGAGATGCGCCGGCGCATCGGCACGAAGGAAATCTCGCCGGTTGAGCTCCTTGAAGCGTCGATTGCGCGCATCGAGGTGCTCAATCCCGCGATCAACGCAATAGCCGCGACCGATTTTGCGACCGCGCGCAAGCTTGCCGTAAGCGCGGAGGCAAGCGCGCGCAAAGGCGAGCCGCTCGGCCCGTTGCATGGCCTTCCGACCGGCATCAAGGACCTGCACGAGACCGCGGGCCTGCTCACCACCTATGGCTCGCCGCTCTATCGCGGCTTCGTGCCGCAAAATGATGCTGCCATGGTCGCGCTGGTGCGCAAGGCCGGCGCCATCATCCTCTGCAAGACGAACGTGCCCGAGTTCGGCGCCGGGGCGAACACGCGCAACGTGGTATGGGGCGCAACGGGCAACCCGTTCGATCCAAGCCTCAACGCGGGCGGCTCCTCGGGCGGCGCGGCGGTTGCGCTCGCCTGCGACATGCTGCCGGTATGCACGGGCTCCGATACGGGCGGCTCGCTTCGCATCCCGGCTGCCATCTGTGGCGTCGTCGGTTTTCGGCCGTCGCCCGGCGTCGTGCCGGCGGACGGCCGCCCGCTCGGCTGGACGCCGATCTCGGTGCTGGGGCCGATGGGCCGCACGGTCGGCGATCTGCGCCTCCTCTTCGCCGCGCAGATCGGGATGGACGACCGCGAGCCGCTCGCCTTTCCGCTTGATCCCGCCGCGATTACAATGGCGCGTCCGGTCGATCTTGGCCGCCTGCGTGTCGCCTACACCGCAGATTTCGGGCGATGCCCGGTGAGCGGGGAGATACGCCGCGTCTTGCGCAGCCGGATCGCGGCCATGCGGCACCTCTTTCGCAGCTGCGACGAGGTCGCGTTCGATTTCGCCGAGGCGGATGCCTGCTTCGATGTGGTGCGCGCGCAAAGCTATGTCGACCGTTACCGCGACGACTACAACAAGGACCCGAGCTCGCTTGGTCCCAATGTCCGGGTCAATTACGAGATGGCGGCCAAGATGACGCTCGCGGAGATGGCGTGGGCGCATGCCGAGCAGACCCGCATCTTCCGCCGCTTCCAGGCGCGGCTGCGGGACTACGACCTCGTGCTCTCGCCCACGGTGCCGGTGACGCCGTTTCCTTGGACGCAGCTTTATCTGGAAGAGCTCGAAGGCGTGCGCCTGCGCAACTACTACCACTGGCTGGCGCTGACTTATGTGGTCACGCTCGTGACCAATCCCGCGATGTCGCTCCCTTGCGGGGTCGACGAGCACAACATGCCGTTCGGGCTGCAGATTACCGGGCGCTTCCGCGGCGACCGCGATCTCCTCGACGCGGGCGAGGCCATGGAGCAGGCGTTTGCGGGTATCCCGGGGCTGGAACGGCCGCGGCCCGATCTCGGCAAGCTCGCCAAGCCTGCGGTCGATCTGCGATCAATCGTGACTCATCCGCCCCTGCAGTAGGACGGGACATCGCCTGGACCGAACAGCACGTTGCGGCGGATTGCGCGCCCTGACGCAAAACGCGCCGACGGAAAAGCGGTCATTGATTTTGCTTGGTTATTCGCTTTCATTCCGAAAAATAGCTACCCTGAATTGTAGTATCCGCAAGAGCTGCAATCAAAAATTGCAAAATCGCGGAGGCAACCGCCCGCGTGCCGTTGTTGTTCTCCCCTGAGCCGCGGGGGCTGAACCGAGGAAAAGCCGATGCCACCCTTCATGCAGTTCGTTCGACTGGGCAGCTTGGTCCTGGCTTTTTGGCTCCTTGTCGCGCCTGCACGCGCTCAGCAGCCAGCAACGCCCCAGGACGCAGCGCCCCAGGATTCATTTCTCCTGACCATCTTCCTCAAACACGATCAGAGTAAAACGCTCGATCAGATCAACGAGCAGCTCCTCTGTCGGAGCCTCATATCTGCTCCAGCGTCAGAATAGGTCGCCACTCTGGAGCCTTGCGCCCAACGGGTTGAGCAACTCAACCATTGGCATCAAGGGAACCGAGCCGATCGGCGGGAACTTCTCCTTTGTTTTTGCTCTCGACGCCGGCTTCGACCCGTATTCCTTCAAATTCTCCAATGGACCGGGGGCTGCTGCGTGGAATGCAGGAACTCCACTCAACCAGCAGACCGCATGGGCTGATACGAGCCGAGCGGGCCAATGGTACAACGGCCAAGGATACGTCGGCATCAGCTCTCCGACCTATGGCACGCTCACCGTTCTGCGGCAGAACGTGCTCACCTACGACGGTGTTCTCGCCTACGATCCGCTGGGCGGCTCCTACGCCTTCTCGCCAATCGGCTTTCAGGGAATAACCTGCGGCGGTGGCAATACCGAGAACTGCAGACAGACGACGTCGCTGAAATACAAGATCACCATCGACAATTTCCGGGCGGCGGCGCTGTGGCAGTTCGGTGGGTACCGGGAAAACAACGCCTCCAACGGCGCCTACCAGATCCAGGCCGGCGGCGATATCCCGACCTGGGGCAAAGGCCTCCTCTCGTTCGACGCAATCTACAGCTATGTCAGAGATTCCGTGGCGACATCACTTGGCCCAGGAAGCACCGACGCCAATGGGGTCCCGATACCGTCGTTCCTGCCGCAGGCGCTCACCGCCACGCTCTCCGACAATTACGCGGTGATGCTGCTGGCCAAATACTCCATTCAAAGGCTGAAGCTGTATGCGGGTTACGAACGAATTACGTATATGACGCCCAGCGATCCGCAGACCGTTTTTACCAATATCGCGGGCGATTTTCTTTGCCAGGGCTGCGTCGGGTTCAACAACACGGACATCAACAATACGGCCTTCGGCCGCAACGGTCTTGGCAACAAGATCCTCCAGGTCATGTGGACCGGCGCGAGATACTCCCTCACCGACAAATTGGATGTGATAGCCGCCTATTATCACTACACGCAGAACTCCTACTACGGCCCGCTTGCCGCGGGGCCGCTGCCTTGCGACGGCAGTCAGCACGCGCAATGCGCGGGCACGTTCAACGCGATCTCCGGCGTTATCGATTGGCTGTTTGCACCAAAGTGGGATCTCTACCTCGGCATCATGTCCACCTCGGACAATGGCGGACTGGCCAACGGCTTTCTCGAGCGCAACAACCTCGCTACCACGGCCGGATTGCGCTTCCGCTTCTGAAATCTCGCGGCTGCGACGATCTGGGAGACGTCAGCATCGAGACGCCGCTATCCGCTTGTATGGCGCCATGCATCGAGCTTGCGTCAACAAGATACGATGAGCACGTCGCCGCCTCTGCCGTTCGGGCCGCGTGATGACATGGTAAGAGGCTATTAAGTTAGATTAGCTGTCTGGCTGGCCTTCCTGAATACTGTTCGAACGGAAAGATTTGAGCAAGTGCTGGCCCTACGTCAGCTTTTGCCCAGGATTCCGGCTGTTGCATAGGCGTACCCACATTCCCCATATGCTCGTCAACGAGCGCGTCCACGCCTACCAAGCGATATTCGGCGTGAGAGGCGGGATTTGCGGGGGTTAGAGCGAGCCGCGAGCGAGCGCGCCCCCCATAGCGCCGTAGCGAGTGAGCGGCTTGCGGGCGATTAGCTTGAGGCTGATTGAGGGGTTGAGGTCTCTCGGCTAAGGGGAAGGATGCTGATACGATCGGCGCTGAGCAGTCTCAGGTATGCCCTTGACGGTCAGATGCCTACAAAACAACAGAGCATCTGACGGGCCTAAGGGCACCTGACCTGTGGTGGAAAGAGCGTCGCGTGGGTTGGCGAAGCTGAATGAAGGAAACGATCAGCACCGACTCCGCACGGACACCAAGCTCCTCCTCTCCCGCAGCCGAACGCATGCGGCTCTACCGCAAGCGCCGCCGTGAGGGAATGCAGTACGTCCGCATCCCAATACGCGCAGCGGAGGTCCAAGATCTTATTTGGATGTGGCATCTGGACGAGAACCAGCGTCACGACGCAGAAGCAATCCAAGCCGCTGTGTTGGGCGTGTTCCATACGGGCCAATTCGTGTTTTGCGTCCTCGCGCCCTGCAGGCTGGAGCCCCTCGGGAACCCTTTCGGAGCAAAAGGTTACCCATGTCTCCGGAATAAATCGTAACCCATGTGGCCGGACTGGACACTTAATTCGTGGCGGAGGGAGAGGAACTGGGATCCAACCGTCTCCGCATTTGGTGTGCTCAATCTTCCACATGGGAGTGTGACTGGGATTCAAATCAAGCATTGAGGCACCAGGAAAGTTCGGATCGGAGGTCAGATGGGCCTCCGCGCGGTGAGTTGAACGAAACTACGCCCAACCCTTTTCCGACAAGTGATCAAACAGTGCCGTCCCCTTATCATCCCGCACCGTGTCGCAGCCGGCTGCAATTGGCGTTGTCTTCGCCCTCGTCACCCCAGGGATTGTGGCATGCCGCAGCGTCATGTTGATCGATCGCGAGTCCACGCAGCGATAACGGTTTGTCATCCATCCGCCTTACGCTCTCTTCCTTTCTACTGGATGTGACTCTGGTTGTCTGGTAAGTTCAAAGTGGAAGCTTGAGTTGTACAACATCTCCGGAGTGACCCATGCCATTGGTGCGGCCTCTCGTTGTTGGTCCACTTTCCACAATCAGTCGTTCGATCAGAGTGCGAGGGCAGCGCACAGGCACGCTGATCACAATCGTCTCGCTGGGACCCGTGTCTCGAAAAGTCGCAAAAGGAATATGTGGGTCTGCGGATGAGAGGTTCCCGCTCGACGCAAGTGAGGCACTGCGCGCCGATGACGTTCTTTATGCGATTTAAGATGATCAAAATGGCAATACGAGCCCAACGCCCGTCCCGGGTGACCCTTTCGGTGTACCCGTGCAGAAGGCGCCGACTAGCACGGCGGCGTTGACGTTGGTTACCTACTCGAGCGTTCTCTACATTTGCGCACGATCTGTGTGGCTGACCGGCGGCGTTCCAGGAGCGACGGCACGTCTTCGACTGGGCGGCAGTGATATTGGAACAGGAACATTTCAAGACGAAGATGGAGGTGCGTTTGCCGTATCGCCGATGTTGACGCCCGGGACCGTACAGGCTCTGCAGTCGATACCTGGGGTGGGAGACGGCCCCACTGTGACACGAACCCCGACCAGTTTGCCTGGCGCTCCCGGGGTCCCCTTGCCTCCGCCCAATATTGATCCCCTACCGGTCGCCTGCAATAGAGCCGTTACGATCACGCAAGTATTCGATGGCGTGGAAGTAACACTCACGCGTGACAATGGTCAGCAGACCGTCGACTCAACCTTTTTGGTTTATGGGTCCGGTTTCACGACGCCGACCGACAAGCCTCTGAGTGAAGGCGACACGCTGACCGTGTCGCAGGCTGTCCATGGCGAATGCAACCGGCCGCCATCTTTTCGTAAGGTGCGTGTGGGATCGGCACCGGCCATTCAGAAACCTGTGGTAGGAGGTCCGCTCTGCTCGGGTACCTCCCTCATTCACGTTGACGGATTAATTCCTGGAGCGCTAGTCGAGATTTCGGCAAATGGAAAGATTTATCAAGCGGAGACTCCAATTCAGGCGACGAGCCTGGATGTTATCATTGAGCCGTTACTGGCTGCGGCCGTAGGAGCTACCGCTGCAGTCACGGCTAGGCAGGAGCAATGCGGAATATTTGGCCCGGATTCCGATCCGATCAACGTAGATCCGTTACCTGCGATCGTTCCCCAACACGAAATAACGGCGCCACTGCTGATTTGCAGCACCATCGTACGCATCACTAAAGCTAACCCGAGAGCGATCTTGATGGCAGTTTCGGATGCTCACGGACCGATCAGTGGCTTCGTCGTCGCCGATGATATGGGAAATGCTGTTATCAAAGTTGCGCCCCAACTCTCCGCTGGAGATACGATCGAAGTTCGACAATGGGCATGTGGCGGTCAGCCGCTAAAGGCGCGCCTTGCCGTACAAAGCATCGAGCGCGTGACGGTACCTGTGATGGGCAGTGCTTTCTATGGAAAGGCTATCATTGACATCAAGGGTTTGCTGCCCGGCGCGATGGTCGAGGTCGTGGTGACGGCGAAGGACGGCTCGCTCAAGGAGACCACTTTGTTCGTTGCAAGAGACGAGACGGTGACGGCGAACCTTCAAAGCCCGCTCGGCGATGGCGAAAAAGTAAAAGCCAGGCAAGCTTTGTGTTCCCAAATTTCAGGCTATTCCAGCGATAGTCTGACCATGGTTGAGCCGATCAAAGCCGATTGGTGGGGGTGGAGCGGTCAAAATCCGCAGAATCAGGCTTGGAAGGAGGAATACACTGTTTCAGGGACCTTCACGAACAAAGGCAGCACCAAAATTCAGGATTTCGCAGTCACCATATTTGAAGATGCGGCCAATGTCGGCACGACAAATCTCAACCTTGTCCTACCGGCTGGGACTGCACCAGGCGCGACAACGCCAATAAAGAAAGACTGGCAGTGGTTCGTTCCGGGCGTCTGGTATGTAAAGGGCCCCCTCTATAAAGAATTTCATTACAAGGCGTTGATGACGGCTAAAGACGTGGTCGGAAATCCGTATGTCCCAACAAATTCGGCGGATCTAATCGTCTTTGTCAACGTATCGAAGATCAAACGCACATCAGGCGCGTACGCCATGGGTGCTGCCGCTTCTGCGGCAGCGATGGCGGCCAGCATTTTCCTGATAGTTCCCGCAGCAGCAGCCTATGCTGCTGCTTCGGCTGCTGGCGCTGTAGCGCTCGATCCTCCGGAACCTGATCCCAACTACCAAGAGCGGGTACCGCTGCCTCCACTCGGCTCAGTTCCTTCTACAGGCAATACACGAAATTTGGTGCTTTTCTTTCGGCTTAGCGAACGAGTAATGCTCATCGATCTTGCAAAGAGCTCGATGGAATCTAAGCGAATGGGAGCATTGGCTCACGACGACGACGCTTGGGTACAAATTCAGGCGCAGGACATAATTAGCGCGACCACCGAACAGCACGATCTAATCACTCAGATCAAGAATCTTGCTCAGACCGTGAAAACAGATTGGGCGGCTTTGATGCCACCGGATATTGTCCCGGCTCGCCTTCAGCTCAAATCGACCGGATTGACTGACGATCTTGCCAATCAGATGGGTTTGCCTCAGGTTCTTAGACCCGGCTTCGATATGCTTTTGCGCTCGGATGTGGCGCTTACGAACCCCGACATTCCTGCGAGCGTGGACGACATCCTTGCTCAAATGATCGAATATGGCTCCGAACTTTGAGTCCCCTAGTGGCGATCGCTGCCGGTGCGGGCCAGTCATGCCACGGGCGCTGGTTTCCGGCGAGGCGGAATGAGGATTGCTGGCGTAGCACAGTGGCAGTGCAAGCGCTTCGTAAGCGAGAGGTTGTGGGTTCAACTCCTACCGCCAGCACCATGCCCGCATAGCTCAACTGGTAGAGCCTCCGGCTTGTACCTGGAGAGATGCACGTTCAACTCGATGCTGCGGGCTCCAATTTTGCTCCTCTCGATCGGCAAGTTCGAGACTTGCGGGGAGCACCATCTTTGCGTCGGTAGCCCAGGCCCGGAAGACAGCCCGGGCCGAAGGAATCAGCGGAGGTAGATGATAGCCCAGGATCGCACGCGCATGTTTCGGGCGCATTTCGTCCCGGTTATCGTCATGAAGAAAAAGCCCGCCCGAAAAGCAACACTCAAACTTAATTGACGAGTGTGGTGACGAAGACACACTCGCCAGCTCAACCAGCCGCCCCTGGCCAGCTATTGTTCAAAACTACTGCCCATCGAACGCCTTAATGAGGATGCTTCCTCCGGCCACCATGGTTCGCGTGCTGACACTGCTGATAGCTGGGTCGCTACTCGCCTCTTGCGCAGTCTTCCAGCCGATCGGGAATTTCTTGTTGGAAAACACTTGACCGACTGCAGCTCAACCTCCAAGTCCAGCTTCAGCCCCAACTTCACTTCCGCCTCCCGGCGCGCCGACACAAACCCGAAACGAGAATTGCCCAGAGCCCGGTGCCTGTCCTCGCCGGAAGGGAACCCCAAACAAGGCCGCAGCGGCGCGTCAAGCAGCGATCGCGGCGTCCGGGCTCACCCCACTGGATTATCTACTATCGTTGATGCGGGATGAGACCGCCGACCCCCGCACTCGGCTCGATGCCGCAAAGTCGGCCGCGCCGTTTGTTCATCCCCGAATAGGTCAAGTCGATCCGAAGCCCGCTGACACTGAAATCGCACCTCTTCATGAACGAATTGCGTACTACGATAGGATTGAGGCAGCTAAGGAAGTCGAGTCGTCGCGTGGTTCATCCGCGAATGGTCGATCCGACGACCGCTGACCAACGCCCGGCCTTTTTACAATCCAGATCGCCGTGTTGGGCGTCTTCCATATGGCGATGGAGGAACTAACCGCGCCGCGCAACGCTCTATCAAGACGCGCCAGGGTCTCGTGCACCAGGGCAAGCCTCCCCGTCCTAGTCTTAGCTGACAGCGCGACGCGCCGTTACGCCATAATACCTCGTTTGCTCGATGAGTCGTCTGCGACGGCGTTTCGAGAATGCCTTCTGCCTGCTGTTGTCAGTACCCAGCCAGTTATCAACAAGGGAGTGATCAGTCATGACTGACTCCAATGGCAATGCAATCCCGTTCCGTCGATTTCAAACTTACCTTGCCGGAGTCGCCCACCCAGTTCCAAAGGAGCAGGTATTCGCTAAGATGATGCAATCTTTGTACAGATGGATTTTTGATCTGCTTCGCAGCGCAGTTATTGCGGGTGGCCTTCAGTATTTTGGCGACATTACTGGTAGTCCGACGCTGCGCATTCTTGCATTCGCAGCGTATATCGCGCTTTTGATTTACTGTTTGGCTCATTTCACTACCTGGATGTTCACACCCTTTCATTTATTGAAAAATAAACGCCTCGGTTGGTACCTCAATGTTCTAGCGACTGGGGTTATTGTCGTACCACTTTGGGGCGTTGTCCTGGTGGGACTGCCGTTCGCGATCAATGAAATCGCAAATAGCCAAGCAGCATCTCACAAGAGTTCTACAACCTCCGTACAGCCGTAACGGGCAGGAGGCGAGCAGACAGATCTTTGACCTCATCGAACTCAACGGTGATGAGCTGCGGCGGGAGCCGCTCGAACAGCGCAAGGCAGCGCTGGAGAGGTTGCTTGCGCGGGCTAGTTACGGCGTGCGGTTCAATGAGCACCTGGAGGCCGACGGGCCGGATGTCTTCCATCACGCCTTGTATGCTTGGCCTTGACGGCATCGTGTCAAAGCGCAAGGATTCGCAGTATCGTTCCGGTCGCTCGCCAGACTGGATCAAGAGCAAGAACCCGGGATGCTCCGGCGGTGAAGCGGTTGGCTGAGGAGGAGGGGGCGATGGGCCGCCGCAAAGCCGAGACGTTGGAGCCGTAGCCCGCTCCGGCGGGACTTTCTCTTTGAATCGGATACTATCGGCCGCGTCCCCGCTACTACTATCGACGGCACGACGCTTATTGGCAATAGATGGCTTCGCTCAGATACAGTCCGGCGAATTACGCAGGACGAGTACGACAAAAAAGCGCGTGCGTTGAAGGAGAGCCGGGCTGAGATTGCTGCACGGATTGAGCAGCATCAGCAGGGCGACGGCGAGTACCGCACCACGCTGGAAAGCCTGATTTCGCTGGCCTCTCGGGCTGCCGAGCTATTTGAGCGTTCGAAAAGCGAGCAGAAGCGCCAACTTCTCGCGTTCGTGTTTTCGAACCTCCGACTCAGAGGAAAAAAGCTAGAGTTTTCATTGCGTTCGCCCTTTGACCTGATGGTCGATCGGCGATCTTATTCTGGATGGCTGGGGGACTAGGATTCGAACCTAGATTAACGGAGTCAGAGTCCGCTGTTCTGCCATTGAACTATCCCCCAATCCGTTCGAACCATCAACTCCTTGAAACAACCAGACCGGGTGGAAGCGCGATCGTTCCCCACGGCCTGGGTTGCTATCTAGGATATCCACGCCCCATTTCCAACTCTCGCCTGGCGGTCCCTCAAGGGGGCTATCTGCCCCTATGCTTCAGCCGCGTGCTCTTTCGCCCGTGTCTTGCGAACGGCGATCATAAGAAAGCGCGCGGTCAGGGCCACAAAGGCAGCCACGAGGCAAAAGTGCAGGAAAGACAAGCCATCTGAAAACAGCGGATGGCGAGAGTTACGCTCGACAAGAACGCCGATCTCAACGAAGTTCATGGCGGCGCACAGGCGCACATCACATCCATCAACACGGCGCGCTTAAACGAGACATGGGCGAGACATGGGGAGGACAAATTCCGGGTTTCCGCTGGCCTATGGCAAATTTGTTACAGCGGGGGAGGGGTGTATGGGCTATTTTCCCGCTCAGCATTGCGAATCGGGGAATGCACATGAGGGCGGTCACTGCAGCTGCAGCATTTGGCTTGGCGTTTGCCGCGATCCTCTCCGGGGAGGCTCACGCCGTCGATGGATCGCCACGGGCCGCGTTGCCGCCGGAGATACCGCCCGCGCCGTATAATTGGAATGGGCCGTTCTTCGGCACTTCAATCGGGGTCGCGACCGGCCAAAGCAGGCATACTGCCACAACCGGCGACATCACGCCAAATTTCGACGTAAGCGGCGGCGTTTTCGGGCTGGCGCTCGGATATAACTGGCAGCCCATGCCGAACCTCCTCTACGGCATCGACACCGATGTTTCGATCTCTACCCAGCGCGGCACTTCAGGATATCTCGGCGCGCCGGCCGGCTTCCAGGCAGAGACGTCCGAACGCTGGATGGCGACCTATCGCGGCCGCTTGGGATACGTGTTCAGCAGCTGGATGGTCTACGCGACCGCCGGCGGCGCGACGGCCGACGTCAAGATCATCGCGACCGAGCCCGGCGCCGGCATCGCAAACGAAGACAAGACGCGCTGGGGATGGACGGCGGGGCTGGGCGTAGAGGCCGCGCGCATCCACTCGTTCACAATGAAGATGGAATATCTTTACGCCGATTTCGGCCATCCCTCCTATTTCAGCCCGCCGCCCGGGCCCTTCATCAATCGGGCGGGCGGCGTGCGATTCGATGATCATATTCTGCGCATCGGGCTCAATCACAAATTCGCGGGGTTCTAAGGGAGGCTGCGCACGCGAGGGGCGGAGCGTTGCGCAGGGAGTGACAAGTGGGGAGGAATAGAGCAGCGTCATTGCGGTGCCGCAAGCGCGGCGCCCCGCAATGAGCGGCCTTTTGATGGGGCTCAAGACAAAACTGCCACTGCCGCGCTATAAGCTCGCGCTATGAAACAGCCGGCGACCCCGCGTCCATTGCCCGCAACCATCGATGCGACCGTCGATCTCCTCGCGCAGGCGGATTATCTTGCCGATCGGTCGCTCGGCACCGTGCTCTTTCTCGCCCTCAAGATGGCGCGCCCGCTTTTTCTGGAAGGGGAAGCCGGCGTCGGCAAGACCGAGATCGCCAAGGTCTTATCGACGACACTCGGGCGGCGGCTCATCCGGCTGCAATGCTACGAGGGCCTCGATGTGGCCGCCGCGGTCTACGAGTGGAACTATGCCGCGCAGATGATCGCCATCCGCGTCGCGGAAGCCGAGGGTGCCCACGATCGCGAGCGACTCGAGCACGACGTATTCTCCGAGCGCTTTCTGATCAAGCGGCCGCTCCTGCAGGCGCTCGAACCCGATCCCGCCGGCGCACCCGTGCTTCTGATTGATGAGCTCGACCGCGCCGACGAAGCGTTCGAGGCTTTTCTGCTCGAAGTGCTGGCGGACTTCCAGGTGACCATCCCGGAGCTCGGCACGGTGAAGGCGGTTCATCCGCCCATTGTGGTCATCACGTCAAACCGCACCCGCGAGATCCACGACGCGCTCAAGCGCCGATGCCTCTATCACTGGGTCGGATACCCCAGCGCCGAGCGCGAGCTCAACATCGTGCGCACGAAGGTGCCCGGGATCGGTAAGGAGCTGTCCGAGCAGATCGTGCTGTTCGTCCAGGCGTTGCGCAAGGAAGACCTGTTCAAGGCGCCCGGGGTGGCGGAGACGCTGGACTGGGCGTCCGCGCTTGCCGAGCTTGACATTGCGACGCTCGATCCATCGACGGTTTCCGACACGCTCGGCGTACTGCTCAAATATCAGGATGACATCGCGCGGCTCGAGGGCGGCCGGGCAAAGGAGCTGGTTGCGGGTGTGCGCGAACAGATGAAAGCAGCGGAATAATGCCGCGGCAGGAAGGCGGACAGCTTGCGGACAATCTCGTTCACTTCGCCCGCGCGTTGCGTGCAGCCGGCATTCCGGTCGGCCCGGGCGCGGTGATCGATGCACTTTCCGCGGTGCGCGCGGCAGGGATCGGAACGCGCGAGGACTTCTATTGGACGCTGCACGCCGTCTTCGTGAAGCGGCACGAGCATTCCATTCTGTTCGATCAGGCCTTTCGCATCTTCTTCCGCCGCCGCGGCGGGATCGACAAATTGCTTGCGGCCATGCTGCCGCAAGCGTCCGTTCCCGAGGAGAAGCCGCCGCCCGGGGCGCAACGGGTTGCGCAGGCGCTGCTCGCCAGCCGAGGGGAGGTGGAGCGCAAGCCGCCCGAACTCGAAACCGACGCGCGGCTTACCGTGTCCGACCGCGAGGTGCTGCAGAAAAAGGACTTTGCGCAGATGACGGCGGACGAGATCGCCGCCGCCAGAGCGGCGATCAAACACCTCGTACTCTCGCTCGATGAGGTCAAGACGCGCCGGCTTGCGCCGCATCGACACGGACATATTGTCGACATCCGGCGCACGCTGCGCGCAAGCCTCAAGGCGGGCGGTGCGGTGATCGATCTCAAATATCTCGGGCCACGCGTCAAGGCGCCTCCCGTCGTGGCACTTCTCGATATCTCAGGCTCCATGAGCCAGTACACGCGGCTGTTTTTGCATTTCCTGCACACGGTCACCGATGCGCGCAAGCGCGTGCACACCTTCCTGTTCGGCACCCGGCTTACCAATGTCACGCGCGCGCTCAAGGCAAAGGATCCGGATGAAAGCCTGGCGACGGTCGCAGCGAGCGTGCCCGACTGGTCCGGCGGCACGCGGATTGCGAGCTCGCTGCGCGCGTTCAACAAGCTGTGGGCGCGGCGGGTGCTCACCCAGGGCGCGATCGTGCTTCTTATCACCGACGGGCTTGAGCGCGACCCCGACGAGCGGCTTGCGTTCGAGATCGACCGCCTGCATCGCTCGTGCCGCCGGCTGATCTGGCTCAATCCGCTGTTGCGCTTTTCCGGCTTTGAGGCGAAGGCCAAGGGCATTCGGGCCATGGTGCCGCACGTCGACCAGCTGCGGCCGATCCACAATCTGCAATCCATGGCGGAGCTGGTACGCGCCTTGTCCGCAAGCGGCGGCCCCTCAGGCAACCCTAAAGCATGGCTGGAGAAAGCGGCGTGATTGCATTGCCGGTGCGATGGCGTGGAACTACATAGAGGGTTGCCGCTTCCGTCATTGCCGGGCTCTTGACCCGGCAATCCATCTTCTTGGGAAGAAGTATCGATGGACGCGCGGGTCAAAGCCCGCGGGTGACGGCAGTCGGGGCAGCCTGTTGGAGAAACTCATGGAAACTCTTGCACGCGATGAAGATATCTTGCTGGCGGCGCAGGACTGGCGCAAAGCGGGACGTGGCGTCGCGCTCGCGACCGTGATCGAGACCTGGGGCTCGGCGCCGCGACCAGTGGGCTCCAATCTCGTCATCGACGATCAGGGCAATTTTCTCGGTTCGGTTTCGGGCGGATGCGTCGAGGGCGCCGTGGTCACTGAGGCGCTCGACGTGATCGAGAGCGGCACGCCCAAGACGCTCGAGTTCGGGGTCGCCGACGAATCCGCGTGGAAGGTCGGGCTCTCCTGCGGCGGCACCATCCGCGTCTATGTGGAGAGGGTGGACTGAGTGAAGCTCGATATTCTGCGAACGCTGAACACCGAGCGCGCTGCTCGGCGCCCCGTTGTCCTCGTGACGGATCTTGCAAGCGCAGAAGAACGGCTGGTCAAGGCCGCCGACGTGGAGCGCGATCCGCTCAAGGAGTTGCTGGCCAAGCACATCCGCACCGGCAAGAGTGGCGTGGAAGAGACGCCGCAAGGAAAGCTCTTCCTCACCGTTCACGTGCCGCCGCCGCGCATGGTCATCACCGGCGCCGTCCATATCAGCCAGGCGCTGGCGCCGATGGCAAAGCTGCTCGGCTATGACGTGACTATTGTCGATCCGCGCACGGCCTTTGCATCGATCGAACGCTTTCCCGATGTAAAAGTCATTGCGGAGTGGCCGGATGTGGCGCTGCCGCCGCTCGGCATCGATCGCTATACCGCCTTCGTCGCGCTCACGCACGATCCGAAGATCGACGATCCCGCTCTCACCCATGCGCTTGAGCGCGATTGCTTCTACATTGGCGCGCTCGGCTCGAAGAAGACGCACGCGCGCCGGATCGATCGCCTCAAGGCGCAGGGCCTCTCCAATGGCGCGCTGGCACGCATCCACGCGCCCATCGGGCTCGAGATCGGGGCCGTGTCGCCGCCCGAAATTGCGGTCGCCATCATGGGCGAGATCACCGCGCGCCTGCGACAGTCACCGGAGAAGCCGCGGTGAAATTCGGCGCGGTACCGCCGGAGCAGGCCGAGGGTGGCGTCGCGGTGCATTCCATTCGCAAAGGCACATTGGTGCTCAAGAAAGGCACCCTGATCGGCAAGGCTGAGATCGCTGCGCTCAAAGACGAGGGCATTGCCGAGCTTGTGGTCGCACGCGTGGAGCCTGGTGACGTATCGGAGGACGCAGCAGCAGCCGAAATTGCCGCCGCCGTGCGCGGCGAGGGCGTGCGTGCGGACCGCGCATTTACCGGCCGGGCGAACCTGTTCGCCGAAACGGCCGGCGTTCTGGTTGTGAACAAGCAAGGCATCGACCGCCTCAATGAGATCGATGAGGCGATCACGTTTGCGACGCTGTCCGCCTACAAGCCGGTGGTGGCGGGCGAGATGATTGCGACCGTCAAGATCATTCCATTTGCCGTGACCGTCGCCCAATGCAACGGCGCTCTCGCTGCCACCCGGCAGGCCGCCCCCTTGATCCGCGTCGCCCCCTACAAAATTCGCAAGGTCGGCATTGTCTCGACGCTGCTTGCGGGTCTTGCGCCCAAGGTGATTGAAAAAACCCTGAAGGTCACTCAGGAGCGGATTGCACCCGCGGGCGCAAGCATCATTGCCGAGCGCCGCGTCGCGCACGAGCAAGAGGCGCTCGCAAAGGCAATGCAAGAGGTACTCGCTGCCGGCGCGGAGCTTGTCATCGTATTCGGCGCATCCGCGATTGCCGACCGCCGCGATGTCATACCGGCGGCGGTCGAGGCGATTGGCGGGCGGGTCGAACATTTCGGCATGCCGGTCGATCCGGGCAATCTGCTTCTGATCGGATCCGCCGGCGATCGTCCGGTGCTTGGCGCGCCGGGCTGTGCACGTTCGCCCAAAGAGAACGGCTTCGACTGGGTTCTGATGCGATTGCTCGCGGGTCTGCCTGTGCCGCGGCAAGCCATTACCGGCATGGGCGTGGGCGGGCTGCTGATGGAAATCGTGACCCGACCGCAGCCGCGCGGGGAGCCTGCTCCGCCGCACGAAAAGCGCGTCGCGGCCGTGGTGCTGGCAGCGGGGCGCTCGACGCGCATGGGCGGCCCGAACAAACTGTTGGCGGAAATTGCGCGCCGGCCGCTGGTGCGGATTGCAGCGGAAGGGGCGCTTGCCTCGCGCGCGAGCCCCGTCATTGTCGTCGCCGGTCACCAGCATGAGGAACTCGCGCGAGCGCTGGCGGGACTGCCGGTGCGCCTCGTCCACAATCCCGATTTCGCGCAGGGCCTCGGCACGTCGCTCAGAGCCGGCATTGCGGCGGTGCCGCCGGAGGCGGACGGTGCCATTGTCTGTCTTGGCGACATGCCGCGCGTGGACGCAGGGCTGATCAACCGGCTGATCGATGCCTTTGACCCCGATCGCGGCGGCCTGGTCGTCCTGCCCACATTCGAAGGCAAGCGCGGCAACCCGGTACTCTGGTCGCGCCGTTTCTTTCCCGATCTCATGACCATCGAGGGCGACGTGGGCGCGCGCCATCTGATCGGACGCTATGGCGAAGCCGTAGTGGAAGTGCCGGTCGAGGGCAAAGCGGCGCTCGTCGACGTCGACACCCCGGAAGCGCTGCGGGGGGTGAGGGCAGAGATGGAGGAAATAGCGAATAGCGAATAGGGGCCTGCCTTCTTTTCGCTATTCGCTACTCACTGTTCGCTTTCTTGCCTGTTCACCAACTGGAAACGGCTGTGCCTTAATTTTGGGGCGTTTCCAGGGGGAGGGGGATTAATGTCCGGTTTTCGTTATGTACTGGCGGGCACCACATTTGCTGGTCTGTTGCTGGGCAACATGGCGAGCGGGTATGCGGCTGGTGCGCTCGCGATAGGATCATGCGGGGCGTATGGCTTTGCTTACGATTTTCCGCGGGAAGACGCGGCAAATCGCGCGGCGCTCGGTAAATGCCATGGCGGCTGTAAGGTCGTCCCCTTAAGCCGCGCCTGCGGGGCAATCGCCGTTGACGGAAAGAATGCTTGTGGCGCCCATGGCTACGCCGTGGCGCCGAGGCTCGGCCAAGCCCAGAACAGCGCGCTCAAGCAGTGCTACGATTACGGCGGGAAAGATTGTGTCATTCGCGCCTGGGCCTGCGACGCGAAGGGGTGCGAGGGAGCCGCGCTCTTCGCGCGGCGTGCGCACGCGTTCCGCTACGCCCCCAAATAGATAACCTTTCCGCGTGGGCACGGCGCGCGTGTGCGATCTGCCCACGCGTATGTGTTGCAGGGCGCGCGCCTTTGCCCACCAGTATCACCTTGCGCTCGCTCGCGCGATTGCCTACGTTACTGACTGACCAGTCAGTCAATGGAGACTGCCGTGGCGCGAGGTCCGACGGCAAGGCGCAAAAGCCCGGCGCAAGGCGCAACCAGGGGCAGAGGTGCTCGGCGTAAAGCCGCGCAAGAGGCCGCCGATAAACGCCAATTAATCCTCGATGCCGCGCTCGATGAATTCGCCGCGCGCGGGTTTGCCGACACCCGCCTCGACGACGTCGCCCAGCGCGCAGGCGTCGCGAAAGGAACGATCTACCTCTATTTCCGCGACAAGGAGAACCTGTTTCAGGATCTCGTTCGCACCAGGTTGAGCCCGCTGATCGGCACGATCGAGGCGGCTGCACTGCGCGATCTGCCCATTCGCGCGCTTGCCGAGCTCATCATCACAACGTTTGTCGAGGAGATTTACGGCACGCGCCGCAAAGACGTGATCCGGCTCATCATCAGCGAGGGCACGCGCTTTCCCGAACTCGCGAAGTTCTACTATCGCGAGGTGATTGGGCGCGTGCTGCCCGTGCTCAAGCAACGGCTGCGTCTCGCGGTAGAACGCGGCGAGCTTGGCAAGGACGCGCTCGCGCGCTTTCCACAATTGCTGGTCGCGCCCGCCCTGATGGCCATCCTGTGGAACGGTCTGTTCGGCCGCTTCGAGCCGCTCGATGTGGACGCGCTCATGCGTGCCCATCTCGAATTGCTGTTCGATGACAGGGGCGCGTCATGAGCACGCCTCTGCTCGCAAGCTGGCAACGCCTGCCGTGGCTGCTGCTGCTGACACTTGCAGCGATTGTACTGGCAGGATGCGACAACACAAAGGAGCCCAGCTATCAAGGTTGGGTCGAGGCTGAGCTGATCTTCGTCGGGCCGGATGAGCAAGGCCGGATCGAGATGCTCACGGTGCGTGAGGGCGATCAGGTCGAAAAGGGGATGCTCCTGTTCACGCTCGATGCGGAGCTGCAACTCGCCGACGTCGCCATGGCGGACGCCTCGGTGAAAAACGCGCAGCTTGCCTATGATCGGGCAATCGCTCTACTGAAGACGTCATCAGGCACGCAGAAGACGCTGGATGATGCCGAAGCGGCGCTGCGAACGGCGCAGGCCCGACTCAATTCGGCGCAAACCCGGCTCACCCGGCGCAAGGTCTACAGCCCCGTCACGGGCAGCATTCAGCAAATCTACTTTCGCGGCGGCGAGCTTGTTACCGCAGGCAAGCCGATCCTGGCGGTGCTGCCGCCGAATAATCTGAAGGTGCGCTTCTTCGTCAACGAGGCGACGCTCCCCAAGCTCAAGCTGGGCGACCCCGTGCGCGTGACCTGCGACGGTTGCGATGCCGATATCGTCGCCAGGATCACATTCATCGCGCGCAGCTCCGAATTCACGCCGCCTGTCATCTACAGCATGGACGAGCGTTCCAAGCTCGTATTCCTGATCGAAGCGCGGACGGATCGGCCGGAACGCCTGCGCGTCGGCCAACCGGTGAGCGTTGCATTGGGGGCGGTGCCGTGACGGCGGCGCCGGACATCGCCATCGAAGTCGAGGGGCTCACTAAATCCTTCGATGGACGCAAGGTCGTGCGCAATCTTTCCATGCGGGTCAAACGCGGCGAGATCTACGGATTTCTCGGTCCCAACGGCTCCGGCAAGACCACGACCATTCGCATGCTGTGCGGACTGCTCACCCCCGATGAGGGCCGCGGCACATGCCTCGGCTACGACATTCGCACGCAAGCAGACGAGATCAAGCAACACGTCGGATACATGACGCAGCATTTCAGCCTCTATCAGGATCTCTCGGTGGCGGAGAATCTGGAGTTTGTGGCGCGTCTTTATGGTCTGGCAAATCCGAAGGGCGCCGCGCGCGCCATGATCGAGCGGCTTGGGCTCACGGGCCGCGAGCGCCAGCTCGCGGGCGAGCTTTCCGGGGGCTGGAAGCAGCGGCTTGCGCTTGGAGCCTGCACCCTTCCGAGCCCGCAGCTCCTCCTGCTTGACGAGCCGACGGCAGGCGTCGATCCGAAGGCGCGGCGCGAATTCTGGAACGAGATCCACACGCTCGCGGCGGAAGGCCTCACCGTCCTGGTCTCCACCCATTACATGGACGAGGCCGAGCGCTGTCACGAGATCGCCTATATTGCCTATGGCGTGCTGCTGGCGCATGGCACGGTGGCAGAGGTGACAGCCTCATCTCATCTTGTCACCTACACCGTGAGCGCATCCAACGGTGAGGGCTTGGCGAAGCTCGGCGAAGAGCTTGCCGGGTCGCCGGGCGTCGACATGGTCGCGCCGTTTGGCACGAGTTTGCACGTGTCCGGGCGCGACGAAGCCGCCCTCGAACGGGCACTGGCGCCCTACCGCAACAGGCCGGACCTGCGGTTTGCCCGCTCGGCGGTTTCGCTCGAAGACGTTTTTATCGACCTGATGGGCAAGGCGAAGGACAATTACCAATGACGTCACTCGGCGTGCCGCCTGCAATGAACGCGCCTGCGCGGCGTTCTTTCTTCTTTCGCCTCGCCTTCTTTCGCCAGACTTGGGCAATGCTGATCAAGGAGTTCATCCAGTTGCGGCGCGATCGTGTTTCCTTCGCCATGATCGTCATGGTGCCGCTCATGCAGCTCCTGCTGTTCGGCTATGCCATCAACACCAATCCGCGCCATTTGCCCACCGCCGTGCTGATGCAGGAGGAGACCGATCTCGGCCGCTCCATCCTCAAGGCCCTGGAGAATACCAAGTATTATGACGTGAAATACGTGCTCAATAACGAAGCCGAGTTCGACCGGCTGCTTGCATCGGGCAGGGTGCTGTTTGCGATCGAGATTCCAGTGAATTTCGAGCGCGCGGTGCGGCGCGGAGATAAGCCGGCATTGCTGGTGGCAGCCGACGCGACCGATCCTGTCGGGGCTGCCTCGGCAATGGCGTCGCTGAGCACGCTGGTGCAGACCGCGCTTGCGCATGATCGCGCCGTTCCCGACAGCGCAGCGCCGCCGTTCGAGATCCGCATTCATGCACGCTACAATCCGGCGGCCAATACGTCATTGAACATTGTGCCCGGCCTGGTCGGCACCATTCTCACCATGACGATGCTGATTTTCACCGCGCTCTCGGTGACGCGCGAGATCGAGCGCGGGACAATGGAGAGTCTCCTGTCCATGCCGATCACGCCGTTCGAGATCATGCTCGGCAAGATCATTCCTTACATCATTGTCGGTTTCGTGCAGGCCGCGCTGATCATCGGGCTGGGCATCGGTCTGTTCGGCGTTCCGGTCCTGGGCAGCCTGTTGCTGCTCGCTTGCCTGAGCACGCTGTTCATCACGGCCAATCTTTCCATCGGCTACACGTTCTCGACCGTGGCGCAGAACCAGCTGCAAGCCGTGCAGATGTCCATGATGTTCTTTCTGCCGAATATCCTGCTCTCCGGATTCATGTTTCCGTTTGCCGGCATGCCGCTGTGGGCGCAGTGGATCGGCGAGACGCTGCCGCTCACGCATTATCTGCGCATCGTGCGCGCAATCATGCTCAAGGGGGCGACGCTCTCGGATGTTTCCTTTGACACCTGGGCGCTGGCCGGCCTTATGGTGGTCGCCATGACGGTTGCGATCACGCGTTTTCGCCGCACGCTGGATTGATTCGGATTTTATCCACCCCCGCGACGCAGACTTGCTCCGCCCGCTGCGCATGGATCAATGCCCTGCAATCGCGCTATAGGACAGACATGAGATCCGAACGCGAAATCAGAACGTCCATCGGCTTCATCAACTGGGGCCATGCGCTCGATCACTACGTCATGCTGATCTTCCCCACGGTCGTAATCAGCCTGCAGGTAGTCTATGACCGCAGCTATGCCGAACTTATCGCGCTCGGCACTGCCTCGTTTGTCGCGTTCGGGGTGTTTGCCTTGCCCGCCGGCTGGCTCGCCGATCGCTGGAGCCGGCGCAACATGATGGCGCTGTTCTATACCGGATGCGGCGCCTCCCTCATTGCGGCGGGATTTTCCCCCAACTTGATTGTACTTGCCGGTACGCTTTTCGTGCTCGGCGTCTTCGCCTCGATCTACCATCCGGTCGGAACCGCCATGCTGATCGAGCAGGCGAGGCTGCGCGGCCGCTCGCTTGCATTCAACGGAGTTCTGCGGCAACTTAGGCGCCGCGCTCTCGGCGGGGGTGACTGCGGCCCTGATCGCTGCCTTCGGATGGCGCGCCGGTTTCCTCATCCCGGGCGTGATCTGCCTCGTCACTGCGCTCATTTATGTGCGGCTCGTGCCGCGCGAGGAGAAAAAAGCATCAAGCCGCGCCACGGTGGCGGAGGTTCCGCTCGCCACCTGGCTCGCCGCGACTATCTTCACGCTCTTCATCGTGATCGCAATCTGCGCCGGATTGGTCTTCAACATCGTCTCCGTAGCGCTCCCGAAGATCGTCGATGAGCGGCTGGGCGCGGGCGTGCCGCTCGTGTTCGTGGGCGGGGTGGCCAGCACGGTCTTCATGTGCGGAGCGATCGCGCAACTTGCGGTCGGCCGGCTGGTCGAGCGCGTGCCGGCGCATATTCTTTTCGCGGCGATCGCAACCCTGCAATTCCTGGGCGTGCTGTGGGCGGCGGAGGCTGCCGGCAAATCTCTCATTCTGGCGCTTGCCGTCGCCATGGCGGCGATCTACGCGCAGGTAACGGTCAATGACCTGGTGATTGCGCGTTATACCGCCGATGCCTGGCGCGGGCGCATCTATGCCATCCGGTATTTCCTCACGTTCCTCGTGTCGGGGGCTGCGGTATCCGCCATTGCCATTCTCTATGGGCGCGGTGGCTTCGACCTCGTTCTCGGCACAACCGCCGTGATCGCACTCGGGTTCGTCGTGGCCACTGCCGCCATCGCGGTGCTTGTGGGCGGAGTGGAGAAGCAGCGCTCGCGCGCAGTCGTGCCGGCGGAATAGCCCTCTTGCGGAACATTTGTCGCGCTCCCACATTGTCCCGCAAGGCGATGTAGCAGCCGTGTGGTTCCATCGCGGGGACGACCACGACAGTGGGTGACGCCGGATGTACGCGCACCTTCCGTTCGTGGTCGTAGGCGTTTTCAGGGGCTCGCGTCGAGACCCGCAAAAATTTCCGACAGCGGCAGATCAATGCCCAGCGCAGGGATGGCAATGACCGCGCCCATCCCGGCGATCACCGCTGGCCCTGGCGGAAAATAAAGGCCCGGACTTGCATCCGGGCCTTTGCAACTCTGTTGAGCAGGTGAGGATCAGAAATCCATTCCGCCCATTCCGCCGGCTCCGCCGCCGGGCGGCATGGCCGGGGGCTGCTTCTTTGGCACTTCGGCGACCATGGCCTCGGTGGTAATCAGGAGGCCCGCAACGGAGCTTGCGTCCTGGAGCGCACAGCGCACCACCTTGGTCGGATCAATGATGCCTTTGGAGACGAGATTGCCGTACTCGCCGCTCTGGGCATCGAAGCCGAAGGCGTACTGATCCTTCTCCAGGATCTTGCCCACCACGACCGAGCCATCCTCGCCGGAGTTGATCGCGATCTGGCGAGCCGGCCAGCTGATCGCCTTGCGCACGATCTCGATGCCGTGCTTCTGGTCCTCGTTGGCGGTTCTGATCTTCTTGAGGGCCTCGACGGCACGCAGGAGCGCAACGCCGCCACCGGGGAGGATGCCTTCCTCGACCGCCGCGCGGGTCGCGTGCATTGCGTCATCGACGCGATCCTTGCGCTCCTTCACCTCGACCTCGGTGGCGCCGCCGACGCGGATCACCGCCACGCCGCCTGCGAGCTTGGCAAGCCGCTCCTGGAGCTTCTCGCGATCGTAATCGGAGGTGGTCTCCTCGATCTGGGCCTTGATCTGGGCGATGCGGCCTTCGATGTCGGACTTCTTGCCGGCACCGCCGACAATCGTAGTGTTCTCCTTGTCGATGGTGACCTTCTTGGCGCGACCCAGCATGTTCAAGGCGACGTTCTCGAGCTTGATGCCAAGGTCCTCCGAGATCGCCTGGCCACCGGTGAGAACCGCGATGTCCTGCAGCATGGCCTTGCGCCGATCGCCGAAGCCAGGCGCCTTGACGGCAGCCACTTTGAGGCCGCCGCGGAGCTTGTTCACCACCAGCGTGGCGAGCGCCTCGCCCTCGACGTCCTCGGCAATGATCAGAAGGGGCTTGCCAGTCTGCACCACAGACTCAAGGAGCGGCAGGAGCTCCTGGAGGCCCGAGAGCTTCTTCTCATTAATGAGGACGTAGGGGTCCTCCATCTCGACGCGCATCTTGTCGGCATTGGTCACGAAATACGGCGAGATGTAGCCGCGATCGAACTGCATGCCTTCGACCACGTCGAGCTCGGTCTCCAGCGACTTGGCTTCCTCGACCGTGATCACGCCCTCGTTGCCGACCTTCTTCATGGCTTCCGCCAGGAAGCGGCCGATCTCGGTGTCGCCATTGGCGGAGATGGTGGCGACCTGCGCGATCTCCTCGTTCGAGGTGACCTTCTTGGAGTTCTTCCTGAGGTCCTCGACGATGGCTTCGACGGCAAGGTCAACGCCGCGCTTGAGGTCCATGGGGTTCATGCCGGCGGCAACCGCCTTGGCACCTTCCTTGACGATGGAAGCCGCGAGCACGGTGGCCGTCGTGGTGCCGTCGCCCGCGATGTCGGAGGTCTTGGAAGCAACCTCGCGCACCATCTGGGCGCCCATGTTCTCGAACTTGTCTTCGAGCTCAATTTCTTTGGCGACGGTCACGCCGTCCTTGGTGATGCGGGGAGCGCCGAATGATTTGTCCAGCACGACGTTGCGGCCCTTGGGGCCCAACGTCACTTTCACCGCATTGTTGAGGATGTCGACGCCGCGGATCATCCTGTCGCGGGCATCGACTGAAAACCTTACTTCTTTGGCAGCCATAGTTGTTTTTTCTCCGAGATGTTCTCTGGACCGGCGATCAGGCCGCCTTCCTCTTGGCGACGGTCTCCTCGATCACGCCCATGATGTCGCTTTCCTTCATGATCAGGAGCTCCTCGCCGTCGATCTTGACGTCCGTGCCGGACCACTTGCCGAAGAGGACGCGGTCGCCGACTTTGAGGTCGATCGGAATGAGCTTGCCGGATTCGTCGCGGCCTCCTGGCCCCACGGCCAGAATTTCGCCCTGGGAGGGCTTTTCCTTGGCGGTATCCGGAATGATGATGCCGCCGGCCGACTTCTCCTCGGCATCAATGCGCTTGACGACAACCCGGTCGTGAAGCGGACGAAACTTCATCGTGTCCTCCTAACGTTCTGATAAGGTTTAAGATTGCTAACCCCGGTGAGACCGGCTGAAGCCTTCTGCCGGTCTTTCCTGCGAGCGAGATAGGGCTTGTAGCCTAGCACGCAAGAGGCGTCCAGAAAAAAATTAGCACTCATCGAAACTGAGTGCCAGCAACTCGAAGAATTATCAGCAGCGTGGCAGAAATGCTGCTAACGCCTTGAATTTAGAAACAAATTACAAATTTTGTGCTTGTCTGTGCAGGGAGGTAACGCTCAAACTGATGTCCGAATCGGAGGGCATCTTATGATGATGATATCCAAAGATTTTAGACGCCAGCTCGAAGGCTACGGCCTCACCACTGCGCAAATTCTCTATCGGCTTCCCGACCATCCGTCATTGTTGCAGACCTATGTCTGGCAGGACTACGACCTCTGCCCAAAGTTTCCTGTTCTCAACCGGTTCCTCAAATTCTGGCTCGAAACGCTCGAGGGGCCCCTGCATTCGGTCACGGTTGCCCATTCACGGCTGATCAGGCCGACTGAAATCCGCTCCATCGACGGCGAGTTCCGGCTCCATTGATTTCGGGAATAGCAGGTTGGGGCGGGCGTAAAGCGCTCGATGCCTTGAATCCCGCCAAGCCGGTCTGTGTCGGGTCACGCGAAGGGGCTCGACCCGACCTACGTCGATGTCAAGAATCCAACGATTGCGCCGATCAGGCAGGTCGTCAGCGTGCCCGAGATGATGGACTTCACGCCCAGCGCGATGACGTCGTCGCGCCGCTGCGGGGCCATGGTGCCGAGCCCCGCGATCATGATGCCGAGCGAGCCGAAATTGGCAAAGCCGCATAGCGCGTAAAGCATGATCAGACGCGAGCGGGCATCGAGCGCATCAGGCGGCAGCTTGGAAAGCTCGATATAGGCGATGAACTCGTTGAGGATCGTTTTCATGCCCATGAGGCTGCCGGCCGTGGCGGCTTGATTCCAAGGCACGCCCATAAGCCAGCACACGGGCGCCATGACGAGACCCAACAGGCGCTCAAGCGTAACAGGCGCTCCACCGATCGCCGGCAGCACGCCAATGATGCTGTTGGCGAGGTGGACCAGCGCCACCAGCACGATGAGCATGGCGCAGATGTTGAGGAGCAGTTCGAGTCCGACAGCAGTGCCCTTGACGATTGCGTCCATGCTGCTCGACGCAATCGGGCCGACGTCGATTGATGCAGGGCGGGTTGCCTTGCCGGCCTGCTCGGGAACCATGATCAGGCTGACAAGAATGGCCGCGGGCGCGCCTAGCACGGACGCGATGATGAAATGAGCGGCGGCATTGGGAATAACGGAGCCGAGCAAGGTCGCATAGAGCACCAGCACGGTGCCTGCAATTCCAGCCATACCGCCGGTCATCACCATGAACAGCTCGCTGCGCGTGAGACCTGCGAGGTAAGGCCGGATGAACAGCGGTGCTTCGACCATACCGAGAAAGATATTGGCCGCGGTCGAAAGCCCGACGGCGCCTCCGATCTTGAGGGTGCGCTCGAGCAGCCATGAAAAGCCGCGCACGATGGGCGGCAGGATGCGCCAATAGAACAGGAGCGTGGTGAGCACGCTCATGACCAGCACGATCGGGAGCGCTTGCAGGGCAAGGACGAATTCCGCTCCCGGGATTTTCAGCTCGAACGGAAGCTGACCGCCGCCAAGGTATCCGAAGACGAAAGACGTGCCGGCGCGCGTGGCCTGCGCGATTGCGTTGACGGCGCCGTCGGCCGCAGCGAACAGGCGGGTGGCGCCCGGCAGCTTGAGCATGAGAACCGCGGTGAGGAACGTGACGGCAAGCCCGATCGCGGCCTGCTTGCGCCCGACAGCGCGGCGATCCTCGCTGATGAGCCATGCAATCGCGAGCAGCGCAAAAATCCCAAACAGCGATTGCAGGTTTTGCATTTTCCCCCTGCGGGCGTGCAACCCGCTTGACCCGCGCCTTTGCCTTGTTCGTAAGATGATAGCTTCGCACGTCAAGAATGGTAACGCGGTGAGGACAACCCGATGGCGCAAAGGATCAGGTTCGATTTCGGATCGCTCACGCTCGATGCGGAGCTTCTGGATACGCCCACTGCCAGCGCGATTGCGGCAGCGCTGCCGATCTCGTCCGCAACGCTCACATGGGGCGAGGAGGTTTATTTCGAGGTGCCGGTCAAGATCGGCACGGAAAAGGATGCGCGCGCCGTTGTCACCCCGGGCGAGATCGCATACTGGCCCGCAGGCCATTGCATCGCGCTCGGCTACGGCCGCACACCCATCAGTCGCGGCGACGAGACGCGCTTGGCGAGTCCGTGCAATGTCTTTGCCCGAGCGCTCGGCGACGCAAAGGCGCTGGCCCAGGTGAGAGCAGGGCAGAGCGTGAAAGTCACCAAGCTTTAGCGGCTGTAGGGTGGGCAAACGCGCAGACACAACGGTCAAGTAGCTTTCGATCTTGCATGCGTTTGCCCACGCGGTCCGGTCGCATAGGCGCCGATTACCCGCGTGGGCAAAATCGCTACTCTAGGTTTTTCGTCTGGTGCATTTCAGATTGCGATTTTGCCCACCCTCACCCGCGTCCTACAAACGGCATCAGGTTGGCCATCACGGTCATGAACAGAACGTTGGCGTCGGGCGGCAGGCTTGCCATGTAGACTACGGCCCGGCCGACGTCGTCCGCATTCATGCGCGGCTCAATCGCCATGCGGCCGTCGGCCTGCATCACGCCCTGCCCCTGCGCCATGCGTTCGGTCAGCGGGGTGGCGGCATTGCCGATATCGATCTGGCCGCAGGTGATGTCGTAGCCGCGGCAATCAAGCGAGGTCGATTTTGTCAGCCCCGTGACCGCGTGCTTGGTGGCCGTATAGGCGACCGAGCGCGGGCGCGGCGCGTGCGCGGAGATGGATCCGTTATTGATGATGCGCCCGCCGCGCGGATTCTGCGCCTTCATGATCTTGATGGCTTCCTGCGTGCACAGGAACATGCCGGTGAGATTGGTATCCACGACCTTTTGCCAGGTCTCGTAGGGCAGGTCCTCGAGCGGGACCGCTGGCGCGCCGATCCCGGCATTGTTGAAGAGGAGATCGAGCCGGCCAAAGGTGTTCTTGGTGGTGGCAAACAGATCTCTGATGGAGGTGGGATCGCTTACGTCGGTCGGAACGACCAGGCTTTTTGCATTGCCGCCTTCGGTTGCGGTTTCCTCGAGCTTGTCCTTGCGCCGGCCGGCAAGAACCGCGGCATAACCTTCACGCATTAGTGCAAGCGCAACCGCTTTGCCGATGCCGGTGCCCGCGCCGGTGATCACGGCGATTTTTTGCACTTCCGCCATAGCTGCCTCCCTGTTGATACCAGGAAGGCATTATCGTCGTGCGGCCGCGAGGGAAGCAACTAGCCCGCCAGTGCGAGACCCGCTGTGCCGTCGCCCACGCGTGACGACTTCGGCTCGGCGAGGCGCCGAGTGATTTCAGCCGCGGAGGAGGGACGGCCGAAGCGATATCCCTGCATGGAATGAACACCCGCTGCGCGCAGAAAGAGGTGCTGCTCGGCGGTTTCGACGCCTTCAGCGGTGACCTTCATGCCGAGCCCGCGGCCGAGGCTTACCACCGCATGCACGATTGCTGCTGCATCCGCCGCGCGCTCGATGCTGCGCACGAAGCTCGAATTGATCTTGAGCTTGTCGAAGGGAAACCGGCGCAAATACAAGAGGCTCGAATAGCCGGTGCCGAAATCGTCGAGCGCAAGCCGCACCCCCAGAGCCTTGAGGCGGAACATGGCAAGCTCCACGCTGTCCGCATTGCCAAGCACCGTGCTCTCCGTGACTTCGAGCTCGAGCCGGGTGGGATCGAAGTCGCTCGACGAGAGAACCCGTTCAACGATCTCGACGAAGTCTGCGCGGCGAAATTGCAGTGCCGAGACATTGACCGCTACGGTGAGCTGCGGCCACGCTTTGCCGTCGAGACATGCCCGGCGAAGAATTTGCTCGCCGAGCGCCAGAATGAGGCCGCTGTTCTCGGCAATGGGAATGAACTCGGAGGGAGGAATCTCGCCCCGCTGCGGGTGGATCCAGCGGCACAGCGCTTCGACGCCGATGATCGTCTCGCCGCTTGCATTGACAACCGGCTGATAGGCGACGTGCAGGGCGTCCGTTTCGATGGCCAGGCGCAATTCGTGTTCCAATTGCTTGCGCTTGACGAGGTCAGCGTCCATGGCTCCGTCGTAGATACAGGCACGATTGCGGCCCTCATTCTTCGCCCGGTAGAGCGCCATGTCGGCATGGCGCATCACGTCGGCCGCGCCCGCGACCTGTGCATTGATAATCACGATGCCGACGCTCGCGCCGATCACGATGGACTGGCCGATGATGGAGTAGGGGGAGCAGATCGCCGCGATCATGCGGGCCGCCATGGCCTGCAGCGCACCATGATCGAAGCCGCCGGGAATGATGACCGCGAACTCGTCTCCGCCGAGACGGCTGACGAGGTCCTCGTCACGCACCGTGCGTGCGAGGCGCTGGGCCACGCTGCGGATGAGCTCGTCGCCGATCGGATGGCCGAGGGTATCGTTCACATCCTTGAAATGGTCGAGATCGATATAGAATACCGCGGCTGTCGTGCCGCCCTGGCGTCCGCGCCACCCTGGAATGTCTGCAATCGGGCAAGGCGCCCCGGCCTGGAATTGCCGGATGTACCGCCCTCGGCCCCCGCGCTCGCGCGCACACTCTCGATCAGGTCCTTGAGCTCGAAACGAATGGATGCGAGCCAATCCGCATCGAAGCCGCGCATATCAGGCCAAGCGTAGATGATACGTCCCGTGCCGTCGGCGATCAGGACAAAATCGTGATGGAAGAACGATTGCAGCCGCAGCCCGATGGACGCATTTGCCCACTCCGGATCAAAGTTGCCGCGAATATGGCGCTGCGCGCTCTCGGTGGCGGAGACGCTTTCAAGCTCGCGCAGCACACGCTCGCTGCGGCTCGCCAGCGCGTCGGCGAACAATTGACGTTCGCGCTGCAGCGAAGTTTTGTCGATGCGATAGGCTGCGTTCAGCACAGCCAGCCGCGCGCAGACAACCGCGACTGCGACCAGCAAACCTGCTGCAATAATGGCGCTCCGGCGCAAATCCTTGATAAGGAGCACACGGGGGGCGCGGATCCAGGCCCAGGTCAAAAGTCCTCCATCGGAATATTTTGGGCTTTAAACTAGGTTGCAAAGATTTCGTTTCAACTTGCTTCGACGTGCAATGATTTGGTCTTGCGGACTCGAATCCGCCTTTCAAGCGCCGGCGTTAATGGACGGTAAAGAATAACTTTCAATTGCCGCGAATTGGATCGGCTCCGTCATCGAATATTCTTATAAGGCGGGCGAGGAATGCCGGCATGGGCGGCGCGCAAAGCGGCCGACCAGCGCTCGCGAAGGTCGTGAAAATAGGGCTCTCCGGGCTCGATGCGATAATTGAGCTCGGCGTCGCAGACGTCGCGCCGGGCAATGAGCACGTCGAGCGGCAAGCCGACGCTAAGATTCGAACGCATGGTCGAATTGACCGAAACAAGGCCCACCTTGAGCGCATCGTAGAGGTCGATGTCATAGGTGATGGCGCGATCAAGCACAGGCTTGCCGTATTTGTGCTCGCCGATCTGCAGATACGGCGTGTCCTGCGTGCACTCGATGAAATTGCCGGCCGAGTAGAGCATGAACAGCCGCGGGCGCTCGCCTTTAATCTGGCCGCCGAGCAGAAAAGAGACGTCGAATTTCACGTCTGAGGCTTCCAACGCGACGCCCTCCACCTGATTGATTTGGCGGATGGTGCGGCCGACCCGCTGTGCCGCCTGGAACATGGTGGGCGCATTCACCAGCGTTTCAGTTTCGCCGGTATCGGGATTTTCCCAGCCTTCCCGCAACATGCTCAGGACGGTTTGACTGATGGAAAGATTTCCGGCCGAGGCCACCGCCATGATGCGCTGGCCCGGCTGGGTGAAGACGTGGAGCTTGCGGAATGTGGAAATGTTGTCCACGCCCGCGTTGGTGCGGGTGTCGGCAAAGATGACAAGCCCGTCCCGTACGAGAATGCCGCAGCAATAGGTCATAAGTGCCAGGCGACTCGAGATTTGCGCTTGATCTTTATAACTGTCCGCGCCGGCGCGGCAAAGCTCCGGCAACGCCGACCGCTCTAGGTCTGGCTCTGCTGCATTGCCTGGCCGATGCGGACCTTGACCGTGAGCTCCTCGCCGTTGCCGCCGTAGCGGGTCCCCCGCAGGGGCGCTGCCCCGAGATAGTCAAGCCCGACCGCCACGCGCACATGCGCGTCGGTGGCGCAGATCCCATTGGCCGGATCGAAGCCAACCCAGCCGAGCTCAGGCACGAACGCCTCTGCCCAGGCGTGGCCCCCGTCCTGCTCGTTGCGGCCGTCGGCGCGATGAAAATAACCCCCGACATAGCGCGCCGGAACGCCGAGATTGCGCGCTGCCGCGATGAACACATGGGTGAGATCCTGGCAGACCCCTCGTTTGAGGGCGAAGGCCTCCGCCGCCGAAGTGGCGGTGTGGGTCGGATCTGGATCATACGCGATTTCCTCATGCAGCCGCTCGAGCAGAGTGTGCAGCAGCTTGAGCGTGTCGTGTCCGTTTGCATCGGCGCAGACGGCGGCGAAGCCTGCGATATTCGCATCGGCTTGCGTCAATGCAGTCCCACGCAGGTAAAGGCTCGGCGGAAAGCGCTCGACGGTACCGCGCGTTATTCCCTGGGTGTCGCGCGTCTCAACCTCGCCTTCGACCGCAACCGTGAGCTCCTGCAACGGACCATCGGCAGTGAAGGCGTGGGTAATGTTGCCGAAGGCATCTTCGTGCTGATGCAGCCAGCAATCGGTCGAGACATCGAGCCGCCATTGCGCCACGTATTGGCTGTCGTGATTGCGCGGGGTCAGCCGCAGCATCTGGATGGCGCTCAGCGCCGGCCGCTCATAGCGATAGCATGTCATATGTGCGATGTGGAGGCGCATTACGAAGGACAGATGTCAGATGTCAGAACGTAAGACGCAACGGGCTGGTACAGAAGACAGATTCGTCACTGACGGTCCAGGGAAAACGACATCTGATCTCTGACATCTGATGTCAGATCAGATACTGCTCGCTGATCGAAACGCCGAGGCGGTTGTTGTCGGTGATGAACTCGCTGATGAACTCGTGCAATCCGGTCTGGAAGATTTCGTCCATGCGGCTGTTTTCGATACGCGCGCGAATGGCGCGCGCTTGCCGCTGTGCCGGACCCTGACGGCCATAGGCGTGCGCGATATGGTCGAGATAGAGCACAAGGTTCTGGTAGCAGCTTGCGAGCGAGCGCGGCATTTCATCGCGCAGGATGAGCAGGTCGCCGATGAGCCACGGCTTGACGCTGTCGCGATAGACCCAGTGATACGCGGTCAGTGCCGAGACCGAGCGCAGGATCGCTGCCCACTGGAAATAATCGAGTGGCCCGCCGACGCGCTCGTGGGCGGGCAGCAGCAGATGGTATTTCACGTCAAGGATGCGCGCCGTGTTGTCCGCGCGTTCCATGTAGACGCCGAGCCGCGAAAACCAGTACGCGTCATTGCGCAACATCGTCCGGTAGGCCGATCCGTCGAAACGCAACGAGTTCTCCTGTACCCAGCGCAGGAAGCGCAGGAATTCCTCGCGTGACGAGGGGCCGTTGCCAAAGCGCTTGAGCTCGAGCCAGGTGCCGTTGATGGCATCCCACATCTCGACGGTGAGAGCGGTTCGCACCGCGCGCGCGTTGCTGCGGGCGAGCTCGAAGCAGTTTCGAATCGAGGAGGGATTGGCGCTCGAAAAGCAGAGAAAGTCGCTGACCGCTTCCTCGCTGGCCTCGGGATACAAAACCGAGAACGCGTGCGCGCAGCCGGCGGTGGCAAGCGCTGACTCCCATTCATTGGACGAGCCGGCATAAGACAATGGCAGCGTGGTCAAGCGCTGGGTCACTTCGAGGATGCGAGCGAGATATTCCGCCCGCTCCACGTAGCGCGCGAGCCAATAGAGATTGTCGGCGGTACGCGAAAGCATGTTTCACGCGCTCAGCGGTCCAATACCCATGTGTCCTTCGTTCCCCCGCCCTGGCTGGAATTGACGACGAGCGATCCTTTCGTCAGCGCCACGCGGGTGAGCCCCCCGGGCACGATGCGAATTCGATCGCGTCCAGTCAGCACGAACGGGCGCAGATCCACGTGACGAGGCGCTACCCCTTCGTCAATGCAGGTCGGACAGGTCGAGAGCGCGAGCGTGGGCTGAGCAACAAAGTTTCTCGGATTGGCCTTGAGCTTGGCACGAAATGCGGCGACGGTGCCTTTGTCTGCTTGCGGTCCGATCAACATGCCATAGCCGCCCGAGCCGTGTACCTCTTTGATCACGAGCTCCTCAACATGCTCGACCACATAGGAGAGATGCTCCGGCTCCCGGCAGCGCCAGGTCGGGACATTCTTGAGGATCGGATCCGCGCCGAGATAAAATTTGATGATTTCCGGCATGTAGCTGTAGATCGCCTTATCGTCGGCGATTCCGGTGCCGACTGCGTTCGCGAGCGTAACGTTGCCCGCCTGATAGGCCGACATGAGGCCGGGCACGCCGAGCGTGGAATCCGGGCGGAAGGCGATCGGATCAAGGAAATCATCGTCGATGCGGCGATAGATCACATCGACGCGCTTGGGCCCTTGCGTCGTGCGCATGTACACGAGTTCGTCGTGGACGAACAGATCGCGCCCTTCGACCAGCTCGACGCCGAGCTTGTCCGCGAGAAACGAGTGCTCGTAATAAGCGGAATTGTGAACGCCAGGCGTAAGCAGAACCACGGTAGGATCGGCGCTTGAGCTTGCGGGCGCCACGGAATTGAGCGCCGCCAGGAGCTCATCGGGATAATTCTCAACCGGTGCGATGTGATGGCGCGCAAACAGCTCCGGGAAAAGTCGCAGCATGATTTCCCGGTTTTCCAGCATGTAGGACACGCCCGAAGGCGTACGCGCATTGTCCTCCAACACGTAAAAGGTGTGCGCATCGATGCGCACAATGTCGATCCCGGCAATATGCACGTAAATGTCATGCGGCACTTTCTGGCCGTTCATTTCCGGCCGGAACACCGGATTGCGAAACACCAGATCTTCGGGAATGATTCCGGCTTTGAGGATCTCGCGCCGGCTGTAGATGTCGCGCAAATAGTGATTGATGGCGGTGACGCGCTGTTCGAGTCCTGAGCGCAGGATGTCCCATTCGGACGCCGAAAGAATGCGCGGCAGGACATCGAACGGAATGAGGCGCTCTTGCGCGTCCGCTTCCCCATAGACGGCAAAAGTGATGCCGATGCGGCGGAACAGGACCTCAGCTTCACGCCGACGGAAATCGAGCACATCGGGCGGCACACCGGCGAGCCAGCTGGCGAGCTCCCCATAGGCGGGGCGCACCGTCCCATCGGCCGCTTTCATTTCGTCGAACGCGAGCACCATGGATTGCCCCGCATTGCGCGTAGCCCGCGGAGGAAGCCGCAACGGCGATCCTAGCTGCAAGGCTCACGCCAACCCAAGAGAGCATTCAAGCATCGGCTGGGCATCGGCTCGGCCGGCCTGCCCATGATTTGGGCGGCACCTGGTCAATCGGCAGGCTATGCCTGGTACGCGAAAGGCGTACTGAAGAAGAGTTTTGGAAATAATTTGGGTGACCCCTGGTGCTTTAGGGCGCAAATAGTCTCTTCGCCCGCTCGATGACCGGCCATGGCGTCGCGTAGATTTCGCCCGAAGGTACGGACGGGAAGAGCAAAGCGGGAAGCATTCCCTCGCGCTAGGGCATCGGGATTTCGCCGACGTCCTTTGGCACCTTGTAGCCCTTCTGAACAGCTGGCCGTTCGGCGATTGTCACGTACCAGCGCTTTACATTCGGATATTGATTAAGGTCAACGGTCTGCCACTCGTAGCGCGAGACCCAGGGCCAAATGGCGATATCGGCGATCGAATAAGCATCAGCGACGAATTCGCGATCCTTCAGTCTGCGATCGAGTACGCCATAAAGCCTGTGCGCCTCCTTGAGATATCTCTCCTCGGCGTAAGGTGCCTTGCCCTTGTTGTATTTGACGAAATGGTGCACCTGGCCAAACATCGGCCCCGGCCCTCCCATTTGCCACATCAGCCATTCCAGCACGCGGTAGTGCGGCTCTCGCTCCTTCGGCAGCAGTTTTCCGGTCTTGTCCGCGAGATAGATCAGGATTGCGCCTGACTCCATCAGGCTCATGCCGTTGTCGCGATCAACAATCGCCGGGATGCGGTTGTTCGGACTGATCTTGAGAAACTCCGGCTTGAACTGTTCATCCTTGCTGATGTCGACGGCATGCACTTGGTATGGAAGCCCAATTTCCTCCAGCATAATGGATGCCTTGCGGCCGTTGGGAGTGGTCCAGGTATAGAGATCGATCACGGCACTGTTCCTGTGTTCAGGGTAAAGGGCAGGGAGTAGCCCGAAATAGAAGGACCGTCGACCGCAAAATTTGGAGCGCCTGCGGTCATTTGTGGCCGATATCCATGACCGCGACCTCGACCGACCTTTCTTGCCCGTCTCGCTTTACGCTGAGCGTCACCTTGTTCCCCACTCCGACGCGCTCAAGCTCGTCGGTCAAATCAGCGAGCCGCCGAACCGGCTTGCCGTTCACGCCAACGATCACGTCGCCGAGCGCTCGCGTATTCGGATCCATGCCGCGCAGGCCGGCCTGCTCCGCCGATGAGCCCGGCACGGTTCGCACGATGGCTACACCCTCGATACCGGCGCGGGTTGCCAGTGCCTCATTGGCCGCAACGATCCCTATTCCGGGTGTCGGCACGTAGCCCTTGCTGATGATCTCGGGAACGACCCGATTGACCACATCGATGGGAATCGCAAAGCCTATTCCGGCGCTGGTGCCGGAGGGGGAAATAATGGCGGTGTTGACGCCAATCAGCCGGCCCGCGGAATCAAGCAGCGGCCCCCCGGAATTGCCGGGATTGATCGCCGCATCGGTCTGAATCACGTTGCTGATCTCCCGCCCGCCACTGGTGGGTAGCCGGCGTTTGAGTGCGCTGATGACGCCCGTGGTGAGGGACTCATCGAGGCCAAACGGGTTGCCGATGGCAAAGACCGATTGGCCTACCTTGAGGTCGTCGGATGTACCGATCGCGATCGGCGCGGGAAGACCGCGGGTCGACTCCACCCGCAACACCGCAAGGTCGTAGTTTGGCGCGGTACCCACCACCTGAGCGCGCATTACCTGACCGGAGTCAAAGCGCACTGCGATCTCATCGGTCCCTTGCACAACGTGATTGTTGGTTACGATGTGACCCGCGGGGTCCCATACGAATCCGGTTCCGGTCTGCGCTGCGACGCCTTCTCCCTCCGTCGCGGAGGATTCGCCGCCCGCTGCTCGTCCGACCACTTGCACCACGGACGGGGAGACGCGCTGAAACAGCTCGATGGTGGAGCGCTCGAGGTCCGACAAATTCCCACGCGGCGCGACTGTGCGCGGGGTTGAGGCCGAGTATAGCCACCGATCGATCTGTGGTTGCGCGATATAGACACCGACAGCGATGAGCAACGCGATGAGAAGGAGGTTGGTGATGCGCTGGCTCATTGCGCGCTCTCCTGTAGGGTTCGAGGACTTGCTAACTCATAACTCACAATGGCAGGGTAGGGTGTGCCACACCCTCCGGCAGCACCAGCGATCGGGTCATCCATGGCCGTTGCGAACTCGCCTCAATCGAAAGAAATCGTCACCGCCGCGCTGCTCGTTATCGGGGATGAGATCCTATCCGGGCGCACCAAAGACAAAAACGTAGGATATATCGCCGAGTATCTTACCGCACTTGGCATTGATCTGATGGAGGTGCGGATCGTCGGTGACGAAGAGCGCGCGATTGTCGACGCACTCAACGCGTTGCGCAAGCGCTATACCTATGTCTTTACCACGGGCGGCATTGGGCCCACCCATGACGACATCACGGCCGATTGCGTCGCCAAGGCTTTTGGCGTGCCCATCGATGTCCACCCTCGCGCGCTTGCCATCATGCAGGAACGTCTCGCCGCGACCGGGACCGAGATGAATGAGGCGCGTCTGCGCATGACCCGAATTCCCAAGGGGGCCGATCTCGTGCTCAACAAGGTGTCCGGCGCTCCCGGGATGTGGATCGAGAACGTCATCGTCATGGCCGGTGTGCCGTCGATCATGCAAGCCATGCTTGATGAGGTGGCTCCCAAGCTCAAGACCGCAGTGAGAATGCTGACCGAGACCATCCGTGCGGATGCGCGCGAGGGCGACATCGGCACAGAGCTCGGCGAAATTGCCAATGCCCATCCGGGGGTCGCGATCGGAAGTTATCCGTTCTTCGATCCGCAGCTTGGGCCCAACACCAATGTGGTGCTGCGCGGCCGCGACGCAGAGCAGCTCGCGCTCGCCAGACGGGCGGTCGAGGAAATGCTCCAGCGGGTGAGAGCGGCGCTGAGCGGAAAGGCTTGATTGCGTGAGAGAGCACATGCATCCTTCTCGGCGTGACGTTCTGCGCAACGTGATCGCAGCAAGCGGTGGCCTCGCGCTCCCGATCTGAA
Source organism: uncultured Alphaproteobacteria bacterium (assembly GCA_963771845.1). GTDB lineage: Bacteria > Pseudomonadota > Alphaproteobacteria > Rhizobiales > Xanthobacteraceae > VAZQ01. The sequence goes on along the minus strand of CAVYVC010000010.1, from coordinate 134,327 downwards.
TTACTGCTCATGCCACAGCCAGTCCCACAGCCGCTGCCGCAGGCTCAGCCGGAAAAGGCGTTTCCCGTTTCCTGGGACGAATTTCATCGCGACGCGCGCGCGCTTGCCTGGCGGCTCGCGGGGGCGGGCCCGTTCCAGGCGATCGTGTGCGTCACGCGCGGCGGCCTTGTTCCAGCAGCTATCGTGGCGCGCGAGCTCGGCATCCGTCTGATTGAGACCGTCTGCGTGGCAAGTTACACGCACGTCACCCAGGGCGAGCTCAAAGTGCTCAAGGACGTGGCGCGCAACATCGTCGGAATCGGCGGCGGACGGGGAAAGGGCGTGCTGATTGTGGATGATCTTGTAGACACCGGCAGGACCGCGAAGGTCGTTCGCGACATCCTGCCTGATGCGCATTTTGCAACCGTCTACGCCAAACCCATGGGCCGGCCCATGGTCGACACCTACATTACCGAGGTATCGCAGGACACGTGGATCTATTTTCCGTGGGATACGGGGCTTGCATTCCAGCCGCCAATTCGGGACACCGATTTATAAGTGGCGCGGTCGCAGGCAGGTGTCTCGAGCGAACCGCAAGATCGAGGAGGAAACGGCATGGATGCCATGACACAGAGCAAAACCGAGGATGCCAGGCATTCCCATATTGTGCGCCCGGCCAATATGGAATGGCAAAAGACCCGCTTTCCCGGCTGCGAAGTCAAGACGCTGCTGTTTGAGCCGAACACGGGCCTTGTCACTGCCCTCATGCGTTGCGCGCCGGGGGCGACTTTACCCGACCATGAGCATGTGAAAATCGAGCAGACCTACATGATCGAGGGCAAGCTCGCGGACAAAGAGGGGCCTGCCGCAGGCATCGAAGTCAGTGCCGGGGAGTTCGTGTGGCGCGAGCCGGGAAGCCGGCATGTCGCCTGGACGCCGGAGGGCGCGCTCATGCTCGCAATGTTCCAGATCCCGAACAAATTCTTCGAGCGCGACGGCCGCATCACCGATATGGGCGGGCAAGATTGGGAGAGCGTCTGGGGTCACGCGATGAAGTAGGTGGGCCGTCATCACTCGGCCTTGATGTTGCCCGCGCGGATCACCTTGGCCCACTTTTCGATCTCGTCGGCGATCAGCTTTGCGTACTCGGCAGGCGAGCCCGGCAGCGCCCATGCACCCACGTCAGCGAGCCGCGCTTTCAAATTCGCATCAGCCAGTCCCGCGTCGATCTCCTGATTGAGTTTGTTGACGATCTCGGTCGGTGTATTCCTGGGCGCACACACGCCGTTCCATGTGCTTGCCTCATAGCCCGGCACGAAGTCGCTTATGGGCGGAAGGTCGGGTAGCGCTTCCGAGCGCGTCGCCGTCGTCACCGCCAGCGCGCTCAGCTTGCCTGCTTTGATGTGCGGTAAGGATGGCTGGAGATTGTCAAAAGCAATCTGGACTTGTCCGGCGAGAAGGTCGGTGAGCATGGGTGCCGAGCCGCGGTATGGCACGTGCTGCATGTTGACTGCGGTCATGAGCTTGAACAGTTCGCCGGAGAGATGGATCGACGTGCCGACGCCCGACGATGCCATATTGACCTTGCCAGGATTGGCCTTCGCATAGGCGATAAACTCGGGAACGGTCTTGGCTGGAACCGACGGGTTGACGACCATGACATTGGGCGCGCGGCTGATGGCCGCGACCGGCGCCACATCGCGGAAATCGTAATGGAGCTTGTCGTAGAGCGTGGCGCTGATCGCGTTTGCTACGCTGCACAACAGGAGCGTATATCCGTCGGCCGGTGAATTCAGAGCCGTCTCGCTGCCGATATTGCCGCCCGCGCCCGGCCGATTCTCAATGACAACCTGTTGGCCAAGACGCTCGGTGAGCCATTGACCGATCAGGCGAGCAGTGATGTCGATCGAGCCGCCCGGCGGAAACGGCGCAATCAACCGCACCAGCCGGTTGGGATATGCTTGCGCTCTCGCGACTTGTACCATGGCCGGCAATGCGGCAGCGCTCGCGGCGCAAGGCAGAAAGTGTCGGCGAGAAAGCTTCATATGTTTCCTCCCTGAGATTCTGTGCATAGTTGGAGCACGCGAAAGTCGCGAGTTTTGGGCCGCGCTCCTTTTTCTGCCCCCCGCTCAACTCTGGTGGCCGCGGCCGGACTCGAACCGGCACTCCGGTTTCCCAGAAGCAGATTTTAAGTCTGCTGTGTCTACCGTTCCACCACGCGGCCGTGGGGCCGCGTTCTATCACATGGGATAAATCGCGAAAGTAACGCTCGGGAGATCGCGCCCCTCGTTTTCCGGCTGGAATTCCGATAAGGCGAATGGACCGCCGTCCAATCGAGGCAGGGCCATGCGTCTGAAGGATAAGGTCGCAATTGTTATCGGGGCGGGCCAATCGCCCGGTGAAGGCATGGGAAACGGCCGCGCGACGGTTCTGCGCTTTGTCGAGGAAGGAGCCAAAGTGCTCGCGGTCGACAATAAGCTGTCGTCCGCCGAGGAAACGGTGGCCATGGCGCAGGCTAGGAGCTCCGCCGAATGCGTGGCATTTGAGGCCGATGTCTGTAAGGAAAGCACGCTCGCCGCCATGGCCGCTGCATGCCGTGGCCGTTGGGGACGAATTGATATCCTTCACTACAATGTCGGCGTGAGCATTGCAGGTGGTGATGCTCCGGTCGAGGAGATCACCGAGACTGCTTTCGATCGCATCGCCACCATCAATCTGCGTGGCGCGATCATGGCGTGCAAGCACGTCTTGCCAATCATGCGCGGCCAGCGCTCCGGAGCCATTATCATGATTTCGTCGGTAGCCGCGTGGGAGCAGTATCCCAATGTGGCCTACAAAGCGACCAAGGCCGGGATGATTGCGTTTACCCAGCAAATCGCCATTCAGAATGCACAGTTCGGCATTCGCGCCAATGTCATTCTGCCGGGGCTGATGGATACGCCCATGGCGGTCGACACGCGCGCCCGCGTGAGCGGAAAGAGCCGCGCGGAAGTCGCGGCTGCTCGCGACGCGCGGGTGCCACTGCGCCATAAAATGGGGACGGCCTGGGACGTTGCGAACGCTGCACTCTTTCTTGCGTCCGACGAAGCAAATTTCATTACCGGAGTTGCCCTTCCGGTCGATGGCGGCGCCCTCGTGCACATCAATTGAGGCTGGCGCGCACCACGATTAAGGCATATTCGACGGCCATAGAGGCCTAAAACCCACATGGTTGGCCGCCCGTGGCGTCGCGTCGGGGAGTGTTTGCCCGCCTATGCCGGACAGAATCGCCGTGAAGCTTGAGCGCGCGATCATGCTCGCGCTCTTTGCGGGTGCCTGCCTGGGCGGCTGCACGTCGACCAGTCAGAATTCGGTCACGTTTTTTGCCGATCCGGGCAAATATGAGTTCTCCAGCTGCCAGTCCCTTGCTGCGCAACGGAAAAATTGGCAGCAGCGCCAGCAGGAGCTCAAGCTGCGCATGGATAAGGCGGAGCGAAGCCCAGGCGGCGGTGTCGTCAACCTGCTCGCCTATCAAGCCGATTACACCGCAGCCGGCGAAGAGCTCAATCTGGTCGAGAGGTCAGCGCGGCAGAAGAATTGCGACCTGCCTGAAAACTGGGGAAGCAACTCCGCCATCCGGTGAGCGCGTGCCTCACCCCAATGAGCGCCTTACAAGCGCTCGCGCGCCAATTGCGCGCCCTTGGCGAGCACTTGTAGCTTAGCGAGCGCAATATCGCGTTGCATCGGGGCCATGCCGCAATTGGTGCCGGCGATTATTTTTTCCTTGGCGACATATTTTGCTGCAGCGGCGATCGTGCCGCTGACCTCCTCCGGCGTCTCGATCATATCGGTTGCGACATCGATGACGCCGACCTGGACATCCTTGCCGTCGAGCAGTTTCAGCAGTTCGAGGGGCACGGAAGAGCTTTTGCACTCGATCGAGACCTGGTCGATACGGCTTGCGGCGAGCGCAGGGAAAATCTGCTCGTACTGCCGCCATTGGCTGCCAAGGGTTGCCTTCCACTCGATGTTGGCTTTGATGCCGTAGCCATAGCAGATGTGAACGGCGGTGGAGCAGGTGAGACCCGCAATGGCGCGATGCAGAGCTTCGATACCCCAATCCTCAACTTCGCGCATATAGACGTTGAAAGCAGGCTCATCGAACTGAATGACGTCGACACCGTTTGCGGCGAGCGCGCGTGCCTCGGCATTGAGCAGATCGGCAAAGGCCATCGCCATTTTGACGCGGTCGCCGTAATGGGCGTCCGCAATCGTGTCCACGATGGTCATCGGACCCGGCAGAGTGAATTTGAGCTTGCGAGCGGTGTGGGCGCGCGCGAGACGGGCTTCGCACGCGTGTACGCGGTCGTTCAAACGCAGCGCGCCGGTAACGGTGGGCACCATCGCTTTGTAACGGTCGGCGCGAATCCCCATCTCTACCTTGCGCGAGAAATCAATTCCTTCCACGTGTTCGAGAAAGCCATGCACGAAGTGCTGGCGCGACTGCTCGCCATCGGTGACGATCTCGATCCCGCAATCCTCCTGCAGCTTGAGCGCAAGCAGCGTCGCATCGCGCTTGCCCTCCTCGAGCGCGGGCCCGGCCAAACGCCAAGGCGGCCATAACCGGTTTGGCTCCGCGAGCCAGGCCGGTTTAGGCAGGCTGCCGGCGATGGTGGTGGGAAAGAGATGCATAATCGATCTCACAATTTCCCGGGCACAGCGGCGCGCCCGGCACCGGCAGCCTAACTCGGCTTCCAACCATAGAGCCAGCTGTAACGGGCGAGGATGCGCCGTCCGCCCATGGCCATGAGCGCGAGCGTGCGCAGAAAAGCCTCCGCGCCGCCCATATGATAGACGGCACCGTTACGCCGCGCGGCGCGCTGAACGCGCGCGCTGCGCGGCGCTCGCTTCCTCTCATAGCGGCGCATGGCCGAGGCGGGATCATCGGGGCTTTCCGCGAGCCGTCGCGCCAGGACCTCGCCGTCCTCGATCGCCATGGCGGCGCCCTGAGCGAGATACGGCAACATCGGATGGGCAGCATCGCCCAGCAACGTGGCTGCGCCCTTGCCCCATGAATTAAGGGGCGCGCAGTCGTAGAGCGCCCATTTGCGCCACTGCTGCGGCGCTGCCAGGAGAGTGCGCGTGAGGGGAGGCCACATTCCGGCAGGAAAGCGGGCAAGAATCTCGGCCCGGTCGCCTTGCGCGCTCCAGCCCGGCTCGCGCCAGTCGTCCCGGATGATTGCGACAATGTTGACGAGGCTGCCATGCCGTACTGGATAATGGACGAGATGGGCATGACGGCCCAACAACAGATTGACTGCAGGCCTGCGCAGCTCCGGCTCGAGCTTGTCGCTGGGCGCGAGTGCCCGCCATGCGGTGTGGCGGGCAAAACGAGGCTCGGCAGAATGACCCATCCGCTTGCGAAGGCTCGACCATAAACCGTCGGCCGCAATGAGCGCGATCCCGCGTTCTTCGACAGCACGCCCGGACGAAAGCATGGAAACGGTCACCCCCTGCTTGTGGGAAGCGAAATCGTCGACGCGCGTGCCGAGATGGATGGATATGGCTGGATTTGCGCGCACGGCTGCAAGCAAGACCGCTTGCAGGTCGCCGCGATGAATCACCCAATAAGGCGCGCCATATCGCGCTTCGGCCACGCTGCCGAGCGGGGCGCGCGCAAGCACGCGAGCGGTGCGTGCGTTCGTGACGGTCAGCTCCTGCGGGATGCCGACATAGTCCCGCAGCTGCTGATCAAGCCCGAGCGCAATCAAGATGCGCGAGGCATTGGGCGAGAGCTGAATGCCGGCACCGGCCTCTTCCAGCCGCTCCGCCTCCTCGAAGATGACAACCCGAAATCCCCGCTTGGCTATTGCCAAAGCGGCAACCAGGCCGCCGATACCGGCGCCGGCAATGATGACAGTGCGCGAGGAGGTCACGGCTTAAATCGTTGGCGCAGACCTCAGGCGGTCACTTCGTCCGCGAGCATGCATTCGGGCGGCCGCGCTTGCCGCGGGCCGAGACCAGAGTCGTAACGGAACAGCGTGGAGCAATACGGACAGATAATCTCGTTCGAATCTCCCAAATCGAGATAAACATGCGGATGGTCGAATGGAGGCAACTCGCCGATGCACATGAATTCCCGCGCGCCGATTTCGATCACCGGCACGCCAGCCGTGTTGTGAAAGTGGGGAACGATCGCTTCGGTCATGGGTCCGGCGGGCCAAATTAAGGTAAAAGTGCCAAACCTTAACGGCCGGAGTAACCCATTTCTAGGGTAAACGCGCTAATTCGTCATCGCGCAAGATTTGTTCCAACTTGTATTGCCCGCGCGGATCAGCCATATGGAGAATTGATCAATCCATGCAGATTTCCCGCATGATGATTGCGGCCGGATTGATGCCGGCGCACGATCCGGAGGAAAACAGATGACGAGCGCGCGGATTGCGGTGCCGCTCGGGCTCGCTGTGGCGCTCGGGATCGCCGCGCTCAGCATTGCTCCGCGTGCCTTCGAAGCGCAATGGCTGCTTGCCGCGCAGGATGATCCTGCGGCGCTTGCCGACCGTGCGGTTGCGCGTTCGATCAATGCGCAGGTTGTCGAGCGCGAGATCAATGCGGCGCTCTCAGCAAACGATCCCGATCTCGCGAAAAGCTTTCTCGAACTGGCACAGGATAACAATGTGCCGGTCGATCCCGCACTTTCTGAAAAAGTAAAGCTTGCGGCCGAAGAGGCCGCCGGCGCCGCGCATTCCATTGGCAGCTTTGCGCGCGGCTTGGTGACTGGAGAACCGGATGATTTAGCCGGGCTCGCAGGGACCGCGGTCGGCGATTTGTTTGTATTCGGCGATATTCGCGACGCGGCGCGCGAAGGTACGCGCCTTGCGACCGGGCAGGAGGCGGACGAGCTCATTCTCGGTCTCGCCTGCGTCGGACTGGCGGTGACCGCCGGCACCTACGCCACGGCGGGCATAGGAGTGCCTGCGCGGGTGGGGTTGACGGTGGTCAAGGCCGCCGGAAAGACGGGCCGCATCGGCGCCCGCATGGGGGCATGGATTACGCGATCCCTGCGTGAGATCGTCGACTGGGGCGCGATTTCGCGCGCGGCCAAGGGGAGCATTGCCGAGCCTGCCGTAGCCGTTCGCGTGGCGCGCGATGCCGTGAAGGCGGAGAAGGCGCGTGATCTGGTTCACCTCGTCGGCGATGTTGGGCGCGTTCAGGCGCGCGCGGGAACCCAGGCAGCGCTTGATGGCCTCAAGCTCGCGGAAGGGCCGCGTGACATGTCGCGCATTGCGCGGCTTGCAGCGAGCAAGGGCGGCAAGACGCGCGCTATTCTCAAGCTCGCGGGCCGTGCCGCGATTTTGCTTACCGTCGGCACGTTCAACCTGGTGATGTGGGTGTTCTGGGCCGCGCTCACCATTTTCGGTTTTGCGGCTTCCCTCAAGCGCATGGCGGAAAGAGCGACGGAGCGATATTGTCTGCGTCGCAAGCTTCGCCGCGCCCGCGCGTGCGAGCAGTCGCAACGCAAGGAACGCGAACGCTATGCCCGCGAGCAGCGCCTTGCGGCCTTGGCGATTCCGGCCAAAGAGCCCGCGCTCACTTATCCCGCCGCGCCGACGCTTGCCACAAAGCTTGCGCGCATCGAGCCGCTCGATCTGCGCAGGCCGCCTTGGCCAAACCTCGCGGTTGCCCATCGCCGCGGCTTCGAGTTCGATTACGAACGGCTCGAAAAAGCAGTTGCATCATTGCGCGCCGCCCGCGCCTAGCGCGGGATAAAGGGTCCCACAGCGGCCGCCGCCGGCGTCATGATGCGCTTTGATCATGACGGAGTTGAAATCGCTTTCCTTGATGAAGGGCAGGGCGAGCCCATCGTTCTGGTGCACGGCTTTGCATCGACCGCGGCCGTGAATTGGGTTCATCCCGGATGGGTTACGACTCTCACCAGAGCGGGGCACCGGGTTATCGCGCTCGACAATCGCGGGCATGGCGCTTCGAGCAAGCTCTATGATCCGCCGGCCTATCACAGCTCGTTGATGGCGGAAGACGTCCGCGCCTTGCTCGATCATCTCAAGATCGCTCGCGCCGATTTGATGGGCTATTCCATGGGTGCCCGGATCACCGCTTTCTTCGCGCTGGCCCATCCGCAGCGGCTGCGCCGCGCGATTTTCGGCGGCCTCGGCATTCATCTGGTGCACAATGGAGCGCTTCCGGAAGGGATCGCGGATGCGCTCGATGCCCGTTCGCTGGCAGATGTTCGCGATCGCACAGGGCGCATGTTCCGCGCATTTGCCGAGCAGACAAAGTCGGATCTCAAGGCGCTTGCAGCCTGCATGCGCGGATCGCGGCAGACCTTGACACCCGCAGAGGTCAAGCTCATACGCGCGCCGGTGCTCATCGCGGTCGGGACCAAGGACACCATTGCCGGCTCGCCGCATGAGCTTGCCGCCCTGATGGCGCACGCGCGAGCGTTTGACATTGCGGAACGCGATCACATGCTTGCTGTTGGAGACAGGAGCTTCAAGCAGGCAGCCCTGCAATTCCTGGTGGAGCGGGATTGAAGGGAAGGGGACCCGGAACTTCGGGCTCAGTTGTCTGGTGCTTGTAATCATTGGATTGTGCTAGGCTGTGGGCTCGAACGTGATGCGCAGGAGAATGAACATGCCCCGCCAGCAGGCGCGAGCGGCCGGCGCCGTCCAGAAGCTTGATCCGGTCTGGGCGCAAATTCGAAGAGAAGCCGAGGAGACCGTCCGCAAGGAACCGGAGCTCGCGACGCTTATCTACGCGAGCATCCTGCACCACGACAGCCTGGAAGCAGCAGTGGTGCATCGGCTTGCGGAGCGTCTGAGCAGCGCCGAGCTGCCGGCTGAATTTATTCGCCAGGCCTACGCGGATGCCCTCGAACACGAGCCCTCGATCGGGAGCGCCTTTCGTGCCGATATTGTTGCCACTGTTGATCGCGATCCGGCTGCCAACCGCCTGATCGAGCCGGTGCTTTATTTCAAGGGCTTTCACGCCATCCAGTCACACCGGCTGGCACACTGGTTGTGGACCATGGGGCGCAAGGATTTCGCGTATTATCTTCAAAGCCGCGCCTCAGCCGTGTTCCAGTGCGACATCCACCCCAACGCACGCATCGGCAAAGGCATTTTCCTCGACCATGCCACGGGATTGGTGATCGGCGAGACCGCGGTGGTGGAAGATGACGTCTCCATGCTGCACGATGTGACGCTCGGCGGCACGGGAAAGGAAGCCGGCGACCGCCACCCAAAAATCCGTTGCGGCGTATTGATCGGTGCAGGGGCCAAGATTCTTGGCAATATCGAGATTGGCCACTGCGCGCGCATTGCGGCGGGCTCGGTTGTGCTCCAATCGGTACCCCACAACAAGACCGTCGCCGGTGTTCCTGCCAAAGTGATTGGAGAGGCCGGCTGTCCGGAGCCGGCGCGATTCATGGATCATCTGTTTCACGACGTTTGAGCACGGAGATCGATCGTGGACGTCCAGGAAGTCAAGAAGCTCGACGCTTATCTCAAGCGGTTGTTCGGGAATCAACGCATTCGCGTCGTACCCAAGCAGGCCGATGCTGCCGATGTGTTCGTCGGCCAGGAGCATGTGGGCGCGCTCGCGCTCGATGACGACGAGGATGACGACGAGCGCTCCTACAATTTCGAGATGAAAATAACGCTTGGCGATGCGTCGACCACCGCGCCCGACCTCAAGAAAATCGACGCCTATCTCAAGCGCAAGTTCGACAATGAGCACATTCGGGTCGTACCGCGAACAAGGAAAAAAGACTCGGCCGAAGTCTATGTGGGGCAGGAATATATCGGCGTATTGTTCTTTGACGAAAAGGACGCACGCTCATCCTATTTCGAGCTTCCGATCCTGGCACTCGATCTGGACGAGCCGGGGCTGCTCAAGGGCTAATCAATCCTCACGACGCTTCTCTGCCGCGTGCGAACCGCAAGCCCGCAATCAGCCGCTCAACGTTGCCGGCGACGAAGCGCCAATCGTCGAGCCAATCGCGCGGAAAGCGAAACACGAGCTTTACCGTTTCGATCCATTGCTCGTACAGGCACGTCCCGGGGATTGCTCCAGTTCGGCGCGTGCAACGCACCAGAAATCCCGGTGCCTCGGCGTCGTAGATGAGATCCTCGCCCTGGTAGGGCGTACCGTCGCGAAATGCGAGAACGGTCAGACCGCCCGGGCCGGCATATGCTTCGGAAATCGTGTAGCGCGGATAAATCGTGAGCGCGCGCTCCGCCGGCGGCACCGAGCTTCCACCGGCTGCGATGGTCACGAATATTCTTTCGAGCGCGGCAGGGGTGGAGACCGCGCCCGGTGGCAAGACGGGTGGCTTTGGGTTCGGATCGGGGGGTTCGAGCGATGGCCATAGAAACGAAAGGTCGATCCGCTCATAGGTGCCCGGGTGGCGTTGGACCGGGGCACGAATTGCGGCCGGCGGGATGTTGAACGTCAGTCCGGCAATCGTGATCGGTATGGCCGGCGCATTGGAATTGAGCGGCGCGGCAGGCCAGCGCGGCCACAGTAGATAGGCAATGCACACGACGGCCAGCGTAGCGACCACCCCGCAAGCAACGAGCGGCACCATGAGGCGCGGCCCGCGCCGGCGAGGGGGCCGGCGGCGCGACGATCGCTGTTGAGCAAGGGGAAGGCCGGTCATTGCAGAGACAATCGCGAATCACCAAGGAGTATGCCACGCGCGAGCTGCTGTTCACTGGAACCTTTCTCCCTGGTGGGGCTCATCGCTCGGGCGTTGAGCATGAGGGGGCGGGGCTGCGGCACAGCTCCCCACTGGTCTATTGAGAGCACGGCATGGCAATCTCGCGCCCCGCAAGGATCACGAGACGATGGCCATTTTTGCACTTGACGGCGTGACGCCGGATCTGCCCGGCGAAGGGCGCTACTGGATCGCGGAGAGTGCAATTGTCATCGGCCGCGTGCGTCTTAAGACCGATGCCAGTATCTGGTTCGGCGCAGTTCTGCGCGGAGACAACGAGTGGATCGAGCTGGGCGAGCGCTCTCAGGTGCAGGACAATTGCACGCTGCACACCGATCCCGGCTTGGCCGTCACGATCGGGGACAATTGCGTCATTGGACACAACGTCGTTCTGCATGGTTGCGCCATCGCCTCAAATACTCTCATTGGAATGGGAGCAATCGTGCTCAATGGTGCCAGGATTGGACGAAATTGCCTGGTCGGGGCCGGGGCGCTGATCACCGAGGGCAAGGAATTCCCCGACAATTCGCTGATTATGGGTTCGCCCGCCCGCGCGCTGCGCACAGTCGACGCAGAGGCGACCGCGATGATCTTGGACGGAGCCGACGAGTATGTCCGGCGCTGGCGGGAATACGCGGATAAACTCAAGCGGATCGGATGAGTTCTGTCGCATCGCGCCGATCAGCCGCCGGCTGATCGATTTAGCGCGAACCGCGGACGCTCGAAGGCGCGCGTGCAAACACTTAAGCTTGATTGATTAGCCGCAGATTTCGGCTTCGACCGGCGATCGGGAAGCAGCCTCCCGCTTGCAAGCGACAACCCGCGGCATTTCGCGACCGCTCTCAAAAAAAAGTCCTTGCGCCTGAAAAGTTGCGGCCGGCTTCGGGGGGAAAGCCGGCCGCACGCGAACCCGGTCTGGGGACGGGGAGGGGTGGGGACGTGACCGGGCTCGCGCAACTCCTCAAGATCAACGCGAAGCGGCGGTAGCGCCCGCCGCACGGGGATCGCCGAGCGAGACCCAAACATTGGGATCGCGCTGCGACTGCCGCTTTACGAAGCGGTAGCCGGTTTCGGTCCAGAGCAGAATTTCCTCGTTCTGATTGTCGAGAACGTATTCGCCCCGGTCGGTCTTAACGGTGAGCACGGCATGCCCGTCACCGCGCTTGTCACGCACAACCGTGACCAGCAAGGCCTGACGCGGCCAACCCGCCTGCATAAGCATTCTGCGCTTGAGCAGGACATAGTCCTCGCAATCGCCGTAGCCGTCTTCCGGATAATTCCAGCGTTCAACGACGCCCCAATGTTCGAGATCGGTGATGGGCTTTATCGTGTCGTTAGCCCATCGGTTGATGCGCGCCATCTCCTTCGACGCTTTCGCAGTGAGGACGACATCGCGCGGTTCGAGCGGTTTCGTCTCGCATTCCGGCGCGTATTCGGAGCAAAACTCGATCCAGCCAATGGGCGCGCGGACACCGCCACTCACCGACATGAAAATAGGATGCTCGCTTGCGGCTTTTGCCGCCGGAATTGCCAAGCTGGCGGCAAGCGCAGCCGCTGCAATTCCTGTGCGCACGATTTCGGCGCGACTCCTTTTCATTGCGTGGCCCCCCCTCCTGTTTTAAGGAGCCACATTTCTCACAAACGATTTGAGCCCCCGCTAAGGGCGCAGAGGCATTTTGAAGCGAACGCAAATAAATACGTCAGCAAATGCAGAGATAATTTGAGCGCAATTCGATTAAACTTGTACAGGATGCGCGAGTGCAGCAACCTGTCCCGGCGGCCGGTTTACAAACCGGTGACGCCGTCTTCGAGAAAATCGGGATGCTGCAGGCGAGTGAACTCGATGGCGATGCCGTCTTCGAGATGGCGCACGACCCGGCCGGATGTTTTGCCGATGGTGATGGGCGAGCCGATCTCGGGACGCTGGTCGGTTGCGACCGCGGCGCCGGATTGGGAAACGTCGATCACCCTGCAAGCGACATTGATGCCATTTGCAAGTATCAGCCGCCCGGCCGGGTTGCGCGGGGTGACGCGGCCGTGGCGGCGATCCTCAGGCAGGCCAAGAATGTGCCGGTTGGCGAGCCAAGTGAGCTGGGCTGCGAGCTTGTCGCGCTTGCGCGAGGTGGCCGCAATGGTCATTGCAAAGCCGTTCTCGATATGACGCGCAATCACGCCCTCGAGCCTCCCCACATGATCGACATAGGCAATGACTCGTTCCGCAACCTGGCCACAGACAGGTGCGATCAAGGCCATTCCGCCGGGAGACATGTTGACAACCTGGCACGGGTATTCGCGCCGGTCCGAAAGCATGTAGCGGCCGAGCAGATTGACGGGCACCCGCTGGAAGCGCCGCCGTTCTTCGCTCAGCGGTAGAACGACGGGTTTTTTCAGGGCCAGCGCCATGGTCCTTGTCTGCCGGGCATACGGTTGCCTCACAACCTAGGGCGGCGCCGTTAACGGCACGTTATTGGCGCTTTGAAGGAGTTGCCTGCAAGGGCCAGACGGCGGGCCAAACAGCAATTGCGGACCGAGCGATTTGTGTCAGCGATGTCCGCCCTCATAGACCAGGAGACCGTGGCGTGTGAGCCGTCCCGCCTCGACCGCGAGGCGCAAGGGCAGAGCGTCCCCAAGATACCGATGCGTGGCAAGGTCGAGCGCGCCAAGGGCACGCCTTCCCAACCAGTGGGGCAACTCGCATGGCACGAGCGCGCCTAAAATCCGCGCATCGGTCCGCCCGTCATAAGCGAGCGGCAACAGGATGAGCTCAAGCGGCGGTTGAGCGGCGTCGAATTCACAGACGCTTGCTACCACGCCGATCGACTCGCGCGTAATGACGCCAATCAGTTTGCGCATGGCACTGCGTGCATCCGGAGAGAACAGCGCCAGAAATGACTCGCCTTTGATCTCTCGACCGAACAGCGCGCATACCCGGGTGCCGGCAACACGGAATGGATGGCCCGCATGCGGCTCGAGCGACAGAATGAAAACATCGGCCAGCAGGTTGCGGATGGCCACGGGCTCGATGTCGCCGCGCTCCGGCGCGGGGCGGCTGCCCCGCAGATGATGCCAATACGCGAACAGTTCTCGAATGGACGCATGCTTCATGGAAAGCCTCTGCGAGGCGCGCATGCGACGTCATTGTGGTGTTGCCCCAATTCGGGACGGCGCTGCGCGGCTTTGAACATGTCACGCTGCACACAGCAGGGCGCATGCCGCCGCATGGGCTTGTTGCCCGCGGCTTTGCCGAACCAGTTGTTAGTGTTAATGACGTGGTTGCGCCGCTACTTGCAGGTTCGATCGTGTCATCCAGGCGCACTGCATGGGTTTGCGCGTGCAGATCTCAGACGCTTGAGGCCCCATGCTCGACCAGCCGTCTTCGCAGCGAATTCTCAACGTCCCCCCTGTCGTGCTGGTGCTTCTTGTTCTGCTCGGGCTCGTTCACGCGTTTCTTTACCTTGCGCTAACGCCGGAGCAGACGACGGATTTTCTTCTGCTGTTTGCTTTTATTCCCGCCCGTTATGACCCGAGCGTCACGAGCGATATCGTATGGCCAGGAGGCTGGGCTGCGGATGTGTGGACATTCGTGACTTATGCGATGATCCACGCCAACCTCACGCATCTTTTCTTCAACGCAGTATGGTTATTGGCTTTCGGCTCGCCCGTCGCGTGGCGATTTGGAGCGACGCGGTTTCTCGCCTTCATGGCGGTGACGGCGGCGGCGGGAGCGGCGGCTCACCTCATCACGCATTTCGGGCAGTTGCTGCCGGTGATCGGCGCCTCGGCCGCGATTTCGGGCGCAATGGCCGCGGCGGCGCGCTTTGCCTTCCAGCATGGCGGGCCGCTCGCTCCATGGCGCAATCCGCAAGAGGCGAGCCAGGTGCCGGCGGCGCCGCTGTTAGCAAGTCTGCGCGACTCGCGCGTGATGGTGTTTCTGCTCGCATGGTTCGGCTCCAATCTCCTGTTTGGACTCTGGTCGAGCGCCGTGCCCGGGTTCGACCAGGCCGTTGCCTGGGAGGCGCATATCGGAGGGTTTCTGGCCGGTCTTCTCTTGTTTGGAGCCTTTGATCCGGTCCCAAGGCTGCAGGATGCGAGAGCCCCAGACCTGCAATAGCCGCCATTCCGACCCCAGCGGTTTATGCTATGTTACGGGGGTGCGGAGCCGCCCTGATGGCTTGACCCGCTAAAGGCCTGTGCCTGGCTCCTGGCCAGGCGCAGGAACTCCGTACTGGTTTGTTGGTTAAATGACCGACCGGCACTGCGCGCGGTCGTACGGGCGCCGGTCAAGGGAGGCGACCCATGAACGTCAAGACCATTCTTTCTGCCAAGGGCACCGGCGTCGTTTCAATCGAGCCGACAGCGACCCTTGCCGCCGCCGTTAGCACATTGGCGCAACACAGGATCGGCGCCCTGCTCGTCCTGGGGCCCGACCACCGGGTGATTGGAATCCTCTCCGAGCGCGACATTGTGCGTGCGCTCGCCGAACAGGGCGCCGACGTGCTCACCAAACCACTTTCTCAAGTGATGACACGCAAGGTCGCGACCTGCACCCAGGCGGATACGGTGGGCATGATCATGGAGCAGATGACGTCAGGCAAGTTTCGTCACGTGCCTGTGGTCGAGCAGGACCAGCTGGTTGGAATTATTTCCATCGGTGACGTCGTCAAGCATCGCCTGTGGGAGATGGAGCAAGAGTTCGCAGCGCTGCGCGATTACATTCAGACGGCCTAACGGCTGGGGCCTTGGCGCGCGGCCAATCGGCCACCGCGGCTTAAGCCCAGCGCCTCGATCACTTCCTCGATGTTCGGCAGCGCGCGTTGCGCTGCTTCCGCGCCGAGCTTTATCGCGTCCCCGACGCGATGAAAGTCGAACATACCGATAGGCCCAAGACGCGGGCTGATCATGATATCGGCGGGATCGCCGGCCAACCGCGCGCGCGTAATGCGATCCTGCATCACGTTATTATTGCGCGGCGTCGTGCGCTGCAACGACGGGCTTTGGAAAGGCCATCGCAAACACCTTATCGACGACGGCGTAGTCGGCATAACCGCAACGCGCGATCGGCTGCATCGCAGCCGTGTCGAGCCGACCGTTTTTGATGAAACGATCATCGATGTGAATGCCCACGACCTGACCGAAGACGACGGTGCGGGCAACCGGCCTGCCTTCCAGGTCCTTGAGCGGGATGATCTCAAGCAGGCGGCATTCGAGCGCGCAGGGCGATTGCGCAACACGCGGCGGGCGCACCAGCCGCGATGGCGCAGGCTCAAGCCCTGCCTCGATCATCTCGTTGACGCCGCGGGGAAACTCTCTGGACGTTTCCACCATCTCCTTGCGCAGATTGAAAGTCGCGAGACTGCAGACGAATTCTCGCGTCTCCTCGACGAAGATCAGCGAATCCTTCGGACCCTCGCTCGAGAACAAGACGATCGGCGGATGGTCCGAGACCCCGTTGAAGAACGAGTATGGCGCGAGGTTGATCTCTCCCCTCGCGCTCATGGAGGTGATCCAGCCGATCGGGCGTGGAGCGACAATGGCTTTGAACGGATCGCGCGGCAGCCCGTGATTGTTCTTGGCCGGTTCATAAAACATTGCGCAATCCTGCCGTTCTCGAATTCATTTCGCCGCGAAGCGGGTCGCGATTTCGCTTAGCGGCGGGCGCGGCCGATCAGCAGGCGGCCCGGTCGGCCGTCCGATATGGACAAAGGCCGCGATGCGCTCGTTGGGAGCAAGGCCGAGCGCGTCAAGCGCGGCGCGATCATAAGCGTACCACTCGGTCATCCAGTTTGCGCCAAAGCCGAGGGCGTGCGCGGCGAGCACGAGATTCATGGCCGCAGCGCCCGCCGAGAGCACCTGCTCCCATTCCGGAATTTTCACATGCGGCGCGGCCCGGCTCACGACGGCGATCACAAGTGGCGCGCGCGCAAGGCGCTGGCGCTCGGCCGCGGCCTGCTCGCCGGTGGCTTGCGGATATTTTGCCCGAAACGCCGCAACGATGGCGTCACCCGCGGCGAGCCTTGCTTCACCTTCGAACACGATGAAGCGCCAGGGCACGAGCTTGCCGTGGTCCGGCACGCGCGAGGCGATGGTCAGCAATGTGTCGATCTCCGCTGCCGAGGGCGACGGGCCAACGAGCTCGACCGGCTTGATGGAACGGCGGGTCTGGAGGAGTTCAACGGCGTCAGGCATTGCAGCTTTCCGGGCTTGATGTTTGCGCTAGCACACGGGGAGGGGGGTGACAAACGCCGGCCAGCGGCTTGAATTTGCCGCGATTTCGGCCCAACACTGCGCCGTGGGTTCGGGGGAGCCAGCATGAGCCGGACGGGCAAACGCGCTTGGGCCGTTGCGGTGTTGGTCATTGGGCTTGCGCTCGGGGGACTGCCGCAACAGGCGTCTGCGCAGCTCTTCGATGCCACACCCATGTTGCGGCCGCCGGCTGACGTACCCTCGGTCCCGTCCGGTCCGGTACCGAACCTTTCTCCTCCGGCACAGTCAGCCGCTCCGAAGGGGCCGATGCTGCATTCCCTTCCGCCGGCTCCCGGTCCCGCCCATGCGGCGCCAGCCGCTCCAGCGGGACAGGGCACGCTCGCGCTCAGCGCCCGCTTCGGCAAGGATCTTGCCGCTCATCAACGGTGGATTGCACTGGCGCGTCTATCGCATTGAGCAGAACGGCGCCCCCAAGCTCGTCAAAGAGGAGAAGGCGCCGGCGCCCACATTCTCGCTTGCGCCGGGCTCTTACGTGGTCAGCGTTGCATTCGGGCTTGCGAGCGCCACCAAAGCCGTCCAGGTGCGCGCCGAGAGCGTGAAAGAAGTGTTTGAGATTGCGGCCGGCGGGTTGCGCATCGAGGGCAGGGTAGGGGATGCCCGCATCCCGCACGGACAGATTTCGTTCGAGCTCTACCAGGGCAGCCAGTTCGAGCCGGGCGACAAGCGCGCGATGGCGACCTCGGTCATGACCGGCGATATCTTGCTCGTGCCCGAAGGCACCTATCACATCGTGTCGAATTATGGGGATGCAAACTCCACGGTTCGCTCCGATATTCGCGTCCAGGCCGGCAAGCTCACCGACACCACCATCAACCACCGCGCCGCGATCATCACGCTCAAGCTCGTGAATGAGCGCGGCGGGGAAGCGCGCGCGAATACCCAATGGTCGGTGCTCACGCCGGGCGGCGACGTGATCAAGGAATCGATCGGTGCCTTTCCGCGCGTCATCCTGGCGGAAGGCGAGTATCGCGCGATCGCGCGCAACGACAACAGAACCTACGAAGGCGCATTTCGCGTGGTCAATGGGGTCGACGGCGAAGTCGAGGTGGTCGCGCGCTGATAATCCCTGCCCTGAAAGGCCCCTGCGTAGTGGCGCTTCACGGCCTCGGGTTTGATGAAATCCGTGCCTCACACTCGCGCCGTTCCTTCTCACGCTGCTTTCTTTGCTTGCCGCACGTCAGGCGCAACGGCTTCGGCGGCAAGCGCGTCGAGTGCGGCGGCGAGGGGGAGCACGCTCTGGCCTTCCTTGCCAAGGCGGCGGATTGACACGGTGGCGTCGGCCGCCTCCTTGCGGCCAACGACGAGCAGCGCCGGAACCTTCGCGAGCGAATGCTCGCGCACCTTGTAATTGATCGTCTCGTTGCGCAGATCTTCCTCGACCCGCAAGCCTTTGCGTGCAGCGGCGGCCGCCACGACACGCGCGTAATCGTCCGCCTCGTCCGTGATGGTGGCAATGACGGCCTGCAGCGGCGAGAGCCACAGCGGCAGGTGGCCGGCATAGTGCTCAATCAAAATGCCCGTGAAGCGCTCGAGCGAACCGAACATGGCGCGGTGCAGCATCACCGGCGTGACCTTGTTCGAGTGCTCGTCGATGTAGAACGCGCCGAGCCGTCCGGGCAGGTTGAGATCGACCTGCACGGTGCCGCATTGCCAGTCACGGCCGATGGCGTCGCGCAGCACATATTCGAGCTTCGGGCCATAGAACGCGCCCTCGCCCTGGTTGAGCGTGTAGGGCCGTCCGGATGCCTTGAGCGCCGCCATCAGGGCGGCCTCGGCTTTGTCCCATACCGCGTCGTCGCCGATGCGCTGCGCCGGCCGGTCGGAAAATTTGATGGTGACGTCGGAGAAGCCGAAGTCCTCATAGATCGACAAAATGAGATCGTTGATCTTGAGACTTTCCTCGGCGATCTGGCCCTCGGTGATGAAGACGTGCGCGTCGTCCTGGGTAAACGCGCGCACCCGCATGAGCCCGTGCAGCGCGCCGGAAGGCTCGAAGCGATGCACCTTGCCGAATTCGGCAAGCTTGAGCGGCAGGTCGCGATAGGACTTGAGCCCGTTCTTGAAGATTTGAACGTGACCCGGGCAGTTCATCGGCTTGATGGTATAGATCCGATCGTCGTCGTCGCGCGGCTCGGTGAGGAACATCAGGTCGCGATATTTCTCCATGTGACCGGAGGCGACCCAGAGGGAGGAATCCATGAGCTGGGGCGAGTTCACTTCCACATAGCCCGCCGCTGCCTGCCGGCGGCGGATATAGCCTTCGAGGATCTGAAAGAGTGTCCAGCCTTTCGGGTGCCAGAAGACCGAGCCCGGCGCTTCCTCCTGAAAATGGAAGAGATCCATTTCCCGGCCCAGCCGGCGGTGGTCACGCTTCTCCGCCTCCTCGATCTGCTTGAGATAAGCCGCGAGCTGCTCGGGCTTGGCGAAGGCGGTGCCGTAGATGCGAGAGAGCATCTCGCGATTGGAATCACCGCGCCAATAGGCGCCGGCGACTTTCATCAGCTTGAAGGCGTTGCCGACCTTGCCGGTCGAGGTCATGTGCGGGCCGCGGCAGAGATCGAACCACTCGCCTTGCTTGTAGATCTTGATCTCCTGGTCTTGCGCAATGGCATCGATCAGCTCGACCTTGAACAGCTCGCCCTTGTCGCGAAAGACGCGCTTGGCCTCCGCGCGCGACCAAACCTCCTTGGTGAACGGTTTGTCGCGCGCGATGATCTCGCGCATCTTGCTTTCGATGGCGGGAAAATCATCGGGCGTGAACGGCTGGTTGCGGAAGAAATCGTAGTAGAAACCGTTCTCGATCACCGGGCCGATGGTAACCTGGGTGCCGGGCCAGAGCGTCTGCACGGCTTCCGCCAGCACATGCGCGGCATCATGACGGATGAGCGCGAGCGCACGCGGATCATCGCGGGTGAGAAATTCGATCTTTGCATCGCGCTCGATCGGGTCGGCGAGATCGGCGAGCTCACCGTCGAGCGCCATGGCGACCGTGCGCCTGGCAAGCGAGGGCGAGATTGACTTGGCAATCTCGCTACCGGTGATGGCGCTGGGATATTCCCGGCGTGCGCCGTCGGGAAAGGTAAGCGCAACCATGCTCGTCTCCTGCTCACTCGCTGCCTACGAATGCAGGTAAGCGTCGCCGGACCGCAAAGAGGGTAATGGGCCGGGCGCACCGGTCCGGATGGGGCCCCGTCAGCCGGCGCGAGTTATACACACGGCGAGCGGGACGCAAGGTGGCGTCGGACGGGAGCGAGCGCTGCCGCGCGGGCGCAAGAAACGCCGACTGATGGCTACAAATCGAAGGTAAGGCGTTCAAATCTCTCAGGGTTACGTCCGTTGGGTTCGTTTTGGCAAAACGGCGAAACTGGCGGCACCGATTGGG
Source organism: uncultured Alphaproteobacteria bacterium (assembly GCA_963771845.1). Lineage (GTDB taxonomy): Bacteria > Pseudomonadota > Alphaproteobacteria > Rhizobiales > Xanthobacteraceae > VAZQ01. Next base: position 113,988 of record CAVYVC010000010.1, on the reverse strand, counting down.
GGGTGAATGCGAGCGCTTTTTTGACGTCGAGCGGCCTTGCGTCGATGCGCTTCGCAGCCGTTCAATTTGCAAAAACACAACTGCAACTTGCATCCTCCGATGTTTTCGCCTCTGCCTGTAAACAACAGGGAATTCGATATCCGATCACCAGAAAACACCGATAGAATTGGCGTTTCTCGGAAAACGAGCAGGTGAATAACAGGGCCGGGAACAGAAGCATAACAGGGAAGAACAGGCGCCAGAACAGGCGAGGCGCGCTTGCTTTTGCTGATTTTTCGCCGCCGGCTCCGATCGCAACTGCATAAGCATAGTATTTCATCCGATGCGCGTTCCAAAAACTTGCCGGTGGTCGGCGCCGACCACTGCATGCCACACGGATGCGACATTATCATATCTTCGAAACGTAGTCAATACTTTTCTTCAATTACCTGCAGCTGATCGCGCCGATTGCCATGGTGACCGCGGCCTGGGTGGGATCGATGACCGCGATCCCCAGCGCCTCTTCCAGCGGCCGGCGGTGGCGCGCCATGCCGGCGCAGCCCATCACCACGGCCTCTGCGCCATCGTCGTCCCGCAGCCGGCGGCCGACCTCGACCATGCGGGCCAAAGTACTGTCGCCGCTTGCGGTCTCGGCGACCGACATGTTGAGGGGGCGCTCGCCCGCGAGGCGATCGATCAATGCCATCTGGCGCAGATAGCGCATGTGGCGCGCAATGGAGCGCTGGCCGATGGCAATGACGCCAAAGCGCCCGCCGCGCGCCAGCGCTGTCAGCACGCCGCATTCGGCGATCCCGAATACCGGCCGCGACGTGCCTTCACGGCAGACGTGGAGCCCGGGATCGCTGTAACAGGCAAGCACAAACGCGTCGGACGCATTGTCTGCTTCGACCAGCGCGCGCAGCGGCATCACGACGCTCTCCACATCGGCCTGGGTCTCGATGCCGAAAGGACCTTCGGCGAGCGTCGAACAGACAATCTCGGGCCCATTCTCGAACCGCAGCGGATCGAGCGCGCGGTCAATCGAATGGGTCACGGCCTCGTTCGAATTCGGGTTGACCACGCGTATCCGCAAGGGCTTATCGCTCATGGCTGGCCTCGGCATTTGCGACGCTGGAGACTGTGTTTCGATCAGTTGGGATCAGAGCTGGCGGCAATCTCGGTCTGCTCCCTCTCCCCGTTCTTAACGGGGAGAGGGGTGGACCCCACCCTCTCCCCGCCCAAGAGGCGGGGAGAGGGGGCCACCGACTTTGCCGCGCGGTCGTGCATCAACTCATCGCAATGCGCTCCCCGTGGCAGCATTACAGGATCAAGTGATCGTCAGGTCCAGAGATAACCGTAACGCCGGATCGAGCCGACGAGCCGATTGGCGGCCGGCGCGGATGTCTGCTCGCCCACCGCCGCCCCGACCAGCCAGGTGCGGCCGTGCACTTCGAGACCGCGAATGTCGGCGCGGGCCAGGAACGCGGTCTGGTTACACCACAACCCGCCGAAGCATTGGCTGTCCGCAAGCGAGACTGGTCCTGCAAACCGGGCGCGATCAAGCGAGAGATTGCCGTAGCAGGTGATGCGGTCGAGATCGGCGGCATCGCCAAACTCGGCCTGATCGAAGCAAGCCACGCCCTGGAATTCAGCACCCGAGAAGGTTGCGCCGCGATTAAAACGCGAGCGATCGAAGCGCCCGTCGCTGAGGAAACGCGCGCAAGTGAAGGTCACCGCGGCATTGAAGGTGCAATCGATGAACCAAGCCAAGCCCTGAAACACCGCATCGCGCAAGGTAAGCGGTGCATTAAAAACCGTTCCTGAAAGATCGAGGTTGGGCAGCAAAGCTGCTTCGAGCTCGATCGGCTCATCGATAACGAGGCCGCGCAAATCCTCGAACTCTCCGCGCCGCAGCGGCGCTGCGAGCTTGGCGCGGACGCTATTCATGCGCTTCCCGCCGCGCCAGCAGGCGGCCCCGCAAAGCTCTGCGCGAACGGACCAACTGCGCTCATATCGACTTCGATCAGCTGCGGGCCGATGGCGCCCAACGCGCGATCGAGGGCGGCTGCAAAATCCTCGCCGCGCGCGACCCGCTGATAGGGCAGCGCCAGCGCCGAGGCGATCAGAGCGAAATCAGGCGTGTGCAGATCGGCGTAATGGCGCCGCCCGCCAAATTGCGCATCCTGGATATTGCGGATCACCCCATAACCGCGGTCGTTCATCAAAATGATGACGGCATTTGATTTGCACTCGACCGCGGTCGCAAGCTCGCCGAGATTCACCATGGCGCCGCCGTCGCCGACGAGCGCGATCGTTTTCGCAGAAGAACTCGCGGCCGCAGCGCCAATCGCCATGGCGATCCCTTGCCCGATGCCGCCGCCAAGCGCGTGCACGCCAAGATGAGGCGCGCCAATATGCACATAGCGGTTGCCGAACGTACTGTTGGAAAGCGTGACATCGCGCACGAACGGATGGCCACCTTGGGCAACGCGGCTTTGCAGCGCGTCGGCGACCTCGCGGTAAGGACCAAGCGTGGCGGCGAGGTCGCGCTCGGACTGGGCGCGCGCGGCCGCGACATCAGCAAGAAATTTTGCATCGACATCGAGGCGCCGTGGCAGGCGCTCGCACAAGCCGGCAAGCGCGGCGCGCGCATCGGCGGGGATGAACAGGTCGACGGCATAGTTGCGCGCCGCCTGGGCGGGATCGGCGTCGATCTGAACCAATGGCCGGGGAAGCCGCGCCATGTTGTTGCGTGTCTCGTTGCCGCGCAGCCGCGAGCCGACGACAATCATGAGATCGGCGCGCTCGTAGATCGCTTGCGCCGGCGGCGTCATGTTGTAGGCGCCGAGCGTATGGTCGTGCGTCTCGGGCACCACCGCCCGTCCATTGGTGCTCGTCACCGCAGCAAAGCCGCGCTCGACGAGATCGCGGGCGGGAACACAGGCTTCGCGCGCTCCGCCGCCGAGCCAGAACATGGGCCGCCTGGCGCCGCGCACCAGATCGGCAAGCGCAGCGAGCAGACGGTCGTCCGGCGCCGGCGCAGTGACCGGCCCAACGTTGACATGGCGGGGACGCGCGGCTTTTTCCCGCTGCACGTCGATCGGAATTTCAAGCGCGACCGGCCCGCGCGGCGGCGTGAGCGCGACACGCGCGGCGGCCTCGATCATGGACACGGCGGTTCGCCCCTCCCAGACCCGGAAATAGGCCTTTGAGATTGCACGCAGCATGTCGGCCTGATGCGGCACGTCGTGGATGGCAGCCCGGTCGCGGTCCATGTAGGGCCGATCGACTTGCGACGTGATGTGAAGGACGGGCGAACCGGCGGTAAGCGCCTCGACCTGAGATCCGGCAGCGTTTGCGGCACCCGTTCCCGTGCTGGTGATGACCACGCCGATGGAGCGCGCGACGCGCGCATAGGCGTCCGCCATGTTCATGGCGCCTGCCTCCCCGCGCGCCGGCACAAAGCGAATGCGGCCCTGGCGCGCGATCGCATCGAGGATCGGCATGTTGTGGATGGAAATGACGCCGAAGGCGGTGGTGACGCCGATCTCGGCGAGCGCATGGGCGATGAGATCGCCGACCGGCTCCGCAGTGGAAACCACATCCGGCGTGCGCGCGGCAATCGTCATTGCGCGTGCCTTGTTCGTGGCCGTGGATTTGGCCGAATGATGCGGTTCGGGTAAGCCTGTGCTTGAACGTCATGAGCGATGAGGCTCGATGCCGCGAACGCCGCGGTAAGCTCCATCAATCGGCGGCGGGTCATCGTTTTTTTCATGGAGAGCGGCGCAATACTGCAATGGCAATCTCGCGAGCGCGCATAGTAGCACAGCTGCACACCGCGTCAGGTCTTCCGCCGGCGGCCAGAGTTTGCCGCGCGGCCGGCACCAAAAAAAACCTCACCGAGTTCAACTGTGCACGGCTCGCTGTGCTGTGCTCAAACGCCGGCGACGAATTCTCCCGGCTCGAACCTCTTGGTGGGATCGTCGAAGATGCTTGCCGGCCGGGGCAGGCCGTAATGTTCGCGCAGGGTTGTTCCGGTGTATTCGGTCCGGAACAGTCCCCGGCGCTGCAACAGCGGGATCACCTCGGCGGTGAACACGTCCAGCTGTGCCGGCAGCAAGGGTGGCATGACGTTAAACCCGTCCGCGGCACCGTCGGTAAACCAGTCCTCGACGAGGTCGGCAACCTGCTCCGGCGTGCCGGCCATTACGTAATGTCCGCGCGCCCCGGCCAGGTAACCCAGCAATTGCTGCAAGGTCGGCTTGTCGCGCCGCACCAGATTGAGGATCACCTCAGTGCGGCTACGCGCCGCCTGGACCAAGCTCGGGTCGGGAAAATCCTCCGGCGCGAGCGGTCGATCGAGCGGCAAGTGCGAGAAATCATGACCGCCGAACCGGCCGGACAGTCGCTTGCGGCCGACCTCCAAGTCGGTCAGTTCATTGACTTCGCGTGCCAAGCGCTGCGCCTCGGCTTCGGTCGAGCCGATCATCGGGCTCAAGCCGGGTAGGATCAGGACCTGCGCAGGATTGCGCCTCTCGTCAGCCGCCAGCCTCTTCAGATCGGCGTAAAATTCCTGAGCGGTCGCCTTCGCCATGTGGGCGGTGAATACGGCATCGGCATGTCGCGCCGCGAAGCGGCGGCCGGTGTCGGACGAACCTGCCTGCACCAGGACCGGCCGACCCTGCGGACAGCGCGGCATATTGAGAGGCCCAGCCACGCCATAGAAGTCGCCGCGGTGATTGATCGGTCTGATGCGCTCGCCGCGCGCATAGAAGCCGCTGACCCTGTCATCGATCACGGCATCCGCCGCCCAGCTGTCCCACAGCTCTTTCACCACCGCCATGAATTCCTCACCGCGCGCGTAACGATCGGCATGGCTGACTTGGCCGGCCCCGCCGTAATTCTCCGCCGCGGTGGCCAGCCACGAGGTCACGATGTTCCATGCCGCCCGGCCGTTGCTGATGTGATCGATCGACGCAAACTGCCGCGCGAGGTTGAAAGGCTCGGTGTAGGTGGTCGACGCGGTGGCGATCAATCCCACCCGGCTGGTTGCTACGGCGAGCGCCGCCAGCACGGTAATCGGCTCGAGCCAGGTGCGGGGCGCTTGCGTCACATCGCCACCGAGCGCCAGCTGATCGGCAAGGAAGATCGAGTCGAACAACGCGGCCTCGGCCCGCTGCGCCAGATCCTGGTAATAGCGGATGTCGATCAACGACAGCGGCGACGAAACTGGATGGCGCCACGATGCCTCGTGATGCCCGCGGCCGTGGATGAACAGGTTCAGGTGCAGCTGCCGTTTCATGGACTCGTTCCTGCGTGCGGATTGGCGTGAATCCGCTTGGGATGCGGGAGGTTGTCAAGCAGGATTGGCCTCCTCGAACATTTGCCGTCAACGCTACTCGCGCGAGCCCACGCGGTGATCGAGTGACGATGCAGTTTGCTGCGTCAGTCGTAGCCCGCGTGAGCGTAGCGATATGCGGGGTTCATGTTGCAGGCCGGGCTACGGCACTACGACAATGGCGGATCGTGTTTCGATGGTCGGCTGCTGGACCCGAGGAAGTCGAAATCGTGGATTACCAAGGAGCTCAAGCGTATCGAGCCGCGACGGGCGGCCTGAACGCTGGCAGGCCGGACCCGGATATCGCCATCGGGTCGCGCTTCGCGCGGACCCGTTGGCTCATCCGGGCTACGGGCGGCTACGGCGGCGTCATTGTCATGCCAGACTTCTTCATGTTCAATCATGGCGAGCCAATCCAGCTCCTAGCGGGAGGAACGAGAAAATGGCTACCAATGGCGCGCTACCGGGCTGCCTTGCGGGTGTCCGTGTTCTGGACCTGACCCAGTTCGAGGCTGGCCCATCCTGTACCGAGGCGCTCGCCTGGCTCGGTGCCGAGGTCGTCAAAGTGGAAAACCCGCAGGGCGGCGAAGCGGGCCGCAACCTGATGGGCCGCCAGCCCGGCCCGAGCGAGAGCCAGAATCGGGACTCCTGGTATTTCCTGTTGTTCAACGCCAACAAGAAATCCATCACCGTGAACCTCAAATCCGAGCGTGGGCTCGATCTCGTCAAGAACATGGCGAAACGCGCCGATGTCATGGTGGAGAATTTCGCGCCCGGCGCCATTGAGCGGCTGGGGCTCGGCTACGACGTGGTGCACGGCGTCAATCCGAGCATCGTCTACGCGCAGGTGAAGGGCTTCGGCACCGGCGGACCCTACGAGAACAACCTCGCCTTCGACATGATCGCGCAAGCGACCGGCGGCGTCATGAGCATTACCGGGGACCCCGACGGGCCGCCGCTAAAGCCCGGCGCGACGCTCGGCGATACCGGGACCGGCATGTTGCTTGCCATCAGCATTTTGGCGGCTCTCTACCGCCGCCGCGACACCGGGCAGGGCGAGCGCATCGAGATCGCCATGCAGGACGCCATGCTGCAATACATCCGCGTGGCGCTGTCCAACCAGGCGACCTACGGCGTGGCGGCCAAGCGCAATGGCTCCAAGGTGATCTCCGGCTTCGCGGTGCCGAGCGGCATCTATCCGTGCAAGCCGGGCGGGCCGAACGACTACCTCTATGTCTATACCAGCCGCACCAATCCGGTGCATTGGCGGCGGTTGCTCGAAGTGATCGGACGCAAGGATCTGATCGGCGATCCGCGCTTCGACACCGCAGCGGCGCGCCTCGAGCACGAGCCCGAGGTCGATGCGATGATCTCGGCCTGGACGCGCCAGCACGACAAACGCGAGGCGATGCGCGTGCTCGGCGGCGCCGGCGTGCCGGCCGGCGCCATCTTCGATACCATGGAGCTGACCGAGGAGGCGGATTTCGAACGGCGCGGCATCATGCAGACCATGGAGCACCCGATCGCCGGCCCGTTCAAGATGCCGGGCTGGCCGGTGCGCTTCGGCGGGCGCACGCCGGACCTCAAGCCGTCGCCGCTGCTTGGACAACACACAAGTGAAGTTTTGAGCGAATGGCTTGGGCTTGACGCAGGCGAGATCGACCAACTCGGCAAAGAGAAGGTCGTCTAGCGCCAGTTTCGATGACGTTCGATCACCACGGGATGGTGCAGCCTGCGGTACCTCTCCCCCGAAGGGGGAGAGGTCGGATCGCGCTTGCGCGATCCGGGTGAGGGGGATCAGCTTTACGAGTAGTAGCCCCCTCACCCGGAATGGGCGCAAGGCGCCCATTCCGACCTCTCCCCGCAGGGGAGAGGTGGACCTGCCGCGTCGATCTCAGCGAAACACGCTCTGCTAGTTTCTGTCCCTCAATCAGCTATGCCAGCGGAACTGCTGCTGCTTGCGGGCGGAGCCCTGCGAGATCACGACGTTGACGAGGGCGGGGCCGTTGAAGTCCATCGCCTCGTCGAGGGCGCCGCGCAGGTCCTTCGGATCCTCGACAAAGAAGCCCTTGCCGCCGAAGGCCTCCATCACCCTGTCATAGCGGGCACCGTAAATCAGCGCGTTGGGCTTGAGATTGAACATCGGGTTTTCCGGGATCTCCGCCATGCCGGGGCCGATGCCGCCATTGTTCAAGACGACGATCTTGGCCGGGAAGTTGTAGCGGACCAACGTCTCCATCTCCATGCCGGAAAAGCCGATCGCCGAGTCGCCCGAGAGGTGGATGACCGGCTGGTCGGGATGCACGATGCAGGCGGCGATGGCCTGGCCGAGGCCGACCCCCATCGTCCCGTAGGTGCCGGCGTTGAGGCAGGCACGGGCGTTGAAGCTCGGTAATTGAGTGAGGCCGATATCCATCGTGCCGGCGCCCTCGGCGCTGAGGATCGCGTTCTTTGGCATCCAGGCGGCGACGTCGCGCAAGGCCCGGAAATAATTGGCCGGCGCCTCGTCGTCCTGGATCTGCGGCCGGATCTGCGCCGCGTTCTCCGTTGCCTTCTGGGTGATCATCTGCCGCCACGGCGTGTCCTTCGGATAGAACCACTGGCGGCCAGCGAGCGCCTGGTTGAGCTGGCCGACGATTGCCTTGCCGTCACCGACCAGCGCCACGTCCGTCGCCTTGTTATGACCGATCTCCTCGGGCGCAATGTCGAGCTGGATCACCTTGACGTCCTTCGCATAGCGCGGCTGCTGGCCGAAATGAAGGATCCAGTTGAACCGCGCGCCCATCAAGAAGACGACGTCGGCGTTCTGCAACGCCAGCGTGCGCGCCGCCGCGACGGAGAGCGGATGGTCGTCCGGCATCACACCCTTGCCCATCGGCGTACGCAGAAACGGCACTTGCGTGCGCTCGATGAAAGCGCGGACTTCGTCCTCGGCGCGCGACCACGCCATGCCCTTGCCGACGAGAACGAGCGGCCGCTCGGCCGTTTCGAGCAGGTCCAGCGCAGCCTCGACGCTCTCCATCGGCGCCACCATGCGCGGCGGATCGGGCGCGCGCTCGACCTGGATGACTTTGTCGAGGTCGCATTTGCCGGTGATGATGTCGTCGGGCACGTCGAGATAGGTGGCGCCGGGGCGGCCATAGATCGCGTTCCGGGTTGCCATCTCGACATAATAGGGGATGCGCTGGACGCTCTCGATGCCGTGCGCGAATTTGCAGAACGGCGAGGCGATCAGCACCTGGCGCTCTTCCTGAAAAGCGCCCATGCCGCCGCGATAGGTCTCCGAGGCGCCGCCGAACAGGATCATTGGCCAGCAATTTTGCTGGGCATTGGCGAGGCCGGCGAGACCGTGCACCACGCCTGGGCCGGTCACGACGATGCAGGCGCCGGGACGGCCGGTCAGATAGCCGTAGGCTTGCGCCGCGTAGGAGGCGGCTTGCTCGTTGCGCATGCCGATATAGGCAACGCCTTCCTTCTGCGCGGCTGCGGCGATCGGGGTGACCGGAAACCCGACGACCCCGAACAGGTGATCGATGCCCTGCTGCTTGAGGCTCCTCGCTATCAGGGTAGCGCCGTCGACTTCGCTCATGCTTTGCTCCTTGTGACCGACTTCAGCCGCGACATTACGCATTGATGGCAGGGTCGCAAAAGGGGGTCGATTCCACTTCACCGAAAAACGCGATAAGCTTGCTCCCGGTCACGGGCGCGAAGCCGAACTGACCGTCCCTTGCCGGCGGCACAAAATCGACGGCGCCCGCAGGCCAACCAACCGGAGGACCGCCTCATGCCCAAGCGCAGACTCTCGCGCCGCCGTTTCCTGGTGACGGCGGCCGCCTCGACCCTTGCAATGCCGCACGTGCGCGGCGCTTTCGCCGCCGGCAAGCTCACCATGGGCTTCTGGGATCATTGGGTGCCGGGGGCGAACAGCGCGACCACCGCACTGGTCAACGAATGGGCGGAGAAGGAGAAGGTCGAGGTCGGCATCGACTACATCCCCTCCCAGGGCAACAAGCTTCTGATCACCATCACGGCGGAGGCGCAGGCAGGATCGGGCCACGACATCCTTTCATTCCCGAGCTGGCAGCCCGCCGACCATGCCAACCGGCTGGAGCCGATGGACGACGTCATGGCGGCGCTGATCAAGGAGAACGGCGCCGTCAACCCGACGGTGGAGTATCTCGCCAAGCCCGCCGGCAAGTGGCTGGCCGTGCCCGCCACCGTCGGCAGCCAGATCAAGGGGCCGTGCTCGCGCATCGATCTGATGAAACAGCACGCCGGGATCGACGTGCAAGCTCTGTATCCCGCCGGCGCGCCGCCGAAGGCTGACAGCTGGACCTTGGATGCTCTGCTCAAGGCGGCCGAGGCCTGCCACAAGGCCGGGTTCGCGTTTGGCATCGGGCTCGGCTCGACCGCTGATTCCGTGGATACCGCGGGCGCGATTTTCCAATCGTTCGGCGCCGCGCTGGTCGACGCCAAGGGCGACATCACGGTCAAATCCGATGCGGTGCGCCAGGCGCTCGAGTATTACACCAAGCTTGCCCGCTTCTTCCCGCCCGATGCTCCCGCCTGGGACGACTCCTCCAACAACAAGTGGCTCGTCTCGGGGCGCGGCGCGCTGATCATGAATCCGCCGAGCGCCTGGGCGGTCGCCAAGCGCGACGCCCCGCAGGTGGCGGAGCGGTGCTGGACCCACGGCATGCCGGCTGGACCGAAAGGCCGCTACGCGCCGTTCCTGCCGTATTTCTGGGGCACCTGGAATTTCAGCAAAAACAAGCCGGCGGCCAAGAGCCTCCTGGTCCATCTCTCGCAGCGCTCGTCGGCCGAAAAGATGGTGGCAGCGAGCGGCGGCTATGATCTGCCGTCGTTCGCGAAATTCACCGACTTTACCACCTGGGCCGAGGAAGGGCCGCCAAAGGGCACGCTCTACCACTACCCGAACCCCTATCAGCACCAGATCCTGTCGATCGCAGCCTCACCGGCGCCGCCGAAGATCGCCGTGCAGATCTACGTGCAGGGCATCATGACCAAGATGACGGTGCGCCACATGCAGGGCGAGCCCATGGAAAAGACGCTCGCCTGGGCCGAAAGCGAGATCGAAGGGTTCATGCGCACCTGAGCCTGCGCTGATGAGGTAGCTCGCGTGGCCGACGCAGCACTGCAATCGCCATCGATCGCCGGCAGCGGGCGCCGGCGCTTCGACTTGCGCGCGGCGATGCGGCGCAAGTCGACCATCGCTTTCTTGATGACGCTTCCGCTGATCCTTCTGATTGCGCTCCTCGTCCTCTATCCCGCCATCTATTCCATCCGTCTCGCCACTCTCAACAAGTCAATGGAGCGCTTCGTCGGCTTCGGGAATTTTCTCTTCCTGTTCAAGCGCGAGACCTTCTGGATGGTGGTGCAGCAGTCCTGCATCTTCGCCATCACGGCCGTCATCTTCAAGGCGCTGATCGGCTTTGTCGTCGCGCATTTCGTGCATAACATCCCGGCGCGCGGGCAGCGCAAGTGGCGCGGCATGCTGCTGGTGCCGTGGGTCATCCCGCCGGCGATGAGCTGTCTCGCCTGGCTGTGGCTGTTCGATCCGTCCTACAGCGCGTTCAACTGGATCCTGGACCTGTTCAACATCGGCCCGGTGCCGTGGACGGGCGAAGCCTATTGGGCGCGCTTCTCCGTCATTCTGGTCAATATCTGGATCGGCGCGCCGTTCTTCATGATCATGTATCTGGCGGCGCTCAAATCCGTGCCCGAGCAGCTTTACGAGGCGGCTGAGATCGATGGCGCCAACTGGTGGCAACGCCTGTGGTACGTGACGCTGCCGATGATGCGCAACATCATGGCGATCACGGCGCTGTTCTCGCTGATCGTGACGTTTGCCAATTTCGACATCGTGCGCATCCTCACTGCCGGCGGCCCCATCGACAAGACTCACGTGTTTGCGACCTGGGCATTCCGCATCGGCATCGAGGGCGGCGATATCCCGCTCGGCGCCAGCGTGTCGCTGTTCATGGTGCCGATCCTCACGGTGGCAGCCATCTTCATCCTGCGCGACATCAACCGCCGCGCGAGCGAAATGTCATGACCGCCGCGTCCATCTCGACCGCAATGGCGCCCCCGCGCGCGCGCAAATCCGGCAGCACCAGCCGCGAGCGCCGCTGGGCGCTGCGCTGGTCCTATTTCTTCCTCACCGTGTTCGCGATCTTCTTCCTGATGCCGCCGCTCTACATGCTGATCACGTCGCTCAAGACCAGCGCGGAAATTTCCGCGGCGACCAATCCCTGGTGGGTCCACCATCCCACGCTGGGCAATTACGTCGAGCTGCTTACTTCGCCGCAATTTCTGACCTATTTCCGCAACTCGGCGCTGGTCTCGCTCATCGTCGTGGCGCTCACCATGCTCATCAGCGTGCCGGCCGCCTTTGCGCTCTCGCGCATGCGGTTCTGGGGCTCGGTGATCCTCGCCACCGGCGTGTTCCTCACCTATCTCATTCCGGAGACCCTGCTGTTCATCCCGCTGTTCAAGATGTTCGCCCTGCTCAACGAATATACCGGGATCGAGCTGATCAATCGCTGGTGGGTGCTGCTGCTGCTCTATCCCACCCTCACGGTGCCGTTCTGCACCTGGATCATGATCGGGTATTTCGCCTCCATCCCCAAGGAGCTCGACGAAGCCGCGCTGATGGACGGCGCCAACTACCGGCAGATCCTCACCCGCGTGTTCATTCCGGTGGCGCTGCCCGGCCTGATCGCAGCGACCATCTTCGCCTTCACGGTGTCGTGGGCGCAGTTCCTCTATCCGCTTGCGTTCACCACCTCCGCCGACCAGCTCGTGCTTCCGGTCGGCATCATCACGAGCTTGATCAAGGGCGACGTGTTCAACTGGGGCCAGATCATGACCGGGGCGCTGCTCGGCGCTGCCCCGCCGCTGATCATCTATGCCTTCCTGATGGACTACTACATCGCCGGGCTCACCGCCGGCGCCACCAAGGGCTGAGCGCCCGGCGCCAGTGACTGCGCCTGCCCTTGCGGGGAGAGGGCCGCGCGCCAGTTGGGCGCAGAAGAATGGGTGAGGCGGGCTCTCTGGAACGATTATAGCAAGTCGTGTATGGCCCATAGTTCTAGTCCGTGATCAGTTGGCCTTGGGTAACCCGCTAGCGCTGTAGTAGCAGAGGAATGGGTACACCATGACTGGAACAATTAAGCTTCATTACACTGCCATCTGCCTATCCGCTGTTGCGCTCCTGTTCGCAGTCCGCGATTTGCCGGTCGACGCCTTCGCGCAGGATGCCTCATCCCCATACGCCACGATCGTTGCTGCGGCGGATCGCACCGACGCGGACCGGCAGACAGATCAGCGCAGAGACCCCTTAAAGCTCCTTGCCTTCGCGGCGCCGCAGCTCGGAATGAAGGTGCTGGATATGGGCGCCGGCGGCGGTTACAGCACCGAGCTCATGGCGCGCGCGGTGGCGCCTAACGGCGTCGTCTATGGGCAGAACCCCGCCGACATTGGCGAGCGCGCCAAGGCAAGATTCGAGGCGCGACTGAAAACACCGGCGGGACAGAATATCGTGAGCCTGGTGCGGCCCTTCGACGATCCCGTTTCCGCCGACGTGCGCGATTTCGACCTCATCACCTTTCTCTTCTTCTACCACGACACGACCTACATGGCGGTCGACCGCGCGGAGATGAACCGCAAGCTCTATGCCGTGCTCAAGCCGGGTGGTGCGCTCGTGATTGCTGATCATTCCGCAAAACCGGGCGACGGCACGTCGGTTGGCAAGTTGTTGCACCGGATCGAAGAGGCCGCGCTGCGGCATGAAGTTGAAGCGGCCGGCTTCAAGCTCGTCGCGCAAGGCGATTTCTGGCGCCATCCCGAGGATACGCGCGACTTCTCGATCCAGCCGCCGCCCGGCAAGCCGGTCGACGAGTTTGTCCTCAAGTTTCAGAAGTGAATGGGGTGGACCTCTCCAAGCTGACAATCGGCTTCGAGCACAGTCGATTGAGGACCATCAGGGTCTGCCTCGCAGGAAGCTCATGCTCGGCATCAGGCGACGCAAGTTTATCTCGTTTCTCGGCGGGGCGGCGGCATGGCCGGTCGTCGCGCGGGCGCAGCAAGCGAGGCATGTGCCGATTATCGGCTATGTCGCGCCGACCAATCCTCTGATCCCAAGCCGGAGTACGGGCGCATTTTTGCAGCGGCTGCGCGAACTAGGCTGGATCGAGGGCCAAACAATCACAATCGAGTCTCGTTGGGCGGCCGGACGCGCCGAACGACTCGACGAGATTGCCGCCGAGTTCGTCCGGCTTAAAGTCGACCTGATCGTCACGTCATCAACTAATGACTCCATCGTAATGAAGCAGGTGGCACCGCAAATCCCGATGGTCTTTGCAGTGTCAGGCGATCCGGTCGGCTTCGGCTTGGTCGCAAGTCTGGCGCGGCCGGGCGGCAACGTTACCGGTCTTTCGATCCAGACGACCGATTTAGCCGGTAAGCGGCTCCAATTGTTGCGTGAGATCGTCCCTGGTCTCCATCGGTTGTCGATCCTAGCCAATCCCGGCAGTGCCAACGTCATGCTGGAGGTGACCGAGCTTCAGGCAGCGGCCCGGACGTTCGGCCTCGACGTTGCAACCTCGGAGATTCACCGAACCGCAGATGTCGATTCTACGTTCGAGTTGCTCAAGAGCCGGGCAGATGCGCTGTACGTCGTTTCTGACCCGCTTGTGAACGCGAACCGGATACTCATCGGCACGTTGGCGCTCAGAGCGCGGATGCCGATGATGTGCATGTTTCGAGAACTCGTGGAAGCGGGATGCCTGATGTCCTATGGACCAAACCTGCCCGACCTGTACCGTCGCGCCGCTGAGTTCGCCGACAAGATTTTGCGCGGGGCGAGGCCGAGCGATATCCCAGTCGAGCAGCCGACCAGGTTCGATCTCGTCTTAAACCTGACAACTGCCAAGGCACTCGGCCTCGTCGTCCCGCCAACGCTGCTCGTCATCGCCGAAGAGGTGATCGAGTAGCTGAAAGATAACGGTAAATTGCTGCACCTGCTCCCGTCCGGTCGTGGCACTCATCGTCGAATCGCTGCAACGCACAAATTCGGGAGCTATCGGAGGTACAGCGGACATGCCACGAAGTCGTCAGGCGTATCAGTCCGCCGTGAATGACCCAATGCAGCGCTTGGCCGGGCTGAAATTTCGCATTGCAGCAAACCCCTGACTGATGCTCTCCGATACGCTATGCTGTCACTGGCGTAGGGGCAACGGATGCAATTTGGTCAACTGAAACGACGCGAATTCGTCACGTCGCTTGGAGGCGTGGTAGCCGCAGGGTCGTTGCCAGCGCGTGCGCAGCAGCGGGCGATGCCAGTGATTGGATTCCTCGATTCCCGATCGCCTGAGGTGCTTGTGGAGCGTCTGCGCCGATTTCGCCAGGGTCTCAAGGACAGCGACTACGCCGAAGGCGAGAACGTGACGATCGAATACCGCTGGGCCGAGAATCAGGCTGATCGACTCCCGGAGCTAGCGGCCGACCTGGTGCGTCGGCGTGTCGGCGTGATTGTCGCGAGTGGAGGCGTCCCTGTAGCATTCGCTGCAAAGGCGGCAACCACGACGATTCCCATCGTATTCCTTGCCGCCGAAAGTCCGGTCAGGCTCGGTCTTGTTACGAGCCTCGCCCGGCCGGTCGGCAACCTGACGGGCGTCAATTTTTTCAATACCGAGCTGGTAGCGAAACGGCTCGATCTTCTGCGCGAGATGGTACCCGGCGCCGCGCGCATTGCCATCCTCGTCAATCCAAACGACGCGACTAATACCGAAGTGACACTGCGAGACGTGGAAGCAGCCTCGCGCGTCATCGGCGTACAAATCCAATTTCTCCGCGCCAATGACAGCCGCGAGATCGATGCGGCGTTCGAAGAAATTGCGCGCGAGCGGCCCGATGCCGTTTTCGTCGGTCAAAGCCCTTTCCTGAACGCACGGCGTGTCCAATTGGTGCAACTGGCGGCACGCCACGCGATCCCTGCGAGCTATCCAGGTCGCGAATTTGCCGAAATCGGCGGGATGATGAGTTATGGCTCCGATATTCCCGATGGGTATCGTCAGGCCGGCGTCTATACCGGCCGCATCCTAAACGGCACAAAGCCTGCGGACCTGCCGGTGGTGCAGGTGTCGAAGTTCGAATTCATCATCAACGCCCAGACCGCCCGGATGCTCGGCCTCGCTGTCTCGCCACAATTGCTCGCGCGCGCCGATGAGGTGATCGAATAACACGCAGTGTTGCTGCATCTGCTCACGGCAGCTTTTGGCACAAGGCCGCCGATCGGCAATGTCCGCGATTACGGAGAGTGTTGGAGGGGAAGCGGACTAATGGCCGGCTGTCTTTTGCACTGCCGCCTTTGGAGCTAGTGCCAGAGTTCCTTAGTTGCGAATCTAGCGCCTTCTGCAAGTGCGGCGAGCTTTGCCCAGGCAATTTGCGGGTGAACTCGCCCGCCGAGCCCGCAATCGGTACTGGCAATAACATTTTCACGACCGACAATCCTGGCAATGCGAACAATGCGGTCTGCGACTAACTCCGGATGCTCCAGGACATTGGTGGCATGGCTGACAACGCCGGGGATGAGGACCTTGCCGTCCGGCAGTTTCGTGCTCCGCCACACTTTCCATTCGTGTTCGTGACGCACGTTGCCGGCCTCCACTGAATAGGCCTGCGCCTTCACCTTAAGCAGCAGGTCGAGCACGTCCTTAAGCTCAACGTCGCCCCGGTGTGGCCCGTGCCAGCTGCCCCAGCAGATGTGGAAACGAACGCGATCTTCCGGGATTCCTTCCAGCGCGTGGTTGACCGCCTCGACCTGGAAGGCTGCCCATTTACGATAACCGGCGATGTCGTCGTTCATCGAGAACCACCAGTCGTATATGTCGACCAGTGCCGGGTCGTCGATCTGGAGGATGAAGCCCGCATCGACGATGGCCTTATATTCCTCGCGGATCGCTTCCGCTAATGCCCAGGTGTAGTCCTCCGCGCTTTTGTAATACTCATTCGGCAGGATCTGCAGTGTCGCGGGTGACACAGCCGTCATGAACGCCTCTTCGACGCCCGTTGCGCGGGCCGCTGCGGCCAGGTTGCCGATGTCGCGCTCGATAGCGGCATGGCCGATATACTTCACTGGCGACGTGCATCTGAGGCCGTAGAGCTGCGCGCTGCTGGAACCGCTCTGTCGAGCAGCACTCCCGGCCGCGCTCGCCTCGGCAGCGTAGAACTCCGCGAATTCCTTGCGCTCCTTGCTGCCGTAAGTCCAGGCCGCGCGGCCTTTCTTCGCCTGCTCCTCGCTAAGTTCGAAGCCAGCGAGACGGGGGTAGACGTAGGACCACCATGCGCCGAAATCCATCGCGCTTCGCATTGCTTTGCCGAACTCACCGTCATTGACAATGTCGATGCCGGTCTCTGCCTGGCGGCGAACAATCTTGTCGACAGCCGCGCGTAGTTGCGGCTGCAGCTTGTCATCGGGTGCATTATCCCGATAAAGCGCCATCAGATCGTCCGGCCGCGGCAAGCTGCCGACGTGGGTCGTCAGAATACGTTCCGCGCTGCGCTTCATCTTCATGATCTCCCAATGGGCACAACAATGAGCGGATTAGTCCAATCGAAAAACGAGCACAGCCGCGTGCCTTTACCGCGGAAGGAGGTTTCAGGGTAGCCGACTAGTGTTACTGCGTCACAACCTGAGACGCATGTTCCTTCTGTATCGGGTTGCACAATAGGGGCATCTTGGCAGCATCCTTGCGATTGCGACGATCAGCTGATGATGGAGCGTAGCGATCGAGTTGGGAACGTGGCGTTGGGGCCGGATTGGCGGCGCCGCGGGGTCGGTAACTATCGGGAATGGCAAGTTTTTTGACTCTCCGGGCGCAATGAGGTCCTGAGGGGGGAATTGTCTCCCTTTCGGAGATCAGGAAGCCGTAAACGGCGATGCAAAGCGTCGCGTGATGGTGGAAGCCCGGCCATCCCCGCCCCTCGTAGTGCCCGAGCCCGATCTCTTGTTTGAGCTCCAGGTAGTCGCGCTCGATCCGCCACCGCATTTTTGCGCGATCGACCAGCGCATGAAATGAAATGTTCTTATCGAGGGTGGCAAGCCAATATTTGGTGGGCTCACGCTCACTCTTGGGCCATTCGATGAGAAGCGTTTCTTCACCTCGTGCCGCGGCACCCCTGATCGGCGCCGTTCGCACTTGAACGCGGGCGAAGCGCGAGCGCAGCTTTTTGTTAGTTCCCTCCCGCCAGGTGATCGTGCACCAAGCTTTTTCTGGCAGCCTGAGTGCCAACTTCTTCACGCTCAAGCGCGGCCCCATCCCGCCATCATCGGTTACTCTACGCACCATAATTGTCGGTATGATGGCTGCCACGTATTCGAGCCCCAGCGCACTGAGGCCCGTGCGAAACCCTGAGTTCGATCCGTAGCTCGCATCTGTGAGCACCACCCCGCGCGGTACCCCCGCCGCTAAGGCTTTCGCAATCTGCTCCAGGGCGATCTGCGGTTTGGTCTTGAACGAGATCTCCTTGGGAATACGCGCTTTCTTGCGGCGCGCAGCGTTTTTAGCCCATTGCTGCGGCAGATAAAGCCGATACGCGATCGGCAGGCTGGCGTGATGATTGGCGATCGACAACGTCACTGCCACCTGACAATTCGCTTGCTTGCCAAGCTGGCCGCAATATTGATGCTGCACGCCGACCGATTTGGAGCCGCACTTTGGAAAAGACGTATCGTCGACAATCCAGGCTTCAATCGGTCCATGCCGCTCGATCACCGGCAAGATCAGCTCGCGCACTTTGGCCAACATTGACGCGTCCGACCACGGCGCATTGGCAACAAAGTGCAGCAATCTTTGATGCTGCACCGAAGTCTCGTGCGGCGCCGTCACCGCCGCGATCGGCTCCACGCTCCTGCGGCCTTCTGAGACCAAAAGGCCGGCACAGTAATCATTCAGCGGCCGCTCCCGGTCGGCGTGGCCGATCACGCTCGTCAGCTGTTCCACAAAACGCGCAAATCGAGATGCACTATCCTCCGTTCTTTCGAGATTTATCGCAGCCCTCCGCCGGCCAGTGAACCTCGACAAATATCTGATTCTCATGCACTATCGACGGAAAATCTTCTGACTCAGTGCGACTAGGCACCGTGCCCCAAGTCCGGCGGAAAGTCGGATCGGCCAAAATGCTGTGATGCACAACACGGCTTTTTCAACGATGTGATAGGGTGTGAGCCTCGGCTTGAGGAGAGCACATGAGACGGCGCGAGTTCATCACGCTTCTCGGTGGCGCGACGGTATCCCTTGTGACGCCCCCGCTGCTCGTTGCGCAAGAAGCCCGTACCTACCGTATCGGCTTCTTGACCGGCAATCCACGTGAGGCGGCAGCTCACATCGCATTCTTCGATGAATTGCGCATGTCAGGCTTTATCGACGGGCAAAACCTCGCCGTCATTGCGGGTGGATTTCGACATTCGCAACGAACAAGTTTCCGCAGCGGCTGCGGCGCTTGTTCAATCCGCACCCGATGCAATCGTCAGTGCTGGGCCGGTCGCCACGCGCGCGGCACAGGCAGCGACAAAAACGATTCCGATACTGGCCACATCCGACGACCTGGTTGGAAACGGGTTGGTGCAATCGCTCCGGCGTCCAGGCGCCAATACCACGGGTGTCAGCCTGCTTGCGCCCGAACTGGACGGCAAGCGGCAGGACATTCTAATGGAGGCAGTACCTGGCATTCGCCGCATCGCGGCGCTTGCCGATCCCAACGTCTCCACGCCTCAGCACCTGGAGGCCCTGAGAGACACCGCGCGTACGCGCGGTATGGAGTTTTCGGTTTTTTCTGCACCCACGCCAGAGGTGATAACACCAGCCATGAACCAGGCAAGTGCTTCTGGAGCCGAGGCAATCAACGTGCTTGCGACGCCACTATTTTTCTTCAACCGCCAATTGTGATCGCACGAGCCGCGGCATTACGCTTGCCTGCGATGTACCAGTGGCCAGAGATGGCGGAGGAAGGCGGCTTCGCAGGCTATGGCCCACGTATCACTCAGTGGTACCGTCAGTTGGCGCGACTGCTCGCTCAAGTCCTGCGCGGCGCCAAGCCCGGTGAGCTTCCCGTCGAGCAGCCGACAAGATTTGAGTTGGTGGTCAATCTGGGGGCCGCTAAAGCGATAAGCCACGAAATACCCGCTGGGCTCGTCCTGCGCGCCGACAAGGTGATCGAGTGAAACGGCGCGAATTCATCATGCTGCTCGGCGGCGCGGCCACAGCCTTGCCGTTCTCGGCCCTCGCCGAGCAAGGCAAGGTCGCGAAGATTGGCGTTATGCTTCTTGGATATCCCGATCCATCGCTCTTCATCTCGGGGCTTCGCGAGGGTTTGCGTGATTTCGGATATGAGGAGAGACGAAGCATCGAGTTGATTGTTCGTTCCGCCGACGGCAAGCCGACAGCTCTTGCGTCCCTTGCGGCGGATCTGATCGGGAGCCGGGTTGATATCATCGTCGCTTATCCAACGACGGCCGGGCTTGCGGCCAAAAAAGCAACAGCCGAGTTGCCCATTATCGTCTTTGGGGGAGATCTGGAGGCAACCGGGTTGATCGCCAACCTCGCGCGGCCGGGCGGAAACGTGACAGGCGTTAGTGCGGCGAGCGACGAACTCGCGGCAAAGAATCTCGAACTTATTGCCGAGATGCTGCCTGTTGCGCGGCGGGTCGCGGTGTTCGTGAACGCCGCCTCTCTTTTCGGGGAGGTCTTGCTTGAACATGTTCAGGTTGCAGCCCAAACGCGCAATATCGAAGTAAAATCGTTTCGAGTCAGCGAACCCAGTGAGATCGAAGCCGATTTTGCGAGTTTTGCGGAGTGGAGACCGGATGCTTTGCTCATCCATCCTGCGCTTCCCCAGAAGTTGATCGCTGATCTCGCCTTGCAACGTCGCTTGCCTGCTGTATCGCCGAATTCTCTGTTCTGCCAAGCAGGCGGACTCGCATCCTATTCGGCCGACCTTGGAGCGCTGTCTCGCCAATGCGCGACTCTCGTAGACAAGATCTTGAAGGGTAGGAAACCATCTGATCTGCCGGCCGAACTGCCAACCCGATTCCGGCTGATCGTCAACCTCAGGACAGCAAAGTCGATTGGATTAAGCCTTCCGCCCATGCTGCTTGGTCGTGCCGACGAGGTGATCGAGTAGGTGCGCCAGCCGCAAGCTGGTGCGATCCAGCCGGTGCAAGTCCGGCCCAAGTAAGGGGTAGCGTCCGCTTGGTAGCGAGTGTTGCGTGGCCACTGGCGACAGTGGTCGCGAAGCGTACACAGCGATTGCATGGGGTATGGGATTGAGCCACGAAAGATCAGATATCGCAGGGGCCGAGAGTTTCTATTCGCTCGAAGGCAACATGTGCGGCACCGCTATGCGAGGTGCTGACGCCCTGCCGGGGTCGAAGGCCACATCACGTGCAAAGGGATCGCATCGGAAGCTGGGAGGTCTCGTGTCTGGCCGTCGTCGTGGCGTGCTGTGTGCCGAGTACGGTGGTCCGCATCGGGAAGGCGAGGAGCCGTAGCCGATGATGCACGGACACGAGAAGTCGGACCCTGCCATAGTAGCTGTGAAGCCGGCGAACAAAGCGAACGAGCCCGCGGCGGAAGCATCTGCGGTGGGCAAGCGCGGCGGAGCCGGTGGAGCCAAGGGCGGGGACCGAGGGGAATGCGGACCAGCAAAGCACGTGCCGGGCGCAGAGCCGGGAAAGCGTGTCACAGGCGCTGGACCGCATACGGAAAGTCGCAAGGGAAAGGAAGAAGGAGAGGTTCATCGCGCTCTTCCACCACATCAGCATCGAGCTGCTCGAAGAGGCGTTCTACGAACTCAAGGAGGACGCAGCTCCGGGCGTGGATCGACTGACGTGGAAGGACTACGAGGCAGACCTCGAGCGCAATCTCGAGGACTTGCACGATCGGGTCCATCGGGGAGCGTATCGGGCGCTGCCGTGCCGGCGGGTCTACATACCCAAGCCGGACGGCCGGCAGCGCCCGCTCGCGGTCGCGGCCCTGGAGGACAAGATCGTCCAACGGGCGGTGGTCGCGCTGCTGAACGCGATCTTTACGAGGAAGACTTCCTCGGCATATCGTACGGGTTCCGGCCAGGGCGCGGCACGCATGACGCGCTGGACGCGCTCTGCGTCGGAATCCACAGCAAGAAGGTGAGCTTCATACTGGACGCCGACATCCGATCGTTCTTCGACACGATAACCAGGAATGGCTGATCCGCTTCCTGGAGCATCGGATCGGCGACCGGCGCATCATCCGCCTGATCCAGAAATGGCTCAAGGCGGGCGTCATGGAAAACGGGGTGGTGACCGTCAGTGACAGAGGGACGGGGCAAGGCGCGGTGATCTCGCCGCTCCTGGCCAACATCTACCTGCACTACGTGCTCGACCTCTGGGCCAACCGCTGGCGACAGCGTGAGGTCACGGGCGACATGATCATCGTGCGCTACGCCGACGACTTCATCGTCGGGTTCCAGCACGACAGCGACGCCCGGCGCTTCCTGGACGAGATGCGTGAGCGGTTAAAGAAGTTTGCGCTGACACTGCATCCCGAGAAGACCCGGCTCATTGAGTTCGGACGCTTTGCGGCGGAACGCCGCCAGCGGCGCGGGCTCGGCAAACCGGAGACCTTCAACTTCCTGGGCTTCACCTTCATCTGCGGCAAAACTCGGTCGGGCAAATTCCAGATCAAACGGAAAACCCGACGGGACCGCATGCGCGCGAAGCTCAAGAGGCTCAAAGAGGAGATGTGGCGGCGCATGCATCAGCCAATTCCCGCTCAGGGAAAGTGGCTGTGGTATGTGGTCAACGGCTACTTCAACTATCACGCAGTGCCCACCAATGCGCGAGCACTGGGTGTGTTCCGGCATCACGTGATCGACCTCTGGCGGCGCACGCTGCGGCGTCGCAGTCAGAAGGCGCGGATCACGTGGGCGCGGATGACGCAGCTGGCGGACGACTGGCTTCCAAAACCGATCATCCTTCATCCCTGGCCAAGCGATCGATTTGCCGTCACACACCCGAGGTGGGAGCCGTATGCGGGAAAGCCGCACGTACGGTTCTGTGCGGGGGGCGCGAGGTAACTCGCGTCCCTACCGCGTCCCGCGCAGCGCACGTTCGTTTGCTGCACCTGCTCACGACCGGTTGTGGCATTGTGTCACGAGTAACGCCGGTCCATACGGCGATGCGTAACTGTACGAGAGATGAAGGTAGGTCCTTCGAGTTCGGCAATCAGGTGTTGATCTCAAGCCACCGCAAGCTGCTGTTGTCAAAAGCGATGGTGGTGAACGTTGCGGAAAAGTCGGAACGAGATTCCGGCAGGTATGATTGAGAGAGGCGAGCGCAAGCGAACCGCTGATGACGTGTCGAAAGCGGATTAGACGATGTCAAAACCGGGGGGTTGCCATTCCTCTGGGATAAGTTTGGGGGATGTCCTGAGACTGCCCAAACGGCATCCGGCATGGAGGCGGCGCGAAGCTCAATCTGGCTCTTGTACGGAACGTGAGAACCTGGCCGGCGATGCTAAGGGAAAAGGCACAAGCGGCTCCAACCGCGAGGCCGAAAGTACTGATGCGCCGGAGAGGGGCGGACTGCCTCGTAGTAGTGTTGAAGCGGGGTAATGCCCGTGGAGCGAAGGGGGTGGGTCATCGCCTTTGAGATCGGGTCAACCGGCAACGGGAGGAACCCGATATTCAATGGAAGGCGGCAGCCTTCGTGCGGTGGCACGAGCCGGATGACGCGAGAGTGTCAAGTCCGGATCTGTGAGAGGCTCGGGGTGAAATTCCCCGGGCCTACTCGGCCATCGCGTCAGATCGCTGCGCTGCGAGAATTTAGTCGCTATCGCGGCATAGCGGACATCAATCAAGCCGTATCGACCAAGCTCGATTTATGAGTCGTCCGGTTATGGTGGGCACGGCGCGCGCGCAGTCAAGCTTGCGCGGTCATGGGTTGAGGGCAAGGTCCCCGGATATTGCTTCGCCCATCCCGCATGTGCACTCGACCGGCGCGAAGCGCCGGCGAGCGCTCATGCGGGCTACAATTCGCGACGCGCGTTAATTCGTGATGCTCTGGGTTTCTTTCAGGAACTCATCAATGATGGGTTTGCCGAGCCGGCCTGCCATTTCCTGATAGATCGGCTGCATCGCCTTGCGCATGGCTTCGTTCTCGGCGGCGGTCGGAACGATGATGGTCGTCCTGCCGGATTTGCGCATCTCCTCGAGACCATCGGCATTCTCTGTCTCGGAGATGTCGTTGGCAAATGCGGTTGCCTCCGACATGGCCTGCTCGAGCTGGCCGCGGATGTCAGCCGGCAAGCCGTCCCAGAACTTTTTGTTCGCCACGACGACGTAGCCGATATAGCCGTGATCGGTCAGCGTGGTGAATTTCTGCACCTCGTGCATCTTCTGCGTATACATGTTCGAGGCGGTGTTCTCCTGCCCATCGACGACGCCGGTTTGCAGCGCCTGATAGACTTCGGAGAATGCCATGACCTGGGGAATCGCCCCCAGCGCCCGGAACTGCGCTTCCAGCACCTTCGATGACTGAATGCGGAATTTGAGCCCCTTGTAGTCCTCGGGCGCACGCAACGGCTTGTTGGCGCTCATGAGCTTGAAGCCGTTATCCCAGTAGGCAAGACCGACCATGCCTTTCGGCTCGAACAGCTTGAGCAGGCGCTTGCCCAACGGGCCATCCGTGACTTTGCGCAGCGCGGTCTTATTGGGCAAAATGTAAGGCAGATCGAACACCTCGAACTCTCTGATGCCGATCGGGCCGAATTTGGAGTTCGAGGGCGCGAGCATCTGGACCGCGCCGAGCTGCATCGCCTCGAGCTCCTCCTTGTCCTTGTAAAGAGTCGAGTTGTGATAGACATCGATCTTCACCTTGCCGCCCGTGTATTTCTCCGCGAGCTGCTTGAATTTCTCCGCGCCCTTGCCCTTGGGCGTATCGGGGGCAACCACATGGCTGAATTTCAGCATGATCGGTTGCTGAGCCAAGGCCGTCGCGGGCCACGCAAGCGCTCCCGTCGCCAAGGCTGCGATAATCCATTTTTGCATCGAACGTTTCCTCTCTATTCCTACTCTGGTTATCAGCCTACATCGGTCGAATGGATGCGCCGGCCAGCAAACGCAGGCTCACCCCGCTGCCGCCTCACCATGAGCTTGTTGAGCGCGCCCAGATAGGCCTTGGCGGAGGCAACGAGGGTGTCGGGATCGGCGCCCTTCGCAGTGACCGCCCTGCCGTTCTCGGAAAGCCGCACGGAGACCTCGGCCTGCGCATCGGTGCCTTCGGTGACCGCATGCACCTGATAGAGCTCGAGCACCGCTTCGTGCGGGATCAGCGCCTTAATGGCATTGAAGGTGGCGTCCACCGGTCCGTTCCCGGTCGCCTGGACCGTGTTGTGGCGGCCCTCGATGTCCAGCGTTGCGGTCGCGGATTGCGGACCCATGGTGCCTGCGATGACCGTGAGGCTCACCAGCTTCACGCGATCCTGGGCGTGCGCAATCTCCTCGTCGACGAGGGCTTCGATGTCCTCGTCATAGACGTGCTTCTTCTTGTCGGCGAGAGCTTTGAAGCGAACGAAGGCATCCTCCAGCTGATTGGAGGACAAGTGGTAGCCGAACTCTTCCAGCTTGTGCACAAAGGCATGGCGGCCGGAATGCTTGCCCATGACAAGCGAGCTCTGCTTCACTCCAACGCTCTCCGGCGTCATGATCTCATAGGTCTGCGTGTGCTTGAGCATGCCGTCCTGGTGGATGCCGGACTCGTGGGCGAATGCGTTGCGGCCGACGATCGCCTTGTTGTACGCAACGGGGAATGAGGTTGCGGCGGCCACGAGCTTCGACGCGCGCGTGAGCATGGTGGTGTCCACGTTCGTCCAGTACGGCAGAACGTCGTTGCGCACCTTCATCGCCATGACGACTTCTTCGAGGGATGCATTTCCCGCGCGCTCCCCGATGCCGTTGATGGTGCACTCGATCTGGCGGATGCCCGCCCGCACGCCGGCGAGCGAATTGGCAACCGCCATGCCGAGATCGTCATGGCAATGGGCGGAGAAGCGGGCCTTGTCGGCGTTCGGCACGCGCTCGCGCAGCATCCTGATGAGCGCGAAATATTCCTCCGGGACCGTGTAGCCCACGGTGTCGGGGATGTTGATCGTGGTCGCGCCGGCGTTGATGGCGGCCTCGACGCAGCGGCAGAGAAAATCGGGCTCCGTGCGGGTGCCGTCCTCGCTCGACCACTCCACGTCGTCGGTATAATTGCGCGCGCGGGTAACCTGAGCGATCACCATCTCGTAGACCTCGTGCGGCTCCTTCTGCAGCTTGTATTTCATGTGCACGGGCGAGGTGGAGAGAAAGGTATGAATGCGCTTGCGCCGGGCGGGCTTGACCGCTTCCGCACAGCGGTCGATGTCATTGAAGGCGGCGCGTGAAAGTCCGCAGATCACGGCGTTCTTCGAGCGCCTGGCAATCTCCTGCACCGCGGCGAAGTCGCCCTCGGACGCGATCGGAAAGCCGGCCTCGATGATATCGACGCCCATCTGGTCGAGGATGTCGGCAACTTCGAGCTTCTCCTCGTGGGTCATGGTGGCGCCCGGGCATTGCTCGCCGTCGCGCAAGGTGGTGTCGAAAATGTAAACGCGGTCCTTCTCGGACTTTTCAGCAGCTGTGGTCATGAAGCGGGTCCTTCTCGTCGCAGCGCCCTGCCGGGCGCGGGGTGGTGTCCTTTCGGTCCCCCTGAGCGCCCAGGCGCCAACGCCCGGCCGGCCCTCAGGGGACGGTAAGAAGCAGCAGCCCGCCGAGAATGAGGGCGGCCCCGGAGAAGCCATGCGGCCTCCGGCTCATCGCGCAAAAATAGCGGCGCGTCGGCATCAAACACCCTCGTTAGTGGACACGGCACGAACGCACGAGAGACCAAGGCTCGGCGCCACGCCTGATCCGCACGTCACCTTCTAGCGGAGGACCCGCCGTGTTTGCAAGGGGTTATGCGGGTCCTTTCGTAGGGCGGATTAGCGCCATCGGCCAATAGCCGATGGCGCGTAATCCGCCGCGGCGGGTTACGCGCATAAAGTCGGCTGCAATTGCAGCCGACTTTAACGCTAACCCGCCCTACTTCGATTTGGGCGCACCTTTTTCCGCCATCAGTGCCGCCTCGACTTTCTCAAGCTCCTTGAGCGCGGCGCCCTCGATCCTGGGATAGTGCAGATCGAGGTCCTCCAAGGCCTCGATCAGCGCCGCCGCCACGATCAGGCGCGCAAATGGCTTGTTGTCCGCCGGCACCACGTACCAGGGCGCATGCGCACGGCTGGTGGCTGCAATCGCCTCTTCATAAGCCACCATATACTGGTCCCAGAGTCTGCGCTCTGCGACGTCGTTCATGGAAAACTTCCAACGCTTCTCCGGCTCTTGCAGCCGCGCGAGCAGCCGCTTGTGCTGCTCCTGCGGAGAGATATGCAGGAAGAACTTGAGCACGCGCGTGCCGTTATTCGCGAGATGATGCTCGAAATCCCTGATCTGCTTGAAACGATTCTCCCAGATGTCTTTCTTCTCGATCATCGGCGGCAGCTTCTGGCGTTCCAGAAACTCAGGATGGACCCGCACGACACCGACTTCTTCATAATAGGAGCGGTTGAAAATGCCGATGCGCCCGCGCTCCGGCAGCCGCATAGCGCTGCGCCAGAGAAAATCATGCGCAAGCTCTTCCGCGCTTGGCGCCTTGAACGCACGTACTTCACAGCTCTGCGGATTGAGCCCCGACATCACGTGCGCAATGACCCCGTCCTTGCCGGCGGCGTCCATTCCCTGCAGCACAATGAGCACCGCCCAGCGCCCGTCGGCATAGAGCCGCTTCTGCAAATCATCGAGACGCTTGACATCCTCGGCAAGCAGCGCCTTGGCTTCCGCCTTATCGAAATCCAGTCCCGCTGTATGGGCCGGGTCAAAGGAGGCGAGCCGGAACTTGTCGGGATCATCGATGCGAAAGTGCTTGATCTTGGGCATGTTCATGGAGCGCGATTGCCTCCCTGCTCTTGCCACCCATGCAAGAGGAATTCGGTGACGTAGGCGGCATCATTGCGCTGCTGGCGCCTGGGCGGTCAAAGCATCACTTGCCCGCGCCGGCTTTTTTGACAAAGCGATCGTCGAAGGTCTTGGCAAGATCGATTTTGACGCTTTTGAGTTCGTCGTCGAAGGCAAGCAGCATATTGGCCGCCGATTGCATGCCGGTGGCGGGAATAACGCCGGTTCTGGAATAGACCGGCTGGTTGGCTTTGACCGCAGCGATGTAGAGCGCCTTGTCGCCGAGGAAATATTCCTCCGGCACGGTCGCGGCGATGTTTTCGGGCGTTGCGGTTTCGAGCCACTTGAGCGTTTTATAAAAGGCGTTGACCAGCGCCTGAACGGTATTCGGATTCTTCTCGATGAACTCCTGCTTGAGGTACAGCACGGCGGCAGGATTCGAGCCTCCGAAAATTGCGCGCGTGCCTTCCTCGCTTCGCGTATCCGCAACGACCTTGATATCGCCGTCCTGCTCCAGCTTGGTGATCATCGGGTCGACATTGGAAAGCGCGTCGATCTCACCTCTTTTAATGGCCGCGACGGCAGACGGCCCGATCCCGACGCCGATATAGGACGCATCAGCCGGCTTGAGGCCGGCTTTCGACATCAGATACATGACCAGAAAATTTGTTGATGAGCCGGGAGCGCTCACGCCGATCTTCATGCCTTTAAGGTCGGCGGGAGATTTATAGCTCGCGGCGCGTTCCTTTCGCACTCCCACCGCAATGCCGGGAAACCGGCCGAGCTCGATCACTGCCCGGATGTCCTGTCCTTTGGCCTGCATGCGGATGGTGTGCTCGTAGGCTCCGGTGACGACATCGACCGAGCCGCCCACAAGCGCCTGCAACGATTGCGCCCCGCCGCGGAAATCGTTGATGGCAACGTCGAGCCCTTGCTCTTTGAAATAGCCAAGCCGCTCGCAAATGGTCAACGGCAGATAATAAAGCGAGGTTTTGCCGCCCACCCCAAGCGTGACTTGCTGCTTCTCGATTGCCTGACCATGGGCGGCGCCCGCAAACGAAAGCCCGAGTGCGAGCGCAATGAAAGCAAGTTTGTTGGGGTTCATGGCCGTCTCCTCCGCCACAGGATCTTGTCGTTGTTGTTGGCCCTACATCGAAAGCTCAGCGGGGGTCAACCACAGAGGCAGCGCCATGTTGGGTCGCGTGAAGAACTCGACCCAACCTGCGCACCGCTACGTACCGGGCGCTCGCCGCAGAGCGCGGCCGAACCAGAGTGCAAGCGCTGGAAGCGCAAGCGCCGCGATGACAAAGAGGGGCGCGGCCCCGAACCGGTCAAACAGCACGGATCCGGCTGCGACGCCGATCATCTGGCCGAGATAGATCATGGAAGAAAAGATCGCCACCGCGGTCGCGCGCGCCTGCGGGGTCATTTGCGTGGCGTTCGTCTGCAGCGTGTTGTGCAGCGCGTAGAAGCCGAGCCCGATGGCCGCAACCGCAATGGGCGCGATCCACCAGGCCGCTCCGATGGCGAGCAGCAGATAGGCCGCCCCGAGCAGCGCGCCGCCAAAGATTGCAAGCCCGGCCTGACCAAACAAATCGACGAGCTGCTGCACGCAGGCGGCATAAACGAGACCGCCTATTCCGAATGTGCCGATGATCAGGCCAATGGCAGTGAAGCTCAAGCCGAACCGCAAGTGCAGATCAGCGCCGACATAGGTGAACGCACCCCAGGCGATGCTCGCTTCGATGAACACAGCGAGAATGACCACGCGAGCCCAGGGATTGGAAAGCACCGCCACGTAGTCGGCAACGAATCCACCGGTGCGTTCATCCAGGCGGCGGCCCGCGCGGGTGCGCGGATTGGTTGCGAGCTCGAACAAAATCCCCGCGGTCGCAAGCGCGAACATGCCCGCGAGCACGAAAAAGACCTGGCGCCAGCCGAGCCAATCGCCGAGCACGCCGCCCGCTGCCTGTCCAAACAGCTGGCCGATGATCTGCCCGGAAAGATAACGGGCGAGGATCGGCTGGCGCCGTTCATAGGGCGTCACGTCTCCGACATAGGCCATGGAGGTCGGAATGATCCAGCCCGCGGCTGCGCCCGAGGCAAACCGCGCAATGGCGAGTGCGGGAAGCGATTGCGCGATCCCGCACAGCGCGACCAGCACGGTGGCAATCGCGCACATGAGTGCAACCGTTCGGTATTTGCCGAAGCGGTCGCTCACCGGCCCGATCACGAGCTGGACCGAGCCGTGAGCG
Organism: uncultured Alphaproteobacteria bacterium; assembly: GCA_963771845.1. Taxonomy (GTDB): domain Bacteria; phylum Pseudomonadota; class Alphaproteobacteria; order Rhizobiales; family Xanthobacteraceae; genus VAZQ01. The sequence continues at coordinate 84,348 of CAVYVC010000010.1, read as the reverse complement.
ACTGCATAGGCCGCGACCACGATTGAGGCTTCGCCGACCGTGGTGCCAAAATCCGCTGCGATTTGCGGAAGGAGCGAGTCCGTTACCCGCACCATGGCCTGGCTCGCAAAACCTGCGCCGGCCAGGAGCACGATCGACCGGGTCGGCACTTTGGCGGTTTGCGGAGAGGACATTATCTTGTAGCCCGCATGAGCAAGAGGCCGGCGCGAAGCGCCGCGCCGAAGGCGATATGCGGGTCACCCCCGGATTTCGCCATCGCGCGTGCGCGCGGTGGCTTCATCCGGGCTACAGTAGCGCAAGTGCCGGAACGAACATGATCGAGAAGACATATCAGCCCTCCGCCATCGAGGGTCGCATTTATGCCGCCTGGGAGGAGGCGGGCGCATTCCGTTGCGGGCGCCGCATCGAAGCGAAGCCTTATTGCATCGTCATCCCGCCACCCAACGTGACGGGATCGCTGCATATGGGCCATGCGCTCAACAATACGCTCCAGGATATCCTCGCGCGCTTTGAGCGCATGCGCGGGCGTGACGTGCTGTGGCAGCCGGGCACCGACCATGCCGGCATTGCCACCCAGATGGTGGTCGAGCGCCAGCTCATGGAGCGGCAGGAGCCGGGGCGGCGCGCGCTCGGGCGCGAGAAGTTTCTGGAAAAGGTGTGGGCCTGGAAAGCAGAATCAGGCGGCACCATCACCACCCAGCTCAAGCGGCTGGGAGCCTCGTGTGACTGGTCGCGCGAGCGCTTCACCATGGACGAGGGGCTTTCCCGCGCGGTGTTGAAAGTGTTCGTCGAGCTTTATCGCGAGGGCCTCATCTACAAGGACAAACGGCTCGTCAACTGGGACCCGAAGCTGCTTACGGCGATATCCGATCTTGAAGTCCAGCAGGTCGAAGTCAAAGGACACCTGTGGCAGTTCAAATATCCCATCGCCGGCGGCAACGAGTTCATAACCGTCGCGACAACGCGGCCGGAAACCATGCTTGGCGACACGGCGGTGGCCGTGCATCCGGATGATGAACGCTATCGGCAGCTCGTCGGAAAACAGGCGATTTTGCCGCTCGTCGGGCGGCGCATCCCGATCATCGCGGATGAGTATTCCGATCCGGAGAAGGGCACCGGCGCGGTAAAAATCACCCCGGCGCACGACTTCAACGATTTCGAGGTGGGGCGGCGTCATAATCTCCCGCTGATCAACGTGTTCGACGCGGAAGCGAAGCTCAATCTGCAAGCCAACGATGCTTTCATGTCGGGTGTGACGTCCTCGCCCGATCTGGAAACAACTTTGGCCTATCACGGTCGCGATCGGTTTGCGGTGAGAAAGGACATTGTCGCACGAATGGAGGCCGCGGGTCTGCTCACGAAAACCGAGCCACACGTTCACGTGGTGCCGCACGGGGATCGTTCCGGCGCCGTGATCGAGCCGTTTCTCACCGACCAGTGGTACGTCGACGCCAAAACGCTTGCGCAAACTGCGATCAAGGCCGTGCGCGACGGGCGAACGGTTTTCGTCCCGCGCAATTGGGAAACGACCTATTTCAATTGGATGGAGAATATCCAGCCCTGGTGCATTTCGCGCCAGCTCTGGTGGGGCCACCAGATCCCCGCCTGGTATGGGCCGGCAAAAGATCAAGCAGGATTAAATTACACGAGATGGCATGCGTTCGTGGCGGAGTTGCAGGCGCAGGCCTTGGCCGAGGCGTCTGAATATTATGATATGCCCGCGCATATCGAACCAAGCGAAAGAGCAGCGGCGCAATACGGCTCAAGTCACGGCACAAATCTCAATTCGATTGCGCTGTGGCGGGACGAAGATGTGCTCGACACCTGGTTCTCATCCGCCCTGTGGCCGTTCTCGACGCTGGGTTGGCCCGACCAGACCAAGGAGCTTGCCCGCTATTACCCCACCGATGCGCTGGTTACGGGCTTCGACATCATCTTCTTTTGGGTCGCGCGCATGATGATGATGGGCCTGCATTTCATGCAGGAGGTCCCGTTCCACACCGTTTACATCCATGCCCTGGTGCGCGATGAGCGCGGCGCCAAAATGTCGAAATCGAAGGGCAATGTCATCGACCCGCTGGCGTTGATCGACGAATACGGCGCCGATGCGCTGCGCTTCACGCTTGCCGCAATGGCCGCGCAAGGCCGCGACATCAAATTGTCGACGCAGCGCGTCGAAGGCTATCGCAACTTCGCAACCAAGCTGTGGAATGCCTGCCGGTTTGCAGAGATGAACCACTGCGCGAGCGTACCCGGCTTTGACCCGAAATCGGCAGTGCAAACACTCAACCGCTGGATCGCGCACGAGACTGCCAAAGCCGCGCGCGAGATCACCGAGGCAATCGAAGGCTACCGCTTCAACGAGGCGGCAGGGGCGGCCTACCGGTTCGTCTGGAACATCTTCTGCGACTGGTATGTTGAATTGACAAAACCCGTGCTGCAAACCGCGCACGATGCCGCGAGCGAGGAAACCCGCGCAATGGTCGCGTGGGTGCGTGATGAGATCCTCAAATTGCTGCATCCGTTCACCCCGTTCGTCAGCGAGGAATTGTGGAATGTGACCGCGCAGCGCGGCCATCCGCGCGCCAGCCTCCTGGCGCTGGCGGATTGGCCCAGGCACGCGGCGCTTGATGACCTTGCAGCCGAGGCCGAGATCGGATGGGTCGTCGATCTCGTGAGCGCCGTCCGCTCGCTGCGGGCGGAAATGAATATTGCCGCCGAACTTCCGATCGTTCTGGTCGGTGCCCACCCGGACACCGCCGCGCGGGCGCAGCGCTGGGCCGAAAGCATCCGACAGCTTGCGCGCGTTTCAGAGATTTCGAACGCGCCAGCGGTGCCGCGCGGAGCCGTGCAGCTTATCATACGCGGCGAAGTCGCAGCGTTGCCGCTCGCCGGGATCATCGACTTCGCGGCTGAAAATGCGCGGCTGCAAAAGGAAATGGCGCGCGTCGACACCGACATCGCGCGCATTGATGCGAAGCTCGCCAACCCCGATTTTGTTAGCCGTGCGCCCGAGGAGGTGGTCGAAGGCGAACGCGAGAAGAGGGAGGAAGCACAGACGCGCCGGTCCAAGATCAAGGAAGCACTGGAGCGGCTCAAGGACGCCGCGTGAACGGCCGCACGCCCGCCCGGTCTTGCCTCCCCCGCGCTTGGGGAAGGGTAAGGGTGGCAGTGTTGCTGTGGCTCGCAGGCATTGCGCTGCGGCTGACCATCCTGGCCGTTCCTCCCGTCATTTCACTCATCCAGTCGGACCTGCATCTCTCCGGAACCGAGATCGGCTTTCTGTCCGGATTGCCCATGGTTCTCTTCGGCTGCGCGGCATTGCCGGGCGCGCTGCTGATCGCGCGTTTCGGCGCACTCGCCACATTGGTGCTGGGGCTCTTGGTCGCGGCAATCGCATCCGGATTACGTGGCGCAGTGCCCACTGCGTCTGCGCTCTATGCAACGACAATCGTGATGAGCGCGGGCATTGCCGTCATGCAGCCGGCACTCCCGCCGCTGGCGCGTCAATGGTTGCCGCAGTACGTGAGCTTTGCCACGGCGGTCTACACCAATGGGTTGCTGGTCGGCGAAACCCTTGCCGTGATGCTCACCATTCCAGTCGTTCTGCCGCTGGTGGACGGTTCCTGGCGCGGCGCTTTTGCAGCCTGGAGCATCCCGATGTTCCTGATCGCGCTTGTGACAATGGCGCTGGCACCGAAACCACGCAAACCGGCTTCCGGCGGCTCGGCGAGGCCGCGGCTGTGGTGGCCGAACTGGCGCAACAAGCAGGTGTGGCAGCTCGGGTTTCTGCTTGGCAGCGTGAACAGCGTCTATTTCTGCAGCAATGCCTTTCTCCCGGGCTATCTCACCGAGGCCGGCCGGCCGGATTTGGTCGCCGGCGCGCTCACCGCGCTCAATCTGGGTCAACTGCCAGCATCGTTCGTGCTGCTGGCGACATCAGGGCGGATCGAGCGGCGCGCCTGGCCCTTTATTCTGTGCGGGACGGCAATGGTTGCGTGCCTCGGCGGCATTGCGACCACCGCGAGCCTGTCGACCGTCATGTTTTCCGGGGTGCTCGGATTTCTGGGCGCGGTGGTGCTGACCTTGAGTTTTGCTCTGCCACCGCTGTTATGCGCGCCGGCAGATGTGGCACGGGTGACGGCCGCCATGCTGACCATCAGCTATAGCGAGGGACTGATCGTGTCGGTGCTCAGTGGCGCGGCATGGGACATCGCCGGAAGCGCAGGGGCTGCGTTCCTGCCGATTGCGATCAGTGCGCTTCCGCTCGTGCTCTTGTCTCCATCCATCCGATCGCGCCGTACGGCTTCGGTGCCGGGATAAGCGAAAGCGCACAATGACTGACCTCAAGCTGACATTTGCATGCTGGGATTACGATCGCACCCGGCCGCTCATTGACGGGCGCGTCAAGCCCGACGGTATTGCGCTTGATGTAAAGGTGTTGCGCCCGCGAGAAACATTCCGGCGCATGCTGGAGAACGCCGAGTTTGAAGCGTCCGAGCTGTCGCTTGCCTCCTTCACAACGCTCAAGGGGCGGGGCGCATGCCCCTTTGTGGCCGTGCAGGCGGCGCTGTCACGACTCTTCCGGCACTCCTGCATCTATGTGCGCGCAGATGCCGGCATCAAGACGCCCGAAGATCTTCGCGGCAAGCGCGTCGGCACCTCGCAATGGAGCTCGACCGCGCTCGTCTTCATGCGCGGAATGCTCCAGCATGACTACGGCCTCAAATCGCATGATATGCACTGGTTCATGGGTGGGCTGAATACGTTTCTCGAACCGCCGCTCATTGCGCTCGATCTGCCAAAGAGCATAAGGCTCGATTTCCTCACTGGCGGAGAGACGTTGGAGAAGCTGTTCGAGGCAGGCGAACTCGACGCACTATTTTCGATCTACCTACCGAAGCTTTTTCTCGACGGCTCGCGGTGCATTAAGCGGCTGTTTCCGAACTACAAGGAAGTCGAGCAGGATTATTGGCGTCGCACAGGTATTTTTCCGATCATGCATACGGTGGCGGTGCGCGAGGACGTGCATCGTGCCCATCCGTGGGTGGCGGAAAGCCTCTATCGTGCGCTTTGCCAGGCGCGCGACCTCGCGATCAACGGGCTCTATGACAGCGATGCCTTGCGCGTGGCGTTGCCTTGGCTGCTCGATCACGTCGAGGAAACGTGGCGCGTCATGGGACAGCAATATTGGGCCTATGGACTTAAGTCGAACCGTCCAACTTACGAAGCGATCGGGCGATATGTTCACGAACAGGGCCTCTCGCCGAGAATCGTCAAAGCGGACGAGCTCTTCGTGACCGGGCTGGAATGATCAGGTGCGAAAAGGCTTGCTGAGAAACGACGACTGTTTGAGGCCATATCGCCAGGGGTGATCGACCCCCTTGCTGATCCCGATACGCGGGCCCACGGCGATGTCGAGGTTGCCCGGGCCGGCGCGCAGCTCGAACGGCGCGCGGTCGAGTGGAAGACCATTGTGCACTCCGCTGATGCCGAGCGCCTGGCACACGCGTCCCGGCCCCGAGCATAGCAATTGTTGTTTTTCCACTTTGCGGCGCCGGCGCATGAGGGCGAGGCCATGGGTGGGCACGAGCGCTCGTATCAGCACGGCGCTGGCGGAGCCCGCAGGCTCGCAAACGAAGTTGACGCACCAATGAATGCCGTAGGAGCGATAGACATAGGCGTAACCGGGTGGCCCGAACATCACGGCGTTGCGCTCGGTGCGCCCACGAAACGAGTGGGCCGCGGGGTCGGTGTGATGATAGGCCTCAACCTCAGCGATGGTGCCGCCGACGCCGTTAAAAAGCAGCGTGGCCCCGATGAGCTCGGGCGCGACCGCGTGCACGCTGCGCGCAAAGAATTTTCGCCGCAGCAGGGGCGGCATCAATCAACCATTCGCGGCGGGGCTTGCCGCGTTGCGCTTCGCTCAATGCGCGCTACCATCCGGGCATGAGAGTATTCCTCGCCGGCGCCTACGGCGCAATCGGCCGCCGACTGATCCCGCTCCTGGTCAAGGCCGGACATGAGGTCACGGGAACCACCCGCTCGCCCGAAAGCGCGGAGAAGCTTGCGAAGGCTGGAGTGCATCCGGCGGTGCTCGATGTGTTCGATGCGCCCGCCCTCGCCGCGGCCGTGCGCTCCGCGGCGCCGCAAGTCATGATTCACCAGTTGACGGATCTGCCGCGGGAATTCGATCAGGCGCGGGTGTCCGCGGCTTATCCGGCAAATGCGCGGATACGAATCGAGGGAACGCGCAATCTCATCGCCGCGGCACAGCGCGCCCGCGTGGCGCGCTTCATTGTGCAGAGCATCGCCTTTGCGTACGCGGCACATACGCAAAGGGCCGGCGAGCCGCACCAGGAGACCGATCCGCTCAATATCGACGACCCGATGCGGGCCGTCACCGTGAGAGGCGCTCTCGAAATGGAGCAGCAGGTGCTTGCTGATCCCAACATCGAAGGGATCGTCTTGCGCTATGGGCTCCTTTACGGGCCAGGAACTTGGCACATGACGGCCATTCGCAAACCCGCGCTGCATGTTGATGCAGCGGCGCACGCGGCGCTGCTTGCGATGACGCGCGGCGCTCGCGGCATCTACAACATTGCCGACGAGGAAGGTCTCGTCTCAATTGCCAAGGCACGGGCGCAACTCGGATTTGCTCCGCAATTCCAACTCGAGTGTGACATTTTTTCTTAACCACTTGTTAATTCTGTGGCACGTCTGCAACACGCCTAAAACATTGAGAGTCAGGGGGGATTCCGGCCGGCTCTGGCCGCTATTTGGCCATACGCTGCCCTGAGATCAGACATCGACGCGATTTTCGGGCAACCCCGCTGGTCTGCGTCAGCATTAAGAGGCAGGCACGCCGCCCATGGACACGACGGCCAAACGAACGAGAAAGCGGCCCGGCCAGAATGCCGGGGGGCGTGCGGCGCGGCAGGTGAATGGCAGAACCGCAGGTGAAACGACCACGAATTTGAAGCCGTCCAGCCGTTATGTCGCCAAAGATCTATCCGACGGTGGCTGCGTTCCGCTCCTGCTGAGCGCGTTGCTCAACCACGGCCATGCGGGTCGTGGATGGCTGACGGTCAGGGGACGTGCCGTCGCCGAGCGCGTGCAGCAGAAGCGGGATAAGGACCAGCGTGTGGTCCATCCCGCCGACAAGCCGCTCTCCGCCATCAGCGGCGTCGCCGGGGTCCAGGGCAACCTCTCGCCTCTTGGCGTTAAGGTTGCCGGGATGGCGGACTTGAAATTTGCCGAGCCGGCGCGCTTTGACGGGGAGCAAGCGCGGTTCCGGACGGTCAAGAACAAGAAGTACAGGGAAGGCGAAGTGCTCGTGATCCGCAACGAGGGGCCGCCACGCGGCCCCGGGATACGAGAAGCGCTGGCAACCCGCGACGCGGTTGCGCTTCTTCTTATTAGCAGACGATTCTCAACAGCCACCTGCGAGTCTGGGACCGAGGCGATCCGGCCAGGCGCCGCTGCCGAGACGTGCCATGCGCTGGTCTGATCTCGTCCTGAGCATCGGCCTCTTGGGATTGGCTGTCGGGTTGTCGCCGGCCGTAAGCTTCGATGGCAGCCGCACGCCTGAGGGCGCTACAGTTTCAGTACCGCTATCCGAGAACCCTTCGAGTCCGGAGATGAACGCGCTTGGGGGCGCAACGCCACTTGCGCCAGTGCCCCTGAGCCCGATGAACCTTCCACCCCGGCCGGTTGTTCCCGGCAAGCCGATCGAAGCGTTCCGGTCGGGAACGCAGGCGCTGCGGCAAGGCAGAACGGACCAGGCGGTGGTCGAACTCGAATATGCGGCCGAGCAGGGGGTGCCCGGCGCGATCTGGAAGCTTGGGCGCATGTACGCCGATGGCGACGGTGTCGCCATGAACAAGGCCCGCGCCTTTGGCTATTTCCGGCGCTTGACCACGGCCTATGCCGAGGACAGCGCGGGCACGCCGGACGCAACTTACGTGGCCAAGGCCTTCGTCGCGCTCGGGCATTATTACGCCGACGGCATCCCGGGCAGCGTCAAAGCTGATCTCCACCACGCGCGGGAGATGTTCGAGTACGCGGCCTCGTATTTCGGCGATGCGGAGGCCCAATACGATCTCGGCCGCTCCTATTTGCTCGCCAAGGGCAGCCAGAAAAATCCCGTTCTGGCAGCGAAATGGCTGCGCCTTTCCGCGGAGAAGGGTGACGCGCGGGCGCAGGCGTTGCTCGGCAACATGCTGTTTAAGGGTGAGGAGGTTTCCCGTCAGGCGGCATGGGGCCTGTTCTGGCTCATTCTTGCCAAAGATGGCGCCGGTAGCGAGGAGACCTGGATCACGGACATGTATACGAGCGCGCTTGCTCGTGCCGATGAAAACGAACGGACACAAGCCTATAAGTACCTGGAAAGGTGGCTGAAAAGGCGCTGAACGCCGAGCATCTGTGGCGCTTTCGCCACACCCGATCGAAATCGGCTTTCCGGGGCGGTTTGGTAATAGACCCGAATCCACCTCTAGCGTAAGTCTTATTCCAAATGAGCCTGTGCAGTCCAAACATTCGAGCATTACGCTGCGCAAGTGCGGCTGCGCTGGCTTGCGTGCTGGCTCCTCTTGCGCTTGCTCCTGCGTTTTCCGCCGACCTGGGCGTGGCGCCCATCTACCGGGCGCCTCCGGCTGCGGTCTCCACTTGGACTGGATCCTACATTGGCATTTCAGGCGGTGGAGCCTGGGGCAATGCCGTGGTCCATAACGACCCCACCGGGGTCGATCAGACGCCGCGCTTCGACCTGCATGGCGGCATCATTGGCATCACTTCGGGCTTGAACATCCAGAACGGCGCGATCGTCTATGGTTATGAGGGCGACACGTCGATCACCAGCAAACGCGGGTCTGCATTCGAATTCCCACCGCCCGTTGGTTTCCCCGGCTTCAGCAACGAAGTTCAGGGAGCCATGGCTTTCGACCTACCGGGGCCGCCTCGGGTACACGCAGAACAACTGGCTTCTCTACGCGACGGCGGGGGGCGCACTCGCCCAGGTCGAAAATAATGTCTATGGTCCAATAGGCTCGATCGTGGAGACGCATTGGCATTGGGGATGGACCGTCGGCGGCGGTGTGGAGTTCAAGTTTGCCAGGGACTGGTCGGCAAAGGTTGAATATCTCTACGTCGGATTGCAGGACAAATCCTATTTCAATCCGGCGCCGAGCCCGGCATTTCCAAGCAATCAGCGCGTAAGCGCGGACGAGCACCTCGTTCGCTTCGGCGTCAATTACAAGTTGCCCTGGAGCATCCTGGACGTGTTCTTCAAGCGCTGAGCAGGCAACGCCGGCTCAGCGAGAGGCGCCGGAGAGCCCCAGTTCAATCCAGACCGGAACGTGGTCGGACGGCTTTTCCCAGCTGCGGACGTGCTTGTCCACGCCTGCTGCAATCAGCTGATCGGTTGCCTGGGGCGAGAGCAACAGGTGATCAATGCGAATTCCATCGTTCTTCTGCCATGCCCCGGCTTGATAATCCCAGAATGTAAAGGGGCCTGGCCCCTCGCAGGCGGCCCGCACGGCATCCGTAAACCCCAGATTGCATAATGCCCTGAATTTCTCGCGTGTGCGGGGGAGAAACAGCGCATCCGAAGTCCAGCGGTCAGGGTGGCGCGCATCGGCCGTCGTCGGAATCACATTGAAATCGCCGGCCAGAATGAGCGGCTCCTCCAGGCTCAACCGCTCCTGGGCGTACTGGATGAGCCTGTCCATCCACGCGATTTTGTAGGTGTACTTGTCGGTGGCGGGCGGATTGCCATTGGGCAGGTAAAGCGAGGCCAGGCGCAGCGAGCCGCTCCCGGTTGATATCACCGCCTCCATGAAGCGCGCGTGATCGTCACTGTTTTCACCGGGAAGCCTCGGGGTGACCTCGTCAAACCGAAATTTGGACAGCACGGCCACTCCGTTGAATGTCTTCTGACCGTGCACTGCAACATTATAGCCCAGGCTTTCGAGGGGCTCGCGCGGAAATGCCTCGTCGACACATTTGGTCTCCTGCAGGCACACGATATCCGGCGACCGCTCGGTTATCCAAGCAACCAGCTGGTCCATTCTTTGCTTGATGGAGTTGACGTTCCAGGTTGCGATGCGCATGAGGGAAAGTGCAGTGGCGCGGGGGGACGATGCGGCAGTGCCGATGGTTACGCTGTTTTTAGGCGAGAATCCGTGCTCCGAGATGTACCTTTCGGCGGAATATGATAGAACGGCCGGTCTGGTATACCAAATATGATGCGATGAGCAGCTCAGGAACGCGACCCGGACAGCGTGTCCCGACAGCCGCCCCGACCCATTCATGAGGAAAGCCGCGTTACTCTTCGGAGGGGCTGCCGTCTTCGCAGCAGCGGCTATTGTCGTGGCCATGCGCGGCGGATTCTGGTCAGGCGGCGCCGTGGCGCAGGCGCCGCGGGAAAACGCGTCGCCCGCGGTTCCGGTGGAAGTCACGCAGGCCGTCAGAAGATCGGTACCGGTTCGGATCGAAGTTCTCGGCTCAGTCACTCCGATCGCCAGTGTGGCGGTGAAGGCTCGCGTCGATACCGAAATTACCGAGGTGCACTTCCGTGACGGCGCGATTGTCCACAAGGGAGACCCGTTGTTCACGCTCGACAGCCGCGCCATTGAAGCCCAGGCCAAACAGATCGAGGGCCTCTTGGCCGGAGCCAAGGCAAACCTCGAACAGGCTGAACGCGACGTTGCGCGTTACTCCGACCTTATCGCCAAGAACGCCACAACCCTCGTGACGCTGCAGAATGCCAGAACGCAGGTCAACATCTATCGCGCGTCGGTCGATTCCAATACCGCGCAGCTCGAAAACCTTCGGATTCAACTGGATTATTGCAGCATTCGCGCGCCGATCACGGGGCGTGCCAGCATGGCCGCGGTGAAGGTGGGAAATTTCGTACGGCAGGCTGATCTGACGCCGCTGGCAACCATCAATCAGACCGCGCCGGTGTATGTCACCTTTGCATTATCGCAATCCTATCTTCCCGAGTTGCGCCAATCCTTGCGCAACGAATCCGCCAGCATTGAAGCGATTATTCCCGGCGACCCGCGTCGCGCGAACGGCCAGGTCACCATGATCGAGAACAGCGTCGATGCGCCGACCGGCACGGTCCCGGTTCGGGCTACGATGCCGAACAAGGGCGAGTTGCTGTGGCCGGGTACCTTGGTCACCGTGGCCTTGACCTTCCGCGAGGAAGAAGCGGTCGTCGTGCCTTCCGCTGCGGTCCAGGTGAGTCAAACCGGTACCTACGTGTTCGTTCTTAATGGCGATGTCGTCAATGTGCGGCCGGTTACGGTTGCCCGGGTTGTCGGCACAGACTCTGTGATTGGCAAGGGCCTCGAGGGCGGCGAAACGGTGGTGCTCAATGGTCAACTCACGTTGGCCGATGGCACCAAAGTCTCCCCGCGCGAGCCGAAGCCGGGAACTTAAAAGGCGTGACCCTCTCAGAGACCTGCATCCGCCGGCCGGTGCTGACGACCCTTGTCACGGCATCCATCATCGTGCTCGGGGTTTTCGCCTATCGGCTGCTTTCGGTGGCGGCGCTTCCAGCGGTCGATTTCCCCACCATCGCGATTACCGGACAATTGCCCGGCGCAAGCGCCGAGACCATGGCTGCCTCGGTCGCTTCTCCCATCGAGCGCCAACTCTCGACGATTGCCGGCATTACTTCGCTCACCTCGTCATCGTCCCTGGGCATCACAACCATTACGATTTCAGTTCGATCTCAATCGTAACATCGATGGCGCCGCCCTCGACGTCCAGACGGCGCTCTCGGTTGCTGCTCGCAAGCTTCCGGTCGAAATGACCATTCCGCCGAGCTTTCGGAAGGTAAACCCGGGCGATTTTCCGATCCTGTATATCAGCCTGAATTCGCCCACCCTTCCGCTGTCGGTCATCGACGAATACGGCGAGATCACGCTCGCCCAGCAAATCTCTCAGGTTTCCGGCGTCGCGCAAGTGCTGGTCTACGGCGCGCAGAAATTCGCCATACGCGTCCAGGTCGATCCCGTCGCTGCGGCGGCGCGCAACATTTCGCTCGAGGACGTTCGCTCCGTCGTGTCCAAGGCGAACTCCAATACGCCGGTCGGCACTCTCAACGGGCCCAAGCAAAGCATGACGCTCACGGCCTCCGGCGCCATGACCAAGGCCGAGGAGTACCGCAAGGTCGTGGTCGCCTACCGCAACGGCGCGCCGGTTCATCTCGATGAGATTGGACGCGTCATAGACAGCGTCGAGAACGACAAGATCGCAAGCTGGTTCAATGACAATCGCGCGATCGTGCTCGCCATTCAGCGCCAGCCCGACGCCAATACCGTGGCGGTGGTCGACGCGGTCCGCAGCCATTTGCCGCAATACCGCGCGCTCGTGCCGCCGTCGATCCGCATGGAAGTGCTGATGGACCGCTCGATCTCCATCCGCGATTCGGTCGCGGACGTTCAGCACACGCTGGCGATTGCAATCAGCCTCGTGATCCTGGTGATCTTCCTTTTCCTGCGCACGGTGCCCGCGACCATCATTCCTGCGCTCGCAGTTCCGGTGTCCCTGATCGGAACGTGTGCAGCGATGTACCTGTTCGGTTTTTCCATCAACAACATGACGTTGCTTGCGCTCACCCTGTCCGTCGGGTTCGTGGTGGATGATGCCATCGTCATGCTCGAGAACATCGTGCGCCACATCGAAGGCGGGATGCGGCCATTCGAGGCCGCGCTCAAGGGTTCGCGCGAGATCGGGTTCACCATTATTTCGATCACGTTCTCGCTCATTGCCGTTTTCATTCCGGTGCTGCTGATGGGCGGCATGGTGGGGCGCGTGTTCCGGGAGTTCGCCGTCTCGGTCTCCGTCGCCATTATCATATCGGGTTTCGTCTCGCTGACCCTCACGCCGATGTTGTGCGCACGCGTTTTGCGTCATCATCGTGAGGGCGAGAAGCAGAACTTCGTGCTTCGCCTGTTCGAGGCGATGTTCAAGGGCTGGCTGCGAGGATACGAATGGGCGCTCGACAGGGTGATTGCGCACAAGGCGGTCATGCTGCTCATCACATTCCTTACTCTCGCGGCAAGCGTCTGGCTTTACATCATTATTCCCAAGGGGTTCTTCCCGACTGAGGATACCGGCTTCATCGCCGCTTCCACCGAGGCATCCTCAGACGTTTCCTTCGCTCAGATGGGGGTTCTACAGCGGCAAGTCTCCGCCATCGTTCGCGCCGACAAGGCGGTCGATTACGCCAATTCCACCATTGGCGCGGGAGGCCCCAATCCGACGCAAAACATCGGACGCATGTTCATCGCACTCAAGCCCAGAAAGGAGCGTGGAGAAAATTCGACTGCCGTGATCCAGCGCCTTCGACGCGCCGCGAATACGGTTCCCGGGATGGCCGTCTATTTCCAGAACGTCCAGAACATCAACATCACCGGCCGCATCACCAAAAGCGAGTTCCAGTACACCCTGCAATCGACCGACACCCAGCAATTGTATGAGGTTGCACCGAAGATGCGGGACAAGATCGCGCAGATCGATGGTCTGCGCGATGTCACCACCGATCTCTATATCAAAAACCCGCAGATGACGATTGAGATCGATCGGGAGCGAGCCGCTGTTTACGGCATTACCATCGATCAGATTCGTCAGGAACTGTTCGACGCTTTCGGCGCCCGGCAGGTCGGGACCATTTACACCCAGACCAACGATTATCAGATCATTCTCGAGAGCCTGCCGTCATTCCAGGCCGACCCGTCCAAGCTCGAAAGCATCTTCGTCAAGACGAATCTGGGAAATACGGGTGGAGTTGGCGCTGGCGTGAATGGAAACGGCGTACCATCCGGCCAGGCGATCCCCATCTCAGCGGTGACGCGAATGATCCCGGACGTCGGCCCGCTGCAGGTCAATCACCAGGGCAACCAGCCTGCGGTCACGGTCTCATTCAATCTCGCGCCGGGCTATTCGCTGGGGCAGGCCGTTGACGCAATCCGTGCGATCGAACGCGAATCCAATCTGCCCATCACCATCAACACCGGGTTCCAGGGCTCGGCGCAAGTCTTTCAGGAATTGCTCAAGGGACAAGGTTTGCTCGTCCTCGCAGCGATCTTCGCCGCCTATGTCGTGCTGGGCGTACTGTACGAAAGCTTCATCCACCCCATTACCATCATTTCCGGGCTTCCCTCGGCCGGTGTGGGCGCGCTGATCGTATTGATGTTGTTCAAAATGGATCTCTCGGTCATTGCAATGATCGGAATCGTGATGCTGGTTGGCATCGTGAAAAAGAATGCGATCATGATGATCGATTTTGCGATCGACCGCCGGCGCGTGGGGCTCTCGGCTCCGGCTGCAATCCGGGAAGCGGCCCTGCTGAGGTTCCGTCCGATCATGATGACGACGTTTGCTGCGATCTTCGGTACGCTGCCCATTGCGCTCGGCACGGGCGCCGGCGCCGAGTTGCGCCAGCCGCTCGGCGTGGCCGTCGTCGGCGGATTGCTGGTGTCTCAGCTTCTTACCCTGTTCATCACGCCTGTGATTTATATTTATCTCGACCGGATTGACCGGCTGCTGAAATACCGCCTCGAGCCTCAGCTGGCAGCAGTGCCCGAACATGGAGAGCGGCCGACCGCGGTGGCGGCAGAGTGAGGGAGAGCGGGTGGTGAATAGCAAACGGCGAATAGCGAATGATCACGCCCGCTATTGGCCATTTCGCTCCTCGCTAAAGCGAGAAGCTCGTACCACAGCCACAGGATGTCTTGGCTTGTGGATTATTGACGCGGAACGAGGCGCCGATCAGGTCATCGACAAAGTCGATCTCCGAACCATTGAGGTAGCTTAGCGAAATCGGATCGATCAACACCGTTGCGCCCTCGCGCGTGACGACAACGTCATCGGCAGCCTTGGACGTATCCATGTCGAACTTGTACTGAAAACCGGAACAGCCGCCGCCCTCCACGCTTACCCGAAGCATGGTGCCAGGAGGCTCGCGTCTGAGAATTTCATGGATCCGGTGCGCTGCCCGCTCGGTTACCGTGAAGCTGTCCATCTTGAAACCCTCATTGCCAGAAGCCTGAGCGTTAGTTAAGTGCGGGCGGTCCTTTGGTCAATTGGATGATCCGTCATGGCCGTCGAGGCGGCGGTCCCGCGCGCCCCTTATGCCTGCGATCCGGCCAGAAGCCGTGGCCGCCTCTATCCGGAGCCGGTCAGTCCCACCCGCAGCGCCTTCCGCCGCGACTGCGACCGGATCATACACGCGACGGCTTTTCGCCGGCTCGCCTACAAGACACAGGTCTTTGTCTTTCACGAGGGCGATCATTTCCGTACCCGGCTCACCCACACGCTTGAAGTCAACCAGATTGCGCGTTCGCTGGCGCGCGCGCTTGCTCTCGATGAGGATCTTTGCGAAGCGCTGGCGCTCGCGCATGATCTCGGTCACCCGCCATTTGGCCATGCTGGCGAGCGGGCACTCGATCGCTGTCTCGACGCTTGCGGCGGTTTTGATCACAACGCGCAGTCACTGCGCGTTGTTACCGCGCTCGAGCGCCGTTATGTGGATTTCGATGGGCTCAATCTCACCTGGGAAACCCTCGAAGGACTGGTCAAGCATAATGGGCCGCTCCTGCTTCGCGACGGCGCCCCCACGGAGCGCTATCGCGAGCGCGGCGTTCCGCAGGCGATCCTGAGCTATGCCGAGCGTCAGGACCTCGAACTCTGGAGTTTTGCCAGTGCCGAAGCGCAGATTGCGGCGCTTGCCGACGACATCGCCTATGACGCACACGACATGGATGACGGCCTGCGTGCCGGATTGTTCACGCTCGACGATCTCTCGCAAATTCCTCTGATCGACGAAATCCTGCGCCATATCCGCGCCGCGCACCCACAACTTGAAAGCCCACGCTCGATCCACGAACTGATCCGCCGGCTGATCACGCACATGATCGAGGACGTGATTCTTGAAACGGGCAGTCGCTTGCAGCGTCTGGCAGCGCAGTCGGCGGACGACGTGCGTCACCGCGCCCATCCGGTCGTGGCGTTCTCGCCCGCGATGGCCGCAGCCGATCATGCAATCAAAGGATTTCTCTATCCCCGCATGTATCGGCACGCTCGGGTCATGCGCATTATGAACGACGCCGAACAGGTGATCATTGATTTGTTCAGCCGCTACGATTGCGACCCCGGAGCGATGCCGGCGGAATGGGCAACTGGCGGCGAATGCAGTGATCGCTTATCGCGCGCGCGGCGAATTGCAGACTTCATCGCCGGCATGACGGATCGCTATGCGCTTGTCGAACATGCGCGGCTTTTTGACTCGACACCTGAATTACGCTAGGCGCCGCGCCTCATGACGACCGGCGAATTATGAACAGCCCTGACATCATTGCTGTCGTGCTCGACAAAGTGCGCGTTGCCTGCACGGGGTTGATTGCCGATGGCGTGCTGCCAAGCGGGATCGGTCTCTCCCGCGTCGGACTCGATCCGCCGCGCGATGCCACGCACGGGGATCTCGCAACCAATGCCGCCATGGTGCTCGCCAAGAACGCTGGCAAGAAGCCGCGCGAGCTTGCGGAAGAGATCGCGCAAAAACTTCGAGCGGACAATCTGCTTGCGAAAGTGGAGGTGGCGGGAGCTGGATTTATCAATCTCACGCTGAAACCGGCCGCGTGGGTCGCGGCTTTGCGCATGCTGCTCCAGTCCGGTTCGCAATACGGCCGCAGCAATGCCGGGCAGGGCGCCGTGGTCAATGTCGAATACGTTTCCACCAACCCAACCGGACCCTTGCATGTGGGCCACGGCCGGGGTGCGGTCTTCGGCGACGCGCTTGCCAACGTCCTTGCGTTCACGGGCTTTCGAGTGACGCGCGAATATTACATCAATGATGCGGGCGCCCAGATCGATACGCTCACGCGTTCGGCCTTCCTGCGTTACCGGGAGGCGCTCGGGGAAAATATCGGGCCGCTACCGGAGGGTTTTTATCCGGGCGACTATCTCAAGCCGGTCGGAGCGGCGCTCGCGGCAGAATATGGACGCGAACTACTGAATTGGCCCGATGATCAGCGCTTACCCATTATCCGGCAAAAGGCGATCGAGATGATGATGCGCGCGATCCGCGAGGATCTTGCCGCGCTCAATGTCAAACATGACGTGTTCTTCTCAGAAAGCTCACTGATCGAGCAAGCGTGCGATCGCGTTGCCGAAACCATCAATTTTCTGCGGGAAGGAGGGGAGGTTTATCAGGGACGATTGCCGCCCCCGAAAGGCGTTGCTCTCGAAGACTGGGAGGATCGCGAGCAGACGCTCTTTCGCTCGACGGATTTCGGCGATGATATCGACCGTCCGCTGGTAAAGTCCGACGGGAGCTACACCTATTTCGCCTCCGACATCGCCTATCACAAGGACAAATTCGATCGCGGGTTTACGCGCATGATCGACGTCTGGGGCGCGGATCATGCCGGCTATGTCAAGCGAATGCGCGCGGCAGTAAAGGCGGTAAGCGGCGGCCGCGCCGATCTCGACATCAAGATCGTCCAACTGGTCAGGCTGTTGCGAGGCGGTCAGCCCGTGAAAATGTCCAAACGGGCAGGGGAGCTCGTAAGCTTGCGGGAAGTGGTCGACGAAGTGGGACGCGACGCGGTCAGATTCATGATGCTCTACCGTAGCAATGATGCGGTTCTCGACTTCGATCTTCTTAAGGTCATCGAACAGTCCCGCGACAATCCCATTTTCTATGTTCAATACGCTCACGCGCGTTGCCGTTCGGTGTTGCGCAATGCGGGCGAACTCATGCCGCAGTTATTTGCCGGCGGGGAGGAGGGATCCTTTGCAGCGGCACCCCTTGAGCGCCTCGATGACGGCGGCGAGCTTGCGCTGATCAGGCAACTCGCGCTCTATCCGCGGCTGGTGGAAGCGGCCGCGATTTCCCATGAGCCGCATCGCATTGCCTATTATCTCTATGAGCTTGCAAGTGAATTTCACGCGCACTGGAACCGCGGGAAGGATGCGCCACATTTACGCTTCATTATCCAGAATGATCCACAAATGACCCTGGCTCGCCTCGCTCTGGTGCAGGGCGTTGTCACCGTTCTCGCGTCTGGGCTAGGTTTGCTCGGCGTCGAGGCGCCTGAGGAGATGCGTTGATCTCGCTCGGTGCCGTAGGGACGGACGGATGGCGCAATCCGTCCTGCAGCCGGCCTGGGGCGACGCCAATGCCGCGAACGGAAAGAGTATGGCGGACAACAGCAAGTTAAGAGTGCCAGGCGAGCCGTATCGTCGTGCCGCTGAGCCGGCGGACGATAGCTCCTATGGAAGTGACCCACTGACAGAGTTGGCTCGGCTGATTGGAAAGAACGACCCCTATGCCGAGTTCGGCCGCGGCGGGTCGCGCGACGATGAGCGGCAGGATGCCTATGCCCGCTCAGGGCGGGCACGTGATGACGCCCAGCCTTCCTTGGCGCGGGAGCATTATGACGAGCGGTATGATGAGCGGCCTGAGCCCGCGGCCGGCAGGAGACCTGACGCCTATGGATCGGGGCGGGAAAGCTACGCCCTCAATGCGGATTTGCCGCTGACGCCGCGGGTTTCGGATTGGCGGCCGGATCATGCGCCGAGCTACGATGAGGAGCCGCATTTCGGTCGCGACCACGAGAGCGAGTCCTATGGCGATGACGACGCCCTCCAGGCGCGAACAGAGCAGCACGAGAACGATGGTAATTCGGATCGCGTTGCCGCGGCGGATAACCAGGAAGAGCAATCATACGACGACCCGCCACGGGCAAATCGCCACGGCGGCTTGGCTACGGCTCTGGCGCTCATTGGATGCGCCATTCTCGGCACTGCGGGCGCTTACGCTTACCGCAGTTATTTTGGGCAACCCGGTGTAGCGCAGCCGCCCCCGGTGATTACTGCCGATACCGCGACGCCGGCAAAGATTGTCCCGCCGACCGCCAGCGATGCGCAGTCAGGCAAGACCATACAGGACCGGGTCGCCAACGCGAGTAGAGAACAGGTTGTCTCCAAGCAGGAAGAGCCAGTCGCACTGAAGGACCTGGGCACGCAGGGAGCGCCTCGGGTGGTGTTGCCAACACCGGTATCGCCCACGCCAGGCCTGGCGGCGGCGCCGTCCGCTGCCGCTGCCCCCTCGGGTGCCTCGACAGAACCGCACAAGGTCCGGACTGTCCCCATCCGTCCTGATGGGAGCGATCCGAGCGGCCGGCCGGCAGCGGGCCCTGCGCCTGCTCCATCCGGCGCCGCGGCGGCACCGCGCGCAGCTGCGCCCGCGCCGAAGAGTTCCGGTGGGCCGCTGTCGCTTGATCCGCAGGCCAAAGACTCAAGCCCGCCACCAGCCACGCGGACGCGAACGGCTAGCGCACCGGTGCGATCCGAAAGTTCAACGGGATCGTCCGTCGGTTTTCTGGTGCAACTCTCGTCGCACAAGACGGAGGCGGACGCGGCCTCGTCGTTCCGCGGTCTGCAGGCCAAATTCCCGAACGAGCTTGCGGGCCGGCAGGTGATCGTACGTCGGGCTGATCTGGGGACCAAAGGAGTATTCTACCGGACGATGGTCGGACCATTCGCTTCCGCCCAGGAGGCCAATCAGTTCTGTGCGAGCTACAAGGCCGCCGGGGGCCATTGCGTGGTCCCGAACAACTGAGCTCATATTGACCGCGCTGCTTCGTGCGGGGTAATGCGCCCAATGGCGCCGCGCGCATTCATCTGTGGTCATGCGGGCCCGACGCTTTCGGCCGACGAAGAACGCTTTTTGCGGGAGGCCGAGCCGTGGGGCCTCATTCTCTTCGCGCGCAATATCCAATCGCCGGCTCAGCTCGTTCGCTTGACCGCTTCGGTGCGAAATGCCGTGGGGCGCAATGCAGCCATTCTCGTCGATCAGGAAGGCGGTCGCGTTCAGCGGCTCGGACCGCCGCACTGGCCCTCTTATCCGCCCGGCGCGACCTATGGTCGAATCTACGATCACAGCACAGAAAAGGGAGAACGCGCCGCTTACATCGGTGCTCGTCTGATGGCGGCCGACCTCCTCGCAGTCGGCATTGATGTGGATTGCCTTCCCATTGCCGACGTTCGGGTGGCTGGCGCGAGCGACGTCATCGGCGATCGCGCCTATGGTGAGACCCCCGAAAAGGTTGCCGCCATCGCCCGTAGCGTGGCCGCGGGCCTGCTATCGGGGGGTGTTTTGCCGGTCCTCAAGCATATCCCAGGCCACGGCCGCGCAACCATTGACAGTCATGGCGGTCTGCCCGTTGTCGAGACCGAGCGCTCGACGCTCGAGGGGAGCGATTTTGCCGCATTCCGGCCGCTTGCCGACCTGCCTTTGGGAATGACCGCTCACGTGGTCTATACCGCGATCGATCATCTTGCTCCGGCCACAACTTCGGTCACTGTGATCCGTGATGTGATTCGGGGCGGGCTCAATTTTTCCGGATTACTGATGAGCGACGATATTTCCATGGGCGCCCTTTCGGGCTCGCTTGAAAGCCGGTCGCGTGCGGCTATTGCTGCTGGGTGCGATCTCGTCCTTCATTGCACCGGCGATCTCGACGAAATGGAGGCCGTGGCTGCCAGCGTTCCAGTACTGGCCGGCAGGGCCGCGGAGCGTGCGCAATCGGCTCTCGAACAACGCAAACCCAGCGGCGAGCACGAAGTGGCGGCTCTGCGGTTGGAATGGGCGGCTCTCATCGCTGACAACGAAACGGTGGGCGCACGTTCATGAACCCGGAACAGGTGAAATTCGAGGCCGATCCTCCAATCGAGCGCTTGAGCGACGAGCCCACGCTGGTGGTCGATGTCGAGGGGTTCGAGGGTCCGCTCGATCTTCTGCTGGCGCTGGCACGCCAGCAGAAAGTCGACCTCGCAAAAATCTCCATTCTGGCGCTTGCGGATCAGTACCTCGTCTTCATTGAAGAGGCCCGCAAGCTGCGGCTTGAGCTCGCTGCGGACTACCTCGTGATGGCAGCCTGGCTTGCATATCTGAAGTCGCGCCTCCTGCTGCCGGATGTCACGTCCCAGGATGGCCAAAGCGCGGCTGACATGGCGACCGCGCTGGCGCTGCGCCTCAAGCGGCTCGAAGCCATTCGCGCCGTTGCGCAGCGTCTCTTGGGACAGGCACAGCTCGGACGCGACGTGTTTGCCCGCGGTCAGCCCGAACCCATCGCGCACATCCGCCATCCGCAATGGACCGCGACGCTGTATGATCTTCTTTCGGCCTATGCCCAGCAGCGCCAACGGGCGGCGCTGTCCCACGTGCGGCTCGCCCAGCGCACCGTTTGGTCACTGGCACAGGCGCGCGAAGCGCTTGAGCGGCTGATCGGTCAATCGCAGGATTGGGCGCGCCTTGACGAATATCTGCTGAGCTACGTGGTCGAGCCCGCTCTTGCGCGGACCGTTTTTGCATCGAGCTTTGCCTCGACGCTTGAGCTTGTGCGCGAAGGCCTCATGGAGGTGCATCAGCAGACCGCGTTCGCGCCGCTTTACGTACGCAAGCGAACAACGAGTGGGGACGAAGCGAGCAGCGCCCAGCAGGAATGAAGGGGATCAGGAGGGACAAATGCCGAGATTGAAGGTCGTGACGAGATCAGACGAGCCGGAGCCCGAGTACCGGCCGCAGGCGCCCGAGCCTGAACGCCGGCCGGAAGAGCTGCGGCTCTTGGAAGCCATGCTGTTCGCCTCGGCGGAGCCGCTCGATGAAAAGTCGCTCGCGGCGCGACTTCCGCAAGGTGTCGATGTCCACGCAGCGCTCGTGCGCTTGCAGCAGGAATATTCGTCGTTCGGCGTGAACCTGGTGCGCGTCAATGGGAAATGGACCTTCCGCACCGCGAGCGATCTCGCCTGGCTGCTCAGCCACGAATCGATCGAGACACGAAAACTCTCGCGGGCGGCCATCGAGACGCTTGCAATCATCGCCTATCACCAGCCGGTCACGCGAGCCGAGATCGAGGAGATTCGCGGCGTTACCACTTCGAAGGGCTCGGTCGACGTGCTGTTGGAAACGGGATGGATCCGTCCCCGCGGCCGGCGAAAGGCGCCCGGCCGGCCTGTCACCTATGGCACCACGGAGGCATTCCTGTCCCACTTTGGCATCGACGCGGTTGGCGATCTGCCTGGGGTCGAGGAGCTCAAGGGGTCCGGATTGCTTGATGGACGGCTTCCGCCGGGCTTCTCAGTGCCGATGCCGTCGGACGATCCCGCTTTGCGCGAGGACGAAGAGCCGCTGGAGCCGACGGAACTCGATCTCGGTCTTGCTCCGCTCGTGTCAAACCAGGAATAAAGACTGCAATTGGGCAGTCCTTGTTTTTGTGCTCTGCGGAGCCTAGCTTTTGCTTCGACATGAGCGCTGCTTAATCCGTCGTCGGCGCGGAGGGTCTGTGCATGGGTTCAATGAGCATTTGGCACTGGATTCTGGTTCTGGCTGTCGGCCTTCTGCTGTTCGGCGGACGTGGAAAGATCTCTGATCTGATGGGCGATTTTGCCAAGGGCATAAAGTCGTTCAAGAAGGGACTGGCCGAAGACGACAAACCTGAAGCGGAGTCCGGCAACAAGACTGATCCAATGAAGACCATCGACCATCAGCCGCAGAACGCCGCCACCGCGACTGGAGCTACCGCCGAGACCACCAAGGCGAGTTGAGCATTCCGGTCGTTGCGGCCAAGGCGGATAGGTTCATCGTTCTCTTTCCCGCTTGCCGGGAAAGGAGCGTGGGCGGTGCCGCGGCGTCCGGGATTGACTTCAGCATGTTTGAAATTGGCTGGAGCGAACTCCTTCTCATCGGCATCGTTGCGCTGATTGCCATCGGCCCGAAAGAGCTGCCCGGCGTGCTGCGTACGCTCGGGCAATGGACCGCCAAGCTCCGTCGCATGGCGACCGAGTTCCAGAACCAGTTCCACGAAGCCATACGCGAAGCGGAATTGGCCGACCTCAAAAAGGAGGTCGACGAGATGACGACCCAAGCGAAAAGCTATGCGAATTTCGATCCGGTCGCGGATGTGCGCCGGGAATTCGAAAGCGCGCAGCACCAGATTGAAACGTCGATTACCCAACAACCCAAATCAGAGTCCGAGCCACAGCCGAACTCTGCACCACCCGCTCCCGCGGAGACTGAAGTGGCGGCCGCGCAAACGGCCGGGGCGAACGAGGCAGCCATCCCGGCAACGCCGGATGCCGGCATTTCCGCTCCGACAGGAGAGCCGGCCACAGACGGCAAGTCGGGCTCACACGGTGCGGGAGAGAAGCCCGCATGACCCATGAGGACATCGAGGCGACCAAAGCGCCTCTCATGGATCACCTGATCGAGTTGCGCTCGCGCCTGATCAAGGCGCTGATTGCATTCGGCATTGCCTTTGCGGGCTGCTTCTTCTTCGCCAAGACGATCTACAATGTCCTGACGTGGCCGTATGTGTGGGTGGCGGGGCCCGAGAACTCGAAGTTCATCTATACCGGGCTGCTCGAATATTTCGTCGTCCAGCTCAAGCTCGCCATGTTCGGCGCTGCATTCATTTCATTCCCGGTGGTGGCTACTCAGATCTACATGTTCGTCGCGCCGGGCCTTTATCGGCACGAGCGCAAGGCCTTCCTGCCTTACCTCATCGCGACCCCGATCTTTTTCTTCCTCGGCTCGCTCGCTGTTTATTTTATGGTATGGCCCATGCTCGCGCGTTTTTCGCTAAGCATGCAGCAGGCCGGTGGCGATGGCCAGGCCGCAATCGAGCTCTTGCCCAAGGTCGAAGATTATCTGACCTTGATGATGAAGCTCATCTTTGCCTTCGGCGTGGCTTTTCAACTCCCGGTGATCCTGACGCTGCTTGGGCGCGTCGGGATCATCACGTCCGATCAGCTCAAGGAAAAGCGGCGTTACTTTATCGTCGGCGCTTTTATCATTGCCGCCATTCTCACGCCGCCCGATGTGCTGAGCCAACTTTCGCTCGCTCTTCCACTCATGGCGCTTTACGAGGGATCGATCTGGGCGGTGCGACTGGTGGAAAAGAAAGCCGCAGCCGACAAGGCCAAGGACGCGGCACGCGCAGCCGCCAAGCCGGCGGAATGACGAAAGATCATTGCATGAAAACCGGGCCGGTCCGATAACAGGCTCGGAGCGAGCGGCGATTTACGAAAGCTTCCGCCATGCATGACATCAAATGGATCAGGGAGCACAAGGCGGAGTTTGACCGTGGCCTCCAGCGCCGCGGGCTTACCCCGGAGGGGGAGCGGCTGCTCACGATCGATGATCGGAGACGCGCGATCATTCGGGTCGCAGAGAGTTATAGGGCTCGTCGTCGCGTCGCGTCGGAGGAAATCGGGAAGGCAAAAGCGAAAGTGACGACGCCGCTGCGCAACCACTGATGGCTGAGGTGGCTGAGTGCAAAAGCTCGATTTTGACGCTTGAGGCAGAGGAAAAAAATTCCGTCGATCAAGAATTGACGAATGCTCTTGCCGAAATTCCTAACCTGCCCTTGCCAGCACCCGATGTGCCGGATGGGAAGGACGCTGTGATAACGTTGAGCGCCATCGCTTCGGAGCCAAGCTCAGCTATGACTTTGCGCCCAGCCAGCACTTCGATCTCGGTGAGGCGCTTGGGCAAATGGATTTTCGAACCGCCGCGAAGCTTTCAGGCGCACGCTTCGTGGTTCTGAAAGGTGGACTGGCGCGACTCGAGCGCGCGCTCGGGCAATTCATGCTGGATCTGCACACGAATGAGCACGGATATACTGAAGTGAACCCCCCGTTACTGGTGCGGGATCACGTGATGTATGGAACGGCGCAATTACCCAAGTTTGAGAACGACCAGTTCTTCGCCATACGATCATGGGATTGGCTGATAAACGCTCTGCACGAGGGGGAGTATATTGGACTTTATGCGGGTCCCGGGTTTCTTCCGACATTGAACTCGGAGCGCCTCGGCCTTATCCCGACAGCCGAAGTGCCGCTGACGAATCTGGTGCGCGAGGAAATCCTGGAGGAAGCCACGCTTCCGATGCGGCTTTGCGCGCTGACGCCCTGCTTTCGCGCGGAGGCAGGTGCAGCGGGCAAGGACACGCGCGGCATGATTCGCCAGCATCAGTTCACGAAAGTCGAGCTCGTATCGATCACCATGCCCGAAGACAGCAGAGACGAGCACGAGCGCATGCTGTCCTGTGCCGAGGAGGTATTGCGCCGTCTCGATCTGCATTATCGGGTGATGACGCTCTGTACCGGCGATATGGGTTTCGCCGCGCAGAAGACCTACGACATCGAGGTCTGGCTGCCGGGCCAGAATGCCTATCGCGAGATTTCGTCGTGCTCGGTGTGTGGCGAGTTCCAGGCCCGGCGCATGCAAGCGCGCTTTCGCAGCAGGGAAAATCGTCAGGTGCGCCATGTCCACACGCTCAACGGCTCAGGTGTGGCCGTCGGCCGCGCGCTCGTTGCGGTGATGGAAAATTATCAGCAGCAGGACGGGTCTATTGCCGTGCCGCGTGTCCTCCAACCGTACATGGGTGCAATGAAGACGATCGAGAGATCAGAGGACAAACGACGGACAACAGAGGACGCATGAGGATGGGGCACCGCGCAGGACAACCCAACAAGAACACAGGGCGCTGGCCGCGCTTGCTGTCGTCTGTCCTTCCTCGTGCGTCGTCCGGCGTCTGATTATGCGCATCCTGATCACCAATGATGACGGCATCCATTCGGAGGGCCTCGACGTCTGTGCCGAGATCGGCCGAGCATTGTCAGACGATGTGTGGGTGATTGCTCCTGAATTCGATCAGTCGGGTGTGTCGCACTCGCTTTCCCTGAACGATCCGCTGCGCCTGCGCGAGATCGCCGAGCGGCGTTTCGCCGTCAAGGGCACGCCGACTGACTGCATCATCATGGGCGCCCGCCATATCATGAAAGACCATCCCCCGGACCTCGTGCTGGCGGGCGTCAATCGCGGGCGCAATGCCGGCGAGGACGTGATCTATTCGGGAACGGTTGCAGGCGCAGTGGAGGGGACGATCCTCGGCATCCCTTCCTTTGCGCTCTCGCAGGCCTACAAGTCCCGCAGCGGACAGCCGCCCCACTGGGCGACAGCACTCGGCTTCGCGCCCGACATCATCCGGCGCGTGCTCAAGGCCGGTATCCCTCCGGACGTGCTTGTGAACATCAATTTTCCGGACTGTGGGCCCGCCGAGGTGAGAGGGGTCGCGATAACAACGCAGGGACGCAACCGCCAGGAACGGCTGCAAATAGATGCACGCGAGGACGGCCGCGGCAACGCCTACTATTGGATCGCCTATGTGCGCATGCGCGCAATGCCGCCCTCCGACGGTAGCGATATTTCTGCCCTTGCGGCAAACCGCATTGCAGTAACGCCGCTGCGGCTGAACATGACCGACGATCCCTTCATGACGCGTCTCGCCGAGGTATTCGACCAGGAAGCAGGGGTCCCGCGTAGAGAGGCTGGCGCAAGGCAATAGCCGAAACACACCCACCCTATCCCTCCCCCGCTCGCGGGGGAGGGATAGGGTGTGGGTCGGCCGTACCGTTTTCCAGCGCTCTTTGCAGCGTGAGCTTGAGGTGGTCCAATTGGAACGGCTTTTTCAGCACCGGCCGGTTCGCATGCAGTTCCGCAACCGGCGGATCGCTGTAGCCGGTAACGAAGATGAATGGTCTCCCGCGCTCGACGAGGGCATCGGCCACCGGCGAAATCGGCCTGCCATTGAGATTCACGTCGAGGATCGCAATGTCGAAATCAGTATTGCGTGCAGCCTCCAGGGCCTCTTCGATTTGGGCGGCCTCGGCCGCGATTATGTAGCCGAGCTCTCCCACCATATCGGCGAGCAGCATGCGGATCATCAACTCATCTTCCACGATGAGGACACGCTTTGCGCCGGCGGCAGGCTGCGTAGGGGCTGTTGAAGTCATGTTCGCGTGCAATCCCCGCAAAAGACACCCGAATACAAAGCCAAACCAATCGCAGGCGCCTCACATTTAGCACGTCCCGGCCAAATCACGAACGTTGCACTGGGTGATCGAAGCCGGGACGCGCCCGGTGGTGTCGAGCTGCGGGATGATTTCGGCTAAAACCAGGCCAGGAGGTCTTGCGTGCCCAAGCCGCCGACCGGTGACGACAAAGTTGTCCGGATGCAGTTCCTGCTGGTGTTGCGCCAGCGGGGTATCGGTGACACCGCCGTGTTGCGGGCAATGGACGAGGTCCCGCGCGAGCATTTCGTTGAAAACGCGTTCGTCGATGCCGCATATGCGGATCAGGCCTTGCCGATCGCCTGTGGACAGACAATCAGCCAGCCCTATGTGGTCGCGTACATGACCGAGCAGCTGCGTTTGCAGCCGCAGCATCGAGTACTCGAGATCGGCACTGGATCAGGCTATCAGGCGGCCATTCTTTCGCGCCTTGCCCGTGAAGTAATCAGCGTGGAGCGTTACCGCACGTTAGCGAACGCCACGCGGATCCGGCTGGCCACGCTTGGATACAACAATGTCGAAGTCCTGCTCGGGGATGGTGTTGCCGGCGTTCCAGACAAGGCACCATTCGATCGCATTATGATTACGGCGGCTGCTGAAAACGTACCCGAGGCTCTTGTCGCGCAGCTTGCCGAGGGCGGGCTGATGATATTACCGCTCGGGCCGCACAACGGCTCACAACACCTGGTCAGAATCACCAAGCGAGAGACTGGGCTGGAGCAGGAGGAGCTGATCGGCGTGCGTTTTGTTCCGCTATTGCCGGGACAGGCACGCGAGCTTTAAATCAACGCTTTCCAGTTGAGTGTGCCCTTAATACCACAATTAGTTAAAGTCTTATTTACTTCGCCGGTTGTTAATGGCGCCTCTGTATTGCGTATGAGTGTTGGCGATGTTCTCGTTCGTTCAATGGTTGCGTCCTTTGCCCCAGGCGGCCCTGTTGGCGCTGGTGAGCGCGGGCATTGCGGGTTGCAGCGGCGATACGTCGCGATTTAACGACAATATTTTCGCCGATATCTTCGCCGATAAGAACGGTCCGGAGATGACCGGCTCAATCCAGGGCAGCCAAGGCGCCCCGGTCGGACGGGTCGAGACCCGCCCGCTTCCGCCGCAGAGCGCGCAGAGTTCCTCTCCGCAAAATTCCGGTTTTGCCGGTGGCGGCAGAGGAATGGCCTCCTATGCTCCGAATCCGGCGCATTCGGCTGCCTCACCTGCGCCATCCGAAGTCACTGGAACGGTTGCAGCCTCCAAGCCGGCTTCCACCGGCCACTGGACGTGGGAAGGCGGCACTGCCATTACCGTCGCCCACGGAGATACCATCGACTCCATCGCCCGCCGTTACGGCGTTCCGGCCTCGGCCATCATCGCCACCAACAATCTCGGTTCGCCGGCGGCGCTCCAATCGGGCCAGCAGCTGGTCATCCCGCGCTACAATCAAGCCAGTCACACACCGGCGGCTGCGCCCAAGCTTGCCTCGACCGGCAACGGAGCCGTGCATGTGGTTGCGCCCGGCGAGACGCTGAGCAAGATTTCGCGTCTCTACGGCAAACCGGTCGGTGAAATTGCCAAGGCCAATAATCTCGGAGCAAACACGCGGCTCAACATCGGTGACCGTCTTGTGATTCCAGGGGTGCGGTCCTCGGCGATAAGATCTGCGGTACCTGCTGTGGCCGAGGCCAAGCCCGCGACTGCAATTGCGCCGGAGAGCGCCGACACGCCGCAAAGCGCAAGCATGTTTGCGCCGGCGACCGACACATCCGCTGCAAACGGACTTGCGAAGAACGCGGATACAACCGGCGCTCTGCCCAAATTTCGTTGGCCCGCGAACGGACGCGTAATCTCGGGCTTCGGGCCGATGACCAACGGGCAGCAGAACGATGGCATCAACATCGCCGTGCCGGAGAATACGCCGATCAAAGCGGCCGAGGATGGTGTCGTGGCCTATGCCGGCAACGAGCTCAAGGGTTATGGCAATCTCGTTCTCGTGCGGCACTCCAATGGATACGTCACTGCCTATGCCCATGCCAAAGAACTTCTCGTCAAGCGTGGCGACCAGGTCAAACGGGGGCAGGTCATTGCGCGCTCGGGTCAATCGGGCAACGTGAACGCACCGCAGCTGCACTTCGAAGTCCGCAAAGGCGCCTCTCCGCTGGATCCGTCGAAATTTCTGAGTGGGGCTTGAACTTGGACGACGGACAACAGACGACGGATGGCGCCGCTCATTCATCTGTCCGCGGCCGTCCGTCCTCCTTCGTCTGATATCGCAATCCCTAATCTCCCGGCGAGATCCTGCACATACTGCCAGGCGACGCGGCCGGAGCGGGCACCGCGCGTGGTGGCCCATTCCAGCGCCTCGCGGTGAACCTGCTCGCGCGGGTGCAAAATGCCGTAATAGGTGACATAGCCGTCGACCATTGCGAGGAACTCATCCTGGCTGCAGCGATGAAAGCCGAGCCAGAGTCCGAAACGGTCTGATAGTGAGACCTTCTCCTCGACCGCTTCGCCCGGATTGATTGCGGACGCGCGCTCGTTCTCCATCATGTCGCGGGCCATGAGGTGGCGCCGGTTCGACGTCGCGTAGAACACCACATTGTCCGGCCGCCCCTCAATGCCGCCTTCCAGCATGGCCTTGAGAGACTTGTAGCTCGTATCCTGTGCTTCAAACGAGAGGTCATCACAGAAAACAATAAAGCGGTAAGCCGCGCCGCGCATGAGCGCCATCAGCTCCGGCAGGCTTTCAATGTCCTCACGATGGATCTCAACAAGCTTGAGTACCCCGTCGCCCGCACCCTTTACCCTCTCCCGACGCAACCCGGGCCTGCCCGGGTTGCGCAGTGTGGTGCGCAAGTCGGGCAAGCCCGACTTGCGATGGGGGAGGGATAGGGTAGGGGTTTGCCGGGCGGCGTTGACCTCAGCGTGCACAGCCTTGACCAGCGACGATTTGCCCATGCCGCGCGCACCCCAGAGCAGCGCATTGTTGGCTGGCAACCCGCGCGCAAACCGGTCAGTGTTCTCCAGCAGCATGTCGCGCACGCGGTCGATCCCTTTGAGGAGCGACATCTCGACTCTGTTCACCTTGGCGACCGGAACGAGCCGTCGCTGGTCGGGATGCCAGGAGAACGCGTCAGCGCAATCATAGCGCGGCGGAGCCGGTGCATGCGGTGCGAGGCGCTCCAGGGCGCCTGCGATCCGCTCCAGCGTTTCCTGTGAAGGAGCGCTTCGGGGTGATTGCTGCGCCGCTCGTGGCGTGCTTACCGGTGGCTTGACGCGTTTGGCCATAAGCGTGACTGCAAAATTTCGTGTGCTGGCTTAACCGACGCGGCCGCGTGCGCGCAAGATGATCTCGCCGGTGCGCAGCAAGGCCGGCAACGTCGCCGGAGGGTGAGATTGCAATTGGACCACCGGCGGTTATAGTCCGCGCGGGCGCCCCAGGCCATCAGAACACAAGGAAAGCACGCATGTTTGTGACTCCCGCTTTTGCCCAGGCGAGTCCTTTTTTTGGCGGGGACAACATGCTGGTGCAGTTGCTGCCTTTCGTCCTGATCTTCGTGATCATGTATTTTCTTATTCTGCGGCCGCAACAAAAGCGCACCAAGGACCACCAGGAGCTGGTCAAAAACTTGCGCCGCGGCGATACCGTGATTACGTCGGGAGGACTGGTCGGCAAGGTGACGAAGGTCGTCGATGACGATCAGATCGAGGTCGAGATCGCGGACGGGGTGCGCGTCCGCCAGGTGCGCTCCATGGTTACGGGCGTGCGTGCCAAGGGCGAGCCGGTCAAGGACGAGAGCGGATCGAGCTGATTTCCGGTTTTACCCGGACGCTCCGCAAGTAACGGTCAAAATTCATGCTTTACATTTCGAAATGGAAAGCGGCCGCCATATTGCTCACGGCCTTTATCTGCTGCCTGTTCGCGGTTCCCAATTTCTTCCCTGAAAAGACAGTCCAGCGGTGGCCCGTGTGGGCCCAGCGTCACGTCGTGCTTGGGCTCGATCTGCAAGGCGGGTCTCACATCCTGCTGCAGGTCGATGCCAACGATGTTCGGCGTCAGAAGCTCCAAACCGTGCAAGATGACGTGCGCAGGGTCATGCGCGAAGCGGGGTTGCGGCTGGTCCGCGCGCCCGCGATCCGGGGCAATTCCGTCGAGGTGATTGTCCGCGACAGCGACGTGCAACAGGCGCTGGCCAAGCTGCGCCCGCTGTCCGAACCGCTCGGAGGATTCATCGGAAGCGCCGGAGCGCGTTCTGTAAACATCGAGAATGCGGGCGGCGGCGTCATCCGGCTTACGGTGACGGAGCCGGCTTTGCTCGAGCGCACGCGCCAGGTCGTCGACCAGTCGGTCGAGATCATCGAGCGGCGCGTAAATGCGATGGGACTGGTGGAACCTTCGATTCAGCGCCAGGGAATCGATCGCGTGCTGGTGCAGGTCCCCGGACTTGGAAATCCGGATGAGCTTATCAAGGTCATCGGGACCACGGCGAAACTGACCTTCCGCCTTGTCGATACCTCAATGACGGTCGAGCAGGCGCTCAAGGAGCATCCCCCGCCTGAACTCGGAAATCGTTTACGGCTCGGCCGCGGAAGGCCGCCGGCCCTATCTCCTGGAAAAGCGCGTGATTGTTTCGGGGGAGGAGCTCACCAATGCGCAGCCTGGTTATGACCAGCGCACCGGCGAGCCCATTGTCTCGTTCAAATTCAACACCTCGGGAGCGCGAAAATTCGCTCAGGTCACCACCGACAATGTGGGGCGGCCGTTTGCAATCGTGCTCGACGAGGAGGTGATCTCGGCACCCGTTATCCGCGAGCCCATTCGCGGCGGAGCCGGACAAATCTCCGGCAATTTCACCGTCGAATCTGCCAACAATCTCGCCATTCTGCTGCGGGCGGGCGCCTTGCCAGCAAAGCTTACCGTGATCGAGCAGCGCGTCGTGGGCGCGGGGCTGGGCCAGGATTCAATCGAGAAGGGAAAACTCGCGTCCTATTTCGGCGCGTCCCTCGTCGTCGTATTCATGATTTTCACCTACGGCCTGTTCGGCGTATTCGCGAGCATCGCGGTCGGCATCAATATCGGTATGATCTTCGGCATCCTGTCGTTTCTCAATGCGACGCTCACGCTACCCGGCATCATCGGCATTGTTCTCACGATCGGGATTGCGGTGGACAGCAATGTCCTGATCTATGAACGCATCCGCGAGGAGGTGCGCAGCGGACGCACCCCCATCAACGCGATCGATGCCGGTTTCACACGCGCGCTCGCAACCATCCTCAATTCCAATATCACCACCTTCATCGCGGCTGCTGTTTTGTTCTTTATCGGCACCGGACCGGTACGCGGCTTCGCGGTGACACTGGGTATCGGCATCGTCACCACCGTGTTCACGGCCTTCACGTTGACGCGCCTGATCGTGGCCTGGTGGGTCGGGTGGGCACGTCCGCGACAGCTGGCGATCTCCTGAGGCATAAGCGACGTGCGGCTGCATCCCTCCATTCCGCTCATGCGGATCGTCCCCGACGATACCAAGTTCGACTTCATGCGCTTTCGGCGCATCAGTTTTCCAGTTTCCGCGCTGCTCTCAATCGCTGCGATTTTCCTGTACTTCTTTCATGGGCTTAATTTCGGGATCGATTTTATCGGCGGCACCTTGATTGAGGTGCAGTCGAAATCGGGGCCGGCCGATCTTGCCAAGATGCGCTCCACGCTGGGCGGCCTGGGGCTGGGCGAGGTGCAGCTGCAGCAGTTCGGCGGCCCCGAGGACGTGCTGATCCGGGTGGCCCAGCAACCGGGCGGAGAGGAGGCGCAGCAGGCCGCCCTTGCCAAAGTCAGGCAGGCGC
The DNA here is from genome assembly GCA_963771845.1 of uncultured Alphaproteobacteria bacterium. Lineage (GTDB taxonomy): Bacteria > Pseudomonadota > Alphaproteobacteria > Rhizobiales > Xanthobacteraceae > VAZQ01. The sequence goes on along the minus strand of CAVYVC010000010.1, from coordinate 51,585 downwards.
TCGGCAACGACGTCGATATTCGCCGTGAAGAAGTGGTGGGACCGCGCGTCTCCAAAGAGCTCCTGGCCTACAGCACGGTCGGCCTCATGCTCGCGATCTTCGCGATCCTGATTTATCTCTGGTTCCGGTTCGAGTGGCAGTTCGCGCTCGGGGCCATGATCGCCAACGTCCACGATCTCGTTCTGACAATCGGTTACATGTCGCTGACCCAGATCGACTTCGATCTTTCAAGCATTGCGGCTCTGCTTACCATCCTGGGTTATTCGCTCAACGATACCGTCGTCATCTATGACCGCATCCGTGAAATGCTGCGGCGCTACAAGCGCATGGCGATGCCGGATCTGCTCAACATCTCCGTCAATTCCACGCTCTCGCGATCCATCATCACCCACGTGACCGTGACGCTTGCGCTGTTGGCGCTGCTGCTGTTCGGCGGTCATGCCATTCACAGCTTTGTCGCCACCATGATTTTCGGCGTCGTGCTGGTGGGTACCTACACGTCCGTGTTTATCGCCGCGCCAATTCTGATTTACCTCGGCGTCGGGACGGCGCGCGTCGAGGCGGAGGAGCGCGTTCCCGCGCAGCAACCGGCGCGAAGCTGATATGGACCAAGGCGCCCTGAAGCCATGCAGAACGCAGTGGCGCATTGTGAGCGGCTGGTCCGTTCGGGGGACCGGGACCGCTTTCTTGCCGCCCTGTTCGCGCCCGCCGAGCGCCGAGGCGCTCTCTATGCCCTCTACGCCTTCAACCTCGAAATCGCGCGCGTGCGCGCGGTGGCGCACGGGTCTGTTGCCGGTGAAATCCGCCTGCAATGGTGGAGCGACGTGCTCGCTGGCGAGGCGCATGGCGGGGTTGCCGGCCATCCCGTAGCAGCGGCGCTCCTTGCCACCATCGCACGCCACAGGCTTGCAGCCGGGCAGCTTGCAGCTCTCATCGATGCGCGCCGGTTTGACCTTTATGACGAGCCGATGCGCACCCTCGCTGATCTCAACACCTATGCCGATGCAGCGTCTTCCAATCTTATTCGATTATCCGCTCAAGTAATCGACGATGGGAGCGCCGAATTAAGTGACCTGTTAGGTGACCTGGCTCATCATGCCGGGCTTGCTTACGCCTTCACCGGGCTGCTGGCAGCATTCCCTGTTCATGCGCGGCGTGGGCAGCTCTACATTCCACTAGAAATTCTCGATCGCCACGGCGTCGCGCGGCACGACGTGTCGCGGCTTCGTGTGACTGCCGGACTGCGTGCGGCACTCGCCGAAATGCGCCTCATTGCCCGGGAGCATTTGCAGCAGGCTCAGCGCATGCAGTCCACCATGATGTCCAGATCAGTTCCGGCATTCCTGCCGGTTGCGCTTGCAAGTCCTGTTCTGGCGCGCATGGAGCGCGCCGACTATGATCCTTTGCGGCCGGTCGAGCTTTCAGCATGGCGACGGCAGTGGCTTATCTGGCGCGCCGCCCGGCAACCGGCACGGCTTTTCGCAAGTCCGTTGCAAACATGACCATGGACGCAAATGGGTTACACCCATAGCGAAATAGCATTGGAACAGATTCAGGGACGCAGCGATGAGCATCGAGACAAACCGGCGCGATTCGCTCGCAGGAGCCGCGCTATCAGGCTTCGCCGCTTCAGTTTTGGCGAGCCCGGCGACCGCCCAGGACACAAGCGCAATGGCAGTCGCGACTGACGCCGACTATCGACGGGATCCTACGCGCTGGGGTTCAGCCGAGATGGCGGCCCACTTCCCCGGCTTCCAGCATCTCGATATGCGCACCGGCGGGGCCGTAATTCGGCTGCGCCACGGCGGCTCCGGCCCGGCGCTACTGCTCGTCCATGGCAATCCGGAAAACCACACCTGCTGGTACAAGGTCGCAAGCAAGCTCGCCCAGCAATACCATGTCATTCTTCCCGACCTGCGCGGCTACGGCGACAGCTCATTGCCCGATCCCGGTCCCAACAACATCAATTTCAGCTTCCGCGAGATGGCACGCGATCTCGTCGAGATCATGGAGCAACTCGGATATCAGCGCTTCATGGTCGCCGGTCACGACCGCGGCGGGCGCACCACGCACCGGCTGTGCCTCGATCATCCCGAGCGCATCATCAAAGCATGCATCATGGACGTTGTGCCCAACTATCACGTCTGGACGAACATCACGAAGAATTGGGTGATCCGAACGTGGCATTGGGGCTTCATGGCGCAGCCAGAGCCGTTTCCAGAGCGGCTGATCAGCGCCGTGCCGGCTGAATATTTCATCAAGAGCCGCATGATGATCCGCGGCGGCACCGGCATCGGCTTTTTGACCGACACGGCGATCAACGAGTATGTCCGCTGCTACACGCTGAAAACGATTACCGGCTCGTGTCGCGACTACCGGGCAACGGCAACGTGCGATTTCGAGATGGACACGGCCGACAAGGACAGGAAAATCGATATTCCGCTGCTTTTGCTTTGGGGGGCACGCGGCCAGTCGCCCGAGCGCGCCAAGGAATTCCTGGACGTATGGAAGCGCTATGCGTCGAACATCGTCGCGCACGAGGCTATCGAGTGTGGGCACTACATCCAGGAGGAGGTACCGGACAAAATCATTCAACACTTCACCAGCTTCTTTAAAGTTTGAACGGGCAACAGACTAACGCGACGCTAAAACGAGAATCGGTCACGCAGGTTACGGCGCTGCGCGACGATGCGTCCGACGAGGCTGCGCTCGCGTTCGTTGGCAAGCAGCGTGTCGATCAGATCCACCTGATTCATGGCGATGAGCTGCAGGATTTCGCTGCGCACCTCGCCGGTGACGCACCGCGGCAGCTCATCGATGAGTTGCAGGTGCTCCGGTGGCCGCGGAAGAGATCCACTCGCAATGAATTCGCGCAACCGCTCTTCGCTCAGCCCCGGCGCCGCCTCGACAAAAGCATAAAGCCCCGTGCCCGCGCGCCGGTCCGGAAAAGCAACGACCACGCTCTCGCGTACCTGAGGATGCGTGTTGAGGCGCGCCGCGATGAGCGGGGCGTCGTGGACAAGCCGGCGGCCGCCGCCCTCCCGGTCGGTAAAGCGAAACAGGCCGCGCGTGATGGCATAATAAAACTTCTTGCCGGTCGCCATCCAAACACGGGTCAAAACACTCTTGCGCCCGAGCACCCGCCGCTCGGCGGGAGTGACCGCCCCCGGCAAATAGCGTTGCTTGTGCTTGAGCAGGTGCCGCAAATCCTCGTACGCGGCAATGCGGAACAGCCAGTTCCGGCGGCGGAACTGAGAGGCAAGCTGAAAATCCATCAGATAGGCGCGCCCATCGGCGCCGCGCAACCAGTTCTGCTCCTTGGCGAGATCGTTGTGGCAGATGCCGGCGCGATGAAGGGTATGCAGTGCGGTTTTGGCCGACCGAAAATAGGCACCGTCCCCGTGCGGCTTGGCAAGATGAAGGGGCAAACCCTCGATCCAGCTGCGCACCAGCACGCGCCGGCCGCTGTAGAGGAGGGTGGGAGCGATGCCAAGCTTGCCCGCAACCGCGAGCGTGCGCCGCTCGCGCGCGAACAGATGCCGCGCCAGGGCAAAGCTCCACCAGGGCACCTGATCGATCCGGCGCATGACGGCGTTCCCGCGCGATGCGCCAAAGCGGCCGCGCTCGACGGTCGAGAGCAGGTCGCGCTTGAGAACGACGCCTTCACTCCAGCCCTGCGCGATCTCGTTTGGTGCAGCGCTCATTCCGCGGCGACGGGAAGCTCGCCCGTGATCCAGCGATCGAGATCATCGAGGGCGCGCCGGGTAAGCGCGCGTTTCTTGGCCAGGCTCTTTTCCGTGCCGCGTAAACGCCGCCCGTTGTCGCGCTTGAGAGGGCCGCAAAGCGGCGGGAAAAGGCCGAAATTGATGTTCATGGGCTGATAGGACCGCGCGCCATGGTCGGCGCTCTCCGCTGGCTCCAGGTGGCCGCCGGTGACGTGAGCGAGAAGAGCGCCATGCGCGGTGGTTGCAGGTGGCAAGGCAATAGGCTCGCAGAATAGCTCCGCTGCGGCGAAGCGGCCGGCGAGGAGACCGATGGCTGCGGATTCGACATAACCCTCACAGCCCGTGATCTGTCCAGCAAAGCGTAGCCGCGGCTCGGTTCGCATCCGCAGCGTGCCATCGAGAAGCTTTGGAGCGTTGATGAAGGTGTTGCGGTGCAAGCCGCCGAGGCGAGCGAACTCGGCTCTTCCCAGGCCCGCAATGGAGCGGAAGATGCGCACCTGCTCGGCGTGTTTGAGCTTGGTCTGGAATCCCACCATGTTGAACAGAGTGCCGAGCCGATTGTCCTGGCGCAGCTGCACCACGGCGTAGGGCTTCACTCCCGCAGCATGCGGGTTGGTAAGCCCAAACGGCTTCATGGGCCCGTGCCGCAGAGTTTCCGGCCCTCGCTCCGCCATTACTTCAATGGGCAGACAGCCATCGAAATAGGGCGTTGCCGCTTCCCATTCGTGGAATGCGACTTTCTCTCCTGCCAGCAAGGCCTCGACAAAGGCGAAATACTGTTCGCGCGTGAGCGGGCAATTGATGTAGTCGGCGCCCGATCCGCCGGGCCCGGCCTTATCGTAGCGCGACTGCCGCCAAGCGACCGACATGTCGATGCTGTCGCAGTAAACGATGGGGGCGATCGCGTCGAAGAAGGCCAGCGCATCCTGACCGGTCAATTTCACGATCGCATCGGCGAGCGCCGGTGAGGTGAGGGGGCCGGTTGCAATAATGACGCTGTCCCATTCGCGCGGTGGCAGCCCGGCGAGCTCCTCGCGGCGGATCTCAATCAACGGGTGCTGTGCAAGTGCGGTGGTGACAGCGGCCGCAAAACCTGCCCGATCGACCGCCAGCGCGCCTCCGGCCGGCACCTGGTTCGTGTCGGCAGCCCGCATGATCAAAGAGTTCAGCCGCCGCATCTCCTCGTGCAGCAGGCCGACCGCGTTGTGCTCCCTGTCATCGGATCGAAAGGAGTTGGAGCAGACGAGCTCGGCGAGCGCGTGCGTCTTATGCGCAGCCGTGGTGGAGACGGGGCGCATTTCGTGCAGCACCACGCCAACACCTCGGGTAGCGAGCTGCCAGGCAGCTTCGGACCCGGCGAGCCCGCCGCCGACGATGTGGACCGGATGGTTTTGGCTGGCCATGAATGCAAGCTAAGCCCGTGCATTCAGGCCGACAATAGGAGCTCTCTGACTTGCAGGCGGCGGAACGGCGCGTTCACCCCCGGGATGGGGGGTGGGCCAAATGGCGAAGCGCCCGCTCGGGGGCGGGCGCTTTCGGAGATTACTCAGGATATGCGGTGGGCATTTTCCCAGGCAACCCGCGGAATATCGCCCCGCGTAAGTCCGATGTCGGCCAGTTCGCGATCGCCGAGCCGATAAAGCTCATTGAGCCCGGCATTGTAGCGCTTCCAGGCGCGAAGAAAGTTGATGATTCCGACTAACATGTTGGTTTCCTTTCTCGATTGGGGCGAAGCCCGATTCGATTTGACCCCAAACATAGTGCTCCATGCTGCGCTGCAATAGGCGTTTTGGTGCGCCGCAGCCATGCGTAATGAGCATGTGCGAGCGCTATTCCGGCTGCCGTCTCAGAGGGCGCAGCCGTATTGATCCCGCGTCTGTTTTTCGCCCCGTTCCGCAAAACTACATCTATTGCGTGTGCGTTCTTGTAACGATATGTATCAATAGTTGAATGAGCTATCCAAATTCTGCAAAGCTTCCCCCAGAGCGCTGTCACCTTGTCCGTGAGGCTGAAAAAGAGCCCGTCGGAGCCATGGGTCCACGCCGAAAACCGGAGTAATCGGCCCACTACCCCGGCGGGAAATCTTGCTGCCGAAAGCCTTGTGTTATCCCTGTACCCGGCCGATCTCGTCGACCGCATCCACGACGCGCTTGGCGTCGGCATCCCAGAACTTGGCGAACTCTGGCTGATCCATGTAGGCGAGTTCCAGGCCAAGACTCGTAAGCATGGTCGTGTATTGGTCGCCATTCGCGGCCTTGTTGATGCCGGCGCGCAGAACAGACACGACCTGCGGCGATGTACCTTTCGGCGCAAAAAGCCCGACCCATAAATAGTATTCGACGTCGTAGCCGAGTTCCTTGAGCGTCGGGACATCAGGCAGCACTTTCGAGCGCGCGCCACCGTACAGCGCGAGCGGATGCAGCTTGCCAGCCCTGATATGTGTGAGCGACGCGGACACCGATTGCGCGCTCGACTGCACGTTATTTCCGAGGAGGGCGGTGATGGCGGGGCCGCCGCCATTGGTCGGCAGATGGCGAAGCTTCAGCCCGCCGGCCGCCTTGGAGAGCAGCGCCATCGGCAGATGGGTAGCGCCGTAAAGGCCGCCCGAGCTGTAGAGAACCTGGTCTGGGCGCTCCTTGGCGTCGTCGATGAAGTCCTTGAGCGTCTTGTACGGCTGCTTGTCATTGACCAGAAGCACGACCGGATCGGCGACCAGACGCGCGAGCGGGATGAAATCGGCGCGGGTGAATTTGGGCACGCGTCCGAACAACTTATCGACTTCGGCGAATCCGGAGATGCCAGTGTTATGCGACAACAGCGTGTAGCCGTCCGGCTTGGCGCTGGCAGCGACTTGGGCGCCGACCTGGCCGCCGGCGCCAGCCTTGGTCTCGATCACTACCGGCTGCTTGAGGATTGGTTCGAGCACCGCCGCCAGCGGCCGCGTCACGATATCGTTGGCGCCGCCTGGCGGAAACGCGTTGATGATGGTGATTGCACGCGCGGGAAAGACATCCTCCGCGAATGCCGTCCTTGCCCCCAGCACGGTGGCCGACGCGGCGCTGCTGATGACGAAGCTGCGTCTATCCACGTGTTCTTCCTCCCACGCCGTGTCTATCCGACGACAAATTAATCAGAATGGCGCTCGCCGATCCGATTGAGGACGGAGAAATACTCCTCGCGGCGAAGGGGTTCAAACGGTGTCTGCAGTTGGCTATTCATACGGCCGGATCATTCGCCAATCGGAAACACCGCAGCAGCATCCTCAAGAGATTGTATTTCTCGATGCAATCGCGGTGCTGACCACGTATCGAAAAGCAGTGTAATGAACTCACGCCTCCTCACTCGATCACCTCGTCGGAGCGCACGAGCAGCATCGGTGGCACATTGAGGCCGAGCATCTTTGCCGTCTTGAGGTTGAGAGTAGTTTCGTACTTGGTCGGCCCCTGCACCGGCAGATCGGCCGGCCCGACACCGCGCAGGATACGGTCAATGTAGGATGCCGCATGTCCGAACAAGTCGATCTGATCAGTCCCGTAGGACATGAGGCCCCCGGCTGCGACCCAGAATCGGGCCGAGTAAACCGCCGGCAAGCGGTGCCGGGCGGCGAGCGCGATGACAAGATCGCGATGCAAGATGGTCGTGGACTCCGGCGGCAATACCAATCCACCGTTCGGCACACGCGCGAACGACTCGATTGATCGCTCGATGTCGGCGGCATTTGCGACCGGAATGGGCACAAGTTCGATCGCAAGCGACTGTGATGCGGCTTGCGTGGAGCGCACGAGGTAGTCATACCCAGGCAGTTTGGGGTTGGCCAACATAGCGACACGCGTGATACGCGGCGCAATCTCCTTCAGCATTGCCAACCACTTGCCGAAGATGCCTTCCTCGTATTGCAGCATACCGGTCACATTCCCGCCAGGCCGAGCCAGGCTGGTGACAAGGCCAGCGCCGATCGGATCGGAGACGTTGACGAACACAATTGGAATCGTGCGGGTCCCACGGTGCAACGCGGTGGCGACCGGCGTAGTGTGAGCCAGCATCACCTCGGGTTGCAGCGCAATCAGCTCTTTTGCGCGCTCTTGCGCCTGAGCGCCAGCGGGCGCAAAGCGATAGTCGATGTGGATATTGCGGTCCTCTAACCAGCCCAGCCGCTCCAACTCCTGATGAAATCTTGTGAAGCGCGCCACCGTCTCCGGATCGTTCTCGGCCAAGCCAATCAGCACGCCGATCCGCCGCGTCCCGCCTCCTAGTTGCGCACGGACTGCGAAGGGCCATGTGGCAACCGTGCCGCCAAGAAGGTTGATGAAATCGCGACGCCTCATGGGCTCCTTCCCCTCAGAGCAGGGCTGGACATTACCACATCGTTGAATGAGAAGCCGGTGCCGCGCGTTACAGCGAACTTGGCGGCCGACGGCAGAGATGGGTAATGGGCGGTGCGGCGCGAAGCATTGCGGGCAGCAATGGCGGCTAGCAACGATTTTATCTGCTTTCCTTTAGCGTATGGTGTACCCGCCATCTACTGCGAGTGCGTGATCGACCACTAGGCTTGCGGCGGGACTGCAAAATCGGAGAACAGCATTCGTGCATTGCCGGCCTGCTGGCAGCTATGCATGAATTGGATATCCTGGGGCGATCGGAGGAAGTTCGGTCGATCGGCACAATGCGAGCGCTACCCCTACTGATCGTGACGGTGCTGTCGCTCGAACAGCCGGCAGCGGCTTCCGAAATGTTCAAGCTTGCTGTCCCCCAGAGGGGCTTGTGGGATACTTCCATTGCGGAACTCGGTCAGCGCTCCGGTATCTTCAAACGATATGGAATTGAGCTCGAGATCCTTTACACTCAGGGAGGACCGGAAGCGCAGCAAGCGGTGATCTCGGGAAGCATGCAGCTTCTCTGCGGCGGCGGGATCGAGGCTATCATTGGTGCTTACAGCCGGGGAGCGCCCTTGCGGATCATCGCGAGCGAGATGATCGGGTCGCCCGATACCTATTGGTACGTGCTGGCGGATTCGCCGATCCGGTCATTAAAGGATGCCGCAGGGAGGACGATCAGCTATTCGCAGAACGGCTCGTCCAGCCATGCCGCGGTGCTGGCGCTGCTCGCCCAATACAATGTGGACGCCAAGCCGGTGGCAACCGGCGGCCATCCGGTGACGCTGACCATGACAATGAGCGGCCAAATTGATATCGGGCGGGGCGCGGCTCCGATCGGCCTCGATTTGGTCGAGCAAGGCAAGATCCGGATTGTCGCCCGCGGCAGCGAGGTCCGCGAGCGATCGGATCAGACCGTGCGGGTATGCGCAGGCAATCTCGACACGCTTACCACGCGCACGCAGGCGGTTCGCCGCTTCATGCAGGCCTATCGCGATACGATCGACTGGATGTATTCCGACGACACGGCGCTGGAAATGTATTCGGAGTTCTCGGGCGTTGCGGCATCCACGATGCGGCGGGCGCGCGATGATTTCTTCCCGAAGTCAACGATATGGCCCGATGAGATCCGGGGAATTGAACTGATCCTGGCTGACGTGCTCAAGAACAAATTCATGGCGTCGCCGCTGACGCCGCAAGCCGTTGCCGAAATGATCCAGGTGCCGAAGCCACTGAACTAGCACCGAACTAAAGTCTCGCAAATGAAGCTTTACAGCTACTGGCGATCGCAAGCCTCGTTTCGCGTGCGGATCGCGTTGCGCATGAAGGGGCTCGCCGCCAAAACGGTTTCGCTCGATCTGCTCAAAGGCGATCAATTCGACCACGCCTACAGCGCGCTCAATCCGCAGATGGTTGTGCCCACGCTGCTCGACGGCGAGGGCCCGCCGCTGATGCAATCGCTTGCGATCCTCGAATACCTCGAAGAGAAGCATCCGCAGCCCCCGCTCATGCCGGCGGATTTGCGTGCGAGGGCGCATGTGCGAGCACTTTCGCAGATGGTGGCCATGGACGCGCATCCGTTTATTGTGCCGCGGGTGCGAAAATATCTTGAACAGGAGCTTCAACTGGACGAGCCGGCCCGAGTGAAATGGATCCGGCACTGGCTCAATGCGGGCAGTCGCGCGATTGAAGACGTATTGGTGCGCGACCCGCGCACCGCCCGCTTCTGCTGCGGCGATCAACCCACAATTGCCGATATTTGCCTGGTTGCGCATTTGACCAGTGCGAAGATGCTGTGTGACTGCGATCCCGCGGCGTACCCGACGGCACGGCGGATCTTTGACGCCTGCATGCAGATCGAGGCCTTTGTGCAGGAACACCCGCTACGCCAGGCGGACGCGCAAACAACGGCGCCGCTTTGAACGGGAACCGCCTCACCTGCGTGCAGGCACGCGACGGGGGCACGCGCAGGCCTGCGAACGAAACGAATGCAGCCCTTTAAGCCGATGGCAACGCAACGCAAATGGTTCATCCGCAACATCGCCGAGGTGCCGTGGCGGCAGTTCCCGGATCATTTCGGCGGCGCGCTCTCCAAGCCCCTCGTGATGCCCGAGACCGCGGGCTCCCAGCACGTCGACTATCGCATCTCGATGTATCAGCCGATGGCGCATGTGAAGCTGCACCGGCACAAAGTGCAGGAGCAGGTCTATCACGTGCTCGCGGGCGAAGGCCTCATGGAGATTGCGGGCGAAAAGCACGTCGTGCGCAGGCACGATTACATTTTCCTGCCGCCGGGTGTCGATCACTCGATCGCGAATACGGGCCTGGTCGATCTCGTGTTTCTGGTCGTCACATCTCCGGTTACCGACGACGCGTAGATGGTGGGCAAAGGCGCGCGCAAGATGAGTTTGCACAGTTCATGCAAGCTTGGCCGCGCGCAACGCAGTCAAGCTTGCGCAGACTGCGTAAAACTTGTCTGCGATGCGCACCTTTGCCCATCTACACAGGCGCGCTCAGTTGAATTCGATGCCGCTTTCTTTGATAACGCTGCCCCAGCGGGCAAGCTCACTCGCTATGAAGGCGGCGAACTCTTCGGGCGTACTCGTGGCCCTGGTGATGCCGGCTTTTTCGAGCTTCTCCGCGACAGCTCGATCGGCGTAGATATCCATGATCACGTGGCGAATTTTATCAATGTTCTCGCGCGGCGTGCCGGCGGGCGCAACCAGCCCAATCCAGGTCGAGATGTCGTCGAGCGCGGGAATCCCGGCCGCTGCGGCCAAGGGTGGAACATCCGGCAGCGCCGGCAAAGGGCGGCTGTTGAGCTTCGCCAGCGCCCGCAATTTGCCGCTCGCAATGAGCGGGAGGCTGGTTGCGGCGCCATCCACGATGTAATCGACGGCGCCAGTGAGCAGGCCCTGAACCGTCGGCGCGCTGCCGCTGAAGGGAATGTACTGGACCTCGATGCCGGCCTCGCGATTGAACAGGTAGCCGGCGAGGCGCGTCGTTATGATGCCGGCGCCATAATTGAGCTTGCCAGGATTTGCCTTTGCGCGCGCGATCAGCTCTTTCACCGACTTTGGACCATCATCCGCGCGCACGCTCAGAAGCGAGGTGTTCTTGGATGCCAAGGTAATGGGCGCAAAATCCTTGACGGGATCATAAGCGAGATTCCTGTTGGTGATCGGATTGAGCACCATGGTCACATCCATCACCGCCAGCAGCGTGTAACCGTCGGGAGGCATTTTCGCGACCCGCGCGGCAGCGATGGCGGTGTTGGCACCGGGCTGGTTTTCGACCACGACGGGCTCGGCCCAGAGTTCACTCATCCGCTGGGCAATGACACGCATGAGGATGTCGGTCGGACCACCCGGCGGGAACGGCACGACAATGCGTATGGGACGCCTGGGATAATTCTCCGCGGCCACGCCTGCTGTGATGCTGGATGGAGCGAGGAGAAAAGAGATAACGAAACACAAAGCGGCCGCCACTCTCGTGATCATCGAGCGCACGCAGTTGCGACGCGTGGTGGCCGAACCGCGATCAGTCATATCTCATTCCGGATTCTTTCACGACCGCGGACCATCGTTGCGCTTCCTTGCGGATGAAATCCGCAAATTCGCCCGGTGTCGTTGTGGCGGGATATAGTCCCGAGGCGTCCGCCTTGTTCTTGATGGCGGGATCGGCGAGCGCCTTTGCGACTTCCGCTTGCAGCTTATCGATAATGGCGGCCGGCGTGCCCTTCGGCGCGACGATGCCGAGCCAGACGGTGATCTCGTCCAGGCCAGCAATGTCCTGCGTGATGAGCGGCACATCGGGCGCAGGCGGAAACGGCCGTGGATCGAATTTCGCAAGCACCCGGAAACGGCCGCTCTGGATGAGAGACAGCGAAGCCGACGGACCGTCGAAAGAAAAATCGACACTGCCGGTGAGGAGGGCCTGGGTCACTTCGGCGCTGCCGTTATAGGGGACGAGCACGGTTTCGGTCCCGGCGGCTTTGTTGAAGAGATAGCCGGTAAGCTTGGTCGTGATGGTGCCGGCGCCGAAATTGAGCTTGCCCGGCGCCGCCTTGGCCTTGGCGACCAGATCCTTGACCGTCTTTACATCGCTTGCCGCGTTCACGATGAGAAGCTGCATGGTCTTCGCCGTGAGCGTGACCGGGGCGAAGTCATTGAACGGGTCATACGGCGGCGTGCGATAGAGATACTGGTTCATCGCCAGCGTGGAATCGATCGCCATCAGCAGCGTGTAGCCATCGGGCGCTGATTTTGCGACCTGCTGCGCTGCAAGCACCGTATTGGCGCCCGGCCTGTTCTCGATCACGACCGGCTGACTCCAGTCCTCGGTCATCTTCTGGCCGATCATGCGGGCAAGGACGTCGGACGGACCGCCCGCCGGGAAAGGCACGACGATCTTGATGGAGCGGCTGGGAAATGCGTCCGATGCTTCCTGCGCGCGTGCCGATCCTATCGGCAGCAGCAAAGCCAAAATCAGCGCGAGCGGAAGAATGTTCATGGCAATCTCCTCCCCGTGATACCTCCTAAACTAATCGAGTTTCAGTCCGATGTCTGTGATCACGCGCGACCACCGTTGCGCCTCCGTGCGAATGAAACCGGCAAATTCTTCCGGCGTGCTGGTCACCGGATAGCTGCCGGTCTGCTCCGATTGCTGCTTCAACACGGGATCCGCAAAGATCTTCGCGATTTCCACGGCAATCTTGTCGATGATCGGTTTAGGCGTGCCGCTCGGGGCAACGAGACCGAGCCAGACCGAGATGTTGTCGAGATCCGCAATGCGCGCCGCGTCCGCCAGCGGTGGAATCCCCGCCATGGACGGCGGGGCATCGCGATCGAGCCTCGCCAATGCGCGCACCGTGCCGCTCGCGATGACTGGCGCAACGATCGGATAGGCGGCGTAGATCAGCTCTACGCTTCCGGTCAAAAGGCCATTGAGCGTATCGGGCGTGCCCTTAAAGGGCACATACACGATGTCGAGGCCCGCTGCGCGATGGAAGAGATGGCCCATCAGGCGCGCCGTGATTGTGCCTCCGCCATAATTGAGCTCACCAGGATGCGCTTTGGCTCGGGCGATGAGATCGCTTACCGTAGCAAGGCCGCTTGCAGCCGACACCGCCAGAACCGAAACGGTCTTTGCCGTAAGCGAAATAGGGGCGAAATCATTGAACGGGTCATAGGGCAGGCTTTTGTAAAGGTACTGGTTCATCACCAGCGTGGAATCGATGACCATGAACAGAGTGTAACCGTCGGGCGGCGCTTTCGCGGCGGCTTGCGCGCCGATGATGGTATTGGCGCCGGGGCGATTTTCGATCAGTACGGGCTGTTTCCAGTCTTCGCTCATTCTGTGGCCGATCAGGCGCGCGACAATGTCGCTCGGCCCGCCGGCGGGAAACGGCACGATGATGCGAATGGGCTTGGTGGGATAACTCTGCTCCTGGGCGCACGCGCAGATCGATGCCCAGATCACGAGCACCGCAGCGAGTGCGAGTTGCGCGGCCGGCTTCATTGCGTTTTCACCATGAACTGATCGCTTGCATGAGGGATTCTCATCGACGGCCCCGTGCTTGGCAACCGCTTATAATCTCGCCGCCGGTAGGGACGGGTTTCAGACCCGCCCCTACATTGCGCGTGCCGCGTCGTGCTAAACTCGCACAAACGAAGTAGCCCGCGTTGAGCGCAGCCGCCGCCGCCCAGGCTTCGGCGGCCCTGCTCGAATTGGCCCCTCGAAGCCTTAGCGGAGACGGGCGAAACGCGGGGTTTCCCCGGATTTTGCTTCGCTCAATCCGGGCTACTGAAAGCCGAGGAGGTTCCGTGCTCGCGCCCACTCCCTCTCGTCACGATCGCATGTCCATGCACAACGCGAACAAGCTCAAGATCGGCTTGTTCGGCGCGAACTGCTCATCCGGCCGCGCCGTGACCTTGGTCAAGGAGCGCTGGTCCGGCAGCTGGCCGGATAATCTCAAGCTCGCGAAAATGGCGGACGAGGTCGGGCTCGACTTCCTGCTCCCGATCGGACGCTGGAAGGGCTATGGCGGCGAGACCGATTATCAGGGTGCCGCGCTGGAGACGCTGACCTGGGCCTCGGGCCTCCTCGCCTCCACCCGCCGCGTTACCGTGTTCGGAACGGTGCATGCGCCGCTGTTCAATCCCGTCATTGCCGCCAAGGAAATGGTCACCGCCGATCATATCGGGGAAGGGCGCTTCGGCCTCAACATCGTGGTGGGATGGAATGAGGGCGAGTTCGAGATGTTCGGCGTCAAGCAGCGCGAGCACGAGCAGCGCTATGAATACGCGCAGGAATGGATCGACGTCATCAAGCTGATCTGGTCGGACAAGGCGGACTTCGACTTCCAGGGCAAGTATCTGAGCATGAAGGGCATTCGCGGAAAGCCCAAGCCTTACGGCGCAACGCGGCCATTGATCATGAATGCCGGCGCTTCCCCGGTCGGCCAAGCCTTCGCTATTCGCAACTGCGATGCCTTCTTTTTGCAGGCCTCGCGCACATCGCTCGATGAGACGGCGCAAAAGGTTGCCTCCGCCAAGGAGCAGGCCAAGGCGCAGGGCAGGGAGCTCGGCGTCTATACCGTCGGCGTGGTGACCTGCCGGCCAACCAGGAAAGAGGCCGAAGACTATTATCACTATTCGATCGTGGAGCACGCCGACTGGTCCGCGGTGGACAGCATTCTCGCCATCAAGAACATCACCGCGCAGAACACGCCGCCGGAGAAGTTTGCTCAGATTCGCACGGGGTACGCGCAAGGCATGGGAGGACTGCCCATCGTCGGCGATCCCGACCACGTGGCGAGCCACCTTATCGATCTCAGCCGGGCCGGCTTGACCGGGATCGCCATCTCCCTCGTCAACTACCTCGACGAACTTGCCTTCTTCTGCGGCGAGGTTTTGCCGCGGCTCGAGCGCGCCGGGTTGCGCGCGAAAGGATGATCACGCCGACTGCATCAGGCGGCCGAGCTCCGGCATTACGGGCGTCGTGGCGAGCTTCGATTTGAGCCGGCGCAGGCAGCCCCAAAGCACGGCCTGGTTGCTGTTGACGACCGGTTTGCCGAGCGCGCGCTCGATATCGGCAATCGCCTCGATCTGCCTGGTGTTCGTGCAGCTGAGAAAAATTCCGTCCGCTTGCGGCCGGTCGTGACGGCGCGCAAGCTCGGACCACTGCGCAGGAGTCACATCAGCAAATTCGAGCGAGTCGAGGCCGAGTGCCACGTCATGCACGACAGTGAAGCCCGTCGCATGCAGATAATCGGTGACGGCCTGATTGCTTTTGTAGGGGCTGAGCAGGATGAGCTTGCGCAGGCCGAGCGCCTGTAACGCCTCAACGACCATGCGGCTCGTCGCCACTGCCTCGATCCCGGTTGCGTCCCGCACGATGTCGAGGATGCGTCCTTCCCCTTGCGGACCCTGGGTCATCGAAGTGTCCGTGCAGTGAAAGACAATCAGCTCCGGCGCCACGTCGGCAAGCAGGCGCGCCGACGTGGCGATTTCCTCTGCCATGGCTGCAAGCGGCCGTTGCCACGGTCCGGCCACGCGCGCGCGGGCGATGTGGACGCTCAGCCCGGGCGGGGCATAACGGTTGAATTGCGGCTCGGTCATGCTGTTGACCGACGGAATGATTATTCCGATACGCGCCTGGGTGGCCGGGCTTACACTTCGCGTCTTCTCAAGTATCGTGGCAGCTTCCATGATTTCCTCCCCTCGCCAGTGACTTGCGGTGACAAGCGTCGATGTTGTCCCCGCCGATCGTCCGCGGCAGGATCGTCAACGATAGTGGAGTGAAGGCCAAACTGGAAGCTGGTGTGAGTAACATGAAGTCTTGGTATGAATGCTGCGCGGCCGCTGAAGATTGCCTTGCGCTGTGAACTATGAGGTGAAAATGAATTCGAACGACATCGATATGCGGATGTTCGCGCAACGCGCCGGTACCAATGTGACGTTCCCAGCCGGAAGCGTCGTGTTCAATAAAGGCGATGCCGGCGCCTGTATGTATGTCGTGCAATCCGGAATCATCGAAATGGTCATTGGCGAGAAGGTTGTGGAGGTCTGCGGGCCGAATGAAGCAATTGGATTCATGTCCATAATCGATAGTGCGCCGAGAAGCTCGACGGCACGGGTAAAGGAGGCCTGTGAGCTATCCGTGATTGATCAGCGCAAATTTCGCTTCATGGTGGATGAAGTGCCGAATTTTGCCCTTTACATCATGGGTGCAATGGCACGCCGCATCCGCGGCATGGGGCAGGCGATGTGAGCTGCCGGTCAGGAGGCCTTTTCCAGGAGCGCGTCGCGCACGGGCCATTCGTGCCATTCGCCGCAGGCGGGGCAACGCACCCGCACCTGATGTTGACGGATGCGCAGAAGGGTGGAGATCTCGGTTTCGACGCCACTGTCGATCGGCTGTCCGCTCGCGGGGCAAACGAAGATCAGGTGTTCCATGACATGCCTCTTAGCGGAAGGTTTGTGCCACGTGAATCGTGTCATCGACATGACGACGGCGCGATGCCGAGTCCCCAAAGCACGTTAACGTGAATGAGCGTGTACTTAATTCTTGAGCATTATCGGTGCCGGATCAATCCCGCGCAATGCGCAGGCGCGTACCCCAGGGATCGCAGGTTTCGATCCCTGCTGCCGTTGCCGTGATCGCAAGACCGGCCTTCGTCAACCGGCTGGCAAGTACATCGAAGCTCGTGCCGTCGGCGGCCGCGAACTCGAGCCAGGCGAGCCCCGCGCGCTCCGGGTCGCGCTCCTTCGCGCCAGCGCTGTGCCAGACGTTGGCAGCGATGTGATGGTGATAACGCCCCGACGACATGAATGAAGCGCCATGACGGCGGCGGGTCACAGCAAGCCCGACGACGTCACGATAGAAACCCTCCGCACGCATGACGTCCCCCACGCGCAGATGGACGTGCCCGATACGCAGGCCGCTGGGCGCCCCGGGATAGTCTGCCGTTGCGGGGACCTCGCGCAGAATGTCGTCAACATCGAGCGGATCGGTGGTCATGCGCAGATCATCGCCAGTCCACTGCCAGCTCTCTGCCGGCCGGTCGGAATAGACCTCGACCCCATTGCCTTCCGGATCGTCGAGATAGAAGGCTTCGCTCACCGCATGATCGGAGGCGCCCGTCAGCGCGACCTTGTTGCGCGCAACATGGAGGATCCAGCGCGCGAGGTCGCCGCGCGTCGGCATCAGAAAGGCGGTGTGGTAAAGGCCGGCCTCGCGCGGGTCGTCGGGCTTTGCGCCGCGCTCTTGCTCGAGCCGCACGAGCGGCGCGCCTCCCGCTCCAAGCTCCACGCTATCCGTGCCGCTGCGCAGCAGCGCGAGCCCGAGCGCATGATTGTAAAATCTCGCGACGCGTTCGAGCTCGCGCACTTTGAGTCCGACCGCCCCGATGTGCAGGGGAGTGCGGTTCGCAAAGGTTGGCGTGGCCGATGGATTGCGGGCGTCCATGGGCGTTATATCGGCGCTTTCGGGAGCGAGCGCAATATGACGGGAAGCAACGTTGCTCGCGCAGACCGCTCTCTCTATACCGGTGACCGGCTTATTGCACGCTGCCAAGGAGCCGGCTTTGTCCGTCGATGCATCGACCGTCCGTCGCATTGCCCATCTCGCGCGCATCGCCGTTGCGGAGGAGGACATTGAGCCGCTCCGTGATGAGCTCAATGCCATTCTCGCGTTCGTAGAGCAGCTTGCGGAAGCGAATGTCGATGGCGTGGAGCCCATGACTTCGGTCATTCCCATGCGCATAAAGAAACGCGAGGACAAGGTGACCGACGGCGGAATTGCCGATGACATTGTGCGCAACGCGCCGGCCAGCGAGGATCATTTCTTCCTGGTGCCGAAGGTGGTGGAATGATCAGGAATCAGGGAATCAGGGATCAGCTATCAGGGCACCGATGTCCGGTCCTGATGCCTGACAGCTGATACCTGGCAATGACTGATCTAACCGATCTGTCTCTGGCGCAAGCGCGCGACGGGCTGCGCAGGAGAGAGTTCTCCGCAACCGAGCTTGCCGAGGCGCATCTCGGCGCCATGGAAAAGGCGCGCGCGCTCAACGCTTACGTGCTGGAAACTCCGGATGCGGCGCGCGCCATGGCGAGCAAGGCCGATGCGCGCCTCAAGCGTGGCGACGCGCAGCCTCTCGAGGGAGTTGCGATCGGCGTCAAGGACATGTTTGCGACGGCGAACATCCGCACCACCGCATGCTCCAATATCATTGATAATTTCGTTCCCAGCTATGAATTGACCGTGTGTGCGAATCTGTGGCGCGATGGGGCGGTGCTGCTTGGCAAGCTTAACAATGATGAGTTCGCAATGGGCTCATCGAACGAAACTTCGTGCTTTGGGCCGGCGGTTTCGCCATGGCGGCGCACCCGAACTCGGGCTCGCCCGAGTTCGGCACTTGAAGCAGGCGCAAGTCAGGTAGACCCGGCTGGCGCTGGCGACGCGAATACTCTGCTGGTTCCCGGGGGCTCATCCGGCGGCTCGGCAGCGGCGGTTGCCGCCCACCTTTGTCTCGGTGCCACCGGAACCGACACCGGCGGCTCAATCCGCCAGCCCGCGGCTTTCACCGGAACGGTCGGAATAAAGCCGACCTACGGGCGCTGCTCGCGCTGGGGAATTATCGCATACGCTTCTTCGCTCGATCAGGCCGGACCCATCGCGCGCACGGTGCGCGATGCCGCGATATTGCTGCGTTCCATGGCAGGGCATGATGCCAGGGACACGACGTCGGTCGACCGGCCGGTGCCCGATTACGAGGCGGCGATCGGCCGTTCGATCAAGGGCATGAAGATCGGCGTCCCAAAGGAATATCGTCTCGCGGGGATGGCGAGCGAAATCGAGAGTCTGTGGCAGCAAGGGATGGATTGGCTCAAATCGGCCGGTGCCGAAATCCTCGATGTGTCGCTGCCACATACCAAATACGCGCTGGCGGCCTATTACATTGTCGCGCCGGCCGAGGCCTCCTCCAATCTCGCCCGCTATGACGGCGTGCGTTACGGGGAGCGATCATCCGCCCCTGATATCACCGCCATGTACGAACAAACACGCGCGCAAGGATTTGGCAAAGAAGTGCGCCGTCGCATCATGGTCGGAACCTATGTGCTCTCAGCTGGATACTACGACGCTTACTATCTGCGCGCGCAAAAGGTGCGCACATTGATCAAGCGGGATTTCGAGAATGTGTTTGCGCAGGGCGTGGATGCGCTGCTTACGCCGGCAACCCCGTCCGCCGCCTTCGGCATTGGAGAAAAAGGTGCAAGCGATCCCGTGGAGATGTATCTCAATGACGTATTCACCGTGACGGTGAACCTGGCGGGTCTGCCGGGGATGTCCGTGCCTGCCGGATTATCCAGCGACAGCTTGCCGCTTGGCCTCCAGCTTATCGGCCGCCCGTTCGACGAGGAGGCACTGTTCTCGCTCGGTGAAGTGATCGAACAGGTCGCCGGGCAGTTTTCGCCGCAGCGTTGGTGGTAGTCGCAATGACGCCGTGCTTGGCGCATTGACACTACCGTCATGCACCGTTACACAGTGTGTACCTATAGGTGTAGCATGGGAAAATATGAGCCCCTGACAGAGTTTCTCCGCAAGCAGGCGGGGAATGAGGTTGAGATGACGTTTGCGCAAATAGAGCGTGTCATCGGCTCGAAGCTGCCGCCAAAAGCGCAAGAACATCGCGCGTGGTGGAGCAACAATGCGTCAAACAATGTGATGACGAAAGCGTGGTTGCAAGCGGGCTTCCGTAGCGAGAAGGTCGATATGTCGGCCCGGAAACTCTTTTTTCGCAGAGTCCGCGCATCTGCGCCGACTAAAATAGGCGCGGATGACACACGCGCTCCAAAGCATCACCCGCTTATCGGGTGGATGAAAGGAACGGTCCATATACCCGAGGGTGTAGACCTCACGGCACCCGCCGATCCTGAATGGGCCGAACATGCGTGGGGCGATGAGAAGCAAGACCCAAAATGAGGGCGCCACTGTTGCTCGACACTTGTGCGGCGATTTGGATCACAACGGAACAGATTTCTCACGAAGTGATGGTTGCAATTGATCAGGCCCGTGAAGCCGGCGAAGACATATACCTTT
This sequence comes from uncultured Alphaproteobacteria bacterium, assembly GCA_963771845.1. Classification (GTDB taxonomy): domain Bacteria; phylum Pseudomonadota; class Alphaproteobacteria; order Rhizobiales; family Xanthobacteraceae; genus VAZQ01. Next base: position 31,379 of record CAVYVC010000010.1, on the reverse strand, counting down.
CGCCCATTTCGGCGTGGGAGATTGGGTTGCTCGTGGCGCGCGGAAGGCTCAATCTTGCGATGTCCCCAGAGCGTTGGTTCTCGCGGCTCCTTCAGGCGCCGGGCCTGCAGCTTGCTGACATGCCGCCCGAGATACTGATCGAGTCCTCGTTTCTTCCTGGTAGCCCTCCGAGGGATCCGGCGGATCGAATCCTAGCAGCGACGGCGCGCGCATACGGATACGCCTTGGTAACCCGTGATCGGCTGCTTTTGAATTATGCGCGGGAAGGGCACATATCGGCCTTGATCTGCTGAACGGTAGTCGGATGACGCTGAGTGAGCTCAAATCTTCTCTGGCAAAAAACAGGCCGCCTGCCAGCGTATCTTCAGCCATTGTTGCATTGTGGTGGGCGGGCAAGGACGACTGGAAAAAGGCCCACCAGATCGTGATGGATGAGAGCAGCAGGGAATGCGCCTGGGTGCATGCCCATCTCCACCGCCGCGAAGGCGATGTTGAGAACGCGCGCTATTGGTATGGGCAGGCGAAGCGACCCGTTGCAGCAGGCTCGCTTGCGCACGAGTGGGATGACATTGCGCGGACGCTGCTTGCGGCGGATTGACTGTGGGCACCCTCCGCTAATCCGGATCCTCTGGGCCAACGCCTTCGGTCCAATTTGGTTTCCGCGACAGGGGTCGTCGAGTGGGAGAGGCGGGCACGAAATGAATGATCGAGAAAAGGCGTCAAAGCTCATCAGGGGCCGCAGCGGGGACTGGGAGGTCGTCATCGGCATGGAGGTTCATGCCCAGGTGACATCTTCGTCGAAGCTTTTCTCCGGGGCTTCGACGCAATTCGGTGGCGAACCCAATTCCCATGTGTCGCTGGTCGACGCCGCCATGCCAGGCATGCTGCCGGTAATCAACGAGGAGTGCATCAAGCAGGCGATCCGTTCCGGTCTCGGCCTCAACGCGCGGATCAATTGCAGGTCCGTATTCGATCGCAAGAATTACTTTTATCCGGACTTGCCGCAGGGCTACCAGATCAGCCAGTACAAATCGCCCATTGTCGGAGAAGGCGAAGTGGTCCTCGACCTGCCGGACGGAGAGACCGTGACGGTGGGCATTGAACGGCTTCATCTCGAGCAGGATGCGGGCAAGCTGCTGCATGACCGGCATCCCGGCATGTCGTCAATCGACCTCAACCGCTCGGGGGTCGCGCTCATGGAAATTGTATCGAAACCCGATCTGCGGTCAGCGGACGAGGCCAAGGCCTATGTCGCGAAGCTGCGCACGATTCTGCGCTATCTTGGCACGTGCGACGGCGACATGGAGAAAGGCAACCTGCGCGCCGATGTGAATGTCTCCGTGCGCAAACCGGGCGCTGCGCTCGGCACCCGTTGCGAGGTCAAGAACGTCAACTCGTTCCGGTTCATCGCCCAGGCCATCGAGTTCGAAGCGCGGCGCCAGATCGCGATCCTGGAGGACGGAGGCAAGGTCGAGCAGGAGACGCGGCTGTTTGATGCGCTCAAAGGCGAGACGCGCTCCATGCGCACCAAGGAAGAGGCACACGACTACCGCTATTTCCCCGACCCCGATCTCGTCCCGCTCGAGCTCGACGAGGCCTATATCGAGGGCTTGCGCGCTCATCTGCCGGAACTGCCGGACGAAAAGCGGGCGCGCTTTGCCCGCGACTACGGGCTTGCCGCGAATGATGCCGGGATTCTGGTCGCAGAGCGCGCCACGGCCGAGTATTTCGAAGCGGTTGCACGCGGCCATGATGCCAAGACAGCAGCCAACTGGGTGATCAATGAGCTCACCGGCCGCCTCAACAAGGAGGGGAAGGAGATCGCGGACTCGCCTGTTTCCGCTGAGCAGCTCGGAAGCATCCTCGATCTGATCGCGGCCGGAACGATTTCAGGAAAGATTGCCAAGGACTTGTTCGAGATCACCTGGAACGAAGGCGGCGACCCTGCCCAGACCGTGCGCGCGCGCGCAATGATGCAGATGACCGATGTCTCGGCGATCGAGAAGCTCGTCGATGAGATCATCGCCGGCAATCCCGACAAGGTGAAGCAGGCCAAAGCAAAGCCCGCCATGCTCGGCTGGTTCGTCGGCCAGGTGATGAAAGCTTCCGGCGGCAAGGCCAACCCGAAGGCGGTGAACGAGATCCTCAGGGCGAAGCTCGAGCCAGAGGACGGATGACAGAGATCAGATGTCAGAGGTCAAGAATGTCCGATGCGAGGAGTAGAGCTCCGACATCTGACGTCTGCCTCCGAATCAGTTTGCGTGATTCGGTCAATTCCCGCTCGATTCCACGCTTCGTCGTCTCGGCGCGAAGGTTTTAACCAGGATTTTTTGCACAAGCCGCCTGCTTTTGTTTTGCGCACGAGACGGATGCACCGCATCGCTTCTGCTTGCGTTGCCGCGCGCGCGATTTCGGTTTTGATTGGCGACTTCGAACATGCAAGAAACCCGCATTACATGGGCATTTTTTGCAATCCGGGAAAATGAGCGCGGCGTTGGGGCGGATCTGACGACAACTGCGCTCGCGCTCCTTCGCGGAGCGCCTGCGCACGCAAGATATGGTGGCCTCGGCACGCGAACATGCTCGGTCAAGCGAAAATGCTGGTTTTTTTGTCACGGTGTAGTAATGCGATTGCAGTGTTCGCGATCCCGCGAGCACGACACGGCATCGCCACTCACTCAGACTAGGAGGGCTGCATGGCGAAGAAGAGAAAGACGAAAGCGAAGGCGGCGGCGAAGAAGGGCGCTCGTAAAACAAAGCGCCGGAAGAAGAAGTAAAGTACTTGCCGCTTCCAGTCGTCGACTTCGAATGACGTCGTTGACTGCGTCACACGGGCCGGCGGTAGTCGAAGAGCAGTGAGCGCATCGCGATGCGCTTCGACACGCCGGCTCTGCCTCACCCGCGTCCGCTCGTGCAAGCAACCTGGCGGCGCTTGCGTCAGGTGCCGGCGGGCAGGACAAAGGAGAGGCGCGTAGTAGGTTAGCGAGGGCGTCGGCGAGGCGGGATCGAGCGTCACTTCCCCCTGGCGGCGCCAGGACAGGTGATGGAGAGAGCGAAGCGCTCACTCTTGCCGGCAGCACAACGTGCCGCTGGACTCAAACTCCCCGCCTCTTACCGACGCCCTCATTATTTTATCCTCAGCTCGTACTCTTTTTGAGACAAGCGCTCATGAATTTGTTGTAAGCAGCGCGACCCTTGGCGCTGCTGTTTGGCTACTCCTCCTTCCATTTCGCTGCGCAATCCTGCATTTTCTGCTGTTGCGGGCTCATTGGTTTGGGATTGGCGGCTTCCGCCACTTTAGAGTTTGCCGCGGCCAAGCCCGCTGGCACGCTGTAGCCCGCATTGAGCGTAGCGAAATGCGGGACACCGCTCCCGGATTTCGCTACGCTCATCCGGGCTACGGCCGTTGGAAGAATGAGTAGGATGCAAAGGCAACCGCATCGCAACAGGCCGATCGATCTTTATTATTGGCCCACGCCGAACGGGTGGAAAATAACGATTATGCTCGAGGAGTGTGAGCTCCCGTATAATGTCATTGCCGTAAATATCGCCCATGGCGACCAGTTCAAGCCGGGGTTTCTTGCAATCTCGCCCAATAACCGCATGCCTGCGATCGTCGATCATGACGGGCCAGGCGGCAAGCCGATCTCGATCTTCGAATCCGGTGCAATCCTGCAATATCTTGGCCGCAAGACCGGGAAATTCTATCCCAAGACCGAGCGGGCGCGCATCGAGGTCGAGCAGTGGCTGTTTTGGCAAATGGCAAATCTCGGGCCCAAAGCCGGCGAGGCAAGCCATTTCCGCAACTATGCAACCGAGAAGCTCCCCTATGCGATCGATCGCTTCATGAATGAGATGAACCGCCTGTATGGCGTTATGGACAGGCAACTGCAGGATCGTGAATTTCTTGCCGGCCGCTATTCCATCGCCGACATCGCGTGTATCGGCTGGGCGCGCCGGGCAGAGCGCCTCGGCCACGATCTTGATCCGTTTGCCAATGTGAGGCGCTGGCGCGAGGCGGTTATGGCGCGGCCTGCGGTCAAGCGCGGCTTTGGGGTGAAAGTGGAAGCAGCCTTCCAGGTGGACATCAACCACCCAAGCGTGCGCGCGGTCCTGTTCAACCAAAGGGCGCGCTGAATGAATCGCAAGCAGCGCCGCGCCGCCCAGAGCAATTTGCAGGACGCGGCCAGACGGCAAAGACAGGTGGTCGCGCGTGAACCCGAGAATGCGCAGGCGCACAACGAGCTCGCCTGCGTGCTTCTGCAACAAGGCAAGCTGGACGAGGCCGCCGCGCATTTTGCCCGCGCCTTGACACTCATGCCCGAGCTGTTCGAGCAGTACCCGGCGCTCGTGGCGACCCTCCTCAATGTCAACCCGCCGGTGCGGGCAGGGATGGCGCGTGCCGCGAATGCGGCCCATGGCGAGCGCTCGTCGAAAGAGATCGTCGACGCGTCCGAGCTTGCGGCGGTATCGCGCGATCCGTTGCTGCGCTGCATGCTGGAAGACGCTCCGGTGCGTGACCTTAATCTCGAGCGCTATCTGACATCGGTGCGCTGGAGTCTCGCCGATCTGACACTGCGTTCGGCTCTGCCCGCTGACCGCGAGAACGATACGCTGCTTCACCTGTGCTGTGCGCTCGCGCGGCAATGCTTCATCAATGAATATGTCTTTGCGGCCACCGCGCAGGAGCTCGAAAAGGCCGCAGCGCTGCGGGATATACTGGCCGGGCCGCTCGACGGGGAACGGCCCCTTCTGCCATTCCAGCTTGCCATCCTCGCCGCCTATTTCCCACTTTGCGATCTCGCCGGCGCGCAACGGCTTGTGGAGGGTCGGTGGCCGGCCTGCCTGCAGGCTGTCCTGACGCAACAGGTCCTCGAGCCGCGGGAGGAAAAAGAGGAACAGGACAAAATCCCGCGCCTTACCAAGATCGAGGATCGCGTCTCACGCCTGGTCGCCCAGCAATACGAAGAAAACCCGTATCCGCGCTGGGCCGTAATCCCTTCGAATCGCGGCGCAATGAGCGTCGAGCAGTATCTGCGCGCCCAATTCCCAACGGCATCGTTTGCAAGCGCGGCACATGAGCGGCAAACCGACATTCTGATTGCAGGCTGCGGTACGGGCCAGCAATCCATTGTCACGGCGCGCCGTTTTGCTGCCGCAAACGTACTCGCCGTCGACCTCAGCCGCGCGAGCCTTTGCTATGCCAGGCGGATGTCGCGTGTCCTCAATGTGCGCAACATCGAATATGCGCAGGCCGACGTGCTGGAGCTCGCATCCATCGGCCGCCGCTTCGATGTCATCGAGGCGAGCGGGGTGCTGCATCATCTTGCGGACCCAATGGAAGGGTGGCGCGTGCTGGTTTCCCTGTTGCGGCCGGGTGCCTTCATGCATGTCGGCCTCTACAGCAAGGCGGCGAGGCGCCAGATCGAGGCGGCGCGCGCCTATGTCGCGGAGCAAGGATTTCCTCCGACCGCGCAGGGCATCCGGCGCTGCCGCCGCGAGATCCTGGGCACGCCCATGAAATCGGTCGCGCAATTTGGCGATTTCTTCACCATCAGCGAGTGCCGCGACCTGCTCTTCCATGTCCAGGAGCATACGCTGACCATCCCGCAGATCAGCTCGTTTCTGCGTGAGCACAATTTCACATTCATCGGGTTCGAACTGGCGCCAGCGGTCGCCGCCGGTTATCGATTTCGTTTCCCAGAAGACCGCTGCATGATCAATCTCGAGTCCTGGAATGTGTTTGAAAGAGAAAATCCGGAGACTTTCGTCAGCATGTACCAGTTCTGGATCCAGAAGAACTGAACTCCGACACAATATGGCCGCCGATCGTGTGCTTGGCGCCATGGTTATCGGCGCGCCAACTGCGCCAGCGCGTAGGGCGCAATAAGCGAAGCGCATTGCGCCATTCATGCCTCGCCGAATTCACTGCCCGCGTCGAATTCGCCCGCGCATGCTTGCAGGCCAATAGAGCGCCCACCGCCCCGCCAGAGGGCGCAATGCGCTTCGCTTATTGCGCCCTACGGAGGGTCGCTCGTCTTCGCCCACGCGATACAATTGCCTGCTTGGCGCCATGGTTATCAGCGGGCCAACGGCGCCGGTTAAGAAACTGCTTCGCGGTTGCAAGAATCGCGAGATTGCAAGCATTTCGATCCTTAATGAGCGGTACACGTGTTTGCGCTTTGCGACGACGTTGAGGTTCTGTTCATCGCAGCATTTAAAACACCATTCAAATTTGCGCCCCATATTAGCCGCGCTCGGCCGGGGGCTGGGCGTGCGCTCGCGTGAAACCTGCGTCCGACGGGCAAGCGCGAAATGGGGAGACAGGGACATGGCTCGTTTTGAAATTTCCGACATCGAATGTGCGTCGCTCGGCAACGCGCCGGCCGCCGCTGATACTTTTTACGAGCTTGGAATGATGTATTCGGTAGGCCGCAACGTTCCGGTCGATTACGTCAGCGCTCACAAGTGGTTCAACCTGGCGGCAATACGGGGCAACGCGGACGCCGCACGGCTGCGGCGGGAGATCGCCGCGCAGATGTCCGAGAGTGAGGTCGCCCAGGCGCAGCGCGCAGCGAGGGCTTGGCTTAACGCGGCTTGAGCGGGTTTTGGTCGAGAGTAGTAATTGGGTCGAGTTCTTCACGAGACCCAACTACGTCTTGTCACCCTGCCAATGTTGGGTCTCGCGAAAAGCTCGACCCAACCTACCGCCTTCGTTCGCGCGCGTGCGCGCTCTTTGCAGTGCCCGATTTGACGGCAAACAACCCGAAATATAAGTATTTCCGCGTTCGGAGAGGTGGCCGAGTGGCTGAAGGCGGCGGTTTGCTAAACCGTTATACGGTCTAAAGCCGTATCATGGGTTCGAATCCCATCCTCTCCGCCATTAAATTCACGTAAGATATTGATGATGCAATGATTATTTTATAGATTTTTCTTCGTTCCCCACCTGTTTCCCTACCCCAAGAGGCAAAACAATTGAGGAACGCTAGGGAAGAAGACGGCTATCATCCGCAATGGGTTGCAACAATTCATCTGCTAAGCCCGAACGGATTGCTAAAGATCGCAAGCCCCCGACCGGATAGACGGGTGGTTCACGGGCTTTTTAGGCTTGGAGCGCACACCATGAGATTGCGGGTAGAGTGGGTGGATATGCGTGGTGGCACGTAACCCAGAAAGCGTCAGGCCACCTTCTGCCGCCGTCGCCACCAGCCGAGAAGAGCGCCGCAAAGGAGGGAACGGTTAACGAGCCTACTCTCAAGCGAGGCGCCTCAAGCTCCTTTCGCTCATGTCGGCACGTCCTCGTCCTTTGCCCGCACGAGCCTGATCTGGATCGTTTCGACCTTGACGGGGCTACCGTCCTTGCCGCCGTGCTCGATCGAGGCCAGCCTGGGATGCACGTAGGGGGCGGCACTCTTAGCCGCCTCCATGCGGGCCTGCGGTTCGGCGCTTTCGTCGCGCAACACTGATATCATGTAATCGAGCGGCGTTAGGCCTGACGCGGCGATAGCTGCCGCTTTTGCGGCAGTTGCTTTATTCCGGGTGCCTGGTTTCCTGCCGCCCCGGCGCTCACCTGGGCGAGATCCGCGCATTGCTATTTCCTTGCTAGTTTTGCAAGAAACAAGCTACTACGCGCGTTGCATTTTCGCTCACGTTGAGCGTTCCCGGTACCCGGCCGCAAAAAACCGTTCATCTGCAACCCACTTGCGCATCTGGCACTACGTTTTTGCAAAAATAGTCTTCGAATGCCCCCATGTGGCTGTAAGAGCTGGCTTCGGAAATCTGGACAGGACGATAGGTGGAGTTTCTGCCTGACAGCGGGCACGCTGTGCCCGACGAATCAGGAGAAATCATGAGCAGACGAGCACGCCGAAACCACTCACCGGCATTCAAGGCGAAGGTGGCGTTGGCCGCCATCGGGGGCCAGAGCACGCTGGCGGAGCTGGCGCAGCACTTCGATGTTCACCCCAACCAGATCACGCAATGGAAGGCGCAGCTTCAGGAAGGGGCAGCCGGGGTGTTCGGGTCTGCGGGCGCCGGTGCCAATATACCGACGGTCGATGTGAAGTCACTCCATGCCAAGATCGGAGAGCTGACGCTGGAGAACGATTTTTTGGAAGTAGCGCTCGGCAAAGCGGGTTTGCTGAGCGCAAGGCGATGATCATCCGCGAGCACGAGCTGTCCATCACCAAGCAGGCGGAGTTCTGAACATCAGCCGTGGCAGTGTGTACTACCTGCCGCGGCCGGTGTCGGCGAGCGACCTGGAGATCATGCGGCGGCTCGACCGGTTGCATCTGGAGCTTCCTTTTGCCGGCGCGCGGATGTTGCGCGGCTTGTTGGCTGCCGAGGGGTGCAAGATCGGCCGTCGGCATGTCAAAACGCTGATGCGGCGGATGGGGATAGAGGCCCTCTATCGCCATCCGCGCACGACGAAGCCCGAGCCGGGGCACAAGATCTATCCGTACCTGCTGCGCGGAATGGAGGTCGTCCGGCCGAACCAGGTGTGGGCGATGGACATCACCTACATCCCGATGGCACGCGGCTTCGTCTATCTGGCGGTCGTGCTCGACTGGTTCAGCCGTCGCGTGCTGTCGTGGCGGGTATCGATCACGATGGAGGCGGCGTTCTGCGTCGAGACGCTGGAGGATGCTTTGGCCCGTCACGGCAAGCCGGACATCTTCAATACCGACCAGGGTTCGCAATTCACGGGCTCGGCTTTCACCGGAGTGCTCGGCGACAACGGCATTGCGATCAGCATGGACGGCAAGGGCGCCTGGCGGGATAACGTGTTCGTCGAGCGTCTGTGGCGCAGCGTCAAGTACGAGGAGGTGTACCTGCGGGCCTACGATAGCGTCAGCGATGCCCGTGCTTCCATTGGCCGTTACCTGGACTTTTATAATGCACGACGCCCACACTCGAGTCTTGACGGCATGACACCCGATCAGGCCTACTGCAAACCGTTGCCCCTCCGCTCGGCAGCCTAACCCCGGCAGACGCTCCACTTATCGATGCGGAAAATCTGTTCAGACAACCGGGGCCACCTTCTGTAGTTGATGTTGAAACCCCCATTTGATGTTTCGATGTACCCAATGCTCACATTGCGTTGATGCCATTGCAGGAGAGTAAAACCTAGAGGAGTGGAGGCACTGGCGCGGCCGTATTCCGACGCCAACGCATGCGTTACCCTATCGCGGCACTTATCCCGCTCGTTCCCAACGAAAGTGAGCACAATTCCCTCCAGAGAACTCCCCAAAAACTGTAGGGAGACCTGAAACTCACAACCAAGCGCAACGTAGCTACGCAACCCTAGAACCACGGTTGTTTCTAACTTTCCGGTATTGGGGTTCCGAAATTGTTGCGAAAGCTTTTGAAATTCGGGATGGGTCCGCTGGACTTCCTTCTCAGTCAAACCCCAGCGCAGGTTAGGCCAAGCATCGATTCCGTCGCCGGCGGCAACTATCGACGGGAAAGAACATGTGACAAATGCTACACCGGCGATCGCGCGCAACATAATAACAATGCGATCGCTCGCGGTCATATCACTTTTCTAGTATGATGATCACTACCGCCCTGTTGACCTAAAACTCGGCGCGGCTCGGCGATCATGGCGAGCGCTGCAAGCTTTCTCTTAACAAGAGATTTGTCCGCCGCAATCGAACGATAAGATCGTGTAACCGGCCGGTTGTTTCATGTGCCAAAACTATAACTGCGGCCAGCCCTGATGCGATAACCCATTTTGTCTCTGCAAAAGAGGCAACAATGAAGGGCACCGCGCCTAGCACAAGCGCCAGCCAAGTTTGGTATCCAGACGCGATAACATGCTCATCATCTTCGGCGGTTTCGGCTCCAACGGAAAGAAGCGGGGTTTTCATCGGCTCTAATCCTGTTCATTGTGCTCGCTCAGGTCGTCAACATAGGGTCGTCTTTTGGAGCCGCACCGTTAGGGGGCGCAGCCATTTCCAATAAATTCATATCCGATCTCTCAAGGACAGTAATTCAATGGCCTTTCTCTTCGAGAGACGCGTATACATTTAGGATCAGTAGCCATACGATGTAGACCACAGCTAACAGGCTGAAGGCTGCGAATGTGCCAGTCGCGGTTGCAACAGCGGCCGGATCAGTAACGCCGGTGAAAGTGCACCACCACGCCACCAACCGTTCTATCGTGTGGCCGTTATGTCCAAAGATCAGAGTGATCGGGCCGACGACAAGTACCAGCAAGATCACGAACGGCAGCATCCTAATCGCAAACACGCCTGACCTTTCCGCGTAATGCGCCGGCAGGGTTGCCGCCGCGCCAAAGTCCTCCCGAAAGCAAGGTATTTTGTTGGTTTAAACCGGTGGGCCAATAGGCAACAAGCCGCTTGGCTCGGCGTATGGATTTGCGCCAAGTCTTTGCAGCTAATCTGCGCCGATTGCGTCACTCGAAAGGACTGTCCCAGGAGGACTTGGCTTATGAAGCTGGCGTGAATCGCAGCTACATGAGCACTTTGGAACGTGGGGCGAGCTATCCCGGTTTAGAGATTATCGGTAAGCTTGCAGCCGTGCTTGGTGTTGAGCCTGCCGAATTGCTGAAACTGCCACCTAAAAGGCGCTGGCGGGGGCGATAGCGGGTGCTAGCTTAGAAAGGTCTTCCGTACATCGTGCGCCTTCCCGAGCCCCCGTCGCTCGCAGCAGCAGCCGTTCTTCTGCTGGTTTGGCTGTGAGAATGTGAAGTGACAGGCCGTCGCTTACTGTCCGGCGCCTTTGCGGTCTAAGCGACCGCGCCGCTTGCCTCGACTTGCCGTCAATCGAGCCCCACGGATCGCCTCCGAGCTTCACACCGTGCCGCTTGGCAGCCGCAAGAACCGCCTTCGTGCGCGCCGAGATCACCCGTTTCGTCGCGCGGACAATGCCACGGCATGCCTCATGCTGATCGGCGAGTGTAAAAGTATCCGTCACACGGTCTCGGGCTCTACGAGAGCGACTGCCTCACCCGATCCGGCGAGAACGGAACGCGACGAATGCGCACGCCGGTTGCATCGAAGATGGCGTTCGTCCCTCTGTGGCGGGTGCCGTCCCGGTGAAGGTGCGATGTACGAGGACAACTGATCAGGGGTAAGCGGCGGCTTCGTTCCCTGTGCAAATGCATCCTGGATGGCGAGAACGGCATCGAGCCCGATCGGCATGCCGATCGAGACGACCAGCGCCCCGCCCCCCTTGAGGATCGAGCGGCGAGAGAAATGCGCGACGTTTTCCACCTTGCTCATGGCGATCTCCCTTAGCCCATCATCTCGGCGGCGCGCTTGACCGCGCGCAGGATCCCCATGTGAGTTCCGCAGCGGCATTTGAGGCCCGAAAGCGCGTCTTTGATCTCAGCCTCCGTGGGTCTTTTCTTCTGATTGAGGAATGCCGCGGCTGTCATGATCCAGCCGTTGATGCGGTAGCCACATTGCGGCACCTGCTCCTCGACACAGGCCTGCTGTATGGGATGTGGCTTCTCCGGCGTGCCAAGGCCGGCAAGCGTCACCACCTTGCCGTTACCCACGGCAGAAACTGGTGTGATGCACGATCGCACCGGCTCTCCATCAATGTGGACCGTGCAGGCGCCGCATTGCGCCAAGCCGCACCCGAAATGTGGATTGTTGAGCCCGATGTTGTTACGCAAAGCATAGAGCAGCGGCATGTCGGGATCAGCATCAATTGCATGCGTGTTGCAGTTCACATGAAGAGTTATTTGCGCCATAACCAGCTTGTCTCCGTCACAATGGTGTAGCGCCGCCCATTGATGCTCGAATGGAACCCATCGGCGGCAATCCGCGAATTCTTCTGAATGTAAGAGTAGTCCAACCGGATCGGCCTGGGAAGACTGAGTTCATCGATTCATGAAACCAATCATAAGGGCAGGATTCAGTTTTGCTGAGATGGCCTGTAGCCTCGCTTCTCTGATTCGGAAACGAGGATTGAGGTCATGGCGGGATGGCGACAGGCAATCGAATTGGCGCTGAACGATGAGGAGATAGCTGCATTGACGACAATTTCGCGCTCGCGGACGGAACCGGCGAGCCGGGTCGAGCGGGCGCGGATGCTGCTGAGGTACCAAGAGAACTCGTCGTTTTTTGCGGTGGGGCGGACTATGGGTGTGCACCATCAGACCGTCCAACGCTGCGTCGAACGGGCATTGGCCCACGGTCCGAGGGCAGCACTCGACGATCTGCCACGACCCGGCAAGCAGCCGACGATCACGGCCGAGGCCAAGGCCTGGGTTGTGAACCTTGCCTGTCGCAAGGCCAAGGAACTCGGCTATCCGCACGAGTTGTGGACGACGCGTCTTCTCGCCCGTCATGTGCGCGAACATGCGCCGGTTGCGGGGCACATCTGCCTTGCCCACCTCGCTCAAGGCACTTTGTGCAACATCCTCAATGAGCAGGAGATAAAGCCGCACAAGGTCCGCTATTACCTGGAGCGCCGCGATCCGCAGTTCAAGCAGAAGATGGCGGAGGTTCTGTGCGTCTATCGAGAGGTCAAGCTGATCAAGGAGAAGGCTGCCGCCGCAAAACAAAAGCCGAGCGAGGCAGTGGCGATCGTCTCCTATGACGAGAAGCCCGGTATCCAGGCGATCGCAACCACGGCTCCGGACCTGCCGCCTGAGCCCGGCAGGCACGCGACCTTCGCGCGCGATCATGAATACAAGCGCAACGGCACCGTCAGTTTGCTGGCCGGGATTGATCTGCTGAGCGGCCAGGTTCACGCCCTCGTCAGGGATCGCCACCGCAGTCGCGAATTCATCGAATTTCTCAAGCTTCTCGACGCCACTTATCCGGCCCATACAGCAATCAAGCTGATCCTCGACAATCATTCCGCACACATCTCCAAGGAGACCAAGACTTGGCTCGCCGATCAGCCTATCGGCCGCTTCGAATTCACCTTCACGCCCACGCACGGCTCCTGGCTCAATCTCATCGAGGGCTTCTTCTCCAAGCTCACGCGCTCGGTGCTCCGCCACATCCGCGTCGCATCCAAACAGGAACTCAAGGATCGCATCATGGCTGCCATGGATGAATTCAATCGCAATCCCGTCGTCCATACCTGGTCCTATAAACTCGACCGAGCCGCCTGATATGATTCGAACTTCAAAATCGATGAACTAGGGATCGCTCCCGAGCCGCGCAGAGCGGGGAGAGTACCAACGCATGGCCCCTCTAAGCTCGAAAGCGAGCTCATCAAGGCTTAAGCCTGCATGGCCCGAACATATCTCGTTTTCGACGATATTGAGGGCAAGCTCGACGTGTTGCGCGTCGCGCGCGGGCCGCTGCCAACGCAAGGGCCGCTATCACGTCCGCAAGCTAATGGAAAAATATGGACGCAACGCCAACATGATGAAATGGAAGCAGCGAAGAACAACGTCGCAACAATGCCAATGCTGCTGCATCGGCCAACAACACCGCCGCAGCGCTTAGCGTACCTTCCCGGCCTGAGGAAATCTCGGACGCTTCAGGCTGCGGTTGCAGCAAGCCGATAGGGGTTGGACGAGCAGATCGGCCACGAAGCTACGGCAGCTCGACGTGCCGGGCTAAGCGCCTCCGTTCTCCCTTGGCAGCTTTGGCGCTTGACCAGGACCATGGCCCCCCCCCCCCCCCCCCTCGGCTTCGCTTAGCGTACCTTCCCGGCTGAGGAAATCTCGGACGCTTCAGGCTGCGGTTGCAGCAAGCCGATAGGGTTGGACGAGCAGATCGGCCACGAAGCTACGGCAGCTCGATGTGCCGGGCTAAGCGCCTCTGTTCTCGCTTGGCAGCTTTGGCGCTTGGCCAGGACCATGGCCGTATCCGCAGCAGGGTGATTCAGGCGGGGCACAGCAAGGTGAGCGCAGCAAGTGAATCGGAGTTCTCAAACGCAATCGCCGCAGCTTGGTTTTCATCGAAAATCCCTTTAAATCGATCAGTATGAAATGCCTCACTGAAACCGATGCCCCCGCCTCCCAATGTTGGCCACTGGATTATGGAGGTTCCGTGGACCGGTCGTTTGAGCCGTTTCCTCGTGCGGCACTAGAAAAATCCATCGTCGACCGTTTCGAAGAGATCGTGTGCCGTTACTCGGAGCGGCTTGCCGTGAGCGACGCGAGGTGCGATCTCAGCTATGCGGAGCTTGCCCGCATCGTCGATCGAATCGCAGCGGCAACTGCCTCGGCAATCCAACGACCTGGCCCAATTGCAATAGTGCTACCAAATGGAGCGTACTTCCCGGCAGCTGTGCTGGGCGCTCTCGCTGCTGGTCGCGGGTACGTCCCACTCGATGCCAGCGTAGCCATGGAGCGAAATCGACGCATTGCGCTGCAGTCAGGGGCCGCGGCCGTAATTTCTATCGGCGAGCTTGGCGACCGCATTCGCGACCTCTTCCCGCAGCATCTTCCTACAGTCCTAGTAAACTCGCTGGGCGAGACTTCCAAAGCAAAACGCGCACGATCAGGACCGGAAGACCTTTCATGCATCATCTATACGTCTGGTTCGACCGGCATACCTAAGGGCGCATATCACAGTCACTGTACCCTGCTTCATATCATCATGCAGATCATCAACTCCCTGCATGTCAATGGAGAGGACCGGCTGATAAGCGTCACGTCTCCGAGCTTTATCGGTGCGACGAAGAATATCTTGTCAGCGCTTCTCAACGGCGCTTCTGTTCATATGCAGCCGCCGCTTCGACCCGCGGAGCTCGTCAACGAGATCCAGAGGCGCGGCATTACAATGTTGCGGATATCACCAACGCTGATGCGCCGAATTGCAGAGGCGTTGCACCCGCATCAATCTCTTGACAGGGTACGATTGGTTGAACTCTTCGCGGAGCGCGCCGAGTGGAGCGATTTCGATATCTTTCGGCAGGCTTTCAGGCCCGGTACCCTTTTAGCGACCCAGCTGACGGCTACCGAGGGTGACGCAACTCGCTGGTTCATTGATCCTACGTTGCGTGCGCTCGGTGAGCGCTTGCCAGTCGGGCGCATTATTCCCGATCGCTCTTTGACAATCGTAGATGACAATGGCCGCCTCGTGACCGACGGCGAGGTTGGTGAATTAGTGATCAAGAGCCCCTATGTCGCACTTGGGTTCTGGCGTAATCCGGAGGCCACGGCACGGCAGTTCGCCGTTGATCCTATCGACCCGAAAACTCGGATATACAAGACCGGCGATTTGGCTCGCCGACGTCGCGACGGTCTATTCGAGTTTGTTGGACGCAAAGACCACCAGATCAAGCTCCGTGGCTATCGGATCGAAATCGGCGAGATCGAGTTCGCGTTGAAAGACTGCTCCGGTGTGGAAGACGCCGCCGTCGTGGTGCAACGAAACGAGGCGGGTCTGCCGCGGTCGCTGGCGGCCTATGTGGAACCCAAACGGGGCGTCGATGATTTGACGCCGCGTAAACTGGCCGCGGCGCTGAACACCCGTGTTCCGGGCTACATGATCCCGGCGACCATCGTCGTGGTGGACAATCTGCCGCGACTGCCGAACCTCAAGATCGATCGCGAAGAACTGCGCCGCCGCAATGAGTTGGAAAGCAAACGCCCGTCAGTTTCGACGGCCTCGGCGGTCGAAGCAAACACCGAGGTTCAAGAGAAGCTGCTGGCGTTATGGCGTGCCGTGCTCAACCGTCAAGACATTGGCCCTGACGACGATTTTTTTCTCTGCGGCGGCGATTCGCTCTTGGCCCTGAATCTGTTCCACCGCATCGTGAATGAGCTGCATTACAAGTTGCCGCTCGCGGTTTTGAGCGAGGCGCCAACAGTCAACCTGTTCTACGCCTGCCTTGATACAGCGGCGCGAGGGCTGGTCAGTAATATGGTCCGTATCAACGCGGCCGGCCGGCAACGCCCGCTGTTCGCTGTCCACGGCGTGCATGGCCATACACTGGGTTTGCTGCCCACCATGCGCTCGCTTGGACCTGATCAGCCGGTTTTCGGATTGCAACCGCCAAAAATGGACTGGGCAAGCGTCGGGTGCACGACGGTCCCGCAGGTTGCAGCGCATTTTATTGGTGAGGTCAAAACAGTGCAGCCGAGAGGTCCCTATCGGTTAGTGGGCACCAGTTTTGGCGGGCTCGTCGTGTTCGAGATGGCGCTGCAGCTGCAAAATTTGGGCGAGCCGGTGGAATACCTGGCGCTGGTGGATACGAGTCCGCCAACCTGTCTACTCGACAACGGCATCGACTTGTGGAGGGAGCCGCCCGGCCCAAGCCGTCAACAAGCCGGACCAATCGAGGAGTTCCACCTGCGCGTTTACGAGACGCATCTTAGCATGGCAAGCGCCTATGCGTTGAATAGTCGATTGAACCAGAATGTATTTCGCGGAGAACTTACGTATTTCTGTTGTACAGGGAATCCGATTATTGCCAAACATGACCGCCGACGCTTGTGGCAGCTTTTCGCGTCTCGATTCCGACTGCTCCAACTGGCGGGTCCTCATGATGTGACTACGCCAGGATCTGACCAAACCGCTTTCCAAGATCTGCTGCGCGCATCCCTCAAGGGCGAGGTACAGATGGGCAGCGACCCTGGAACAGTCTTTAATCGCGCCTATCAAATAGGCAACCGCGAGGGGCACGAATATATCTTCGGTTCGATGGGCGATGCGTATCGCATCGATCAGAATCGCATGCAAGGCAATATCGAGAGCGTTTTCATCGAAGACGAAGTGATCCAAATCAAGGGTTGGGCGGTCGAACCGTGTCGGAGGCAACGAGCGCAAACGATCGCAGTGTTTCTCGATGATCGTTATCTCGGCTACGGCGCGACTGGAGAGCAACGACCGGACGTGGCGGACAAACTTGCCGTGCGCTCGGTGCTCCACGCCGGATTCAATTTTCATTTCCAGCGCAAAGCGATGATCGAGGTCGGCGGCAAGCCTCGCGTTTTTGTGCTGTCGAACGACAGTACCGCCGCTGAATTGACAAGCGCGTGCTGAGCTACATCCACAATGATGTGTGCGCCGAATGTAGCGAAAGGTGGCTGGCAGCGTGCTGGCTTTCGCAGATATCGGCGCTGGAGATCTCGATCCGTAGGCTGGCGGCCGCCGATCGAAGCAGATCTGCGTGTCCTGATCGGGCGCATGAGCGTCGACAGTCCGCTGTGGGATGGCGCCCCACGTATTCACGGCAAGCTGCTCAAGCTCCGCTTCGAAGTCGCTCAGTCAAGCGTCGCCAAATTTGAATCCGCAGCCCGATTGCTCGGCTTGCCTCCTCGATCTCTTTCGATTGCGGGTCGGCCGTTCCGTATTTCGGGTTCAGGAGCACCGCCATGCTTGTTGCCGCGGGAACGATCTCGTGCAGCAGATCCGTTCCCTTGCTCTTCATCTGTGTAGTTACAGTAGTATCGCCCCCCGTGACGTTACCGTCCGCCGGTTGAGGCTGTCGACGAGGCCCAGCTTGACCGTTCGGAACCAGCGGTGAAAACAATCGACGGTGTTTATGGCCGCCTTGTCCGGGATGCCGGCCTGCTCGCAGGCTTGCCGCAAACCCTGAAGAACAGATTTGGGCCGCCAAGCAGAAGTACTTCAGGAGCCGGGGTGTTGCCCTTCGTCAACGTGGAAAGGTTTTGCTGGACGACGGCCTCGAAGAGGCTTGCAATAATCTCCTCGACCGGAACGCCGTGCCTTGAGCAGCGTGTTGGCGTCGGCTTCGGCGAAGATCCCGCATTTGGCGCTGATCTTGTGCAGAGATCGTCCGCAATAGCTGATCTGCGCCAGGCTTTCCGGCGAGATCCGCAGCTTGCGCGCGGTCTTTTCGATGAAGGTGCCAGTGCTGCCGCTGCAGGCCGACTGCATGTAGACTTGCTTGCTCTTTCCAAATCCGCCGGGCGAAAAGAAAATCGTCTTCATATCCTCGCCACCGATTTCGGACACGAAGTTGACCTCGGGGTGAAATCTCTCCACCGCCGCCGCTACGGCTACCACCTCCTGGATGAACTTGCCGCCGACGAGGGGCGAGATAAAACCGCTTCCGGACCCGGTGAAGAAAATGTTGTCGCTGCCCGGTTTAAGCCCGCGGTCCGTTTCCATGCGACCGAGAAACTCGAGAACCTTTTCTGCCTGCCGAGTACCGTGGCGTTGATAGCCTTGCCACAGAACCCGATCATTCT
This sequence comes from uncultured Alphaproteobacteria bacterium, assembly GCA_963771845.1. GTDB lineage: Bacteria > Pseudomonadota > Alphaproteobacteria > Rhizobiales > Xanthobacteraceae > VAZQ01. Next base: position 13,279 of record CAVYVC010000010.1, on the reverse strand, counting down.
CGATGATGACCGTCTTGACGGTGGTAGAGCCTATATCCATGCCGACGATCTTCATTCGTCTGCACGCTCACGCCAGAAACGCCACCAGATTAGCCGCCGTCCCTACCCGGTCTCGGTGAAGCACGGCATAGATTGCTTTCTTCATGTGCGGGGACTGATCGAGACGTGTCCGTGCGGCGCGATGGACCCGGGGGATGGGCGCTATGATGGACGGTGTTGGACAGCGGTGAACAGCGAGCAAACATGACACCCCATTGTCGTTGGCTTGTACGAGTTGGATGGACCGGACGGTGCCTTCTCTTCTCATCAACTCACTCTTCTACTACCGTATATTAGGGCAGCCCAACTCGTTTGATTTTCTTTCCTGCGTGCAATGACGATCATCTGCATGTCGGTGGATCGTCTGTTCCCGGCAAGCTCCCCGAAAAGATTTTCCCAGATGCCAAGCCACGCCCACTGAACAAAGCGCTTACGGGGGCCATTGTGTTGACAAATTCTACGTTCTGCGGCTTGTTTGGCCAGGGACCCGACAAAGTGAACCAACTCACGTTATGAATTTTTTTAAAGCTTGCTCGCCCAACATTGGGCAGAGGCGTCTGCAGGTCACCGGCTTGCAGTCTCTAGATACTATGGCGGATCATGCCCCTCTCCCGAGTCGCGGCGGGCAGCCAAAGGTCCGCCTCGTTACTTACGCATGGGGCCGTCAGCACGTTGATGATCTGCTGAACTACACTCTTGCCTCTGTCCTGGCGCCGGGAAACCTGCCCGTACTTGCGAAAGAATTCGAGTGCGAGGTTGTTGTCGTGACCGAGGATGCTCTGTTCGATGAAGTCCGAGCTAATCCAGTAGCATGCGCACTGCAGCAGGTCTGTCCGCTGAAGCTGATACCTTTGGACGATCTCATATCTGAGCCATGGCAGTATGGGATGACCATCACCCATAGCCTGTTTCGTGGATTCGAGGATCTCGGGCCCGCCATGACTGAGACCTACCTGCTCTTTCTCAACGCTGACTTTGTTTTGTCCGATGGCTGCTACGAGCGCCTCATTAAACGTATCCGCAAGGGAGAGCGCGCGATCCTTTCACCCAGCTATTGCACCGTCGCGGAACGAGTTCTCCCAATTCTGGATGAAAGAATAGTGGATTGTGCCTTGTCAATTCCATCGCGTGAGCTCGCGAGGATGATCATTGACAATCACCACAATACGATCCGCGCGAAGACGATGAACCAGAGCCTGATGGAATTCGAGCACACCGATCAATTCTATTGGAGGGTGGATCGCAACACACTCATTGGTCATCAGCTCCCGATTTCTCTCATCGCCATGCGGCCGGAACGGCATGTCAAGGCTATCAATACGTTCTGGGATTGGGGAATGGTCTATGAATTCTGCCCATCGAAGCGGCTTAGCGCGATTTCGGATTCAGACGAATTTCTTATAATGGAGTTGCGGCCAGAGCTCAGGTCTGTCGAATCCATTCGCCTTGGGCGGACTGCGCCGAAAGATATGGCCAAACGAACAACGGGCTATGTCACTCAGTACCAGGTCGACAACGCTCAATTTCAGCTTTTGCTGCATTCCAGTGACGTGCCGAAGAACCTGCAATCTGGTCAAGAAAGCCTGAAAAGAGTTGTCAAAACGGTATTGAGAAACCTGCCGGCAAAGCTCATTAATCATCGAAATCATCGCCAATGGCGGTATCACAAACGACATTTCCGCAGCCGATTGGAGCGTCGTACTCAACGTGAGCTGATACGAAGGCGCAAGGGCGAGCTGGCGGCCTTGGAGAACAGTTCCGAGCAGCCGTTCGAAGTGAAGCGGCCCTTCGGAACCCTAATCGCCGAAATTGCTCATCCCTACAAGAATGCCGGTGGTGGTTTACAAAACCTAATCCGTGGACTTGCCGATAGCAATTCATCGATTTTGGTCGTTTGCGAGCCGGGCAGCTATCTTCTGCGGGCATTGGAGCTATTGCCGGGGGTGCAAACGCACTTGAGTCCCGGTATCGCGGTGGACGCACTCAGCTCCTGGCCCCAAACCGGACCCCAAGTTGATCTCTGTCTGTTAGAAGTGGATAGAGCAAGCTTCGACATGCTCAACATTGTTGACGCCGTCATTCCAATATTGCGCGCGGGCGATGGGAGACTTCTCCTACTGTGGCAGGATCGGCTCGCTATGAAGCTGCGCTTCGCGATCACTGAAGTGATGAAAATCATCACTCTACGAGGCCTTGATTTTAATTTTGAATATACTCTTTCCCGAACATCGGTTTTTGCCGGCAAGTTTTTGAATTTCGCGGCAACGCCGGTGGGCAGGAATCGTCTCGAATATCCGCTCAAATGGCTCAGTTTTGTGAGCGGCGCGTCATTGACGATAGCAGCTCGGCTGGCGCAACCGTTTGGTTCTCGGAATCCTCTCTATCTAACGGAATACTGCAGCAGCCTTGCGGTCGAGGTCAGCGTATCGCGACCGAATGCTGTCCTGCCGGGCTCTCGAGTCCACGCCCCAAGAAACAGAGCACTTCTGTCGAGGCGTCCTCCCGAAGTGGATTTGTACTTCAATACAGATCCCGAGTTTACAAACTGGGTCGTCAAATTTGGCTTTCTTCACGAACCGCTCGTGGTCATCGACGTAGGTGTGCTTGGAGGTGAGAATGCCCGCTGGCACTTGCTGCGCGAGTATCTCGTGGTTCACGGTTTTGACGCAGTGAAGGAGGCCATCGAAGAGCTCCATCAAGTAACCTGGGATCCGAAATGGGACAGAACGTATCACTGGTTGGCGATCGGAAGCGAGGATGGAATCAAGAAGTTTTTTGTTGATCCCCTTCGGCCGACACAAAGCCGGTTGGGCTCCGCCGCTGGACTTCAGCGCAGAGTAGTCCAAATGCGAAGCCTCGATTCCCTAATGACGGAAGGGATCATTCCGCATCCGGATTTTATAAAGGTCGATGTCGAAGGTCAGGAAGGAGACGTCCTTTTAGGCGCAAAGCAAATCCTTGCAAGTGGAGGCGTTTTAGGCATGGAGGTCGAAACAAATTTCATGACTAGCCCCACATATCCGAGGAGTCATTTCAATGTCATTCATGATCTGGCTCTCGAAGGCGGAATGAGGCTTTTGGACCTCAATTTCGATCGCGCCGTCCGCCCCATTTATGAAGCCGCACGCAACGCGTGGCCATCCTTGGGATCGATGGCCGGCGTCGGTACTCCAGCGACTTTCAACGTACTGTTCGGCCGAGATCTGGTTGCGGAACGTGAAGGCACGTCCTTCTATTCGGGCATGCCGCCTCAGCCAACCATCGATCAAATCATAAAAATGATGATCATCTATGAACTGCACGGATTGAGCGATGTTGCTGTTGATACGGCGCTAAAGTTTTCCAAGCAGCTGAAAGAACGACTTAATATCGAAGAGGCGGTCAAGCGACTGTGCAAATGAGCTTCTGTTAACGCTAGAGCGTTTCCCGATTAGGCTGACCATAGCCTGAGTTGGCGAGGAATGCAGCGCACTCAGACCGAGAGATCTCGCGCAGGCAAGAGGCGATGGCCTTGCACAGGCTGTCAATTGTGAAAGCGGAGTTTTTGAGAGAATACGCAGCGATCTTCCGCAGCATGGCTTTGAGTTTGGAAAATAGTTGCTCGATTGGATTGAAGTCAGGACTGTACGCCGGCAGATAAAATGGAATTGCACCCCGAGCTTCGATGGCCTCTTCGACGCCATCGACCTTGTGAACGCTCACATTGTCCATGAACACAATGTCGCCTCTCTTCAAAGTCGGAGCGAGGAATTGCTCGACATAGGCCTTGAATATCTCGCCATTCATTGCGCCTTCGCACACAAAGGGCGCGGTAACGCGGTTGTGTCGCAACGCTGCGATGAATGTAAGAGTTTTCCAGTTCCCGTGCAGCACCTTTTGTACGAGCCGCTCACCCTGTGGCGCCCGGCCATAGAGGCGCGTGATCGTCGTCGAAACGGCGGTTTCATCGATGAATACCAGGTGTCTCGGATTGAGTAGCGCCTGTCGCCGTCGCAATGCCTTACGCGCGGCGGCGACGTCTGGCCGATCCTGCTCGGCGGCCCGCAGACTTTTTTTTAAAGGGTAATTTCAAATGATGTAAGAATCGGGAGATTGACGACTTGCCGACCAACACCTTTTTCTTCGCCAGTCGGGTCTCGAGTTCCGCCAGCGTGATGTCCGGCTGTTCTCCTATCAAACTCCTGACCAACTCCTCATGCGCTGCCAGCGCAAACTCCTTGTAGCCGCCAAACTTCGCCGCACTGACGCTACCCGTGTCGCGGTGAAGCCTGAGGAAGCGTACGACAGAACTGATGCTCACGCCGCATTGCTCGGCAGCGTCAGGTATGGTAGCCCCGCCACCGATCGCTTCGACCACGCGTCTACGCAAATCCTCCGAATACGGCTTCGCCATCCATACTGGCCTCCTCCCAGTAGGGAGCTTAAATCATATTCGCGCCGGCATGGGAATCCCCGATTCAGCCTTTTCGGGAAAAGCTCTAGACCGCGTTCGGCCATGTCTGTTGAGCCTTGCCGGGCGTTGACCACGCAAGGCGAGTTTGCTCACTTTGAGCAGCGACACGTCGCCGCGCCGCCGAGCAGAGTGACAAAATCCCGTCGCCTCATGGGTCGTCCCCAGCGAAGATCGTAGCCTACCACACCGTCAGATGGGCAGCATCTTGTGCATCACAGCAAATTTGGGTGCCGATTGGCAGCTTTGGGTCAAAACCCGAATGCCTCCCGAACGCTCGCATGTCAGCTTTCGCCAGCTGCGGACAAACCGTCGCATAGGCTCGGGGCTGCAATGTGCCGATATTGTTGCAAAAGTCCAAAATTGCCCGGTGATAATTTTCACGCCATAGGACAATCCGACCGACGACCGCCGATCTGTGTGGCCTCAATCACGTTACCGAGGTAGCCCGTGAGTTTATCGTCAGGTGATGAGGTCCCCCACATCTTTACACGAAAATCGCGCCTACAGCCCAGAGAATTTTTGATCACGAGTGCAAAAAGACTTTTGCAACAAAATCTGCCATCAGCGGACCAAGGGCACTGCAGCAAACAGCGTGCCTATTGGGTGGCCTTCCCAACCTCCACAATCCTCGGCAGCCGGATCGTAAAGGTCGAGCCGCATCCGGGTCGGTCGCCCATGCGTTTTGGTGGCTTCGGGGGTATCCCGGAACGTGCGCGCGAACGAATGCGTGGTAGCGCCTGATAGTCGGCCCCCCCCAGGAGTTGGGTGATGCGGTAGCCGCGCGCCGTGCCTTGCAGGTTGTGGAAGGATCGAAGCAACGGTTAGCCCTTGCCGACAGGCGACATCATGCGGTCGCGTGCGCGTACCATGCTCTAAATCCGTAAACGATCAGGGGGGCTCACGCCGGAGCGCGCGCCGAAGTTAGCCGCCGCATCGCAGAGCGCCCAAACATCACGGTCGCGCCCACGCCCAGCCCGACAAGGAACAAGGAGTAAAACAACAGGTCGGCGGACGTGTGCACCATAGCCCAAGCCGCGAAATACGACGGTATTGTGAAGAGTAGCGATAACAGCGCCACACCCGCTACCTGCCACAGGTCGCGCGTCGGTTCCACGTCGATGCTGAAGAAAAAGACGAGTGCGGCTCCGAGAGAACCCAGCAGCAATACCAGCGCCGTTGGCGGGTACGGCAAAACAGCTGGACCCTTTGGATGTACTGCCTTTGTTTGATCACCGGTGAGATTGATCACTAGACTTCGCTGGATCGCTTCGACGATCATTTGAGGCTTGTAATAGACAAATGCCCTGAGCACTTCTCCCGGAAAACGAGCTGCGATCTTGAAAAAGGCTTCCCGCATCGCTGTTTCGTAAAGAACGCCAAATGTCTTGTCGCTGATAGTCTCGATCGGAATATTATGTTTGGCGACATAGTCCAACCATATGCAGGCACCATTATTGTCCGATGCGCCTCCTTCGAGGCCGACGGACGCGGACTTCTTGCAATCGAACATCTCATTTGTACCGGGAAAAGGCCATGCTGGGTTCACACCAATGCTCTCAGTCACGCGTTGCCAGATCACCGTCCCGAAACGTCCTTCGGTCAAATAGTTTGGAGGCACGAGGACTGCGACAAGTGCCAGAAACCCGGCGCTCACAACGCCCACGGTTTTGCAGTTCTTTAGCAACACTCGCCGCTGAACGGGCTCGCGCCGACATCTCAAGAACACCGCCAATGCTACAAGCGAGATCGCGCCGATCATCGGAAGCGCGCTGCCGCGCACCAGGATAGCCAGGATCAGAATCCCGGTCTGAATGGCGAGCAATCCGCTTTTTCGTTTTCCGGCCCCGGCGTCCACTGGATGCTCATGCATGAGCTCCAGGAGAATATGGAAGATCGCCAATATTCCGACCAGAGAGAAATAGCGAATACCGCCGACCGGAATCTGCACCAGATAATTTGGATCCCATACCAATGGCGTGAACAGCATGAACGTCAACGTGGTGAAGTAAAGCGTCACGACAGCGCGATAGGCAGGGCCGGGAAAACGCCGCAGGAAAGCCGCCGCCGAGAGCGCCATCAGGGCCAGCATCATGAGAATCAGTCCCCAGCTGTGCAATCCGAACAAACCAAAAGCCACTGTGGCTACCAGCGGGTAGCCGATGCCGTTGCCGTCCCGCGTGGTCTTGAACAGCTCCCCAGGGGGAGCGGCAGGCAATCCTACCTCGGGGGATTGAGCATCGCGTAGCGCCTCCTCAAGCGGCTTATCGAATTGTTGAATAAGGTAGTCGTACACGCCCGAATAGAGGCTGCCGAGCCGGGCGCCATACTTCACGTTGGATATGGCAGCCGCCACGCTGTTCTGTTCGCAGCAGTACAGAGAATTGCGCACTTGTGGCAGCACGAACAGGGTGCTGGTGTAGATCACGAACGAGAGTATGGCCAGCACAGCACCGAATGAGACCGAGCGAGAGACGTCGTTTAATGCTGCGCCGAGTTTGGCCGCGAAAGCCACCCTGAAGATCCTCCAATCCTGGCGCGTCACCTGAGCTTCGCTGCTCGCCGAAATGGCCGCTTGTATCGGGCGCCTGCCGCCAGGGTCAAGCCAAGAACCGCCTTGACCTTCCGTTCCAATTCGCGGTGTCTCGTGCAACAAGTCGTGCAATGTTGCGCAGGAGATTATGCGGAAAGCACGGCGTAAATATTCGAATCGTGGAAAGGGGTGCGCGGCGGATCGAGCACGCCGCCCCTACCCCGAGTGCCAGCGCCCGATTGTAGGGCTTGCCTGCTGTGCGGTAGTGTGCCTCAAATTGAATTGTAAGTTGTAAGGGGCAAACGCCGTCTTCGCAGCCAGGCACGAGCAGTACGCATCCCGAGCAGCACTTTGAGGAACGCCACCGGCGCATAGGCTCGCCGCGACTACGCGACCGCGTTGCGCCGCTTCCGACCGCTTGCTGAGCAGGGCCACGTCAAGGCACAGAATGCCCTTTAGGATGCCGTACCGAGGTGAGGAGCCGAGCATGCGTGGCGTCGCACTCATTATCCTGACCATTTCACTTAGCAACGTGCTGCATGAGGGGGCTATTAAGGCCGACGAATTGTTCGTCGCGCCCGCGCCACAAGGCTCCGACAGCAATAGCTGTCGGTCGGAGCACGTACCGTGCGCCACGTTTCAATGGGCACTTGGGCTCTGTCCTGTGGCCCAGCACTGCGTAATTTACCTTGGCGCTGGCCTCTATTCGCAGCACCTCGATGTGGTCCATTTCGCGCACGTATCGATCGTTGGCAATCGTCAAGATGGCGTATGCGCCGACCGGCATGCTGTCACTATCGATGATACCTCTCTCGACGGAAATAATGCGCTATTTACGGTCGAAGACCATGCCACGCTCATTCTTAGCTGCATGACCTTGGCGGCACATCGCGGCAATAGCGGGTTCCACGCGCGACAGTTTGCGATCGGGGATTTGGTCGACATCGAATTTGCCGGTTTTGGCCGGAGCGCGGTAAGTGCTTCCGAAACAAGCAAAATTAATGTTGCAAACCCAAGCATCGCGGGGAATGCTAACCGGTTTGCTTATGCGACGGACCTATCGCAGATAGAGATAGGCGGCGTCGTCAAAATCGCAGACGGGCTGCGGTTTGACGTGGCGCTAATTGCCTCAATCAACAATTCCGTAGTGGCCTTTCGTCCCGAATCAATGGAAGGCGGGGCGGGGTTTTCCGGCGCGTCATATCAGTGCACCGCGGCCTCAATCGAGAAGACTGTCGTCCTTCCCGGCGGCGATCGGCCATATAATCCGGAGGATGGCTGCACGATAAATGGTGTAGATCGTCGTTGGGCTGCCCTCGGCAACCAGATCGATGGTGTGCTTGCACAGAATGTGCAACTCCGCAACGAGATCGATGGTGTGCTTGCACAGAATGTGCAGCTCCGCAACGAGATCGATGGTGTGCTTGCACAGAATGTGCAGCTCCGCAACGAGATCGATGGTGTGCAACACGATCAGAATGTGCGGCGTCGCCGCGACCGTGCCTTCGCGGTCACGATTGCCGCATTGTTCCTTGCGTTGGGCGCTTTTGGCTATCGCCGTCTTGCGAGGCTAATCGTCAAGGGCTGGCCCTCATAGCACCGCGAGGTTGTATGCTGCTGTCGCGCCAAGTAGCGATATGAACTCACGCCGTTTCAGTTGACCGAATTGCACACGCTGCCACGCATCGCTGCGCTGCGGGATTGCGACCCACCTCAGGTCGGCTTGGGGTCAAAAGCACGCATTACCGCACTGCAACATGGCCGTCTGCTTCACCTCGCTTAACAGACATAACCGATAGACGAGTTCTACCTGTGCTGCCGGTGGCCGAGCCTCTTGGCCGTTATGCGACGACTACGCTTCTTGCGTCCTCGAAAGGGCGGCTGATCCGCTGCACCGTACCGGGATTAACCCCAAATCGCTCTGCTATCTTGCGCACGCCTTCGGTGCGTCCAGGCTTGTCCAGAGCCGCACGGATAGCCTTTTCCGTCTCCGCTGGTATCGTTGGCCTGCCGAGCCGCTTGCCCTCACTCCTGGCCCTCGCCAGGCCAGCACGAACTCGTTCCTGAATCATCGCGCGCTCGAACTCGGCAAATACGCCCATCATCTGGAACATGGCCTTGCCAGCCGGGGTCGTAGTGTCGAGCCCCTGCTGATGCAGGAATAGGTCGATTTTGAGCGCGTGCAGCTCGGACAGGAAGCCAACCAGGTCTTGCAGGCTGCGGCCGAGCCGATCGACCGACCACGCCATTACCATGTCGAATTGTCGCTTGGCGGAGTCCCGGCATAGCCGATCGAATGCCGGGCGCTTGTCGCGACCCTTGGCACCGCTGATGCCATGATCCTTGTAGACATGGACGATATTGCAGCCCATGCGGCCGGCGATCTCGCGGAGCTCGCGCTCCTGGTTGGCCGTGGTCTGGTCCAAGGTCGAGACACGGAGGTAGAGAACAGCGCGTTTCATCTGAAAGCCTCGCCGGTTTCACTACCGGAGAGTGTACCACAACCGTATCCAAAAACAGCCCTTATTCGACACAGAAAAGCAGATATTGAAAACCCGCAGTTTTATTGATGTTCGAACAGCCAATTTCGGGAGGGTTTATTCGTACACCCTGGGACGGTGGCGCCCGGCACATCATGCCTGCTCAGCAGGGGTAGAGGCTTTTAGGCTTCTGGATCGAGAGCGAGCGGTCGGCGCGGTTGTGACCGGGACCTGGCGCCACGACATTGCGAGCCGACACACTGCCGCCGACTTCCGTAACAAAGTTACGCGAAGCTATTTCCGTTTTCTGCCGCGCCACACCCGGCTGGACGCGCGCAAGTGCTGCTGGACTTAGGGACGGACCTTTCGCTTGTGGCCTGCTGGACCGCGTAAATCACGGAGGCGTTTTTCGCGTCTGCGGCCGTTTTTGGCGCTTTCGCCGCGGGATGGTCTTCGGATGGCGCAATGGCGTTATCGCCGGAATTGGCGGATTGGTTCGGCGTTGCATCGACAATGGTTTGGTCGGATGAATCCGCGCACCTGGCTTGGCTTTTGCCAAACGGATCAGCCCTCGACATTGGTACGTCGCAGGTCCTTGAGCCGCAGCAGCATGGTGAGCATTCGTTCGAGCTTGCGGTCGAGATGGACCTCGTAGCGGCCGAGCCGCTCCAGCTTGTCCGGGTCGAGCGCTTCGCCGAATGCCTGCTCGCGGATCAACGGCCGGTTGGCCAATTCCTTCTTGCGGTTTTCGAACCATGGCAGCACCTCACCTTCGAGGAAGTGGCGCAGGCCCTCGACATCGGCGGTGGCTGGCTCTTCGCCTTCTCCGAGTTCGTCTGGATCGCCGGCCAGCGTGTCCGCCCACCAAGATTGCGTATCCTCGCGCAATGCCTCTAGCGCAGCTTCATAGGCATCGTTGCGCTTGGACCCGAGCAAGTTGAGCGCACGGCGGGTCATGGCCTCGTCTGTCTCCATTTCGGTGATGTCCTCGTCGGTGTCCGCCACCGTGGCGCAGATGGCATCGACAACACGCTCGGACTGGCCAGTGGTGTCGAGGTGTACCAGCGCCACCTTTACCGTCTCGCGGTAGGATGCCAGCGTTCCCTCCAGCCCGCGCCGGTGGGCAGCGGCCTCAGCCAAGCGAAGCCGACGCTTGCGCCAAAGGATACCGGCGATCTCCTCGATGAGGTGCTCCTCGGTCGGCCCCTGCGGATCATGCTCGGCAACCAGCGCCTCGACAACCGCCTGGTATTCGTCGGCACTCTCCCATGGCAGGACCGTGTAGCGCGACAGCACCCCATGACGCAGCGCATTGAAGCGCGTGAACTCGGTGCCGCCGGTCTCGGCAGGCAATGCCTGTGGCGTTTTTGTCATTGTCAGTTCCTCGGTTCAATTTTCAGGCGCGGCGGGATGATTGGCGGCCCAACCGTTCCACGAAGCCCATCAGGCCAATGGTTGACCGCTCTTCGGCGGCATCATGGACGCGGCACCATCGCTGATAGGTCCGCCAATGCATGCCTTTCGGCTTCTCCGGAAACTCCTCAAGCATGTTCGGGCTTCCGCCCAGCCGCATTCGGATCTTTTGTGATTTCCCGAGCCCACGCTGATGTGCCGATTCCTGTTGGCTCGCATAGGCAAGCCGATGGCAGTGACGGCAGGCAAACAGCCGACCGGCGCCATACAGCTTGATGACGCGGCGACCGCAGTACACCCCGTTTGAGGCGACCGAACACACAAACCAGGGCCGCTCGCCGCCGAAGCGGCATGGTGTCCACACGACGCCGGGAATTGCCAAGTCACGCCCAATTGGCATCAGGTTGTGGTTTGGTTGCAATGAACCACCTGTCGCCGCGCTCAAGCACCAGCTTGTGCCTGAGCAAGACGTTGCGGAAGTCGCGGAGATCGGCGCGCCGCCGGATACCCAGGCCAGCTGACCGGGCGCGCTCGTTCCATTCATCGGCGGAAAGGCCGTCGGGGCCGGCCTCCTCTAGCAGGCTGAACATGGTGGCCTGGTTCTTCGTCATCTTGACCCTGCGCTTGAACGTGCCTGGGGCCACCGGCTCTATGGCGGCTGAGGTGAGCGGTTTGCCGGATCGGTCTGTTCCCACGTCGACCACAACCAGCCGGCTTGTTATCTGCGCACCCTCCGGGCCGTCTCGCATGTCCTCAAGCTCGACGACGATGGTTCCTTTTTGCCTCGCTTTCCCCGCGAGTAACCTTGAGCTGGGCATCGAGGGCCCCTCGTAACGAGGTGTGGCCGCGTGGCCTGCTCTCGTCGATGCCGTGATGGTGGACGATGATGACGACGCAGCTGAAAGCTTTCTGAATTGCTTCCGCTGCGGCAATGTAATTGGCCATATCCACGTCCTTGCTTTCGGACCCGATCAGGCTCTTATTGAGCGTATCAAGCACGACGGCGCGGACAGGGCCTACGCCGTCGCGGCCGCCAACCTGCTCTTTGATGTTCGCAATGAGCGTAGCGTGGTCCTTGACCAGATCAGCCCGCCCGGGGACGACGCAGAGCGGCGGCTTCTCATCAGTCAGGCAGTGGTGCCGGCGGAAGGCCTCAATTCGTTTTGATAGCCGTGTGCGCCTTCGAACGCGCAATAGACCACCGTTCCTTGCTGCACGTACCTGTCCCGGTATTCCCACCCCAGCGCAACATGCATCATCAGGTCCAGGGTCCAGAACGACTTGCCGCTTTTGGGCGCGCCATAGACCACCACCAGCCCGGCAACGGGGATGAGCTCGTCCACGAGGTAGTTCGGCTCGACGCCGGGCCTCATGTCGTCGAACCACAGCAGCGGGAATTTGTACCTCTTTGGCGGTGTGGCTGGCGGTTCGGCCGCGGGCGCCTTCGCGTCCTGGGCAGGTGCCGTCGGCGGAACGTCGCCGGCAGGCGGGCTCTCCGGCCGCTCCCGCAGCCCGCGCAGCTGTAACCCGGTCCGCTTGTCGTAAACCAGCAGCGGCCGCTTGCCCTCGACGGTTACCTTCTGGTGCCATGCCGCCTGCGCTTCGGGAGGCAGTTGCAGGACATGCAGCGGGTTCTGCTGGAGGAACCAGACCGCCATCTCGCACAGCCCGTGCATCCACCTGGCCTTTGCCGGATCGGCTTGGCACTCCGGCGCCGCATTCGTAGCGTCGAAGATGGTCTCGATTGCCGCCTCGACCGGCTCGTTGTGTGCCAGCAGCGACGCCATGCACCGCTTCCACGTCTCGTGGATTGCGCCGTAGTGAATACCGGCCAGCTCGGCTGCGACGTCGACGTGTGCGCTCTGTGAGACGAACTCGGAAGCGTCTGTTTCTTTTTCCGGCGCCGGCGCGTCCGGCTTTTTCTTGCGGGTGAAGAGCGGCGTCGGCCCCCAGCCGGCGATCATGTCCTCAATTTCCGTGATGTCATAGGATGCCAGGTGTGCGCACCCTTTCCATGTCATGTCGTTGCTGATTTCACCCATGTGCTTGCCTCCTCAAGCTGATGACATTGTCCGTGTCGAGCAGCACCCGACATTGCCGCAAGCTGCCGTCTTTGCTGTTGCACGTGCCGGGACGGCGCATCAACGCGGCGGGATGTGCTGGCGCGGGGTCGCCCGAAAGTTGCTCCGCGAGTTGTTTGTAAAGATCACACGCGCGGTCGAACCATCGATCGCCCGACTCCAGCGGTTCCTTCAGGCGCCAGAAGATGTGTCGGCCGTGACCGCTGTCGATAACCCTGGTAGGCGCGCAATGAAGCATGTCGTAGTAAAGGTGAATGTCACCAGGAGCCTCCTCAACATCCTT